>CAWGWW010000033.1:0-46869 GCA_963826415.1 uncultured Actinomycetota bacterium | reverse complement strand
AGGAGACGCCGGCCAGCTTCGAGCCGACCCTCGACTACGTCGTGGTGAAGGTGCCCGCGGTTCGCCTTCGAGAAGTTCCCCGGCGCCGACCCGGTCCTGACCACGCACATGAAGTCGGTCGGCGAGGCGATGGCGATCGGCCGGAACTTCACCGAGGCGCTGCAGAAGGCGCTGCGCTCGCTGGAGAGCCGGAACGCCGTCTTCGACTTCACGCCGGGCGCCGTGACGGAGTCGGTGCCGGCGCTGCTCGAGCGTGTCCGCACCCCGCACGACGGCCGGCTCAAGGAGGTCATGGACGCGATCATCGCCGGGGCGACGCCCGAGCAGGTCTTCGACGCGACCCTGATCGACCCGTGGTTCGTCGACCAGCTCTTCCTGATCCACGAGGTGGCCGTCGAGATCGCGGACGCGCACCGGCTCGACGAGGCGACGTTGCGTCGCGCGAAGCGGCACGGCTTCTCCGACGCCCAGCTGGGCCAGATCCGCGGCATGCGGGAGGACGTCGTGCGCGGGGTCCGGCAGGCGCTCGGCGTACGCCCGGTCTTCAAGACCGTCGACACCTGTGCTGCCGAGTTCGCCGCCGCCACGCCGTACCACTACAGCTCCTACGACGAGGAGACCGAGGTGCGCCCGCGGGAGAAGCCCGCGGTGATCATCCTCGGCTCGGGACCCAACCGGATCGGGCAGGGCATCGAGTTCGACTACTCCTGCGTGCACGCGTCGCTGGCGCTCAGCGAGGCCGGCTACGAGACGATCATGGTCAACTGCAACCCGGAGACCGTCTCCACCGACTACGACACCTCCGACCGCCTGTACTTCGAGCCGCTCACGCTGGAGGACGTGCTCGAGATCGTGCACGCCGAGTCGCAGGCCGGCCCGATCGCCGGCGTGATCTGCCAGCTCGGCGGGCAGACCCCGCTGGGCCTGGCCAAGGGGCTCGAGCTGGCCGGCGTCCAGATCGTCGGCACCTCGCCGGACGCCATCCACCTCGCGGAGGAGCGCGGCGCCTTCGGCCGGGTGCTGGCCGAGGCCGGGCTGCCGGCGCCCAAGCACGGCATGGCGACCAGCTTCGCGGACGCCAAGCGGATCGCCGCCGAGATCGTCTACCCGGTGCTGGTGCGCCCGTCGTACGTCCTGGGCGGGCGCGGCATGGAGATCGTGTACGACGACGCGGCGCTCGAGGGCTACATCCAGCGGGCCACCGAGATCAGCCCCGAGCACCCGGTGCTGGTCGACCGGTTCATCGACGACGCGGTCGAGATCGACGTGGACGCGATCTTCGACGGCGAGGAGCTCTTCCTCGGCGGCGTGATGGAGCACATCGAGGAGGCCGGGATCCACTCCGGGGACTCGTCGTGCGCGCTCCCACCGATCACGCTGGGCGCGGCCGAGATCCTGCGGATCCGGGAGGCGACCGAGGGCATCGCGCGCGGGGTCGGCGTGCTCGGCCTGATCAACATCCAGTTCGCGCTCAGCTCCGACGTGCTCTACGTGCTGGAGGCCAACCCGCGCGCCAGCCGAACGGTCCCGTTCGTCTCCAAGGCGACGGCGACGCCGCTGGCGAAGGCGGCGGCCCGGGTGATGCTGGGGGAGTCGATCGCCTCGCTGCGCTCCCTCGGGGTGCTGCCGGCGACCGGTGACGGCGGGACGCTCCCGGGCGACCAGCCGATCGCGGTCAAGGAGGCGGTGATGCCGTTCAACCGGTTCCGCACCCCCGACGGCGCCCAGGTGGACACCATCCTCGGGCCGGAGATGAAGTCGACCGGCGAGGTGATGGGCCTGGACGCCGACTTCGGGAGCGCGTTCGCCAAGGCCCAGACCGCGGCGTTCGGCTCGCTGCCGACGAGCGGCCGGGTCTTCGTGAGCATGGCCAACCGCGACAAGCGGCACATGATCTTCCCGATCAAGGTGCTCTCCGACCACGGCTTCGAGATCATGGCGACCCAGGGCACCGCCGAGGTGCTGCGGCGCAACGGGGTGAAGGCCACCGTGGTCCGCAAGCACTTCCAGGGCACCGGCCCGCAGGGCGAGCCGACGACCGTGCAGCTGATCACGGCCGGCGAGATCGACCTGGTCATCAACACCCCGCACGGCTCCTCGGGCGGCGGTTCGGCGCGGGTGGACGGCTACGAGATCCGGACGGCGGCGATCATGGCGAACATCCCCTGCATCACCACGGTCCAGGGCCTGGGCGCCGTGGTCCAGGGCATCGAGGCGCTCAAGCGGGGCGACATCGGCGTGCGCAGCCTGCAGGACTGGGCCCTGCGCGGCTCGGAGCGGGCACTGGCCGACGGGGAGCCCGGGTGACGGCGTACCGCCTGCTCTTCGACCACCTCCTCACCCGCACCGACGCCGAGCGGGCGCACCACGCGGCGTTCCGCGCGATCCGGACCGCCACCCCCCTGACCCGTCGCTTGTTCACGTCAGATCCCGCCGACCCGTCGCTTGTTGACGTCGTACGGCGTCGACCCGTCGCGTGTTCACCGGTGCACGCCCTGGGTCTCGACTTCCCCAACGTGCTGGGGCTCGCGGCCGGCTTCGACAAGAACGCTGTCGGCATCGACGCACTGGCGGCGCTGGGCTTCGGGCACGTCGAGATCGGGACCGTCACCGGTGAGGCGCAACCCGGCAACCCCAAGCCCCGACTCTTCCGGCTGCCCGCGGACCGGGCGGTCGTCAACCGGATGGGCTTCAACAACGACGGCGCCGACGTGGTCGCCCGCCGGCTGGCCGCGCGCCGGGCAGGGAACTCCACGCCGGCTCGGCGCGGGCCGGTGCTCGGGGTCAACATCGGCAAGACCAAGCTCGTGCCCGAGGACGACGAGGCCGCGGTGCTCGCGGACTACTCCAAGAGCGCGCGGCTGCTCTCGCCGTACGCCGACTACCTGGTCGTCAACGTGAGCTCGCCGAACACCCCGGGGCTGCGTAGCCTGCAGGCCGTGGAGAAGCTGCGCCCCCTGCTCGAGCAGGTACGCCGCACCGCCGACGAGGCGAGTCCGGCTCGGGTCCCGCTGCTGGTCAAGATCGCCCCTGACCTCGCCGACGACGACGTGCTCGCGGTGGGCGATCTCGCCCTGGAGGTCGGGCTGGACGGGATCATCGCCACCAACACCACGACCTCACGCGCCGGACTCCGCTCCGACCCGGCGCAGCTCGAGTCGATCGGCGCCGGCGGGCTCTCCGGTCGTCCGCTCACCGAGCGCTCGCTCGAGGTGCTGCGGCTGCTGCGCCAGCGGGTCGGCCCCGAGCTGTGCCTGGTCTCGGTCGGGGGCATCACGACCGTCGCCGATGCCCGGGCCCGGGTGGAGGCCGGCGCGACGCTGCTCCAGGCCTACACGGCGTTCGTCTACGAAGGCCCGCTGTGGCCGACCCGGATCCTGCGCGGGCTGACCCCGCAGTGACCCCGTCCGTGACCCCGACCGCCGCCACCGGGACCGCCTCCCGGGTCCCGCTGCACGTGAGCGCCGAGCTCCTGGCGAGCAAGAAGGTCGGCGCCTACCGGCACCTGACCTTCGTGGCACCCGGGATCCCGGAGCAGTTCCGACCGGGCACGTTCGTCGCGGTCTCGATCGGTGCCCCCGGGACCGACTCGCGGCTCGCGCGTCGGTCGTTCTGGATCCACCGGGTCAAACCGGTCGGTGGGTACGGCGCGACGATCGAGATCGTGCTCGAGCCACTCGGCATCGGCTCGGAGTGGCTGGCCGCCCTGGCTCCCGGAGCCCGGGTCGCGATGACGGGCCCGCTCGGTCGCCCCTTCGCGCTGCCCCAGGAGCCCGTGGCCTGCCTGCTCATCGGAGAGGGGTACGCCGCCGCGTCGATGTTCCCGCTGGCCGAGCGCCTCCGCGAGCGCGGCTGCGCCGTCACGCTCGTGGTCGCCGGCGCGGACGAGGGACACCTGCTCTCGGCCCTGGAAGCCAGACGCTCGGCACGAGCCGTCACCGTGGTCACGGAGGACGGCTCGGTCGGTCGCCGGGGTGTGGTCGCCGACGTCCTGGACGACGTGCTGACCCAGTCCGGAGCCGAGGTGGTCTACGCCGCCGGGCCGGTGCGCACCCTGCACGCCGTGGCTGCGGCCGCGGAGCGGCACGGCGCCTGGAGCCAGACCGCCGTCGAGCAGGTGCAGCCCTGTGGCACCGGGCTCTGTCAGGGCTGCCCGGTGCCCGTGGTCGGCCAGGCCGGCGCAGCCCAGCTCGCCCGGGCCTGTGTGGACGGGCCGGTGTTCCGCGGGGACAAGGTCCGCTGGGACGACCTGGAGGCGATGTGACCACGGCCGTGCCCACCGCTGACCTGACCATCGAGCTGGCCGGGCTGAGCCTCGCCAACCCCGTGCTGGTCGCGTCCGGCTGCGGCGGCAGCGGCCGCGAGCTCGCGGCGTACGGCGCCCTGGCCGGCCTGGGCGGGTTCGTCACCCGCTCGATCACGCTCAACCCGCGCTCGGGCGGGCCGCTGCCCAGGATCCTCGAGACGCCGTCCGGGCTGGTGCACGCGGTCGGGCTGCAGAACCCCGGCCTCGACCACTTCCTCGCCACCGAGCTGCCCTGGCTGGCCCAGCAGGGCACCCGGATCGTGGTCTCGATCGCCGGCGCGACCCTGGGGGAGTACGCCGAGCTGGCCCGGCGCCTGGGTCGCTCGCCCGGCGTCTCGGCGATCGAGGTCAACCTGTCGGCCCCGGACGCGACCGGCACCGACGTGTTCGACGTTCGCGAGCCGTTCCACGCCGCGAGCGTGGTCACCGCCGTCCACCGCGACCTGCCCCGGGGCATCCCGGTGCTCGCCAAGCTCCGCTCCGACGCGGTGCGCGTCGTCGAGTCGGCGCGAAGTGTCCTGGAGGCGGGCGCGGCGGCCGTGGTGGTCGGCAACGCGCTGCCGGCGGCGATGCCGGACGGTCGGCCGGCCGGGCTGAGCGGCCCGGCGATCCGTCCGCTGGTGCTGCGCTGCGTCACGGAGGTGCACCACCACCTGCCCGACGCGCAGATCGTCGGTGCGGGTGGCATCGCGAGCGCCGACGACGTGCGCGCGTTCCTCGCCGCCGGCGCGACCGCCGTCCAGATCGGCACCGGCCTGCTGCACGACCCCACCACCGCGACCCGGATCGTGACCGACCTGCGAGGAGCACCATGACCAGCCCGTTCGGGACCAGGCTGCACGCCGCGCTGCGCGATCGGGGGCCGCTGTGCGCCGGGATCGACCCGCACGCCGCACTGCTCCGCGAGTGGGGACTGGCCGACGACCTGGCCGGGCTCGAGCGCTTCGCGCTGACCGCCGTCGAAGGGCTCGCCCCGCACGTGAGCGTCGTCAAGCCGCAGTCCGCCTTCTACGAGCGGTTCGGCAGCCGGGGCATCGCGGTCCTCGAGCGGGTCGTGACCGATTCCCGGGCAGCCGGCGCCCTGGTGCTGCTCGACGTCAAGCGCGGGGACATCGGCTCCACGTCCCAGGCGTACGCCGACGCCTACCTCGACCCGACCTCGCCGCTCGCGTGCGACGCGATCACCGTCAGTCCCTACCTCGGCTTCGGGTCCCTCGACCCGATCATCGAGTCCGCCCGCACGCACGGCGGCGGCGTCTTCGTGCTGGCCCTGACCTCCAACCCGGAAGGCCCGGAGGTCCAGCACGCCCGGACCGACGACGGCGGCACGGTCGCCGGCGCGATGCTCGAGCACCTGCGGGTGCTCAACGCCGATGCCGAGCCGCTCGGCTCCTTCGGTGCCGTGGTCGGCGCGACCATCGGGGAGACCTCCGAGATCCTCGACATCAACGGTCCGTTGCTGGCCCCCGGGTACGGCGCCCAGGGCGGCACGGTCGCGGACCTGCGCCGGATCTTCGGCACCTCGGTCGGCGCGGTGCTGCCCAGCTCCTCCCGCGAGCTGCTGCGCGCGGGGCCCGACGTGGGTGCGCTGGGCGACGCCGCACGCCGGGTCAACGCCGAGCTGTCGGAGTTGTCGGGGCTGTCGGGATGCGGATGGCGCACGATCGCCGTGGCGCTGGTCTCGGCGGTGACCCTCACCCTCCTGGCTGGCTGCAGCGACCAGAAGGAGAGCTACTGCGGCGCGGTGCAGGACCACCAGGAGGAGCTCACGGGGATCGTCACCGACGGGGGACAGGACTCCCTGCTGCGGGCCCTCGACATCTTCCGCGACCTGCAGGACCGCGCGCCGAGCGACATCTCCGACGAGTGGCAGCAGGTCGTCAGCCGGATCGAGACCCTCGACGAGGCGCTGCGCGACGCCGGGGTGGACCCCGCGACGTACGACCGGAAGTCGCCGCCGGCCGGACTCAGCGACGAGGACCGGGCCCGGATCGACGGCGCCGCCCGCGAGCTCGGCAGCGGTACGACGATCGCTGCCCTGCAGGCGCTGGACCAGCAGGCCCGCGACGTCTGCCAGACCCCGCTGACGCTCTGACCCAGCGCCGGGGACCGGGGCAATTGCTGCACGGTCGGGTTCTGACCTAGATTGACCCAACAACGGCCCCTCAACGACCCGACCGGGTTCACAGCGTCGACCAAAGGACCTCAGCACGTGGCTCTGCCTCCGCTCACCCCCGAACAGCGCCAGGCGGCACTGACCAAGGCCGCCGCCTCCCGTCGGGAACGAGCCGAGGTCAAGAACCGGCTCAAGAACTCCGGAGCCTCCATCGTCGACGTGCTGCACGAGGGCCGGCGCAACGAGGTCATCGGCAAGATGAAGGTCGTCGACCTGCTGCAGTCGCTCCCGGGGCTGGGCAAGATCCGCGCCAAGCAGATGATGGAGCGGCTCGGGATCGCCGAGAGCCGCCGGGTCCGGGGGCTCGGCATCAAGCAGGTCGCCGCGCTCGAGCGCGAGTTCGCCGGACGTGACTGACGTCCGCGACACGTCTGGCTCCACCCCGCGCTCGCGTCTGCTCGTCCTGGCCGGTCCCACTGCCGTCGGCAAGGGCACCGTCGCCGCCGAGGTGCGCGAGAGCCGTCCCGACGTGTGGATCTCGGTCTCCGCGACCACCCGGCGGCCCGCGGCCCGGCGAGGTGGACGGCGTGCACTACTGGTTCGTCTCCGACGCGGAGTTCGACCAGATGATCGCCGACGACCAGCTCCTCGAGTGGGCGGTCGTGCACCGGGCGGCCCGCTACGGCACGCCCCGGGGCCCGGTCGAGCGGGCCCTCGAGGCGGGCCGTCCCGCGATGCTGGAGATCGACCTCCAGGGCGCCCGGCAGGTCCGCGAGTCGATGCCCGAAGCGCTGTTCGTCTTCCTCAAGCCCCCGTCCTGGGACGAGCTGGTACGTCGGCTGGTCGGCCGGGGGACCGAGACCGAGGCCGAACGCACCCGCCGGCTGGAGACCGCGCGGCTCGAGCTGGCCGCCGAATCCGAGTTCGACGTGACCATCGTGAACCACGAAGTTCACGCTGCGGCCGCTGAGTTGGTAGCCTTGATGGTGCTCGACCTAGAGCAACCCCCTATCGACAACTTGTGAGGCTCACGCGTGTCTTCGCCCAACATCGCCGCCGAGGGTGTCACCAACCCCTCGATCGACGACCTGCTCACCAAGACCGACAGCAAGTACAAGCTGGTCCTCTACAGCGCCAAGCGCGCCCGTCAGATCAACGCCTACTACTCGCAGCTCGGTGAGGGCCTCCTGGAGTACGTCGGTCCCCTCGTCGACACCCACGTCCAGGAGAAGCCCCTCTCGATCGCGCTGCGCGAGATCAACGAGGACCTGCTGACCTGCGAGGACATCGACCCGGCCGAGCTCGCCGCCGAGGAGGCAGCAGCCAAGGCCGCCGCCCTCGACGCGTCGTTCACGCCCGACGCCTGATCCATCCGGTCCGATGACGACCGAGGCCGAGCCAGGCCAGCACGAGGCCGCGTCACGTGCCCCCGAGGGGGCCGGGACGCGGCCACGTGTCGTTCTGGGCGTCTCCGGCGGGATCGCGGCGTACAAGGCCTGTGAGCTGCTGCGCCGGCTGACCGAGTCCGGCCACGACGTCACCGTCGTGCCGACCGCTGCGGCGCTGCAGTTCGTCGGCGCGGCGACCTGGTCCGCCCTGTCCGGCAAGCCGGTCGCGGCCGACGTGTGGAGCGACGTCCACCAGGTGCCACACGTACGGATCGGGCAGTCCGCCGACCTCGTCGTGGTCGCGCCGGCCACGGCCGACCTGGTGGCCAAGGCGGCGCACGGCCTGGCCGACGACCTGCTGACCAACACGTTGCTCACCGCCCGGTGCCCGGTCGTCTTCGCGCCGGCGATGCACACCGAGATGTGGGAGCACCCGGCCACCCAGGCCAACGTCGCCACCCTGCGCTCGCGCGGCGCCCTGGTCATCGAGCCCGCCGAGGGCCGCCTGACCGGCGCCGACACCGGCAAGGGCCGGCTCCCCGAGGCTGCGGAGATCTTCGAGGTCTGTCTGGAGGTGCTGGCCGGACGCTCCGGCTCCGCCGACCTGGCCGGCCGCAACGTCGTGGTCTCCGCGGGCGGCACCCGGGAGTACCTCGACCCGGTCCGCTTCCTCGGCAACCGTTCGTCCGGCCTGCAGGGCTACGCCCTGGCCCGCGCCGCTGCGGCCCGCGGCGCGACCGTCACGCTGGTCAGCGCCAATGTCACGCTGCCGGACCCCGCCGGGGTCAAGGTGGTGCGGGTCGAGACGACCGCCGAGCTGCGGCACCAGGTCGTGTCCGCCGCGGCCTCCGCCGACGTCGTCGTGATGGCCGCCGCCCCCGCCGACTTCCGGCCGGTCGACGTCAGCGACGCCAAGATCAAGAAGGCCCACGACGGCAGTGCCCCGGCCATCGAGCTGGTGCAGAATCCCGACATCCTGCGGGAGCTCAGCAGCGACCGCGCCCGTGCCGGGTCGGTGATCGTCGGCTTCGCCGCCGAGACCGGCGACGCCACCGGATCGGTGCTCGACCTGGCCCGCGCCAAGCTGGCCCGCAAGGGCTGCGACCTGCTCGTCGTCAACGACGTGAGCGGTGGAGCGGTCTTCGGCAGCCCCGACAACGAGGCGGTGATCCTCGCCGCGGACGGGTCCGCCGTGGAGGTCCCGCGCGGCTCCAAGCTCGCCCTGGCGCACGCCGTTTGGGATGTTGTTGCGTCGAGGCTGCAAGATTGAGACGGCGTCCCGACATGCGGGACGGCCGTCGGACGATGGATATCGTTCGCAGCACCACCACACACTCTCTCGAATGGGGTTCGCACTGTGACTGGACGTCTTTTCACGTCGGAGTCGGTGACCGAAGGTCACCCGGACAAGATCGCTGACCAGATCAGCGACGCCGTGCTCGACGCGATGCTGGAGCAGGACCCGAACAGCCGGGTCGCTGTGGAGACGCTCCTGACCACCGGCCTGGTCGTGGTCGCCGGAGAGGTGACCACCACCGGCTACGTCGACATCAAGCAGAAGGTGCGCCAGAAGATCCTGGACATCGGCTACGACTCCTCGCTCAAGGGCTTCGACGGCCACTCCTGCGGCGTCATGGTGGCCATCGGCGGACAGTCGGGCGACATCGCCCAGGGCGTCGACACCGGTCACGAGAGCCGCACCGGCTCCGTGGACGCGATGGACAAGCAGGGCGCCGGTGACCAGGGGCTGATGTTCGGCTACGCGTGCGACGACACCGACGTGCTGATGCCGCTGCCGATCGTGATCGCCCAGCGCCTGGCCGAGCGGCTCTCCGAGGTCCGCAAGGACGGGACGCTCGACTACCTGCGCCCGGACGGCAAGACCCAGGTCACCATCGAGTACGACGCCGAGAACCACCCCGTGCGGGTGGACACCGTGGTGCTGTCGACCCAGCACTCCGAGGAGACCGAGCTCGACACCCTCGAGAGCGACGTCAAGAAGCACGTGATCGACCCGGTGCTCGAGAGCTTCGAGATCCCGTCCGAGGGCTACCGCCTGCTGGTCAACCCGACCGGCCGCTTCGTCGTCGGCGGCCCGATGGGCGACGCCGGCCTGACCGGCCGCAAGATCATCGTGGACACCTACGGAGGCATGGCCCGGCACGGCGGCGGTGCCTTCTCCGGCAAGGACCCGTCGAAGGTGGACCGCTCGGGCGCCTACGCGATGCGCTGGGTCGCCAAGAACGTCGTCGCAGCCGGACTGGCCCGACGCTGCGAGGCCCAGGTCGCCTACGCCATCGGCAAGGCCCAGCCCGTGGGGGTCTTCATCGAGACCTTCGGCACCGGCACGGTCCCCGACGAGGTGATCCAGAAGGCGGTGCTCGAGGTCTTCGACCTGCGCCCCGCCGCGATCATCCGCGACCTGGACCTGCTCCGCCCGATCTACGCCAAGACCGCGGCGTACGGCCACTTCGGGCGCGAGCTGCCCGAGTTCACCTGGGAGCGGACCGACCGGGCCGCCGAGCTCAAGGCTGCTGCCGGGATCTGACCGCCCGGCTGCCCGTCGGCGGGCACTGCTAGACATTGCGCCATGACGCCCGCCGACCAGCCCGACGACCAGCCCGAGCTGCTGCCCGGGATGGTGCGGGCAGAGGTCCGCAAGGCGCAGGCCCGGGCCACGCGAGCCCGCAAGAAGCAGTCCGCTGCCCTCGAGCCGGCGGCCGTCGACCCGGTGGCCCGGGTGCTGGTCGACGTGCCGCTGGCGCATCTCGACCGCCCGTTCGACTACGCGGTCCCGGCGACGATGGCCGAGACCGCGGTCCCGGGGGCCCGGGTCAAGGTCCGGTTCGCCGGTCAGGACGTGGACGGGTTCGTGCTGGCCCGGGCGGCGACGTCGGACCATCCGGGGGTCCTCGCCCCGTTGCGACGCGTGGTCAGCGCCGAGCCGGTGCTCAGCGCCGAGGTCGCCGGCCTGACCGCCGATCTCGCCGAGCGCTACGCAGGGGCGCGCTCCGACGTGCTCCGGCTCGCCGTTCCGGCGCGCCACGCGGGTGCCGAGAAGGGGCCGTCGACCCCGGCGCCGCCCGCACCGCGCTTCGACCTGGCCGCGGCCTGCCAGGCGTGGCGGGACCACGAGCCGGCCGAGGCCTTCCTGCGCCACCTGGCCGACGGGGGGAGTCCGCGTGCGGTGTGGGGTGCGGCGCCCGCGACCGACTGGCCGCTGCTCCTCGCGTACGCCGCCGCTGCGACGTACGCCGGTGGCCGGGGCGCCCTGATCTGTGTCCCCGACGGCAAGGACGTGGCGCGGGTGGGGCGAGCGCTGACCTCGCTGCTGGGCGAGGGCCACCACGTCGAGCTGACCGCAGACGCCGGGCCCGCCCGTCGCTATGCCGACTTCCTGTCGATCAGCCGCGGCGCCCGACGCCTCGTGGTCGGGACCCGCGCCGCCGGCTTCGCGCCCGTCCACGACCTGGGGCTGGTGGCCATCTGGGACGACGGCGACGACCTGCATGCGGAGCCGCGGGCGCCGTACCCGCACACCCGGGAGACGCTGCTGCTGCGCGGCGAGCGCGAAGGGGCGGCCGTGCTGGTGGGTGGGCTCGCCCGCACGGTCGAGGCCGAGTACCTCCTCCGTAGCGGCTGGGCCGCCGAGCTGTCCCCGCCTCGGGGCGTCCTGAGGCAGCGAGTCACGATCTCGATCGCCGGCGCGGCCGACCAGGACCTCGAGCGCGACCCGCACAGCCGGGGCGCCCGGGTCCCACGCCAGGTCCATGACGCGATCCGCGACGGCCTGCGCTCCGGGCCGGTCCTGGTGCAGACGCCGCGGACCGGCTACGCGGCGGCGCTTGCCTGCGAACGCTGCCGCACCCCCGCCCGGTGCGCCACCTGCTCCGGTCCGCTCCAGCTGTCCGACCCGACCAGCCCGCCGTCCTGCCGGTGGTGCGCCGCGGTCGCCGAGGGCTGGGCCTGCCCCACCTGCGGGCACCACGGCCTGCGCGCGCCGGTGCTCGGGGACGCCCGCACCGCCGAGGAGCTCGGACGCTCCTTCCCCAGCACCCGCGTGCGCACCTCCAGTGGGGACCGGGTGCTCAGCGACGTCGAGGACGAGCCGGCGATCGTGGTGGCGACCCCGGGTGCCGAGCCGGTGGCCGCCGGCGGCTACGCCACCGTGGTCCTGCTCGACACCTGGCTGCTGCTGGGCGGCACCGACCTGCGCACCGACGAGGAGGCGCTGCGGCGCTGGTGCACGGCGGTGGGCCTGGTGCGACCGGGAGGTCGAGCCGTCGCGGTGGGGGACCCGGCCCACCCGGCGCTCCAGGCACTGGTCCGCTGGGACATGGCGGGCTTCGCGGCGCGTGAGACGCGCGAGCGCCAGGAGGCGCACCTGCCCCCGGCGTCCCGGCTCGCCACGATCACGGGGGATCCGGGGGCGGTGGACGACGCGGTGACCCTGCTGGCGGCGCCGGCATCGGCCGAGGTCCTCGGCCCGGTCGAGCTGGGCTCGGGAGAGAGTCGGGTGGTGGTCCGAGTGCCGCGCGCACAGGGGCCGGCACTGTCGCGCGCTCTCGGCGAGCTGCAACGGCAGCGCTCGAGCCGCAAGCTCGACCCGGTCCGGATCCAGGTGGACCCGCTCTCGATCGGATGAGTCCCGGCCGGCGCCCGGGACTCAGGTGGGGAGCACCAGGTGACGTCACTAGACTCGCCGCTGCGTCCCCCGTCCCCAGGCGTCACCCGAGGAGCCCCGTGGCCATCCAGCCGATCCGACTGTTCGGCGACCCCGTCCTGCGCAGACCTGCGCTCGAGGTCGTGGACTTCGACAAGGAGCTGCGCAAGCTGGTCGAGGACCTGACCGACACCATGCTCGCCGCTCCGGGCGCCGGGCTCGCAGCGCCGCAGCTCGGGGTCGGGCTGCGCGCCTTCACCTGGAACGTCGAGGGCCAGGTCGGCCACCTGATCAACCCGCGGCTCGACCTGTCCACCGAGACCCAGGAGGGGCTCGAGGGGTGTCTGTCGATCCCGGAGCTGTCGTTCGAGTGCCGCCGGGCGCTGTCGGTGGTCGCGCACGGCTTCAACATGTTCGGTGACCCGGTGACGATCGAGGGATCGGAGTTCCTGGCCCGCGCGATCCAGCACGAGACCGACCACCTCGACGGGATCCTGTTCATCGACCGCCTCGACCCCGATGCCCGCAAGCTCGCGATGAAGGCGATCCGCGAGGCGGAGTGGTTCGGCCTGGAGCGACCGACCGTCAAGGTCTCGCCGCACGCCACCCGAGGGCTCGGCCTCTGATGCGCGTCGTCTTCGCGGGCACCCCCGAGGTGGCCGTACCCTCGCTCGACGCGATCGTCGCCTCCCGCCATGAGCTGGTCGGAGTGGTGACCCGACCGGACGCTCCGTCGGGTCGCGGACGCAAGCTGGTGGCGAGCCCGGTCGCGGTGCGCGCCGAGGAGCTCGGGGTTCCGGTGCTGAAGCCCGAGCACCCGCGCGACCCCGACTTCCAGGACACCTTGCGTGAGCTGGCCCCCGACGCCTGTCCGGTGGTGGCCTACGGCGCGATGCTGCCCCAGTCGGCGCTCGACATCCCGGTGCACGGTTGGGTCAACCTGCACTTCTCCGTGCTGCCGTCCTGGCGCGGCGCAGCCCCGGTCCAGCACGCGATCTGGGCCGGCGACGAGGTCAGCGGAGCCACGACGTTCCGGATCGTGAAGGATCTCGACGCGGGCCCCACGTTCGGGATCATGACCGAGACCATCCATGCCACCGACACGGCGGGCACGTTGCTCGCCCGGCTCGCCGAGGGCGGTGCCGGACTGCTGGTGGTCACCCTGGACGGGATCGAGGACGGCTCCCTCGAGGCGCGCGAGCAGCCGGCGGAGGGAGTCAGCCTCGCCCCGAAGATCCTGGTCGCCGACGCGCGGGTCGACTGGTCGGAGCCAGCGGTCGCCGTGGACCGGCGGGTCCGCGCCTGCACTCCGGAGCCCGGCGCCTGGACGACGTACGCCGGGGAGCGGATCAAGCTCGGACCGGTGACGATCCCGGTCGAGCAGCCGGAGCAGCGACTCGCCCCGGGTGTGCTCGCCGTCGGCAAGCAGCAGGTCCTGGTGGGCACCGGGAGCGACGCCGTACGCCTGGGCACGGTCCGGCCGCACGGTCGCAAGGAGATGGTCGCCGCGGACTGGGCGCGCGGTGCCCGGCTGGACGAGGGGGTGCAGTTCGATGGCTGAGCCCCGACGCCGGACCCCGCGGCCCGGCTCCCGACCGGCGGCCGCGCCGAAGTCGAGCGTCGACACCTCGCGGCTGGCCGCGCTGGACGTGCTCAAGGCGGTCCGGGTCGACCTGGCCTACACCAACCTGGTGCTGCCAGCGGTGCTGCGACACCACAAGCTGACCGGTCGTGACGCGGCGTTCGTCACCGAGCTGGTCTCCGGCACCATCCGCCGCCAGGGGACGTACGACGCGATCCTCGCCGCCTGCGTCGACCGGCCGCTGAGCAAGGTCGAGGCCAAGGTCCTCGACGCGCTCCGCCTCGGTGCCCACCAGCTGTTGTCGATGCGCGTCCCGCCGCACGCAGCGATCAGCACCACCGTCGACCTGGTCCGTGCCAAGGTCGGCTCGGGGGCGGCGGGCTTCTCCAACGCGGTGCTGCGCCAGGTCACCGAGCACGGGATCGAGGAGTGGATCGGCAAGGTGGCACCCGATCCGCAGGTGTCGCCGACCCGCTATGCGTCCGTGGCGTACAGCCATCCCCAGTGGGTGGTCGAGGAGCTGCGCAAGGCGGTGGGCTGGCCGGAGCTGCACCGCCTGCTGGAGGCCGACAACGAGCCGCCGAAGGTGACCCTGGTCGCCCGTCCGGGGCGCGCCGAGCGTGCGGAGCTCCCGGGGGACCCCACCCCGTGGTCGGCGTACGGCACGATCCTGCCCGGCGGTGACCCCGGGGCGGTACCCGCGGTGGCCGAGGGGAGGGCCGGGGTGCAGGACGAGGGATCGCAGCTGGTCGCCGTGGCCCTGGCGGCGGCGTCGCTCGACGGACCCGACGGGCTGTGGCTCGATCTGTGCGCCGGTCCCGGGGGAAAGTCGGCGCTGCTGGCCGGTCTGGCCGCAGGCCGTGGCGCTCGGCTGGTGGCCAGTGAGCTGCAGCCCCATCGCAGCCGGCTCGTCGCCCGCAACCTGGCCGGCGCGGACGGTGTGCTCGGCATCGTGAGCGCGGACGGGACGCGGCCGCCCTGGCGTCCTGGGACGTTCGACCGGGTGCTGGTCGACGCTCCGTGCACCGGACTCGGTGCACTGCGGCGACGGCCGGAGGCCCGGTGGCGACGCAAGTCCGACGACCTGGTCAACCTGGTGCTGCTGCAGCGCAGCCTGCTGGCTGCTGCCCTCGACCTGACTCGCCCGGGCGGCGTGGTGCTCTACGCCACCTGCTCGCCGGTCCTGTCCGAGACCAAGGCGGTGGTCGAGTCCCTGCTCGAGACGCGGGTGGACGTCTCGCTGGAGAACGCCGCCTCACTGGTCCCGGGCATCCCCAACTGCGCCGGTCCGATCCCCGGGACGGTCCAGCTGTGGCCGCACCGGCACGGCACCGACGCGATGTTCCTGGCCCTCCTGCGGAAGCACTGACCCATGCCCGCCAAGCCGCCCGCAGTCGAGATCGAGGTCGACGACCGGGTCGTGCGCGTCAGCAACCCCGACCGGGTCTACTTCCCGGAGAGCGGAGCCACCAAGCTCGACCTGGTCCAGTACTACCTCGCCGTCGGTCCGGGGATCGTGAACGCGCTGTTCGAGCGCCCCTGCATGCTGCACCGCTTCCCCAAGGGGCTGGCGGGGGAGAAGGTGCACCAGAAGCGGGTGCCGGCGGGCGCGCCCCCCTGGCTGGAGACGGTCCGGCTGCACTTCCCCCGCTGGAACCGCACGGCCGACGAGCTCTGTGTCACCGAGCTGGCCAGCGTGATCTGGGCGGTCCAGATGTCCACGGTCGAGTTCCACCCCTGGAACAGCCGCCGGGAGGACACCGAGTCACCCGACGAGTGGCGCATCGACCTTGACCCCGGGCCGTTGTGCGACTTCGCGACGGTGCGGCGCGTCGCGCAGGTGTCGCACGAGGTGCTCGACGAGCTCGGCGCCACCGGCTTTCCCAAGACCAGTGGCGGGTCCGGCCTGCACATCTACGTGCGGATCGCGCCGGAGCACGGGTTCAAGGACGTGCGCCGGGCGGCGCTCGCGTTCGCTCGCGAGGTGGAACGGCGTGCCCCCGACGACGTGACCACGGCCTGGTGGCGCAAGGACCGCGACCCGCACCAGCTGTTCGTCGACTACAACCAGAACGCCCGCGACCACACCATCGCGGCGGCGTACTCGGTGCGGGGGGTGCCCGACGCCCGGGTCTCGACCCCGATCCGCTGGGACGAGGTCGCCGACGTCGACCCGCACGACTTCACGATCTTCACGGTGCCGGAGCGGTTCGCCACGTTGGGGGACCTGCACGCCGAGATCGACGACCAGGTGTTCGACCTCTCGCCGCTGCTCGAGTGGGCGGAGCGTGACGAGCACGCGGGTGCCGAGCCGCCCGTGGACCCCGAGGAGTGAGTGCCGTGAACCGACCCGTCGACCTGGCCGAGAAGCTGTCGCTGTTCTCCGACCACTGGGCACCGAAGGTGGTGGCTCGGCTCAACGACTACGAGATCAAGCTCGCGAAGCTCAAGGGCGAGTTCGTCTGGCACACCCACGAGGACACCGACGAGTTGTTCCTGGTGATCGAGGGCCGGTTGACCATCCAGATGCGGGACGGCGATGTCAGCCTGGGACCAGGTCAGCTCTTCGTCGTGCCGCGCGGGGTCGAGCACTGCCCGGTGACCGAGGGCGACGTGGCGGTGATGCTGGTGGAGCCGGCTGGAGTGGTCAATACGGGCGACACGGGCGGCGAGCTCACCGCGGCGTACGACGACAGCCTGCTCGACTGAGCCTGCAGACCGGGGTCCGTCAGAAGGACGCGGAGCGGGCGGCGCGTTCGTGGGGGTGCAGCCGCGAGACCAGCGGCATCACCACCACGATCACGAGGAGCGCCACGGTCGCGGGGATCTTCACGTCGTACAGCCCGAGGGTGCCGGCGAGGCCGAAGACCCAGGCGAGACCGGCGGCAGCCAGCACGGGACCGCGCTGCAGCGGGTAGGAGATCCGGCTGACCATCATCAGCCCGGCTCCGGCCAGGGCGATTGCGACCAGGGCCGGCGAGGACGTCAGGAAGGCCACCGACAGCAACAGCACGGCGGCCAGCGGTGACGGAAGCCCGGTGAACTCGGAGTCCGCGTGCCGGGCGGAGGAGAAGTCGGCGAGCCGGAGCAGGGCTCCGGCGACGTACACGAGGAAGCCCAGGAGCAGCAGCACCCGGTCGACGGAACCCGCGCCGCGGAGCCCGATCTGGATCAGCAGCACCGCGGGAGCCAGACCGAACGTGACCGCGTCGGCCAGTGAGTCGAGCATGCCGCCCATCGAGGTGCCTCCGCCGCGACGCCGGGCGAAGATGCCGTCGAGGGAGTCGAACATGGTGCCGGCAATCATCAACAGGGCCACCAGCCGCACCCCGGCGTGCACAAGATCGGCGTCGGAGCGGGTGGCGAACGAGATCACGACCAGGATCGCCGAGGCGCCGCAGGAGGCGTTGCAGAGCGTCATCACGTCTGCGGAGCCGGGTCGTTCGATGCCGAGCAGCCTCATCCGTCGTCTCCGACCACGGTGAGGCGGTCGGGGACCGCGATCACGTCGCGGGCGCCGCGCGGCCGCTGCCCGACCGAGACGGTCGGGTGCAGGCCCCGGGGCAGCAGCAGGTCGACCCGGGAGCCGAACCGGATCAGCCCGATCCGGTCCCCGCGGCGCACGGTCGCGCCCGGCCCGACGTACGGGATGATCCGGCGGGCTGCGGCGCCTGAGAACTGCACCATCTCCAGCTCGCCGTGCTCGGTGTCGATGCGCCACTCGAGCCGCTCGTTGACGTGGGCATCGGACGAGAACGCCATCCGGTGCTCGCCCTCGAAGTGCTCCTGGGAGGTGATGGTGCCGTCGCAGGGCATCCGGCCGACGTGCACGTTGCGCAGCGCCAGGTAGGTCGAGATGAACCAGCGGCCGTCCTCGCGCTGCTCGACCTCACGGATCAGTCCGTCGGCGGCAGCGAGCAGCCCGTCGCCGTCGGGGGTGCGGTCCGGGTCGCGGAAGAAGGAGGTCACGGCGGCCGCAGCCAGGGCCAGGCCGATTCGCGGGAAGCGGGGTCGCACGAGCAGGGTGGGCACCCAGACCAGGGCAATCCACCAAGGCGTTCCCCGGGCCAGGCGCGTGTTCATATGCGCGGAAGTCTTTCACAGCCGCTCACCGGACTGGGCATTCCGACTGCCTCTCGGACTGTGGCTTCGACCACCTAGGATCAGTGCTCGTGGGTATCCAGATCACGCCGAGCATCCTGAACGCCGACTTTGCCGACCTCGGAGCAGAGGTGGCGCGGATCGGCAGCGCCGACTGGGTGCACGTGGACGTGATGGACAACCACTTCGTCCCCAACCTCACCTTCGGACCGACGATGGTCGAGGCGCTGGCCCGCTCGACCGAGCTGCCCCTCGACGCGCACCTGATGATCGAGGACCCCGACAACAACGCCGTCACCTACGTCGAGGCCGGCTGTGGATCGGTGACCTTCCACGTCGAGGCGGCCCGGGCCCCGGTCCGTCTGGCCCGCGAGATCCGGTCCCACGGAGCCCGGGCGAGCATGGCGCTCAAGCCGGCCACCCCGATCGAGCCCTACGCGGACCTGCTGCCCGAGCTCGACATGCTGCTGCTGATGACGGTGGAGCCCGGCTTCGGTGGTCAGAAGTTCCTCGACCTGGTGCTCCCGAAGATCCGCCGCGCCCGCGCCCTGCTCGACAAGCACGGTGTCGAGACCTGGCTCCAGGTGGACGGCGGTGTCTCGCTCGAGACGATCGAGCGCTGCGCCGAGGCAGGTGCCGACGTCTTCGTCGCCGGGTCTGCCGTCTACTCCGCCGACGACCCCGACCGGATGGTCGGCGAGCTGCGGGCGAAGGCAGAGGCCGCCGTCGCAGTCTGAGCGACCGCCCGGGACAACAGCTCGCGGGCGCGTGCCAGCGGCATCGGGTCGACGGCCGCGCAGACTGCCTGCCGAAGGCCGTGCACGAGGGCGACGAATGTGTCCACGTCGTCGTCCGAGAGCCCTGGTGGGGGCTCGGCATCGCGACGAGAGAACTCCGATGACAGGAACGACCGGATCAGGTGGCGCTCGTCCGCGGTGATGGCGGCAACGTCCCCGGCCACCAGCTCGTCGCTACGGGCCAGCTCGCACCACGCCAGCCACACCCGCGTGTCCCTGAGCCCCTCGTCGTCGGCAGGCAGCAGCGCGAGGACTCCCTCGTCGTACCGACGAGCCATCATCTCGGAGAGATAGTCGCGTCCCGTGCGATAGGCCACCAGGCGATGCTGATCCCCGTGCCCGCCGCGATGGCCCGGGTGGTCACCGCCGCCATGCCGCCGGCGCAGATCAGGGACGAGACGGTCGCCACGATGGCATCGGTGCGGGACTCGGTGTGCAGGTTGCGGGGCATGGGACCACCCCAGCACCAGGAGGGGACAGTTGGGATCGCAACGGGTGGGTCCGGTGGACCGAGACCCGCTGGCGTCCGAACGAGGGGGTCCCTTCGCGGTTGATCGATCGATCGATCAACCGCCGGGGGGTGCTCGTCGGAGATCAGATCGACCGCCGACCCGACCGCCAACCCGGCCGCTGGGTGTGCCAGACCTCACCCGTGCACCGACCCCGGGGTGTGGCAAACTGAGCCTGACGAGTTGACCAAGCTCGCGTGCTCTGGGGTCGGTGCAATTCCGAGCCGGCGGTGAAAGTCCGCGACCCGTTCGCAGCCAGCGACCGGTTGACCAGGTGAAACTCCTGGACCGACGGTGAAAGTCCGGATGGGAAGCGCACGCAAGGCATTGGCTCCGGTCGTACGCGCTGCGTATGCCCCGGCCACTGCCGTCGCCCCCGGAGTCCGCGACCGGACGAGGGGCGAACATGGCGTTCACCGCAGCCGAGGACCGCGCGATGCGCCGTGCCCTCGAGCTCGCCTGTACCCCCGATGTGCCGCGGGGTCCGAACCCGCGAGTCGGCTGCGTCCTCGTCGACGACACAGGCTCGGTCGTGGCCGAGGGCTACCACCGTGGAGCGGGTAGTCCGCACGCCGAAGTCGATGCCCTGACCCGGGCCGGGGGTGCGGCGCGGGGCACCACGGCGGTGGTGACCCTCGAACCCTGCAACCACACCGGTCGTACCGGCCCGTGCTCTGCCGCGCTCGTCGCCGCTGGGGTACGCCGAGTGGTCTTCGCCCAGCCGGACCCGAACCCGGTCGCCAGCGGGGGAGCGGCAACGCTGCGCAGCGCCCGGATCGACGTCGAGGGCGGCCTGCTCCTCGACGAAGCGCGTGAGGTCAACCGGGTGTGGACCTTCGCGGTCGACCACCAGCGTCCGTTCGTCACCTGGAAGTTCGCCACCACGCTCGACGGGCGCAGCGCGGCAGCAGACGGGACCAGCCGGTGGATCTCCAGCCGAGCGGCCCGCAGCGACACGCACCGGCTCCGCGCCCTCTGCGACACGATGCTGGTCGGCACCCACACGGTCGAGGTCGACGACCCCGAGCTCACCGTCCGCGACGACACCGACCAGCCGGTCGGCGTCCAGCCCCTGCGGGCGGTCATGGGGGAGCGGGCCCTCGACCCCGCACGGCGGATCTTCAACGACCGTGCGGAGACCGTGCACCTGCGGACCCGGGACCCCCACATCGCGCTGGCCACCCTGTTCGCCCGGGACCGGCAGCACGTCTTCCTCGAGGGAGGCGCCACGCTCGCCTCGGCGTTCCTCGCGGCCGGGCTCGTCGACGAGATCGTGGTCTACGTCGCGCCGATGCTCCTGGGTGCGGGGACCCACGCCGTCGCCGACCTCGGAATCAACACGATCGCCGACGCGTTCCGTCCGCGGGTCACCGACGTGACCGTGCTGTCGCCGGTCGGGGATGAGGAGCCGAACCTCCGGCTCACGCTGACCGGCTCGTCCGACCCCGCCCATCACGCCACCGAAGGAGCCTGATGTTCACCGGAATCGTCGAGGAGCTCGGCACCGTCGAGTCCGTCGAGGACCAGGGCGACGCCATCCGGCTCACCGTCCGTGCGACGACGGTGCTCGGAGACGCCGGGCTCGGCGACTCGATCGCCGTCAACGGCTGCTGTCTGACCGTGGCCGCCCGCACCGACGACACCTGGACCGCCGACGTCATGCAGGAGACGCTCGACAAGACCAGCCTTCACGGCGTCGCGCCGGGGGACGTGGTCAACCTGGAGCGCGCAGTGACGGCGGCGACCCGGCTCGGTGGGCACATCGTGCAGGGACACGTCGACGGCGTGGGGACGATCATCCGGCGCGGCCCGAGTGAGCACTGGGAGCTGGTCGAGATCGCGCTGCCGGCCGGCCTGGGCAGGTACCTCGTCGACAAGGGCTCCATCACCGTCGACGGGGTCAGCCTCACCGTGGTCGATGTGACCGACGACCGGTTCACCGTCAGCCTGATCCCCGAGACGCTCGCCCGTACGACGCTCGGCTCCCGGCAGCCCGGGGACCGGGTCAACCTCGAGGTCGACGTGATCGCCAAGCACGTTGAGAAGCTCGTCCGCGCCTACACGCAGGAGCAGCAGTCATGAGCATCCCCACCCAGCACGAGAAGGTCCGCCTGGACTCGGTCGAGCGAGCGATCGCCGATGTGGCCGCCGGACGCGCCGTGATCGTCGTCGACGACGAGGACCGCGAGAACGAGGGGGACATCATCTTCGCCGCGTCGAAGGCGACCCCGGAGCTGATGGCGTTCACGATCCGGCACTCGAGCGGCGTGATCTGCGTGCCGATGCCGGCCGACATGCTCGACCGGCTCGAGATCCCGCTGATGACGCCGCACAACAAGGACAAGCTCCGCACGGCGTACACGATCTCGGTCGACGCCCGCGACGGGGTCTCGACCGGGATCAGCGCGGCCGACCGGGCGCACACCGCCCGGGTGCTCGCCGACTCGGCGACCGAGCCGTGGGAGATCACCCGGCCCGGACACGTCTTCCCGTTGCGCTACCGCGAAGGCGGGGTGCTGGTCCGCCGCGGCCACACCGAGGCCGCCGTCGACCTGGCCGCGCTCGCCGGGCTGACCCCGGCCGGCGTACTCGTCGAGGTGGTGAACGACGACGGCACGATGAAGCGGGCCCCGCAGCTGCGCGAGTTCGCCGACGAGCACGGGCTGGCGATGATCTCGATCGACGACCTGGTCCGCTACCGCCGACGCCACGAGGTTCTCGTCAAGCGAGTCGCCGAGACCAGGCTGCCGACTCGGCAGGGGGACTTCACCGCGTTCGGCTACCGGATCACCGTCGATGACTCCGAGCACATCGCCCTCGTGTACGGCGACGTGTCGGGGGCTGAGCCGGTGCTGACCCGAGTGCACTCCGAGTGCCTCACCGGCGACGTCTTCGGCAGCGCCCGCTGCGACTGCGGGCCGCAGCTCGACGAAGCGCTGGAGCGGATCGTCACGGAAGGACGCGGCGTCGTGATCTACCTGCGCGGGCACGAGGGCCGCGGGATCGGGCTGGTCGCGAAGCTCCAGGCCTACGCCCTTCAGGACGGCGGCCGCGACACCGTCGACGCCAACCTCGACCTGGGCCTGCCGGCCGATGCCCGCCACTACGGCACTGCCACCCAGATCCTGCGCGACCTCGGTATCGAGAGCGTCCGGCTGCTCACCAACAACCCGGACAAGACCACCAGCCTCGAGGACTTCGGGATCCGGGTCGCCGAGCGGGTCTCGCTGACTCCGCACCCCAATGACCACAATCTCGCCTACCTGCTCACCAAGCGGGACCGGATGGGCCACGACATGCCACACCTGACGTCGCCCCCGCCGCCCGCGCCGATCGTCGACCTCGCCCCGAACGGAGCAACCCCATGAGTGGTGCTGGAGCACCTGACCAGAAGCCCGTCGACTGTCACGACCTGCGGGTCGCCGTCGTGGCCGCCAGCTGGCACCAGGAGGTGATGGACGGCCTCCTCGAAGGAGCGTTGCGCGCCTGCCGCGACTGCAAGGTCGAGGCGCCCTCGGTGTACCGCGTGCCGGGCACCTTCGAGCTGCCGGTCGTGGCCCAGACGCTCGCCGCACAGGGGTACGACGCCATCGTCGCGCTCGGCGTCGTGGTCCGCGGCGGGACCCCGCACTTCGACTTCGTGTGCAACGCCGCCACCGACGGCCTGACCCGGGTGGCGCTGGACAACCAGACGGCCGTGGGCTTCGGCGTACTCACCTGCGACACCGACGAGCAGGCGCTGGACCGGGCCGGGCTCCCGGGGTCTCGCGAGGACAAGGGCTACGAGGCCGCCTCCGCGGCGCTGGCCACCGCCCAGACGATCCGGACCATCAAGCGCGGCTACGAGACCTGATCAACGCCGCGAACAAGCGACGGGTCGGCATGGTCTGGATGCGAAGAAGCGACGGGTCGGGGCACACCGTAGGCTTCCGAACCGTGAAGACGTTCGAAGGACTCTGGGCCGAGCTCGAGCAGAAGGCGCTGACCCGTCCCGAGGGATCCGGCACCGTCCAGCAGCTCGACGCCGGCGTGCATGCGATCGGCAAGAAGCTGGTCGAGGAGGCCGCCGAGTCCTGGATGGCCGCCGAGTACGAAGGCAAGGAGCGCGCCGCCGAGGAGATCAGCCAGCTGATCTACCACGCGCAGGTGCTGATGCTCGCCACCGGACTCACGCTCGACGACGTCTACGCACACCTCTGAGGATCACCATGGCCCAGCTCATCCCGTCCGAGAAACCGACCACCCTGCTCCGGGTCGCGGTGCCCAACAAGGGCGCGCTCTCCCAGTCGGCGTCGGAGATCCTGCGCGAGTCCGGCTACCGGCAGCGCCACGACTCCAAGGAGCTCACGCTCATCGACGCGGAGAACGGCGTCGAGTTCTTCTACCTTCGCCCCCGCGACATCGCGCTGTACGTCGGTGAGGGCACGCTCGACGTCGGGATCACCGGTCGCGACCTGCTGCGCGACTCCGGTGCCAAGGCCGAGGAGGCCCTGGACCTCGGGTTCGGGCGCAGCCGCTTCCACTTCGCCGGTCCGGCTGGCAGGTTCACCGACCTCGCCCAGCTGCAGGGCACCCGGATCGCGACGTCGTACGTCGGGGTCGTCGAGACGTTCCTGGAGCAGCGGGGGATCGAGGCCACCGTGACCCGCCTCGACGGCGCCGTCGAGACCAGCATCCAGCTCGGGGTGGCGGACGTGATCGCCGACGTGGTGGAGACCGGCAGCACCCTGCGCCAGGCGGGGCTGGAGGTCTTCGGCGAGGTGATCCTCGAGTCTGAGGCCGTCCTGGTCACCCGCTCGGGCGCGGTGCCCCCGGGCTTCGAGGTCTTCAAACGGCGCATCGAGGGCGTCCTGGTCGCCCGCAGCTACGTGATGATGGACTACGACATCCGCGACGCCGACGTGAATGCCGCGATCGCGTTGACGCCGGGGATCGAGAGCCCCACGGTGTCTCCGTTGCATCGTGAGGGCTGGGTCGCGGTGCGCGCGATGGTGCCGCGGGCCGGGGCCCAACGGTTGATGGACGAGCTCTTCGACCTGGGCGCGCGGGGCATCCTGCTCACCGATATCCATGCCTGCCGTCTCTGAGCCGCTGCCCCGGCTCCCGCACACCTGGCGTCCGCTCGGCGTCCGGGTGATGGGCAGCCTGCTCAGCGTGATGCTGCTCGTCGTGTGCGCGTTCGCGTGGTTCGGCTTCGACGCCGAGACCCGGGCCCGGTTCACGTTCTTCCAGCGCAGCACGCTGGTCTTCCTCGGCCTGCTGGCGTTCACTGCGGGCTTCGCGCTGACCCGGTCCCGAGTCGTGGCCACCGCGGAACGGTTGATCGTGGTCAACGGCTACCGGCGCCGCGAGTTCGAGTGGGCGGAGATCATCGCCGTCCACCTGCCACCCGGTGCACCCTGGGTGACGCTCGACCTCGCTGACGGGACCACCACCTCGGTGATGGGGATCCAGGGCTCCGACGGGGACCGGGCCCGCAAGGCGGCTCGCCAGCTGCGGGCGCTCTGCGACCGCCGACCTGACTGACGGGCCGGACCGACCACACCGTCAGTCCAGCGCGCGGATCCCCCACGAGCCGGAGTGCTCGTCGCCCCACTGGCCGGCGGCCGCGAGCGTGAGCAGATGCTCCCCGGAGCGGAACGCGTCCGCCGGTGCGGTCATCGGCTCGACCGCCAGCGAACGCCGAGCCGTCGCCGCGACGTCGTCGGCGCTGTAGACCTGCAGGCAGTGGTGGGTGCCGTCCACCCAGAGCACGACCCCGTGGCCGCTGGCCCGGTCCCGCAGCACGGTCGTCGCCGCCCCGTGCTCGTCCCGGTCGAGGTCGATGAACCCGTCGTCCAGCACGGTGTCCCGCAGCGGCCGGGTGACCCGGAAGTCGTACGGCGTGCCGTCGACGTCCTCGCGCCCGACGGGCAGCAGTCGCTCGTCGACCAGCAGCCGGGTCGAGGCCGGCAGCGTGAGCTCCCAGTCGTCGATCGGTCCGGGTCCGACGGTGAGGTACGGGTGCGCACCGCTGGCGTACGGCGCCGGCGCGGGCGACAGGTTCGTGGCGGTCTGGGTGACGGTGAGGCCGTCCGCCGACAGGTCGTAGAGGACGTGCAGGTCGAGGGTCCACGGATAGCCGCTCTGCGCCATCAGCCGGTAGACCAGCGAGACGGAGTTGGCCGAGTGCTCCTCCCGGCTCCAGCTAGCCCAGCGGACCAGCCCGTGCGAGGCGTTGTGACGCTTGGGGTCGGTCAGCCCGAGCTGCAGGTCCCGCCCGTGGAACGAGTAGGCGCCGTCCCGGATCCGGTTCGGCCACGGCATCAGCAGCTGACCCCGACCTCCGGGCGCCATCTCGTCCTCCGCGAAGCCGTCGACGAGCGGCCGGCCGGCGTACTCGAGCAGCCGCAGCGCCGCACCACTCTCGGTCACGACGGCGCGGTAGCCGCCTCCGGAGATCTCGAACTGTTCGCCGCTGGGTGGATGCACGGGCTCACCCTAGGCACGTCGTAAGGTCCTGCGGGTGGACGTGATGCTCCGTGGACTCACCGCCTCAGACATCCCCGCCTGGGCGGGGCTGCTCCGGGCGATCGAGGACGAGGACCGAACCGGCGTGGTGGACAACGAGGCCAGCCTCACCGAGACCCTGACTCGCCCACGCGTGGACCCCGCCCGCGACCTCATCGGTGCCTTCGCCGGCGAGGAGCTCGTCGGACACGGCTGGGTGTTCCCGCGGACACCCGCCCGCGGCATCCTGCAGATCGAGGCCGGCGGGGGAGTGCGCCCGGACCATCGGGGCGCGGGCCTCGGCTCCCGGCTGGTCGAGGCGGTTCTCGCCCGAGCCCGCGTCAGCCACGCCGAGGTGGCGCCCGAGACGACCGCGCATGTCGAGTTCTCCGGTCTGGCCGGCCAACGGGACCAGGCGGAGCTCCTCAGCGGCCACGGGCTGGCGGCACACAAGTGGTCGTTCCGGATGCGCAGGCCGCTGGACCCGGTTCCCGACGTGATCGCGCTCCCTTCCGGGTTCCGGGTCTCGGAGCTCGACCCACGGGCGGACGCCGACAGGATCCTCGCCGCGCACAACGTGGTCTTCCTGGACCATCCCGGCTTCAGCGGCTGGTCGGCCGAGGAGTGGGAGGTGTACGCCATCGCGGCACGGGCCAGCAGGCACCAGGTCTCGTTCGTGGTCGACGACACCGACGGCAACCTGGTCGGCTACCTGATGACCACGGAGTCCGATGCGCACACCGAGTCCACCGGCCGGCGAGAGGCCTACGTCCAGCGGATGGGCGTACGCCGCGAGCACCGCGGCCGGGGCATCGCGGCGGCCCTGCTCGCGCACGCCCTGGAGGCCTATCGGAAGGCCGGGTACGACGACGCGTCCCTCGACGTGCTCGCCGACAACCCGACCGGGGCCCTCGGCGTCTACCAACGCGTCGGCTTCGAAGCGGTCAGCCGATGGACCGGCTACCGGATGGTCGTACCACCGGTGGCGTGAGGCCGAGCCCGTCGACCAGCACGTCGGCGTTCTCGGCGACGGCCTCGCGGGCGAAGTGGTCGTTCTCGTCCCGCATCCACTGTCGCCACCGCCCCTGGAGCTCGGGTCCGTCCCGCTCGAGCCCACGCTGGCGGCGGACCTCCTCGGGGGCCCACACCCAGGCCGTGACGGTGGCCAGGCCGGCGTGGGCGCGCGAACCGGAGCCGACGCCCTCGAGGACCACCAGGTCGCCCGGTGGCACGACGACCGTCTCGGCGTAGGCGTCGGCCAGCCAGTCGTAGCGCCGGTAGCTCCCCGGCTGGCCGGCCGCGAGCGGCAGCAGCAGGGCGTCGAGCTGGTCGGCCACGCGGGGCAGCCCGTCCCAGCCGTCGTACAGGTCGTCCATGTGCACCACGCGCGAGCCCGGGAGCAGCGACGCGACCGCCTCTGCCAGCGTGGTCTTGCCGGACCCGGCCGGGCCGTCGAGCCGGATCAGCCGGCCCGCGCCGAGGGTGGCCGGCCGACTGCGGGCGAGCTCCACGAGCAGGTGCGCGACTCCCGGGACAGCGCCGGGGTCGGCCGAGGCCATCAGGAGATGCCGTGCCTGCGCAGCAGGGCCTCGATGTCCTCGGTGTCGTCGTCGAGCACGGGTGCGTCGCGGCGTTCGGATCGGCTCAGCCGACCCGGGCTCTTCGCGGTTCCGGCAGCCGCCGGACCGGGCGTCGCCGGGCGCTGCCGGGAGCGGAGGAAGGCAGAGAGCACGAACAGCACTCCGGACACCCCGGCCAGCACGACGCCGGTCCAGACGAACGGGTTGAAGACCAGGCTGGTCGCCCAGTCGGCGACGGCGGTGACGATCCGGGTCAGCATCCGCAGGGTCTGGGTGAGGTACGCCGCGAGCGGCAGCAGGGTGAAGGCGGCGGCCCGCAGTCCCGAGGCCACCCCACGACGCTGGAAGGAGAGCCAGGTCCAGATCGCCCCGCAGACGGTGAGCGTCAGGGTCAGGGCTGCCCACGTCGCGTCATCCATGCTTCAAGAATCCCACATCCGGGGGCAAACCGGTTGCCCAGGAGGCGTCCGGGACAATGGTGTGGTGAACGAGCCCGAGCGCCGGATCCCCGAGTCCGGCTTCCCTGACGACACGGGGGCGGTGGACCCCGAGGTGGCAGCGGCGCTGAGCGCGTTCGCCGCCGGGACCCTCAGCCACGTGGAGACGTTGGCCCGGCTGCAGCAGAGCAGGCTCGTGGTGCCGGTGGTCGCCGTACTCGGCGAGGTCGGGTACGACGCCGCAGGCCTGGCCCACGACAAGTCCAGCGACATGGCCGCCGTTCTGCTGACGGGGGCCGACGGGCGGCTGGCCCTGCTCGCCTTCACCGGGACCGAGCCGATGCGGCGTTGGAACGCCGAGGCCCGCCCGGTGCCGGCCACCGCGACCACGGCGGCACAGGCAGCCTTGCAGGACGACGCGGCCGCACTGGTGATCGACGTTGCCGGGCCGGTCACCTTCGTCGTGGAGGGGGAGGACCTCCGGGGGCTCGCGGCCGGTTGGACTCTGGGGCGGGTGGGGGAGCGGACCGCCTGGATCGGGCCCGCAATTGGGCCCCACCCGGGATGATCCGCTAGCATCCTGTCTTGACCGATCAGACTCATCGTGCGTGCACGACGTGACTGGTCCGACAAGCGGAGGTCGAGCACGACCCGTCCTCCCACCCGCATCGACCGAACCAGGTCGTCGGGTCCGGTCCCGAAGGATCCGCCCGTTGCTGAACTGCACCGGGCGGGGACGACGGAGATGCAAATCCCCGCAAGGGAGACGTGTCGAGACTGGCTTCCGCTTGTGACAAGCGGAAGCCGTTGTTGATTTCGGGGAGCTCCTCGGGCGACGACGACCTCCGGACGAAGTTTTCATCAGGAGGACACATCAGCACCGAGCTTCGAATCAACGACCGGATCCGGGTTTCCGAGGTCCGGCTCGTTGGCCCCAGTGGCGAGACCGTCGGCATCGTTCCCACCGCCGACGCGCTGCGCCTTGCGCAGGAGGCCGACCTGGACCTCGTCGAGATTGCCCCGATGGCGCGGCCGCCGGTCTGCAAGCTCATGGACTACGGCAAGTTCAAGTACGAGAACGCCCAGAAGGCTCGTGAGGCGCGGCGCAACCAGACGAACGTGATCATCAAGGAGATGAAGCTTCGTCCGAAGATCGACGCGCACGACTACGAGACCAAGAAGGGTCACGTCGTGCGGTTCCTCCGCGCCGGAGACAAGGTCAAGATCACGATCATGTTCCGTGGTCGCGAGCAGCACCGCCCCGAGCTGGGCTACCGGCTGCTGCAGCGCCTGGCCGAGGACGTCACGGAGCTGGGCTTCGTCGAGTCGTCGCCCAAGCAGGACGGCCGCAACATGGTCATGGTGCTCGGCCCGCACAAGAAGAAGGCCGACGCCAAGGTCGACATGAAGGCCGAGAAGGAGTCGAAGGCTGCCGAGCGTGCCGCGCTCGAGGCCGACGAACGTGCCGAGCGCGACGCAGCCCACGCTGCCGGGCCGGTTGCGCAGAAGAAGGAGCGTGGCCGCTCCGAGAACCTCGATCCCGAGATCGAAGCCTGACCCACCCCCGCGGTGGTCTCGGCCACCACCCACCGGTGGTCGAAACCCTGTCGAGACCACGCAGCACCAAGTAGAGGAAGAGAAGATGCCGAAGAACAAGACGCACTCCGGTGCCAGCAAGCGCTTCCGAGTGACCGGTACGGGCAAGATCCTTCGCGAGAAGGCTGGCAAGCGCCACAACCTCGAGAAGAAGCCCTCCAAGGTCACCCGCCGGCTCACGGGCACCGTCGAGGTCGCCAAGGCCGACGTCCCTCGCGCGAAGAAGCTTCTCGGTCTCTGACCGAGCCCCACCCCCACACGGTGGTCGGCTCAGTCCAGACCACGTACCAAGATTTGAAGGAGTAACACCATGGCACGCGTCAAGCGGGCAGTGAACGCCCACAAGAAGCGCAGGGTCATCCTCGAGCGCGCCAGCGGCTACCGCGGCCAGCGCTCGCGCCTGTACCGCAAGGCCAAGGAGCAGGTCACCCACTCCCTGGTCTACAACTACAACGACCGGCGCAAGAACAAGGGCAACTTCCGCAAGCTGTGGATCCAGCGGATCAACGCTGCGGCCCGCGCGCAGGGGATGACCTACAACCGGTTCATCCAGGGTCTCAACCTCGCCGGTGTCGAGGTCGACCGCAAGATCATGGCCGAGATGGCCGTCAACGACGTCGCGGCGTTCAACGCGCTCGTCGAGACCGCTCGGGCCGCGCTGCCCGAGGACGTCAACGCCCCCCGGGCCGAGGCGTCCGCCTGATCCAGCCAGTCGAGACCGCGGCCACCACCGCCGGTCACGCCTGTCGAGATCGACGAGATCACTGACGTGGCGAGCTTCCGCACCAACCCTGACCAAGGACCCCCGCTGACCAGCGGGAACACCCGGGTCAAGGCGGCCCGGAAGCTCGCCCGTCGCTCATTTCGGGCCGAGGAGCGGCTCTTCCTCGCCGACGGCCCCAAGGCCGTCGAGGGTGCCCTCGCAGTGGACGGTTGCGTGGTCGAGGTCTTCGCGACCGTCGCCGCCACCGAGCAGTTCGCCGCGCTGGCGGACGCCGCCCCTCGCTGGAGCATCGTGGAGGACGCCGCCCTCGCCTCGCTCAGCGACAGCGTGACCCCGGCCGGGGTCGTGGCGGTGTGCCGGTTCCTGGACCGGCCGCTGGAGCACGTCCTGGACCGCGTCGCCGAGCACGCAGCAACCGAGGCCGTCGCCGGCCAGCCCTTCGTCGCCATCTGTGCCGACGTACGCGACCCCGGCAACGCCGGGACCGTGATCCGGTCGGCCGACGCAGCCGGGGCCGCCGCCGTCGTCTTCGCCGGGCACTCGGTCGACGTGTACAACCCCAAGACGGTCCGTGCCTCGGTCGGCAGCGTCTTCCATCTGCCGGTCGCGACCGAGCCCGACGCGGCTGCGGCCGTCTCCGCGGTCCGCGCAGCCGGCTTCGTGGTGCTCGCCGCGGACGGCGCCGGCGAGGTCGACCTGGACCACGCCGACGACCTGCTCGCCGGTCCGATCGCCTGGCTCTTCGGCAACGAGGCCTGGGGACTGCCCGCCGAGCTCGCCGCCCTGGCCGACCACCGGGTCCGGATCCCGATCCACGGTCGCGCGGAGAGCCTCAACCTCTCCACCGCCGCGGCACTCTGCCTCTACGCGAGCGCCCGCGTCCAGCGCCGTTGACCGCGACCAAGCACTAGGGTTGCCGGCGTGACGGAGGAGTCGTGGGGACCGCTGGACGCGTTGCCGGACGGGGCGGTGATCGCCGGCCCGGACGGTGCGGTGACCGCAGTCAACCGGGCTGCCGGGAGATTCCTCGGCATCTCGCCGAACGAGGCACTCGGGAGCTCGCTGCACGAGGTCCTGGCTCTCCAGGACCAGGAGGGCCGCGACTGGTGCTCGCACAACCGGCCGTACGACGGGTTGCACACCCGGACTGCGATCCCCGAGCAGTCCTGGCTGCTGCCCGACGGCACCGAGGTGCTGGTCGCGGCCAGCATCCACCGCCCGGGTCTCGCCGACCCGGTGCACCAGGTCGCCGTGAGCATCCGGTCCGGCCGGGGCCGGGCGCGACTCGACCGGGAGCGTTCGGACCTCGTGGCCACGGTGGCCCATGAGCTGCGTTCTCCCCTCACCGGGGTCAAGGGGTTCGTCCAGGCGCTGCTGAACCGGTGGGACAAGCTCACCGACGACCAGAAGAAGCTGATGCTGCACACGGTGCACGCCGACTCGGAGCGGTTGAGCCGCTTGATCGCCGAGCTGCTCGACGTGGCCCGCATCGACACCGGGCGGCTCGCGCTCTACCCGCGACCCACGGACGCCCGCGTGCTCGTGGGCCGGGTCGTGGACTCGGTCGGCGCCGGGACCTCGCGCACGATCGAGATCGACAGCGCCGACGAGCTGCCGCAGATCCACGCGGATCCGGACAAGTTCACCCAGGTGCTGACCAACCTGGTCGAGAACGCCGTCCGGCACGGTGACGGCCGGGTGCTCGTGTCGCTGCGACCGCTGGCCGACGACTCGGAGTTCACCGGGGTCCTCGTGCTCGTCGACGACGAGGGCTCGGGGATCGCCCCGGAGATCCGCCGCCGGGTCTTCACCAAGTTCTGGAAGCACGGGGAGCGCGGCGGGTCGGGTCTGGGCCTCTACCTGGTCAACGGGCTGGTCCACGCCCACCGCGGCAGCCTGCACATCGAGGACGCCCCCAGCGGCGGCGCCCGGATCCGGATCGCCTGGCCCGAGCACGGTCCGCCGATCGGCTGAGCGGGCCCATCGAGCAACCCGGTCGCGGCGAGCCCCGCGCCGTTCCTAGACTTGGCGCGCACCCGCCCGCTCTCCCAGCTCCCGAAAGGCAGTCATGTCGGGACCGAACTCCGATTACGACCCCGTCGAGGTCACCCCGCTGAAGGCCGAGCAGGTCGAGGCGATGCGCGACGCCGCACTCGAAGCCATCGCAGCCGCCGGCGACCTCGACGAGCTCAAGCAGGTCCGGCTCGACCACGTCGGGGACCGGTCGCCGCTGGCGCTGGCCAACCGGGAGATCGGGGCGCTGCCGCCGCAGGCACGCAAGGAGGCCGGCCAACGGGTCGGCAAGGCGCGCGGCGCCATCAACCAGTCCCTGGCCCAGCGCCAGGAGGTGCTCGAGGCCGAGCACGAGGCGCGGATGCTCGTCGAGGAGACCGTCGACGTCACCCTGCCGACCGGTCGCCGTCGTCGGGGGAGCCGGCACCCGATCACCCTGCAGTCCGAGCTGATCGCCGACCTGTTCGTCGCGATGGGCTGGGAGGTCGCCGAGGGGCCGGTCGTGGAGGCTGAGTGGCTCAACTTCGATGCGCTGAACCTCGGCCCGGACCACCCGGCCCGCACCATGCAGGACACCTTCTGGACCGAGCCGGCCGACCACCACGTCGTGCTGCGCACCCAGACCTCTCCGGTGCAGGCGCGCACCATGCTCACGCGCGACGCCGCCGATCTACGTCGTGTGCCCCGGTCGGGTCTTCCGGACCGACGAGTACGACGCCACGCACTCGCCGATGTTCCACCAGGTGGAGGGGCTGGTCGTCGACGAGGGCATCACGATGGCCCACCTGAAGGGCACGCTCGACCACTTCGCCGGGCAGCTGTTCGGTGAGGGCATCACCACCCGCTTCCGCCCGTCGTACTTCCCGTTCACCGAGCCGTCCGCCGAGGTCGACGTGCGGTGCTTCGTCTGCCGTGGCGTGGAGGCGGAAGCCTGCCGCACCTGCCGTGGCGAGGGCTGGATCGAGTGGGGTGGCTGCGGCGTCGTCAACCCGCGAGTGCTGGTCGCCTGTGGCGTCGACCCCGGGGTCTACAGCGGCTTCGCGTTCGGCATGGGGATCGACCGGTCGTTCATGTTCCGCCACGCGCTGGAGGACCTGCGCCCACTCTTCGAGGGTGATGTGCGCTTCAGCTCGTCCTTCGGAACGGAGATCTGAGAGTCATGAAGGCACCCCGTTTCCTGGATTCGGGAGTACGTCGACGTGGACGCCGGCGTGACCACGGAGGAGCTCACCGCACGGCTCACCCTGACCGGTCTGAAGCTCGAGTCGATCGAGAGCCCCGGCGCGCAGATCATCGGTCCGCTGGTGATCGGCCGCGTGCTCACCATGGAGCCCGAGCCGCAGAAGAACGGCAAGACCATCAACTGGTGCACCGTCGACGTCGCGGGCGCCAACGGCACCGGCGATCCCCAGGGCATCGTCTGCGGGGCCCACAACTTCGCGGCCGGTGATCTGGTCGTCGTGGTGCTCCCCGGTGCCGTGCTGCCGGGCGACTTCGCGATCAGTGCCCGCAAGACCTACGGGCACCTCTCGGCCGGCATGATCTGCTCGGCCCGCGAGCTCGGGCTCGGCGAGGACCACGACGGCATCATCGTGCTGCCCGCCGACGCAGGAGAGCCCGGCCAGGATGCCCGGGAGGTGCTCGGCCTCGAGGACGAGATCCTCGAGTTCGAGGTCAACCCCGACCGCGCCTACGCGCTCTCGCTGCGTGGCATCGCGCGCGAGGTGGCGATCTCGGTCGAGGGCGCGACCGGGTTCCGCGACCCCGCCCTGCGCGAGACGCCTGCCGCGAACGACGACGGTCACCCTGTCGTGGTCGACGACCCCGCCGGGTGCCCGGTCTTCGTGGCGCGCACCGTGGTCGGCTTCGACCCGACGGCTCCGACGCCCGACCCGATCGCCCGGCGACTGTCCCAGGCCGGGATGCGCCCCATCTCGCTGGCCGTGGACATCACCAACTTCGTGATGCTGGAGACCGGTCAGCCGATCCACGGCTATGACGCGGACAAGGTGCAGGGCCCGATCCGGGTGCGGCGGGCAGCGTGCCGGTGAGCAGCTGACCACGCTCGACGGCACTCGGCGTGAGCTCTCTCCCGAGGACCTGGTGGTCACGGACGACTCCGGGATCATCGGGCTCGGCGGGGTGATGGGCGGACAGGCCACCGAGATGTCCGAGACCACCAGCCGGGTGCTGGTCGAGGCGGCCCACTGGGACGCCGTGTCGATGTTCCGCACCGGGAAGCGCCACAAGATCAGCTCCGAGGCCGGCAAGCGCAACGAGCGCGGTGTCGACCCGACCATCTGCGAGGCGGCGGCGGACCGCGTCGTGGAGCTGCTCACCACGTACGGCGGCGGCTCGGTCGAGCCCGGTGTCACCGTGGTCGGCACCCCGCCGGTGATGTCACCGGTCTCCGTCCCTGCCGACCTGGCCACCCGGGTCTCCGGGATGGACGTGCCGGAGCAGACCGCCGTCGAGTGCCTGCGCGCGGTCGGCTGTCTGGTCTCGGGCAGCGGAACGCTCACCGTCACTCCGCCGCCCTGGCGCCCCGACCTCACCGACGCGCAGGACTTCTCCGAGGAGATCGTCCGCCTGGTCGGCTACGACCGGGTGCCCTCGGTGCTGCCGACGCCGCCATCAGGCCGGGGCTTGACCCGGGAGCAGCGACTGCGCCGCCGGATCGGCCGCACGCTGGCCGGCGAGGGCTACGTGGAGGTGGTGAACTTCCCGTTCGTCGGTGCCGCGGAGCTGGACGACCTGGGCCTCACCGAGACCGATCCTCGTCGTACCCTGCTGCGACTGAGCAATCCGCTCAGCTCCGAGTCGCCGTCGATGACCACGACGCTGCTTCCCGGGCTGCTGCGGGCCGCGGCCAAGAACGTCGGACACGGAGCGACCTCCTTCGGCCTCTTCGAGAACGCCACGGTGACCAAGCCGCGTGCGTCCGGGCCGGCACCGATCCTTGCGGTCGACCGGCGCCCGAGCCAGGTCGAGCTGGAGGAGCTGGAGAAGGCGCTGCCGTCCCAGCCGCTACACCTCGGCGTCGTCGCCGTCGGTGACGCGGAGGGCGACGGCTGGTGGGGCCCCGGGCGCCCGGTCGGGTGGGACGACGCCGTGGCGGCCATCCGCTCGGTGGCCGACGCCCTCGGCGTGCACCTGACCGCGCGCGCTGCCTCGCTGGCGCCGTGGCACCCGGGTCGCTGCGCGGAGCTCGTCATCGGGGACGTGGTCGTCGGCCATGCCGGAGAGCTGCACCCCAACGTCTGCGCGGCCTACGGGTTGCCGGCGCGCTCGGTCGCGGCCGAGGCCGATCTGGACCTGCTGATGCAGCATGCCGTGGACCTGCGTCCGGCACCGGTCTTCTCCACCTACCCGGTGGCCAAGGAGGACGTCGCACTGGTCGTCGACGAGGCGGTCACCGCGGCCGCGGTCGAGGCAGCGCTGTGCGACGGGGCCGGGGAGCTGCTGGAGTCGATCCGGCTCTTCGACGTCTTCACCGGCGACCAGGTGGGGCTGGGCAAGAAGTCCCTGGCCTTCGCGCTGCGCTTCCGGGCGCCGGACCGCACCCTGACCGAGCAGGAGACCAGCGCGGCGCGCGACGCTGCGGTGGCGGTGGCCGCCGAGCGGACCGGGGCGGTCCAGCGCACCTGAGTGAGCCTCGCCCGACCGGCAGTGGGCGTCAGGTGAGCGGGTCGTGCACCGCGAGCCGGAAGTGGTCGTAGACCTTCCGGTCCCCGGTCACGTGGAGCTCTCGCATCGTCGCCGCGGCGCCACAGCCAGGCGTCCAGGGCGGCTGCGGGCCCGGTGACGACCGCGTCCGGCTCGGTGGTGGGAGCGCTGACGACCTGGATGGCGTCCGCATCCTGGTGCACGCCCTCACGGTCGGTCCCCGACCAGTGCGCCAGCTGGACCCAGATGGCCGAGTCCACGTCGCTGATCTCGATCTTCAGGTGGTGGGGGAGCGGCGAGAGGATCGCCCACGGCGGGCACCCGCCGTACATCACGTCGAGACACTCGTCGACGCCGTCGGCTGCGAGCGCCGGATCGAGCGGCGTCACCTGTCCGGCGGTCTGCTCGGCGTCGAGCCGGTGGATCAGCGCCTCGTGCGCCTGGCGGCGGTAGGTGAAGCCGACGGTCTGCTCGTCTGCCCAGGTCCAGGCCGGCTCGGTCGGGTCGGCCTTCTCCAAGGCGGCGATGAGCGCCGCCGAGTTCTGGTCGAAGGCGTCGAGCAGGGCGGCGTACGTCGCGGGACGGTCCGGGTTCTGCGGCAGGTCGTCGGGCGCGGCCGGGCGGCCGTCGACCATGGTCGCCCAGAACCATTGGACCTCCGCCAGGTGCCAGAGCAGGTCGGCGGCGTCCCAGGACGGGCATCCGGGCACGCGGGCCGTGGGATCGCACGCGGCGAGCACCTCACGGAACCGGCGGGACTCGTCGTGGATGTGATCGCGGTAGGTTGAGAACTCCAGTCGCGCCATGGGGGCAACGTAGCAACGGCTCCCGACCATCGTCACCCGGTCGAGCCGCCGGTACATGATAATTCGAGATGTCGTATAGTCATGCACATGACGAGGAAACGCATCGCTGTCGCCGGCGCCACCGGGTACGCCGGGGGCGAGCTGCTGCGGCACCTGCTCGCCCACCCCGGCGTCGAGATCGGCGCCCTGACCGGCGCGTCCAGCGCGGGCCAGCAGCTCGGAGGGCTCCAGCCACATCTGGTGCCGCTCGCGGACCGGGTCGTCGAGAAGACCGACCTCGAGACCCTCTCCGGCCATGACGTGGTCTTCCTCGCGCTTCCGCACGGGCAGTCCGGTGAGATCGCGGCCCAGCTCGGTGACGACGTCGTGGTCATCGACTGCGGGGCGGACTTCCGCCTGGCAGACCCGGCCGCCTGGGAACAGTTCTACGGAGGCACTCACGCCGGGACCTGGCCCTACGGCCTGCCCGAGCTGCCCGGGCAGCGGGCCCGGCTGACCGGGGCGACCCGGATCGCCGTCCCCGGCTGCTACCCGACCGTCTCGACCCTGACCCTGGCACCGGCCGTCGCTGCCGGTCTGGTCGAGCCCGACGTCGTGGTGGTCGCCGCCTCCGGCACCAGCGGCGCCGGCAAGGCGGCCAAGGCGCACCTGCTGGGCAGCGAGATCATGGGCAACGCGAGCGCCTATGCCGTCGGCGGCACCCACCGGCACACGCCCGAGATCATCCAGAACCTGTCCGGCCTCGGCTCGGCCAGCGGTGGCGGTCAGCTTCACGCCCCTGCTCGTGCCGATGCCGCGCGGCATCCTTGCCACCTGCTCGGCGCCGCTCGCCGGCGACGTGACTGCGGAGGAGGCGTACGACGTCTACGCCAAGGCCTACGCCGACGAGCCGTTCGTGCACCTGCTGCCGGCCGGGCAGTGGCCCCAGACCAAGTCGGTGACCGGCTCCAACGCCGTGCATCTCCAGGTGACCGTGGACCGGGCGGCTCACCGTCTGGTGGCCGTCGGCGCGGTCGACAACCTGGCCAAGGGCACCGCCGGCGCCGCCGTGCAGTGCATGAACCTCGCGCTCGGCCTCGACGAAGGCCTGGGCCTCACCACCGTGGGAGTAGCACCGTGACCGAGACACCGCCCGACGACCTGATCGACGAGTTCACCGACGATGCTCCCGAGGCAGGTTCCGTGCTGGGGCTGCCCGACCCCGTCGCGGGCTACTCACTCCAGCAGTTCCCGGAGAAGCTGGCGGTCGTCAAGCTGCCCAAGGGAGCCGAGATCCCGTCGTGGGCGGAGTCCTCGTCGCTCTTCTCGGTGACGGCCACCGCCACCGAGACCTCGGTGGTCTGCGCGGGACGTGACGTCCCCACCAAGGTCACGGCCGCGAAGGGGCTCACCGGCTTCGCCGTCCTGGAGGGCCCCGGCCACGAGACCGTCGGTCTCCTGGTCAGCCTGCTCGGGCCGCTCGCCGAGGCCGGCCTCAGCGTCTTCACGATCTCCACCTTCGAGACGGTCTGGATCCTGGTGCCCAGCCTCGAGGCCGAGCGGGCCGCCGAGGCCTGGCGCGCCCACGGCCACGACGTCGCGCTCGCGGTGCCGGTCAAGCCGACGAAGAAGAAGCGCAAGTGAGCGTCACCGGCCCCCAGGGGTTCCGCGCCGCCGGAGTCGTCGCCGGCCTCAAGTCGACGGGCGCCAAGGACCTCGCGCTGGTCGTGAACGACGGGCCGCGCCACGACTCCGCCAGCGTCTTCACCGCCAACCGGTGCAAGGCCAACCCGATCCTGTGGAGCCAGGAGGTGGTCAAGGACGGCGTGGTGCGTGCGGTCGTGCTCAACTCCGGCGGCGCCAACTGCTACACCGGGCCGGACGGGTTCCAGACCACCCACGCGGTGGCCGAGCAGGTCGCCGGGCACCTCGGCATCGGGGCGGTCGACGTCGTCGTCTGCTCGACCGGGCTGATCGGCCTGGCCAACGACCGGCAGGCGCTGCTGGACGGTGTCGACGCGGCGTACGCCGGTCTCGAGGCCGGAGCCGGCAGCGACGCCGCCGAGGCGATCATGACCACCGACTCGGTGAGCAAGCAGGTCGTCGTCGAGGGAGCCGGCTGGTCGATCGGCGGGATGGCCAAGGGCGCGGGAATGCTCGCGCCCCAGCTCGCCACGATGCTCGTGGTGCTCACCACCGACGCGATCGTCCCCGCGGCCGACCTCGACTCCGCGCTGCGGGCAGCGACCCGGGTCAGCTTCGACCGGCTCGACTCCGACGGCTGCATGTCGACCAACGACACCGTCACGGTGCTGGCCAGCGGCGCCAGTGGCATCACCCCGACGCTCCCGGACTTCACCGAGGCGCTCACCCGGGCCTGCACCGACCTGGCCATGCAGCTGCTGCGGGACGCGGAGGGCGCTGACCACGAGATCGCGATCACGGTGCTCAACGCCCGCTCCGAGGACGAGGCCGTCGACGTCGGACGCAGCGTCGCCCGGAGCAACCTGTTCAAGGCGGCGGTCTTCGGCAAGGACCCGAACTGGGGACGGGTGCTGGCCAGCGTCGGCACCACTGACGCCGCCTTCGACCCGGCCGACCTCGACGTCGCGATGAACGGCGTCTGGGTCTGCCGCAACTCCACCCCGCATGCCGATCCTGCCGGGGTCGACCTCGACCCCCGCGAGGTCAGCGTCACCGTCGACCTCAAGGCCGGCTCCGAGCGGGCCACGGTCTGGACCAACGACCTCACCCACGCCTACGTCCACGAGAACAGCGCGTACTCCTCATGAGCCTCTCCGAGATCCAGCCCGCCGACCCCGCCAAGGCGGCCACGCTCGCCGCAGCCCTGCCCTGGCTGAAGCGCTACCACGGCAAGATCGTGGTGGTGAAGTACGGCGGCAACGCCATGACCGACGATGTCCTGAAGCGGGCGTTCGCCGAGGACATCGCCTTCCTCCGCTTCGCGGGCTTCCGTCCCGTCGTGGTGCACGGCGGTGGACCGCAGATCTCCACGATGCTGGACCGGCTCGGCATCGAGTCCGAGTTCCGGGGCGGGCTGCGGGTGACCACCCCCGAGGCGATGGACGTGGTCCGGATGGTGCTCGTCGGCCAGGTCCAGCGCGAGCTCGTGGGGCTGATCAACGAGCACGGTCCGCTCGCGGTCGGGCTGTCCGGCGAGGACGCCGGCCTCTTCACCGCCAAGCAGACCAACACCATCGTGGACGGCGAGGAGGTCGACCTGGGCCTGGTCGGCGAGGTGGCCGAGGTCCGCCCCGAGTCCGTCATCGACCTGATCGAGGCCGGCCGGATCCCGGTCGTCTCCAGTGTGGCGCCGGACGTGAACGGCCTGGTCCACAACGTCAACGCCGACACCGCAGCCGCGGCCCTTGCTGCCGCGCTCGGTGCCGAGAAGCTGCTGGTGCTCACCGACGTCGAGGGGCTCTACCGCGACTGGCCGGACAGCGACGACGTCATCTACGAGATCAGCCCGGAGTCCCTGGCCGAGCTGATGCCGTCGCTGGCCAGCGGGATGGTGCCGAAGATGGGGGCCTGCCTCAAGGCGGTCCAGGACGGAGTCCCGCGGGCGACCGTGGTCGACGGCCGCGAGGCGCACGCCGTTCTTCTGGAGCTCTTCACCGACGAGGGAGTCGGCACCCAGGTGCTGCCCGGGGTGACCACCAAGATCCGGAAGGCCCGCAGATGAGCGACCTCAACGCCGACTGGACGGAGCGCTACACCGGCGCCGTGATGAACACCTTCGGTCCGCCGAAGCTGGTGCTCACCCGAGGCCAGGGCGCCCACGTCTGGGACGAGAACGGCACCGAGTACGTCGACCTGCTCGGCGGGATCGCCGTGAACGCGCTCGGGCACGGTCATCCGGCGATGCTCGCTGCGGTGACCCAGCAGCTCGGCACCCTCGGCCACATCTCCAACTTCTTCGCCAGCGAGCCCCAGATCCAGCTGGCCGAGCGGCTGCTCTCGCTGCTGGCACCCGGCGTCGCTCCGGGCGAGGCCGGGCGGGTGTTCTTCACCAACTCGGGCGCCGAGGCCAACGAGGCGGCCTTCAAGATGACCCGGCGTACCGGGCGCACCCACGTGGTGGTCGCCGAGGGCGGCTTCCACGGACGCACGATGGGGGCTCTGGCGCTGACCTCGAAGGAGGCCTACCGGGCCCCGTTCGAGCCGCTGCCCGGCGAGGTGACGTTCGTCCCGTTCGGCGACACCGCGGCGCTGGCCGCGGCGGTGGACGACCGCACCGCGGCCGTGCTGCTCGAGCCGATCCAGGGTGAGGCCGGGGTGATCGTGGCTCCCGACGGCTACCTGCAGGCTGCGCGCGAGATCACCGACGCGGCCGGCGCTCTCCTCTGGCTCGACGAGGTGCAGTCGGGAGTCGGCAGGACCGGCGACTGGTTCGCCTTCCAGCGGCACGGCGTTCGCCCCGACATCGTCACGCTGGCGAAGGGGCTCGGCGGTGGGTTCCCCATCGGGGCCGCGGTCGGGCTGGGCAGGGCTGCGACCCTGCTCGAGCCGGGCAACCACGGCACCACGTTCGGCGGCAACCCGGTCGCGTGCGCAGCGGGTCTCGCCGTGCTGGACACGATCGAGGGCGAGGGACTGCTCGCGCACGTCCGGGACGCGGGGGAGCGGCTGCGCGCCGGCCTGGCGAAGGACCCCCGGGTGACCGAGGTCCGCGGCGAGGGGCTGCTGATCGGGCTGGACCTGGCCGCCGACGCCTCCGCCGAGGTCACCGCGGTCGCGTTGCGACGAGGCTTCATCATCAACAACCCGACTCCCGACCGGATCCGTCTGGCCCCGCCGCTGGTGCTGACGGCCGAGGACGTCGATGCCTTCCTGACGGCCTGGCCGGCGATCCTCGACGAGGCGATGGGGGTGCCGACATGACCCGGCACCTGCTGCGCGACGACGACCTGAGCCCGGCCGAGCAGGCGCATCTGCTCGATCTCGCCGCCGAGCACAAGGCAAAGCCCTACGACGCCCTGCACAACCCCGGGCCGCTGGCCGGTCCGAGGACAGTCGCGATGATCTTCGACAAGCCCACCCTGCGCACCCAGGCCTCGTTCGCCGCGGGCGTGGCCGAGCTCGGCGGCTACCCGATGCTGGTGGACGGCAAGCTGGCCGGGATCGGGATCCGCGAGCCGGTCGAGGACGTGGCGCGGATCATCGGCCGGCAGGCCTCGGTGGTGGTGTGGCGGACCTTCGCCCAGAGCCAGCTCGAGGCGATGGCGGCGTACGCCGGAGTCCCGGTGATCAACGCGCTGACCGACGAGTTCCACCCGTGCCAGCTCCTGGCCGACCTGCTCACCATCCGCGAGTGCAAGGGCGAGCTGGCCGGGCTGACCGCGGTCTTCCTGGGCGACGGAGCCTCCAACATGGGCAACTCCTGGCTCCTGGCCGGAGCCACCGCCGGCCTGCACGTGCGGGTCAGCTCCCCGGAGGGCTATGCCCCCGCCGCGGCGATCGTCGACGCGGCAGTCGCCATCGCGGCGACGACCGGCGGCTCGGTCACGCTGGAGGCCGACCCGCACCTGGCGGTGGCCGGCGCCGACGTGGTCGTCACCGACACCTGGATCTCGATGGGCAAGGAGGAGGAGGCCGCCGCACGCACCGAGGTCTTCGCCCCCTACTCGGTCACGGCAGCGCTCTTCGCCGAGGCGAAGCCCGACGCCATCGCCCTGCACTGCCTGCCCGCCTACCGGGGCAAGGAGATCGACGCCGAGGTCCTCGACGGGCCTCGCAGTGTCGTGTGGGACGAGGCGGAGAACCGTCGGCACGTGCAGAAGGCCGTGCTGACCTGGCTGCTCGAGGAGGCGAGATGAGCGACGGCTTCCAGCGCCCGGCGACCAAGAACGCCCGGCACCAGCAGATCGTCGAGATCGTCACCCATCGCGAGGTCAAGTCCCAGGCCGAGCTGGCCGAGATGCTCGCCGAGGACGGCGTCCGGGTCACCCAGGCAACCCTGTCGCGGGACCTGGTGGAGCTCGACGCGATCAAGGTCCGCACCCCCCACGGTGGGCTGATCTACGCCGTACCCGCCGAGGGCGGGGACCGGCGTCCGGTCACGCCGGGGGAGAGCGCCGCGGGGGCACAACGCCTGGCCCGGCTGTGCAGCGAGCTGCTGGTCAGCGCCGAGGCGAGCGCCAACCTGGTCATCCTGCGCACCCCGCCGGGAGCGGCGCAGTACCTCGCCTCGGCCTTCGACAAGGCGGAGTTCCCCGAGGTGCTCGGCACCATCGCCGGCGACGACACCGTGCTCGTGATCGGCCGCGACCCCGCCGGCGGCGACGACCTGGCCCGACGATTCCTGGCGCTGGCCGACAGCCACGTCGGTTCCGCGCCCTGACCCCTGACCGCACGTCCGACCCACAGCTTGTCGCGCCTCGGAGCGCGACCCCCCGCACTCCACCCCGAACAGAGGAACCCACGTGAGCAAGGTCCTGACCTCCCTCCCCGTCGGCGAACGCGTCGGCATCGCCTTCTCCGGCGGGCTCGACACCTCGGTGGCCGTCGCCTGGATGCGCGACAAGGGCGCGATCCCGTGCACCTACACCGCTGACATCGGGCAGTACGACGAGCCGGACATCTCGGGTGTCCCGGCGCGAGCGCGCGAGTACGGCGCCGAGATCGCCCGCTCGCTCGACTGCCGTACCCAACTGGTGGAGGAGGGACTGGCCGCCATGGCCTGCGGTGCCTTCCACATCCGCTCGGCCGGCCGGGCCTACTTCAACACCACGCCGTTGGGCCGGGCCGTGACCGGCACCATGCTGGTCCGCGCCATGCACGAGGACGGCGTGGACATCTGGGGCGACGGCTCGACGTTCAAGGGCAACGACATCGAGCGGTTCTACCGCTACGGCCTGCTCGCCAACCCGGCGCTGCGCATCTACAAGCCCTGGCTGGACGCCGACTTCGTGCACGAGCTCGGTGGCCGCGACGAGATGAGCCAGTGGCTGGTCGAGCGCCAGCTGCCCTACCGCGACAGCCAGGAGAAGGCGTACTCCACCGACGCCAACATCTGGGGCGCGACGCACGAGGCCAAGAAGCTCGAGCACCTCGATGTCTCCCTGGAGACCGTGGAGCCGCTGATGGGCGTGAAGTTCTGGGACCCGGCGGTCGCCATCGAGACCGAGGACGTGACCATCCGCTTCCAGAACGGGCGGCCGGTGGCGATCAACGGCAAGGACTACCGCGACCCCGTCGAGCTGGTGCACGAGGCCAACACGATCGGCGGCCGGCACGGCCTGGGCATGTCCGACCAGATCGAGAACCGGATCATCGAGGCGAAGTCGCGGGGGATCTACGAGGCTCCCGGCATGGCGCTGCTCTGGATCGCCTACGAGCGGCTGCTCAACGCCGTCCACAACGAGGACACCATCGCGAACTACCACGCCGAGGGCCGGCGCCTCGGCGTCCTGCTCTACCAGGGCCGCTGGCTGGACCCGCAGGCGCTGATGGTGCGCGAGTCGGTCCAGCGCTGGATCGCGTCGCTGGTGACCGGCGAGGTGACGGTGCGGCTGCGGCGCGGCGAGGACTACACGATCCTGCGCAGCTCGGGCGAGCACTTCTCCTACCACCCGGACAAGCTCTCGATGGAGCGCACCGACAACGCCGCGTTCGGTCCGCTCGACCGGATCGGCCAGCTGACCATGCGCAACCTCGACATCGCCGACTCACGCGACAAGCTCGAGGCGTACGCCGCGCAGCCGCTCGACCAGGGCCAGGTCCTCGTCGAGCACGGCACGTTGTACGGCGAGCTCGAGCCGGGTGGCTACGACCGGATCGCGCGCAACCCCGAGGCCGAGGGTGACGAGGGGATCCTGGCCCTCGACAATGCCGCCATGGAGTTCGGGACCGACTGATGGCCGACGAGGGCACGACCAACACGGGCAAGCTGTGGGGCGGCCGCTTCGAGGGCGGGCCGTCCCCGGAGCTCGAGGCGCTGTCCCGGTCGACGCACTTCGACTGGCGCCTCACGCCGTACGACCTGGCCGGCTCGCACGCGCACGCCAACGCCCTGCACACCGCAGGCCTGCTGAGTGACGAGGACGTGGCGCAGCTGCACCGCGGCCTGGATGCGCTGGGGGAGCGGTACGCCGCCGGCACCCTGCACCCGGACCCGTCGGACGAGGACGTGCACGGTGCGTTGGAGCGTCTGCTCCTCGACGAGGTGGGTGCGGAGACCGGTGGTCGGCTGCGCGCCGGTCGCAGCCGCAACGACCAGGTGGCGACGCTGTTCAAGGTCTTCCTGCGCGACCACGCCCGGGTGATCACCGCCCAGGTGCTGGACCTGGTCGACGCGCTCGCGACCCAGGCGCGGGACCACCTGGACGTGATCATGCCCGGACGCACGCACCTGCAGCACGCCCAGCCGGTGCTGCTCTCCCACCATCTGCTGGCCCATGCCTGGCCGCTGCTGCGCGACGTGGCGCGACTCCGGGACTGGGACGAACGCGTGGCCGCCGAGTCGCCGTACGGCTCGGGTGCCCTGGCCGGGTCCAGCCTCGACCTCGACCCGACGGCGGTCGCGGCCGAGCTGGGCTTCACCGGCTCGAGCGCCAACTCCATCGACGGGACGGCGGCGCGTGACTTCGTCGCGGAGTTCGCCTTCGTGACGGCGATGATCGGCGTGGACGTCAGCCGGCTGGCCGAGGAGGTCATCCTCTGGTCGACCCGGGAGTTCGACTTCGTCCGGCTGCACGACTCGTGGTCCACCGGGTCGAGCATCATGCCGCAGAAGAAGAACCCCGACATCGCCGAGCTCGCCCGCGGCAAGGCCGGACGCCTGGTCGGCAACCTGGCCGGGCTGCTGGCGACGTTGAAGGCGCTGCCTCTGGCGTACAACCGCGACCTGCAGGAGGACAAGGAGCCGGTCTTCGACTCCGTCGACACCCTCGAGGTGCTGCTGCCGGCGTTCACCGGGATGGTCGCGACCCTGGCGTTCAACACCGCCCGGATGGCCGAGCTCGCGCCACAGGGGTTCTCCCTCGCGACCGACGTCGCGGAGTGGCTGGTCCGCGAGGGGGTTCCCTTCCGGGTGGCCCACGAGGTCGCCGGTGCCTGCGTCCGCCGGTGCGAGGAGCTCGGCATCGAGCTGGCCGACCTGACCGACGAGCAGTTCGGCGCGATCTCCCCGCACCTGACGCCCGCGGTGCGCGGCGTGCTCACCGCGGAGGGGTCCGTGTCCAGCCGCAACGGGCGTGGTGGCACGGCTCCGGCCAGGGTGCGCGAGCAGCTCGCCGAGCTGGGCGCGGTCGTGCGCGGCCACCGAGACCGGCTCGGCGCCTGACCGGGCCGGGTGACGCGCGTGACGACCACCGCTGAGCTCGCCGAGGTGCTGGCGGGACCCGTCCTCGCGGCGGCGCCGCGCCTCCTCGGCGCCGTGCTGCGGCACGGCGACGTGGCGGTCCGGCTCACCGAGGTCGAGGCGTACGACGGAGCGAACGACCCCGGCTCCCACGCCTACCGCGGCCGGACGCAGCGCAACGCCGTGATGTTCGGCCCGCCCGGGCGGCTGTACACGTACTTCACCTACGGCATGCACGTGTGCGCGAACGCCGTGTGCGGTCCCGAAGGGACCTCCAGCGCCGTGCTGCTGCGCGCCGGGGAGGTGGTGGACGGCGTCGAGCAGGCGCGGGTACACCGACCCCGTGCGACGGACCGTGACCTGGCGCGCGGACCTGCCCGGTTGTGCCGGGCCCTGGCGATCGGTCTGGAGCACGGGGGAGCGGACCTGTACAGCGGACCGGTGACCCTGACCCTCACCGAGCCGGCCGACCGCGTCGCGACCGGCCCGCGGGTGGGGCTGCGCGGAGCCCCCGACCGACCCTGGCGGTTCTGGCTGCCCGACGAGCCGACCGTGTCGGCGTACCGGCCGGCGAAGCCGCGACCGCAGCCTCGATGAACGCCGGATGAGCGTGGATCGACGCCTGAAAGGCGCTCGCTGGACCCCTGCGGGACCCCCGATTTGAGCTCCGTCCGGGCATGCTGTTAGCGTTCCTCTTGTCGCGCTGAGCGGCTCCCACCGGCCGCAAGGTCAAAGCTTGACGGTGAGCCGCGCGCCCGGCACCGGAGAGGGTCTGAACCGAGTTGACTCGGT
>CAWGWW010000032.1:0-34023 GCA_963826415.1 uncultured Actinomycetota bacterium | reverse complement strand
GAGAAGATCATGACCTTCGCCGCGCCAGTGCTCGCCGAGCGCCAGCACGTCGCCGAGCGGGCACAGCGCTCGTCGGTGCGCCGCAAGGGTCTCGACAACGGCTCCGCCGGCGGGGCGCGCACGTTGGGTGACGTGGTGGCCTTCCACCTGCGCTCGCTCAACATCGACCCCGGCTCCGTGACCTGGGATGCCTGGCGCCGTGAGGACGGTCGCTGGACGCTGACCGGCGAGTACTCCGCCACCAAGCGCACCGGCGCCGCACACTTCACCTTCGACGCCCCGGGCAACTTCGTCACCGCCGACAACGACGACGCGCGCTGGCTGCTCGGTGAGCCCGCCCCGGGCTCCCCGGCCGCCGACGCGGCGCCCGCGGCCGACGACCTGGGCCGGGCGCGCGAGCGCCGGCTGGCGTCCGTCCCCGAGGAGGAGCTGCCGCTCGGCGACGACGCCATCGAGCTGGTCACCGAGCCCGCGGACGAGCAGGCCCCCGACGACCTCGGCACCGAGATGCCGCTGGAGGCGTTCCTCACCGAGGAGCCGGCCGCCGACGAGTCCGAGGTCAAGGAGGAGGCTGCCGAGGCTGCCGCTCTCGACACCGAGGGCGAGGAGGAGCCGCCGACCCGGCGGCCCACCCGCAAGAGCCGGGGCCGGGCGTCGGTGCCGAGCTGGGACGAGATCATGTTCGGCGGCGGCAAGAACGACTGATCCCCGGGAGGGTCGAGGCGTGACGCGGTCGTCACGGTCGACCCCTGCCCAGGGTCGTGACGTACCGGTAGTCTCCGGCCATGTCGTACTTCGTCACTGGTGCCACGGGCTTCATCGGCCGGCACCTCGTCCAGGAGCTGCTCGACCACCGCGAGGGCGAGATCTTCGTGCTCGTCCGCAAGGGGTCGTTGCCCCGGATGGAGATGCTGATCAAGCGCTGGGGCTCCAGCCGGGTCACCCCGGTCGTCGGGGACCTCGGCAAGACGAACCTCGGTGTCGCCAAGAAGTGGATCACCGAGCACGCCGGCGAGATCGACCACTTCTTCCACATCGCCGCGATCTACGACATGACCGCGGACGACGCCACGAACGAGGCGATGAACGTCGGAGGCACCCGCAACGCGGTCAGCCTCGCCGACGCCCTGAAGGTCGGGTGCTTCCACCAGGTCTCGTCGGTGGCCGTCGCGGGTGACCACCCCGGTCACTTCGACGAGACGATGTTCGTCGAGGGCCAGCACCTGCCCTCGGCGTACCACCGGACGAAGTACGAGTCGGAGCGGATCGTCCGCGAGCAGGCCTCGGTCCCGTGGCGGGTCTACCGGCCGAGCGTCGTGGTCGGCGACTCGCAGACCGGCGCGATGGACAAGGTCGACGGTCCCTACTACTTCTTCCCGCTGATGCGGACGATGCGCGACTCGATGCCGGCCTGGCTGCCGCTGGTCGGGGTCGACCTCGGCGACACCAACGTCGTACCCGTCGACTACGTCGCCAAGGCGATGGACCACCTCGCGCACCTGCCCGGCCGCGACGGCGAGGCGTTCCACCTGGTCAACCCGGACCCCCAGCCGGTGGTCGAGGTGATCAACGCGTTCTGCACGGCCGCGGGGGCGCCGCGGTTCACCACGCCGATCGACCGCCGGGTGACCGACTCGACGCCGTTCTCGCTGGTGCCGCGGGCGATCCGGCCCTCGACGATGCTCGGGAGCCTGGTGCGCAGCGCACCCGTCCAGCTCGTCCTCGACCAGACCATCGGGCGGCTCGGGGTGCCGGCCGAGGTGCTGGCCCACACATCGTTCAGCTCGGTCTTCGACTCCCGCAGCACCGAGAAGGCGCTGGCCGGCTCAGGTCTCGGCGTCCCCGACCTCGAGTCCTACGCCGAACGGCTCTGGGGCTACTGGGAGGAGAACCTCGACGAGACGACCGGACGCGACGCCACCATCCGCGCGGCGCTGGCCGGCAAGCACGTCGTGATCACCGGCGCCTCCTCCGGCATCGGCCAGGTGACTGCGCTCAAGGTCGCCCAGGCCGGAGGCATCCCCGTGCTGGTGGCCCGCGGCAAGGACAAGCTCGAGGACACCCGCGCGCTGATCGAGCTGCGCGGCGGCACCGCCCACGTCTTCCCGTGCGACCTGTCCGACCTCGAGGCGATCGACCGGCTGTGCGAGCAGATCACCACCGAGCTGCCCACCGTGGACTTCGTGATCAACAACGCCGGCCGCTCGATCCGTCGTTCGCTCAAGCTGTCGCACGACCGGTTCCACGACTTCGAGCGGACCATGCAGCTCAACTACTTCGGCGCGATCCGGCTGGTGATGGGGCTGCTCCCCACGATGCGCGAGCAGCGCCGCGGCCACGTCGTCAACATCTCCTCGATCGGCGTCCAGACCAACCCGCCGCGCTTCTCGGCGTACGTCGCCTCCAAGTCGGCGCTCGACTCCTGGAGCAACGTGGTCGCCTCCGAGCTCGTGGGCGACGGCGTGACGTTCACCGGGATCCACATGCCGCTGGTGCGGACGCCGATGATCGCCCCGACGAAGCTCTACGACAAGTTCCCCACGATCTCGCCGGCACAGGCTGCGGACCTGGTGATCAGGGCGATGGTCGAGCGGCCGCACGAGATCAACACCGCCCTCGGCAACGTCGGCGCGGTCGCGCACACGATGGCCCCGAAGCTGACCTTCCGGCTGCTCAACATGGCCTACCACGTGTTCCCCGACTCGGCCGCGGCCAAGGGCGACGTGGCCAGCGGGACCCGCGAGTCCGAGCAGATCATGCTGGCCCGGCTCTTCAAGGGCATCCACTGGTAATTCGCCGACCCGTCGTTTGTTGACGGGAAAAACACGCCGACCCGTCGTCAATTAACGACGGGTCGGCGTGTTTTCCGGGTCAAGAAGCGACGGGTCGGCGGGGGTCGGTGATCCAGCCGCTCCAGCTGCCGGGATAGAGCGCCGCGGGGATGCCGGCGATCTCCATCGCGATGATGTCGTGGACGGCGGTCACGCCGGAGCCGCAGTACGCCGCGACCTGGCCGGCCGCACCGGCCTGCGGCGTCGCCGACACCTCCGCGTAGCGGGCCAGGAGCTCCGCGGCCGGCCGGAACCGGCCGTACTCGTCGAGGTTGTCCTCCGTCGGGACGTTCACCGCGCCCGGGATGTGTCCGGCCACCGGGTCGACCGGCTCGGTCTCGCCCCGGTAGCGCTCGGGCGCCCGCGCATCCACCAGCACCGACCGGTCGAGCACGTCGGCTGCCTCGACCACGGGCATGCCTCCGGGCCGGGAGACGAAGTCGCCCGCGTCGGGGCGCACCTCCCCGGTCTCGACCGGCCCGCCGACCCGCTGCCACTCCGCCCAGCCGCCGTCGAGGACGCGCACGTCCCGATGGCCGTGGAAGCGCAGCAGCCACCAGGCCCGGCCGGCGGCCCGCGCGGACCAGTCGTCGTACACCACGACGGGCCGTGACTCGGAGACGCCGGCCCGGCGCATGGCGCGCTCGAAGGCGGTCGGGTCCGGCAGCGGGTGCCGGCCCTCACCGGGGCCGGCAAGGTCCGCGTCCAGGTCGACGTACGCCGCTCCGGGGACGTGGCCGGCGAGGTACTCCGGTACGCCGGGAGGCCCGCCCATCCGGTACCGCACGTCGAGCAGGGTCACCGAGCCGAGCAGCTCACGTAGCTCGGCAGCGGAGACGAGAGGACCGGTCATCGGCCCATCGTAGGGATGACCGGGGCCGGCGGATCAACCGAACGGCAGCGGCTCCGGCACCAGCGAGACGGCCTTGGCACGAGCGGCGGTCAGGTTGCGTCGGTGGTGCTGGCGGCAGAGCACCTCGTAGGCGACGTCGGCCGGCTCGGCGTCCTGCTCCTCGACGTCACCCACCACGACGACCTCACCCTCGGTCACCATCACGCCGTTCTCGGTGCGGGCGTTGTGGGTGGCCCGCTTGCCGCACCAGCAGAGCGCCTCGACCTGGAGCACCTGCATCCGGTCGGCGAGCTCCACCAACCGCGCAGCGCCGGGGAACATCCGGGTGCGGAAGTCGGTCAGGATCCCGAAGCAGAAGACGTCGAGCTGCAGCTCGTCGACCACGCGAGCGAGCTGGTCGATCTGCTCCGAGGTGTAGAACTGGGCCTCGTCGCAGATCAGGTAGTCGACGCGGCCGCCCTGGGTGAGGGTCTCGACCACGAACCGCCAGAAGTCGAAGTCGCTGCCGACCTCCTGCGCCTCGTGCGCCAGGCCCAGACGGCTGGACACCTGGGCCCGCCCGGCCCGGTCGTGGCTGGTGAACATCCGGCCCACCCGGCCGCGGGCGGCCCGGTTGTGGTTGGTCTGGAGAGCGAGGGTCGACTTCCCGGAGTCCATCGTCCCTGTGTAGAAGTGCAACTCAGCCACGAGCCGAGATCCTGTCATGAGTGCGTGGTCGTTGACGAAAGCGCCGTGCCGAAACGCCGGAGACGCGGGCTTGCCTCGGGTCAGTCCACCAGCATCGGGATGAGCATCTCGTCCGCAGTCAACGACCCGTGGAGTCCGATCAGGCTCGTCTCGTAGGGGAAGTCCTGGCTCGAGACCACGGCGGTGTCGTCCCCACAGGCCACGATCACGTCGCCGAGGCGGGGCAGGACGGCCGAGTCCACCTCGCCGAACCAGCCCCGTGCGATCACCGCCTCGCGGGTGAGCACCTCGGCCCGGTCGTCGAGGAACTCGCGCCAGGTGGCCACCACGTCGTCGACGGCCCCGCCGCGGCAGTAGAGGTGGCGGAACCGGGCCTCCCCGCCGAGCAGGGCGACACCGTCGCGCAGCGCGTGGTGCTCGTCGACGTCGATCCGGCGCTCGAGCGGCGAGTCGACCATGCCGTGGTCGGCCACGACCAGCAGTCTCGTCGACGCGGGCAGCGTCTCGCGGAGCTGCTCCGCCTCGGCGTCGATCATCGACAGCTGCTGCAGCCAGTGCGTCGAGGCGACGCCGTACCGGTGGCCGGTCCAGTCGAGGTCGGCGTCGTACAGGTAGGTCAGCGAGGGACGCTCGGCCGACGACAGCACCGCCGCCGCGATCCGCTCCCCCACCTTGTCGGCGCCCACGTAGTCGGCACCGCGGTGCGCCGCCAGAGTCAGCCCGCTGCGCGCGAACTCGCGTTTGTTGACGACGGTCATCGTGACGCCCCGAGCGCGCAGCCGCCCGAAGGCCGTGGGGTGCGGCTGCCACGCGACCGGGTCGACGTCCTGGTCCCACGCGAGCGCGTTGAGCAGCTTGCCGGTCCACGGGACCCGCGAGGTGTAGCCGACCAGCCCGTGCGCGCCGGGCGGCAGCCCGGTGCCCAGTGAGGTCAGGCTGGTGACCGTGGTGGACGGGACCCCGGAGGTGCCGGGCGGCTGCTCCTCCAGCAGGCTCGAGAGGTACGGCGCGGCGTGGGCGTAGCGCTGCAGCAGCCGGGCACCGAGGCCGTCGATCAGGAACACGACGTACGACGGCGCCTCGGGCAGCACCAGGCCGGGCGGGGTCTCGTCGATGGGCTGGCCCAGCGCCACCGCAACGGCCGGGACGATGTCGCCCAGCGAGCGTTGGAGGTACGCCGGCTCCACGAACGCGCCCGCCGGGACCCCGGCGGCCACCCCGGAAAAGTTGCCGGCCGTCACGCCTGGTGCGTCCGGGCGGAGAGGGACTCGGCGAACGCGAGCAGCCCGGCGACGGCGTCCGTGCCGTCGGCGGCGGCGGAGACCCGCAGCGAGAAGTCGTCGGAGGCGAACACCCCGGTGTAGCCGTGGTCGGCGTCGCACTCGGGGTCGGTGCAGGCGGCCGGCTCGAGGTCCAGCCTGCTGACCCCGCCCCAGCCGATCGTCATGACCGCCTCGGCCGGCGGCGTCGGCCCGGAGGTCGGGTTGGTGATCATCCGGGTCACCACCACGGACTTCACGGCCGACAGCCGCACCGCCTCGGTGGACGTCGAGGTGTACGGCTCGGGCAGCAGGTCGTCGGCCGGGTGCTCGTCGGTGTGCGCGAGGATCAGCCGGCTCGGGGTGAGCACCACCACGCTCAGGTGACGTCGGACCTCGTCGCGCTCGAACGTCGGCTCGTGGTGGACGTAGAACCCGACCACCTGCTCGCCGGCGACCGCCGCATCGACCCCGTCGGCGACGACCTCGGGGTAGTAGCCCGTGTGGTCGATCGCATGCCTGAGCTCCAGGGTGCGGTCATGGTCCTCGGAGGTGCGGCTACGCATGGGTGCAGTGTGTCACGCGGCAAGGACCACAGGGGCCACGATGCCGTCCTGCGCGGCGGTCAGGTGCCGACGGAGGTCCAGGAAGAGCACCGCCGCGACCGCGGTGCCGCCCACCACGGTCAGCACCCAGAGGTGCGGGTGCCCGTGCCCGATCAGCAGGCCGGCCGACGCCGGACCGACGATCGAGCCGACCGTCCAGGTCATCCCCTGCAGGGCGTTGTACCGCCCGCGCATGTCCTCGCGGGCCAGGTCGTTGATGATCGCGGGAGCGACCGGCGCCCACAGCGTCTCGCCGGCCCCGAACAGCCCCAGGCCCACGATGATGGCGGCCACGGCCACCCACCCGTCGACCGCGTCGGAGCTGGCGATGACCAGCCAGGAGACCGACCAGGTCGCGGCACACAGCGCCAGCATCGAGCTGCGCCGCCGCCCACCGATCAGCCGAAGCGCGACCAGCTGGCCGCAGACGATCGCGCCGGTGTTGGCGGCGTACGCCCAGCCGAGCGTGCGGGCCGGCACGTCGGCCACCGTCACGGCGTACGCCGCGAGCCCGGCCTCCATCTGGGCGTAGCCGAAGGTCACGGCGAGGATCGAGATCGCGACCACCCGGAGCAGGGTCCGGTCGCGCAGCACCACGCCCCACGAGGCCTGCTCGAGCTCCGGGCCGTCGACCCCGGGGCTGTCGAGGGCCGCGTCGATGCTCGGCGCTGCCCCGGTGCCCCTGGGCAGGGTGACCAGCACGGCGATGTAGGCCAGGTAGGTCAGCCCGTCGATCAGGTAGAGCCGCTGGAAGGAGGCCACCGAGGTCATGTCGATGAGCAGGGCGCTGACCACCCCACCGACCCCGAGGCCGGCGTTGAGCAGCATGAAGTTGATGCCGTAGACCTTCTCGCGCGCCTCGACCGGGACCAGCCGGGTCAGCATCGCCGTGGCGGCGGGCCACAGCCCCACGGTGCCGGCGACGATGAACGACGCGACCAGGAACCCCTGCTGTGCGGTCGCGACGAGGCCGAGGGAGGCCGTGCAGAGCGCCTCGATGACCAGGCCGACCACCATCACCGGCCGTGGCCCGAAGCGGTCGATCAGCGTGCCCCCGAGCGGCGCCAGCGCGAACCCGAGCAGCCCCATCCAGGCGAACATCCAGCCGACGGTGGCGATCGGGATGTCGCGCACCTCGGCGAGGTAGACGAACAGGAACGGCATGGTGAGACCACTGCCGAGCGCCGAGAACGAGAAGCCGAGGAAGAGCCGGAGCACGCGCGGGTCGAGGTCGCGCAGCCGGACCTCAGGGGTGGTTGGTCCCTCGAACGCTGCGCGGTTGCTCACAAGGGGAAATTGTCGGTCACCGACCTCCCCCGGCGCCAATCCTTATCGGGGGTCCTCCGGGGGGTGCGAGCGCTCAGGTCGGCGCCGTGTCGCCGGGGTGGTCGGGCAGCCGACGTGCGAACCAGTCCGACCGCAGCTCGACGACCGGGTCCACCCGGGCCCGCGCCGACAGGACCGTGGCACCCTCCGCGCCCGCCAGCACCAGGCCCAGCTCGAGGGAGCTCACCTGCGGCAGGTCGTTCTGGAGCTGGGAGACCCGGCGGATCAACCGCTCGATCTCCGCCACGTCGACGATCTCGCTGCCCCGGTACCCGAAGAGCATCGGTGCGGACTTGATCTCACGCACCATGGCTGCCGCGTCGCGGGTGCCCAAGGGAGGGATCCGGTAGGACCGGTCCTCGAGCAGCTCGATCAGCGGTCCGGAGATGCCGAACGAGACCACCGGCCCGAAGAGCGGGTCCTCGATGCTGCGAATCGCGACCGGGACGCCGGGGTGCGCGTTCTTCTGGACCACGAAACCGGCGGCGCCGGGGTTGGTGATCACCGCGTTCAGCGAGTCCCACGCGGTCTTCATCTCGGCGGCGCTCTCGAGGTTGCGGCGGACGTGTGCGAGGTCGGGGCGCTCGCGCAGGTGCTCGGCCGTCGCCTTCAGCACCACGTCCCAGCCGAGCCGCTCAGCGCAGGCCTGCGCCTCCTCGAGGGAGGCGACCCGGCAGGTCTCCCACAGTGCGATGTCGTAGGCCTGCAGCAGCGAGATCAGGTCCTCCTGCTCGAGCTCCGTGCCGTCGGGGTGCTTGGAGAGCAGCTCGGCCACCTGGCGCTTGGCCGCGAGGTGGTCCACCTCGTCCGGCGCCGGCGGCGGGCCGTCCGGCGTGCGCAGCCACACGGCGTACTCCACGACGTGGGCGAGCGCCCGGACCGCTGCCTCCACGGCGGGGTACGACGGGACCGAGCCGCGGCCGGCGGTCGAGCCGGCCACGTCGGGGACCCGGAGCAGCTCGGGGACGCCCTCGGCCCCGAGGAACGACGAGACCAGCGGCTTGTCCGACTGCTCCCCCACCGCAGCCAGCACGTTGGCGACATCCTCGCCGGACACGTTCAGCGGGGGGATGTAGACCGCCACGACCGAGTCGACCTCCGGGTCGTCGATCGCCGCGTCGAGCGCGTCCTCGAAGTCCTCCGCGGTGGCATCGGCGCCCAGGGCGACCGGCTTGTTGACCACGAGCCCGACCTCGGCGGCGGCGTCGGCGGCGAGCAGCCCGAGCGCGTCGGAGTTGCCGACGATCGCGACCCGGCGCCCGCGCGGCAGCGGCTGGTGCGCCAGGAGCTGCGCGACGTCGAACATCTCCTCCAGCGTGTTCACCTGGATCACCCCGGCCTGTCGGAACATCGCGTCGACGGCCTGCGGGGGCGCGGCGATCTTGCGCACCGCGTGCCCCATCGGGACGCCCTGGGTCGTGCGCCCGGAGCGGACCGCGATGATCGGCTTGCGCAGCGAGACCCGGCGCGCGATCCGGGAGAACTTGCGCGGGTTGCCGATGGACTCGAGGTAGAGCAGCACGACCTCGGTCGAGTCGTCCTCCTCCCAGTACTGCAGCAGGTCGTTGCCGGACACGTCGGCGCGGTTGCCCGCGCTGACGAACGTGGACAGGCCGAGGCCCCGGTTGTTGACCTTCTCCAGGATCGCGGAGCCCAGGGCCCCGGACTGGCAGAAGAAGCCGGCGCGGCCCCGGGGGGGCATCAGCGACGACAGCGAGGCGTTCAGGGAGACCGACGGGTCGGTGTTGATGATGCCCAGGCAGTTGGGGCCGATCAGCCGGAGCCCGTAGGAGCGGGACAGTCCGACCAGTCGCCGCTGCCGCTGGCGGCCCTCCTCGCCGGTCTCGGCGAAACCCGAGGAGATCACGACCAGACCGTGCACCCCCTTGGCGGCGCAGTCGAGGACCACGTCCTGGACCGACTCAGCCGGCACCGCGACGATCGCCACGTCCACCTCGTCGGGGATGTCGCCGACCGAGGAGTACGCCGGCATCCCCGAGACCGCCTGCGCACTCGGGTTGACGACGTACACCCGCCCGGTGAAGTCGCCCAGCACCAGGTTGCGGACCAGCGCCTGCCCGATGGTGTCCTGGCGGCGGCTCGCCCCGATCACGGCCACCGAGCGTGGGTTGAAGAACCGGTCGATCGAGGCTGACTCCGCCCGGTGCTCGCGGGTCCTCATCACCCCGGCCGCGGTGTCGGTCGGGTCGATGGGGAAGTCCAGCACCAGCACGCCGTCCTCGTACTCGCTGACCACGCGGTACCCGGCGTCGCGGAACGTCTGGATCATCCGGCTGTTGTCCGGGAGGATCTCGGCGGTGAAGCGCTCAACGCCGCGCTCGCGTGCCGCCTGGGCGAGGTGCTCCAGCAGCAGCTGGGAGATCCCCCGGCCCTGGTGCTGGTCCTCGACGAGGAAGGCGACCTCCGCCTCGCCCGGCGTGACGACGTCGTAGCGGCCCACAGCGATCATCCGCCCGGACAGGGTCAGCACCAGGGCGACCCGCTCGACGTGGTCGACCTGGGTGAAGCGCGCGACGTCGCGGTCGGAGAGATACGGCATCGGAGTGAAGAACCGGTAGTACTTCGACTCGTCGGACACCCGGCCGTAGAAGTCGACCAGCAGGTCGGCGTCGGCCGGCGTGATCGGCCGGATGTGGGCCGCGCGCCCGTCCCGAAGGAGGACGTCGGCTTCCCAGTGCCGCGGAGCTGCGGGCACGTCCTGCTCAAGGCCGGTCACGGCAAAAATCTAGCGTGGATGTGGGTGGTCCGCGGACGCGCGTCCAAAGACGTGCCCGATCCGGCGAGCCCGCGGGTGATCGACGGAGGGCACCAGCGACAATGACGCCATGGCAAGGCGGACGACCACCCAGGAGCTTCCCGACGACTTCGAGGAGCACATCCTCGACATCGACGTGGGCGACGAGATGCGCGCGTCCTTCCTCGAGTACGCGTACTCCGTCATCTACTCGCGCGCGCTTCCGGACGCCAGGGACGGGCTCAAACCGGTCCAGCGCCGGATTCTCTACACCATGGACCGGATGGGCCTGCGCCCCGACCGTGGGCACGTGAAGAGCGCCCGCGTGGTCGGCGAGGTGATGGGTCGGCTGCACCCGCACGGCGACAGCGCGATCTACGACGCCCTGGTCCGGATGTCCCAGCCCTGGTCGATGCGGGTGCCGATGATCGACGGGCACGGGAACTTCGGCTCGCCCGACGACTCCCCCGCCGCGATGCGGTACACCGAGTGCCGGATGGCGCCGCCGGCCGTCGCGATGACCGCCTCCATCGAGGAGGACACGGTCGACTTCAAGTCCAACTACGACGGTCGCGAGACCGAGCCGACGGTGCTGCCGTCGGCGCTCCCCAACCTGATCGTGAACGGCACCACCGGCATCGCTGTCGGCATGGCCACCAACATCGCGCCGCACAACCTGGTCGAGGTCGTCCAGGCGCTGCGCCACCTGATCACCCACCCGGCCACCGACCTCGACGGCCTGATGCGGTTCATCCCCGGTCCGGACCTGCCGACCGGCGGCAAGATCGTCGGGCTCGAGGGCATCCGGGACGCCTACGAGACCGGCCGCGGGACGTTCCGGATGCGGGCCACGGCGCGGATCGAGTCGATCACGCCCCGACGCAAGGGCATCGTGGTGACCGAGCTGCCGTACGGCGTCGGCACCGAGCGGGTGATCGAGCGGATCAAGACGCTGGTGCAGGGCAAGAAGCTGCTCGGCATCTCGGACGTCAAGGACCTCACCGACCGCGCGCAGGGGCTGCACCTGGTGATCGAGGTGAAGAACGGCTTCCACCCCGAGGCGCTGCTCGAGCAGCTCTACCGGCAGACGCCGATGGAGGACACCTTCGGCATCAACACCGTCGCGCTCGTGGACGGCCAGCCGCGCACCCTGGGCCTCAAGGAGCTGCTGGAGGTCTTCCTCGCGCACCGCTTCGACGTCGTACGCCGCCGATCGGCGTTCCGCCGCGGCAAGGCGGTCGACCGGCTCCACCTCGTCGACGGGCTCCTGGTCGCGATCCTCGACATCGACGAGGTGATCCAGCTGATCCGCACCAGCGACGACACCGCGATGGCCCGGGACCGCCTGATGCAGGTCTTCGACCTCACCGAGACCCAGACCAACTACATCCTCGAGATGCCGCTGCGGCGGCTCACGAAGTACTCCCGGCTCGAGCTGGACACCGAGAAGGCCGAGCTCGAGCGCACCATCGAGGCGCTCGACGCGATCCTCGGCGACGAGAAGATGCTCCGCAAGGTGGTCTCCGACGAGCTCGGTGAGGTCGCGAAGACCTACGGCACGCCGCGACGGACGGTGCTGCTCGAGTCGTCCGGCACCTCGGTCACCTCCTCCGCGGTGCCGCTGGAGGTGGCCGACGACCCGTGCTTCGCCTTCCTCTCCTCCACCGGGCTGCTGGCGCGCTCGACCACCGACGAGCCGCTCGGCTCCGGCGGAGCCCGGACCAACCACGACGTGATCGTCTCCGCCGTCCGGTCCACCGCCCGCGGCGAGATCGGGGCGGTGACCTCGCGCGGCCGGGTGGTCAAGCTCGCCGTGCTCGACCTGCCGGCGATCCCGTCCTCGGCGAACGACCCCAACCTCCAGGGCGGGGTGCCGCTCAGCGAGGTGCTCTCACTGGAGTCCGGCGAACGGGTGCTGGCCCTGACCGCCCTGCCCGCCGAGGGTCCGGGGCTCGTGCTCGGCACCCGGCAGGGCGTGGTCAAGCGGGTCAACCCCGAGGTGCTGTCCCGCGACGAGTGGGAGGTGATCTCGCTCAAGGACGGCGACGAGGTCGTCGGCGCCCTCGACCTGGCCAGCGGCCAGGAGACCCTCTGCTTCATCACCTCCGACGCCCAGCTGCTGCAGTTCGGTGCGGACGCCGTACGCCCGCAGGGGCGCTCCGGTGGCGGCATCGCCGGCATTCGGGTGACGGACGGCCAGTCCGTGGCCTGGTTCGGCGCGGTCGACCCCACCGACTCCGTCGTGGTGACCGCCTCCGGCTCCTCGACCGCCCTGCCCGGCACCGAGCCCGGCGCGGTCAAGGTCACGCCGTTCTCCGAGTACCCGCCCAAGGGCCGGGCCACCGGGGGCGTGCGCTGCCACCGGTTCCTCAAGGGCGAGGACGCCCTGGTCTTCGCGTGGGCCGGAGCCGCGCCCGCCCGGGCTGCCGCGTCGAGCGGGTCCCCGATCGACCTGCCGGAGGCCAACGGCCGCCGGGACGGCTCCGGGATGCCGGGAAGCCAGCCGATCGCCGCGTGCGCCGGACCCGTCGCCGAGAGACTGACGCCGACCGCCCCTGTGACAGGCTGAGCGCATGCTGACCCGCACCCCGACGCGATGGCGTCGCACCCTGGCCCTCCTCGTCGTGACCGGGGTTGCCGGGCTCGCGCTCACCGCCTGCAGCGGTGACGAGGCGGCCAGTGACAAGCAGACGCCGGCCGAGGTGATGGCGCTCGCGAAGACGACGCTCGACGAGACCAGCGGCGTGAACATCACCCTCAGCACCGACAACCTGCCCTCCGGCGTCACCGGGATCACCAAGGCTGCCGGGGTGGGCACGCACGCTCCCGCCTTCGACGGCTCGATCACCGTGGTGCTGGCCGGGCAGCCGTTCGAGGTGCCGGTGATCGCGGTGGACGGCACGGTCTACGCCCAGATCCCGCTGACTCCTGGCTGGCAGGACGTCGACCCGGGCGAGTACGGCGCCCCCGACCCGGCCCGGCTGATGAGCACCGACACGGGCTTCAGCTCCTTGCTGCCGGCGACCACGGGGCTCGAGGCGGGCGACAGCGTCCGCGGTGGCGACAACAACGCCGAGATCCTCACCGAGTACACCGGCCGGGTCCCCGACTCCGCGGTCAAGAACGTGCTCCCCGGCGCGACCGGCGACTTCGACGCGGCGTACACCGTGACCGCGGAGGGTGAGCTGCGGACCGCCGTGCTGACCGGCGTCTTCTACCCGGACTCCGAGGAGATGACCTACACGATCGCGTTCGACGGCTACGGCGCGGAGCCGGAGATCGCCGCCCCGTGACGGGGAGCCCACGGCTGCTGCTGGGACTCGCGTCGGTCGCGGTCGCCTTCGCGGCCGCCGACACCTACGTGGTCGTGCTCGCCCTGCCCGACATGATGGGCAGCGTCGGGATCCCGATCGACCAGCTGCAGCGCGCGGCCCCGATCGTCTCCGGCTTTCTGCTCGGGTACGTCGCGATGCTCCCGCTGATCGGCCGGATCGCCGACCTGCGCGGCCGGGTGCCCGTGCTGGTCGCGGCGCTGGTCCTCTTCGCGCTCGGCTCCCTGGTGACCACGCTCGCCTACGACATGCCGACCCTGGTCGGCGGCCGGTTCCTGCAGGGCGTGGGCGGGGGCGGCCTCGTGCCGGCCACGCTGGCCCTGGTCGCCGACCTGTACCCCCGCGAGCGACGCGGCGTCCCGCTCGGCGTCGTCTCGGCCGTCCAGGAGCTCGGCAGCGTGGTCGGCCCCCTCTTCGGCGCGGTCGTGATCTCGCTCGCCGACTGGCGCGCGATCTTCGCGATCAACCTCGCCGTCGGGCTCCTGCTCGCCGCGGCGATCCAGATGGTGCGGAGTGGCCCCCCACCGCAACCTCCAGCACCGAAGAGCCGCGGTTCGCGACCCATGGATGGTCTTCCGGACCTGATCGGTGTCGGTCTGCTGCTCGTCGTCCTCGTCGCCGGGTCGTTGGTCTTCGTACGCCCCAGCCAGCTGCTGCGGGACCTGACCTGGGGTCGGCTGTTCATCCCGTTCGTCGGGGACGGCCGCTGGCTGGCTCCGCTCGGGCTGGTCGCGATCGTCGCCCTGCTGCTCCTCGTCGCCCGGTCGCTCACCGCGAGCCGACCCCTGGTCGACCTCGTCAGCTGGTCGCGCAGCATGCGAGACGCCGACCTGGTCGGGTCGCTCTTCCTCGCGGTCTCGCTCGGCGGCGTCATCCTGGCGTTCGCCACGGCCGACCCGAAGGTCCAGGTCTTCTCCGAGCGCGGCCTCTGGTACCTCCTCGGCTCCCTGATCGCGGCGGTCGCGTTCGTCCTCCACCTGCGCCGTGCCGAGGCTCCGCTGGTCCCCCGCGGTGCGTTGCGGCGTACGCCGGCCTGGGGCGCGATGCTGGTCAGCTTCTTCATCGGCGCCGCGCTGATCGCGGCGCTCATCGACATCCCGATCTTCGCCCGCACCACCGTGCACGGGGACTCGCAGCTGATGGCCGCCCTCGTGCTCGTCCGGTTCCTGATCGCGCTGCCGGTGGGCGCCGTCCTCGGCGGCTATCTCACCCGGTGGGTCAGCGCTGGTCTGGTAACCGCGCTGGGCATGGTCCTGGCAGCGGTCGGCTTCGTGTTGATGAGTCGCTGGGGCCTCACCAGCCTCGAGGACCCCTCCTCCAACATCGCGCTGCTGCTCGGCGGTCTCGGCTTCGGGCTCGCTCTCGCGCCCGTGAACGCAGCCGTGCTCGCGACCACCGACGACGAGGTCCATGGACTGTCCACCGCGTTCGTCGTCGTGTCGCGGATGGTCGGGATGCTCGTCGGGATCTCGGTGCTGACCACGGTCGGACTGCGCCGGTACTACGCCGAGCAGAGCGACCTGCCCTCGGTGCGGGACGTGTGCGACGGCAAGAGCCGCTGCGACGAGTTCACCGACCTGCTCCGGGTCGCCGGCATCGCCCAGGAGCACACCGTCTTCGCCGGGCGCGGCCCTGTGTGCAGTGATCGCCGCCGCGCTCGCCCTGGTGCTGTTCCGCGGAGCCGAGACGCGCGCGTTGGGTACCGGCGACCTGCTGCGGGCGGGCGTCTGAGGTTCTCACCGCCGGATGGGGTGTCCAACCGGAGGCGGGACTCCGCTAGCCTCGCGCTCGTGAGTGACTTCGACGACCTGCTCGCTGCCAACCGCTCCTTCGCGGACCACTTCGACCTCGGCGGCTTCGACGGCGTGGCGCATGCCGGTGTCGCCATCGTGACCTGCATGGACTCGCGGATCGACCCGCTGAACATGCTCGGGCTCAAGCCCGGTGACGCGAAGATCTTCCGGAACCCGGGTGGGCGGGTGACGGCGCAAGCCCTCGAGGCGCTGGTGCTCGGCGTCCACCTGCTCGGCGTGCGCCGGATCCTGGTGATCCCGCACACCCGTTGTGCGATGGCGTCCCACACCGAGCAGGAGCTGCGCGAACGCGTGGGCGAGTCGGCCGGGCTCGATGCCTCGTGGCAGCAGTTCCACGTCGTCGACGACCAGCTCAGCGCCCTCACGGAGGACGTCCAGAAGCTGTTGTCGCACCCGCTGATCCCCGACGAGATCCTCGTCGGCGGCTTCCTGTACGACGTCGACACCGGACTGCTCGACCAGCAGGTCTGACGCCGCAGTCAGTCGGTCCGGTCCTTCCGCAGCAGCCAGATCGTGTTCGTCCCGCACGTGTGCCGGTGGCTCAGCTGCCGCCGGTTGAACCCCTCGACCCGCGGCGCCAGCGCGTTCGGGAGCAGGTACAGCTGTTCGTCGCTCTGGGGGAGCACCCCGAGCGAGTGCCGGGCGACGATGGTGAACCCCCGCTCCAGGAACGGCCCGACCAGGTCGGAGTTCCGCGCGCCCGGCGCCGGCGAGGCCCGCCTGAGCCGTCGGACGAGGTACGACGGCGACCAGAAGTTCCGGTGGTTGTTGAACAGCACGTAGCCGCCGGGGCGCACCACTGCGGCGATCGCCTCCGTGACCGACAGCCGGAGCTCCGGGTCGGCGTTCGGGAAGAAGCGGAACGCCGTGACCAGGTCCATCGTCGCGTCCGGCACGACCGAGCCCAGCTCCCGACCGTCGGAGCCGACGAAGATGACGCCGGGCACCCGCTCACGCGCGACCGCGAGCATCGACTCGGCCACGTCGATGCCGACGATGTCGGCGCCGGGCAGCTCGCGCGACAGGACGCCGGCGATCCGGCCGGTGCCACACGCGAAGTCGAGGACCGACTGCGCCCCGGTCCCCGGCAGCAGCTCGGCCAGCACGGACTGCTCCAGCCGCCACATCAGGGCGCGCAGCGGGGGCACCTCGAAACCATCGACGTAGTCCACCCCGCGGCCCTGATGACTGACGGTGTAGCTCTCGGTGATGGCGTCGGGTTGCCGACGAAAGACACCGCGCATGATGGCTCTCCGAATTGTGCCGAGGACGGGAATGACCCGTGCTCCCCAAGGCTAGCGCCCGCATCTGCACTGGTCCTGACCATCTCGCTGCGGTCAGGCGTCGAGCGCCTCCACGTCCACCTCGTAGGCCCCCTGCACGATGAACTCCTTGCGGGGCGCGACCTCGGAGCCCATCAGCAGCTCGAAGACCCGCGACGCCGCGTCCGCGTCGTCCACGGTGATCCGGCGCAGCGTCCGGTGGCGCGGGTCCATCGTGGTCTCGGCCAGCTGGTCGGCATCCATCTCACCGAGTCCCTTGTAGCGCTGGACCGGGTCCTTCCAGGCGACGTTCTTCTTCTTGAGCTCTGCGAGCTTCCGCTGCAGCTCGTCGTCGGAGTAGGTGTAGATGTACTTGTCCACGCCCTTCTTCGGCTTGGAGACCTCGATCCTGTGCAACGGGGGTACGGCGGAGTAGACCCGCCCCTCGGCGATCAGCTCGGGCATGTACTTGAAGAACAGCGTCGCGAGCAGGCACCGGATGTGCGCACCGTCGGAGTCCGCGTCGGCCATGAAGATGATCCGACCGTAGCGCCGCGCCTCGAGGTCGAAGGTCCGCCCCGACCCGGCGCCGACCACCTGGATGATCGAGGCGCACTCGGTGTTCTTGAGCATGTCGCCCACGGACGCCTTCTGGACGTTCAGGATCTTGCCCCGGATCGGCAGCAGCGCCTGGAACTCGGAGTTGCGGGCCAGCTTGGCGGTGCCGAGCGCCGAGTCACCCTCGACGATGAACAGCTCGGTCCGGTCGTTGTCGTTGGCCCGGCAGTCGGCCAGCTTCGAGGGCAGCGCCGAGGACTCCAGCGCGTTCTTCCGGCGCTGGGTCTCCTTGTGCTGGCGGGCCGCGATCCGCGTCTTCGAGGCGCCGACCACCTTCTCCATGACCAGCTTGGCCTGCGCCTTCTCGACCCTCTTGGTCGAGGTGAGGAAGTTCTTCAGCTCGGCGGAGACGACCTTGCGGACAACGCTGCGCGCGGCCGGCGTGCCGAGGATCTCCTTGGTCTGCCCCTCGAACTGCGGCTCTGCCAGACGGACCGTGACCACCCCGGTGAGCCCCTCGAGGACGTCGTCCTTGACCACGTCCGTGTCGTTGACCTTCAGAGCCTTGGTCGCCCGCATCACGTCGTTGAACGTCTTGGTGACCGCCTGCTCGAACCCGCTCAGGTGGGTGCCGCCCTTGGGCGTGGCGATCACGTTGACGAACGAGCGCAGCTCGGTGTCGTAGCCGGTCCCCCAGCGAACGGCGACGTCGACGTGCAGCTCCCGCTCGATCTCCTGAGGCGTCATGTGCCCCTTGTCGTCGAGCAGCGGGACCGTCTCGGTGAAGGTGTCCATCCCCTGCAGCCGCAGGATGTCGGTGACAGGTTCGTCATGTGCAAGGAACTCGGTGAACTCCGCGATCCCACCGTCGTGGCGGAACTTCTCCTCGACCGGGTCCGGCCCGCGCAGGTCGCGGATGACCAGCTCGAGTCCCGGGACGATGAACGACGTCTGGCGGGCCCGGGTGATCAGCTCGTCGTAGACGAACGTCGCGTCCTTGGTGAAGATCTGCCGGTCCGGCCAGAACCGGATCCGGGTGCCGGAGCGCCCCTTGGCCACCCGGCCGCCCTTGCGGGTCAGGCCCGAGCGCGGCTCGAACTTCGCGTCCGCACCGTCGGTCGCGAACACCCCCGGGAAGCCGCGCTGGAACGACATGCCCTGCTGGGCCGGCGACCGGTCGACGTCCACGTCGAGGCGGGTCGACAGCGCGTTGACCACCGACGCACCGACGCCGTGCAGCCCACCGGTGGCGACGTACGAGCCGCCACCGAACTTGCCGCCGGCGTGCAGCTTGGTGAAGATCACCTCGACGCCGGGCAGGCCGGTCTTCGGCTCCTTGTCGACCGGGATGCCGCGTCCGTCGTCGTGCACCTCGGCGGAGCCGTCGGGGTGCAGGGTGACCTCGATCCGCTTGGCCGCACCGGCCAGCGCCTCGTCGACGCCGTTGTCGATGATCTCCCACAGGCAGTGCATGAGGCCGCGGGTGTCGGTCGAGCCGATGTACATGCCGGGACGCTTGCGGACGGCTTCCAGACCCTCCAGGACGAGGAGGTGGGCCGCGTTGTACGTGTTGTCGATCGTGGGCTCCCAGCGTGGGCAAATCCGGTCGGGTGTGCTGCTCCGAATCTACCTGCGACACGCCGTACGACGAACAAGGCTCGCCTGCCGGATGGTGGCGGGACGCGGGTCTACCGTGATGCTCAGCAGCACCAAGGTGGGTCACGTCACGATGTGGACACGATCGACACTCGGGTTCGGCCAAACCGCAACGGGCAGGGTCCCCCACGCGTCACACTGAAGCAAGGGACACACCGCACGGGCTAGACGTTCTCTCCACAGCAGGATTCGCGTGTATGGAATCCCGCAAGGTGGGAAGGACACACTCCATGATTGGATGAAGTGTCGAGCGACACGGAGAAGCGGGAATCTTTGTCCCCCGCGACTACGTTGAACCTGACACCGATGAAGAGAAATGAGGCCGTTGTGACTACTGCCGTTGCCCCCAGCTCTACAGCGCTCACCGCTGTTGACCGATGCGACCGTTGCGGAGCCCAGGCCTACCTTCGCGTGGAGCTCCAGACCGGCGGCGAACTCCTGTTCTGCGCCCACCACGCGCGTGAGCACGGCGACAAGCTCAAGGAGATCGCGGCCAACGTGATCGACGAGACGCACAAGCTCGATGCCACGCCCTGAGGCCGGCACCGACTGACCATCCACGACCCCGGACCACGGTCCGGGGTCGTGGTCATTTTCGTGGGGCTCGCGTGACAGGGTGTGCCTCGTGAGTCTCACCGAGATCGGGATCGCCGCGCTGATCGCGGTCGGTCTGGTCGGCATCCTGGTGCCGCTGCTGCCCGGTTCGGTGCTGGTCCTCGCCGCGATCCTGCTCTGGGCGCTCGACACCACGGGCGGCGTCGCCTGGACGGTCTTCGCGGTCGCCGCCACCTTCCTGGCCCTCGGCGCGATCGCGAAGTACGTCGTTCCCGGACGGCGCCTGTCCGAGGCCGGGGTCCCGATGTCCACCCAGTGGACCGGAGCCGCGCTGGCCGTGGTCGGGTTCTTCGTGGTGCCGGTGGTCGGCCTGGTGCTGGGCTTCGTGCTGGGCATCTACCTGGCCGAACGACGTCGGGTCGGCCGGGCCGCGGCCGGCGGGACCACCTGGGCGGCGCTGCGTGCCGTCGGCCTGAGCCTGCTCATCGAGCTCGGGGCGGCTCTGCTCGCGACCACCACCTGGGTCGTCGGCGTCGTGGTGACCTGACCGATGGCGGTCCTGCTGGCCCTGCTGTCCGCGGTCTCCTACGGCCTGGCCGACTTCGTCGGCGGGGTCTTCTCCAAGCGGGTGAGCCCGTGGGCGGTCGCGTTCTCCGCCCAGATCGGCGGTGGGACGCTGGTCCTGCTGCTCACGCTGGTGGTCGACGGGTCGCCCACCCGGGTCGACCTGTGGTGGAGCCTGGTGGCCGGCCTCGGCAACGGGTTCGGGACGGCGTTCCTCTACCGCGGACTCTCCTCGGGGCGGATGGGCGTGGTCGCCCCCATCTCCGGCGTCGGGGCTGCGCTGGTCCCGGTGGTGGTCGGCGTACTCTCCGGCGAGCGCCCGCACCTGCTGGTGTGGCTGGGCATCGCCGTCGCCTTCCCGGGGATCTGGCTGGTCTCGCGCGGGGTCCCGTCCGCTGACCGGCCGGCGGGCGGAGGCGCCTCGGGGCTCACCGACGGGATCCTGGCCGGCCTCGGCTTCGGCACGCTGTTCGCCGCCCTCGCCCAGATCCCCGAGGAGGCCGGCTTCCTCCCACTGGCGCTCAACCAGCTGGTCGCGGCTGCCGCCATCGTCGTCGTGGCGACCTCGCTGCGGTCGCCGTGGCTCCCCCGCCAGGTGCTCGCCCTGGGCGGCGGGATCAGCGGCGCCCTCGGCGCGCTGGCCACCGGGTCGTTCCTCGTCGCCACCCACAGCGGCGACCTGACGGCCACCGCCGTCATCGCCTCGCTCTACCCCGCCTTCACGGTACTGCTCGCCGCGTCCGTCCTGCGCGAGCGCATCCACCCGGGGCAGGCCCTCGGCCTCGGCCTCTGCGCCACCGCGATCGCGATGGTCGCAGCCGGCTGACGCCCGGTCCTGGCGCGACTCGAGCCGCGGACCGCCGCCCGATGGGGCAGGAAGTGGGAGAATGAGGCATGACCGACGACACGAGGCCCGCGCCCGACCCGACCGAGCCGACGACCCCGTCAGCCCCCGCGCCCTCCGCCCCCGAGCCGAGCACGCCCACCAAGCCGACCAAGCCGGACGACCCGCTGCGCGGCTCGCGCACCAGCGGACTGTGGGTCGGCGTCATCGGCCTGGGGCTGATCCTCGTGCTGCTGATCATCTTCATCGCCCAGAACACCCAGGACGTGAGCGTCACGTTCCTGAGCTGGTCGGGCACCGCTCCCCTGGCCGTCGCCCTGCTCGCCGCGACCGTGGCCGGGCTCTTCCTGGCCGGGGTGGCCGGGACCATGCGGATTCTGCAGCTGCGCCGCCGGGTCCGCCGCAGCTGAGCTCGATCCGGCGTCCAGGCCCGCCGCTCACCCCGCCGCTCAGACAGGGACGGAGAGCGACAGCGCGAAGTCGCCGGCCGGGTCCGTCCACCAGTGGGTCAGCTCCAGGCCGAACTGCGCGAGCTCAGCGGTGATCGACTCGCGGCGGAACTTCGACGAGATCTCGGTCCGGACCTCCTCGCCGGCCGCGAAGTCGACGACGAGGTCCAGGGCCTCGATCCGCACGGCCTGGCGCTGGCGGGACAGCAGGCGCATCTCGATCCACTCGCGCTCGGCGTCCCACACCGCGACGTGCTCGAAGGCGTCGAGGTCGAACTCCGCGCCCAGGTCGCGGTTCAGCACCGACAGCACGTTCTTGTTGAACTGGGCGGTGATGCCCTGCTCGTCGTCGTACGCCGCGACCAGCCGGTCGGGGTCCTTGACCAGGTCGGTGCCCAGCAGGAACGCGTCCCCGTCGGTGAGCGTGCGTCGTACGTCGGCCAGGAAGCTGGCCCGCTGGACCGGGTCGAGGTTGCCGATCGTGGACCCGAGGAAGGCCAGCAGCCGGTGCGGACCCTGCGGCAGGTCGAGGAGGTGGTGCTCGAAGTCGCCGACGACCGGAGCCACGGCCAGGCCCGGGAACTCCTCGGCCACCGACGCGCTGGCATCCTTGAGCACGGCGGGGTCGACGTCGAACGGCACGAAGCGGGTCAGCGTCCCGCCGTCGCGCAGCGCCTGCAGCAGGAGCCGGGTCTTCTCCGACGTGCCACTGCCCAGCTCGATCAGGGTCTCGGCCCGCGTGACCTGCGCGATCTCCGGGGCGCGGGCCGCGAGGATGTCGCGCTCGGTGCGGGTGGGGTAGTACTCCGGCAGCCGGGTGATCTGGTCGAACAGGTCGCTGCCCCGGGCGTCGTAGAAGTACTTCGGCGGCAGCGTCTTCTGCGCGGTCCCGAGACCGGCGCGCACGTCGCGAGCCATCTGCTCGGCCAGGGAGTCCGGGTCGAGGTGGACGGCTGCGTCGGACAGGTGCATCAGGGCTCCAGTTCGGTCACGGTGACCCCGGTCGAGGTCACCTCCAGCAGATGACGGTCGGGCACGTCGACCCACCGCGGGTCGTCGTCCCACGGCTCGCTGGCCACCACCACCCCGTCCGGCTCGACGAGGTAGCTCAGGGCGTCACCCCAGGTGACCGCAGTGATCCGCGAGCCATCGGTCAGCAACAGGTTCAGCGTGGCACGGGGATCAAGCCGGGCCACGCCCGGGACCGTCTCGGCGACGTTCTCCGGACCGCGCTCGAAGACGTGCGCGGCCAGGATCGCGGAGTCGCAGACCGACTCCGCCTCGCGGGTCATCGGCAGCACGGTGCGGTCGACCCGCCCGTTGTGGGAGAGCAACCAGCGGCCGTCGCTGAACGGCGCCGCTGCGCTCTCGTCCATCGGCATCCCCTCCGTCGCGGAGCGCACCGCGGCGAGCACCGCACCGGAGCTGAGCACCGGGGCGACCGACGCGAACGACGCGTCGCCCCACAGCGGCCGCGCCGAGCGCCACCGCACCGGCTCCGCCCGGTCGGGGGCGTAGAAGCCCACGCCCCAGCCGTCGGCGTTCAGCAAGCCACGCAGCTGGCGGCGCGGCGCGTAGGACTGGCGCAGCAGGCCGCACGGCGGTTCGAGCACCAGCGAGGAGATCGTGCGGGGGCGGCCGAGCCAGGCCAGGTGTCTACACAACGTCCCACGCCAATCTGAGTCCGGAGAAGATCTGCCGCCGTCGCGGCAGGTCCCAGTTGCGGAACGACGGTCGGATCGACGCTCCCCCGACCGCCCACGAGCCGCCGCGAAGTACCCGGTAGTCACCGCCGAAGAACGGGGCGCTGTAGTCGGCGTACAGCATCGGGGTGAAGCCCGGCCACGCCTCGAAGCCGGAGGAGGTCCACTCCCACACGTCACCGATCAGCTGCTCCACGCCGTACGCCGAAGCGCCGGCCGGGTAGGCGCCGAGCGGCGCCGGCCGCAGCGCGTCGCCGCCGAGGTTGGCGAGTGCCGGCGTCCACTCGGAGTCGCCCCAGGGCCAGCGGCGGCGCCGGCCGAGCTCGGGGTCCCAGACGCAGGCCTTCTCCCACTCCTGCTCGGTGGGCAGCCGGGCTCCTGCCCAGGCGGCGTACGCCTCCGCCTCGAAGAAGCAGACGTGCTGGACCGGCTCGTCGGCCGGGAGGTCCTCGGTGTACCCGAACCGGCGACGCGAGCCGTCCGGAGCCCAGAAGAGCGGCCGCTCCAGGCCGGCGCCGATCCGATGGCTCCACCCGCGAGCGGACCACCAGCGCGCCTCGTCGTAGCCCCCGGCGTCGATGAACTCCTGCCACTGCCGGTTGCTGACCGGGAGCCGGGCGATCCGGAACGCGGGCAGGTCGACCGTGTGTGCGGGTCGCTCGTTGTCGAGGGACCACGGCTCCTGGTCACCGTCGACGCCGAGGGTGAACCGGCCGGCCGGCACCAGGACGGAGTCGTCGGGGACCGGTCGGCCGGGTGGCAGCGGGGCGCCGGTGCCGAGAATCGGTGCTCCCTCACGGAGCTGGTGGGTGGCCAGCATCGTCTCCACGTGCTGCTGCTCGTGCTGCTCGACCATGACGTAGGGGAACAGCTCCTCCTCGGGCGCCCGCTCGAGGCCGTCCAGGACCCGGCCGCGGACGTCGGCGAGGTAGCTGCGTGCCTCTCCCGGGCTGAGCAGCGGCAGGCTGATCCGCTCGGCACGCGGGTGCTCGAACGCGTCGTAGAGCTTCTCGACCTGCGCCGACAGGATGCCCTGGGCGGCGGCGTTCCCGCCGCGCAGCAACCACAGGTCCTCCTGCTGCCCGATGTGGGCGAGGTCCCAGACCAGCGGGCTCATCAGGGGACTGTGCTGCGTGGTGAGCTCGACCTCCTCGATGTCGGTCAGCCGGGTGGTGCGCCGTCGCGAGCTCTCGAGCCCCCGTGCCGTTGCCTCACGCATGCGCCTCCTCCTCCAGGACCCGCAGCGGCCCGACGTCGTCGATCCGAGCCCGCAGCTCACCGCTGGGCGTGCGGCCCGCCGAGACCAGCTCGGCGAACTCCTCCACCTCGACCTTGAGCTCGGCCGGGCAGCGGGTGGCCGCGAGCTCGACGCAACCGGTCACCGCGTCCCGCAGGGCCGGGTCGTCCATCCCGGTGCGGGCCGCGGTCTCCCACACGTGCGCCACGGGCTGGCACAGGTCCCGCGCCAGGTCGGCCGCCACCGGGTCGTCGACCAGGGTCACGGTCAGGGCTGCGAGCGCCGGCCACCACCGGTCCGGCAGCGCGTCGATGCACCGCAGCTCGACGTACCCACGGGGCCGGACCGGGGGGAACAGCGTGGTCAGGTGGTAGTCGAGGTCGTCCCGGGTCGCGCGCCGCCCGATCAGCCCAGGATCGCCCAGCCAGGCACCGAACGAGACCCGCTTCGTGACCGGTCGCAACCCGCCGTCCTCCCGCACCAGCATCACCGGCGCGGCCAGCGCGTAGTCCGCCCAGGCGGTGGTCGGCTCGCCCTCGCCGATCGGGTCGCTACGGCCGCGGTCGATGCCGTGCCAGGTCTCCTGCCGCATCGAGTGCCACCCCGACGTACGCCCGCCGAGGTACGGCGACGAGGCCGAGGCGGCGACCAGCATCGGGACCAAGGACCGGATCAAGGCCAGCCGGTCGGTCCAGCCCGCGACCGGGCCGGCGTCCAGGTTGACCTGCAGCGCAGCCGTGGCCGTCATCATCGCCCGGCCCGGAGCCGCACAACCGAGCGCCTCGAAGTGCTGCTCCATGGCGGCGTAGCGGGCCTGCGGGTTGGTCCGCGCGACCGGGCGAGCCGGGTCGGCCCCGAGCGGGGCCGCGCCGAAACCGGCAGTTGCCAGCGCGGTCCGCAGGGTCGCGCGGTCGGTGCGCAACGTGGTGACCGCGGCGACCACATCGGCCTGCGGCGGTGTCGAGAGCTCGATCTGGCCCCCGGGCTCGAGAGTCACCGTGCTTCCGCCGGGCATCGGGGGCAGGCCTGCGAGCAGCGCGAGGACGGCCGGCCAGTCGGGTCGGTGCGCGGGATCGGCGAGGTCGACCAGGTGGAACTCGAGCTCGAGGCCCACTCTGCTGTCCTCGGACGCGACGAGGGCGGCTCCGGCCACCCGGGCGTGCGCCGCCGCCACGGGGTCGTCGGCGGTCGTGACTGAGGCTGGTGCCCGAGCGATCATGGATCCGCCCCCTCCAGGTCCGGACCGGTCACTCTCGTGACCGCGGGTCGGTGCGGGGGCGGTCCCACCGGACCGTCCTCGTTGGTAAAAAGTGCTCCCCCTTTCTTACCCGAGTCCGACACGTTGGCCAACCGTCGGGGAGAAGTTCCCCAAGAACGGGGGTCCTGCGTGCAGTGGCTGCCTCGACCCGGGGGAGGCGCCACCGACAGTGTGGTTTGGTTTTCAACCTGACGGGAAGAGTAGCCACATCGGCCCCGCCTGGGGTCGGGCCGTTCCCCCGCAGGAGGACCTCGACCGTGGCCGAACTCCCTCACGTCTCGCTCGTGCCCGACCCCCAGGTCGTGCCACCGGTCGGACCGACCGACGCCGTCGAGCTGTTGAGCCGGGCCGGCTCCGGCGACGAGGCGGCGTTCGCCGCCCTGTACGACGCGACCTGCCAGCCGGCGTACGGACTGGCGCTCCGGGTGGTGCGCGACCCGGAGCTGGCAGCGGAGGTCACGCTGGCGGCCTATCGCGAGGTGTGGCGCTCGGCCGCTCGCCACGACGCACGACGGATCTCCCCCACGGCGTGGATCCTGTCCGTGGTGCACGCGCACGCAGTCGCTGCGGTGCGCTCGGACGTGGACTCCTCGACAGCCCCGACCACCCGGGACGGGGGCGACGGAGGAGGGCCCACCCGCAACCGCCTGGGTCAGTTGCTCGTCGTGGCCGGGTCCCTGATCGTGAAGTCGCCCGCGGTGACGACGGCGGTCTGACCGGGACTCGTGACGGTGAGGGTGACCTTCCACAGACCTGAGTAGGGGAACCGGTACTTCGTCACCCAGGCGCCCCTCCGTTCCTTGAGGGGTACCGGGATCCCGCCCAGGCCCCGATCCGGGTTGCTGACACTCAGATCGACCCGGGTGGCCGGCAGCGTCTGACCGCGGGCGTCGGTGAGGAGCAGATACAGGCGGCTCTCGGCGGTCGTGGCCGGCTGGACGCCGAGCATGGCCCTGCCACCGTCACCGAGCGACATCTGGAGCACGGCACTGCCCTCCTCCTGCGCCACGGAGGGACCGGCGGAGGTCAGGGTCGTGTCGGCGGTGAGGGGCGGCGGACTGGTCATGCTGAGGAAGGCCGTGACGGTCAGCACGGCGACGGTGAGCACGGCCTCGACGCGCACGGACCGCAGGGGCACACGCTGCTCCTGCAGGCGTCGTCGAGAGACGGCCGCGGCCGCGAGCGCGGCGGCCACCAGGGCGAGCTTCAGGACCAGCTCGAGGCCGTAGCGGGTCTGCCACAGCTGCCCGACGGCCGTGACGTGCCGCAAGGAGTTCAACGTGCCGGTGACGACCAGGATCGCCACCGAGGCGAACGCGAGGCCGGCGAACCGGTGCAGCGCCTGGCGCTCCACCGCCCGACCCAGCGCCACCAGCACCACCAGACCACCGAGCCAGATGGCTGCGGTCAGTGCGTGCAGGGCGACCACGGCCAGGTCTCCGAGCCGGCCCGACGCCACCCCGTGCCCGGTGGCACCGATGGTCACCGCCATCCCCACCACTGCACCCGAGGCCAGCGCCTTTCCGGGTCGCCTCGCCAAGGTGGGCAGCCGCCAGACGACAGCCGCGATGGCGGCGTACAGCACGAGGCGCCACACCATCGCCGTCCCGAAGGGCGTCGCCAGGGTTCTTCGCATCAGCTGTGGGTCGAGGATCTCGCTCAGCGGAGACCCCGCGATGTACGGGCCTTGCAGCAGGAAGCCAGCCGTCGTCGCAAGCAGACCGCCGACCAGACCCCACCGGATCAGCCGCTGGAGCGTCGGATCGGACCTGCTGCCCGCGGAGCAGCACAGCACGAACGCGACCACGCCGGCGAGCAGCGCGAAGGCGAGGTAGCCCGCCAGTCGGGCAGTCACGACCGGCCACGGGGCCGTCGTCGCCGACACTCGGTTGGTGCCGCCGATCGGCGAGACACGTGCGGCGTCGATCCCCACTCCGAACGAGAACGCCCCGGCGACCGGATGCCCGTCGGACGAGATCACGCGCCAGCTGACCGTGTAGGCACCGTCGTCCAGCGTGGGGGGCATCGGCCAGGTGAGCGTGCGCCCCGAGACCACGGGGTCCGGGGTGGAGACCGTCTCGCCGACGCCGTCGAGCAGGCGGATCCCGCCCTCGAGCAGGTTGACCGACTCGGTGAACGTCAGCTCGATCTCGGCGGGCGCGTCCTCGAGCCGCTCGCCGTTCCCGGGGTTGCTCGAGACCAGCTCCGCGTGTGCGGCGGCCGGGGAGGCGAACACGAGGGCGGACACGGCGACCAGCGCCACGGACACCAGTCCGCGGCGTACTGCTCTGCCCAGCGTCGCCATGTGAGGCCCCTGACCCGAGCAGGGTGCCGAGGACGGGACGTCCCAGGCACCCTGGCCGGAGTCAGTTCTTGGCGTCCTGCAACGTGCGCGCCGGACTGGACTCGTCCTGCCGAACGGGTCGCCCACGACGCCACACGAGCAGCGCCGTCAGCAGCGAGACCGCCAACGCGGCGCCGGACAGCAGGATCGGCGCGGTCGAGTCTCGCACCGCTGTCCGTCCCTGCAGCGGCGGCCGGGATGATCGCGGCCTCGTCGGTGGCGCTGGAGCCACTGGCCTCAGCGTGGTCCGAGGACCCTGCGGCCGCCGGCGAGATGTTCAGCGTGGGCGCCGGGTGCTCCGGCTCCGCGGACTCGTCGGCCGAGACCTGGTTCCAGTTCACCTGCTCGCCGCTGGAGTAGGTCTGCAGGGCCTGGAACACCATCTGGCCGGACTCGGGCAGCTGGCCGAGGCTGAGCTCGAAGTCCTGGAACTGACCGGGCTGGATGCCGTCGCCGGTGGCCGTCCAGGTGACCCGCGAGACGACTGTGTCCAGCTGTTCGCCGAACATGTCGATCGGCTGGTCCAGCGTGCGGCTGGTGGTCTTCACCGACCAACCCGCGATCGGAGTCGTGCGGACCGACCCGAGCGGCTGGTCCGCGGGCAGGGTCAGCCGCACCTTCATCGTGCTGGCGTCGTCGCGCTCGTTCGGCACCCGGAAGGCGACGACGGAGAATCCCCCGCCCTCGACCGTCCCGGGTTGCACGGACACGTGCGCCTGCGCCACGCCGGGAAGTGCCACGGTGGCGGCGATGGCGGCCACAGCGGCGCCAACGCCGACTCGGAGTGCTGCGCGGCGCGCAGCTCTGTTCTTGAACATGATCAGGTCTCGATTCGTCGAAGTGTCGGAACTGGACTGACGGGCATGCCTGCGCCGCGCAGATCCCGGCCAGGCCGACCCGACAGGCCGGACGTTCAGGCGCGGTACGCTGCGGCGCTCAGCCGCGGTGGACCGCGGCGGGAGACCCCGCGACCGGCGTACGTCGAGGACCGGAGCAGGCAATGTGCGTCCCAGACTGCTGGGCGAGCCGCTTCCGCGGGCACCAGCGCCGCACCCGCGTCGGCTCGGGCGAGCTCGCGGAGAGTGACCCAGGCATCGACCACCGGGAGTGCAGCCAGAGCCAGCAGGGTCCAGGCGGCTCGCTCCCCCGCGGCCAGCCACAGACCCACCACGAGCGCGGCGGCGACGTGGGCCAGCACCATGCCCAGGTGGTCGCCGGTCAGTGCGGATCCCACCGGCTCGGGGCCGGACGCATGGGCCAGCGAGTGCGCCGCGCCAAGACTCGAGCCCTGGCCGGGCACCGCCGTCGTGTGGCCGGCGACGACCAGCGACGCCGTTCCTCCCAGCCACTGCAGCAGCAGGTGGATCAGGACCTGACCGACTGCCAGCAACGCCACCACGCGTCGCGGTGAGGCGGGGGTCCCCAGGAGCGGCGCAACCGCGACGGTGGCCGCGGCGAACAGGGGCACCAGCAGCAACGGACTCGGTGCCGAGGCGCCCGCAGTCGTGTGTCCCGCGATACCGCTGCCGAGCATGACGGCGGCAAGCACCAGCGCACGCACCCAGCGCAGCGTCGCGTTGCCCTCCACGGATGCCCCTACCTGTCGGCCTGCCACTCCTGATGGCACGAGCGTCCGCGAGTGACCTTGGCGGAACCTTGCCGGCGAATCACCGCCGACTCAGGGTCGACTGTCGCGGGGACGCCCGTCGACAGAGGGCGGTCAGGGACGCGGCTCGCAAGCGTGCGCCACGGGCGGCACAGCGCGCAGGCCAGGTCTTCGGCTACCGAGTCATCGACCAGCGTCACTGACCTGGACTCTCGGGGCCGAGACGACTCTGCCCGGCTCGGGCCGGACCCCCACGGTTGTCTCCCTCGAGAGACCGCGGAGGCAGCGGACTCCGATCGCCCTCGAGCGCCCAGCGCCGGGCGGAAACCCGCCTGACCGCGGCGCGGTTCCGACGACACGAACTTGCTGGGCGGACCCGCCGCGCTGCCGATCGGCTGAGCCGACCGGCAGCTGCAGCGAGGACCTACTTGGCGCAGAGGGCGTGGACCACGAGCTGCTCGCCGTCGGCACCACTGCCCATACCGAACCACTCGGTGATCGTGCCGTCCCTCCCCACGACCGGCCGGGACACCGACACGGTGCCGCTTCCGTCCGGGAGGATGTTGACCGAGCCACCGATGAGCCGTTCGCCACCGAGGCAACCCACCGTGGCGGAACCCTCGGGCGACCCGGCCGAGAGTTCGACCACGGCCTCCCGGTTCGTCACGGTCGCACCCAGCGCGTCGTCGCCGTCCTTTCCTGGCGCGCCCACGGGGCCCATGGGTCCCGTCTCTCCCTGCGGACCTGCAGGTCCCTGGGCGCCGGTCTCACCCGTGGCACCCTGGGGACCGGTCTCGCCCTGCAGACCGGTCTCGCCCTGCGGACCGGCCGGCAGGTGTCCGGCCCTGAAGTCCTTCTTCCTCAGCGACCCGTTCTTGATGTCCTTGCTGCGGAGCGAGTCGTTTCTGATGTCCTTGCTCATGATCGAGTCGTCCGCGATGTCGCGGCCGGTCATCAGCTTGGCTGCCTCGGCGACCACTGGGGTCGTCGTCAGGAGAAGACCGGCAATTGCGGCCCCAGAAACGGCAAGAAAAGTACGACGCATGGCGAATCCCCCGTGCTCGAGTCAGCGGCCTCGTGCCGCTGACGACGAGGGAAGTTTCCTGACCCGCGCTTGACGGAACCTTGTCGCCGGCCGAGACCCACGTCGGCATTCCGGCAGGGACCGACGAGCTCAGCGCAGGCGGCCTGATCGACCGACCGCCGGAGCCCGTGCCCCGATTCAGTCCAGGTAGTCGCGCATTAGGAGCGTCTGAACGCTGTGCGGCTGAGCGCTTTAGACGTCCAGATTGGAAGCGTTGTGGGGCGCAATTTCTTGGGCTGAATCCGACGATTGTCAGCAGACGGAGCTCAGCTGTTGAGCACGGCGTGCGAAATCAAGTGATCCAACTTGCGGATATCCACACCCTTGCCCAACTTCACCTTGATGTGGCCAGCGCGGGTCCACAACTCCATCTCAGCGTTGAAGTCGATTTTCCCGGCGTTCTCTGAAGACCACATATTGATTGACGAGTACGGCAACGAGTAGATCTCCACCTTCTTTCCGGTGATCCCCTGCGCATCGCGCACGATGAGGCGTTTGTTGGTGAAGATCGCGCTGTCACGGAACGTCTTGTACGCGACCCAGGGCTGCTCACCCTCGACGAGAATCGGCCCCAGGTCGTCGGGGATCGGGCACTCGGAGACGAACGTCCAGGCTGTAATGGGTGCGGTTTCCACGCAGGAGACTCCCTTCGATTGGAATGCGGACTGGGCGCACTCGAGACGGCGCACCCTACTGGGAACCTTTGAACCCTCCGCGCATTTCGTAGCCCCCACCCACGGTCGGGGCGCCGGGGACCGTTCGGGTCCATGCCCAGGGGGACCTGCGCACAGCTTCGGCTGCTGACTCGATGCCCGCCGCCCACTTCGACAGGTCGAACGACCCGCGAGGCCAGTTTTAGGAGGTGAAGAAGGTGACAGTCTCTCTCTGACGAGCTGCCGGGTCAGCAGCGACCCATATAGCAGTCAACCTCTTGGCCGATGCGCTCCTGGCGCTGATACGACTGAAACCAAGCGATGCCCGCGATGCACGCGCAGATAAGAATAAACGCGAGGAACATTTTCGCTGGTCCCGCAGGCTGACCCCTCCTGGAGGTCGGGACATTCGCAAGAGGTGCAATGTCTTCGGTCCACTGGGCGCCGTCCCAGAAGCGCTGAGTGCCGGCCAACTTAGGGTCCGGATACCACCCAGCCACGGCGCGGTTGCTACCCGTGGGTCCAGCTGCATCTCGCGGTGTCATCTTTCGCCTCCCTAGACGCCCGAGTTAGGACTGGCGCTAGCGGAGGGTATCTGTCGGCAAGTGACCTTAGTGCTTCTTTTTGGAACTCGGATGGACGCCAACGCCTCGGGTGGCCCGTTCGAGCCATATGCACGCGTGAATTTATCGCCCAGACTCAGCGGTTCGGCGCGGGTGACGATCCCCGACGCCATCACCAGGGGGATTCCATGCGTTCCAAGCTCATCGCCGCTACCGGCGCCGTCGCCGTCACTTTCCTGCTCGTCACGAATCCGATGGTCGCTGACGCCGCCCGGATGATCACCGGGCGTGACATCAAGGACGGCACCGTGACCAGTGCCGACATAAAGAATCGGTCGCTGCTGGCGAAGGACTTCAAGGATGGCGAACTGCCGATGGGTACTCAGGGCGAGCCGGGCGCAGCCGGCCCGATGGGTCCCCCAGGTCCGAGCGGGCCCGTTGGTGCAGAGGGTGCGACTGGCCCAACTGGTGCTCGAGGTCCGACCGGAACTGACGGTGCCGACGCTGGGCCAGACGAGATCGTCACGTGGACGTACGAGCACGCAGAGTCTGATGCGAACGGTCGTTCGGACGATGGGAACATAGTTCCTCTTGTGATCTCGTCCGAGGCTGTCCCGGAGTTCACTCGGCTGGAGGCAACTGGGTTTGAGGTAAATGGAGACTTCAGCAGGTGCATCGGCGGAGGGATTAGCGTGCAGCCGTATCGCGACGGGATCTTCGGGCCGGCACTTGCTCGGGCCGAGGGGCCTGAGCGGTTCGCACCGACGTTAAGCGTGCAGTACTTGTGGGACACCAGAGTGGCCGCATCACCCATGAAGTTGGTGGTCGTAGGGGAATGCGAAGGACCCGGCCCCGATTACGGGCTTCTGCCATTTCCGAGCTTCACGTTGAACCTGACGTTCTCGATGAGCTCCTTGAATACACCCTCGACTCGAGCATTCCACTGATCACCCCCCCCCACCCATAACCATCCTCCTCACCGCCCCCGTGACCGGTCGACGGTGTCTTCGCGCACCATCTCATCTCGGCGGGAACGTGTCGATGACCCGCGTGTGGGTGCCGGGAGGCCGGTACTGGAGCTGCGCGGTCCAGGTGTCATCGTCGGTCTGGGTCCACATGCGGAGTTCGCCGGGACACCAGACGCCGCCGACGAGGACTTCGACGTCGGGGCGGTCGCCGGGCTTCGGGACGTGATGGGTCGGCATGCGGTGAGCCTGTAGCAGGGCGCCGACACTGTGGCTAGGCCCATTCGGCATCGAACGCGTAGTTGATTCGGCTCATACCCGTGCGCGGCAAGTAAGACACGGTGGAATGGCGGGCATCGGCCCCAGATTGGATGCCGATCAAACCCGCGGGGGAGCACCTATGGTCAACGAATTGCGTCTACCAACACCAAGTTCTGACCAAATCATCAAAAGGGCATTCGCGGCATTCTTAATGGCCTCCGCCCTGTCTATCACCGCCGGCGCCTGCGCGGTTCCTGAAGACGACGGTACGACCGCCGCCGACCGCAGCGAGGCCAACACGAAGAAGGACAGCAAGGCTGACAAGTCGAAAAAGGCCGATACGCCGAAAGAGTCCGCCGGTCAGGAGAACGCCCGTGGTAGTGCAGAGTCCTACCTCGACCTGAGTCCCTTCTCGCGGGACGGTCTGATCAAGCAACTCAAGTTCGAGGGCTATTCGGTCAAGGACGCCACCTACGGTGTCGACGCTCAGAAGGCCGACTGGAACAAGCAGGCAGCCGCATCCGCTCAGACCTACCTCGAAATGAGCTCCTTCTCGCGGCAGGGACTCATCGACCAGTTGAAGTTCGAGGGCTACACCCAGGCACAGGCCGAGTACGGCGTGAAGAAGGTCGGGCTCTGAACCGGGTTCGGCAACCCCAGACCCGTAGCGGGGCGAGCGCCAGCACCTCCAGGTGCCGTAACGAGGCGAGGAGGGGTGGCTTGGAAAAACGAGATCGTCCCTCGCACGGATGCCAGAGCGCTACCGCAGTCTTTGGGAGCCGGGGGGCGTTCGCAGTCCTCTCCCCCGGCTCCCAGGCTCCGTCAGCCTCTCCCGCCTTTGGTGCCTCGGGAGAACGGCGGTCGGTCGCGCAACTCCTCGGGAAGGTGCCTGTAATTGAGCCCTCGGGCGTCGGCCCATGCGTCGCGTTCGGCCGTCCGGTCCGCAGGTCAGCCAATAAGGGGTCTGACCTGCGGAAACGACCTTCCAGAACGGCAGAA
>CAWGWW010000031.1:0-11148 GCA_963826415.1 uncultured Actinomycetota bacterium | reverse complement strand
ATGCATTGTCCATGCCCGGGTGTTGACTACGTCCGTGACCCACGTTTCCGCGACCTCGGCCCCTCCGCTCGAGGAGAAGGACCCGTGGCCCGCGCTCTTCGCCCTCTGCCTCGGCTTCTTCATGATCCTGGTCGACTCGACCATCGTCTCCGTCGCGACACCGGCGATCATCGAGGACCTGCAGGCCGACGTGAACACCGTCGTCTGGGTCACCAGCGCCTACCTGCTGGCGTACGCCGTCCCGGTGCTGATCACCGGTCGGCTCGGTGACCGCTTCGGGCCCAAGCGGCTCTACCTGCTGGGGTTGACCGTCTTCACCCTGGCGTCGCTGTGGTGCGGGTTGACCGGCTCGGTGGAGGGCCTGATCCTGGCCCGCGTCGTGCAGGGTCTCGGTGCGGCGATGATCACCCCCCAGACGATGGCGATCATCACCCGGATCTTCCCGGCCCAGCGCCGGGGCAAGGCGATGGCGCTGTGGGGCGCCACGGCCGGCGTGGCCACCCTGGTCGGTCCGATCCTCGGCGGGGTGCTCGTCGATGCCCTGGGCTGGGAGTGGATCTTCTTCATCAACCTGCCGGTGGGCCTGCTCGGCTTCGCCCTGGCCTGGCGCCTCGTGCCGTCACTGCCGACCAACTCGCACAGCTTCGACTGGCTGGGCGTCGCCCTCAGCGGTGCCGGCATGTTCCTGCTGGTCTTCGGCATCCAGGAGGCCCACCAGTACGACTGGGGCACGATCGTCGGCCCGATCTCCGTCTGGAGCCTGATCATCGTCGGGCTGGTGGTCTTCGCGCTGTTCATCGGCTGGCAGGCGCGCAACCCGCGAGAGCCGCTGGTCCCGCTCAGCCTCTTCCACGACCGCAACTACTCGCTGGCCAACGTGGCCATCTCGGCGATGGGTTTCGCGATCACCGCGATGGCGATCCCGATCATGCTGTACGCCCAGCTGGTCCGCGGCCTGAGCCCGACCCGTTCGGCCCTGCTGCTGGTCCCCATGGCCGTGATGACCATCGTGCTGGCCAAGGGCGTCGGTGGCCTGACCGACCGGGTCCACCCACGGCTGCTCACCAGCGGTGGTTTCACGGCCATCATCGTGTCGCTGGTGTGGCTGTCGACCCAGATGACCCCGGGCTCCGCGGTCTGGCAGCTGCTGCTGCCGATGGCGCTGCTCGGCGTGGGCAACGCCTTCGTCTGGGCGCCCAACAGCGCCACCGCCACCCGCAACCTGCCGCTGCACCAGGCCGGTGCCGGCGCGGGGGTCTACAACGCCACCCGGCAGGTCGGTGCGGTCCTGGGCTCGGCCGCGATCGCGCTGCTGATCGACGCGCGTCTGGCGGCCGAGGGCCTGAACTTCTCCCCCGGCCAGGCGACTCCCGGCGGCGCACTGCCCGAGGCGGTCAGGGCCGGGTTCAGCGACGCGATGGCGACCACCATGCTGCTGCCCCCCGCCGTGCTCGTGCTGGGCCTGGTCGCGGTGCTGTTCTTCGAGCGACCCAAGCACGCCGGCTACGCGGCTGCCCCGTCCGCGGCCCCCTCCCAGCTGTAACTGGGTGTGTCCCTATTGCACGGTCGGGTTTCGTAGGCACCGTGCGAGGCATGTCGTACCCCAGTGACCTGACAGACGAGCAGTGGGACCTGCTGCAGCCGGTGTTCAACGCGCCGGGCAAGCGGGGCCGTAAGCACGGCGATGACCTGCGAACCGTGGTGGACGCGATGCTGTACGTCGCTCAGACAGGCTGCCAGTGGCGCTACCTCCCGGCGTCGTTCGGACCATGGACTCGGGTCTGGTCGCAGTTCCGCCGGTGGTCGCGCAATGGCACGTGGGCGCAGGCTCTGACGGTGCTGCACGCTGCCGTGCGCCGAGAGGACGGGAGGACGGAGGAGACGCCCTCGATGATCGTCATCGACACCCACCTTGCTCGCGGCGCCTCGAACGGGGGGTTCACCTTTCACGACCGGGGTGGCCCCTACGGTCGTACCAAGGGCGCGAAGCGCGTCGTGGCGGTGGACGTGACCGGCCTCCCGGTGGCGGCGCTGGTCGTGTCAGCCTCTACCCACGAGAACCGGGCCAGCGAGCTGATGCTGGAACACCTGGCCCGGCAGGGCGTCACTGACCGCCTTGAGCTGGTCTTGGTGGACCGGGGAGTCACTGCAGCCGCAGCCCGCAGACTCGGCCACCACCACGACCTCGAGTTCCGCCGGGTCGGGTGGGACGACAAGCAGCCGACCTTCCGTCCCATCCGCCACGCCTGGCGCGTCGAGGTCGCTCACGGCCGCCTCGGACGCTCTCGCCGGCTGGCGAAGTCGTTCGAGAACACCACCACCTCGGCCACCGGCTGGCTTCAGGTCGCCTGCATCGCCACGACGCTCCGCTACCTGTCACGGGAACGAACCCGCCGCCCCCTTGTCGAGCTCGCAGCCTGACCATCGGCCGTCACGAACCGCGCGGATCGCGGCATGAGCGGGCGGCTGTTTCCTTCGGGCTCGCTTCACCATGGGATGCAGTCGAAGTGTGCGTTCCCATGGTGAATTCGCCGTGGGAAGCACCGGTTCGCCTGCATCCCATGGTGAAGCTGTGACGACGGAGCCTCATCTCGGCATGAGAGTGCGTTCTCGGCATAGGGACACACCCAGTAACAGCGGGGTCAGCTGGTGAGGCTCTTGCCCGCCGCGCGCAGGTTCTCGCAGGCCTCGACGATGCGGGCGGCCATGCCGGCTTCACCGGCCTTGCCCCAGGCGCGCGGGTCGTAGAACTTCTTGTTGCCGACCTCACCGTCGACCTTGAGTACGCCGTCGTAGTTCTGGAGCATGTGCCCGGCGATCGGGCGGGTGAAGGCGTACTGGGTGTCGGTGTCGACGTTCATCTTGATCACGCCGAAGTCGACGGCAGCACCGATCTCCTCGGCGCTCGAGCCGGAGCCACCATGGAAGACCAGGTCGAACGGCTTGGCGCCGGCCTCGAGGCCGAGCTGGCCGACGACCGCCTCCTGGGCGGCCTTCAGGATCTCGGGACGCAGCTTGACGTTGCCCGGCTTGTAGACACCGTGCACGTTGCCGAAGGTGAGCGCGGTCAGGTAGCGGCCGTGCTCGCCGGTGCCCAGCGCGGCAACGGTCGCGAGAGCGTCCTCGGGGGTCGAGTAGAGCTTGTCGTCGATCGCGCCGACCACGCCGTCCTCCTCGCCGCCGACCACGCCGACCTCGATCTCGAGGACGATCCGGGCCGCCGCGCAGCGCTCGAGGAGCTCACGGGCGATCTTGAGGTTCTCGTCGAGGGGCACCGCCGAGCCGTCCCACATGTGCGACTGGAAGAGCGGCAGCTCGCCGCGGGCGACCCGCTCGGCGGAGATCTCGACCAGCGGACGCACGAAGCCGTCCAGCTTGTCCTGCGGGCAGTGGTCGGTGTGCAGCGCGATGTTGACCGGGTAGCCCTTGGCGACCTCGGCGGCGTACGCCGCGAAGGCCACGGAACCGGTGACCATGTTCTTGACCGAGTGGCCGGAGAGGTACTCCGCGCCACCGGTGGAGACCTGGATGATCCCGTCGGAGCCGGCGTCGGCGAACCCCTTGAGGGCGGCGTTCAGCGTCTGCGAGGACGACACGTTGATCGCCGGGAACGCGAACGCGTCCCGCTTGGCGGTGTCGAGCATCTCGGCGTAGATCTCGGGGGTGGCGATGGGCATCTCGGGCTCCTCGGGCAGTACGTCCTGACGGCGTTTTCACCCTAGTGGCTACTCCCGGGTCGCAGGAACGCCCCCGCGACCCGTCCAGTGCTCGGACACCGCCGGAAACCCGTAGCCTCGGGTCATGCGTCGTTGGACCAGCCTGCACGAGTCGGTTCGCTACAGCGATCTCGACCAGCCCGCACCCGGGGCCTGGTCGGTGGTGGCGTCGGGCTACGACCGCCCCCAGTGGTACGTCGACGCCGCGCCGTTCGTGATCCGCGGAGCGGTCGACCGGCTGCTCGGCGGCACCGGCCGGCACGCCCGCCCGCCGGGGACGCCGGTGCTGACCACGGGCGACAAGGCCGGTTTCTGGGAGGTCGCCGAGGCCGACCACGACCAGCATCTGCTGGTGCTCGAGGCCGCGGTACGGGCGCCGGGGCGGGTCGTGCTGCGCACCTCGGTGGAGGCGCTGGGACCGCGGCGCTGCCGGGTGAGCCAGAGCATCTCCTTCACGCCCGACGGGCTGCTCGGGCGGGCCTACCTGCTCGCCGACCTGCCGTCCCGGGAGACGGTCGCGGAGCTCGCGCACCGTCGGCTGCTCCGGGACCTGCAGTCCCCCGACGGCGCGCACTGAGCGCACCCTGGAGGCGATTGCGTGAGAGTGACAACCGAATCTCCGCCAGCTCCGTCTCCGAGGTAGACGACGGAGGAGCCGACATGACCGACCACACCGACCTCGCGGTACGCATCAGTTCGGCCATCGGTGAAGGGCCACCCGAGCCCGACCTCGACCGCCTGCTCGCGGCAGGTCGCCGAGCCCACGCCCGGCGGCGACTCCTGCAGGGGTCGGCGACTCTGGCGCTGGTCCTCGCTCTCGGGGGAGGCACCCTGGCCATGGTCGGCCCCGGTGGCGGCTCCGCGAGTCCCGCTCCACCGGTGGCCACCGAGCCAGCGCCACCCGACGACGCGCGCTCCGAGCCGGCGGTGCCCGAGGACGATCCTTCCGAGACCGCGTCGACGCCGACGCCGTACCCGGACCAGCTCGCGACCCTGGGCAACGACGGCCTCCAGGTGCGCAAGGGCGTCGTGGTGGTCAAGCGAGCCGAGAACCCGATGCAGGTCAGTCCACCCAACCAGTCCCTCGCGCTGGTCGTCGAACGCGACGGGATCCGGTACTGGATGCTGCTGGAGGAGTCCCCGCAGGGCGGCAGCAGCAGCGTCGAGAGGGCCGGTGACTCCTACTCCACGTTCGACCTCTGGCTGGATCAGGCCGTGGCGCTGCGGCAGGGTAGGCCGGCGCTGGCGCTCGTGGCGTTCGAGCGCGGCGAGAAGCTCGCGCCCGCCGAGGACGGTGTCGCGATCGTCGAGCAACGGACGTCCCCGCCGCTGCCCCCGGACCTCGAGCCGAGCCAGCGTTCCGCGGTCGCTGAGGTGACCTGGCGCGGCGTGCAGTGGTTCGTGCTCGCCACCCAGGCGCCTGGGGCAGCGCCCCAGTACCTGCCGGTCGAGGCATCCGTCGCCGGGCAGACCACGATCGACGGGTACCTCGACTGGGCCTGGGAGCGTTACAACAGCGAACTGGCCCGGGAGCGAGCCCGAAACGAGGCCGCGAAATGAGGGCTGAGCAGGAGGTCGCGTACGTCGAGTTCGTCCGGGCGCGGCGCACGCACCTGCGCCGGATCGCGTATGCGATCTGCGGCGACTGGCACCGCTCCGACGACCTCGTGCAGACCGCGCTGGTGAAGCTGTACGTTGCCTGGCCGCGGGTGCATCGGGGCGGCAGCGAGGAGGCCTACGTGCGCACGATCATCGTGCGCAGCAACATCGACGAGTCACGCCGCCCGTGGCGCCGGGAGCGAGCCGGGCTCGACGGCCTGGACGGCCCCGCGCGCGAGCCGTTGCCGCCGGAGGAGCGGTCCGCCCTCTTCGACGCGCTGCAGGCCTTGCCGACCATGCAGCGCAAGACCGTGCTGCTGCGCCACTGGCTGGGGCTCTCCACCGCCGAGACGGCGACCGAGCTGCGGATCAGCGAAGGGACGGTCAAGAGCCACACGGCACGGGGGCTCGCCCGGCTCGAGGCCGGCCTGTCCTCGCACCCGGGCTGATCCGGCCGGCTCGAGGCAGCGCGTGGCCGGGCCGGCACGATCGCGTGACCAAACGCCGCCGATCGCGTTGGGGAGGGCGGAGGGCAGCTCTTCGGCTGCCTCGCCCCGTCTCCCAGGAGTACGACGATGACCCGCCGTTCCCTTCGCCCACGCACCGCCTTCGCCGCGACCCTTGCGGCGCTGGCCCTCACCGGCACCGCCCTGGCGCAGCCGACCCTGGCCGGCAGTCCCGCCGAGCCGGGGTTCGCGCCGCAGCTGGTCACGGTCGACACGCCGACTGCTGCGACCAAGCAGCACCTGCAGCACCTCGGGCTCGACCTGACCGAGCACGCCGGGCACGACTACATCGAGGTCGTGCTGCACACGCCGACCGACCTCGCCGCGCTCCGGGACTCAGGGCTCACCTGGGACGTCCGGATCGCCGACCTGACCCGCCGCGAGGGCGAGATCAACGAGCTCAACGCGGCGTACGCCGCCTCGGTCGCGGAGTCCCCGCTGCCGTCCGGCCGGACCAGCTACCGCACGCTCGCGGACTACAACGCCGACCTGGAGACGCTGGCCAAGGACCACCCGAAGCTGGTGCAGCGCTTCGAGATGCCGCGGCCCAGCCTCGACGGCAAGACGATCTACGGCGTGGAGATCGGCAGCGACGTGACCAAGCCGGCCAGTGGTCGTCCCACCTTCCTGCTGATGGGCCTGCACCACGCCCGGGAGTGGCCCTCGGGCGAGAACGCGATGGAGTTCGCGATCGACCTGGTCCAGAGCTACGGGTCCAACAAGCGGATCACCGGGCTGCTCGACCGGGCCCGCGTGATCGTGGTGCCGGTCGTCAACGTGGACGGCTTCGACCTGTCCCGCACCGACGGCGAGCTGGTGGACCTGCGCACGCTGGCCGAGCACGACCCGCTGGGCGGCACCAGCACGATGATCGCCACGCCCGGCCAGGCGTACAAGCGCAAGAACTGCCGGGTCGTCGACGGCCAGGACACGCCCGACGGGAGCTGCCGCGCGACCCTGGGCAGCCCCGGCGGCTTCGGCCTCGGCGTCGACCTGAACCGCAACTACGGCGGCTTCTGGGGCGGCCCCGGTGCCGCCGGACCGCAGCCGAACGCCGACGAGGTCGAGGTCGGCCTGGCGGACCCGACCTACCGGGGCGCCAGCGCCTTCTCGGAGCCGGAGACGCTCAACGTGCGTGACCTGGTCGCCGAGCGTCAGGTGACGATGCTGATCTCCAACCACACCTTCAGCAACCTGATCCTGCGGCCCAACGGCGTCAACCCGAACACCAAGGGGCCGGACGGCATCCCGGTGGGCGACGCCCCCGACGAGAAGGCGCTCAAGGACCTCGGCGCCGACATGGCCGCCCAGAACGGCTACCAGAACATCCACGGCTGGCAGCTCTACGACACCACCGGCACCACCGAGGACTGGTCCTACAACGCCACCGGCGGCTTCGGCTACACCTTCGAGATCGGGCCGGACGAGTTCCACCCGCCTTTCGAGGACGTCGTCGACGAGTACCTCGGCAGCGGCGACTACGCCGGCAAGGGCAACCGCGCGGCGTACCTGATCGCCCTCGAGCACGCGGTCGACCCGACCGCCAGCGGCACCCTGACCGGCAAGGCCCCGAAGGGCGCCGTGCTGCGTCTGGCGAAGAGCTTCGAGACCCCCACCTGGGAGAGCACCTTCACCGACGGCGTCGACAGCACGCTCACCGTGCTGGGCAAGAAGGGCACCTTCTCCTGGCTGGTCAACCCCTCCACCCGGCCGGTGGTCGAGTCGCGCACCTACCGCGAGCCCGCTGCCACGCCGTACGCCGGCGAGGAGTTCACCGGCTCGGTGGCACCGCTCGACCAGGCCGACCACGAGTTCACCATCTCGGGGAAGACCGCTGACGTGTGGCGGGTCGCCCTGGACTGGGAGACCCCCGACGACCTGGACCTCGAGGTCTACCGCAAGAACGCCGACGGCTCACTCACCGAGGTGGGCAGCTCGGGCGAGGCCCCGCCGCTCAAGGAGTCGGTCGAGGTCCCGGGCGCCCAGCCCGGCACCTACGTGCTGCGGGTGATCAACTACGCGTCGGTCACGCCGTCGTACACGTTGACCTCCGAGCTGTTCGAGGCGACGACCGTGACCACCCAGGGCGTCAAGGAGCGGTACACCCTCACCTGCGAGACGAAGGCCGGCAAGGTGCTGCAGACCTCGAAGGTCTTCGTGGACCGGGGCGACGAGCTGAAGCTCGACCTCAAGGCCTGCCGCAAGGCCTGGAAGAAGCGCTGACACGCGGGGCGGCGGATCTTTTCCCCGTCCCGGTCGGCAACCAATGGCCCCCGCGCTCCGTATCCATCTCTGAGAGGCTGGAAACGAGAGGCGGGGGCCATGTCATTCTCCGAGCTCCACGCGGAGATCGATCGTGCGTTCGGCGAAGGGCCGTCCCACCGGCCGGTCGAGGACCGGATCGACGCGGGACACAAGGCGTTGGCGCGTCGCCGGGTCGCGAGCGGGTTCGCCGCGTTCGCGGTGGTCGCCGCGCTGGGCGGTGCGGCGTGGGCGGTCGGCCCCGGCGACGGCCCCGCAGCCGACGGGACACTGATCGCGACCGACCCGACGCCCACAGCAGAGCCGCCATCACCCTCACCCACCGAGAGCGCGGCCGCGGAGCCCTGGCAGCCCAACACCCCGGTTCGCTACGTCGACGGCGAGCTCCAGGTCCGGCCGGGTGTGGTGGTGCACGAGCGCATCGAGAACCCGTACGACTACGCGTCCCCTGAGACGTCCGTCGCCCTCGACCTCACCTTCAAGGAGCGGCGGATGTGGGTGATCGCGGAGCACAGAGCCTCCAGCGACGGCCTCTCGCTGTCCGAGCCCAGCAACGGCTGGGCGAGCTTTGCCGACTACGTCGCCGACCAGGTGGGGGCGGCCGGTCCGGGGGCCGACGGGTGGCCAGACACCGTCCGGCTCACCGCGCGGGGCAAGGTCGTCGCGACCCCTGGCAGCGAGATCCTCCAGCGCACCGACGCCCCCCGGCTCGGGGAGTCCTTCGCCCCAGCGGGCACACCGACGGGGGCCGCGCTGGTACGGGCCGCCGAGGACGACTTCGCCTACTTCGTGGTCTGGAGGCTGATCGACGGCGAGCTGGACGTGCTCACCACCCCGCCGAACGACGTCGTGGGTGCCACCTTCGAGGAGATGCTGTCCTACGCCCGCTCGCAGTACGCGTCCGGCGAGGGCCTGCGATGAGGAGCGCTTCCCGAGAGACGGTCGATCGCGAGTACGCCGACTTCGTGATCGCCCGACAGGTGCACCTGCGCCGGATCGCGTACGCGATCTGCGGCGACTGGAACCGCGCCGAAGACCTGCTGCAGACCGCGCTGACGAAGCTCTACCTTGCCTGGCCGCGGCTGCACCAGGATGGCCGCGAGGAGGCCTACACCCGACAGATCATGGTCCGCGCCAACATCGACGAGTCCCGCCGGCCCTGGCGTCGTGAGCGACCGGGACTGGACGCGCACGATCGGGCCGCCCGGACCGAACTGCCCTACGAGGAACGCTCGGCGCTGTTCGACGCGCTGCAGCAGCTCCCGCCGATGCAGCGGCGCGTCGTCCTGCTTCGGCACTGGCTGGGTCTGTCGGTCGAGGAGACCGCGGCCGAGCTGCGGATCTCCGCCGGCACGGTGAAGAGCAGCACCTCGCGCGGGCTGGTGAGGCTCCGGGCGGTCCTTTCGGACGCGGCACTGGCCGAGGCTGACGAGGCGCTGGCGGCGGCGGGCCAGGGTCGGGTGGATCAGCCACGCCAGGCGGCGTCACCGGACAGGTCGGCGTAGGTCCGCACCCAGGCGTGCATCGCGATCGCCGCCGCTGCCGAGGCGTTGATCGAGCGGGTGGAGCCGAACTGGGCGATCGAGAAGGTGCCGTCGCACTCTGCGCGCGCGCCGTCGGACAGCCCCGGGCCCTCCTGCCCGAAGAGGAAGCAGACCCGTCTCGGCAGGGTCATCGTCTCGAGATGCTCGGAACCGGGGAGATTGTCGATGCCCAGCAGCCGCACGCCAGCCTCGTGCAGGTACGTCGCGAGGTCGGCGACCGTCTCGTGGTGGCGCACGTGCTGGTAGCGGTCGGTGACCATCGCCCCGCGGCGGTTCCAGCGTCGGTTGCCGACGATGTGCACCTCGGCGGCGAGGAAGGCGTTCGCCGAGCGCACGATGGTCCCGATGTTGAAGTCGTGCTGCCAGTTCTCGATCGCGACGTGGAAGTCGTGGCGCCGGGTGTCGAGGTCGGCCACGATCGCCTCCATCGACCAGTAGCGGTAGCGGTCGACGACGTTGCGCCGGTCACCCTCGGCCAGCAGGGCCGCGTCGTACTGCTCACCCTGGGGCAGCGGACCCTCCCAGGGCCCGACGCCGACCTCGGCCGGGCCGTGCGGCATCGGGTCGTACGGCGCCCGCCGTTCGGCGTCGCCCTCGCTCCCGGGCCCCCCATCGGACTCCCCCACGTGCTCCACTGCCATGGCCGCGACCCTAGGCGATCGCCCGCGTGTCGGCCGGACGGGCGGACCCGGTGGGGACCCCGGTACCGTTGAGGAGTGAGCATCCTCCTCGACCTGCACCCCCTGCTGCTGGGCATGGACTGGATGGACCCCAACTGGTTGCTGGACCGCTTCGGCGCCGAGCTGTTCTGGCTGAGTCTGGTCTTCCTGTTCATCGAGTGCGGGCTCTTCTTCCCGTTCCTGCCGGGCGACACACTGCTGTTCGCGATGGGGTTGTTCATCTCCGCCGAGAAGATCGACCTGTTCTCCGGGTCCCCGGCGATCGAGCTGCTGGTCGCGCTGGTGCTGATGACCACTGCGGCCTTCCTGGGGAACGTCGCCGGCTACGAGATCGGTCGCGCGGTCGGCAAACCGCTCTATGCACGTGACGGCCGCTTCCTGAAGAAGAAGTACTTCGACCAGACCCAGGTCTTCTTCGACAAGCACGGCAACAAGGCCCTGGTGATCGGCCGGTTCGTCCCGTTCGTGCGGACCTTCATCACCGTCGTCGCGGGCGTCACCCGGATGGACCGGGCGAGGTTCCTGTTCTGGAGCTTCGTGGGCGCCGTGGTCTGGGTGGTCAGCATCCTGCTGCTGGGGTTCTTCCTCGGCTCGGCGTTCCCGAGTCTCGGCGAGAACATCGACAAGGCGATCATCGCGATCCTGGTCTTCTCGCTGATCCCGATCGTCTGGGAGTGGTGGCGGCACAAGCGCACGTCCGGGCCCGAGGCCGAGGACAACGACGCGGACGGGCGGCCGGACCGGGACATCGCCGGCCTCGACGCAGGCGCGCCGCGCCCGCTCGAGCCCTGATCGAGCCCTGATCGAGCCCTGGTCGAGCCGGGTCAGGCGCGGCTGCGGG
>CAWGWW010000030.1:0-20432 GCA_963826415.1 uncultured Actinomycetota bacterium | reverse complement strand
TCGCCGACCCGCGCCGCACGTCCGGTTGCGACTTCGACCTGTCGAAGCTGGTGGTCAGTGCCGCCGACGCCCTGGTGGTCAGCGGGCACCCGGACCGGGCGGCCGCCGTGGTCAGGGAGCAGCTCGACCGGTTGCCGGCGGACGCACCGGACGCCTGGCGGGCCCGGATGCTGGCGGTCCGCGCGTCCGCACTCTCGGTGATCGAGACCGACGAGGACCCGGTGGCGGTCTCGGCGCAGGCGGTGGCACTGGCCCCCGAGAGCGCCGTCGGCCTGCGGGCCAAGGTCCTGACCATCCACGCCCGGACGCTCGCGATGTTCGACCGCGACGACGAGGCGCAGGCAGTGGGCCTGGAGGCCCTCGGGCTCGCCGAGAAGCACGACCTGCACGAGCTGGCCTCCGACGCGATCACCACGCTGAGCAGCCTCAACCGCGGCGGACCCCAGGAGGGCCTGCGCGCGGCACTGGTCGACGCGATCGCCCGCGCCGAGGAGGCGGGCGCGCTGCACGCCGAGCTCCGTGGGCGCTATCTGCTCGGGCGCTCCTACCAGGACGGCGTCGAGTTCGACGAGACCGAACGCTGGTTCCGCAGCTGCATCGAGCGGGCCACGGAGGCCGGGGTGCCCTGGGCGCCGTTCGGCTTCTATGCGCGATGGCAGCTGGTGTGGGTGCTGCTGGTCCGCGGTGACTGGGAGGGCGCCCTCGACCTCTGCGACCTCTCGGGCCAGACGCCCCCGGCCATCCTGCGCGCGATGCTCGACGCCCTGCGCCTCGACATCGAGTTCGAGCGCGGAGCCGACGTCTCCGACGAGCTGGCCGGGCTACGCCGGTACTGGGCGCGCGAGGGCGGCATCGCCATCCATGCTGCTGCGGTCGGGCTGCGCCAGGCCGGCCGTCGGGGTGATCCCGTCGGGGTGCTCGCCGTGTACGACGACATCGTCGGGGTGCTCACGGGGATCTGGCGCGAGTGGTTCAGCGCCCGGGTCCGGCTTGCCGCGATCGCCCTGGGCGAGCTGGCGCCCGCACTGGCCTCGATGTCCGCCTCCGAGCGAGCGACGTACGTCGGGAAGGCGAGACGCCTGCACGCCGACGGGCACGCTGTGCTGGACGCGCGGGCCGAGGTGACCGAGTGGGGGCCCGAGGGCCGGGCCTGGTCGCACCGACTGGACGCCGAGTGGCTGCGGGTGTCCTGGCTGTCCGGCATCGACGCGCCGTCCCTCGACGAGCTCCTCGGGGCCTGGCGCGAGACGGTCCTCCGGTTCGAGGAGTTCGGGCACGTGCACGAGCTGGCCCGGGTCCGTTCGGTGCTGGCCGGGATCCTGCGGACCACCGGAGATCCGGCCGGTGCCCGCGAGCAGGGAGACCTGGCGCGCAGCGTCGCGCACGCCCTCGGCGCCCAGCCGCTGCTCGACGACCTGCGGGCGCTCGGCAGCACCCCCCAGCGCGGCGCCCCGGGCTCCGACGTCCTGACACCGCGCGAGCGTGAGGTGCTCGCGCTGGTCGCCGAGGGGCGCTCCAACGGAGAGATCGCCAAGCTGCTGTTCATCAGCGCCAAGACGGCCAGCGTCCACGTCTCCAACATCCTGGGCAAGCTCGAGGCGGCCGGCCGGACCGAGGCCGCTGCGATCGCGCGACGGCGCGGCCTGATCGACTAGCGGACTCGGGCACAATCGACCGGGTGACCTCCTCCCCTCCCGACTTCCGGTGCTCCGGCGCGAGCCTCACCGACGCCGAACCGATGGCGGGCACGGCACCGACCGACGTGGCCTGGCTGTTCGTCGAGTACGCCGGGCCGTGGGGCCAGCAGGCGGTGGCCGATTCCCGGCTGCCTGCCGAGCTCAGGGAGCTGTTGGCCGACCTGACCGGCGTGCGCGTGCAGCTGATCCGTCGCCACGGTGGCGTGTCCGGACCCGGCGTCCGGGTCTTCGCCGCCTGGCTCGGTGAGCAGCCTGCGGTCTGGTCCGGAGTCCTCGACGACCACGCCGGACTGCTCGACCTGGACCTCGCAGGGCTCGCCCGGGGTGGCGACGCCGGCCTCGCGCCGTACGACGAACCACTGCTGCTGGTGTGCACCAACGGCCGGCGCGACGTCTGCTGTGCCGAGCTGGGCCGTCCGATCGCCGCGGCGCTGGCCGCGCGCTGGCCCGAGGCCACCTGGGAGACCACGCACCTGGGCGGGCACCGTTTCGCCGGCACCCTGCTCGCGCTGCCCAGCGGGGTGACCCTGGGCCGGCTCGACGTCGCGTCGGCGGTCGACGACTGCACCGCCCTCGCCGCCGGACGGTTCCCGGTCGCACAGGCACGGGGTCGTGCCGGCCGCACACCAGAGGCCCAGGTCGCCGAGCTGCACCTGCGGACGGAGCTCGGCCTCGACGCGCTGGACGCGGTCCGGGCGGGACCGCTCGCCGACGACCGGGTCCGGCTCACTGTCGACGGCACCGACTTCTCCGTCACGGTGCAGAGGTCCGAGGGGGAGCCGCGCCGGCAGAGCTGTTCCGGCCTGGGCACCAAGCCGGTCGGCGTGTACGCGGTGACGTCCTGGGGTAGGGAACAGTCAGCACTCCACCAACTGACCCAGGAGGACGTATGACCAACGACGCACCCTTGAGCGACGACGACATGACCACGGGAGCCGGGGCCGGCTCCACGCCGCCCACCGGCGACGCCGACGGCACGGATGCCGACGGCACCGACGGGGATGCCACGGACACCACCGACGGTGACGCCACCGACGCCGACGGCACCGACGCGGACGGCACCGACGCCGACGGCACCGACGCCGACGCCACGGACGGGGACGCCACCGACACCACCGACGGAGACGCGTCCTGAGCGCTCTCGACCTGCTCACCGGTGACGCCCAGACCTTCCTCACGAAGGTCTGGGCGTCCCGGATGCACCTGCACCACACCGACCCCGACGCGCTCGCCGGCCTGCTCTCCCTCGACGACGCGGACACCCTGCTCACCTCGTCCGCGATCCGCACCCCCTCGATCCGGATCGCCCGCGACGGGTCGGTGCTGTCGGAGTCGGCGTACACCCGCGGAGCGACGCTCGCCGGCAAGCAGCTGACCGGTCTGGTGGACCCCCGTCGGGCGCTGGCGCTCTTCGAGGAGGGCGCCACGGTCGTCTTCCAGGGGCTGCACCGCTACTGGCCGGCACTCACCGAGCTGGTCTCCCGGCTCGAGCTCGAGCTCGGGCACCCGTGCCAGGCCAACGCCTACCTCACCCCGCCGGGCTCGCAGGGCTTCGCGGTGCACTCCGACTCGCACGACGTCTTCGTCTTCCAGACGGTCGGGGCCAAGCTGTGGGAGGTGCACACCCCGGACGGGGTCGAGGAGATCCTGCTCGAGCCGGGGATGTGCCTCTACCTCCCCACCGGCACCCCGCACGCGGCCCGCGCCCAGGAGACCGTGTCCTTGCACGTGACGCTCGGGATCAACCAGCTCACCTGGCGCGGCCTGCTCCAGCGCAGCGTCCAGGCGGTGCTGGACGAGGCGGACGACGACCACCTGCCCGGTGGGTTCCTCGACGACCCCGCAGCGCTGGTGGACGAGCTCGCCCGTCGCCTCGCCGCTCTCGCGGACGACCTCCGCGAGCTGGACGCCGAAGCGGCCGTCGACGCCGAGGTGCGTCGCTTCCTGACCACGCGCGGCTCCCGGCTGCCCGGTGGTCTGCGCGACGTCCTGGCCGTCCGGGACCTCGACGACCAGACGCTGCTGCGCCGGCGTGCCGGTCACCCGTGCGCCCTGGTCAGCCGCGACGACCGGGTCGAGATCCTGCTCGGTGACCGGTTCCTCGACGTCCCCGGGTGGCTGCTGCCGGCGCTGGAGGAGCTCGCGGCCAGGCGTGAGCTTCGACCGGCCGACCTCGCCGACCACCTCGATGCCCGGAGCCGTGTGGTGCTCTGCCGGCGGCTCGTCCGGGAAGGGCTGCTCGAGGTCCTGGCGTGAGCGCGGGTCCGGCTTCCGGGGACCCGGACTTCCGGTGCGCATCGGCCAGCCTGCTGCGCGACGAACCCGTGGCCGGCACCGCGTCCACCGTGCGGGCGTACCTGCTGCTGGAGCAGCCCGGCTCCTGGGGGATCGACGCGCTGCGCGACGCCCGGCTGCCCGACGGCCTGGGTGGCGAGCTGCGGCGCAGGGCGGCGCAGGCGGGGGTCCGGGTGCTGCTGGTGCGCCGCCCGGGCCGGGCCCGCCGCGCGACCGGGGTGCCGGACCCCGCGCGCCGGGTGTTCGCGGCGTTCGCGGATCCGCACCGACCGCGCCTGGAGTCGACCACCGTGCCCGACCTGAGTGCGGTGCTGGACCTCGACCTGCCCGCCCTGCGCGCCACCGGCTCGGTGGGCCTCGACCAGCACGACGGCCCGGTGTTCTGCGTCTGCACCCACGGTCGCCACGACGCGTGCTGCGCCGAGCGGGGACGTCCGGTCGCGGCGGCGCTCGCCCGGGCCCACCCGGAGGAGACGTGGGAGGTCTCGCACATCGGCGGTGACCGGTTCGCGGGCAACGCGCTGGTGCTGCCGCACGGGTTGTACTACGGCCGGCTCGACCCGCCCTCGGCGGTGGCCCTGGCCGGTGCCCACCTGAGTGGCGACCTCGACCTGGATCGGCTGCGCGGGCGCTCCGGCCACCCGATGCCGGTCCAGTTCGCCGAGATCGCGCTCCGTCGCCAGCTGGGGGAGACCGGGCTGCAGGCGCTCCGGCTGGTCTCCCGGCGCACGGACGGAGACCTGACCGAGGCGGTCTTCGACCGCGCCGGCAGCGAGTACGCCGTGCGGGTGCGGTCCGCGCCGGGTGCCGACCTGCATCGCCTCACCTGCCGGGCGGACAGGGACAACCCGATCGCGACGCATGCGCTCCTGGGCATCACCCGCCGCTGAGGTCGCGGCGGCGCGCGTCGGACGTCAGCGCCGGGACGTCCGCGCTCAGGCTTCAGCGCCCGGACTTCTGGGCCCGGACTTCTGGGCCAGGGTGGGGTCCCAGCCGAGCATCTCGCAGACCTGGGTGGCCAGGGTGACCGGGTCGAACGGCTTGGGGATCACTCCCGAGATCGCGAGGCCGTGCCACATCGGCCGCTCCCCGACCGTGACCTTGGCCGTGACCAGGATGACCGGGATGTCGCGGGTCGACTCGTCCTCCTGGAGGTGCTGGAAGGTCGTCAGCCCGTCCATGTCGGGCATCATCACGTCGAGCAGCACGGCGTCGGGTTTGTGCTGTCGCGCCATCTCGAGCCCGCTCACCCCACCGTCGGCCGAGATCACGTGCCAGCCGGCGATCACCTCGAGCGAGAGCTGGGTGATCTCACGGACGGAGTCGTCGTCGTCGACGACGAGCACGCTGACAGTCACGCCCGACCCCTCCCATGGTGGTTGGTGGGGACACGCTACCGCCCCGATTCAGGCGCTGGAGGCGATATCCCCGATTGGACCGTGGATGGTGCCCCCGTAGTACGTCTGCCGGTCGATCGGAGCCACGGTCACGTCGGCGAAGCGGCCGATCATCCGGGTGATGTTCGCACCGAGGCCGAGCACCTCGTCGTTGTGCAGGCAGATGTCCCAGGCGCAGACGCCCCGGGCTTCGATCATCACCTCCGACAGCTTCTCGACCATGGCCTGGAAGACCCGGCCTCGCCGCTGGTCGCGACGCACGAGGGTGAAACCGAGGTAGAAGATCGCGCCACGGGCGGCGTGCTCGGGGTAGTGATGCGCGAAGTAGGCGGGGCTGATCCACGGGACCGTCGCCAGCTCGGAGGTGAGGGTGGAGATGCCGATGATCTCCCCCTCGGGGCTCCAGGCGACGTACTTCTGCACGCGGGGATCGTGCATCTCCTCGAGGAACTCCGACTCGTGCAGGAGCTGGCGCGCCACCGCTCGGGTCTCCAGATCACCGAAGGTGTCGCGGTAGAGCTGGTAGTACATCGCGGCGGTCTCGGGGGCGACCTCGGTCTCCATGGTCACCCTGATCGCCTTGTCCTTGACCGAGGGGACGCGGGCGATCTCCTCGGTGGCGACCTTCTCGGGCTGCTCGTCGAACCACGACGAGACGCGGTAGGCCGCGATCACCAGCGCGCAGGCCGGCTCGTCCACGCAGTGCGCCGAGGCGAGGGCCGTGTGCACCTTGCCGTAGCCGCCGCCGCGACGGGCGTTCATGTCGCCGAGGCTCAGCTCGATCTGCTCGGTGACGGACTGCTCGCTGCCGCCGTGGTGCTCGACGAAGAGCCCGCCGCCGGTCTCATCGACACACCAGCCGATCCCCGCCCAGACGATGTCGCCCGGGTGCTCTGCGTACGCCTGCGCGCGAACGCAGAAGAGCACGTCGCCGTGGTCGCCCCGTAACGGCGCGTTGACCATCCGGACTCGGCTGCCCGGGGGGATCACCGAGGAGAGCGTGACCAGGTTGAAGTCCGCGACCCCGGCCAGCTGGAGGGCGTGGTCGAAGGAGGAGAGCACCGTCCGCCCGGTGCCGCTGCCGGTACGCACGGTGATGTCGAGCACCTGGGGCTGCGGCTCTCGAGCCGAGTCTTCGAGGCGGTCATTCACTGCTGGTCTCCCTGTTTTGCTGTCACCGCGTTGACGAGTCCGAGCACTCGGTCCTTGAGCTGGTCGGGACTGGTGCGCCCCTTGGTGAGGAACACTGTCTCACCCAGCTCGAGAGAGTGCCGTCGAGCATCCTCCACGTCGGCGGCACTGTAGACGATCAACGGGATGTGGGACATCGGCCCGTGTCGGCGAAATTCTGCCACGACGGCGGCCCCGTCGCCGCCTCGCAGGTGCAGGTCGAGCACGATCACGTCGGGTCGCTGCTCGCGGCCGCGCAGGACGGCGTCCGCGGCAGTGGCGGCGTGCACCACCTCGAGGCCCTCGGCGGCGAGCATGGTGCCGACGACGCTGGCCAGGCCCTCGTCGTCCTCGACGAGCAGCACCGTTGCTCCGTGCTCGCGACCCGAGACCGCGAGGGCCACGGTCTGCACGAGGCGCTGCTCGCTCACCGGCTTGATCAGCCACCCCTCGGTCGACTCCGCGACGGAGGGCTCGTCCTCGGGCCCGAGCCCCGAGACCACGATCACGGGGATGTGCCTGGTCTCCGGGCGGCTGCGCAGGGCCGCCAGCACCTGGGCACCGGTGGTGCCGGGCATCATCAGGTCGAGGAGCACGGCGGCCGGGTGCTGCTGGTCGATCAGCCGGATCGCGGTCGCACCGTCGGTGACCCCGATCGGCTGGTAGCCGTGGTGGCGGAGCAGCGCGGAGAGCGACTCGACCACGGCCTCGTCGTCGTCGCAGACCAGCACGGTCGCCGAGCCGTCCAGCTCCTCGAGCCCGAGGAGAGGGGTGGGCCGGGCCGCGGGCAGCGTGAACTGGACGGTGGTGCCGACCCCCACCTCGCTCTCCGCCCAGATCCGGCCACCATGGCGCTCGACGATGCCGCGGCTGATCGCCAGGCCCAGTCCGGTGCCGCCGATGCGGCGGGAGTCCGAGGAGTCGACCTGCTCGAAGCGCTCGAAGATCGTTTCCAGCTTGTCCTCCGGGATCCCGCGTCCCTGGTCCCGGACCCGGAAGAGCACCTCGTCGTTGAGGGGAGCGGCGTCGACCCAGACGGTGCCGCCCGGCTCGGAGTACTTCAGGGCGTTGCCCAGCAGGTTCGTCAGTGTCTGCAGGATGCGGTCCTCGTCGGCGAGGACCCGCCCGTTGGCACTCTCGATGACGACCTCCACCGCCATGGTGCTCGCCATGCCCTCGATCTGCCGGGTCGCCGCGGCGATCAGCTCGCACGACTCGAGGGCCACCACATCCATCGGCCGAATGCCCGACTCGATCCGCTCGATGTCGAGCAGGTCGTTGATCAGCCGGGTGAGCCGTTCACTGCTCTGCAGGGCGACCGTCACCAAGGAGTCGGCGCGCGCGGGGAGCTCGCCCAGTCGTCCGCCGGCGAGCAGGCCCAGGGAGCCCCGGATCGAGGTGAGGGGGGTGCGCAGCTCGTGGCTGACCACGGAGAGGAACTCGTTCTTCATCCGGTCCACCTCGCGCCGCTGGGTGACATCGCGGAAGACGACCACGGCACCCCGCAGCGCGCTCTCGTCGAGCAGGGGAGAAGCGGTGATCTCGACCGGGAACGACGTCCCGTCCGCCCGGATGTAGGTGTCCTCCTCCGCGTTGGCGACCGCGCCGCTGTGGAGGGCCTCGTACACGTAGCAGCCCGACCACGGAAAGGCGGTGCCGTGCTCGTCGGCGGCGTGGAAGAGCTCGTGGGCGCGACGCCCGTCGAGCTGTTCGGGGGTGTAGCCGAGTGCTTTGGCGCCGGACGGGTTGATGAAGGTGACCCGGCCCTCGTGGTCGACTCCGTAGATGCCGTCCCCGACCGACGTGAGCAGCACCTCGGTCTGCCGGGCGAGGCGCCGCAGGTCCGCGGTCTGCTCCTCGACCCGCAGCTCCAGCCCGTGGCGCAGGCTGGCGTTGTCGGCGGTCAGCACGATCTGGCGGGCGCCGGCGGCGATGATCAGCGTGAGCCACAGGCCGGCCTGGTAGCCCACCATGTCGCCGCCGGCCCCGAAGATGACCTGGACGACGGCCGCTGCGAGCAGGACCGCGAACACCAGGGTGGTGCCGAACGCGTCCGAGAGCCCGCCGCCGGCGCGGGACCCGGCCGGACCGCTCTCGGTCGGGTACCAGGCGGCGAGGCTGAGGGTGAGGTACCCGGCGATCCACCCGAGGTCGAGCAGCGACCCGAACTCGAAGCGGTTCTGGGCGCTGAGGTCCGCGAAGGCAAGGTCGGAGACGGCGTACAGCAGGAAGCCGGTCGCGACCAGCGTGAGAGCAGGTCGGTCGCCGCCGCTCGAGCGGAGGATCAGCAGTACCGCGACGGTGGCGAGAACCACGTCGAGGACCGGGAAGAGCAGGGAGAAGAACCGCGTGCCGGACGAGTCGTCGACGGTTGCGGTGAGCAGGTCCGAATAGACCAGCACCGAGACGATGATGATCAGTGCCCCGGCGGCCACGAGGCCGTCGAGCGCCATCAGCAGCAGCTCGGCTCCACGCCGCTTGACGGTGGGAAAGCTGAGCAAGCCGGCGATCGAGAGGAGCAACGCGATCGCGATGGCGACGTCGCTGGCCGTCGGCGAGGTCGAGACCGATCCAGTGTCGGTCGCCGCGAGCCAGACGTTGCCCGCGATCGCGATCATGGCGGCGACCGTGAGGAGGCTCCAGGCGCGGCGACGCAGGCCGTCCGAACGCAGCGCCCTCCGGCCGCCGCTCGCGGCAGCCAGGACCCCGGCCGTGAGCAGACCCAGGGAGCTGGCGGTCTGTCGGACGGGCAGGCCGAAGCCCGGTTGCAGGAGGAGCGCGAAGATCGCGGTCAGGACCACCGCAACGGCTGCGGCCGCCCAAAAGCGATTCTGCTCCGTGGCGGGTGCCGGGGAGCCCATGCGCGCGACGTTATCCCAGGCCAGGCCCCGCCCACCGGCGCCGCGCCCCGGCGAGATGCCCTGAGGGTGGCCGTATCCCGGCGCGCGAGCCGGGACCGGTGCGCCGCTCGGGTGCTCGGTAGGTTGACCCCATGGAGATCCTGTCGGTCCGGGGCGTTCTGCCGGAGCATCGCTACTCCCAGCAGGAGATCACCGACGCCTTCGCCGGGGTGATCGCCAGGGGCGGGCTGGACGAGCGCCTGCTGCGCCGCTTCCATGCCAACGCGGGCGTGCAGCAGCGCAGCCTCGTGCTGCCGCTGGAGGCCTATGCGGGGCTCCAGGACTTCGGGCAGGCCAATGACCTCTTCCTCGAGCATGCCGTCGAGCTCGGCGCCCGCGCCGTCGTCGATGCGCTCAAGGCCGCCGGGCTGACCCCGACCGATGTCGACCTGGTTGTCTGCGCCACCGTCACCGGGATCGCCGTCCCGACCCTGGAAGCGCGGATCGCGTCGCTGATCGGGATGCGCCCGGACGTCAAGCGGGTGCCGCTGGTCGGGCTGGGTTGCGTCGCCGGTGCGGCCGGGATCGCCCGGCTGCACGACTACCTGGTCGGCCATCCGGACCAGGTCGCCGTTCTCATCGCCGTCGAGCTGTGCTCGCTGACCGTCCAGCGCGACGACGTGTCGCTGCCCAACCTCGTGGCCAGCGGACTCTTCGCCGACGGCGCCGCCGCCGTCGTGGCCCGCGGCGGTGCGGACCGGGGAGGCCGGGCCGAGGTGCTGGCCACCCGGAGCCGGCTCTACCCCGACTCCGAACGCACGATGGGTTTCGACGTGACGAGCAGCGGGCTGCGGATCGTGCTCGACGCCGAGGTCCCGACGGTGGTGGGTCGCTACATCCGTGACGACGTCGACGAGTTCCTCGCCGATCACGACCTCACTCGCGCGGACGTCGAGTGGTGGGTCTGCCACCCGGGCGGGCCCAAGGTGATCGAGGCGTTGGAGGAGGCCCTGGAGGTGCCCCGGGAAGCGGTGCAGCTGACGTGGGACTCGCTCGCCCGGATCGGCAACCTGTCGTCCGCCTCGGTGCTCCACGTCCTCGAGGACACGCTGCGGGACCGGCCCCCGCGTCCCGGCTCGTACGGCGTGGTGCTCGCCATGGGGCCGGGCTTCTGCTCGGAGCTGGTGCTGGTCCGGGCCACGACGCCCGTGCCCCCGGGTGACCCGCGATGACCGGCCTGACCGCCTTCACGGTCCTGGTGGTGCTGGTCGGACTGGAACGACTCGCCGAGCTGGTCGTCTCGAACCGGAACGCCGCCTGGAGCTTCGCACGGGGAGGCCGGGAGACGGGTCGGGGCCACTACCCCGTCATGGTGCTGCTGCACTCCGGCTTCCTGGTCGCCATGCTGGTCGAGGCTTGGCTGGTCCGGCCCACGGTCGGACCCTGGCTGGCGTGGTCGATGCTCGCCCTGGTGTTGGCCTCGCAGGGTCTGCGGTGGTGGTGCATCGCCACTCTCGGTCGACGCTGGAACACCCGGGTGATCGTGGTCCCCGGGCTGGCGCCGGTGGCTGAGGGGCCCTACCGGCTGATCCCGCACCCCAACTACGTCGCGGTCGTGGTGGAGGGTGCGGCCCTGCCCCTGGTGCACGGCGCGTGGGTGACGGCGTTGGTCTTCACGCTCGCCAACGCGGTGCTGCTCACGGTCCGGATCCGGGTCGAGAACGCCGCGTTGGGCACGCTGCCCGGGCGCCTGGCCGATGCGTGACCTGGTGGTCGCGGGCGGTGGTCCGGTCGGACTCGCCACGGCGCTGTACGCCGCGCGCGCCGGACTGAGCGTCACGCTCGTCGAGCCGCGACCCGGGGTGATCGACAAGGCCTGTGGGGAGGGGCTGATGCCGGGAGCGGTCGCGGCGCTGGCCGACCTGGGCGTGGTCCCGGACGGGCAAACGATCACCGGCATCCGCTACCTCGACGAGACCCGTCGGGTCGAGGCACCGTTCCGGCACGGCCCCGGCCGCGGAGTCCGTCGTACGACGTTGCACGCGGCGCTGGTCGAGGCGGTGGAGGCCGCCGGGGTGCCGCGCGAGGAGCGCGCCGTGCGTTCGGTCGAGGACCGCGGCGACCACCTGCTCGTCGACGGCCTGCCGACCCGGCACCTCGTGGCAGCCGACGGGCTGCACTCGCCGATCCGCCGGATGCTCGGGCTGGAGGCGCCGGTCTCCGGCCCCCGTCGCTACGGCCTTCGCTGCCACCTGCCGGTGCCACCGTGGAGCTCGTTCGTCGAGGTGCACTGGTCGCGGTCCGGGGAGGCCTACGTGACGCCGGTCGGGCCCGCCGAGGTGGGCATCGCCGTGCTCAGCTCCCAGCGCCGACCGCTGGCCGAGATGCTGGCCGACTTCCCGCAGCTGGCGGCGGTGGTGGGCGAGCACGGCGTGCAGCAGGTCCGCGGTGCCGGCCCGCTGCGGCAACGCGCGCGACGTCGCGTGGCCGGCCGGGTGCTCCTCGTCGGCGATGCCGCCGGGTACGTCGACGCCCTGACCGGCGAGGGGATCGCCCTCGGCCTTGCCCAGGCCCGTGCCGCGGTGCGGGCGGTGGCAGCCGGTAGGCCGGAGCAGTACGAGCTCGCCTGGCGTCGGCTGGGCTGGCGCCACGAGCTGTTGACCCGGGGACTGCTGGTCGCCACCCGGCACCGGGCGCTCCGCTCGCGGGTGGTGCCGGCGGCGGCGGGGCTCCCGCGCGTGTTCGGTGCCGCCGTCAACCAGCTGGCGCGGCCGGCGTGAACCCCGAGGAGGACCAGACAGTGGAGGCAGCGGTGGGGCCGGGCCCGGATGGGCACCAGGTGGAGCAGGTGGTGCTTCTGGACGAGCAGGGACGCTCGATCGGGACCACCCCGAAGGCCGACGTGCACCACACGGACACCCCGCTGCACCTCGCCTTCTCGTGCTACCTCTTCGACGCTGACGGACGACTGCTGCTGACCCAGCGGGCTCTGCACAAGCCCACGTGGCCGGGCGCCTGGACCAACAGCGTCTGCGGGCATCCCGCGCCGGGTGAGCCGCTGGCCGACGCCGTACGCCGCCGGGTACGCGAGGAGATCGGGGTCGACGCGTCCGGCGTCCGGCTGCTGCTGCCGGCGTTCCGCTACCGCGCGGTGATGCCGAACGGCGTCGTCGAGAACGAGATGTGCCCGGTCTTCGTCGCGACGGCGGGCGGCGCGGTCGCCCCGGATCCGGCAGAGGTGGCCGACGTGGCCTGGGTCGACTGGTCGGCGTTCCGCTCCGGGGTGCTCGACGGGAGCCGATCGATCAGCCCCTGGTGCCGAGAGCAGGTGGAGCAGCTCCCGGCCGACCCGCTCTCGGCGCCGGAGCAGTCTCAGGCTGGACTGCCCCCAGCCGCCCGGTAGCGTCCGGCCATGCCCGCGCTGCTCCGTGCCGCCCACGCCGGTCCCGCGGTGGCGGTGGTCGTGCTCGCCGTGCTGCTCGGCGTCGCGGGCGAGCTGGCGACTCCGGTGCTCGTGCTGCTCGGAGCCGCGGTGCTCGCCGGCCAGCTCTCCGTCGGCTGGTCCAACGACCTCGTCGACGAGGCGCGCGACCGCCTGGTGGCGCGCTCGGACAAGCCGCTGGCGACCGGTGCGGTGGCCACCCGGACTGTCCGGTTCGCCTGCGCTGCGGCGGTGCTCGCGGTGATACCACTCTCGCTCGCCCTGGGGCTGGCTGCGGGTGCGGTCCATCTGCTCTGCGTCGCCTCGGCCTGGGCCTACAACCTCGGGCTGAAGTCGACGGCCTGGTCGTGGGCGCCGTACGCCGTGTCGTTCGGTGGCCTGGTGGTCTTCGTCTCGCTTGCGGGTGACCCCACCACGTTGCCGGACTGGTGGCGGGTGGCGGCCGGAGCCCTGCTCGGGGTCGGCGCCCACCTGGTCAACGTGCTGCCGGACCTCGCGGACGACGCTCGCACCGAGATCCGGGGGCTGCCGCACCGGATCGGGGCGCGGTGGCTGCCGAGCGCCGCCACGGCCGTGCTGGTCGCCGGCTCGGTCGTGGTCGCCCTGGGCGCCGGCTCGAGCAGCGCGGCACCCTGGTCCGCGGTGGCCCCGGCGATGATCGTGGTCGCGCTCCTGGCTGTCCTGGCTCTCACGGGTCGAGGGCGGCTGCCGTTCCTGGCCGCGATCGGGATCGCCCTGACCGACGTCGTGCTCCTGGTTGCGGTGACGTGACGTACTCGTAGTATGTCTCGAGACGCCACTGCGAGGAGACCACCCGATGACCACGATCGACGATCCCGTGGACGTGGGCGAGCTGACCGCCCGTCGGCTCCGGCGGATGAACACGACCCCCGGCCGCCGGCCTCCGAAGGTCGACCGGACCGGGCTGCCCCCGGGGCCCCGCTGGCCGGCGCTCGTGCAGACGGCGGCCCTGATCCGGTTCCGGCACTGGATGCATCCCTACCTGCACCGCACCTACGGCGACACGTTCACGGTCCGCCTGGTGCCGGGCGGCACGCCGCTGGTCCTGTTCACCCGGCCCGAGGACACTCGGGAGATCTTCGCCGGTGACCCCGAGGTGTTCCATGCCGGCAAGGGCAACGCGATCCTCGGTCCGGTCATGGGCGAGCACTCGCTGCTGCTGCAGGACTCCGCGGAGCACCGTCGGGCTCGCAAGCTGCTGATGCCGGCGTTCAACGGCCAGGCCCTGCGCGGCTACCAGGCCCTCGTCGAGGAGCTGGCCGCGGCCGAGGTGGCGCGTTGGGTGCCCGACCGGGAGTTCCGGGCCCTCGACCGGATGAACGCGCTCACGCTCGAGGTGATCCTGCGGGTGGTCTTCGGCGTGACCGACGAGAGCCGGTTGGCCCGGCTCCGGCCCTGCGTCAACCGCACCGTCCAGGTGAGCCCGGTCGTCCTGCTCGGCTGGGGCTACCCCCGGTTGCAGCGGTTCGGCCCGTGGAAGCGCACCGTGGACAACCAGCACGAGCTCGACCGACTCATCTACGCCGAGATCCGCGAGCGGCGTACCGCCCCGGACCTGGCCGACCGGGGCGACGTCCTCTCGCGCCTGATCCTGGCCGGCGACGACGGGGACGTGCTCGACGACACCGAGCTCCGCGACCAGCTGGTCACCCTGCTGCTGGCCGGCCACGAGACGACCGCCACGGCCCTGGCCTGGGCGCTCTACGAGCTGGGCCGGGACCCCGAGCAGCTGGAGCGGGCACGCGAGGCGGCCCGCTCGGGGAACGACGCGTGGCTGGACGCGGTGCTGAAGGAGTCGATGCGCCTGCACCCCGTGATCCCGATGGTGGTGCGCACCCTGATGAGGCCTGTGACGATCGGCGGAGTCGACCTCCCGGCGGGCGCGACGGTCGGGCCGTCGATCATCATCGCCCACAGTCGTGCCGACAACCACGAGGAGCCTGCGGCGTTCCGCCCGCAGCGCTTCCTCGACCAGAACCCGCCCACCAACACCTGGATCCCGTTCGGCGGCGGCGTCCGCCGCTGCATCGGTGCCGGGTTCTCGCTGATGGAGGGGGTCGCCGTGCTCCGAGCGGTGCTGGCGGGCCACGACGTCACCGCGATCGGGACCGACGAGCCCCGGGTCCGCAACATCACCAGCGTGCCGCACCGGGGAGCCCGGATCCGGGTGCATGCCGACTGACCTGACCGCCGCCGCTGCCGGCCGGCCCTTGCGGGAGTCGGAGCGGGTGACCACTCTTGAGATCCGGCGGGACCCGTGTTCGACCAGGAGGACCTAGTGAGCGAGACCCAGCGAGATGCGTCGGTGCACGAGGCCGAGCGGCAGCGCCTGCGCGGGGAGTACCTGCGCGACCCCGGCGCTCGCCCGGCGTCCTCGGCCCGGGGGCTGCACCACACCGCCCTGATCAGCAGTGACGTGGAGCGCACGATCCGCTTCTACCAGGAGGTGCTGGAGTTCCCGCTGACCGAGCTGGTCGACAACCGGGACTACGCCGGGTCGTCACACTTCTTCTTCGACATCGGCAACGGCAACCTGCTGGCCTTCTTCGACTTCCCGGGACTCGACCTCGGGCCGTACGCCGAGGTGCTCGGCGGCCTGCACCACGTCGCGATCTCGGTCGCCCCCGAGCGGTGGCCGCAGCTGGTCGGCAACCTGGACCGGGCGGGCGTGGAGCACGAGGTGCACAGTGAGGTCTCGGTCTACTTCCGCGACCCGGACGGTGCCCGGATCGAGCTGATCGCCGACCCGCTGGGGGAGATGTACGGCACGCGGGTGCTCTGACGACCGGAAAATGAAGGTGCGCCGCCGGCAGGGCAGGTGCACCATGAGGACTCGTGACCTGGCGACAGAAGCTGCGAGCGCTGCGGGTGGATCTCACCCCCCTGCAGGAGTCCCGCGACTTCCGGCTGCTCTTCCTCGCCGGCACGGTCTTCTACTTCGGCGCGATGGTGACCTACGTCGCCATCCCCTACCAGATCTACGTGCTGACCCGCTCCAACTTCATGGTCGGCGCGATCGGTCTGGTCGAGCTGGTGCCGCTGGTCGTCTTCGGGCTCTACGGCGGTGCCCTGGCCGACCACGTGGACCGCCGGCGGCTGCTGATCTGGACCGGCGTGGCGCAGGCCGGCTTCACCGCGATCCTCGCCGTGAACGCCTTCCTCGCCGAGCCCAGCCTCTGGGTGATCTTCGTGGTCGCGGCCCTGCTCGCCTCCTCGTCCTCGATGCAGCGCCCGTCCCGCGAGGCCCTGATGCCGCGCACGGTCCGGCACGAGCAGATCGTCGCCGCCAACAACCTGACCAGCCTGGGCATGCAGATCGGGGTTCTTCTCGGCCCGGCGCTCGGCGGACTGCTGGTCGCCTACGTCGGCATCGGCTGGTGCTTCGTCGTCGACATCATCGGCCTGTCGATCGCCACCCTGCTGTTCTTCGCGATGCGGCCCTACCCGCACCGCGCGGAGACGACGCCACCGAGCCTGGCGGGCATCGCCGAGGGGATGCGCTACGCCCTCTCCCGTCGTGACCTGTTGGGCACCTACCTGGTCGACATCGCCGCGATGCTGCTGGCCCTGCCGATCGTGCTCTTCCCGGCCCTGGTCGAGGAGGTCTTCAAGCGCCCCGAGCTGCTCGGTCTGCTCTACTCCGCGGAGACCGTCGGAGCCCTGGCGGCCACGGCACTGAGCGGGTGGACCTCACGGATCAACCACCACGGCCGCGCGATCGTGATCGCGGCGGCGGCGTACGGTCTCGCGATCGGGATCGCGGGGCTGATGCCGAGCATCTGGCTGGTCGCCTTCTTCCTGATGCTGTCGGGGTCGGCGGACATGGTCTCCGCGGTCTTCCGCGGCACGGTCTGGAACCAGACCATCCCCGAGCAGATGCGTGGCCGGCTCGCCGGGATCGAGATGTTGTCCTACTCGCTCGGCCCGCTCGGGGGACAGGTGCGCGGCGGCATCACCGCTGACCTGTGGTCGGTCCGCGGTGCCGTCTCGAGTGGTGGCTTCGCCTGCGTCGCCGGGGTGGCGATGACGGCGGTGGCGCTGCGCGACTTCTGGTCGTACGACGCGCGCACCGACGAGTACGCCGTCGCCGAACGGGCGGCCCGCGCCGCCGCCGGGGAGGCGTGAAGCCGGCGAGACCGGGTCAGGCCGGGCGCGGGACCGGGTACGGCTCGAAGGTCTCGGCGATCGCGTCGAACAGGTCGCACAGATCCGGGTAGTCCTCCCGCGCCGCGGTGCAGGTCAGCACGAACCCGACCCCGTCGACGAGCCAGGCCCACTCATCGCTGAGCACCTCCACGCCGCGCTGCCGGTGGGCGTAGCGGCAGTAGCTCACCTCGCGCCCAGCCAGCTCGAACTCGTCCTCGTCCTCGAGGTCGTAGGCCACCAGCCGCGCCGCCCGATCCCGCAGACTGATGGCGTGCCAGTCGGGTGGCTGGCCGGGCACCGGCTCGCAGCGCAGGGTGAGACCCGGTCGCACGCCGCTCGTCGGGAGGGACGGAGCGCGCGCCGCCACGAGCAGCCCGCTGTCGGGGTCCGCGAGTCGCCGCCAGCTCGCCGGCAGGGTCAGGGTCAGCTGGTCCGGTCGCTGGGTGGGTCGCTGGTCCGGTCGTCGGGTGGGCCGCTCGTGGGACCGGTTGGTCGAGGGGGTCATGGAGTCCTCCGTGGGTCGTGGTTCGGGGCCGGATCCCAGCCTGCGCGCGGGGGCGGGTGAGCGCACTCGGCCTCGGCGGCGACTGTGGACGACGGTTCGGCGCGGCCGGCTGTGGTCGCGACCCGGCGTCCGGGACCCGCGCTCACCCCCGGCGCGGACAGCGTTTGGTCGTCTTCGGGCTCGTCCCCGACAATGGGAAGAGCCGATCCCGTCCGGGACGGCAGACCGGTCCGCTGGCGCAGGGGGTGCACCGTCCATGGTCGATCGAGAACGACGTGCCGAGCATCCGGTGGTGAGCGGGGTGCTCGCGCTGATCGGCGTCGGCCTCGTGGTGGGGCTGATCCTGGGGTTCGCGGCCCTGGCGGGAGCGCGGGTGTTCGGTCTCGATGGCGGGTCGGACACGGCGCAGACCACCTCGGAGCAGTCCATGTACCTCCCGCGGCCGGAGAAGACCCAGGCCCCGTCCGGGCCGTTGATCACGCTGGCGCCCGGCGAGTCCTCGACCAGCCCGGCGACGCCCACGGAGGAGCCGACCGAGAGCGAGTCGACCGGGCCGCAGATCTCGTTGTCCGCCAGCCAGACCGCGGTGGCCCCGATGCAGCAGATCGACCTGACCGGGGTCTACCCCGGGGGCGAGGGCGCGGTGCTCCAGGTGCAGCGGTTCACCGACGGCTCCTGGCGGGACTTCCCGGTCACGGTGTCGGTCAGTGACGAGACCTTCAGCACCTACGTGCAGACCAGCCAGGCCGGGCGCAACCGCTTCCGCGTCGTCGACACCGACTCCGACCTCCGCTCGAACGTCGTCCGCATCGCCATCGGCTGACCGGGTGTGTCCCATTCGGGTGCTGCGAGCAACCGCAACCCGGCCAGGGGCTGTGAGCCCGTTGGCTATGCCTTGCTCGCCACCACCATGTAGCCCTCGGCCTCAGGGTTGAAGGTGCTCCTCTCAAGGCGAAGTCCGACCCGGTGCAACTCGACTTCGAGTTCGTCGTATCGGTAGGGCCAGCACGACAGCAGCTCCGACCGGACAAGAACCGACCCAGCCGCATCAACGTGCGCCACCGCAATCTCGATGTGGTGCTCCTCCTCCCAATGCGGCGCAATCTCCCAGCGGTAGATGACGACGGCATCGCGACCGTTCCGGCGGACGAGCCGGTCACTGATGTCCAGCCGGGAACCTCTGGCCCTCACGAGTTCCCAGGTGCGAGAGGTGAGCACCAAGTGCCCGCCACGGCGCACGAGCCGTGACATCGACTCCAGCGCAGCAACCCTGCCTCTCGCGCCCACGGCATGGTGCAGCGAGTTGCCAACGCAGAACACCATGTCGAAGGTGGCGTCATCGAAATGCTCGGGCAGCTCCTGCCAATCTGTCCGCACTGTCCGGACAGATGCGCTGAATTCCTCAGCCAAGTCTGCAGTCCGACGAACCATCGTTTCGCTGGCGTCAGTTGCGACAACCCGCATGCCAAGACCGGCGAGGCCGACCGCCAACTGTCCGGTCCCGCACGAACAATCGAGGACCTGAGCGTTCGACGGCAGGAGACTGAGGACGTCATCGAACGACGCAGCGAACTCGGCCGGAGCCAGCTTTGCATCCGAGATGAGCCACTCGTACACCTCGGCAAGCTCGTCATAACCCGTCACATCCACTACCTCCGTCACGCGGCAGACTCACAGTGGCGCATCAGTACATCAGCAGAGCAGGTCGGTTCACCATTGCTTTGGCGAGGGGCAACCCGTCCGCTCGTGCCGCGTTGCGCGCCTACCTCATTCTGGGTCGCTTCACCATGGGATGCAGTCGTAGCGTCGCTTCCCATGGTGAATTCGCCGTGGGAAGCGGTGGTTCGCCTGCATCCCATGGTGAAACTGTGACGACGGAGCCGCTCATCGGGAGGAGCGCGCTGTTTGCGGCTTGCGGACGGTCCGGCCCGCGGTTCTCGGCTCGGTCCCAGTCGACGCGAAATGGGACGCGCCCCAGTGAGCCGCAGCCGTCAGCCGACCCGGAGCGCCGTCGGCGCGGCAACCGGGGTCGCGGGGCTGGGCCGAGCCGCCAGAGCCGTGGGCGCGGTCGTGGTCGCGCGACGGAGCCGGAAGCCGGGCTGGCCCGCGACCACGCCGCCGAGCACCAGCAGCATCCCCGTCGCCTGGGGCCAGCCGAACAGCTCGCCCGCGAAGGCCACCCCGAGCGCGGTGCCCACGACCGGATTGACGAGGCCGACCAGCGCCACGGCGCCCGCCGGCATCCGGGCCAGTCCCTGGAACCAGCAGTAGTAGGCGACGCCGCTGCCCATCACCGCGAGCCAGAGGAAGCCGCCGGCAGCAGGCAGGTCGATCGGGGGTGGTGCGCCCTCGACCAGCAGCGCGACCGGGACCAGGACGAGGCCGCCGACCACGAGCTGCCAGGAGACCAGGGTCAGCAGGTCGACCGGGGCCGGCCACCGCTTGATCATCACGAACCCGAAGGCGGAGACCACGACCGAACCGACGGCCGCGGCGAGGCCGACGGTGTCGAGCTCGCCGGGGGAGCGCAGCACGAGCAGCGCGACACCGACGATCCCGACCCCACCGGCCAGCACCCGGCGTACGCCCGGGCGCTCACCGATGATCGGCCAGGCCAGCGCCATCACGGCGAGCGGCGAGGCTGCCTGCACGGTGGCGGCCAGCCCGCCGGGCAGGTGGTAGGCGGCGAGGAAGATCAGCGGGAAGAAGAGCCCGATGTTGCAGACGCCCAGGGCCAGCGCGCGCCACCACCAGATGCCGGTGGGCAGCCGGCGGCGCAGGGCGAGCAGCACCAGCCCCGCCGGGAGGGCGCGGACCACCGCCGCGAAGAGGGGCCGGTCCGGTGGGAGGAACTGCTCGGTGACGAGGTAGGTGCTGCCCCAGGCCGCCGGGGCGATGCTGGTCAGCAGCGCCACGCGG
>CAWGWW010000029.1:0-27854 GCA_963826415.1 uncultured Actinomycetota bacterium | reverse complement strand
GCGGCGCGCTCCACCTCGAAGAGTTCGATCGCGGTCACCAGGTCGATCAGCTTGGCGTAGCCCCAGTTGCGGGAGTCGAAGTCCGGGCGCCTGCTTGGCGACGTGTGGCCGACGCCGCCGAGGTTGGCCCAGCCGTCGTCGTCCGATGCCGCGTCCACCCCGTCCCGCAGCAGCCTGACCAGCTTGGTGTCCTTGCGGAGCTCGCCGCGCTCTTGCGCGCGGGGCCGTGGGTTCGGGATCGTCGTCGGTCGACGCCTTCGGCTTCTGGGGTGGCGCAGCACTCGAGGTAGACGAACTTGTCGCACGCGGCGACGAGCGCTTGCGGCGTCTTCGGCTCGCCGAACCCGTACACGGTCTTGCCAGACTCCCGGAGCCGCGAGGCGAGCCGGTGAAGTCGCTGTCGGAGGAGACCAGACAGAAGCCGTCGAGGTTCCCGGTGTACAGCAGGTCCATCGCGTCGATGATCAGCGCGCTGTCGGTGGCGTTCTTGCCGGTCGTGTAGGCGAACTGCTGCATCGGCTGGATCGCGTGGGCGTTGATCGCTTCCTTCCAGCCCCGGAGGTTGGGCGTGGTCCAGTCGCCGTACGCCCGCTTGACCGTGGCGCTGCCGTACTTCGCGATCTCGGCGAGCAGAGCCTCGATGATCGTGGGGTGGTGTTGTCGCCGTCGATGAGGACCGCGAGCCGGCTGGAGTCCTGGGCTGAGGCCATGTCCGGAGCGTAGTGCGGCACTCTGCACCGGTCCCGTGTGGCGGACGCCACACGGTGCGGACTGCAACCCGCGGGGGGGAGAGTGCGTCTTGTTGTCGTGCCCCATCCGGGGGAGCACACCAATGGGGCAGCACCACCTGTGGAGAATTGAGGGACGACATGAGCAAGACCATCACCACGACCGCCGCCCTGTCCGTGGCCGCTCTCGCGCTCGGCCCTGAGCGGCCCCCCCGGCCCCCTGAACGCGGCCAGCATCGGTGTGAAGGACCCGCGGGACAGCCACCACGGGTCGGACCTCCGCTCCGTGCAGGTCAAGCACGGCGACCGCAACGTCGTGGTCGTCACGACGCACACCAACCTCCGGCGCGACCCAAGTCGGCTCGGGGGGCGCGGTCTACCTCGACACCGACCCCCTCGGACAAGGGGCCCGAGTTCGTCTTCGTCGGCGGCTACTTCGAGGGCACCGACTACGCGTTCCTCGAGACCGACGGGTTCGGCCACAAGAAGTGGGGCGCAGCCGGTCGAGGGCTCCTACCGAGATGAGGATCAACTACAAGAAGGAGCACGTCCGGATGCGGATGTCCCGTGCGTCCCCCTCGGCAAGCCCGAACGGGTGCGGTCGCGGTCCGCGCCGCCGGCACCCGCACCGACGGCAGCGCTGTTGTCGACTGGCTTCGGCAAGCCGCGCAGCTTCACGCACGTGGGTCGCCCGGGGCTGAGCACACCCCTGATCAGAACAGGCAGGGCCGACCCGGGTCCCGCCCTCGGCGGGCCCGGGTCGGCCTTTGTGCAGCCGGACATGGTGACTACTCGTCCCCGGTCAGGTTGAAGGCGCGGAGCCGGCGCCCCGTCAGCCAGGTGCCGGCCACGACGACGACTGCGCTGGCGAGCACGGCGTACGTCATCGAGAGGTCCTTCGCCGGCGTGATGTCGGCCACCGCCGCGGTGATCGCGCCGGCCCAGCGGATGATGCTCAGCCAGCGGACCCCGTCCAGCAGACCGCCGAGCAGCCCCTCCCAGATCAGCAGGTAGATCAGCCCGACCACGACCGCGTGCCGGGTCAGCACCGACAGCAGCGCGAAGAGCGCGCAGTAGGCGAGCCCGCCGACCAACGCACCCACCGCGAACCCGACGGCGAGACGGGGCTCGTCGGTGAGCAGGATCAGCCCGGCCGCCAGGGTCGGCACGACCGCGAAGAGGACCACGCAGGCGGCCGCCACCACCAGCTTGCTGGCCACGATCGTGTACCGCGAGATCGGCTTGGCCAGCAGGTAGGAGATCGACCCGTCGTCGATCTCGGGCGCCAGCAGGCCGGACGTCGCCAGCAGTGCGACCAGCGGCACGATCACCGCCAGTCCCAGCCCCTGCAGGGTGTTGCGCGCCGCGTCCGGGTCCGCTCCGACAAGTGCCCGCACCAGCACCGCCAACCCGACCAGGACCAGGGGGAGCAGGAAGAGCAGCACCCCGCGCCAGCGACCGAAGACGCTGCGCAGCCCCAGCCGCACGATCGTGGGCGAGATCATGCCGACACCAGGTAGGCGAAGACGCTCTCCAGCGACTCGTCGGTGGGACTCACCTCGTGCAGCCGGATCCCGTGGTCGCGGGCGAGCCGCGGGAGCACCTCGCTGAAGCGGCCGAAGTCGGAGGCCTCGACCTCGATCCCGCCGTCGGCGCGCAGCCGCGCCCCCCGCACCGACGGGTCGGCGAGCAGTGCCGCGGCCATCGTCCGGTCGTCGCTGGTGCGCAGCACGAAGCGGTTCGGCCGGTCGGTCATCAGTCGCCGGATCGCCCCGAAGTCCCCGGACGCCGCGTGCCGCCCGGCGACCACCACCTCGATCTGCCGCGCCACCTGTTCGACCTCCTCGAGGATGTGCGAGCTGAACAGCACCGTGCGGCCCTCGGCGCCCATCGAGCGCAGCAGCTCCATCAGGTGGATCCGCTGCCGGGGGTCCATGCCGTTGAAGGGCTCGTCCAGCAGCAGCACCGACGGGTCGTGGACCAGCGCGGAGGCCATCTTGATCCGCTGCCGCATGCCCTTGGAGTACGTCGAGATCACCCGGTCCTGCGCCTCGGTCATCTCGATCAGGGCGATCGCCCGCTGCGCGGCGGCTCCGGCGTCGGCCAGCCCGTGCAGCTCGGCGTTGGCCACCACGAACTGCCGCCCGGTCAGATAGTCGAAAAGGGCCTCGCGCTCGGGCACCAGCCCGATCTCGCGGTAGACGCTCTCGTTGCGCCACAGCGGCGCACCGTCCAGGGTGGCCGTCCCCGACGACGGCCCGAGGAACCCGGACATCAGCGCGATCAGCGTGGACTTGCCGGCGCCGTTCGGCCCGAGCAGACCGGTGACGCCGGGACCGATCGTCATCGTGATGTCGTTGACGGCGACGACGTTGTGGAACCACCGGGTCACGTGGTCGAGCTGGATGGTCGTCATGGGCTGACCCTGCGGTAGCGGCCGAGCATCGCGCCGACGGAGCCGAGCACCATGACGACCGTGGCGGCCAGGTAGGCCACGCCCATCCCGGTGCCCACCGGTGGGGTCCGCGTCGCCGCCGGAGAGTCGAAGAGGAAGACCTGCACCCCGTTGGTGAGCGTGTACGGCGAGAACATGCCGGCCACCTCGCCGACGGTCCGGTGGCCGGAGTCGAACGAGATCCCCTGGATGGTGGCGACCACCGTGTAGCTGACCAGGAGCACGACGATCACCGCCGCGACGGCCAGCCCGCGCCGGATCGTCAGCGCAGCGACCACGGCCGCGAGCCCGGCGAGGCAGGTCGCGAGCAGGGCCGCGCCGACCGCCGCGCCGAGGAAGCGGCCGGTCTCCCGGCCTAACGGCAGGTCCGCGAGCAGCCCGCCGACGTACAGGAGCAGCAGCGGCGCGATGACCAGCGCGAACGTCGCCACGCTCAGCGAGGCCAGCCGGACGAGCACGTAGGTGCTCCGGCGCATCGGGCGCGCGAGGTAGAGGGTGATCGTGCGGAAGCGCAGGTCCCGCGAGATCAGGGCGGGTGCCTGCGCCGCGACGAACACGGAGATCAGCAGCTGAGTGGTGATCGGGTACGTCGAGTAGGCGACGATCTGCTCGTCCAGCCCGAGCAGGTTCTTGGCCTGCACCAGCACCCCGACCAGGATCAGCGCGGGCAGCAGCATCAGTCCGAGGAGGATCATCGGCAGCACCTTGGAGCGCCCCGAGCGGCCCAGGCCGTAGGTGTTGCGGAGCCCGGTCACGAAGAACGACCACGCGACCGCGCGCTCGCCGAGCCGCGGCCCGGTGTAGGGCCGGTAGCCGAGGTCGTGGATGACCCCGGTCCGGGCGCCTCGGCCCTGTGACGCCTGTACGAGCGAGCTCTCAGACGGGCTGGACACTGCCGGCACCCCCGTCCCGGAAGACGTCCTCGATGCGGTGGTGGCGTTCCTGCATCCGGACCAGCCCGAGACCGAGGTCCACGGTCAGGTCACGCACCACGTCGGGGGTGGCCTCGTCGCGGATCTCGACCTCGACCAGCCGCCCCTCCGCCGGCCGCGCGGTGAGACCGGCGTCGACGAGGGCCTGGCCGAGCAGCCGGTCGGCGTCGGGTCGGCCCTGCACCTCGACCAGCAGGCTGCCGGTGGCGTGCAGGAATTCGGTGGTGGCCGACGAGCGCAGCAGCCGGCCGGTGTCGAGGACGATGACGTGGTCGCTCATCCGCTCGAGCTCGCCGAGCAGGTGCGAGGTGACCAGGACGGCGATGCCGAACTCCGTGCCGATCCGCCGCACCAGCGCCAGCATGTCGTCGCGTGAGGACGGGTCGAGTCCGTTGGTCGGCTCGTCGAGCAGGACCAGTCGGGGGTCGTGCACCAGGGCCTGGGCCAGCTTGGCCCGCTGCTTCATGCCGGTGGAGTAGCCGCCGATCGGTCGGTACCTCTCCTCGGCGAGCCCGACGTGGCGGAGCACGTCGGCTGCCCGCTCGCGGGCGGCGGAGTAGGGCAGCCCGGACATCTGGCCGAGATGCACGACCAGGTCACTGGCGGACACGTCCGCCGGCAGGCAGTCGTGCTCGGGCATGTAGCCGACCAGGGAGCGGATCGTGCCGCCCTCCGTCGCGACGTCGTGCCCGAGGACGTGGGCCGTGCCGCTGGTGGACGGGACCAGTCCGAGCAGGATCTTGATCAGCGTGGACTTCCCGGCGCCGTTGGCGCCGACCAGCCCGGTGATCCCCTCGCCGACGGAGACGTCCAGGGAGTCGAGGGCCGTGACACGTGGGTACTGCTTGGTCAGCCCCACGGTCTCGATCACACCCACGCGGTCAACGTAGCGGCCGGTGATCCTCCGTGTCCCGGTCTTGCGGCCGTGTCACTCCGGGTCGATGAGTGCGTCGGGATCGAGCCGGGTCGGGACCTTGGCGAGCGCGGCCTGCACCAGGGCCACCCGAGCCCGGACCACCACGGCGCGCTTGAGCCGGCCGAGGTCGTCGCCGGCCAGCTCCTCGACCGTGGTCTGGACCTGGCGGTCGGTGTACGTCGGCCGGGTGCCGGGCGCGACGTCGACGTCGGGCAGGGCGGCCAGCACCGGCAGCACCTGGTCGCCGAGGGAGTCCAGCAGGACGTAGCGCTGGTAGCGATCCATCGTCTCCCACACGTCGTCGATGTCCTGCTTGCCCTTGCGCACGTCCTTGCGGGTGGCGAGCACCGACTTGGCGGCTCCCGTCAACGCCTGGGTCAGCTCGTTCTCGGTGAAGCGCACGAGGCAAGCATGCCCCAGACCAGCACCGCCCGATGCACGACAATCACTGGGTGACGCAGATCAGTCCCGCAGCCGACGCCGAGCCCGCAGGCTGGTTGCTGCGCGCGGGGGTCGACTGGTGGGATCTCGTCCGCTTCGGACCTCCCGGCTTCGCCGCGTATGCGCGCATCGCCTTTCCGCAGCCGTCCCAGACCCAGGTCGACACCGTGCGGGTGGCGTTGGCGACGTTGGCGTCGTACACGAGCACGCCCGCCTGCGGGTACGCCGCGGTCTGGGAGGGATGGGGCGGGGGAGAGCCGGCTCCCGGGGCGCCACGGGTGGAGATCCCCCAGCGCACGATGCTGCTCTTCACGGGCCGGGTCGTCGCGCTCAGGGATGCTGCGGCCCTGGCCTGGTCCGGCGCGGCGGAGGGCATCCTCCAGGAACCGCACCTCGTCTGGCCGGAGGACCGGGCCTGGTGCCTGGCCTGCGAGGTCGACGAGGAGATCGAGTTCAGCGTGGGTTGCTCGCTCGACGCGTTCGAGGCCCTGGCGACCGCCCTGCCCGGCGCCGTACGACGTGTTCAGTACGGGGAGCCCGCCCCGCTGTACCGCGATCCTTCCTAGGGTGGGCACCCGGCGCGACACGTAGGCTCGAGAGATGGCGAAGAAGACGTGGTCGGACCTGAGCCCCTCCCAGCGGCGAGCCATCTGCGTCGCCGGCGCGGTCGAGACGGTGATGACGGGTGCGGCGTTGTTCGATCTCTCGAGGCGATCCCCGCTGGCCGTTCGTGGCCCCAAGCCGGCGTGGGTGATCGCAGCCTTCGTCCAACCGGTTGGACCGATCTCCTACTTCGTGTGGGGCAGGCGCTAGTGGGCGTCGGCGCTGGGCTCCGCTTCGCCCGAGGCAGGGATGCCTAGGCTGCAGGACATGAGTGGACGCGCAGTGCTGGTGACCGGATCGTCGAGAGGCCTCGGCCGCGCCATCGCCGCGCGGTTCGCTGCGGGCGGTGACCGGGTCGCCGTGCACCACCGGGACTCCCGCGCGCATGCCGACTCCCTCATCGCCGAGCTGCCGGGCGACGGCCACGTCGTCGTGCAGGCCGACCTGGCCGATCCCGAGGCCGTCCGGGCCATGGTCGATGCCGCCGCGGAGCAGCTCGGGGGACTCGACGTCCTCGTCAACAACGCCGGTGTCTTCGGGGCCGCGGACCGGCCGCACCCGGTGCTGGGGACGACGTACGAGGAGTGGCAGCTGATGTGGCGCTCCACCTTCGACGTCAACCTGTTCGGTGCGGCCAACGCGGCGTGGGCAGCGGCCCAGCACATGCGCGACGGCGGCGGGCGGATCGTCAACGTCTCGTCACGCGGGGCGTTCCGGGGCGAGCCCGAGCAGCCGGCGTACGGCGCGAGCAAGGCGGCGATGAACGCCATGGGCCAGTCGCTCGCCGTCGCCCTCGCTCCGCACGGCATCGCGGTGGCCACGGTGGCGCCGGGGTTCATCGAGACGGACATGACCAACGAGCACCTCAAGGGCGAGCGGGGTGACGCGATCCGCGCGCAGAGCCCGTTCGACCGGGTGGCCGAGCCCGACGAGATCGCCGCCGCAGTGCACTGGCTCGCATCCGCCGAGGCCGAGTGGGCGTCCGGCTCGGTGCTCGACCTGAACGGCGCCTCCTACCTGCGCACCTGACGCCGCGTCCGACCATCACCCACGCTGTACAGGCATCCCGGCGTGCCCCATGCTCGCGACATGCGGAAGTTGAGCACGCCCGCCAAGTGGGCGATCGGCATCGCGACGGGGTTGGTCGTGGCCGCCGGCGTGCTGGTGGTGGGGTTCCTGCTGCTCGTCTACGTGTTCAACCCGGTCGCCGACGAGCATGCCTGCAGCGAGGGGGAGGCTCCGGCGAACCACGCGGACGGCGGCTCGTCCTGCTTCCCGGAGGGTTCGGACCTGCCGACGGGCTACACCTGGGACCCGCGCGGCAACTTCCCGATGTAGCCGAGCGGCCAGCGTAAAGTCTCACACCGACCCGGCGACCGATTCCACGTCGCTGACCTGCGGTGATGCTCGTGGCGAGCCGATATCCGCACAGAAGGCCGGAAAGTCTCACGAAAGCTCGGCGTACAGTGCGAAGCGCCGAGGAACCCGCAGACGTCGAGACCGCCACGTCATTTCGAGGCGAACAGACCCATGCCCGGCCCCGGAAGTCGGCAGGACAGGCCATCATCACGCCGCCCAGCACTCTCACGCTCCCCGCTCAGTCGCACCCCCGGGCCGGAACCACGCCCGTCGAGCGGCCACGTCTGGGCGCGGTCGTCCGACGCGTCACGCAGAGCCTGTTGATCGCCTGCGTCGTCCCCGCCACGCTCTTCTACGCGAGCTTCGCGATCGCTGGCATCTGGACCGCGATCGTCGCGGCCCTGGGCTGGACGTACGGCGCCATCGCCTGGCGCAAGCTCACCGGGCGACGGACCTCCGGACTGCTGATCTTCACCGCCGTCCTGATGACCGCACGCACGGCGATCGCGATCTCGACCGACAGCACGTTCCTGTACTTCCTGCAGCCGATCATCAGCGACGGGGTGGTCGGGGGCGTGTTCCTGGTGTCGTTGGCGTCGGCGCGCCCGCTGGTGGCTCGTCTCGCCGGCGACTTCTACCCGATGGACCGCGAGCTCGCGCTTCGCCCGCGGGTGCGCCGGCTCTTCTGGCGACTCACCCTGATGTGGGCTGCCCTGTGCCTCGGCAAGGCGGTCATGACCCTGTGGCTGCTCACGTCGCAGTCGCTCGAGACCTTCGTCCTCGTGAAGAGCGTCGCGATACTGGCGATCAACGTGCTGGCGGCGTTCGCGACCGTCGGTGCCGCGGCGTACGTCGCGCGCCAGGAGGGACTGCTCGGCCCGGGCAGCCCCCGGCCCCAGGTCCCGGAGGCCGTCCCCGCTGGGTGAAGGACCGTCGGCAGCGAGGCAAAGTCTTGGCGCCGGGGGATTGGCCGTGCCCGAATCCGGGTAGTGGACAGGCAATGGAAACCTTCGATCGGCCACTCGGGCGTCGACGGGGTCTCGGGCCGAGCGCTCGGTGGCAGACGTCGCGCCTCGATGAACGCCCGGGCCGCGGGTGCGCACTCCCCGCGGGAAAGAGGTAGAACTTGCTTATGGTGTTGCAGGGCACGCCCTTCAGCCGGCGCCTGCCGGCAGAGGCCTCGAGTGTGTCCGAGGCGCGACGCATCATGCGCGAGCTCCTGGCTGCCGACGACCGCTCGGACCTGCTCGAGTCGGCCGAGCTGGTGGTCAGTGAGCTGGTCACGAACGCCCTGGTGCACGCCGGTACGCCGATCGAGGTCACCGTGCACCTGGGGAAGTCGGGCATCCGCGTCGAGGTGGCCGACGGCAGCCCGCACTTCCCCCAGCCCCGCAACTACCACGACACGGCCGGGACCGGCCGTGGCCTGCGGCTGCTGAAGCAGCTCGTCGACCGGTGGGGCGCCGACTCGGACGGGTCGGGCAAGATCGTGTGGTTCGAGCTGGGGTCGCTGGACGGGTCCGGCGACGGCAACGGCAACGGCTCGGCGAGCACCGACGACTTCGGGCCGGTCGCCCGGTGGCGCAGCGACCCGGGCACCGTGAACGTGCGGTTGCTGAACGTGCCGCTGCTGCTGCACGCGGCCTGGCACCAGCACTGCGAGGCGCTGCTGCGCGAGTACCTGCTGACCCAGCTCGACCACGACGACCCGGCGACGGCGCTGGAGATGCACGCGGCCAGCAGCGAGGCGTTGTCGCTCCTGGTGGAGCAGGTGCCGGCCCCGGACGTCGGCGCCCACCCCGAGGCGCTGATGGCCAATCTCACCGAGCCCGGGGTCTCGCTCGCCAGCCTGCTGCTCAAGGTGCCTGCCGACTCCGTCGAGAACTTCCGGCTGCTGGACTCCATGCTCGAAATGGCGGTCCGGATGGCCGACGACGGCGAGCTGCTCACGCTGACGACCCAGCCCGAGCTGCGGGCGCTGCGTCGCTGGATCTGCGGTGAGGTCGACCGGCAGAGCTCCGGGGACGCTCCCCGGCCGTGGTCCTCGATCGACGGTGCCAACGCTCCGGGAGCGGGACCGGACTGGGACTCCGAGCCGATCACCCGGTCCGCGCTCGCCAGGGTGGCCGTCGACGACACCGACCGGATCGTGGCCCTCAGCCCCGGCGCCGGCGAGTTCCTCGGGTACGACGACCCGGGCGAGCTGGTCGGCAAGCGGCTCCTGGCGATCATCCCGACCCGCTACCACCAGGCTCACCTGGCCGGCTTCACCCTCCACCTGACCACGGGCCGCGACGCGCTGATCGGACAGACCGTGACCGTCCCGTTCGTCCGGAAGGACGGCACCGAGCGCACCGCAGACCTCGTGGTCACCGCGCTGCAGCTCCCGCACGGACGGCGGGGCTTCGTGGGGGAGCTCAGTCCCGCCGGATGACCAGCGCAGCGACGTCGTCGTCGCTGCTGGGATCGCGGACCGCCGCGACCACCGCGCTCAGCCCCGCAGCCAGGTCCTGGCCACGGACCGCGTCGATCGTCGTGATCAGCCGCGACAGGCTGGCATCGAGGTCCTCGTCGCGACGTTCGACCAGACCGTCGGTGAAGAGCAGCATCGCGTCGCCGGCATGGAACGGGCGGGTCACCACCGTCCGGTCCCCGCCGCCCGCGCCGAGGATGAGGGTCTTCGGCGCCGGGACGTACTCCGCACCGCCGGCGCCGTGGATCAGCAGCGGGGACGGGTGCCCGGCGTTGATCACGCTGATCGTGTCGCCGGCGGGGTCGGCAACGGCGTAGACCACGGTGACCAGCTGCTCGACGTGCAGGTGCTCGAAGACCCGGTCCAGCCCGGTCATCACGGCCTTCGGGTCCGGGTCGACGGCGACCAGGGTCAGCACGGAGGAGCGGACCTGGCCCATCGTCGAGGTGGCCTCGACCCCGCGGCCCATGACATCGCCGACGAAGATGACGAGCCGGCCGTCCTCGAGGGCGATCACGTCGTAGAAGTCGCCGCCGGCCCCGGTGCGTCCGGCCGGCAGGTACCGGACGGCCGCCTGCCAACCGAGCACGGCCGGCAGGTCCGCGGGCAGCACGCCCTTCTGGAGCCGCAGGGCGACGTCGCGCAGCTGGCTGTGCAGCTGGGCGTTGTCGATCGCGACGGCGGCGCGCCGGGCCAGGTCCTCGCCGAACGCCAGGTCGGCCTCGGTGAATCGGCGGCCCCCCTCCCCGGTCACCCAGGTGATCACGCCGAGCACCCGGTCGTGGACCTTGAGCGCCACGGACATGGCACTGCGGAAGCTGAGCCGGCGCAGGATGGCCAGGTGCTCCTCGTCGTGCGCCGCCGCGACCAGCAGCTCGTCCGCGATCTCGGGGATCAGGTCGCTCTCGCCCGTACGCAGCACCCGGTAGGGGCCCCGGACGGCCTCCGGCTTGGGGGGATACCGCTCCTGGAGGTGCTCGATCAGGTCCTGGTTGGACGGGTCGGTGTGCGAGACGGCGAGGTTGCGCAGCCGGCCGTCCTCGGCCAGCGCGATCACGCACCAGTCGGCGAACCAGGGAACGGCGAGGTCCGCGACCCGGCGCAGGGTGGTCTGGTAGTCGAGGTCACTGACCAGCTCGGCGGTGGCCTCCGAGAGGAACCTGAGCTTGGCCTCCCGGTCCTCGGTCTCGGCGACCGCCCGGAGACGATCCAGGGTCTGCGCGCAGACGTCGGCCAGGATCCCGAGGAACTCCAGCTCGGCGGAGTCGATCGTCCGGCGACCCGGGAACGAGAGGGTCACCACTCCGATCGCCCGTCCGGCCACGCGTAGCGGCAGGCAGACCAGCGCGCGCTCACCGTCGGCCGCCAGCTGGAGACCGGGGTACCGTCGCTCGGTCTCCGCGCGGTCCGCCAGCACCACGATGCGTCCGGTCCGGACCGACTCGCCGGCCGGCGTGGGGTCCTCGACCGGGAAGCTGGCCCACTCGGTCTCGACGCCCGGACGGCCGCCCCGGATCCCCTGAAGGAGCAGCGCCGTGCCGGCCTCGTCGAGCAGGAGGAGTGAGCCGATGGTGGCGCTGGCCGCATCGGCCAGCTGCTCGGTCACCAGCTTGGTCACCGCGGCGACGTTCTCGGCCAGGATCAAGGTGGTGGTCACGGCCGCGAGCTTCTGGAGCCGGGTGGCCAGCCGCCGGGCCTGCGCCCCGTCCCTCGCGGGATCCTCGATCAGCACCAGCGCTCCCGCCACCCCTTGCGCGGTGTGGATGGGCGACCAGGACGTGGCCCGGATCTGGCTCCGGCCATCGACCGCGAGCATCCGCAGCTCCCCGGCCCACGAGTCGCCGGAGAGCACCTTGGTCAGGATCTCGTCGGCTGCACCGCGCTCGGGCTCCTCGAACAGCGTGGCCCAGGCGCCGTGGTCGACCAGGGCATCGTCGGCGAGGCCGAAGAGGATCGCCGCGGCCGGGTTGCGGTAGACGAGGCGGGAAGAGCGGTCCACGGCGATCGCGGCAACGGTGAGGCCCTCGAGAGATCTGGGATCCGGGAGCCACGTGTTGCCCGGCTCGATCGTTCCGGCCATGCGCGGATCTTGCCACGAATGGGTGACGACGGGCAGTCCGGTGGTCAATCTGTGGGTGGTCCGCCAGGGCGGCTCGGCCGTTGCGAGGAGGGGCATCCCGTGGCACACTATTACCGACCGATCGGTCAGTAATAGCGCCGACCCGATGGAGGACCCATGACGGCAGCCCCGACCGAAGCAGAGCTGGCGGCGGGCTTCGAGTCCACGATCGGGCGCAACGACCGGATCGAGCCACGGGACTGGATGCCGGACGGCTACCGCAAGACGCTGGTGCGCCAGATCGCCCAGCACGCCCACTCGGAGATCATCGGGATGCAGCCCGAGGGCAGCTGGATCACCCGCGCCCCGTCGCTGCGACGCAAGGCGATCCTGCTGGCCAAGGTCCAGGACGAGGCCGGCCACGGCCTGTACCTCTACTCCGCGTGCGAGACGCTCGGCACCTCCCGCGGGGAGCTGACCGAGATGCTGATCGAGGGCCGGCAGAAGTACTCCTCCATCTTCAACTACCCGACCCTGTCCTACGCCGACGTCGGCACGATCGGCTGGCTCGTCGACGGCGCCGCGATCTGCAACCAGGTGCCGTTGTGCCGTACGTCGTTCGGCCCCTATGGCCGGGCGATGATCCGGATCTGCAAGGAGGAGTCCTTCCACCAGCGCCAGGGCTACGAGCTGCTGATGACGATGATGAGCGGCACCGACGAGCAGCGCGCGATGGTGCAGGAGTCGGTGAACCGGTTCTGGTGGCCGTCGCTGATGATGTTCGGCCCGCCCGACGACGAGTCCCCGAACTCCGCGCAGTCGATGGCGTGGGGGATCAAGCGGAACGGCAACGACGAGCTCCGCCAGCGCTTCGTGGACATGTCCGTGCCGCAGGCCGAGGCCCTCGGTGTCACCCTGCCCGACCCCGACCTGGTCTGGAACGAGGAGCGCGGCGCCCACGACTTCGGCGCTCCCGACTGGAGCGAGTTCATGCAGGTGGTGAAGGGCAACGGTCCCTGCAACACCCAGCGCATCGCACACCGCCGGGCGGCGCACGAGGACGGTGCCTGGGTCCGTGAGGCCGCGACCGCGTTCGCGGCGCAGGCCCGGGAGGCCGCCACCACCGAGGAGACGAACCGATGACCGACCCGACCGCTGGCAGCCAGTCGGCCCGCGCCGAGTGGCCGCTGTACGAGGTCTTCGTGCGCGGCAAGCGCGGCCTCAACCATGTGCACGTCGGCTCGCTGCACGCAGCCGACGACGAGATGGCCGTGCGGCACGCCCGCGACGTCTACACCCGCCGCAACGAGGGCGTCAGCATCTGGGTGGTCCGCTCGGACGCGATCACCGCGTCCAGCCCGGACGAGAAGGACCCGCTCTTCGCGCCCAGCGGAGACAAGGTCTACCGCCACCCGACCTTCTACGCGATCCCCGAGAACGTGCCGCACATGTGAGTCGCGACCCGGCCGACCAGCCGAGCCGACCAGCACGCCAGCCAGCGAAGGAACCACATGTCCGACCACAGCCCCGATGGCAGTCCCAACCGCAGCGCCGACCACAGCACCGACCACGTCGCCCACCCGGCGCCGGACCCCAACGCCGCCCAGGGGTCGATCTTCGACGGGCTGGTCGGGCACGACGCCCCGGGGGACAGCTCGCAGTGGGCCTTCGGCACCGACTTCGAGGACCCGCTCGCCGGGGTCGACACCACCATCCCCGAGGGCGTGGACGCACAGGCGCTGGCGGCGTACTGCGTGATGCTCGCCGACGACGCGCTCGTCGCCTCGCACCGGCTCTCCGAGTGGTGCAGCAGGGCGCCGGACCTCGAGGACGACATCGCGCTGGCCAACATCGCCCTCGACCTGCTCGGCCAGGCGCGGCTGCTGCTGGCCCGGGCCGCCGCAGCCGACCCGGCACTGGTCCCGGGGCTGCCCGAGGGGTCGCCGGTGCCGCCCGAGGACGCCCTCGCGTTCTTCCGCGACAGCCACGACTTCCGCAACGTGCGGCTGGTCGAGGTCCCCAACGGCGACTTCGCCCACGTCGTGGTCCGGGTGCTGCTCTTCGCCTCCGTGCGCCTCGCGCTGCTCGAGCGGCTGGCCGGCACCCGCGACCAGGTGCTGTCGGCCGTGGCAGCCAAGGGGGTCAAGGAGCTGACCTACCACCGGGACTACGCCGGTCGCTGGTTCCTCACCCTGGCGCGCGGGACCGAGGAGTCGCGGCACCGGCTGGTGGCCGCCCTCGAGCAGCTGTGGCCGCTCTACCCCGAGATGCTGGCCACCCATCCGGTGGAGGCCGCGGTCGCCGAGTCCGGAGTGGGCGTCGACCCGGCCACCGTGGCCGACGAGGTGGACGTGGTGCTCGAGCAGGTCTTCGCGATGAGCGGGGTCGAGCGACCGGAGCGCGGTGCGCTGGCCGGGGTCAGCGGCCGGACCGGCCGCGACGGGCTGCACACCGAGTACCTGAGTCTGATGCTGGCCGAGATGCAGGTGGTGGCCCGCGCCCACCCGATGGGGAAGTGGTGACCGTGATCGCCACCGACGACCGGGCTTCCCTGCGCGAGCGCGCGTACGCCGTCGCCTGCTCGGTCACCGACCCCGAGATGCCGATGCTGACCCTCGAGGACCTCGGCGTGCTCCGCTCCGTGGAGCTCACCGACGGCGACGGAGTCGTCGTGGCGATCACCCCGACCTACTCCGGGTGCCCGGCGATGGCGACGATGCGCGACGACCTCGTGCACCGGCTCACCGACGCCGGCTTCACCGACGTACGCGTGCGGGTGGAGCTGAGCCCGGCCTGGTCCAGCGACTGGATCACCGAGCGCGGCCGGCAGGCCCTGGCCGCGCACGGGCTCTCGGCGCCCGGCCCGGCGACCCGCCACGACGGCCCGGTCCCGCTCACGCTGCTCCCGGTGCGCCGGGACGTGCACTGCCCGCAGTGCGGCTCGGCGTCGGTCGAGCTGACCTCCGAGTTCGGCCCGACCGCGTGCAAGGCGCTCTACCGCTGCACGGACTGCCGCGAGCCGTTCGAGCACGTCAAGGAGATCTGAATGACCGCCCAGACCACCAGCCCGACGACCAACCCCAGTGGGGGGCAGCGGGTCGGTGGACGGACCGCCCCCGTCTTCCACACGCTCAGCGTCGCCGCGGTCGAGCGGCTCTGCGACGACGCGGTCGCGGTGACCTTCGACGTCCCCGACGAGCTGGCTGACGCGTTCGACTTCGAGGCCGGCCAGTCGCTGACCTTGCGTCGCACCATCGACGGGCAGGAGCACCGGCGCTCCTACTCGATCTGTGCGCCGGCCGGCCAGCGTCCGCGGATCGGCGTACGCGAGATCCCGGACGGGCTCTTCTCGCGCTGGCTGGTCAACGAGGTGACTCCGGGCACCCGGGTCGAGGTGCAGACCCCGACCGGGAGCTTCCGGGCCGACCCCGTGGCCGGTGGGCGGCACCTGTGCATTGCCGCCGGCTCCGGCATCACCCCCATGCTGTCGATCATGGGCACGGTCCTCGGCCATCCCGACGCGGACCCGTCCAGCGAGGTCACCCTTCTCTACGGCAACCGGACCAGCGGCTCGGTGATGTTCGCCGAGGAGCTCGGTGACCTGAAGAACCGCTTCGGCCCACGCCTCCAGCTGGTGCACGTGCTCTCCCGTGAGCCGCGCGAGGTGGAGCTGTTCTCCGGCCGGCTCGACGCGGACCGGCTGCGCCGGCTGCTGGACCTGCTGGTCGACGTCGACTCGATCGACCACGTCTGGCTCTGCGGGCCGTTCGCGATGATCAACGACGCGCGCGCCGCCTTGGAGGAGCTGGAGTTCCCCGGGGACCGGGTGCACTTCGAGCTGTTCTACGTCGACGAGCCGCCGCCGGAGCTGCACCGCGCCGACGTGCTGCCCACCGGTGAGGTCAGTGACGTGACCGTGGTCCTCGACGGGCTCACCGCGACGGCCCCGATGTCGCGGGACCAGAGCATCCTCGACTCCGCCCAGGCCACCCGGACCGACCTCCCGTTCGCCTGCAAGGGCGGCGTCTGTGGCACCTGCCGGGCGCTGGTCCGCGAGGGCGAGGTCGACATGCGCCGCAACTACGCGCTGGAGCAGGCGGAGGTGGACGAGGGCTTCGTGCTGACCTGTCAGTCCTTCCCGGTCAGCGACGTGGTGACCGTCGACTTCGACGCCTGAGCGATCCGGCTAGGGCCGGGGGTCGCTGGCCAGGCCGTCGAAGGCCAGCGTGGTGATCGCCTCCGAGAGCACCGCTGCGTCCACCGCACCTCCGGGGCGGTACCACTCGACCAGCGAGTTCACCATGCCGAACAGCAGCCGGCTGACCAGGTCAGGCGACACGTCGGTCCGCAGCGACCCCTCGTCGACCGCCTCCTGGACCAGCGCGGCGAACCGCGCGTCCAGCGCCCGGCGCCGCTTCAGTGCGGCGACCTCGATCTCGCTGTTGCCGTGCACCCGGAGCAGCAGGGTGACGGCCGGCTGGTGCTCGACCAGCACCTCCACGCTCTGCCGTACGGCGGTCCGCAGGCGTAGGTGGGCGGACTCGCCGGAGGAGGTGTCCGAAGCGGCGTCGATGACCGCGGCCAGACCGTCCAGGGCCTCGTCGAGGGCCTGCTCGAGCAGATGGGACTTGCTCGGCACGTGGTGGTAGATCGCGGACTTGGTGAGGCCCAGCTCGCGGGCCAGGTCGCCCATGCTGGTGCCGTCGTAGCCCTGGCGGTTGAAGATGTCGATGGCGCGACGCAGGACCGTCTCGTGGTCGTGGCCGGGCCGGCCACGACGCGGCTGCTCCGCCGGCTCGGTCATGGGTTCAGGCTCTCACGAGCCGCGCCTGCGCAGGTGGGTTGATCGGATCTGAGAGGCTGCAGTCATGATGCGTGAGGGCAAGGCGGCCGCCAAGCGGCTCGCCCTGGAGACCTTGGGTTGGGTGCTGATCCTGGCTGGCATCGCGGCGCTGGTGCTCCCCGGGCCGGGCCTGCTCGGCATCTTCGCCGGGCTCGTGCTGCTCTCCCAGCAGTACGAATGGGCCGAGCGCCGCCTCGAGCCCGTCAAGAAGAAGGCGCTCCAGGCCGCCGCCGAGAGCGTCGAGACCTGGCCCCGCATCCTGGCGTCCGTGCTCGCCGCCCTGGTGCTGATCGGTGCGGGCGTGGTCTGGATCTGGCAGCCTCCGGCCCCCGGCTGGTGGACGCTGAACGACGACTGGTGGCTGCTCGGTGGCTGGGCGACCGGGGTGACCCAGGTCGCCTCGGGCCTGATCGCCGTGGCGATGATCGTCTACAGCTACCAGCGTTTCCGCTCCCAGGACCACGCCGAATCCTGAGCAACGCCGGGCGACGGCGGCTCCCGAGGCTCTCGCCGGGAAGGGCGCTCGGTTCTGTCGGCGCCAGCACCTAGGGTGCGCACGTGACGCTCCATCTCCACCGTGCCCCGCGCACCGACCTGCTCGCCGACGCGCTCGGTGACCTGCTCGCGCAGCCGCCGGCGGACGCGTTCGCGCCGGAGCTGGTGCTGGTCCCGGCGCGGGGAGTCGAGCGCTGGCTCAGCCAGCGGCTGTCGCACCGGCTGGGTCGAGGGGCTGCCGAGGACGGGGTCTGTGCCGGTGTCACCTTCCGCTCCCCCCGCTCGCTGGTGGCCGAGCTCACCGACACGGTGCACGACGACCCCTGGTCGCCCGACGCGATGGTGTGGCCCCTGCTCGAGGTGATCGCGGAGAGCCTGGACGAGCCGTGGTGCCATGCGCTGGCCCTCCACCTCGGCCACCTCGACACCGGCGACGAGGCCGAGTTCCGCCGCGGTCGCCGCTATGCGGTTGCGCGCCGGCTCGCCGGTCTCTTCGCGTCGTACGCCGTGCAGCGCCCGCAGCTCCTCGTCGACTGGCTCGAGGGTCGCACCGACTCCGATGGTGCCGGTGGGGGGCTCGCCGAAGACCTCGCCTGGCAGCCGAGGCTGTGGCAGCTGCTGGTGGCCCGGGTCGGGGCCCCCGCGCCCCACCTGCGGCACCGCGCGACCGTCGAGCGCCTTCGCTCCGGGCCCAGCGACCTCCCGGCCCGCTTCTCGCTCTTCGGCCACACCCGGCTGCCCGCCACCGAGATCGAGCTCCTCGAGGCGCTCGCGACCCACCACGACCTGCACCTGTGGCTGCCCCATCCCAGCGACGTGATGTGGTCCGCGCTGGGCGGGGAGAGCGGCCCGGTCCGGCGCCGCGACGACCGGAGCCACCGCCTCGTCGAGCACCCCCTGCTCGCGACGCTGGGGCGCGACGTCCGCGAGCTGCAGCGAGGCCTCAGTGCAGTCGCCGGCGCCGACGAGCACCATGCCGGGCCGGCCCTGCCCGACACGGTGCTCGGCTGGCTCCAGTCCGACCTGCGTGCGGCGGCCCTGCGACCCGAAGGTCGGGTGCTGGCCGCCGACGACCGCTCGGTCCAGGTGCACAGCTGCCACGGGCCGGCCCGCCAGGTCGACGTGCTCCGTGAGGTGCTGCTCGGACTGCTGCAGGACGACCCGACGCTCGAGCCGCGCGACATCCTGGTGATGTGCCCCGACATCGAGTCGTACGCACCGCTGATCACGGCCGGCTTCGGGCTCGGTGACGTGGTCGAGAGCGGGCATCCGGCGCACCGGCTGCGGGTGCGGCTCGCCGACCGGGCGCTGACCCAGACCAACCCGCTGCTCGGCGTGGCGGCCCAGCTCCTCGACCTCGCCGGCAGCCGGCTGGCCGCGAGCCGGGTGCTCGACCTGGCCCAGAGCGCCCCGGTGCGCCGCCGGTTCGCGTTCAGCGACGACGACCTCGACGCGGTCACGGCCTGGGTGCGTGAGTCCGGGATCCGCTGGGGGCTGGACAAGGAGCACCGGGCGCCGTTCGGCCTGGCGTCGTTCGTGCAGAACACCTGGCAGTTCGGGGTGGACCGGGTGCTGGCCGGGGTCGCGCTGTCCGAGGACTCGCGGGCGTGGCTCGACACGACGCTGCCGCTCGACGACGTCGGCAGCAACCGGGTGGAGCTCGCCGGCCGGCTGGCGGAGTTCGTCGAGCGGCTCGGCTCCGCGACCGACCGGTTGACCGGCACCCGGACCCTGGCCGAGTGGCTCGACGCGCTCAGTGACGGGGTGGCGGCGCTGACCCGGGTCGACCGGGCGGACGCGTGGCAGACCGGTCAGGTGCAGCGGGAGTTCGCCACGGTCCTCGCCGAGGCGACCGAGCGGTCCGACACCGCGCTGCGGCTGACCGACGTCCGCGCCCTGCTCGGCGGGCACCTCGCGGGCCGGCCGACGCGCGCCAACTTCCGGACCGGCACCCTGACGGTCTGCACGATGGTCCCGATGCGCAACGTGCCGCATCGGGTGGTGTGCCTGCTCGGCCTCGACGACGGTGTCTTCCCCCGGCTCGGCATGGTCGACGGCGACGACGTCCTGGCTCGCGGTCCGATCACCGGCGAGCGCGACGTGCGCTCCGAGGACCGGCAGCTGCTCCTCGACGCGGTCGGCGCGGCCACCGAGAAGCTGGTCATCACCTACACCGGCGCCAACGAGCACAGCGGACAGCCACGCCCGCCCGCCGTACCCCTCGGCGAGCTGCTGGACGTGCTCGACCGCACCACCCCGGAGCCCGTCCGAAGTCGGCTGGTCGTCGCGCACCCGCTGCAGCCCTTCGACGTCAAGAACGTCACGCCCGGAGGGCTGGGCGTGCCCACGCCGTTCACCTTCGACCCGGCGATGCTGCTCACCGCGCAGACCGCGGCCGGCGACCGGCCCGCGGCGCCGGAGTTCCTGCCCTCTCCGCTCCCGGAGCAGGATCGGGCGGACCTCTCCCTGGTCGACCTGCTCGGCTTCTTCCGCGACCCGGTCAAGGGCTTCTTCCGGGCCCTCGACCTGACCCTGCCGTGGGACGTGGAGGGCGTCTCCGACGCGATGCCGGTCGAGATCGACGCGCTGGAGACGTGGGGCGTCGGCGACCGGATGCTCGGTGACATGCTGCGTGGGATCCACCCGGACCAGGCGCTGGCCGCCGAGTGGCGCCGGGGATCGCTCCCGCCGGGGCAGCTGGGCTGGCGCAAGGCCACCGAGGTCCGGGAGCAGGCGATGCAGCTGGCGATCGCGGCGCTCACCCATCGCCAGGTCGCGCCCCGGGCGCACGACATCGACGTCCACCTGGGTGGAGGTCGGCGACTGACCGGCACGGTGACCCCGGTGTACGGCGACCGGCTCGTCGCCGTCGGCTACTCCCGGCTCGACGGCAAGCAGCTGCTCGAGTCCTGGATCCGGCTGCTCGCCCTCGCGGCACACCAGCCCGACCACAACTGGACGGCGCTGACGATCGGGCGGTCCGCGCGCGGGACCAACCCGGTCCAGCGGCTGCTCGGCCCCGCCGGGGAGGCCCCGGTGGAGCTGTTGCGCGACCTGGTCGCGCTCTACGACGAGGGGCGCCGCGAGCCGCTGCCGCTGCCGCTGAAGACGTCGTTCGCCTGGGCCAGTGCACGGCATCAGGGCGACAACCCGCTCGACTCCGCCCTGAAGAAGTGGAAGAGCGGCAACTACCCCGCCGAGGACGCCGCACCCGCGCACGAGCGGGTCTGGGGTCCGCACGCCCCCCTGGACAAGCTGCTCACCCCGGTGCCGGCCGAGGACGTGCGCGAGGGCGAGCAGACCCGGCTCGGGGTGCTCGCGGCCCGGTTGTGGCTGCCGCTGCTGCGCTGCGAACGGACGGGGATCTGATGAAGGCCTTCGACCTGTTGGGGCCGCTGCCGAGCGGTCCGTGCACCACCGTCCTCGAGGCCAGCGCCGGCACCGGCAAGACCTTCACGCTCGCGGGGCTGGTGACCCGCTACGTCGCCGAGGGGGTGGCCGGCCTCGACGAGATGCTGCTGATCACCTTCGGTCGGGCGGCCAGCCAGGAGCTGCGCGAGCGGGTACGCCGCCAGCTGGTCGACGCGGCGGCGGCGCTGGCGGACCCGGACTCGGTCGGCGACGACGCGCTGCTGCGCCACCTGGTGACCGGCACCGACGACGAGCTGACCGAGCGTCGGCACCGGCTGACCGACGCCCTGTCCCGCTTCGACGCCGCCACGATCGCCACGACCCACCAGTTCTGCCAGCTGGTGCTCCGCTCGCTCGGCGTCGCCGGCGACACCGACGCCGGGGTCACGCTCGTCGAGAGCCTCGACGACCTGGTCACCGAGGTCGTCGACGACCTCTACCTGCAGAGGTTCGGTGGGGAGAAGGGGACCCCGGTCCTCACCCGCGGGCAGGCGTTGTCGCTGGCCCGTGAGGTGGTCGCCAACCCGCGGACCACGCTCACGCCGGCCGACCCGCCGACCGGGAGCCCGCAGGCCGTCCGGGTCGGGTTCGCCCGGGCCGTGCTCGTCGAGCTGGAGCGGCGCAAGCGGCTGCTGGGCGTCCTGGGGTACGACGACCTGCTGGGGCGGCTCGCGACCGCCCTCGAGGACGAGGGTGCCCCCGCCCGGGTCCGGATGCGGCAGCGGTGGCGGATCGTGCTCGTCGACGAGTTCCAGGACACCGACCCGGTGCAGTGGGAGGTGGTCGAGCGCGCCTTCGTCGGCCACGCCACCGTGGTCCTGATCGGCGACCCCAAACAGGCGATCTACGCCTTCCGCGGGGGCGACATCGTCACCTACCTGCGGGCGGCCGAGCGCGCCGACCAGCACTGGACCCTCGGCACCAACTGGCGCAGCGACCGTCCCCTGGTCGAGCGGCTCCAGGTCGTGCTCGAGGGTGCTGCTCTGGGACACGAGGAGATCGTGGTCCGGCCGGTCGAGGCCCACCACACCGGCCACCGCCTCGCCGGCGCGCCCCACAACGACCCCTTCCGGCTGCGCGTGGTGACCCGCGACAAGTTCGGGATGCAGGGCACCAAGACGGTCCCGATGGACCTCCTCCGTGCCCATGTGGCTGGCGACCTCGCCGCCGACATCTCGGAGCTGCTCGCGTCCGGGGCGACGTACGACGGCCGGCCGTTGGCCGCGGGCGACATCGCGGTCATCGTCGAGGCGCACCGCGACGCCCGGGTCTGCCGCGACGCCCTGGCGGCGATCGGAGTCCCGGCCGTCTACACCGGCGACACCGACGTCTTCGCCTCGCCGGCGGCCGCCGACTGGCTGTCGCTGCTGGAGGCCTTCGAGCAACCGCACCGCTCGGGCGTGGTCCGGGCGGCGGCGATGACGAGGTTCTTCGGCGAGACCGCCTCGTCGCTGGCCGCGGGTGGGGACCAGCTCACCGACCGGGTCGCGGAGGTGCTCCGCGAGTGGGCCGACCACGCCCGTGAGCGCGGGGTGGCGGCGGTCTTCGAGGCCGCTCTCGTGGCGGGGATGGGGCCGCGGGTGCTCGGCTGGCGCGGCGGTGAGCGGCACATGACCGACCTGTCCCACGTCGCCCAGATCCTGCACGAGACCGCGCACCGCGAGCGGTTCGGCCTCCCTGCTCTGCTCGACTGGCTGCGGACGCAGTGTCAGGAGCAGCGCGGTGCGTCCGAGCGCAGCCGCCGGCTCGACAGCGATGCCGCTGCCGTGCAGATCATGACGGTCTGGGTGAGCAAGGGCCTGCAGTACCCCCTCGTCTACCTGCCCTTCGGCTTCAACCGCTACGTGCCGCCGCGCGAGATCGTGCTCTACCACCAGGACGGCGATCGCTGCCTCGACATCGGCGGCAAGGGGCAGCCCGGGTTCGCCGCCATCGAGGCGCGGGGACGCGAGGAGATGGCCGGTGACGACATCCGGCTGACCTACGTCGCGCTGACCCGCGCCCAGTCCCAGGTCGTCGCCTGGTGGGCACCTTCGTGGGACGAGCGGAACGGCGGCCTCTCCCGGTTGCTGCGCGGCCGCGCTGCGGGGGAGGCGGTGGTGCCCGACCAGTGCCAGCCGAAGGTCTCCGACGTCGACGCGGTGCGCTGCTTCCGCGAGTGGGCGGCCGCGGGTGGTCCGGTCGTGGAGGAGTCCGCGATCGTGACCCCCGCCGAGGCGCCGCCCGCCGCCGCTCCTCGAGGCCTCGGCGTACGCCGCTTCGGCCGGTCGATCGACCTCTCCTGGCGGCGTACCTCCTACTCGGGGTTGATCCGGGCGGCCGAGGAGGCCGGCGGCGTGGGCAGCGAGCCGGAACGCGTGGTCCTCGACGACGAGGTCGAGGAGCTGCCACCCGGGGAGGTCGAGCCCGGCCCCGGCGACGACGTGGCCTCGCCGATGGCAGATCTCCCCGCCGGCGCCGCCTTCGGCTCGCTGGTGCACGGCGTGCTGGAGACCGCCGACCCGAAGGCGCCCGACCTCGAGGCCGAGCTCGCCACCCGGGTCCGTGAGCAGCTGGCCTGGTGGCCGGTCGAGACGACGGTCGACGAGCTCGCCCGGGCCCTCGTGCCGCTGCACCACACCCCGCTCGGCCCACTGGCTCCCGGGGTCACCCTCGCCGACGTGGGGTGGCCGGACCGGCTGCGCGAGCTCGACTTCGAGATCCCGCTGGCCGGCGGTGACCACAGCGCCGGTCCGGACGTCCGTCTCGCGGACGTGGGGCGGCTGCTCCAAGAGCACCTGCCCGGTGACGATGCGTTGCTGCCCTACGCCGACCGGCTGCTCGGCGCCGGGCTCGGCCAGCAGTCGCTACGGGGCTACCTCTCCGGGTCGATCGACCTGGTGCTGCGGGTGCCGCACGGCGCCGGCCACCGCTACCTGGTCGCCGACTACAAGACCAACCGCCTCGGTGACCCGGAGCGCCCGCTGACGGCCGCCGACTACTCGCGCGACCGGGTGACCGAGGCGATGCTCCACTCCGACTACCCGCTGCAGGCGCTGCTCTACGTCGTCGTCCTGCACCGCTACCTCCGCTGGCGCCAGCCCGGCTACGACCCGGCGACCCATCTCGGCGGCGTGCTCTACCTCTACCTGCGTGGCATGTGCGGCGCCGAGACCCCCGTCGTCGACGGGCACCCGGCCGGCGTCTTCAGCTGGCTCCCGCCGGCCGGACTGGTGACCGCCCTCTCGGACCTGCTGGACGGACGGGGAGTCGGATGACCGAGCCGATGGTGGGCCTCGAGGACCCGCGCGACCACCGCCTGGCCCTGCAGGCCGACGGCCTGCTGCGCGTCTTCAACGAGTCCGGCCTCATCGAGACCGCTGACGTCCACGTCGGACGGCGGCTGACCGCGATGACGGGGGAGACCGATCCGACGGTGGCGCTCGCAGTCGCCCTGGCGGTCCGGGCCGTTCGCGGTGGCTCGGTGTGCGTGGACCTGACCACGGTGGCCGCCCTCTCCGGACTCGAGGAGCTCCCGTGGCCGGAGCCGGCCGCCTGGCTGGCTGCGGTCGCGGCGAGCCCGCTCGCCGGCACCCCCAGCGTGCTGCGGCTGCTCGACGACCGGCTGCTCTACCTCGACCGCTACTGGCGCGAGGAGGAGCAGGTCTGTGCCGACCTGCTGGCGCGGCTGGCGCCGTTCACGCTGAGCGAGGCCGAGACGACGAGTCTCGAGACCGCCCTGGACCGGGTCTTCCCTGCCGCTGGGTACGACGAGCAGCGTGCCGCGGCCCGGATCGCGCTCGGCCAGGCGACCACCGTGCTCACCGGCGGTCCGGGGACCGGCAAGACCACGACGGTCGCGGCGCTGCTGGCGCTGCTCGCGGAGCAGGGCGAGCAGGCGGGAGCGGCCCCGCTGCGGATCGCCCTGGCCGCCCCCACCGGCAAGGCGGCGGCCCGGCTGCAGCAGGCGGTCGAGGAGGAGGTCGCCAAGCTGCCCGGCGCCGACCAGGACCGGCTGCGCGGGATCACCGCGGTCACCCTGCACCGGCTGCTCGGCAGCCGACCCGACACCTCCGCCCGGTTCCGGCACCACCGTGAGAACCGGCTGCCGCAGGACGTGATCGTCGTGGACGAGACCTCGATGGTGTCGCTGACGATGATGGCGCGGTTGCTCGAGGCGGTCCGTCCGGAGACCCGGCTGATCCTGGTCGGCGACCCCGACCAGCTCGCGAGCGTCGAGGCGGGGGCCGTGCTGGCCGACCTGGTCGAGGGACTGGGCGGCCGCAGCGACGTACGGATCGCGGCGCTGCGCACGTCGCACCGCTTCGGGGAGTCGATCCGCGAGCTGGCCGAGGCGGTGCGGGCCGGAGATGCCGACCGGGCCGTCGACCTGCTCGCGGCGGGCGGGGAGCACATCGAGTTCGTCACCGACCCCGACCCGGCTCCGCGACTGCGCAGCATCCTGGTCCCGCACGCGTTGGAGGTGGCGCGTGAGTCGGTGCAGGGAGATGTGGCGACCGCGCTCGCCGCCCTCGAGCGGCAGCGGCTGGTCTGCGCGCACCGCGAGGGACCGTACGGCGTACGCCACTGGAACCGGCAGGTCGAGCGGTGGTTGAGCGAGGAGACCGGCGAACCGATCTGGACCGCCTGGTACGCCGGCCGTCCGCTGCTGGTCACCGCCAACGACTACGGTCTCGGCGTCTACAACGGCGACACCGGGGTCGTCGTACGCCGCCCCGACGGGGTGCTGCGGGCCGCGGTCGCCTCGGGGAACCGGCAGCTCGACTTCGCGCCGAGCCGGCTGGACCAGGTCGAGACGATGCACGCGATGACCATCCACAAGAGCCAGGGCAGCCAGGCCGGGGAGGTCGTGGTGCTGCTGCCGCCGCAGGACTCCCGGTTGCTGACGCGCGAGCTCTTCTACACCGCGCTGACCCGGGCCCGGGACAAGGTCGTCGTCGTCGGGTCCGAGGCCGACGTGCGGGCGGCGATCGACCGCCGCGCCCTGCGCGCGACCGGGTTGCGCCAGCGGCTCACCGGGTCCTGAGCCGGCGCGCTCACCGGCCCCGTCCCACGCCCGGTGGTGCGTAACCTCGAGGCAACCTGACCGGGCTAGGGTCGGCGGAGTCGATCCTGGAGCTGAGATGCCGTTCTTGTTGCGCGTGGAACTTCCCGACGTCCCCGGCTCCCTCGGACGGCTGGCGAGCGCGATCGGTGAGGCCGGCGGCGACATCGTGGCGATCGAGATCGTGGAGAAGATCCACGACGAGCAGACCGCGGTCGACGACGTGCTGCTCGAGATCGCGCCGGGGACCATGCCCGACTCGATCGTCTCCGCCTGCACCGAGCTGGACGGGGTCCGGGTGATCTGGATCAGCCGGTACGCCGCCGGCGGCAACCTCTTCCTCGACCTCGAGGCGGTCGAGGAGATGACTGCGGATCCCGCCGCCGCCCTCGACCAGCTGCTCGGGCTGCTCCCGATCACCTTCCGTGCCGACTGGGCGGCCCGGGTGCACCGGACCGACGGCATCGTGAACGCCACCGAAGCGGCACCCTCAGACCTCGCGTGGACGAAGATCGGCCGCGCCCAGGTGCTCGACCTCGACGACGAGGTCAACGTCTACTGCGCGGCGCACCTCAACGACGACGAGATCGTCGTGGTCGGTCGCCGCGGCGGGCCGGACTTCCTGGCGTCCGAGCTGGCCCGGATCGGCCACCTGGTCGGCCTGGCGATGTCCATCGCCCGCGCCGGCTGACCTGTCCCGAGCCTCAGGCGCGCTCGAGCACGAAGACGGGGATCTCCCGGTCGGTCCCGGCCCGGTAGTCGGCGTAGGCCGGCCACACGGCGACGGCCCGCTCCCACCAGAGCGCGCGCTCCGCGCCCTCGACCCGGCGAGCGACGTACTCGTGCGGAGTGGGGCCGTCCTGCAGCTGGACGCGCGGGTGGGCGACGAAGTTGTGGAACCACTCGGGATGCTCCGGGGCGCCGCCCTTGGACGCCACCGCGGCGTAGGCGCCGTCGTGCTCGACTCGCATCACCGGATTCTTGCGCAGCTTGCCGGACTTGGCGCCGCGCGAGGTGATCACCACGATCGGGACGCCCCGGACGGTGTTGGCCTCGGCGCCGCCGCTGGCCTCGTACTGCTCCACCTGCTCGCGGACCCAGGTGCTGGGGCTGGGTACGTACTCTCCCTGCAAAGTCATGACAGGTGAACACCCCGCGGCGGCCGGGGATTCCGGGCACTAGGGTCTGGCCCCATGAGTGCCATCGACGGGGTTTCGCAGATCTTCGACGCGAGCGCCTGGACCGCCGTGCCCGGTTTCGAGGACCTGACCGACCTCACCTACCACCGGGCCAACGCCCACGGCACGGTCCGGATCGCGTTCGACCGGCCCGACGTGCTCAACGCGTTCCGGCCGCACACCGTCGACGAGCTGCTCGGGGTGCTGGAGCACGCGCGCCAGTCCAGCGACGTCGGGTGCGTGCTGCTCACCGGCAACGGGCCGAGTGAGAAGAACGGCAAGTGGGCTTTCTGCACCGGTGGCGACCAGCGGATCCGCGGGCGCACGGGTTACCAGTATGCCCAGGGTGAGACCGTCGAGACGGTGGACAAGGCGAAGCTCGGCCGGTTGCACATCCTGGAGTGCCAGCGGCTGATCCGGTTCATGCCGAAGATCGTGGTCTGCCTGGTCAACGGGTGGGCGGCCGGCGGGGGGCACAGCCTGCACGTGGTGAGCGACCTGACCCTGGCCAGCGCCGAGCACGGCCGCTTCAAGCAGACCGACGCCGATGTCGGGTCGTTCGACGGCGGCTTCGGGTCGGCGTACCTCGCCCGGCAGGTGGGCCAGAAGTTCGCCCGCGAGATCTTCTTCCTCGGCGACGAGTACTCCGCTGAGGACGCGTTCCGGATGGGCATGGTCAACAAGGTCGTGCCGCACGCCGAGCTCGAGGCCGTGGCGCTGGACTGGGGGCGCAAGATCAACGCGAAGTCGCCGACAGCGCAGCGGATGCTGAAGTACTCGTTCAACCTGATCGACGACGGCCTGGTGGGCCAGCAGCTCTTCGCCGGCGAGACCACCCGGCTCGCGTACATGACCGACGAGGCGGCCGAGGGCCGCGACCAGTTCCTGGAGAAGCGCGAGCCGGACTGGTCGCCGTT
>CAWGWW010000028.1:0-90948 GCA_963826415.1 uncultured Actinomycetota bacterium | reverse complement strand
CAGCACGCAGCCGTCCGAGTGGACCACCGTCCCGGACTACCCGGAGAAGCCGGCCGGTGAGACGAAGACGTCGGTCTCGGCCGAGGTGCTCAAGCGGATCTCGGACGCCTACGTCACCCCGCCCGAAGGCTTCACGGTGCACCCGAAGGTGATGCCGCAGCTCCAGCGCCGGGCGGCCGCGATCACCGACGGCCCGATCGACTGGGGCACCGGCGAGATCCTCGCGTTCGGCGCGCTGCTGATGGACGGGCGTCCGGTGCGGCTGGCCGGGCAGGACTCCCGCCGCGGCACGTTCGTCTCCCGGTTCGCCACGATCATCGACCGGATCAACGCCGACGAGTGGACCCCGCTGACCTCGCTCACCGAGGACCAGGCCAAGTTCCACGTGTACGACTCACTGCTCTCGGAGTACGCCGCGCTCGGCTTCGAGTACGGCTACTCGGTGGCCCGCCCCGAGGCACTCGTGCTGTGGGAGGCGCAGTTCGGCGACTTCGTCAACGGCGCCCAGACCGTGATCGACGAGTTCATCTCCTCGGGCGAGACCAAGTGGCGCCAGCAGTCCGGCGTGGTGCTGCTGCTCCCGCACGGCTACGAGGGTCAGGGTCCCGACCACTCCTCAGCCCGGATCGAGCGGTTCATGACGATGTGTGCGGACGACGCGTTCGTGGTCGCGCAGCCGTCCACCCCGGCGTCGTACTTCCACCTGCTGCGCCAGCACTCCCTCGGCGGAGCCCACCGGCCGCTGATCGTGTTCACGCCGAAGTCGATGCTCAAGCGCAAGGAAGCCGCCTCGCAGCCCGAGGACTTCACCAGCGGGTCCTTCCGGCCGTTCATCGGTGACGACCACGCCGACCAGAGCAAGGTCGACACGCTGCTCATGTGCTCGGGCCGGGTCACCTGGGACCTGATGGTCGAGCGGGCCAAGCGGGAGAACCCCGAGCGGTTCGCCATCGCCCGGATCGAGCAGCTCTACCCTCGCCCGGAGGACGAGATCAGGGCCGAGATCGCGCGCTACCCCAACCTCAAGGCCGTGCGCTGGGTGCAGGACGAGCCGGTCAACATGGGCCCGTGGCCGCACTACCAGCTCAACGTGTGGCCGGACGTCGACGCCACCGTCGAGGGGATCACGCGCGAAGCCTCGTCCTCCCCCTCCGTGGGCACCGTCAAGCGGCACACGGCCGAGCAGAAGGACCTGCTCGACCGGGCCTTCGCCTGATGTACTTCACCGACCGCGGAGTCGAGGAGCTCGAGAAGCGCCGGGGTGGCGAGGACGTCACCCTGGCGTGGGTCGCCGAGCGCCTGCAGGAGTTCACCGACCTGCACCCGGAGTTCGAGACCGCGGTGGAGCGGTTCGCGACCTGGTTGGCCCGGCTGGACGACCCCGAGGACTGAGCCATTCCCCCTCCGTCGCCCCCGCCGGTCGCCCACCCGCCGGCGCCGTGGCACCTGGCGGGCCAGCTCTGGCTGTCGCTGTTCCGGGTGCCCCGGGAGGTCGATGAGCGTCGGCCCGCCGGGATCTACGGCGCCGCGTTCGTCGACTACGAGCCGGGCGGCACGCTGGACTACTCCGAGCTGCTCGTGGCCCGGCTGGCGAGGTCCCCCGGCCACGGCCGGTGCGTGACGATCAGCGACATCTGGGTGGACTCCCCCGCCTCCATGGCCGGAGGACGCGAGCTGTGGGCGATCCCCAAGGAGCTCTGCGACTTCCGGCTCGAGTCCAGCCACGCCGGTCCGCTGTCGCGCACCGAGTGGTCGGCCAACCTCGAACGGCGTCCGATCGCGCGCGCCGAGTTCACCGACCTGTCGCGGGCTTCGGTGCGGGTCCCGTTCCGCAGCGGCACCTGGCAGCCGGCCCTCGACGGGAAGGGTGAGGGCAGCGCGGCGCCGCTGAGCGGCTCCGCGAAGCTGCTGCCCTGTCGCGGGTCCTGGGAGTTCGACGCGCAGGGTCCCCTGGCCTGGCTGCGTGGGGCGACCCGGCTGGGGTCGTTCCGGATGGCGGACTTCCGGCTCCGGTTCGGGTAGCCGTCAGTCCTGCTCGCGGGCGTCCGCCTCGGGGAGGTCGTCGGTGGCCCGCCGTGCGGAGTCGCGGATCTCGAACACCTCGGTGGCCAGACCACCGACGGCGCCGGCGATGCCCTTGACGGCGGTCGTCACGATCGTGGCGACGTCGGCGACCGTGGTGGCAGCTGCCTCGACGACGCCCTGCACCGCGTCCTTGCGGATCTCGCCCTTGCTCAGGTGGTCCTTCATGGGGACATCCTCACCCGCCCGGCCGGTCGACGACAATCACGGCCCGACCCGGGACATAGCATCGGGCCCATGGCCGACCCGACCCCGCTGACTCCCGCGAGCCGGGTCCAGCGCAAGGAGCGGACCCGGCGCGCGATCCTGGACGCGGCGCTGGCGCTGTCCGAGGAGAGCACCCTGGCCGCGTTGTCGCTGCGCCAGGTCGCCAAGGAGGTCGGCGTCGTGCCGACCGCGTTCTACCGCCACTTCGACTCGATCGAGGCCCTCGGTCTCTCCCTCGTGGACGAGTCGTTCGTCTCGCTGCGCGCGATGCTGCGCGACGTACGACGTGGTGAGCCCGGCTTCGAGGCCACGATCGACCACTCGATCCGGGTGCTGGTCGAGCACGTGCACGAGCGGCGCGACCACTTCCTGTTCATCGCGCGCGAGCGGACCGCGGGCCCGCCCGGGGTCCGCGCGGCGATCCGCCACGAGATCGACCTCTGCGAGCGCGAGCTGGCCACCGACCTGGCCGGGCTCCCCGGCACGGCCGCCTGGTCGGAGGCCGATCTGCGCAACCTGTCGAACCTGATGGTGATGGCCATGGTCGCCACCGCCGAGAAGATCCTCAGTTCGCCGCAGCGCCCCGAGGTCGAGGCCGCGATCGTCGAGACCGCGCGGGCCCAGCTCCGGATGGTGCTGGTCGGGGCCGGCAACTGGCGGTCCCGCGGTCCTCGCTAGCGAGGCGTCGGACGGAGGGTGACGTCGGAGATGGTGGCGTCGGAGGGCAGGTCGATCAGCTGCCGGATGGTCGCGGCCACGGTGGCGGGATCGATCCAGTCGTCGGCGTCGTACTCCTTGCCCTCCTGCTCGTGCACCTTCTCCTGCATCGAGGTCGCGGTGCGGCCGGGGTAGACCGTGCTCACCCGGACCCCGTGGTCCTGCTCCTCGCCCCGCAGGGCGTCGGCCAGGGCTCGAAGACCGAACTTCGACGCGGCGTACGCGCCCCAGGTCGGGTGCGCCGCGAGCCCGGCCCCCGAGTTCACGAAGACGACGGTGCCGCGCGCGGCCCGGAGCGCCGGGAGGGTCGCCCGGGTGAGCAGGGCCGGTGAGGTGAGGTTGACGTCGAGGTGGCGCTGCCAGGTCTCGTGGTCCAGCTCTGCCACCGGGGCCAGGTCGACCACGCCGGCTACATGGACCACGGAGTCCAGGGCCGGCGGCAGGTCGACGGCGGCGAGGGCCGCGTCCAGGGAGGCCGGGTCCGCGAGGTCGGCCACCACCGTCGCCGCGCCGGGGAACGCGGCCGCGAGCTCGGCGGCTCGTGCGGCACTGCGGGCGAGCAGCACCAGTGCGTCACCGCGCCCGTGCAGCGATCGCGCCAGGTCGGCTCCGATGCCGGAGCCGGCGCCGGTGATCAGGTGGGTCCTGCGGCCGGTCTCCGTCATCGGGTGAACACCACCTTGCCGAACACGTCACCCTCGGCCATCGCGGCGAACCCGTCGCGCGCGTCGGTCATCGGGATCGTCCGATCGATCAACGGCCGGGCGCCGGTGGCGTCGAGCAGGGTGACGAGCGAGGCCAGCTCGCTGCGGGTACCCATCGTGGAGCCGATCACCCGCAGCTGGAGGAAGAAGATCCGGGTCAGCTCGGCGTCGTCGAGCTTCGGACCGGACGTGGTCCCGGAGATCACGATCGCGCCGCCGGGCCGCAGAGCGCGGATCGAGTGCGACCAGGTGGCCCGCCCCACGGTCTCCATCACGGCGTCCACCTTGGTCGGCAGCCGGGCGTTGGACTCGAAGACCTCGTGGGCGCCGATCTCGAGTGCTCGCGCCCGCTTCGCCTCGTCGCGACTGGTGGCCAGCACCCGCAGCCCACCGGCCCGGGCCAGCGTGATCAGGGCGGTCGCGACGCCGCCGCCGGCACCCTGCACGAGCACGGTGTCGCCGGCCTTCAGGTTCCCCTGCGTGAAGAGCATCCGGTACGCCGTGAGCCACGCCGTCGGCAGGCAGGCCGCCTCCTCGAAGGACAGCGAGGCGGGCTTCGCGACCACGTTCCCGCGAGGGACGACGACCCGGTCCGCGAAGGTGCCCTGGTGGCGCTCGGACAGCAGCGAACGCCTGGGGTCGAGCGTCTCGTCGCCCGACCAGGACGGGTCGCTGACCACGGCGTGGACCAGGACCTCGTTGCCGTCCTCGTCGAGACCGGCGGCATCACAGCCGAGGATCATCGGTAGCGCCTCCTCGCGGAGCCCCACGCCCCGCAAGGACCAGAGGTCGTGGTGGTTCAGCGAGGCGGCCTTGACGGTGACCGTCGTCCACCCGTCGGGAGCGACCGGCTCCGGCCGCTCTCCCACCACCAGGCCTGACAACGGGTCGTCGGAGGAGAACTTGTCGGCGTAGACAGCGAACATGGCGACGAGGCTAGCGCCGGGCCACTCCGTCACGGCGGGCAGCCTCGGCGACTGCGGCCGACACCGCCGGCGCCACCCTCGGATCGAACGGCGAGGGGATGATCAGGTCCTCGGCGAGGTCGTCGCCGACCAGGTCGGCCAGGGCGTTGGCCGCGGCCAGCTTCATCCCTTCGGTGATGGCTGTCGCATGCACGTCGAAGGCGCCGCGGAAGATGCCGGGGAACGCGAGCACGTTGTTGATCTGGTTCGGGAAGTCCGAACGCCCCGTGGCGACCACGCGCGCGTGGCGGTGTGCCACGTCGGGCAGCACCTCAGGAGTCGGGTTCGCCAGGCCGAAGATGATCGCCTCGGGTGCCATCGTGGCGACGTACTCCTCGGGCACGGTGCCGCCGGAGACCCCGATGAAGACGTCGGCCCCCGCCAGGATGTCGGCCAGCGAGCCCGAGCGACCGAACCGGTCCGCGGTGTCCACGGCGAGGGCCCGCTTGACCGGGGTGAGGTCGCCGCGCTCGGAGTTGAGCACGCCCTTGCGGTCGACGACCGCGAGGTCCTTGATCCCCGCCTCGAGCAGGATCCGGGCCACCGCCACGCCGGCCGCGCCGGCCCCGGAGATGACGACCCGGGTGGTCCCCGGGTCGCGGCGGGTCAGCCGCAGCGCGTTCTGCAGGGCGGCGAGCGCCACCACCGCCGTGCCGTGCTGGTCGTCGTGGAAGACCGGGATGTCGAGCAGCTCCTTGAGCCGCTGCTCGATCTCGAAGCAGCGGGGCGCCGAGATGTCCTCGAGGTTGATGCCGCCGAAGCTCGGTGCCAGCCGGACGACCGTCTCGATGATCTCCTCGACGTCGGTGGTGGCCAGGCAGATCGGCACCGCGTCCACGCCGCCGAACTGCTTGAACAGCACTGCCTTGCCCTCCATGACCGGCATCGCCGCGGCGGGGCCGATGTCACCCAGACCCAGGACCGCGGTGCCGTCGGTGACGACGGCGACGGTGTTGGGCACCCAGGTGTAGTGCTGCGTCAGCGACGGGTCCGCCGCGATCGCCTCACAGACCTGGGCCACGCCGGGCGTGTAGGCGAGCGAGAGGTCCTCGGGACCCGCCAGCGCGACGGTGGAGGTGAGCTCCATCTTCCCGCCGACGTGGAGGTCGAAGACCGGCTCGCCGGCGCGCGGATGGGTGGATCTGGCGTCTGACTCTGCTGCAACCATGACGTCTGGGACTTTCCGCGCTCGGGAGCCGTTGGGGTGTTCAGGTCCAGCTCGACGCGACATGGGTGGTTCGCGGAACTCGAAGGACCGGGGGGTCTCCCCGGTCGACAGTCTGGCACAGGCCGGAAGCAGGTCAGGGGTGTCGGTCACCGAGCGGGGAGCCGCCGCGGGCGCGGCCACACCCGGCCGAGCGCGACGGCCGTCACCCGGTCGGCCGGGACCACCCCCCGGTGCCGGGAGTCCACCCCCTCGTCAGGGTGGTCGCTGAGCAGCCACCAGCCTGCCGTGCCGGTGCTGGTCGTACGCCGCTCCACGGCCCGCTTGACCGCCAGCGTGCCGTCGACGAACCGCGCCACCACGACGGCGCCGGGTCGCACCTGGGCGCCGTGCCGGACCAGCAGCCGGTCGCCCGGTCGCAGGGTCGGCAGCATCGAGTTGCCCCGGACGATCGCGAATCCCAAGCGTGGTACCCGATTCCGCGGAAAACGAACGCCTCGATCTTGTTGCGGCACGCGGAGTAGTCTCGCAGCCGAGCCCTCCAACCAGGGCAGACCCAAGACGAGAGGACCCGCATGCTTGCGCGACTGTTCGCCCCCACCCTTGAAGTTTCGGCTCACTGCGACCTGCCCTGCGGCGTTTACGACCCCGCACAGGCGCGGATCGAGGCCGAGTCGATCAAGGGCATCATCGCCAAGGTCGCGGACAACGACGACCCCGACTTCCGGACCCGCGCGATCGTGATCAAGGAGCAGCGCTCGGAGCTGGTCAAGCACCACCTGTGGGTGCTCTGGACCGACTACTTCAAGCCGCCGCACTTCGAGAAGTACCCGCAGCTCCACACGCTGTTCAACGAGGCGACCAAGCTCGCCGGCGCCAGCGGCACCAAGGGTGAGCTCGACGCCGAGGTGGCCGACAAGCTGCTCGCCAAGATCGACGAGATCGCCGAGATCTTCTGGGAGACCAAGAAGGGCTGAGGCGAGACGGGGCCGGGCACCGGTTTCGAGACCGGAGTCCGGCCCCTACTAGGCTCGACGCGAGCACCTCAACCGAAGGACGACGAGCATGTCACTGACCGGGCCGCCCCAGAACGGGCTCTCCGCTGCCCACGGAGACGACCGCGCGGATGTCGAGCTGCGCCTCCCCGCCGACGGCGCCTACGTGTCGGTGCTGCGCACCACCACCGCCGGGCTCGCCGCCCGGCTGGACTTCCCCATCGACGACATCGAGGACCTGCGGATCGCGGTCGGCGAGGCGAGCGCCATGGTGCTGCCCGAGGCCGACGCGGGCGGCGACCTGCTCTGTCGCTTCTACCTGCAGCCGGGTGAGCTCACCGTCACGGTGGGCGTGACCTCGTCGGGGACGGTGGCGCCCCCGGACTACGACAGCTTCGCGTGGCAGGTCCTCACCACCCTCGCGACACGCGCGGACGCCGGAGCGTCGGAAGGCTTCTTCACGGTCAGTCTCACCATGGTCTCGGGTCAGCTGGCGGCCGGCCTCTGAGATGACCCTTCCCGACACGGGGATCGACGACTCCACGGGGCCGACCGGAGTCGACGCCACCCGCGAGCGCAGCGCCGCGCTCTTCGAGCAGCTGCGCGGCGCCGACCACTCGGACGCCGCCCAGGAGAGCGCCCGGGACCTGCTCGTGCACCTGCACCTGCCGTTGGTCGAGCATTGCGCCCGACGGTTCCGCAACCGCGGCGAGCCCTATGAGGACCTCGTCCAGGTCGGCACGATCGGCCTGATCAAGTCGATCGACCGGTTCGACACCGACCGCGGCGTGGAGTTCTCGACGTACGCCACCCCGACGATCATCGGCGAGATCAAGCGCTACTTCCGGGACAAGGGCTGGGCGATCCGGGTGCCGCGACGGCTCCAGGAGCTGCGCATGCAGATCGCCACGGCCACCGGGGAGCTGACCCAGAGCCTGGGCCGGTCCCCCACGACCCGCGAGCTCGCGGAGTGCATCGGCTGCACCGTCGAGGAGATCATCGAGGGCATCGAGTCCAGTCACGCCTACGCGACCCTCTCCCTGGACGCCCAGGACGACGGGCACGAGGGCACCTCCAGCATGCTCGACGTGCTCGGGGTCGATGATGCGGGACTCGAGCACGTCGAGATCCGCGAGTCGATCAAGCCCCTGCTCGAGAGCCTCGACCCGCGTGACAAGAAGATCCTGCTGCTGAGGTTCTTCAAGAACATGACCCAGTCGCAGATCGCCGAGGAGATCGGGGTCTCCCAGATGCACGTGTCCCGGTTGCTCAACCGGATCCTCGCGCAGCTGCGTACCTCGCTCGAGCAGAACTAGCGCAGGCTGCCGCCGGGTTCGTCGGCGAGCGCCTCGACGCTCGCGGGGTGCAGGAGTCCGGCCACGACGACGACGGCCACGACCGCGAGGGTGACGGCGACTGCTGTGGTGCTGCCGCCCCGGAAGCTCCAGGCGACCCCGAGCTGGATCAGCTGGGCGAGCACGATCGGGCTGCGCGCCCAGGATGCGCCGCGCACCACGGCCACGGCACAGACGAGCAGTGCGGCGCCGAACCCGGCGAAGAACAGCGACGTGCTGGCTCCCATCGCCACCCGCTCGGAGGAGAGATTCGCCAGCTCGAGGACGGCGAGGATCAGCAGCAACCCGCCCTCGACCGCCACCAACGAGGCTGCGACGACGAGCGGCGCGGGTCTGGTTTGGGGGGTGGTCGCCACGGGCAGAGTCTAGGGACGTGTGACGCGCGTGACGAAACCCACCTACCCGTAGGGGTTGTTTAACGGTCCAACTCTTGCCACGCTTACGGATGCGCCTGCTGAACGCGACTGTATCGCTGTGCCCGCATGCGCCGCGCAGGTCTTGCCCCCGCTGACCCGCACAGACTTTGAAGGAATGAGGGATCTCCCAGCCATGGATTGGCGCCACCGCTCTGCCTGCCTTGATGAGGACCCTGAGCTGTTCTTCCCGATCGGCAACACCGGTCCGGCCATTCTCCAGATCGAGGAGGCCAAGCAGGTGTGCCGTCGCTGCGACGTGCGCGAACAGTGCCTCGAGTGGGCCCTCGAGGCCGGCCAGGACCACGGTGTCTGGGGCGGCCTCAGCGAGGACGAGCGCCGCGCCCTGAAGCGCCGCAACGCCCGTGCGAGGGTGCGTACCGCCTGAGCCCCGCCGGGCAGCTCACTCGAGAGGTACGTCGATCGCCGCACGGGTCCCGCGACCGTGCGGCAGCGGCCCCAGCTCGAGCAGCCCACCCAGCTCCGACTCGACCAGGGTCCGCACGATGGACAGTCCCAGGCTGGTCGACCCGTCGAGGTCGAACCCCTGGGGCAGTCCCCGACCGTCGTCATCGACCGTGACGTGCAGCCGGCCCACGATCCGGCGCACGGTCACCACGATCTGGCCCGTCGTGGTCAGGTCCGACTGGTCGGGCTCCCCCGTCGTGTCGTCCGGCGACCGGTAGCCGTGCTCCACGGCGTTCTGCAGCAGCTCGGTGAGCACCATGGCCAGGGCGGTGGCGACCTCGGAGGCGAGCACCCCGAAGCTCCCGTCCCGGCGGATCGCCACCCCAGCGCCGACGACGCTGACCTCGGTGACCATCCGGCTCAGCCGGTCGGCGATCTCGTCGAACTCGACGTGCTCCTCGAGCGAGTGGCTGAGCGTCTCGTGCACGATCGCGATCGAGCCGACCCGGCGCACGGCCTCCTCGAGGGCCGACCGGGCCGAGTCCGAGTCCATCCGGCGGGCCTGCAGCCGCAGGAGCGCTGCCACGGTCTGCAGGTTGTTCTTCACGCGGTGGTGGATCTCGCGGATCGTCGCGTCCTTGGTCACCAGCTCGCGGTCCCGGCGGCGCAGGTCGGTGACGTCGCGGACCAGGATCAGGGCGCCGATGTGCTCCCCCAGCGGGCGCAACGGGATCGCCCGCACGATCAGCGACACGTCATCGGTGCCGATCTCGGTGTCGCGGTGCGCCCGACCGCTGAGGACCGCGCTCAGCGTCTCCTCGTCGGGGCGGCGGCGCGGCGGCACCAGGTCACGGGTCAGGCCGGCCAGGGACAGCCCGGTCAGGTCGCCCGAGAGCCCCAGCCGCCGGTAGACCGACAGGGCGTTCGGGCTGGCGTACACCACCTCGCCTGCCTCGTCGACGCGGAGGAACCCGTCGCCGACCCGCGGCGAGTCCGCGTGGTCGCTGCGCTGGCCCTGGGCCGGGAAGTGGCCGTGCGCGATCATCTGGGTGAGGTCGGCGGCCGTCTGCAGGTAGGACAGCTCGAGCCGGCTGGGCGTGCGGACGCCGAGCAGGTTGGTGTTGCGGGCCACCACGGCGATCACGCGGCCCGCGCGGCGTACCGGGATGGTCTCCACGCGGACCGGGACGTCGTCGCGCCACTCCGGGTCGCCCTCGCGCACCAGCCGTCCCTGCGTGTAGGCCTCGTCGAGCATCCGCCGACGGCCGACCGGAACGAAGGTGCCGACGACGTCGTCGACCAGCGCGGTCGGACCGGTCGTGGGGCGCATCTGGCCCCCGGCCCAGTAGCCCTTGCCCTCCCGGTCCGGCAGCCAGAGCACCAGGTCGGCGAACGACAGATCGGCGATGATCTGCCAGTCCGCCTGGATCAGCTGGACCCAGGCCACGTCCTCGTCGTCGAGGTCCGTGTGTCGGCGGACGAGCTCGCTCAGGGACGGCACGCGCTCAGCGTAGTTGGCAGCCGCGAGGTCGGGCGTGGAACCGCACACCGCCGGACGGTCCGGCGGGGGGCTTTGGCAAGATGTCCCCCATGGCGGGGTCGTACTGGGACGGGGTTCGAGCAGAGCCGATGGCGGTCCCGTCGGACCGGCCGCTCCCGGACGTCACCGCCGAGCTGACCACGATGTTGGGCTCCCCCGATCCGGCGCAGCGGGACGCGACCGCCTACCGCACGCTCGCGACCTGGATCGACGACGGGGTCTACGACGACCTCCTCGTGGGGCTGGGTGACGGCATGGCCGCCGGCCTGCGCGTGGGCGTCGGCGAGCGCGGCACCGACTCGGTCTTCCGGCGCAGCTTCTCCGCCCTGGTGCTCGCCGAGTGCATCGGGCGGGACACCCAGCGCCCGCTCGCACCCGGCGGCAAGGTGCTGGAGTGGGGCGACGCGATCGCCACCTGGCTGCTGCGAGAGCGGGACCTGCGGGGGTTCGTGCCCGGCAAGGGCTGGGCCCACGCGATCGCGCACGGGGCCGACGCGATCGGGATGCTCGCCGCCTCCCCGCACGTCTCCAAGCCGGAGCTCACCGTCGTGCTCGACGTGATCGCCGACCGCCTGCTGCTGCCGACCGACCAGCTCCTCACCGCCGGTGAGCCGGACCGGCTCGCCTCGGCGACGATGAAGGTGCTGCGTCGCAACCTCGTGCCGCTCAGCGTGGTCGAGCCGTGGATCGCCCGGCTCGCCGCGCGCGCCGGCAGCCGGGACCTCGCCGGGGACCGAGACCCGTTCCTCGAGGGCGGCAACGCCCAGGCGTTCCTGCGCGCCCTCTACCTCCAGCTCTCGTTGGGCCAGCGCCCACCGGAGATCCGCTCGGACCTGCTGCTGGTGGTGGTCGACGCGCTCAGGGCGACCAACCCGCACTACCTCCAGTCCTCCGGGGAGTGAGCCCACTACCTGTGGGTAGCCTGCGGGCATGAGCGATGAGCAGATCAGCGGACATGCCGGCGAGCTCGCGGTGGCAGTCGCCAGGGCCCACGGGGTCGAGACCCTGTTCACCCTGTCCGGTGCCCACGTGTTCCCCATGTACGACGGCGCCGTGCAGGCCGACCCGCCGATGCAGCTGCTGGACGTCCGGCACGAGCAGACGGCCGCCTTCGCGGCCGAGGCGACCGGCAAGCTGACCCGGGTGCCCGGCCTCGCCGTGCTCACCGCAGGCCCCGGCGTCACCAACGGCGTCAGCGCGGTCGCCCAGGCCCAGTTCGCAGGGTCGCCGATGGTCGTCGTGGGTGGCCGGGCACCCGCCAACCGCTGGGGCAGCGGCAGCCTGCAGGAGCTGGACCAGCCGCCGATCCTCGAGTCGGTCTCGAAGCTCGCGCGCACGCTGCACACGGCCGGCGACGTGCTGGGCGGCATGGACGAGGCGTTCACCGCGGCGCGGTCGTCGCACCGCGGCCCGGTCTTCGTCGACGTCCCGATGGACGAGTTCTTCAACTCCGCCTCCGGACCGGCCCCGGTGGCCGGGGCGAGCGGGGGCGTCGTCGCGGACGGCGGACCCGACACCGACAAGATCAGCGAGATCGCGGCCCTGCTGGCCGCCGCCGCCCGGCCGGTGCTGGTCCTGGGCACCGATGTCTGGGCCGACCGGGCCGAGGAGGCGGCGCTTCGGTTCGTCGAGGCGACCGGGATCCCCACCATCACCAACGGCATGGGCCGTGGCGTGGTGCCCGGGGGTCATCCCCTGCTGGTCACCAAGGCGCGCAGCCAGGCCTTCGGCGGCAGCGACCTGGTGGTCGTGGTCGGCACCCCGCTCGACTTCCGGCTCGGCTACGGGATCTTCGGCGGCAAGGACGGCGCCGAGCCCGCCCAGGTGGTCCACATCGCCGATTCGCTGCCGCAGGTGTCCACCCACGCCAAGCTGGCCTCGGCGGTCTCCGGCGACCTGACCTCGGTCTTCGACGGGCTGCTCACGGCGCTCGAGAGCTCCCCGCGCCGCGGTGACTGGAGCGCCTGGGTCGGCGACCTGCAGTCGACCGTCGCGACCGCGACCGACCGGGACCGGCTCCTGCTCGCCGCCGAGGCCGACCCGATCCACCCGGCCCGCATCTATGGCGAGCTGGTGCCCCGACTGGCCGACGACGCCGTCGTGATCGGCGACGGCGGCGACTTCGTCAGCTTCGCCGGCAAGTTCGTCGAGCCCCGCCGTCCCGGGGGCTGGCTCGACCCCGGCCCCTACGGCTGTCTCGGTGCCGGCCTCGGTGCGGCGATCGCGGCCCGGCTGGCGCGGCCGTCCGCGCAGGTGGTGCTGCTGCTGGGCGACGGTGCGGCGGGCTTCTCGTTGATGGATGTCGACACCCTGGTCCGGCACAACCTGCCGGTCGTCATGGTGATGGGCAACAACTCGGCCTGGGGACTCGAGAAGGGCCCGATGCAGATGCTCTACGGCTACGACGTCGTCGCCGACCTCGCGCCCCAGACGTCGTACGACGGCGTGGTCCGCGCCCTCGGCGGGGCCGGCGAGACGGTCACCGACCCGCGCCAGATCGGTCCGGCGCTGGACCGGGCGTTCGCCTCCGGCGTCCCCTACCTGGTCAACGTCATCACCGACGTCGAGGCCGCCTACCCGCGCAGCACCTTCGGCATCTGAGCCGTGGTGCGGCTCAGACGAGCCCGCCTGCAGGACCACCTGCCGGCCGGCGAGGTCACCGTGGCGGCGTACGCCGACTTCACCCTCGGCCCGGACGACCCCTACGTCGAGCGACTGCGTGACGCCGGGCGTCGCGACCGCGAGGCAGAGCTGTGGGTGGCGACACCCGACGACCGGGACGACGAGATCCTCGGCTGCGTCACGATCTGTCCGCAGGGCTCACCGTGGCGCGAGCTGGCCGGACCGGACGAGGGCGAGTTCCGGATGCTGGCCGTGGCCCCGATCGCCCGCGGCCAGGGCGTCGGCGAGGCGCTGGTCCGACTGTGCCTGGACCGGTTCCGCGACGAGGGCGCCGGCGCGGTGGTCATCTCCAGCCTCGCCGACATGGCCGCCGCGCACCGGGTCTACACCCGCCTCGGCTTCCAGCGCACCCCGGAGCGGGACTGGGAGCCGGTCCCCGGGGTCGCGCTGATCGCCTTCCGCAAGCAACTCGATGGGGAGCACTGACATGGAAGCCACCCTGACGTTCACCGTCACCGACGCGGACACCGCAGCGGCGCTCGGCTCGGGCAGCCTCGCCGTGCTGGCCACCCCCCGGCTGCTCGCCTGGTGCGAGGCAGCCACCTGCGCGGCGATCGGGCCGTCGCTCTCCGCCGGCGAGACCAGCGTGGGGACCCGGGTCGGCCTCGAGCACCTCGGCGCCAGCGCGGTGGGACAGCAGGTCGAGGTGACCGCCTCGTCGGCGTACGTCGACGGACGGCTGCACCGGTTCACGGTCGCCGCCCGCCATCTCGGCAGCACCGGGAGCGGGAAGGTGGTCGGCACCGGCGAGGTCACCCGGGTCGTGGTGGACGTCGAGCGCTTCCTCGCTCGCCTCTGAGGCGCCGGCGGCCGGACGCGATTTCCTCTGGTGCCCGTGACCTGAGAGGATGTGCGGAGCCTTTCGTGGGCAACATCGTTCATCCAGGAGGACACCATGGGCAAGACCGGACGCAAGCGCCGCGCGCGCAAGAAGAACAAGGCGAACCACGGCAAGCGCCCCAACGCCTGAGGTAGCCACACATGCACGAAGCCCCCAGCCGATGGCTGGGGGCTTCTTGCGTGTGTGACCGGCCGAGCGAAGGTCAGCTGTCGCTGATCTGGACCTGGACCTCGCGCAGCCGACCGAGCACCCGCCGACGCAGCTCGTCGGGCGCCGACTCGGAGCAGGAGCGCGCGATGACCGACTTCACCGTCCGCTGGAGGTCGTACTTCTCGAGGCACGGGTTGCACGCGTCGAGATGCGCCCGGACCACCGAGCAGTCCGCCTCGTCGAGCTCGTTGTCGATGAAGTAGACGATCCGCTCGAGGTAGTCGGCGCAGTCACTGCCGCTCACCTCGTGGTCGGAGTCGTGGTTGTGGTCGTGGCTCATGACTGGCCCCCTTTGCGGCCGATCGGCGTGAGGTCGTTGGCACGGACGTAGTCCGAGAGCATGTCGCGCAGCTGCCGGCGCCCGCGGTGGAGCCGCGACATGACGGTCCCGATCGGGGTCTCCATGATCTCGGCGATCTCCTTGTACGCGAAGCCCTCGACGTCTGCGAGGTAGACCGCCAGACGGAACTCCTCGGGCAGGCGCTGCAGGGCGTCCTTCACCTGGGAGTCCGGGAGGTGCTCGAGAGCCTCCATCTCGGCGGACTTGAGCCCGGTCGAGGTGTGCGACTCGGCCCGGGCCAGCTGCCAGTCCTCGACGTCCTCGGACATCGACTGCTGGGGCTGACGCTGCTTCTTGCGGTACACGTTGATGAACGTGTTCGTCAGGATCCGGTACAGCCACGCCTTGAGGTTCGTGCCGGGCCGGAACTGGTGGAACGACGAGTAGGCCTTCGCGAAGGTCTCCTGGACCAGGTCCTCGGCGTCGGCCGGGTTGCGGGTCATCCGCATGGCCGCGGAGTACAGCTGGTCGAGGAACGGCAGCGCGTCCCGTTCGAAGCGAGCGGTGCGGTCGGCCGGGGTCTCGGTGGCGAGGTCGACCTCACCGTCCGAGGGGTCGACCGTGGCGTTCGGGGTGTCAGTCATCGCACCCCAGCCTAGCCGGGCGTCTGGTCGTTCGAGCATTGCAAGCACACCGGTCCCAACACCTCATCCCGGCGACTGATTCCCGACCACCTCACGGACCATCCACTCGAGCGTCGCCTCCACGATGATCGCGAGGGCCATCTGCTCGGTGACGTCGCCGCGGGCGGGCACCTGGAAGCTGTGGTCGGCAGCCGGGACGACACTCAGGTCCACGTCGTCCGGAAACTCGTCCGGGCGGCCCATGGTGTCGCGTTCACCCTGGATCACCAGGGTCGGGACCTGCGCCGCACGCAGCTCCGGCAGCCGGGACTTCTCGGGCCGACCGGGCGGGTGCAGCGGGAACGCCAGCGCCAGGCATCCGACGGCTCCCAGGCTGCGGGCGCAGCGAGCCGCTGAGCGGGCTCCCGCCGATCGACCGCCGACGACCAGTGGAGTCCGGACCCGGAGCCGGTCCGCGGCTGCGACCAGCGCCTCGTCGAGCGTGGGCGGCGCGGTCGCCACCTTGCGCCCGGCCAGCTTCCACGGCTGCTCGAGGCGGACGACGGTGATCCCGTGCCGGGGCAGCTCCCTGGCCAACGCCTCCAGATCCGGGGTGTCGATGCCGTTGCCGGCGCCGTGCCCCAGCAGCAGCGTGGCCACCGGGTGCCGGGACCGGTCGGTCACCAGCCGGGCCTCGCCCTGCGGCGTGGGGACGCGTCGTTCGATGCTCATCGACGCCTCACTCCGTCAGCTGCTCGACCGGGGTCTCGAGCGGGACCGGCTCGACCAGCTCGGGACCGTTGTTGCGCACGTTGCTGACCAGCGTGGAGACGGGGTAGGCCTCGAGGTTGCCCGGAGCGGCCGGCACCAACAGGTCGAACAGGCTCTCCTGCGCGGCGGTCGGGTCCAGCCACGCGGCCCAGCGGTCCGGCTCGACCATCAGCGGCATCCGGTCGTGGATGTGTCCGAGCGAGTCCTCGGCCTCCGTGGTGAGCACCGTGCAGGTCCAGCGGAACCGGTCGGGGTCGTCCTCGGCGCGGGTCGGGTCCCGCCAGATCTCGTAGAGCCCGGCCATCGCCAGCATGCCGTGGTCGCGGGGCCTGATGAAGAACGGCTGCTTACGGGGCTTGCCCCGAGCGGTGAGCTCGGAGGTGGGGTACCACTCGAAGTACCCGTCCGCGGGAAGCAGGCAGCGGCGCTTCGCGAAGGCCTTCCGGTACGCCGGCTTCTCGGCCACCGTCTCCATCCGCGCGTTGATCATCCGGTTGCCGATCGAGGGGTCCTTCGCCCAGGACGGGACCAGCCCCCAGCGCAGCACCCGCAGCTGGCGCGCGGGCGGAGCCTCGGGGCTCGGCGGGCGCTCGACCACGGCGTAGACCTCCTTGGTCGGAGCCACGTTGTAGTCGGCCTCGAGGGGGGCCGCGACCCGGTTCTCGACGACCTCGAACTCCTCGATCAGGTCCTCGGGGCGTCGGCTCGACGCATAGCGACCGCACATGTCACCAACCCTACGGGGACCGGACTTGCACCGCATCGTGTAGGAAAGGGGCATGACCGTCAGCAGACTCATCGCCCGCCCCCTGCTCGCCTCGACGTTCGTGCTCGGCGGGATCAACGCCCTGCGGGACACCCAAGGGTCGGCCAAGAAGGCCGCCCCGGTCGCCGACCGCCTGGTGCCGCTGGCCAAGCGGGTGGCGCCGTCCGCCCCGATCCCGCAGGACCCGGCCACGTTGGTGCGGATCAACGCGGCGGTCCAGATCGGTGCCGCCCTGGCGCTCGCCACGGGGCGCGCTCCGAGGAGCGCGTCGTTGGTCCTGGCCGCCTCCCTGGTGCCGACCACGCTCGCCGGCCACCGGTTCTGGGAGGAGCAGGACAAGGCGACGCGCTCCCAGCAGCGGATGCACTTCGTCAAGAACCTCTCCGTGCTCGGCGGACTGCTGCTCGCCGGCGTGGACACCGAGGGCAAGCCCGGAGTGGCGTGGCGCGCGAAGCGGGCCGCCCGCGACGCTCGTCGCGAGGCGGGGCACCTCGCCGGCACCGCCCGTCGCGAGGCGAGGCTGGCAGCCGCACAGCTGGGCTGAGGCGGCCGGCCCCGGAGCGTCGCTAGTCTTCGCGGGTGACACCGCTCCCCCAGCAGCCCGACCCGTGGCCGGCGCCCCGCGCCGGCCGACCCGTCGACGCCACGCTGACCCTGCCCGGGAGCAAGTCGCTCACCAACCGCGCGCTCGTGCTCGCTGCCCTGGCGGACGGCCCGTCGCTGGTCCGCCAGGCCCTCGGCTCACGCGACACCAGGCTGATGGCGCAGGCGCTGACCGCGCTGGGCTCCCACGTCGACACGTCGGGTCCGGACTGGCGAGTCACCCCCGGGGCGTTCACCGCCGACGCCACTGTCGACTGCGGGCTCGCGGGGACGGTGATGCGCTTCGTGCCGCCCACCGCAGGGTTGTCCAGCGGCGCGGTCTCGTTCGACGGTGACCCGCACATGCGCTCCCGTCCGATCGGCGAGGTCCTGGTGGCGCTCCGCACGCTCGGCGTCCGCATCGACGACGGCGACCGCGGGTCGCTGCCGTTCACGGTCCGGGGCTCGGGGTCGGTGCGCGGCGGCCGGGTGGTCGTGGACGCCTCCGCGTCGTCGCAGTTCATCTCGGCGCTGCTGCTGGCCGGGGCCCGCTACGAGCTCGGCGTCGACGTCCGCCACGACGGCAAGCCGGTGCCCTCGCTCCCCCACATCGACATGACCGTGGCGATGCTGCGTCAGCACGGGGTGGAGGTCGACGACGCCGACCCGAACCGCTGGACGGTGGCCCCGGGCCCGATCCGCGCGGCCGACCACCTGATCGAGCCGGACCTCTCCAACGCAGCGCCGTTCCTCGCGCTGGCGGCGGTCTCCGGCGGCTCGGTCACGGTCCGGGACTGGCCGCGCTCGACCACCCAGGCCGGCGACGCGCTGCGCGAGATCCTCACCGACATGGGGTGCGAGGTGGAGTTCGTCGAGGCGGGACTGCAGGTGCGTGGCACCGGCACGCTGCACGGCGTCGACAAGGACCTGCACGACGTCGGCGAGCTGGCTCCGGCGGTGGCCGCGCTGTGCGCCCTGGCCGACTCACCGTCCCACCTGCGCGGCATCGCGCACATCCGGGGACACGAGACCGACCGGTTGGCCGCGCTCGCGCGCGAGCTCGGCTCCCTGGGTGCCGACGTGGACGAGCACCCGGACGGGCTCAGCCTGCGGCCGGCTCCCCTGCACGGGGGCACCTTCCACACCTACGCCGACCACCGGATGGCTCACGCGGGAGTGATCATCGGCGCCGCGGTCGACGGGGTGCTGGTCGAGAACATCGGCACGACGGGCAAGACGTTCCCCGACTTCGCCGCGTTCTGGTCGGGGCTGCTGTGAGGCCGGGAATGGGACCGTCATGACGACCGGGCGCTACGGCGAGCACGACCAGGAGCACTACGAGCGGCCCCGGCGCCGCACCCGCCCGCGCACCAAGGAGCGTCCGTCGTACGACGACGCCGTGGACGGTGTGGTCGTCACCGTGGACCGGGGCCGCTACACGCTCCTGCTCGGCGGCCACAAGGTGATGGCGATGAAGGCGCGTCCCCTGGGTCGCAAGGGGGTCGTGGTGGGCGACCGGGTGCGCGTGGTCGGCGACACCTCCGGCGCCGACGGGTCGCTGGCGCGGATCGTCGAGGTGACCGAGCGGCTGACCACCCTGCGGCGCACCGCGGACGACGACGACCCGGTCGAGCGGGTGATCGTCTCGAACGCCGAGCAGCTGGTGATCGTGACCGCCCTGGCCGACCCCGAGCCGCAGCCCAGGCTGATCGACCGGGCCCTGGTGGCGGCGTACGACGCGGGGATGCAGCCGCTGCTGTGCCTGACGAAGGCGGACCTCGCCGACCCGGAGACCCTGTTGTCGACCTACCGCTCGCTGGGCGTGCACTGGGTGGTGACCCAGCGCGGGGGCGACCTGTCCGCGCTGCGAGAACGGCTGGCCGGCAAGACCAGTGTGATGGTCGGCTCGAGCGGCGTCGGCAAGTCGACGCTGGTCAACGCGCTGGTGCCCGAGGCACACCGGGACGTCGGGATCGTGAACGCCGTCACCGGGCGTGGCCGGCACACCTCCACGTCGGCCTTCATGCTGGCGCTGCCCGACGACGAGGGCTGGATCATCGACACCCCCGGCATCCGCTCGTTCGGCCTCGCCCACGTGCAGCCCGAGCACCTCATCGAGGCGTTCCCCGACCTCGACGAGATGACCGAGGACTGCCCGCGCGGGTGCACGCACGGGACCGACGAGCCGGAGTGCGGTCTCGACGACGCGATCGCGGCCGGCACGGCCGATGTCGAGCGGGTCGAGTCGTTCCGTCGGCTGCTCACGGCCCGCAGTGACCCGGGGCGCTGACGGCGATCCGCCCGAGTGGGGCCTGCCCGAGTGGCCCTAACCTGTGCTCATGCCAGTCTCCGGTCCCACCGACTACACCGACGACCTGCGCCTCGCGCACCTGCTCGCCGACGACGCCGACTCGCTCACGCTCGACCGGTTCAAGTCGCTCGACCTGCACGTGATGAGCAAGCCCGACCTGACGCCGGTCACCGACGCGGACCAGGGCGTCGAGGCCGGCATCCGTCGTACCCTCGCGCGGGTCCGCTCCCGCGACGCCGTGGTGGGCGAGGAGGAGGGGAGCACCGGGCACAGCCAGCGTCGCTGGGTGGTCGACCCGATCGACGGGACCAAGAACTTCGTCCGCGGGGTCCCGGTCTGGGCGACGCTGATCTCGCTGGTGGTGGACGACGAGGTCGTCCTCGGCGTCGTCTCCGCCCCCCAGCTGCAACGCCGCTGGTGGGCCTCGGCCGGGACCGGTGCCTGGACCGGGCGCTCCCTGCACAAGGCGACGCGCTGCCAGGTCTCCGACGTGCGGCGGCTCGAGGACGCGTCGTTCTCGTATGCGTCGCTGTCCGGCTGGGACGAACGCGGGCGCCTCGACGACTTCCTGTCGCTGACCCGCCGCTGCTGGCGCACGCGGGCGTACGGCGACTTCTGGTCGTACATGCTGCTCGCCGAGGGTGCCGTCGACATCGCCGCCGAGCCCGAGCTGGAGCTCTACGACATGGCGGCCCTGGACGTGATCGTCCGTGAGGCCGGTGGCCGGTTCACCTCCCTCGACGGCGTGGACGGGCCGTTCGGCGGCAACGCGTTGGCCTCGAACGGTCATCTGCACGAGGCGGCGCTGTCGTTCCTCGGCACGACGGCGGACGACCAGGACGACCCGGACTCCCGCAGGTCGGGTCCCGGATCTGTCCACGACCTGAGCGCGCGGCGGGAGCGGAACACGCTGCAGGAGGACTGATTCCGGCACCGGTCCCACAGGCTGGCGCGTCGATCTGTACGCCGGAGCTCCGGCGCGAGTAGCGTCAGGAAGACCACGAGCAACGGAGGTGCACGATGCGCATTGGCAATGTTCTCCACGCCAAGGCCAGCCACGAGGTGATCACGATCCAGCCGGGTGCCAGCGTCCGGGAGCTCATCGCGGCCCTCGCCGAGCACAACGTCGGCGCTCTGATCGTCAGCGCCGACGGGTCGTCCCTGGACGGCATCGTGAGCGAGCGGGACGTGGTGCGACGGCTGCACGAAGGGGACGCGGTCCTCGACGGCCCGGTCTCCTCGATCATGACCACCGACGTGGAGACGTGCGGTGAGGACACCCTGCTCGACGACCTGATGAAGACGATGACCGAGCACCGGATCCGGCACGTGCCGGTCACCCACGAGGGCCGGGTCACCGGGATCATCAGCATCGGCGACGTGGTCAAGCACCGGATCGACCAGCTGGAGTTCGAGAACGACCAGCTCGACCACTACCTGCACCAGACCTGAGAGCGAGACCCCCCATGGACAAGCCCGAGATCGACTTCTTCGACCCTGAGCCGCCGACCGACCTGGTCGTCACCGACGTCACCGAGGGTGATGGCACCGAGGCCACCCAGGGCTCGACCGTCTCCGTGCACTACGTCGGCGTCGCCCACTCCAGCGGTGAGGAGTTCGACGCGTCGTACAACCGCGGCGAGCCGCTGCAGTTCCGCCTCGGCATCGGCCAGGTCATCTCGGGGTGGGACCAGGGTGTCCAGGGCATGAAGGTCGGCGGTCGACGCCAGCTCGTCATCCCGCCGCACCTCGGGTACGGCGACCGCGGTGCGGGCGGCGTGATCAAGCCCGGCGAGACGCTGATCTTCGTCGTGGACCTGCTCGGCGTCAGCTGATCACCAGGGCAGATCGTCGCCCGCGCTCTCGTCGGAGACGCGGGCCGACAGCCCCCCGAGCGTGACGACGTCGCCGCGCACCAGCTGCCGGCCGCGCCGGGTCTCGACCTCGCCGTTCACCAGCACGTCGCCCTGGGCGACCAGCGGCTTGGCCTCGGCACCGGACTCGATCAGGTTCGCCAGCTTCAGGAACTGTCCCAACCGGATGGACTCGTCGCGGATGGCTACGTCGATCGGCTGGCTCATGGGCCCAGTCTCCCCCGCCGTCACCCGATCAGCACACTCACGGTGTGGATGCTCACGCCTACGAGCCCACCCACGATGGTGCCGTTGATCCGGATGAACTGGAGGTCGCGTCCCACGTGCAGCTCGATGCGTCGAGCCGCCTCCTTGCCGTCCCAGCGCTCGATGGTGTGGGTGATCACGGCGGTCAGCTCCGCGCCGTACCGCTCGACGGCGAACACCGCGGCATCCGCGACGATCTGGTCGAGGCGCCGGCGCAGGTCCTCCTCGGTCTGGATCCGCTCCGCGAACCGGCAGACCTCGGTCAGCATCCGTTGACGGACCGCGCCGTTGGGGTCCTGCAGCGAGAGGAGCAGGGTTCGCCGCAGCGCGTTCCACAACGAGATGCTGGTACCGATCACCTGCGGGTGGTCGAGGATCCGCTCCTTGAGGCGCTCGGTGCGCGCCTGGGTCTCGGGATCGTCGAGCAGGTCCGACGCCAGCTGCGCGAGCAGTGAGTCGAGCGCGGCGCGCGCGTGGTGTCGCGGGTCGTCGCGGATCTCACCGACCCACCGGACCAGCTCCACGTTGATCCGCGCGGTGACCGCCTCGTTGAGCCGCGGCGGCGCCCACCACGGCGCGCGCTCCCCCAGGATCTCGGCCACGGTGTCGGGGTTGTGCTCCAGCCAACGGTGCAGCTCCTCGAGGGCCAGGTCGACCAGCCCGTGGTGCAGGTCGTCGCGCACCATCTCGCCGAGCAGTCCCCCGAGCAGCGGTGAGATCGGCTCCTCACGGAACCGCGGCACGATCGCCTCACTGACCAGGTCGGCGACGTGCTCGTCGCGGACCTTGCCCAGGCCGATGGCCGCCAGGTCGGCCACCTCGTCGACGACCCGACGGGCGTTGGCGGGCTCGGCGAGCCAGTTCCCCACCCGGCCGGTGACCGCGGCCGCTGCGATCCGGTCGCGGATGATCTCCTCCTGCAGGAAGTTCTCGCCGAAGAACTCCTCGAGACCCTTGCCCAGCTCGTCCTTGCGTCGCGGGATCAGCGCGGTGTGCGGGATCGGCAGCCCCAACGGATGCTTGAACAGGGCGGTCACGGCGAACCAGTCGGCGATCGCCCCCACCATCGAGGCCTCGGCGCCGGCGTTCACGAAGCCGAGGAAGCCGTCGCGGCGCAGGGTGGCGAGGTAGACCAGCGCGGCCACGAGCAGCAGCGCGACGGCGATCGTCCGCATCTGTCTCAGGCCGCGGGCGCGGAGGGCGTCGGCGATCGGGTCGGCGGTGAGCATCGAGGTGGCCATCGCGCCCGATTGTCCACCATGGGAGTTGGGGCTCGACCCGGCTGCCGTGACACAATTCCCGGCATGTCGCGCACCGTCATCACCTTCGGCACGTTCGACGTGTTCCACGTCGGCCACCTCCGGGTGATCGAACGCGCGGCGGCACTCGGCGACCGGCTCGTCGTCGGCGTCTCGGCCGACGAGCTCAACCTGCGCAAGAAGGGCCGGGAGCCGGTCTTCAGCCAGGCCGAGCGTCTTGCGATCGTCGCCGCGCTCAAGCCGGTCGACGCGGTCTTCGTCGAGGAGAGCCTCGAGCTCAAGCGGGAGTACATCCTCGAGCACTCCGCCGACGTGCTCGTGATGGGCGACGACTGGGCCGGACGGTTCGACGAGTTCGAGGACATCTGCGAGGTCGTCTACCTTCCGCGCACGCCGGCCATCTCGACCACTGCCCTGATCGAGAAGATCTCCGCCACCAGCTGACCTGTCCCGGAGGCCAAGTTCATGCGTCGTACGATCGCGGCCACCGTGGTGGCGCTCTGCACCACCCTGTCGCTCACCACCGGCTCGACCGCGACCGCGACCGCCGATCCCGGAGTCGTGCCGCAGGACCAGACCTCGCTGGTCGCGGAGACCCAGGCGAACCGCGCTCTCGACGTCGCCGACGACGTGCTGTCCGGCGCCGTTCCTGCCAGCACCCGGGTACGGCCCGAGGCCACCCTGGCGCTGCGCGACCTCTTCGTGGCACTGCCGGACCTCGACCCTGCCGAGCGGGAGCGAGCCGGGGCGGTGCTGGCCCGGCCGACCGACGGTGGCGGCGACCCGAACGGCGACGGCTACCAGGTCAAGGCCAAGCGCACGTGCGAAGGCAACTTCTGCCTGCACTGGGTGTCCTCGACCTCCGATGCCCCACCCAACCGGGCCTGGGTCGACACCACCCTCGCGACGATGCAGCAGGTCTGGCGCCGCGAGATCGGACGACTCGGGTACCGCCGGCCGGTGACGGACGGGTCGCGCGGTGGCAACGCGAAGTTCGACGTCTACCTCAAGGACGTCGGCGCCCAGGGGCTCTACGGCTACTGCGCTCCGGAGCGCCGCAAGCCCGGGAACAAGTGGCTCGCCTCGGGGTACTGCGTGCTCGACAACGACTTCGCGAAGAGTCAGTTCGGTGGCGCCGAGCAGCTCGACAGTCTGCGGGTGACCGCGGCCCATGAGTTCTTCCACGCCATCCAGTTCGCCTACGACTACGGCGAGGACAAGTGGCTGATGGAGGCGAGCGCCACCTGGATGGAGGAGCGCTTCGCCGACGGGGTGAACGACAACCGCCAGTACCTGCCGTACGGACAGGTGCAGCGGCCGGCCAGCTCCCTCGACGTCTTCGATCAGTCCGGCTTCAACCAGTACGGCAACTGGGCGTTCTTCGAGTTCCTCAGCGACCGCTACCGCAACCGGGTGGTGCGCAACATCTGGGACGGCGCGGCCGCCTACAAGGGAGCGCCGGACCACTACTCGATCAAGGCGGTCGCCGCCGAGCTGGCCGACCGTGGTGGGCTCCCGGCGGTCTTCGCGGCGTACGCCGCCGCGAACACCGCACCAACCGCGAGCTACCCGGAGGGCAAGCGCTGGCCACGGGCTGCGGTCGCGCGCGAATGGGCACCGACCCGGGACCGGCGCAGCGCCGGCGCGACGTTCCGGATCAACCACCTGGCCACACGCAGCGTGCTGGTGCGTCCTGACCAGGCGATGAAGGGCAAGCGGTGGCGGCTGCGGATCGCGATCGACGGTCCCGGACCCAAGGCGGACCCGGCGGTCCACCTGATGGTGCGGCGCACCGACGGAAAGCTCGCTCACAAGACGGTCCAGCTGAGCTCGCGAGGGAGCGGCGTCGCCGCGGTCTCGTTCAGCAGCCGCAGGGTCAGGTCCGTGACCGTGACGCTGGCCAACGTCTCGACGCGGTTCCGGTGCTGGGCCGAGCCGGGCACGGCGTACTCCTGCCAGGGCACGCCGAAGGATCAGCGCGAGCGGTTCGACCTGACGGTGGCGGCCTTCAAGCGCTGACGGCGGGGCGACGGGTGCTGCCTCGCCGCTGCGGCCTCCGGTGCTCGCGTGGAGCCGTCACCAGGACGGCGCACTCGGCCTCGCGGAGCACCGTCCGAGCCACCCTGCCCAGCCGCGAGCCGATCGGCAACAGTGGGTCGTGCCGCCCGACGACGACCAGCTCGGCCATCTGCGACGCCTCGACCAACGCCCGTGCCGGATGTGCCTGTCGCAGGTCCAGCTCGACCGGCACCGACGCGAGGTCCCCGTCGATCAGGCGGAGCGCGGCGCGCAGCTCGGCGCGGGTCCGCTTCGTCCACACATCGTTCCGCTTGCGCTTGCGGACGATCTCGTCGTAGGGGCTCGGGAACCACCAGGTGTGCAGGACGTGCAGGGTGGCGCCCCGGTCCCGAGCCTCACGAGCCGCAGCCTGCAGGACGGCTCGCGAGTGTTCCGGGACGGCGACGCCGACCGTGACCACCGGCAGTGCCTTCCTCGGTGGTCGGTCGTCGGGGTCGGTCGGCACCGAGACCACCGGGACGTGGCAGTGCGCCGCCACGGCTCGCGAGGCCGACCGCGTCGCGATCCGCGCGACCATCGACGTGTTGTGCCGCTGCACGACGAGCAACCGGGCCTCGGCGGCCGCCTCCACGACCGACCACACCGCGGCCCCGTGGACGAGCTCGGTCGTGAGCGGAGCGTCCTCGGGCAGCAGCTCCCGGGCCCGCTGCACGGCCTCGGTCAGGGCGCGTTGTCCGAGCCGTTCGACGTCGGACAGGTTGAGCTGCTGCATCAGGTCGGCTTCCTGGCCGACCCCCTCCGCCGCGCTCTCGACCGCATGGACCAGATGCAGGCCACAGCCCGCCCTGGTTGCCTCCGCCGCCGCGAACCTCAGCGCGCTGTCGTACCGGTCGTGGCCCACGGCCACCACCACTGCCCTCGGATTGTGAGCGTTCATGGCCACCTCCCGGGAAGTCACTGACTCCACCATCGCCAGCCGGGCCCACACCGGCATAGGGACCAAGGTCCCGAGCGTCAGTCCGAGCCGAGCTGGGCGGCGAGGTCGTCCAGACCAGACGCCGTCAGCTCCGGCGCCCGGAAGTACGACGGGTAGGTCGCGTCGGACCGGTTGATCCAGCAGGTGCGCAGCCCGGCGCGCGCGGCCCCGTCGATGTCCCAGGGGTGGACCGCCACCAGCATGGCGTCCCCCGGCCGGACCCCGGTGGCGGCGCAACCGTAGGCGTAGGCGCCGCGGGCGGGCTTCCAGATCCCGGCCTGCTCGACGGAGAGCAGGTCCTCGAAGTGCTCGGTCACACCGGCCCGCTCCAGCAGACCTCGGGCCACGGACGCGGACCCGTTGCTCAAGGTCACCTGGCGCAGCCCCAGATCGGCGAGGGAGGCGATCCCGGCAGCGACGTCGGCATGCACGTCCAGCTCGCCGAAGCCGGCCATCACGTGTGAGACCGCTGCGGCGAGGTCCCGGTCCAGTCTCAGGTCGCGCAACGCGTGTCGCAGGCCCTCGGTGGCGAGCTCGGCGAACGGCGCGGAGGCGCCGCCGACGGTGAGCGCGAACCCGTCGCGCAGCAGCCCGGCGAACCACGTGGCGGAGAGCGGCGCGGGGGCGCCGAGGTCGGTGAACCTCTCGGCGAGCGGGGCCATGTCCGACAGGGTCTCGTTGACGTCGAAGATCAGCAGGGTCGGCAGGGTCAGCGGGTTCGACATGCCGTGCAGGCTAGTTGAGCCTCGGTCGGCCGCCCAGGGCTCGGCGTCACCTACGCTCGGCGCCATGGCTGAGCGACTGGTGGTGATCGGAGGCGACGCGGCAGGCATGAGCGCCGCCTCGCAGGCCCGGAAACGGCGCCCCGACCTGAGCGTGGTCGCCTTCGAGCGTGGCAGTGCGACGTCGTACTCGGCCTGCGGCATCCCCTACTGGATCGGCGGGAGCGTCGACAGCGGCGACGACCTGATCGCGCGGACTCCTGCGGAGCACCGTGCTGCCGGGATCGACGTCCGGCTGCGCACCGAGGTGACCGCGATCGACCTGGCCGCCCGGCGGGTGACCTGGCGTGACCTGAGCGACGGGTCCGAGGGGACCGAGCCGTACGACGACCTGGTCTATGCGACCGGCAGTGAGCCGGTGCGCCCTCCGGTCCCGGGGATCGACGCCACCGGCGTCTACGGCGTCCAGGTCCTCGACGACGGCGCGCGGCTGCGCAGCGAGCTGAGCGGGGGTGGGGTACGCAACGTGGTGGTCATCGGTGGCGGCTACATCGGCCTCGAGATCGCCGAGGCCTGCCGCCTTCGTGGCCTGGACGTGACCGTGGTGGACCGGTCCGAGACCTTGTTGAGCACGGTGGACCCCGACGTGGGCGAGTTCGTGGGCGAGGCCGTGCTCGGGCTCGGCATCGGGCTGGTCCTGTCGGACGAGGTCGTCGCGGTCGACGTGGGGCGAGACGGTCGGGCGCGGGCGGTGGTCACGGCACGTGGCCGTGAGCTGCCGGCCGACCTCGTCGTCCTCGGTCTGGGCGTACGCCCGGCGGTCCGGCTCGCCGAGGAGGCTGGCCTCCCCGTCGGCTCGTCCGGTGGCGTCGTCGTCGACAAGCGGATGCGCACCCCGGTCGCCGGCGTCTGGGCAGCCGGCGACTGCGTCGAGTCCCTGCACCGGCTCTCGGGTGAACGGGTGGTCGTCGCCCTCGGCACGCACGCGAACAAGCAGGGCCGCGCCGCCGGCATCAACATCGGCGGCGGGTACGCGACGTTCCCCGGTGTGATCGGGACGGCGGTCACCAAGGTCTGCGACCTCGAAGTGGGGCGGACCGGACTGTCGAGCGAGGAGGCGGCGCGCGCCGGGTTCTCGTGCGTGACTGCATCGGTCGACTCCACCACGCGGGCGGGCTACTACCCCGGCGCGGAACCGATCCGCCTCAAGATGATCGCGGAACGCCGGTCCGGCCGGTTGCTCGGCGCCCAGATCGTGGGGCGCGAGGCGTCCGCCAAGCGGATCGACGCGCTGGCGATCTGCATCTGGAACGAGATGAGCGTCGACGACATCCTGTCCCTGGACCTGTCGTACGCCCCGCCCTTCTCTCCTGTGTGGGACCCGGTGCTCATCGCCGCGCGCAAGTCGTTCGAGGCGGTTGAGGCCGATCGTGAAGAAGGGCCCGGCCACCGGTCTCGGTGAGCGGGCCCTTCGTCGACGAAGCTCCGGATCAGCTGGTCATCGCCAGGTAGTCGGCGCTGTAGCGCGTGAGGTCGCGAGCGACCTCGATCCGGTTCAGGAAGTGCTCGCGCTCGGCCATGAGCTCGGCGAGCACGGACTCGACCCGCTGCAGGGCCGGGATCGTGACCTGGTCGCGCTCCTCGACGAGGTGGGCGCGAGCCGCCTCGGCCTCGCCGAGCCGGTGCTCGGCGACGGTGAGCGCGGGCAGGAGGACCTGGTCGCGCTGGACGATCAGCTCGTCCCGCTCGGCCTGAGCCATCTCGCGACCGATCTCGGCACGGTGCAGAGCCGGGAGGGTGACCTGGTCGCGTTCGACCACCAGCTCATTGCGCTCGGTCTCGGCCTGGACGAGTCCGGCCTCGGCCCGGCGGATGGCCGGCAGGACGACCTCGTCGCGCTCGGTGACCAGGGCGTCGCGCTCGATGACGAGGGCGTCGCGCTCCTCACGGACCTGCTGGAGGCCGGTCTCGGCCCGCCACAGGGCGGGGAGCAGGACGTTGTCCCGGTCCTCCTTGAGCTCGGCGCGCTCGGACTCTGCCTGGGCGAGGGCGGTCTCGGCGAGACGCAGCGCCCGAACGACGTTGTCGCGCTCGTCGGCGAGCTTGGCTTCCTGGACCTCGAGCCGGCGCAGGGTCGGGACCAGGATCTGGTCCCGCTCGGCGACCAGCCTGACCTTCTCGGCCTCGACCTGCGCGAGCGCCGGGCGCAGGACCTCGTCGCGCTCGGCAACCAGCTCGTCACGCTCGCCGACGACTCCGGCGTGGGCTGCGCGGATCTCGGCGTGCGCCGCGATCAGCTCGGCCTTCTCCTGCTCGACCCGCTGCAGACCGCTCTCGGCCCGGCGCAGGGCCGGCAGCAGGACCTGCTCGCGCTGCTCGGTGATCTGTGCCTGCTCCGCTTCCAGTCGGGCCAGTGCGGGAAGCATGACCTCGTCGCGCTCGGCCAGCAGTCCGGCCTTCTCGGCCTCAGCCTTCTCGAGGCCGCTCTCCGCCCGACGCAGGGCCGGCAGGAGGACCTGGTCCCGGTGCTCGATGAGCTGTGCCTGCTCGGCCTCGACCTTCGTCAGGGCAGGAAGCAGGACCTCGTCGCGCTCGGCGACCAGCGCCTTGTTCGCGGTCTCCGCCTGTGCCAGGCCGCTCTCGGCACGGCTCAGGGCCGGCAGGAGGACGTGGTCGCGGTGCTCGATGAGCTCGGCCTGGTCGGCCTCGAGCTTCGCCAGCGCAGGAAGCAGGACCTCGTCCCGCTCGGTGAGCAGAGCTGCCGTCTGCGCCTCGGCCCGCTCGAGGGCGGGCAGGATGACCTGGTCCCGCTCAGTGATCAGCTCGGCGCGCTCCGCCTCGGCCCGCTCCAGACCGTCCTCGGCCCGACGCAGGGCCGGCAGGGTGACCTCGTCCCGCTCGGTGACCAGCTCGGCGAGCTCGCCCTCGACCCGGCGCAGGGCCGGCATGACGTCGTTCAGCTTCAGAGCGAGGTTCTCCCGCTGGGCCTGCAGGCGCTGCAGAGCCGGCAGGGTGACCTCGTCGCGCTCGGTGACCAGCTCGGCCAGCTCGGCCTCGACCCGGGCCAGAGCCGGAGCCATGACCTCGTCCCGCTCGGCAGCCAGCTGGGCGCGCTCGGCCTCGAGACGCGCCAGAGCAGGCAGGGTGACCTCGTCACGCTCGGCGACCAGCTCGGCCAGCTCGGCCTCGACCCGGGCCAGAGCCGGAGCCATGACCTCGTCCCGCTCTGCAACCAGCTGGGCCCGCTCGGCCTCGAGGCGCTGCAGAGCAGGGAGGGTGACCTCGTCGCGCTCGGCGACCAGCTGGGCACGCACGGCCACCAGCTCGGCCAGCTCGGCCTCGACCTGCTGGAGCGCCGGAGTGACCCGCACGAGCTCCTGCGCCAGCTGGGCGCGCTCGGCCTCCAGCCGCTGCAGTGCGGGAACCGTGACCTCGTCCCGCTCGGCGACCAGCTCGGCCAGCTCCGTCTCGACCCGGACCAGGGCCGGAGCCATGACCTCGTCGCGCTCGGCGAGAAGGGCAGCCCGCTCGGACTCCAACCGCTGCAGAGCCGGCAGGGTGACCTCGTCGCGCTCGGCGACGACCTTCGCGAGCTCCGCCTCGACCCGCTGCAGGGCCGGCATGGTGACCTCGTCGCGCTCGGCGACGACCTTCGCGAGCTCCGCCTCGACCCGCTGCAGGGCCGGCATGGTGACCTCGTCGCGCTCGGCGAGCAGCTGGGCCCGCTCCGTCTCGAGCTGTGCGAGCCGCTCGAGGGCCGGGATCATGACCTCGTCCCGCTCGGCGACGAGCTGGGCGCGCTCGGCCTCGATGCTCTGGATCGCCGGCAGGGTGACCTCGTCACGCTCGGTGATGAGCTGGGCGCGCTCGGCCTCGAGGCGCTCCAGCGCGGGGACGAGAACCTCGTCGCGCTCTGCGACCAGGGAGGCCCGCTCGGCCTCGAGCCGCTCGACGGCGGGGACCAGGACCTCGTCGCGCTCGGCGAGCAGGGTGGCGCGCTCGGCCTCGATCCGCTCGAGGGCCGGCAGCGTGACCTCGTCACGCTCGGCGACCAGCTGCGCGCGCTCGGTCTCGAGCCGCTCGACCTGCGGAAGAACCTGGTCGCGCTCGGCGATCAGCTGGGCCCGCTCGGCCTCGATCCGTTCGAGGGCGGGGACCATGACCTCGTCGCGCTCGGCGAGCAGCTTGTCACGCTCGTCCTCGAGGCTGCGCAGGGCCGGGAGCATGACCTCGTCGCGCTCGGCCACGAGCCGGGCGCGCTCGTCCTCGATGCGCTGCAGGGCGGGGAGCATCACCTCGTCGCGCTCGGAGACCAGCTCGGCGAGCTCGTCCTCGAGCCGCTGCAGAGCCGGGAGGACCTCGTCGCGCTCGGCGGTCAGCGCAGCGCGCTCGGCCTCGAGCTGCTCGAGAGCGGGCAGAACGACGTCGCGCTCGGCGGTGAGCTCGGCGCGCTCGGCCTCGACACGGGCGAGCGCCGGGAGGACCTCGTCGCGCTCGGCGGTCAGCGCAGCCAGCTGCGCCTCGAGTCGCACCACGGTCGGCAGCGTGACCTCGTCGCGCTCCGTGGTCAGCTCGGCCATCTCAGCCTCGAGCCGCTGCAGGGCGGGAAGAACCTCGTCGCGCTCCGCGGTCAGCTCGGCGCGCTCGGCCTCGAGCCGCTCCAGGGCGGGAAGAACCTCGTCGCGCTCCGCGATCAGCTCGGCGCGCTCGGCCTCCAGCCGCTCCAGGGCCGGCAGCACCTCGTCGCGCTCGGCAAGGAGCTCGGCCCGCTCGGCCTCGACCCGCTGCAGGGCGGGGAGCATGACCTGGTCGCGCTCGGCGACCAGCTGGGCACGCTCGGCCTCGAGTCGCTGCAGGGCAGGGACCAGGATGTCGTCACGCTCGGAAACCAGCTGGGCGCGCTCGTGCTCGACCCGCTCGAGGGCGGGGACCATGACCTCGTCCCGCTCGCTGATCAGCTCGGCGAGGCGGGCCTCGACACCAGCCAGAGCCGGCGTCACCTGGTCGCGCTCGGCGATCAGCTCGGCCAGCTCCTCCTCGAGGCGCTGCAGTGCGGGGAGGGTGACCTCGTCGCGCTCGGCGATCAGCTGCGCGCGCTCGTCCTCGAGCCGCTGCAGGGCGGGGCGGGTGATCTCGTCCCGCTCGGTGATCAGAGCTGCGAGATCTGCCTCGACCCGCTCGAGGGCGGGGGTGACGTCGTTGCGCTCGGCCAGCAGCTCGGCGCGCTCGGCCTCCAGTCGCTTCAGAGTCGGCATCAGGACGCCGTCGCGCTCGGCGAGCAGCTCGGCGCGCTCGGCCTCGACCCGCTCCAGGGCGGGGGTGACGTCGTCACGATCGGCAAGCAGCTCGGCACGCTCGGCCTCCAGCCGCTCGAGGGCCGGGGCCAGCTCGTCGCGCTCGGAGACGAGCTGGGCGCGCTCGGCCTCCAGCCGCTCGAGAGCAGGGGTGAGCTCCTCGCGCTCGGCAAGGAGCTGCGCACGCTCGGCCTCCAGCCGCTCGAGGGCAGGCAGGGTGACCTCGTCGCGCTCGGCGATGAGCTTGGCCCGCTCGGCCTCCAGACGCTGGAAGTCTGAGCGGTCGACGTGCTCGGTGCAGGTGGCTGACGCGGCAGGCTCGACAGCCTCCGCCGCCAGGCTTCGGTGGGCGGGGACGGACAGGTCCTCCACGACTGGGGCCGGCGCGGGGGACGCCGGGACCAGGGTGAGGTGCACGTCACCGGAAGCAGGTGCGGACTCGACCGCGGCGGCAGGTGCAGCCTCGACCGGCGCAGCGGGCGTCGCTTCGACGGGGGAAGCGACCTGCTGCGCCGGGGGCTCGACGAAGTCGTCGTCGTCCTCGTCCGACGTCGGGATGTTGTTGTGCGTGTCGACCATGTGGCAGAACGCGCAGCACGGACGCCTGGACGCCTGGAGCTTCTCGCGGCATTCCTCTGCTGGAGTTCCGCAGGCCGTGCACGGAGTGACTGTGGTCTCGCTGGTCGTCAGGATCATGTTTCCCCCCGAGCCGAGGGTATCGACGGAGTCTGACGTGCGCGGCGTTTCCGACATATCACTCCACCTGTCCTCAGTCGCATAGGACCAGCTTCGAGAACCGGGCTGGTCGGTCGTGTTGATGACCCGACGATGACGGAGCGAGTTCAAGGGATACCTGCAAGGAAACCGAACGTTTCCTCAAGAATCGTCCGTCTCGACCGGGCTGGCGGCGGCAGCACTGGCGGCCGCCCGGGCGCACGGCACCCGGGTCGCGGCGAGTGCCGTGGCCCGGGTCAGCGGGTACGTCCGGTCTAGCGGCGCAGGACGCCCTGGATCGCCCCTGCTGGGTACGTCGCGTTGTGCACGTTGAAGTAGTAGCGACGGGGGTGCTTGCTGATCCGCTTGATCTTGCGCTTGCCCGCAGTCGCGCACTTCGCGCCACCGGTGACCGAACCGGTCAGGTCGACCACGACGCTGCCGTCGGAGCGCTTGTGGATGTGCGCAGCGCTGGGCGCCTCGATCTTTCTCCACTCGACGGTGGCGCAGACCTTGCGCTTGGCCCGCAACATCCGGAAGTGAGCCTCGCCCGAGCCGTTCGGGTCGCCACTGGACTTGAGCTTCGCCTGCAGCAGTGTGGCCGCGGCGGGTCGCTCCGCGCCTGTCGTCCCGGCCGTCGCCACCGTGGCTGGCACGAGGGCGCTGCCGACCAGGGCTGCGCTCAGCATCAGGACCGAGGCGTAGCGGCGTGCCGGCGTGGTTCGTGTGGTCATTGTTCCTCCTCGAGAGGGCACGGCCTCGGCGGGCGCCGAGATTCCGGCGCCGCGGACGCGGTCCGGGGAGACCACGGCCGGGCACGACCCCACGATGGAGGTGGAACCTCGACGAAACCTGACGCCGCATCCGCGATCGGCGAACGGGTCACCACCGTCGAGACACCATGGAGACATGCAGGCTGACGAAGTCGACCCCCACACGTTCGACGATTTGGTCCGCGATGCACTCGACCAGCTGCCCGACGAGGCTGCGCGGCTGATCGCGGGGATGGCGGTGGTGGTGCGCGAGGAGCCCGAACCGGACGAGTTCGAACCGGGGACGCTGTTGCTCGGGACCTTCCGCGGCATCCCGCACACACGTCGAGGTGGCCGGGTCCCCGGCAGCCTGCCCGACGTGATCACGCTCTACCGGGTGCCCATCCTGAGCGTGTGCACGCACCGGGACGAGGTGGCGCCCCGGGTGCTCAAGGTGCTCGGTCACGAGGTGGGCCACGCCTTCGGATTGAGCGAGGCCAAGCTGCGGGCCTACGGCTGGCACTGACGGCCGCCGACCGGTCACGGTCGACTCCCTAGGCTGGCCCCATGATCCAGCGACGAGTAGGCGACCGAACCGTCAGCGCCATCGGCCTGGGCGCGATGCCCATGTCGGTCCGGGAGCAGAACGACGAAGCGCGAGCCCTGGCCACGATCGAGCAGGCTCTCGCGTCGGGCGTGACCCTGATCGACACTGCGGACGCCTACTCCCCCGACGAGGCGACGTTCGGCCACAACGAGGAGCTGATCGCACAGGCGCTCGACAAGCTGGGCGCCGGACCGGACGACGTGCTCGTGGCCACCAAGGGCGGACACACCCGCAGCGGACAGGACTGGTGCCTGGACGGGCGACCGGAGTACCTGCGTACGGCGTGCCTGGCCTCGATGCGGCGCCTGGGCGTCGAGCAGATCGGGCTGTACCAGCACCACCGTCCGGATCCGGCGGTCCCCTACGAGGAGACGCTCGGTGGCCTCAAGGCACTGCTGGACGAGGGACTGATCGCGACCGCCGGGCTGTCGAACGCCGACCCCGGCCAGATCCGGCGGGCGCACGAGATCCTCGGCGACGGGCTGGTGGCCGTGCAGAACCAGTTCTCGCCGGCCTTCCGCACCTCGCAGCCCGAGATCGACCTGTGCGCCGAGCTGGGTCTGGCGTTCCTGGCCTGGAGCCCGCTGGGCGGGATGAGCCGGGCCGCTGACCTCGGCAGCACCTGGCAGCCGTTCGCCGACGTGGCGGCGAAGCACGGGGTCAGCCCTCAGCAGGTCTGCCTGGCCTGGGAGCTCAGTCTGTCCAGCGCGGTCATCCCGATCCCCGGAGCGAGCCGGCCCGAGTCCGTGGTCGACTCCGCGGCGGCCGTGCACCTGACCCTCGATGCCGAGGACCTCGCCACCCTCGGTTGAGGTCTGGAGTGCCCTTGACGCGGATCGGAGCGGGCGGCGAGGCTGGAGGATGGGTTCGCGCACCGGGCACAAGGTCGGGCACAAGGTCGGGCACAAGGTCGGGCGGCGCTGGTTGCTGGTGCAGACCGGCCGTGGCGCCCTGGGCATCGCCGTGCTGGGTCTGGCCGGGTGCAGCGGCGACAGCGACTCCGGCAGCGCCGGCGCCAGCGAGCCCGGCACCGACGGGCGGCGCAGCCGCGGAGGACGAGCTGGCCTGGCAGCGGGTCGACCTCGGGTTCGTGGCGGCGTACGTGCTGGTCCGCGGCAAGGAGGCTGCGGTCGTGGACACCGGGGTCGCCGGCAGCGCCGACGCGATCGGGACCGTGCTCGACGCAGCGGGACCGGGCTGGGACGGGGTGCGCCACGTCGTCCTGACCCACAAGCACGCCGACCATGCCGGCAGCATCGACGAGGTGCTCGCCCGGGCGAGCCGAGCCACCGGCTACGTCGGCGCCGCCGACCTCGCGGCGGTGGACGCACCCGGCGTGCAGGCACTGGGTGACGGAGAGGACGTGTTCGGGCTGCGGGCGATCGCGACGCCCGGCCATACGGCGGGCCACCTGGCGGTCTTCGACGCCGAGACCGGCGTCCTCGTTGCCGGGGACGCGTTGACCAACCAGGCCGGGCTGGCCGGGTCGCTCCCTCAGTTCACCGAGGACGAGGCCGCCGCGGCCGAGTCGGTGCGCAAGCTCGCTCGGCTGGCACCCCGGAGCATCCTGGTCGGGCACGGGGAGCCGGTCGTCGACGGCGCCGCGGAAGCCCTCGAGCAGCTCGCGGACTCGCTCGGCTGAGGCCGCGACCAGGCGATGCTTCCTTCGAGGGCGGTGACCAGCGCGGCAGTTGTCGTCATGCTGACAGGCTGTGCACCGGACCGAACCGACCTCGGACCAGCCGACCCGATCGAGCGGCCCCCGACAACCAGGAGCAGCCCCGTGGCCCCCGAGACCCCCACCCCGGTCGAGGTCGACCAGGCAGTCCTCGACGAGCGGCTCCGCGACGCCACCTGGGCGAACGACGTCCAGCGGGCAGCCGCCCTGATCAGGCGCGGCGCCGACGTCAACGCCCAGGACGAGACCCAGCAGTCGTCGTACCTGATCACCACGAGCGAGGGTCATCTCGACCTGCTGGAACTGACCCTCGCGCACGGCGCCGATGTGACCGCGAAGGACAGCTGGAACGGGACCGGCCTGATCCGAGCAGCCGAGCGTGGGCACCACCTGGTGGTCGGCCGGTTGCTGCGGGCCGGAATCGAGAAGAACCACGTGAACCGGATCGGCTACCAGGCGATCCACGAAGCGGTCTGGCTGGGCGAGAACACCCCCACCTATGCCGACACGGTCCGGGTCCTGGTCGCCGGCGGCGTGGCCCTCGACCGACCGTCCGACAACGAGGGGCTCACTCCCCTGGAGATGGCGCGAGTGCGCGGCTACCCGCTGCTCGAGTCGGTGCTGCGCGCGGCCCTGGACCCGGCCGAGATCGGCGACCCGGACGCGACGTTGCTGCGAGCCGCGCGGGCCGGGGACGCCGACCAGGTGGCTCGCGCCCTGCGCGCGGGCGCGAGGATCGAGGTCCGCGACGATCTGCGACGCACGTCCCTGCTGCTCGCGGCGGCGCACGACCACGTGGACGTGGCGCGGGTGCTGGTCGCGATGGGGGCCGACCCGGACTCCCTGGACCACCAGCACGACACCCCCTGGCTGGTCACCGGAGTCACCGGGAGCGTTCCGATGCTCGAGGCGCTGCTACCGGCCGACCCCGACCTGGCGATCGTCAACCGGTACGGCGGTGTCTCGCTCATTCCGGCCAGCGAGCGCGGCCACGTCGCCTACGTACGCCGCGTGCTGAAGACCGGGATCGACGTCAACCACGTCAACCGGCTCGGCTGGACCGCACTGCTCGAGGCGGTCATCCTCGGCGACGGTGGGCGGGACCATCAGGAGATCGTGCGGCTCCTGCTCTCCGCCGGCGCCGACCCGTCGATCCCCGACCGCGACGGCGTGACAGCGCTCGAGCACGCCCGTGCGCGAGACCAGGCTGTGATCGTGGAGCTGCTCGAGCGACGAAGCTGAGAGACTGCGGACCATGAGCGACAACCGGGACGCCGCCGTGGAGGCGTGGCTCGAGGCGTACGCCAACCCGCAGCGCGAGCTGGTGCAGGCGGTCCGCGAGATCGTGCTGGCGGTGGACCCACGCGTGACCGAGACCATCAAGTGGCAGGCGCCGACGTTCATGTACCGGGGCAACATCGCGTCGTTCTACCCGCGCGCCACCAAGCACGTCTCGCTGATGTTCCACACCGGCGCGTCACTGCCGGACCCGAGCGGGGTGCTCGAGGGCGAGGGTGAGACCTCCCGGGTGCTGAAGATCCTCGACGCGGACGATCTCGTGGCGAAGACCGACGCCCTGCGTGGCCTCGTGGCCGGCTGGATCCTGCAGCACAGCTGAGTCAGGCAGGGGCGGCCAGCCCCGAGCAGATGATCTCGGCGGCCCCGGACAGGTCGGGCACGGCCCCGTCGAACGTGTGCGCGTTGGCTTCGTCGAGGAGCACGGCCACGAACGTGTGCGCGGCCTGCCGGCGTCGCACCGGGTCCAGGACCTTCTCCACGGCAGCATCGAGCACGGCCTCGGTGAGCTCCAACAGCCCCTCGCGAAGCGCACGCAGGTGCTCGCGGACCTCGGGGTGTGTGCCGGCTTCGCGAAAGATGATGGTGCCGAGCACGACCGACTCTCGCCGCCCGATGCCGAGCACTTTCGAGAGCCGGATCAGCGAGCCCGTCGGGTCACCCGCGCGGGCCACCTCGCGGGGCGAGCAGACCGGGTGGCTCGGCAACCGCTCCGCGAGCAGGGTTCGCAGGATGTCGATCTTGCGGGGGAAGTAGTAGAAGACCAGCCCCTTCGGGACCTCGGCGTCTGCGGCGATCCGGGCGGTCGGGGTCGCGTCGAAGCCTCGCTCAGCGAACAGGCGCTCAGCGGAGTCGAGGATCCGCGAGCGTCGCCGCCCCTCCGGGTCGGTCGGCTCCCCCGGACCGGGCGGCTTCGGCTTCATGCCCGGCCCCTTCATGGCGTGCACGTGGAGGTGGGGGCGGCGGGCGGTCCGGCGACAGCGATGGACCGCCCGTCGCGTCCAGCGGTCAGTGGGACGCCGCCATGTGCTCGCGGTGCAGCCGGTGTCGCTCGGGCCACGCCAGTGCCCCGATCACCAGCGCCACAGCACCGACGATCCACGCGGTCCAGGCCATGGCCGTGATGTCTGAGAAGCCGATCACCCACGGCGAGATGACGAACAGCACGCCGAGCACGGCCACGGCTCCATCGGTCAGCTCGTTGTCCTCGAGCGCCATGGCTCCCACGGCCGCAGCGATCGTGAGCAGCCCGAGCACGACCATCGTCCACGTGGCCCGAGTCGTGGTGTCGGTCCAGATCGGCGCCAGCACGGCGTACAGGCCCGCGATGGCAGCCACGGACTCCTCCCAGCGCATCCACTTCTTCATCGGGAAACCCTCCTCTCCGGACCCGTCGTCCTGAGACGGATCGGATGACCCGATTCTCCGCCTGACTGACCGGTCGGTCAAGACGGCGCCCGTGCCGCACCAGTCCACCGCCACAGCCGTTGTTTTCATTCGCCAATCAGCGTACTATTCACTCCATGGCGAACGATTCTTCCTTGACATCAGACACCCTGGACGCCGTCTTCCTCGCGCTGGCCGACACCTCCCGGCGGTCGATCCTGACGGAGCTGGCGCAGCGCGGAACCCTGAGTGTCGGAGATGCCAGCGCGGGTCTCGACCTCTCCCCTGCCGGAATCTCCAAGCACGTCAAGGTGCTGGAGGACGCCGGCCTGGTGACGCGTCGCCATCAGGGCCGGCGCCATCTGTTGAGCCTGGAGTCCCAGCGCCTGCTGCTGGCCGAGGACTGGATCGAGCGCTACCGCACCCTCTGGAGCCAGAGCCTGACCCGGCTCGCGGCGCTCGCCGCGGACCTCGACGAAGGAGAACGACGATGAAGCACACTGCCCAGCTCTCCCTGGAAGTCGACCAGCTCGTCGACGCGAGACCGGAGACCGTCTACCGGCTGCTGACCCAGCCCGACCTCTATGCGCGCTGGTTCGGCCCGGAGGGTTCCACCGTCACCGTGGACGCGATGGATGTCCGGCTCGGTGGGCGCCTCGCCCTCACCGTCGCCTTCCCCGAGCAGGACCTCGAGGTGGGCATCGAGGGCTTCTACGAGGTCATCGACCCTCCGGCCAGGCTCGTGCACACGTGGCGCTCCCTCGACGAGGAGCTCGTGACCACCGTGTCGTTCACCCTCGAGCCGCAGGGCACGGGGACCCGGCTGACCGTGCAGCACCGCGGCTTCGTGGACCCGGTGGACCTCGAGCAGAACCAGGGCGGCTGGGCGGACCACCTCGCCGCTCTCGGCCTGCTGGCCACCGAGCTCGAGGGAGCAGCGTGATGACCCCCCGAGCAACCCGGGGCACGTGGAGCGACCGGATGGCGGCGGGATCGCTGGGGCTGTGGGGCGCGGTCCACGTCGTCGGCGGTGTCTCCCTCGCCACGATGACCGCCACGGAGGGTCTCGAGACGCTCGGCCCGAACGCCGCCACACCGGCTCCGGCCTCGCCGGGGGATGCCGCGTCCGCGCTGCTGCACTTCCACGGGTTCAACATCGCCGTCGCGGGAGTCGTCGTGCTGGTGCTGGCGGTCACCTGGCTGCGCGGAGGAGCCGGATGGCAGCTGGGCGTGGCCCTCGCCCTGGCTCTCGCTCTCGACGTCGGGCTGGTCCTCTACCTTCTCGGTCCCGGCCTGATGCCCGTCGTCGAAGGGCTGCCGGGGCCTGCGCTGCTCCTGCTGGCGGTCGCCCCGCTCGCCGTCGCACGTCGGCGGAGCCCGGACAGGACACCGGCCGCCAGGAGGCCCTGATAGCCGTCCACCAGGTCGGTGGCCTGCGGCAGCCCCAGGGACTGCAGCGAGGCAGCGGCCAGGGTCGAGCTGAACCCCTGGTTGCACACCACGACGACCCGGCTCCGGGGCGTCACCTGGGGCAGCCGGTGGGGAGAGCTGGGATCCAGCCGCCACTCGAGGACGTTGCGGTCGACGACGATCGCCCCGGGCAGCTCCCCGTCGCGGCGGCGCTGCTCCACCGGCCGGGTGTCGATCACGAGCGCGCCGTTCGCCATCTCCTTGGCGAGATCGAGGGGCTCGACCCGGATGTAGCGGGACCGCAGACGGGAGATGAGGCCGTCGATGGCGCTCGGGTCGACGTCGATCTCGGTACCCATGCCGGGCCCCAATCGCTGGCGGATCCCCCGCCCCGGACACCGGTCCCGGTGCCCGGCTTCCACCGTAGCGAGCCGGCGAGACCGGTGCGGACAGCGGCGGCACCGGTCCAGACCTCGCCGGCTCAGGACGTGTGGGCGCTCATCACGTGCTTGATCCGGGTGTAGTCCTCCAGGCCGTAGACCGACAGGTCCTTGCCGACGCCGGACTGCTTGAAGCCCCCGTGCGGCATCTCCGAAGGCATCACCTGGTGGCAGTTCACCCACACCACGCCGAAGTCGAGGTCGGCGGAGAGCCGTTGCACCCGGCCGTGGTCCCGGGTCCAGACGCTGGAGGCAAGAGCGAAGTCGACCCCGTTGGCCATCCGTAGCGCGGATGCCTCGTCGGTGAACGGCTGCACGGTCAGCACCGGGCCGAAGACCTCCTGCTGAACGACGTCGTCGTCCTGCTGAACGCCGGCGACGACGGTGGCCTCCACGAAGAAGCCAGGGCCGCTGGTGGTGCCGCCCGCCAGCACCTCGGCGTGCGCCGGCAACCCCGAGAGGAACTCCTCGATGCGCCCCAGGTGCGCAGCCGAGTTCACGGCGCCGTAGTTCGCGCCGTCGTCCGGGGGCCCGGTGCGCTGGCGCTTCGCAGCCTCCGCGAGCAGACCGGCGAACTCGTCGTGCACGCTCTCCTGGACCAGCACCCGGGTCGCGGCGGTGCAGTCCTGACCCGCGTTGTAGTAGCCCGCCACGGCGATCGCCTCAGCGGTCGCGGCGAGGTCGGCGTCCGCGAACACCACGGCAGGGGCCTTGCCGCCCAGCTCGAGGTGCACGTTCTTGAGCGTGCCTGCGGCCGACCTCATCACCTCGGCGCCGGCCCGCGTGCTGCCGGTGATCGCGACCATGTCGGGCCTCGGGTGCTCCACCAGGGCCCGCCCGGTGTCCCGATCACCGCAGACGACGTTGAGCACGCCGGGCGGCAGGACCTCCTGGGCCAGCTCCGCGAGGCGGACCGTGCTCCACGGCGTCGTGTCGGACGGCTTCAGCACGACCGTGTTGCCGGCGGCGAGGGCCGGCGCGATCTTCCAGATCGCCATCATCAGCGGGTAGTTCCACGGCGTCACCTGGGACACGACGCCGACCGGCTCGCGGCGGATCGAGGAGGTGAACCCGGTCGCGTACTCCGCCGACGCCATCCCCTGCAGCACGCGGGCTGCCCCCGCGAAGAAGCGCAGCTGGTCGACACACGGCAGCAGCTCGAGCTCCCGGGTCAGCGACCGGGGCTTGCCCGTGTTGCGGACCTCGCACTCGAGCAGCTCCTCAGCGTTGGCCTCCACCAGGTCGGCCAGGTCGAGCATCGCGCGCTGTCGCTGGGCGGGCGTCGTACGGCGCCACGTGACGAAGGCATCGGAGGCGGCGCCGACGGCCAGCTCGACGTCGACGCGGCCGGAGCGTGGGGCCTCGCCCAGCACCTGACCCGTGGCCGGGTCGAGGAACTCCATCACGTCCACGGAGGGGACGAGCTGGCCGTTGATGACGTTGCTCAGGCTGGTCACGAGGGTGCTCCCACGACGTAGTGGATGACGGTGGGACGGTCCGCGAGCAGCGCCTCTGCGGCCAGCCGCCCGAGGTCCCCGACCTCGGTGGCCACGACGCCGTGTGCGCCTATCGCCCGCGCCAGCGCGGGGATGTCGGGCCGGTAGAGGTCGACGGCCTGCGGCTCGATCCCGCGGTCGACCATCTGTTCGCGGATCTCGGCGTAGCCGCCGTTGTCCACGATCACGACCGGGATCGCGAGGTGCTGCTCCGTGGCGGTGATCAGCTCCTGGATGCTGAACATCGCGGCACCGTCTCCGAAGAGAGCAACGACCGGACGGTCGGGATCCGCGATCTTGGCGCCGACTGCCGCCGGGAGCCCGTAGCCGAGGGTCGCGTAGCCGGTCGGGTAGAGCAGCCGATTCGCGGGCGTGAACGGCCAGTGGTGCACGGTGCCGTAGTAGGTGACCTGCGAGCTGTCTCCCGCCACCACCGTGTCGTCGGGCAGCGCGTCCCGCAGCACCCGCTGGATCTCGCCCCACGGCCCGGCGTCCGCGTCCGCGTCGGCCGCGATCGCGTCGCGGTCCGTCGGGTCGACGGTCCGGGCTGCGAACCCGTTCTTGCGCAGCACCTCGACCACCTCGTCGAGGACCACGGCGGCGTCGCCGACGACAGCAACGTCAGCGGTGACGTTCTTGTGCATCTGCGCCAGAGCGAGGTCGATGCGGACCACGGTGCGGGCGCCGGCAGTGCCCGGCGCGACCACGCCACCCCACAGGTCGGAGTCGCCCAGCTCGGAGCCGACCACCACGAGCACGTCCGCCTCGTTGAGGGCGCGGTGCGCTGCAGGCAGCCTGGCCCCGGCGCCGAGAGCGGCCGGGTGGGTCTCGTCGAGGATGCCCTTGCCGTTGACGGTGGTCAGCACCGGCACGCCGAGGTCGGCGAGGGCGCGAACCGCCTCCGCTGCACCGCGCGCTCCGCCACCGGCGACCAGCAGCGGGCGGCGGGAGCCGTCGAGCAGGCCGGCGACCTGCTCGGCCACGGACCGGCCGGGGCCGACCCGGCCGGGGAGAGCGCGGACCGGGGTCGGCCGGCGCAGCCACTCGCCCTCGAGCACGTCGACCGGAACCTCGAGGTGCACCGGCCTGGGACGCATGCTCGCGAACTCCTCGAACACCGCGGCCAGCACCTCGGGGATCTCGTCGGCCGACTCGACTCGGATGCTACGACCCGTCACCGCGTCCAGCGCAGCCTGCTGGTCCTTGACCTCGTGCAGCCAGCCCACGTCAGCGCGGACCTGGCCCCGGGGCGGGCCCGGCGAAATCGCCAGGACCGGGATCGAGTCGGCGTACGCCGTGGCCAGCGCGGTGATCGCGTTGGTGATACCGGGACCGGAGGTGGTGATGAGCACGCCCGGCCGGCCGGCGATCCGGGCGTAGCCGTCGGCGGCGTACCCGGCACCCTGCTCGTGGCGAGTCACCACGTGGCGGATGCCGGAGTCCGGGAGGTAGCGGTAGAGCTCGAGGTTGTGGGTGCCCGGGATGCCGAACACGTCCCGGACTCCGTGGGCGACCAGCGAGTCGATGACGGCGGCGCCACCGGTGACCGTGACCTGCTCAGCCATGCGTGGCCTGCTTCGCGGTCGCCATCGCGCTGACCAGCTCGTACGCCGCGTGCGCGGCCGCGATGCCGGTGACCTCCGCGTGGTCGTAGGCCGGGGCGACCTCGACGATGTCGGCGCCCACCAGGTTGAGCTGCGCGAAGCCGCGCAGGATGTTCAGCAGCTCCCGGCTGGTCAGTCCCCCGGCCTCCGGGGTGCCCGTGCCGGGTGCGAACGCGGGGTCGAGCACGTCGATGTCGAGCGAGACGTACGTCGGACGGTCACCGACTCGGCGCTTGATCTGCTCGATCGCACCGCGCCAGCCGAGGTCGTCCATGTCATGGGCCCCGATCACCTGGAAGCCGAGCACCTGGTCGTCGGTGAGGTCCTGGCGGGAGTACAGCGGGCCGCGGATGCCGACGTGCATGCTCGCGGTCTTGTCGATCAGCCCCTCCTCGGACGCGCGACGGAACGGCGTCCCGTGCGTGAGCGGAGCGCCGAAGTAGGTGTCCCAGGTGTCGAGATGGGCGTCGAAGTGAACCACCGCGACCGGGCCGTGCATCTCGTGCAGCACCCGCAGCAGGGGCAGCGCGATGGTGTGGTCGCCGCCGATCGTCACGAGCTTGTCGCTGCGGTCGAGGACGCTGCGGGCGCCGTCGTCAATCTGCTGGACGGCGGTCTCGATGTCGAAGGGGTTGACGGCGAGGTCACCGGCGTCCGCCACCTGCTGCACGGCGAACGGCTCCACGTCGAGCACCGGGTTGTAGTCGCGCAGCAGCCTGCTGGAGGCGCGGACGTGGGCCGGGCCGAAGCGCGCCCCCGGGCGGTAGCTGACGCCCGAGTCGAACGGGACTCCGAGGATGGCCACGTCGGCCCGCGTCACCTCGTCGAGCCGGGGCAGCCGGGCGAACGTCGTGGGGCCGGCGAAGCGCGGGATCGACGTCGCGTCGACCGGGCCACGGTTGTCTGGGGTACTCATCACAACACCTTCGAGAGGAATGATCGGGTTCGGTCGTGCTGGGGGTTGCCGAAGACGTCGGCGGGCGTGCCCTGCTCGACGATGACGCCGCCGTCCATGAAGACGACGCGGTCGCAGACCTCGCGGGCGAAGCCGATCTCGTGCGTGACCACGATCATGGTCATTCCGTCCGCGGCCAGTCCCCGCATCACGTCGAGGACCTCGCCGACCAGCTCCGGGTCGAGCGCGGAGGTCGGCTCGTCGAAGAGCATCAGACCGGGCTCCATGGCGAGCGCTCGGGCGATGGCGACCCGCTGCTGCTGGCCGCCGGACAGCGTGCCGGGGTACTGGTGCGACCGGTCGGCGAGGCCCACCCGGTCGAGCAGGGCCTGCGCCTGCTCGCGGGCTGCCGTGCGGGACCGGCCCTTCACGAAGACCGGGGCCTCCATCACGTTCTCCAGCGCGGTGCGGTGCGGGAACAGGTTGAACCGCTGGAAGACCATGCCCACGTCCCGGCGCGCGGCGGCGATCTCCTTGCGCCGCAGCTCGTACTTCTTCCCGTGGGCGCGGCGGTAGCCGACCAGTGAGCCGTTGACGCTGATCTCACCGCCGTCGAGGGCCTCGAGGTGGTTGATGCAGCGCAGGAACGTGCTCTTGCCGGAGCCGGAGGGCCCGAGCAGCGAGACGACCTCGCCGTGTCCCACGGTCAGGTCGATGCTCTTGAGCACCTCGTTGCGGCCGTAGACCTTGCGGACGCCGACGGCCTCGACCATCGGGACAGTGCTGTTCATGCGCGGGCTCCCTTGAGGTCGATCGGCTTGCGAGGCTCCCGCACCGCGTGCTCGCTGCGGCCCAGGCGTCGCTCGAGGCGGCCCTGGATCAGGGTGAGCACCGTGGTGAGCGTGAGGTACCAGATGCTCGCCACGATGAGCAGCGGGATCTGCTGGAAGTTGCGGCCGTAGATGAGCTGCGCCGTCGTGGTGAGCTCGGCGAGCCCGATCACGAGCACCAGCGAGGTGAGCTTGAGCATCGAGATGGTCTGGTTCGCGGTCGGCGGCACGATCAGGCGGGCGGCCTGCGGCAGGATGATCCGCCGATAGGTCGTGACCGGGCTCATCCCGAGCGCCTCCGCGGCCTCGGTCTGGCCCTTGTCCACCGAGCCGATGCCGGCTCGCACGATCTCGGCCATGTACGCGCCCTCGTTGAGCCCGAGTCCGAGGATCGCGGCCATGAACGGCGTGATGACCTGGCTGGTCTCACCGCTCACCAGGTCCGGGCCGAACGGGATCCCGAAGCCGATCACGGGCAGCACCGAGCCGAGGAAGAACCAGAACAGCAGCTGGACCAGGATCGGGGTGCCCCGGAAGAGCCACACGTAGGCGCCGGCGACCCCCCGGAACACCGGGTTGTCGGAGAGCCGCATGACCGCCAGCACCGTGCCGAGCGAGACGCCGACCAGCATGGCGACCACGGTCAGCCGCACCGTCATCCAGAGGCCGCGCAGGATCGACTCCTCGAACAGGTAGCCCCCGACGAGGTCCCAGTGCAGCTCCTGGCTGGTGGCCATGAACCGCAGGGCCTCCGCGGCGTACAGCACGATCACGACGATCGCGACCCAGCGCCACGGGTGGCGGAGCCGGACGATCGGCTCGTCGGCGTGTGGTGTGACTGCGGGGGCTTCGGTGCTGGCGGTCATCGGGCTCACTTCCCGGTGTTGAGGGGAGCGCCCTCGAGAGCCTGGTCCTCGAGGTTCCACTTGGCGAGGATCTCGTCGTAGACGCCCTCCTCCTGCAGCTTCAGCAGCGCAGCCTGGACGGCGTCGCGAAGCTCGGTGCTGTCCTTGGGGACCGGGATCCCGACCGGGAGCAGCCCGAACGGCTCAGCCGGGATCTCGAACGAGTCCGGGTCCTGGAGCACGTTGTGGGCGAGGGTGAGGTCGAGCGCGAGCACGGCGTCGGCACGACCGGCCTTGAGCGCCTGCACGGCGCTGGCCTGGTCGGGGAACGGGAGCTTGTTGACCGGCTTCTCGCCCGCGTCCTTGCACTCGACGCTGATCTCGTCGGCCACGATGTCGCCGGTGGCCGCCTTCTCCACGGCCACCCCTCGGCCGCAGAGATCCAGGCGCTCGGTGAGGCCCTCGGGGTTGCCCTTCAGGGTCAGGAAGGCGACACCGGAGTTCAGGTAGTCGATGAAGTCGACGCTCTCCTGGCGCTCCGCCTTGTCGATCATCGAGGTCAGGCTGAGGTCGTAGCGGTTCGCCTCGAGGCCGCCGATGATGCCGTCGAAGTTGGTGTTCTCGAACTCGAACGTCACGCCGAGCACCTCGCCGAGCGCCTTGCCCAGGTCGGCGTCGAAGCCGATCACGGTCTTGTTGTCGGTGTCGTAGTACTCCATGGGCGGGAAGCTGACGCCTGAGGCGACGCGGACGGTGCCGGCCTCGCGGATGTCGGCGGGGAGCATCGCGGCGATCTCGTCGTCCTTCTGGACCCCGGACACGGGGGCGGCGGACTCGTTGGTGGTCGAGGGGCTGGACTCGTCCGGCGCGGCGCAACCGCCGGCGGAGAGGACGGCCAGGGCGGCCAGGGCGGGAAGGAAGCTGCGGTGCCTCATGGTCAACTCCAGGTCAAGGAATGTGTGGTTTCATCGGGAACAACAAAGGTTGTCCTGACGAGGATCGTGTCGCGGGTCACACGATGTCAAGACCTCGGCTAATCTTGTGCAACAAAAGTTGTCTTAGGAGGAACACGCATGCGGCCACTCCCGGTGTCGCCCAGCCACGAGGTGCGGATCGGCCCACGCCTGCGCGCGGCCAGGAAGGCCAACGGCTACACGCTCGACCAGCTGGCTGCCGCCACCCAGCTGACCAAGGGGTTCCTCAGCAGGGTCGAGCGGGACGAGACCTCGCCGAGCGTTGCCTCCCTGCTCACGCTCTGCGAGGTGATGAGCATCGAGATCGGGTCGCTGTTCGCCACGCCGGATGTCGCGCTGGTGCGCCGCAGCGAGGCGCCGGCGATCAACCTCGGCGGCACCGGGGTGGCCGAGCAGCTGATGACGCCGCGCGGCCAGTCCGGCCTCCAGCTCGTGCACTCGACCATCGAGCCCGGCGGCTGCGGGGGCGACGACCTCTACACGCTCGACTGCGAGGTCGAGGTCGTCTACGTGCTCAAGGGCTCGATCGAGATGGTCTTCTCGGACCGCAGGCAGAAGGTCACCGCGGGTGACGCGTTGACGTTCACCGGCGGCGAGCCACACACCTGGGTGAACCCGAGCACGGCGCGTGGCGCCGAGGTGATCTGGGTGCTGGTGCCGGCGCCGTGGCGGGCCTCCTGACGCGGGAGCATCGGGCGCGCGCCGTCCCGGTCAGGACGAGTTCGCCAGCACCTGAAGGGCGATCCACGCACTGACCCGGACCTGCGGGTCGTCGAGCGAGTTCCCCAGTCCCGCCTCGATCCCCTCGATCCGGTTGCGCACCGTGTTGCGATGCACCCCGAGGTCTTCGGCCACCTTGAGCCGGGAGCCGTGGTGGCGCAGGAACGACCGCAAGGTGGCGATCAGCACCTCGTCGGCAACGATCGGGGCGAGGTAGGACACCGCGAAGGCGGCTGCCCGCGGCGCGTCCAGCGCACCCATCGCCCCCTCCGCCACGAGCCGGTCCCAGTGCACGACCGGCGTCGCCGTCGTGGCCGCCTGCAACGCATGACCGGCATTGCCATGGCTCCGGCCCGCCGCAGTCAGGTCGGCCTGGTCCCCCACCCCGACGAGCAGACCGCGAGCACCGAGATCCTCCGCGTGCCGAGCCGCCAGGCCCGGGCGCACGAGAAGCCAGAGCTCCTCGCCGCACCGCCCTGAGAGCGGCACCGTGTCCTCGACAGCCGCGAGAGCGTCGTCGAGAGCCTCCCCCGGCCCCTGGCAGCGGATCGCAGCGACCCGGTCCGGCAGCGTGGCCGGGCGCTCGTGCCCGGCCGACAGGACGACGGCTGCCGTGGTGGCATCCCCGTCCACGAGGATCTCCAGTGCCCGGGCGCGCAGCCGGCGGGTGGACTGTCGTTGCGCCGCGTCCGTCTCGGCGGCCAGGCCGAGGAGCGAGACGGCGGTCGCGACTGCCGCGCGGGCCAGGTCGCCCGGGCGACCTGGCACCAGGACGGCGAGGTACGACGACGGCCGGCCGACCAGGCCGACCGGTTGCACGACCAGCGTGCCGGTCGCGGTCTGCAGGCTGGACGCCGCCCGCAGGCCCTGTGGGCGCAGCCGGGTGACCTCGGCGCGGAGCAGATCCGGGTCGAGGTCGTCAGCCAGCAGTCCCAGCGGGCCGAGCGTGGCGCTGCCGTCGGCGTCCAGGACGACCGCCGCCCCGTCGACCGCCCGGGCCAGCCGCTCGACCAGGAGGCCGGGCTCCCGCCGGCGCAACGCGGCCTGCGTGAGCTGGCGCTGTGCCTGCAGGGAGTCCCGGGCAGCAACCTCGGCAGCACTGTTGATCAGCAGAGCGGCTGCCCGGCTGATCGAGACGAAGGTCGTCCTCCGGGGCACCTCGACCAGCGTCAGCCCGGCCTCCCGGCAGGCCCGCACGAGCGATGCCGGCACCCCGCGGTGAGTCAGACCGGTCGCAAGACCCAGGGCGACCACGCCCGCCGCCGCCAGACGGTCGACGTACGTGCGCCACTCGCCGCGCCAGCCCGCCGTCTCCAGGCCGGTGGTCAGCAGCACCTCGCCGCCCTCGAGGAACGGCGTCGGATCGACCAGCTCGCTGGTGGCCACCCAGCGCACGTCGTCGTCGGTGTTGGCCAGGTGCACGGGCACCAGGTCCAGCGTCGGGTCCGCCAGCAACGCGGCAACGGTCGTCATGGGTGTCATGTTCGCACAATGACTTGCTCGATGGTTGTGCGGAACGGGCGCCCAGGTGGGACCGGACCCGCCCTAGCGTGTGTGGCACCGACCAATCTCACCTCGCACTCGCCTGGAGCTCCCGATGACCGACCCTGCCACGTCCGCCACCCCCTCCGCACCGGCCGTCGGCGGTCCGGCTCTCCCCCAGGAGCGGCGCCTCGTCACCGAGATCCCGGGTCCGCGCTCACGAGCGCTGCAGGCCCGCAAGGTGGCGGCCGTGGCGCAGGGCGTGGGCACCACGCTGCCGGTCTACACGGTCGCGGCGGGTGGCGGCGTGGTCGTGGACGTGGACGGCAACTCGCTGATCGACTTCGGCTCCGGCATCGCGGTCACCACCGTCGGCAACAGCGCCCCCCGCGTCACCGAGGCGGTCGCGGCGCAGGCAGGAGCGTTCACGCACACCTGCTTCATGGTCACGCCGTACGACGGGTACGTCCGCGTCGCCGAGGCGCTGAACGAGGTCACCCCTGGGACCCACGACAAGCGCACCGTGCTCTTCAACTCCGGCGCCGAGGCGGTCGAGAACGCGGTGAAGATCGCCCGCTCCTACACCCGGAAGCCGGCGGTCGTCGCCTTCGACCACGCCTACCACGGGCGGACCAACCTGACGATGGCGCTGACCGCCAAGAACATGCCCTACAAGAGCGGCTTCGGTCCGTTCGCCGGCGAGGTCCACCGGGCCCCGGTCTCCTACCCGTTCCGGGACGGGGGGCGCGACGGCGCGGAGGTCGCCCGCGAGGCCATCGACCTCGTCGAGAAGCAGGTCGGGGTGGAGAATCTCGCCGCCGTCGTGATCGAGCCGATCCAGGGCGAGGGCGGGTTCATCGTCCCGGCTCCCGGCTTCCTGGCGACGCTGGCGCAGTGGTGCCGGGAACAGGGCGTGGTGTTCATCGCCGACGAGGTGCAGACCGGGTTCGCGCGGACCGGCGAGATGTTCGCCGTCGACCACGAGGGCGTCGTACCCGACCTGATCGTGACCGCCAAGGGGATCGCCGGCGGCCTCCCGCTCTCCGCCGTCACCGGGCGGGCAGAGATCATGGACGCCCCGCACGTGGGCGGCCTGGGTGGCACGTACGGCGGGAACCCGCTGGCCTGCGCGGCCGCCCTGGCCGTGCTCGAGACCATCGAGCAGGACGGCCTGGTCGACCGGGCACGCGAGATCGAGAAGTCGATGGTCGAGCGGCTGCACGCGCTCCAGCAGCGCGACCCGAGGATCGGCGACGTGCGCGGGCGCGGAGCGATGATCGCGGTCGAGCTGGTCCAGCCGGGGACGACCACCCCGGACCCGGAGCTGACCCGGAAGGTCGTCGCCGCCGCGCACGCGGCCGGCCTGATCGTGCTCACCTGCGGCACCTACGGCAACGTCCTGCGCTTCCTGCCGCCGCTGTCCATCCCCGACCATCTCCTCGTCGAGGGCCTCGACCTGCTCGACGACATCTTCGCGGCGACCCGATGACGACCCAGCTCGACGGCCAGCTCGACGGCCAGCTCGACGGCCATGGTGCCGGCGGCGCTTGCCGGGCTCGTCGCCGACCTCGACCCGACGCACGGGGTACGGGTCGGCGGCAGGGCGCGGGGCGCCGCCGACGGGTCGACGTTCCTCGTCGAGGACCCCGCCACCGGTGAGCAGATCGCACGGGTCTCCGACGCCGGTCCGGCCGAGGCGACCTCGGCCGTCGACGCTGCGGCCGCGGCCCAACCGGGCTGGGCGGCCACCCCCGCCCGGACCCGCTCCGAGACGCTGCGGCGCGCCTTCGAGCTCATGCTCGTCGACGCCGAGGACCTGGCCGGACTGATCGCCTGGGAGAACGGCAAGGCACTGGCCGATGCCCGGGCCGAGGTGGCCTACGCCGCCGAGTTCTTCCGCTGGTTCGCCGAGGAGACGGTCCGCACCGACGGTGAGTACGGCGCGGCCCCGGCGGGAGGCGCCCGCACCATCGTGACCCACCGGGCGGTCGGCGTCGCCGCCCTGGTCACGCCGTGGAACTTCCCGGCGGCGATGGTGACCCGCAAGGTCGCCCCCGCGCTGGCCGCCGGTTGCGCGGTCGTGCTCAAGCCGGCCGCCGAGACCCCCCTCACGGCGCTCGCGCTGGCCTCGATCCTCCAGCGGGCGGGCGTCCCGGACGGAGTGGTCAACGTGGTCCCGACGACGTCGGCCGCCGACGTGGTCACGACCTGGATCGAGGACGCGCGCGTCCGCAAGATCTCCTTCACCGGGTCCACGCCCGTCGGCCGGCTGCTGCTGCGCCAGGCCGCGGACCGGGTGGTGAACGCGTCGATGGAGCTCGGCGGCAATGCACCCTTCGTGGTCACCGAGGATGCCTCCCTGGACGCCGCGGTCGCGGGGGCGATGCTCGCCAAGTTCCGCAACGCCGGGCAGGCGTGCACGGCCGCGAACCGGTTCTACGTCCACGAGTCGGTGGCGGCTGAGTTCGTGGCGCGCTTCGGTGCGGCGATCGAGGCACTGCAGGTCGGCCCCGGCCTGAACCCGGCCACCCGGATCGGCCCACTCGTCAGCGCGAGGGCGCTGGCCGGGGTCCGCCGCCTCGTCGACGAGGCGGTCGCCGGCGGCGCGGTCGTGGCCCACCAGACGGCGGCGACCCCCTCCAGGGGCCACTTCTTCCCGCCCACCGTGCTCACGGGCGTGGCGCCCGACGCCGCCATCCTCGGCAGCGAGGTGTTCGGCCCGGTGGCCCCGATCGTCACCTGGCGTGACGAGGCCGAGCTCCTGGCCTGGGTCAACGGGACCGAGTTCGGCCTGGCGGCGTACGTCTATGCCGGCGACCTGCAGCGGGCCCTGCGCCTGGGCGAGGCCATCGAGGCCGGGATGGTCGGCATCAACCGCGGAGTCGTCTCGGACCCGTCCACCCCGTTCGGCGGTCTCAAGCAGAGCGGCCTGGGTCGCGAGGGCGCCCGCGACGGGCTCCGGGAGTTCCAGGAGACCCAGTTCTTCAGCGTGGACTGGCCCGCGAGGTAGGTTCCCGCCATGACCCAGTTCGAGACCACCCCCGAGGGCATGAAGGCCTTCCTCGACCACATCGGCGCGCAGGTCCGCACCGTGGTCGACGACACCGTCGCGGAGACCGCCGGTGACGACGTCGACACGGCCGTGGACACCCTGCACGGGCGCCTCAACGACATCCCGGGACTCGAGTTCGACCGGGACTGGGCCCAGCAGGCGGTCGAGACCCTGCGCCGGGGCGAGCCGCTGGAGATCCAGATCGGCTGAGCGCCGCCGCTCCGGTCCGTCCTCGGACGCAGCGGGTGACGTCGCGACCTGCCGACTTGCAGACATCTTCATGTGCTGTATCCTGCAACCTGTCGGCGAGCGAAGGGAGCGACCATGGGCAACGTGCCCCTCTACGAGGCGAAGGCCGAGCTCTTCAAGACCCTGGGTCACCCGGTCCGCATCCGCGTGCTCGAGCTGCTGCAGGACGGCGCCCGGCCGGTGCACGAGCTGCTCGCCGAGATCGACATCGAGGCCTCCAACCTCTCCCAGCAGCTGAGCGTCCTGCGCCGGGCCGGCCTGGTGCGCTCCTCGCGGGACGGCGCTGCGGTGCTCTACACCCTCGCCACCCCTGACGTCGCAGAGCTGCTCCTCCACGGGCGGCGCATCCTCGCCCATCTGTGGTCGGACCAGCAGGATCTGCTCGCGACGCTCCAGGACAACGCCGGGACCGCATGAGCGCCGTGGCGCTGGGCGAGGGGCGGCGGCTGGCCGAGCGGGCGTCCAGCCGTCTGACCCGGCTCCTCCCCCGGGCTGCCGACCTGTCGGCGGCACGACGCCACCCGCGCCGGGACCTGGTCGCCGGCGTGACCGTCGCGATCGTGGCGCTTCCCCTGGCGCTGGCGTTCGGCGTCGCGTCGGGACTCGGCGCCCAGGCCGGGCTGGCCACCGCGGTCGTCGCCGGGATCGTCGCCGCCGTGCTCGGCGGCTCGAACATCCAGGTCTCGGGACCCACCGGCGCGATGACCGTGGTGCTCATCCCGGTGGTCCACCAGCACGGAGCCACCGGCGTCCTGATGGTCGGCTTCCTGGCCGGCATCGTCCTGGTGGGCATGGCGCTGGCCGGGCTCGGCCGCTACGTGCGCTTCCTCCCGGTCTCGGTCATCGAGGGCTTCACCGCCGGCATCGCCGTCGTCATCGCCCTCCAGCAGGTCCCGGCTGCCCTGGGGGTGACCGACGCCTCGGGCGACAAGGTCTGGTCGATGGCGGCGGACGCGGCCCGGACGTACCTCGCCCATCCGGAGGTGGCCCCGCTGGCGGTCTCGCTGGGCGTGGCGGCGCTGATGCTGGCAGGCGGACGGTGGCGGCCGGGCCTGCCGTTCTCGCTGGTCGGGGTCGCGCTGGCGACGCTCGTGGCCCGCACCTGGGACCTCGGCCTGGTGACCCTGGGGCACCTGCCCTCGACCCTGCCCGCGCCGTCACTGGGCTTCCTGGACGTCAGCGCCGTCGGGACCCTGCTCACCGCCGCTCTGGCCATCGCCGCCCTCGCGGCGCTGGAGAGCCTGCTCTGCGCGACGGTGGCCGACGCGATGACGGTCGACGAGCACCACGACCCCGACCGGGAGCTGTTCGGCCAGGGGGTCGCCAACATGATCACCCCGATGTTCGGCGGGATCCCCGCCACGGCCGCCATCGCGCGTACGGCGGTCAACGTGCGCGCCGGCGCGACCTCCCGCCTGGCAGCGGTCACGCACGCACTGGTCCTCCTGGCCCTGGTCTTCGCCGTGGCGCCGCTCGTGGCCGGCGTACCGCTGGCAGCGCTGGCCGGTGTGCTGTTCGCGACCTGCGTGCGGATGTTCGAGGCCGGCGCGCTGAAGGCGCTGATCCGCTCGACGCCCTCGGACGGCGTGATCGTGCTGCTGACCTTCACCGTCACCGTGGCGGTCGATCTGGTCACCGCGGTCGGTGTCGGGGTGGCGGTGGCGGTGGCCCTCGCGCTGAAGTCCGTTGCCCGCAGCGCCCGGATCGACCAGGTAGCCCTCGAGGTGGGTGACCACAGCGAGGAGGAGCACGCCCTGCTCAGCGAGCACATCGTGGTCTACCGCATCGACGGACCGCTGTTCTTCGGAGCCGCGCACCGCCTGCTCCTGGAGCTGCCCGACATCCTCCACGTCGAGATCGTGATCCTGCGGATGTCGCGAGTGACGACGATGGACGCCACCGGGGCCACCGTCCTCAGCGATGCCATCGCCCGGCTCGAGCGCCGCGGCATCACCGTCCTGCTCTCCGGAGTTCCGCCCGAGCACGAGAAGGTCCTCGGCTCCCTGGGCAGGACCGCAGCCCTGCACGCGGAGGGCCGGATCCTCCCCGACACTCCCGCCGCCATTGCGCATGCCCGACACCTGCTCGCCCTTCCGGACGGGTCGCTCAACGAGGAGAGGACCACCGCCATGCCTGAGACACGGGCGACGCCCCACGCTGGCCCCTGACCTGTGGCGGGCTACGACGAGAGCGGCCGGCCGCAGCTGGGTCGCGGGTCAGACCGACGACGACCTGGGCCACGCTGACCGGAGGGACGAGGCCGCCGCTCGCGGCTCGCTCCGCTGGACTCATCTGCTCGAGCTCCCGGACCGCTCGGTCGAGTCCGATCCAGTGCGGGACGACGCAGCTGACCCGCACGTTGCGCTGCAGGGCGGTTTCGCGCACGGCGGTGGTGAACCGGATGAGCCCGGCCTTGGCTGCTGCGTACTCCGGCGAGCCGTAGCCGACCGGCTCGAGACCGCCGCTGGAGGCGACATTCACCACCGAGTCACCAGCAGCCTGCATCAACGGCAGGCAGAGCTGGGTGGCCAACATCGGAGCTCGCGGATTGAGGTCCAGCGTCCGCGGCGCCGGATCTGCGCATCGTCCGAGACGTCGGTGCGGAGGAAGGATCCCTGACCGCCCTCCTTGTCGATCGTGTCGATCACCTGCCGGCCGAGGTCCACCTCGACGTCTGCCACGACGACGTGGAGTCCTTCGCGTGCCAGGGCGAGCGACAGGACCCGGCCCCGCCCACCCGCTCCGCCGTCGCGATCGCGATCCTCGACATGGATCAGCTCTCGCAGCCGGTCCCGACAGATCGAGCCGCGCGACTACCGGGCAGCCCAGACGTCGCTGACCGCGTAACGGTTGTCGAACTCCTGGGAGGACGCTGCCAGCTCCGTCACCTGAGCCTCGCCGGCGTGCACCTGTCCCAGCAGTCGGTAGTAGTCGAAGCGACGCATCCCCGGCGTGAAGACGACCAGGACGTCGGCGTCCTTGCCGTGCGGCGGGGCGAACGCGTGCGTCGTGCCCGGGGGGACCAGCAGGAAGTCACCCTTGCCCAGCCGGACGATCTCCTCGTCGACGAGCACCTCCAGCTCGCCGTCCAGGACGAAGAAGCTCTCGGCAGCGCGGGTGTGGGAGTGCGGGGGCGCGCCGGGCGAGCCGACCGCCAGGGTGGCGCGGTTGACCGTCACCGCTCCCCCGGTCTCCGGGGCGTCCGCGAGCAGGGTGATCAGGCTGGTGGGTCCGTCGACCACGCTCTCGGCGTGGTCGGCGCGGACGAGGACGGGTGCGGCGGTCATGCTGGTTCTCCCGAGTTGTTGGTGATGGATGTGGCGGTGGCGCGGCGTGCGGGTCAGCCCGCGTCGAGGAAGTGCTGCAGGGTGGCCGCGCGGGTGTGCGGGTAGGCGCGCTCGACGTCGCCCCGGATCTCGGCGAGGGTCTGCGCGGCCAGCGCTGCTCGCCAGGCGAGCTCCGCCTTGCGCATCGCGCCCGAGATCAGGCACGTCTCGCGGTAGTCGACCTCGCCCGACCCTCCCGGACCGTGGCGCAGCAGCTGCTCGCACCGGAAGACCTCGTCGCGGCCCTCGATGGCCACGACGACGTCGAGCAGGGTGATCTCCTCGACCCCCCGGGCCAGCCGGAACCCGCCCCCCGGCCCGGAGACGGACGAGAGGATGCCGGCTCGAGTGAGCGCCTGCAGCTGCTTGTTCAAGTAGGCCGTCGGCAGCTCGTAGAACGCCGCGAGCCTGGCCGCACTGACGGACTCGGCGGCGTCCAGCCAGGACAGGTTCAGGCAGCTGTGCAACGCCCACTCGACCCCGCGACTCAGCTTCATATTCTGGATACTACATGTCCTGAATAGCCGTCAGATCGCCCTAGGTCGCTCGTCGTCGATCCTGGCGCTCGGAAGCAGCAGCGCCCGGCGGGGACTGCTCATCGGTCGGAGGTGAGGAATACGCGAAGTGCCGAGACGAACGCGTCCGGCTGCTCGGAGTGCACCCAGTGCCCGGCGCCCTTGACGGTCACCAGCCGGGTGCTGGGGAAGAGCTCGCGCATGCGGGGCGCGTCGTCGGGGTGCACGTAGTCGGAGTGCTCACCGGCGATCCACAGCACCGGCCCCTCGAACTCGCCGGAGACGTCGGGGAAGCCGGCGATCGAGGCGAGCTCGGAGCGCAGCAGGTCGAGGTTGGCCTGCCAGCCGAACCCGTCCTTCTCGCTGCGGAGGTTCTGCAGGAGGAAGCCACGCACCCGCTCGTCGCGGATGTCCTCCGCCAGCGCGGCATCGGCATCGGCGCGTCGTTCGATCGTCGCGAGGTCCAGGCGCGCCAGGCTGTCGAGCAGGTGCCCGAACTCCCCCTCGCCACCGCTGGCGACCGGTGCGATGTCGACGACGACGAGCCGGTCGACCAGCTCGGGATGACGCAACGCGAGCACCATCGCGACCTTGCCGCCCATGGAGTGACCCACGAGATGCACCGGTCCCTCGTCCGCAAAACGGTCACGCAGGAGTGCGGCGACGGCGTCGGCGACGACCGTGTAGTCGGTGGTCTCCAGCCACGGCGACCGGCCGTGGTTGGGGAGGTCGACCAGCACCGAGCGGAGGTCGGGCACCAGCGCCTTGGCGATCTGGGTGAAGTTCCGGCCCTGCCCGAACAACCCGTGCAGGAACACCACACGCGGCCCGGCGTCACCGATCTCGGTCAGGTGCAGCGACGGCGAGGACGGCGCGGGGGTGCTCACACCCGTCACCCTAGGCGGGCGCGGCATCGTGCCCCGCACCGTGGCTGGCGCGCTCCCACCGAAGCACCTCGACGACCTCGCCCAGGTGCTCGTCCAGGTGGCTCGACACCCGGTCGAAGCCGAGACGCTCGGCGACGCGCTCGCTCGCGCCGTTGCGGGAGCACGACGTAGAAGACCTCCGGGGTCTCCTCCGCCAGGTGGGTGACACCGCACGTACCGAGCGCCAGGCCCGTGTCGACGTCTCGCATCGCATAGCGGCAGCTGATGCCGGCGTCCGCGCGCTGCTGGGACTCGAGGATGCGCTGCCGCGCAGCCTCTTCACCGAGGTCCGCCGGGTAGTAGGTGTAGCGGACCACCTCAGCGTCACGAGACAGCTCCTCTTCGAGCGCGATGTCATCAGGACCGAGCGCGGTCAGCCGGACGAGCGGGCCGTCGAGGACAGCCGGAGGGTGGAGGGACACGGTCGCATCGTGCCAGCCGTCGGGGGTGCCGCCCCAAGCGACGGCACCCCCGACACGTGCTGCGACCGCGTCCTCCTCAGTTGCCCCCCGGCGGGGTGGTCAGCACCCGCCCGATGGCCATCACGCCGTACGGGTCGTAGGTGCGGATCGCGCGACGCAGCCGGGCCAGGGTCAGCTCGTCGTACGCGTCGACGTACTCCTCGGGGCTGAAGGTGAAGTTCGGCAGATAGGGGTCGTAGGTGCGGATCGCGCGACGCAGCCGGGCCAGGGTCAGCTCGTCGTACGCGTCGACGTACTCCTCGGGGCTGAAGGTGAAGTTGGGCAGTCGGTGCCCGCCGGTCCACGGGCGCATGGCCCGCAGCACCGTCGCCGCGTGCTCCTCCACCCCCGGGACGTCAGCGATGCCCACGACGAGCAGGGAGTAGGCGGCGTCGCGCGAGGAGAAGGCAGATTCATGCTCGCCGGCGCGGGCGACGGCCCCACCCATCTGCCGCACCTCCACCAGCACCTGCGGCGATCCCGATCCCGGCCCGGTCAGGGCGAGCAGCGCGTCGACCGCCTCCTGGTCGAAGTCGGACAGCACCGCGCCCGCCTCGAACGACGGCATCGGGTCCAGCGGGTCCGTGTGCACCGAGTCGATCGCGGTGTACGGCTTGTGCGGCCACGTCGTCGAGCAGGACCGGCGCCGCCGCGCGGATCGCGGCGAACCGGCGCTCACCCTCCGCGGCGTCCCCGGTCCATACGAAGCGCACCGACAGCGTGAGCCGGTCGGCGAGCACCGGCGGGACATCCGGCAGGGGCGGCAGCTGGAACAGTCCGATCGAGGTGGTGCCCAGCTCGGGCAGGTCGTCGGACCAGTGCAGCCACTGCTCGATGACGGTCGCCGCATCGTCCCCGTCGAACCACAGCGAGCCGCCGTAGAACGTCGGCTGGTGAACGAGGTCGAACTCGATCGCCGTGACGATGCCCAGCATCCCCTTCCCGCCGCGCAGGGCGAAGAAGAGCTCGGGGTGCTCCGTGGGGGTCGTGCGCCGCAGCTCGCCGTCGCCGGTGACGACCTCGATGGCGCGCACCCGGTCGACGGCCATGCCGTAGGTGCGAGCCATCGGCCCGAGCCCGCCACCGGTGGTGTAGCCGACGATGCCGACGTCGGTGATCGAGCCGGACAGCGGGGCCAGCCCGTACGGCGCCGCGGCCTCGACGACGCGGAGCCACTTCACGCCGGCGCCGACGCGCGCCCAGCCCTCCGGGTGGACGACGCACTCGTCGAGGCCCTGCGTGGTGACCAGCAGCTCGGTGAGGAGCTCGGCCATCGGACCGTGGCCGGTGGCCTGCGGGGTGACTCGCATGTCGTGGCGGCGCGCGAAGCGGACGGCCTCGACGACGTCCTGCGCGGTCCGTGCGGCCAGGACGGCAGCGGGCCGCACCGGGATCGCGAGGTTCCACGGTGAGACGAGGGCGTCGTACGCGTCGTCGCCGGGGACGGCGACGGTGCCACTCGTACGGGCGTCCAGCTCCGCGAACAGATCGTGGACGGTGATCGGCTCGGTGGAGGTGTCGATGAAGGTCATGTGTGTTCTCCCAGGTCGTGGATGTTGAGGTCACCACGGTGGCCCGGCCACTTGAGAGGACCTTGGATCCGACTTGAGCCCGGAGATCAGCGCTCCTCGGGTGCCACGTGCGGAGGGACGAACAGCCCGTGCGGGTCGGCCGCCCGGCGCAACGTCGCGAGGCGCCGCCACGAGGCAGCCGGCCAGCCTCGACGCTCGTCGGCGTGCTCGTCGGCCATCAGGAGGTAGGTGGACTCGGTGGCCCACGGGTGCAGCGCGCTCATGATCCGGTCGGAGTCCGCGCGCACCGCAGCCCAGCCGGCGCCGGTGTCCATCCCCACGCCGAGGACGAGGAACGAGCCGTCCATGCGGTCCAGCGCTCCGCCGCGCGGCGCCGGCCGGGACAGGGCGCCCCCGAGCTGACGCAGCTCGAGGAAGAGCAGCTCCGAACCCGACCCGGGGCCGGCAGCGGCGACCAGGGCCTCGACGGCCGCCTCCGGGAGGTCCGTGAGGAGAACGCTGTTGGCGTAGACGGCCGTCGGGGCCTCCGGGTCGAGGTGGAGCCGCGCGACCTCGGCGGCCGGGACGTCGGCGAAGGTGTCCAGCTCGGGACGCAGCGCCCGCAGCGGCCCGAGCGTCCGAGCCGCCTGCCCGGGATCCCCCACGGCGACTGCGTCGATGATGACGAGGCTCCGACCGCGGATCTCGACCGGCACCCACGAGGCGTCCGGGGCCTGGAGGAGCCGGGCGACACTCGTCACGGTCTCGGGGGCGTCGCCCGCCCACTCTCCCCAGGCTCGCAGCACGCGGTGCGCGTGCCGCCAGTCCCAGGCGAGCATCCCGGCGTACGTCCGGGGCACCGGCAGCAGGTCGAACTCCAGCGCGGTCACCACGCCGAAGCCACCTCCACCGCCGCGGGCTGCCCAGAGCAGGTCGCTGTCCGTGGTGTCGGTGGCGCGCACGAAGGTGCCGTCGGCGAGGACGAGCTCGATCGCCGTCAGTGCGCTGCACTGCAGGCCGGCGTGGCGGGAGTACCAGCTCAGGCCGCCGCCGAGGGAGGAGCCGACGACACCCACGCCCGGACTGGAGGTGTGCCGGGCAGCGAGGTGCACCCCACCGGCCCGGTCGACGACGTGTCCCCACCGGACTCCGGCGCCCACCCGCGCGCTCCTGCGCTCGGCGTCGACCTGCAGCTCGGTCATCGCCGAGGTGCGCAGCAGGACCGCGTCCTCGAGCCGGCCGGCCAGTGGGGGCGCGCCGTGCCCCGTGCCCTGGGGGGCCACCCTGAGTCCGGCCGAGGCAGCCGCTCGGACGACGTCGGCGACCTCGGAAGGAAAGGCAGGGTAGGCAACGGCAGCGGGCCGGACGTCGACCTGCAGGTTCCACGGCACCCGGACCTCGTCGAACGCCGGGTCTCCCGGGAGATGCACGGCTCCACCGCACAGCCCGCGCAACGCGCTGGCTGCGGGTCCGGGCACGGGCACGGGCTCAGAGACCATGGCAGTCCTCACGATCGGGGCGCTCGAGCATGGCAACGGCGACTTGAGGACGACTTGAGACCCGGGGCGTCACGGCGCCCGCTCCGTCGACTCGAGGACGGCACGCACGGTGCCGGGGGTCAGGAAGAGTCGTTGCGCGATCTCGTTGACGCTCAGGCCGCCGGACGCGAGCGCCCTCACCTTCGCCTGCCGGTCGGAGAGCCCGGCCGGGGCGGTGGCGGGGTCGTCCGGCGCCTGTCCGCGCGACTGCAGGGCCACCGCGGCGTCGCGAGCGGTCGTGCGGGCACCGCAGGCGCGCGCGCCGTCGAGAGCGGACCGGAGCAGGACAACCGCCTCAGGGTCGCCGACCGCCAGGCTGCTCCCGAGCGCGAGCTGCGCGCGGGCCGTCTCGAGGGCAGACCGCGAGCCGACCAGCAGCTCCACCGCCTCGCGGAGATCGGCCCGTGCCCCGGGACCGCGCAGTTCGCCCCGGAGCCGCAGTGCTGCCCCCAACGACGAGGGGGCGCCCCAGCGGCGCAGAAGCCTCACCTCCTCGTCCGCCAGTGAGACGGCCTCCTCGTGTGATCCCAGCGCGGCAAGCGATCGTGCCTTCACCCCCCGCCAGCGCGCCCAGGCCGGGTTGACGACCTCCGGCTCGCCCGGAGACGCGAGCAGGCCCAGGGCCTCGGCCGGACGTCCTTGCTCGAGCAGCAGCCGCGCCGTCGCCTCGCGGAGCAGCCGACCACCCTCACCGACCCAGGGCAGGCCACGCGCCGCCTCACGGCTCGCCGCCGCCGCGGCGATCTCGCCCCGGTCCAGCAGCACGCCCAGCGTGAACGCCGCGGCGTACGTCGCGCTGGCGTCGGAGATGCCCCAGATGCGTTGCTGCTCGGTCGCGTCGGCCAGCGACTGCAGGGCGTCGTCGAGCTGGCCGTGGCGTGACTGCAGGTAGCCGCGCCACAGGTTGACGGACAGGGCGGCGAACAGGCCCCCGGTCGCATGGGCCCGTGCCAGCGCCCGGTCCCAGAAGTCGCCGAGGTCCTCGTCGGCCAGCAGCAACACGTTGGCGGCGACGATCCACAGCAGTCCGTTGTCGACCGCGAGCAGCCGGTCACCCGCGAGCGCGAACCGGCACAGCTCCACCGCCCGCTCCCGGTCCACGCCGTCGCGCAGCAGCTCGTAGCCCAGCACCGCGGCGAGCATCCGCGCCCCGTCCCCCTCGCCGACGATCTCCGGGACCGGACCCGACCGGTGCCCGGACTCCGGGAGCCCGTGCATGAAGCTCGTGATGCGTTGCAGGGCCACCAGACCCTGCCGCTCGTCGTCGAACTGCGCAGGAAGGGACACCGCAGCCTTGGCCGCGAACTCGGTCGCGACGCCGGGCTGGGAGACGAAGACGTGGGCACGAGCGATGACCATGGCGATCCGGGCACGCTCGCGGTCGTCGTCGAGCAGTGTGTGGGCCTCCGTCAGATGGGCCACACCCGCCGGCCCGTCCACGTGGGTCTCGACCAGGCCCAGCTCGAGGAGCACGGCCGCCCGCTCCTCCCCCGGCACCGGCTCCTCCAGGGCCCGCCGCAGGAGGAGGACCGCGGAGTCCGACGCGCCCCGGGCGATCGCGGTCCGCGCGGCACTGCGCAACACGTCCACCGTGTCGGCGCAGCCGCGACGGGGTGCCCGCAGCAGGTGCGCGGCCACCTGCTCGGGGGCGCACCCTGACCGACCAGGATATCGGCGGCCCGCTCGTGGAGCAGGGCCCGCTCCGCCGCAGGGAGGTCGTCGTACACCGCCTCGCGAATCAGCGGGTGCACGAACCTCAGGTGCCGTTCCTCGGTCACGATCTCGCTCCGGCTCAGGGCGTCGAGCGCGGCGGCGACCTGTTCCTCCGGGTGCTGGGCCAGCTCCGCCACCGTCGGCAGACCGGCCGCCTCACCGAGGACGGCGACGGCCCGCGCTGCGGCGGTGACGACGTCCGGCATCCGGCGAAGCCGCAGCGTCACGATCGCCGACACGGCCCGCGAGCCCACCGCGCGCACCGTGTCGACGTGCGACACGTCCGGCGGGACTCCCTCGTCCTCGAGCGCGCGCAGCAGCTGCCGCAGCAGCAGCGGGTTGCCCGACGTCATGCGGTGGCAGGCGCTCACGAAGGACTCCGCGCCCTCACCGAGACGCTCCCGCACGAGTGTCCGGGCCGCCTCGGCCGAGAGTGGCGCAGGCCGCAGCCGCGTCATCGCGGGGTCGAGGGAGATCTCCAGCAGCAGCGCGTCGTCGGGCTCGTGCTCCCCGGTACGCCGCGCCAGGACGACCAGGACCGGCAACCCCTCGAGCCGCTTGATCAGGTAGGCCAGGAAGCGGAGCGACGCGCTGTCACACCACTGGATGTCGTCGACGCAGATCAGCAGCGGCTCCTCGGAGGCCAGGTTCACGGTCAACCAGTACAGCCCGTGGAGCACCGCGAAGCTGCCGTGCTGACCGGACCCGGCCCCCAGTGCTTCCTCGAAGACGGTGGCCGCGCCCGAGGCAGCCCCGGCGAGCAGCGCGTCGCGGCGCCCGGGGTCGCCGAGACCGGGCTCGAACAGCTGCCGGACCGCCCCGAAGCCGAAGGACTGCTCCAGCTGGCTGCCTCGCGCCGACAGCACCCGGATGCCGCTGGCCCGGGCGAGCCGGGCGCCCTCGACGAGCAGGCGCGACTTGCCGATCCCCGCCGGCCCCTCGATGAGGACGCACCCCGACGTCCCGGCAGCCAGGTCGTCCACCACCCGCCGCAGGACGGCCGTCTCGCGGTCCCGGTCGACGAGGTCGGGCGAAACGACTCGATCAGGTGCGCGTTCGGCTGCTCGTACCGCAGCCGCGGGAGCCGAGCCGTCGAGCTCCGGTGACTGCGCGAGCACCCGTGCCTCGAGCGAGCGCAGCACCGGCCCCGGGTCGACCCCGAGCTCCTCCGCAAGCATCGTCCGTGCCCGGCGCAGCGCCGACAGCGCGTCGGCCTGGCGCTGGGCGCGGTACAGCGCGAGGACCAGGAGGCGCCAGCGCTCCTCCCGCAACGGGTCCTCGGAGACCAGCCCCTCGAGCTCTCCGACGAGCACCGCGGCGTCGCCGAGCTGCAGGCGCGCGTCGAGCAGGCGTTCGCGGGCGACGGCCCGGAGCTCCGTCAGCCGTACCGTCTCGGCCTCGACCCACGCCTCGCCGTCGTACTCGGCGTACGGCGGGCCGCGCCACAGCTGGAGCGCCTCGGTCAGGGTGCGGACGGCGTCGGCGGGCGCCAGGGAGGCGGCGCCGTCCACGGCCCGCTCGAAGCGCCAGGCGTCGACGGTCTCCGGGCCGAGCCGGAGGACGTAGCCGGCACCGGCACTCGCGATGACACCGTCCCTCTGGCGCGCACCCGCATCGGGTTGGAGGCGGCGGCGCAGATGGCTGACGTACGCCTGGATCGCCCCCGTGGTGTTGGCCGGCCCGGCCTCGCCCCAGACGCAGTCGGCGAGCCGGTCGGGCGGGACGACCTGGCCGCGCATGATGACCAGGGCCGCCAGCACGGCGCGTTGACGCCGCCCGCCGAGATCGACGACCAGCCCGTCCCGGGTGGCTGCCAGCTCGCCGAGCACCCGTAGGCGCAACCTCGTGTCCCCGTCCACCTCTCTCCGCCTTGCCGACCCGTCGAGAATATCGGCGTTCGGTGGGCTGGCGAGGGCCCAGAATTGGGGGTTGTGCCGTCTCATCGCTCCTGCGCTGTCGATGACCGGGTACTGACGGTGGCAGTAGTCCAGCAGCGCCTGCATCGGTCCGGTGAGCGAGGCACCGCGACGCCAGGCCAGACCGATCCGCATCTCCGGCACCGGGTGTTGCGGAACGCGGGTCTCCACCCGCTTGCCCTCCAGGGACCACGGTCGGTACACCATGTCCGAGAGGATCGTGATGCCGTTGCCGTTGGCCACGATGCTGCGGACGGCCTCGATGGACGACGTCTCCAGGAACACCTGGGGTCGCAGGTCGCCCCAGTACTGCCGGGTCGTCCGGTCGGCCTCGTCGACGGTCAGGAGAACGTAGGGATGCCGCGCGATCTCCGACAGCGACACGGAAGCGGAGTCGGCCAACGGATGCGTGGGCGCCAACCAGAGCCGCCGCTGGGAGTGCACGAACGTCTCGTACTGCAGCAGCGGGCTCTCGACATTCGACGTCAGCAGCAGCCCGAAGTCGGCTGCCCCGACTCCAGCTGCCCTTCCACGTCGGGTCGCGCCATCTCGCGCCACTCGACCTCGAGGTTGGGGTAGAGGGAGGAGAGCTTTTGGATGTGCGGCGGTACGAAGTAGGCCATCACGGTGTAGGTGACCCCCACCCGCACCGTGCCGGACAGCTCGGCGTCAGGGACGGTCACGCGGGCTGCCTCGTCGGCCATCCGGACGATCTCGCGGGCCTTGGGCATGAACGCCAGGCCGATCTCGGTCAGGCTCACCCCGCGCGACCCGCGGGTGAACAGCGGCTGCTCCAGGACTCGTTCGATCTCCTGGATGGCTGTTGTGACCGCAGACTGGGAGACGTAGAGCTCGCGGGCGGCAGCGCTCACCTGACCCTCCTCGCACACGGCGAGGAAGTACCGGAGCTGACGAAGTGTGAAGCTCATCGGACCTCACCCTCGCCGCCCCTGATATCTACTAAACCGATAGTTAGCCATCGTTCTATGAACTAGTCTATGCATGAGATCTGACCTACTGTCGTCGACGTGACCCACACCACAAAGACTCGCGTCGACGTGAACTGTGACATGAGTGAGGGCTACGGGACCTGGATGTTCGGCGACGACATCGACGCCCAGATGATCCCGCTGGTCAGTTCCGTCAACGTCGCGGCCGGGTTCCATGCCGGCGATCCCAACATCATCGAACGCACCGTGCGCATGGCCAAGGAGCACGGCGTCGGAGTCGGCGTCCATCCCGGCTTCCGTGACCTCGTCGGCTTCGGCCGGCGCCACATCGAGGCGACCGCCGCAGAGCTGGTCAACGACTGCCTCTACCAGCTCGGAGCCGTGCGCGAGTTCACGCGGTACCACGGGCTCGCGCTCCAGCACTTCAAGCTGCATGGGGCGCTCTACATGCACGCCGCCCGCGACGAGGAGTTCGCGACCGCGCTGGTCCGGGCCCTCCAGGCGGTCGACCCGGAGCTCCCGACGCTGGTGATGGCGGGCTCAGTGGTGGATCAGGTCGCGGCGTCCATCGGCCAGCCTGTGGTCCGCGAGTTCTACGCCGACCGGGCGTACGGCGACAACGGTCAGATCGTCTTCACCCGCAACGTGGGATCGCTCGACCCCGACCAGACGGCCGCCAAGGTCGTCCGCGCGTGCCAGGACGGGACCGTCGAGACGGTTGACGGCAACACGGTCACGGTCGAGTTCGACTCCATCTGCATCCACAGCGACACCCGAGGCGCGTACGAGCTGATGCGCCGATCCCACGATGCCCTCGGCGATGCCGGCATCGAGGTCCGCTCCTTCGCCACACCGTAGGACCGGGCCTCCGACTCCACTCACGCACCACCGAGACAAAGGACACGACAATGGCCGGAACGATGAGGCGGTCCATCGACGCCGATGAGGGTGCGGACACCGCCACTCACGCCATCCCGGAAGCGGCGCGCTCGACGCGGTTCTCCCTCACGATGGCGTGGTGGGGCGTGTGCAGCGCCCTCTTCTACATCTTCCTGGCCGCCACGCTCGCGGTTGCCTACGGCACGGTCAACACCATCATCGCGATGGTCCTGACCGTGGTCAGCTACGGCGCCATCAACAGCGTCCTCGCGCGGTACGCGGTGAAGACGGGGCTCAGCGTCTCGCTCTTCTCCCGGGTCCTGTTCGGCAAGGCGGGGGCACTGCTCGCGACGGCCATCTTCTTCCTGACCGCGATCTACTACGCCGTCTTCGAGGGTTCGATCATCGCGGTGGCGGCGAGCAACGTGATCGGCGGCCTGAGCTACGGCGTCGCCGCGATCCTCGTGGTCGCCTACAGCGTGCCCCTGGTCTTCGGCAGCGTGCAGCACTTCCTCGACAAGCTCAACGGGGTCCTGCTGCCGCTCTACGTCACCGGCCTGATCGCCTCTGTCGTGGCGACGATCGCCACCTACGGCTACAGCAACGACTGGATCACTTTCGCCCCCGAGGGCGGTGCTCCCGGTGACGGCTGGGTCAGCGCCTACATCGCCTACATGGGCGTGTACGTGCTGATGATGTTCACCTTCGACTACGCGCGGTTCGGTGCCCAGAAGGACGTCGAGTACCACTCCAAGATCAACTTCGGCATGCCGTTCTACGCCCTGACCTTCCTGATCAACGGCCTGGTCGGCATCTTCCTGATCACCTCGGGCAAGGTCGCCGCGGTCTCCGAGACCGGAGTGGTCGACCAGCTGATCATCGTCCTCGGTGGCTTCATCGCACTCGTGTTCATCTGGGCGACACAGACGCGGATCAACAGCGCCAACTACTACCTGGCCACGGTCAACATGCAGGCCTTCTTCGAGAAGCTGCTGAACCTGCGCCTGCCGAAGTACTTCTGGGCCATCATGGTCGGAGTCGTGGTGCTCGTGCTGATGCGAGCGACCGACGTGTTCGCCTACATCCTGGACGCGCTGAACTACCAGGGCATCTTCGTGACCGCCTGGGTCGGGATCGCGGTCACCCACATCCTGTCCCGCCGCTACGAGGAGATGTTCGGCGACCGCGTCTACTACCACTCCGACGAGGTGCCGAACTTCAACCCGGCCGGCCTCGCCGCCTGGTTCGTCGCCGCGGGCACCGGCCTGACCATGACCCTGACCGGCGTGGGGGCGGCGTACTCCCCCGTGGTGACCATCGTGCTCTCCGCAGTGATCTACGGCGGACTGCTGCGGGTCGCCAAGCGCAGCTGGTTCACCACCCACCCGGCGGAACGCGACACCTCGATGACGCCGGCCTGACCACACCACGGCCGACCAGGGCATGGCCGTCGCCCATCTCGCGGCGGTACGTTCGGCCAACCGCAGCCACGAGCAAGCAGAAAGGCACCACCATGAGCGAGACCGTCGACCTGACCGCCGAGCTTCCGGGCACCTTCTACATCCGGGAGTCCCCCAGCTCCGATCCCTACGTCACGGTCGGGGGAAGGTCTCCGAGGGTGACACGGTCGGGCTCATCGAGGTCATGAAGATGTTCAATCCCGTGGTGAGCAGCGTGAGTGGCACGGTGGTCGAGGTGTGTGTCGAGTCGGAGGACTCGGTCGACGTCGGCGACGTCCTCGTGCGCGTCGAGGTCGCCTGAATGACCGACATCTCGAGACTTCTCGTCATCAGCAGGGGCGAGATCGCCGTACGCACGATCCGGGCAGCGGCTGAGCTCGGCATCACCGCGATTGCCGCCTACAGCGCTGCCGACAAGGACTCGCTGGCGGTCCGGCTCGCGGACGAGTCCGTCGACATCGGCGGGGCACATGCCAAGAAGAGCTACCTCAACCACGAGGCGATCCTGACCGCGGCCCGCGAGACCGAGGCCGACGCGATCCACCCTGGCTACGGCTTCCTGTCTGAAAGCGCGGACTTCGCCAGGAAGGTCGAGGAAGCTGGACTGATCTGGGTCGGGCCCAGCGCGGACACCATCTCGCGGATGGGCGACAAGGCCACCGCCATCAAGACCGCGGAGGCCGCCGGCGTTCGTGTGGTGCCCGGCAGTGGTGGTCTGGTCACCGGCGAGGAGTACGTCAAGGTCGCCGGCGAGATCGGCTACCCGATCATGATCAAGGCGACCGCTGGCGGCGGCGGGCGTGGTATCCGGATCGCGCGCGACGAGTCCGAGCTGGTGGCCGGCTTCACCGCCGCCACCCAGGAAGCGGAGGCGTCGTTCGGTGACGGAGGGGTGTACCTGGAGCGACTCGTCAACCGGGCACGGCACATCGAGGTGCAGGTGCTCGGAGACGGCGCCAGGGCCGTCCACTTCTTCGAGCGCGACTGCTCGCTGCAGCGACGTCGTCAGAAGGTGTGGGAAGAGGCTCCGGCGGCCGTCCTGCCGGACTCGGTGCGTTCCGCGATGTGCGCGGCTGCAGTGGCCTTGGCCGAGTCGGTCCAGTACTGCGGCGCAGGGACGGTCGAGTTCCTCTACGACCAGGACACCGAGGAGTACTTCTTCATCGAGATGAACACCAGGATCCAGGTCGAGCACCCGATCACCGAGGAGATCTGCGGCGTGGACCTGATCCGCGGGATGCTCCTGGTCGCACAGGGCCAGCCGCTGCCCTACCGCCAGGAGGAGATCGCGATCCGCGGCCACGCGATCGAGGTGCGGATCAACTCCGAGGACCCCGACGCGGACTTCCGACCGGCACCGGGCCTCGAGCCTGCGCTGGAGGTACTCGCAGGGCCGGGCGTCCGGATCGACACCATGGCCTACGAGGGATACACGATTCCGCCGTTCTACGACTCCCTGATCGGCAAGCTCATCGTGTGGGCCGAAACGCGCGAGCTTGCCCTTGCTCGCCTGCACCGGGCACTGGCCGAGACCGAGCTGACCGGCCCGGCCACCACGCTTCCGTTCTTCGCGCGTCTCCTGGCCCAGGACGACGTGGTCGCGAACGAGTTCCACACGACCTGGATCGAGAGCTGGCTGGAGGAGGGAGCGCGATGACCGAGACCCGATACACGCTCGGCGGAGACGAGCACCTGTTCGTCGAGCTGTCCGAGAGCATGAACCTGCACGCGTTCTTCCGCAGCATCCTGATCACCCAGCAGCTCGCCTCACGTGAACTGCCGGGCGTGACCGAGATCTGTCCCGCCAACGCCTCCTACCAGGTCCGCTTCGACCCCGACCTGCTGGCGGTGGGTGAGCTCCAGTCAGTCCTGGAGGAGATCGAGGCGAACCTCGGGGAGGCCGACGCGACGTTGAGCACCCGCGTCGTGGAGATCCCGGTGCTGTACAACGACCCGTGGACCCACGAGACGCTCATGCGCTTTCGCGAGCGACACCAGGATCCCGACGCGACCGACCTCGAGTACGCCGCCAGGGTGAACGGCTATCCCGACATCGAGGCCTTCATCAAGGCCCACTCCGACACCCCGTGGTTCGTGTCCATGGTCGGCTTCGTCGCCGGTCTGCCGTTCATGTACCAGATGGTGGAGCAGTCGCGGCAGATCCAGGTCCCGAAGTACCTCAAGCCCCGCACCGACACCCCCAAGCACACGGTGGGCTACGGCGGCTGCTTCTCCTGCATCTACTCAGTGCGCGGCGCCGGTGGCTACCAAATGTTCGGGGTCACGCCGGTGCCCATCTACGATCCCGAGCAGAAGGCCAAGCACCTGTCGGACTTCATGATCTTCTTCCGCCCGGGGGACATCGTGAAGTTCAGGTCGATCGACCGGGCGGAGTACGACGCCATCCTCGAAGCGGTGGAGCGGGACGAGTACACGTTGCCGACGGCTCCGGTCCAGTTCTCCCTCGAGGCCTTCGAGGCCGACATCGCGGGCTACCCCGCCAGGATCCTGGAGTCGCTCTATGGCAATTGAGGTCACGAAGCCCGGCCTGTCCACCACCGTTCAGGACCAGGGCCGTCAGGGCAACTACCACCTGGGCATCCCCCCTTCCGGAGCGATGGACCAGCTGTCCTTCCGCGCCGCCAACCTGCTGCTGGGCAACGAGGAGACGGCCGCCGCGCTGGAGTGCGCGCTGATGGGGCCTGAGCTCACGTTCAGCGAGGACACTCAGGTCGCCGTGACCGGAGCACGGATGCAGCCGAGCCTCGACGGCGAGGAACAGCCTCTCGACACGGTGCTCGACGTCCGGGCCGGCCAGACGCTTGCGTTCGGCTTCGCGACGTCAGGTGCACGAGGGTACGTCGCGGTCAGCGGCGGCATCGACGTCCCGTTGGCACTCGGCAGCCGGTCCACCTACGCCCTGGGCGCCCTGGGCGGTCTGCACGGACGGCCGTTGCTGGCGGGCGACGTGCTCAAGACCGGGGCAGCACCGCCCGCCCGGCAGGCCGGCGCGAACCTGGCCAGCCAGCTTCGGGTGCCCCTGTCGAAGGAGCGTGAGATCCGGATGGTCCTCGGGCTCTACGACGCCAGGGTCGAGCCCGACTCCCTGCAGCAGTTCCTCGGTGAAGCCTGGTTGGTGGCCTCGGAGTCCGACCGGATCGGCTATCGGTTCAAGGGTGGGACGCCGTTGGACTTCGTACCTCGGGAGCCTCCGTTCGGCGCCGGTGACGACCCCTCCAACATCGTGGACGCCTGCTACCCGATCGGGTCGATCCAGGTCCCGTCGGGGCAGCAGCCCATCGTCCTGCACCGGGACGCGGTCTCGGGCGGCGGCTACATGATGATCGGCACCGTGATCAGTGCTGACATGGACGCCTTCGGACAGATGCCGCCCAACACGTCCGTGCGTTTCGTCGAGGTCAGCCTCGAGCAGGCGCTGCAGGCCCGGGCGGAGCGGCAGCGCATGCTCGACGAGATCCGGGCTGCCCTGGCGAGCTGACCCGAGAACGGGACCGAGCCACCCCGGCGTCAGGCGCCGCGCCGTACGGAGCGGACTACGAAGCCGGGATGATGTTGTTGTTCAGTCGGAAGAGGTTGTCGGGGTCGTACTTCGCCTTGATCCTGGCGAGACGAGCCAGGTTCTTGCCGAAGGCGCTCTCCACGCCGACGGACGGACCCTCGACGTCGGCACCGGTGAAGTTCAGGTAGAGCGTGCCCGTGCCCTGCTCGTGCAGCTCGGCCCATGCCTCCCGCACCCAGGAGATGACCCTGTCGTCCTCGGCCGGGTCCGTCCAGTTCCCGTCCATCGACAGCATCCAGTTCGCCGAGCGCTCGGCGTAGGCCGTCTCCTCGGGTCCCACCGTGTTGATGGCGCCACCCATGAAGAAGGTGACCACGAACGTCCGGTCAGAGGGCCGGCTCTGGGCCTTGCGCACCACGATGTCGAGAATCGGGTCGGTCAGCTCCTGGACGAACGTCGACTTCCAGTAGCTGCGCAACGAGCCGCGCTGGAAGAACTCGTCGAAGGCCGACTGGATCCCGGCGAACGGCATCGGGCCGGAGATGTCGACCAGGGGCGTCCCGATCTCCCGTAGGGGCTGGAGCACCTTCATGCCTTCGTCCGGATCACCGGAGTAGACGGCGCTCGTCACGATCATCGGCCTGTTGTGGATCTCCGGCGGCGTGTGCTCGCTCGCCGGCAGCGTCGTACAGCCAATCAGTGCCGTGACCTCGTCGGGAGCCGTGCCGGCCCAGTCGCGGAACCGCCGGTAGACGTTCTCCGCGTCGGAGACCGGGTGGAAGACAGCGCCGAAGGCCACCGTGGGGCCGACCCGGTGGGACTGGAAGGTGAACGAGGTGACCACCCCGAAATTGCCACCGCCGCCGCGCAACGCCCAGAACAGGTCCGGGTTCGAGTCCGCCGACGCCGTACGCACCTGCCCGTCAGCGCAGACCACCTGGGCGGAGATCAGGTTGTCGACCGCCAGACCGTGCTGGCGACGGACCCACCCCTCACCACCGCCCAGGGTGAGGCCGGCAACACCTGTGTCGGAGATGATGCCGTTGGGGACGACGAGCCCGAAGGCCTGGGTCTCGTGATCCATGTCCCCGACCAGCGCTCCACCCTGACGCGCACCCTCCGAGTCTCGGGGTCCACCTCGACCCCGTTCATCAGGCGAGGTCGAGCAGGAGTCCGCCGTCCACGCTCGAGAGCCCGGCGATCGAGTGCCCGCCGCCGCGACCGCGAGCAGGAACCCGTTCTCCCGGCAAAGTCCACCGCACTGATCACGTCCGCGGTGCCGGTGGCCCGGACCACCAGTGCAGGCTTCCCGGGATACATCGCGTTGTACGCGATTCGTACGCCCGCGTACCCCGGATCCGTGGGCGTGAGCACGGCCCCCCGACGGTCATGCGTAGTTCGTCGAGCATCTCGTCGCTGACCGTGGCCTTGAGCCCTGCAGCGTCGCCATCGTTGTTGTCATCGCTTTGCCCCTTGTCTGGTAGGGAAGATCCCCTTGACGCTAGATCCGGCGACGAGGCAATGAATGCCCAATTCTGGCGGTTCCGACTGCGCGAGGGGCCGCGCCCCGCAGCCACGCCGACTGGAGGCGCCCGTGCACGTGCGGCATGCTCGGACGCGTGAATCAGGACCTCGATGACAACAGTCCAGCCGGGAAGCGCACGGCGTTCGTCCTCTCCGGCGGCGGCAGCCTCGGTGCCGTCCAGGTCGGCATGCTCCAGGCACTCGCCGCGGCCGGCATCCAGCCCGACTTCCTGATCGGCACCTCGGCCGGCGGGATCAACGCCACCTGGGTGGGCGCCCACGGCATGTCCCGCGAGTCCCTGGACGGGCTGGCCGATGTGTGGACCGGGCTGCGTCGCCGCGACGTGTTCCCGATCCGGCCCCTGCAGGTCCTCGCCGGCCTGACCGGCCGCAGCCGCAGCCTCTTCGCGGGCGAGCCGTTGGGCGACCTGGTCGCCGAGAAGGCCGGCATCGACGACCTCAGCGAGGCGACGATCCCGGTGCACCTGCTCACGACCGACCTGCTCGTCGGCGTGGACGTCCTCCTGTCGTCGGGGTCGGTGCGCGACGCGGCCCGCGCCACGGCCGCCATCCCGGGCGTGCTGCCTCCGGTGCAGATCGGTGACCGCTGGCTCGTCGACGGGGCGATCGCCACCCGCGCGGGGGTGTCGCACGCGATCGGGCTCGGCGCCACCCGGGTCGTCGTCCTGCCCGCCGGCGTACCGTGCGCCATCGACTCCCCTCCTCGCTCCGCCATCGGGGTGGCGGTGCACGCGCTCTCGCTCCTGATCGAGAAGCAGCTCATCATCGAGGTCGCCATGAAGGTGGACGGTGTGTCCATCGGGCTGCTGCCACCGCTGTGCCCGCTCACGATCTCCGCGGCGGACTTCCGGCACGCGGCCGAGCTGATCGAGCGAGGCCGGACGGACAGCACCGCCTGGATCGCCGATGGCGGGCTGCAGCGCGTGGACCCGAGCCGCTACCTCGCCCTGCACCGTCACGACCACCAAGCACGCACTGTGCGCGACTGATGGCGAACACGACCTCCATCTCGGTCCTGCCACAACCTGGTCACCCACCGACGCCCTACGGGGTCGCTGGTCCGTCTCGGATGACACCGCGGACGCGGTCGAGCGTGAGGGACTCGGGATCGAACTCGGTGAGCCACCACGTCGCGCCGGCCTCGCCGAAGGGCCGTGGGTCCGTGTCCGGCCGGAGCGCAACGACGATGTCGTAGGGCTCGGCAGCCTTGTCGCCGCGGAGCTCCTGAATGGTTGCGGTCGCCTCCGCCAACTGGTCCGGGTGGGTCAGGTTGACCGGGACGTAGCCGTCATGACGTGCCGCCCGCCGCATCGGCTTGCTGCGCCCTGCCAGTCCACCGACCCAGATCGGTATCCCCCGCTCCCGGACGGGCCTGGGCAGGAATTCGACGTCGTCCACGGTGTAGTGCTCGCCGCGGTGCTGCACGGGACCTGCGGACCAGGCTGCGGTGAGGATCTCCAGCGACTCGTCGAGCATTCGGCCCCGGGCACGGTCGTCGATCTCCTCGCCGGTGGCGCTGAGCTCGCGACCGAACCGGTCGCCGCCCAGGCCGACACCGAGCACCAGCCGACCACCACTGAGCAGGTCGAGCGTCACGGTCTCACGAGCGACCTTCGCCGGGCGACGACGCGCAAGCGGAGTGACCACGGGCCCGAGCCGGATGGACTCGGTCGCGAGAGCGATCGCACTCAACGTGATCCAGGGGTCCGCGACCCGCGTGACTGGCGGCGCCCATCGCAGGTGGTCCCAGACGAACACACCGTGCCAGCCCGCGGCTTCGGCCTCGGCCGCGAGCCGGGCAACCACGACCGGGTCGGCCAGCTCGTCGAACAGCGGCAGCCACAGTCCCGAACGCAGCCCGGTCCGGCACCCCTCGTCCTCGGCGATCACGTGCCAACCGTCGTGTGCTCGACCAGCGCGTCGACCACGAGGTCCCAGGTGTGCGGAGGCGGGAGCTGGTGCCCGACATCATCGAGCTCGAGGAGTTGTGCGCCGGGAATGGAGTCGGCGAGCGCGCGGCCATGGGCCAGCGGGAACATCGGGTCAGCCGTGCCGTGCACCACCAGGGTCGCGAGCCCGTCGAGCTGACCCAACCGGGTGTCCCCCGGGTCGCCGTCGTCGAGCACGAAGTGGTTGGCCAGGCTGGCGGCGAGGTCGTTCGTGCGCTCGAAGACCTGGGCGGCCAGGCTCCGCAGCCGCGACTCGTCGAAGTTGCCGGGCCCGGCGTAGGGGCGCTCGCCCTCGACGATGTGGTCGACCACGGCAGACCGGTCCTCCCAGTCAGGCTCCGGGCCCGGGCTGGAGAAGGTCGCCCGGATCTCGGGGCTCGGTCCCGGCAGACCCTCGATGCTGGAGTCGATCGGGGACGTGGACATCAGGGTCAGCGTCGCCACCCGGTCACGGTGCTCGAGGGCCAGTCGCTGCGCGGTGGCGCCACCCATGGAGAGTCCGACCACGTGCGCACGGCCGATCTCGAGCGCATCGAGCACCGCGACGACATCGCTGACCAGATCCGCCGAGGTGTAGCCCGGTGAACCGGGCGGATAGCTCGTGGAGCGCCCGGTGTCGCGCTGGTCGTAGCGCACCACGTGGCGATCACGCGAGGAGAGCCGGCGACACAGCCCGTCCTCCCACCAGTCCATCGACCACGTTGCTGCGCCGATCAGCAACAACGCCGGATCCCCTCGGTCACCGATCGTCTCGACGCACAGGTGCACCTCGTCATCGACTCGGACGGTCGTCTTCGCAGCTCTCACAGTTTTCCTCGGCCTCCCGGATCGGCGTCGTCGGACGACAGACTGCCACCGCTTCCGCAGATGATCGATCCCCGGTGAGGTCGAACGCAGGACGCAGGTCGCCGGCCGGTCAGGCCGGTCAGGCCGGGTGCTGCGGCAGCGTGCCGTAGCTGTTCGCGTAGACCTTGCCGGGCTTGGGACGGGTGAAGCGCAGCCCGGTCCAGGTGTCGTCGATGCGCAGGCAGGTGCTCTCGACCAGGCCGCAGTCGTAGCCGATCTCGATCACCGTGGGCACGCACGAACAGGTGCAGGTAGTCGAACTCGCCGGTGAGGTCGGGATCGACCACGAGTGCGGGCAGGCCGAGGGTTTCCAGGACACCGTCGGGGGCCCCGACCACGTGGGCTCGCCATCCCGGCTTGATCCCCATCTTCTGGGCCACGGTCCGACTGGGCATCGCGTCACTCTCCTCGTCTCTCCCCCGCGCGGTCCTCAGCGGAGCTCCCGGTCGCGGCCGCACTCCCCGGCAGCGGTACGACCGCTCAGGCAGTCCCGCGGCAGCATGTACTGCAGTGCGACGACTACCACCGGTTGGATCAGGAGCACCCCGACCAGGCCGGCCGCCACGGACCCGCGAGCGGTGATGCGCGGGCGGCGCCAGACCAGCAGCGTGGCAGCCGTCACGGCGAAGACCGAGGCGATGAGCGCTGCCGCCGGCAGCGCGACCTGGGTCATCGAGCTCAGCTCGAGGGTCATCGTCGGCTCGCACATCACCTGGGTGTACGGCGAGCCCGGGGCAGCCATCGGCCCCTCGTCGTCGTAGCCCGGGCAGGGGTCATCGAACGCGGTGAACCGCACGAGCAGAGCAAGGGCCGCCAGCCCCCCGAGCAGCAGCGCCAGCAGGGCAGTCGCTGCCGTCGCCCATCGCCGCGTCGATGCTGCCGAGCGCTCAGCTTTCACACCCGTCCCCCAGCCTGCCCGATGGAGGACACTCCGAGGCTCGTCAGCGCCCACAGTTCACCGCCCGTTCGATGCTGTCGTCGCAGGTGTCGCGGCCGGGGCCACCGAAGCCCGCGTCGCGGCCGCCGTTGCCTTGCAGCACGTCGTGGCCGGTCCCCCCGTACACCCGGTCGTCACCCGCGTAACCGTAGACCTTGTCGTGACCGGCGTTGCCGCGGACCACGTCGTCGCCCCTGCCGCCGGACAGCCTGTCCTCCCCGGCACCACCGGTGATCAGGTCGTCGCCGGGACCACCGTTGATCCACTGCTCGCCGGCGCGGCTGGCCAGCCGGTCCGCCCCCGGCCCGCCATTGATGTCACCGAACACCTTGCTGGTCAGGAAGATCCGGTCGTCACCGCGCCCCCCGTGCAGCTCGAGGTCGTACTCAGACAGCCCCCCGTAGTGGATCCGGTCATTCCCGGGGCCGCCGTAGACCAGGTCCGAGCCGCAGATCCGGTCGTCGCCACCCATGCCGTGCACCTCGGCGTTCCCGCTGACGACGATCACGTCCGCACCGGGGGTGCCTGCCACGTAGCCGCTGTCGGCGACGATCGTCGCCTTCTCCCCGAAGCAACGAGGCGACCCGGCGTGGCCGGGATCAGCGAGCAGGAGGGGTACGACGAGGGCGCCGAGCGCGCCCAGAGCGGACAGGAATCGGGTATGTGAGCTCACGGTTCTCCTCCATCGGGAACGAGTGTTGAAAGCGCGTACACGGAGGAGACGAGCTTCGGCGGACATTGGTTGCCTGCCGACGAGGGACCGCAGCTCCCGGCACCGCCCGACAGTCGTAGCCTGAACGGGTGGCGACGTACGACGACCTCGAGCGCTTCGCGCTCACCCTGCCGGAGACGACCAGCTCACCGTCGTACGGCGGCTTCCCGGCGCTGCGGGTGAACAAGAAGCTGGCGGCGCGGCTGTGCGGCGAGATGGCCGACGAGACCGACGAGCTCACCCAGCAGCCCTACGGCGAAGTGCTCATGATGAGGGTCGCGGACCTCGGGGAGAAGCAGGCGCTGCTCGCCGCCGACGAGCAGGCCTTTTTCACCACCCCCCACTACGACGGCTACTCGGCCGTGCTGGTGCGGCTCGCGTCTGTCGACGAGACCGAGATCCGTGAGCTGATCGTGGACGCGTGGCTCCGAGCTGCCCCAAGACGGGCGTTGCGGGCGTACCAGGAGGAGCACGGGTCGCTGCCCGAGCCATCCGGCTAGGTCGGGCAACCCGGAGAGCTCCGGTTCGGGCTCCCGCCCGTCCTGGCGGAGGCTTCCGGCACCACGTCCTGCTCCGGGGCTTCGTCCGCGCCAGACGGCCGGGACACGGGGACAGCGGAGCTCCTGGCCTCGACCACCTCGTTGAGGTAGCGCAGCACCACCGCGGCAACGGCGACGGCGGGGACACTGAGGAACGCACCGGCGACTCCGAACAGGGTGGAGCCGAGCACCACGGCCAGCAGGACGACCCCCGCGTGGAGATTGAGGCTCCGGCCCTGCAGGTACGGCAGCAGGAGGTTGCCCTCGACCTGCTGGACGACCAGCACGATGCCGAGCACGATCAGTGCCGCCACCCAGCCGTTGGCCACCAGAGCCACCAGCACGGCCACGATGCCGACCGTCACCGCGCCGATGATCGGCGCGAAGGCCGCAACGAAGGTGAGCACCGCGAGCGGAAGCGCCAGCGGGACACCGACCACCACGAGGCCGAGTCCGATCAGAACGGCGTCGATCAGCCCCACGAGCGCCTGGGTACGCACGAAGGTCCCGAGGGCTGACCAGGCCCGGTCTCCCACTTCCACGACGTGGTCGCCGACCCGCGGTCCGGTGAGTCCGCGCAGCCAGGGAAGGAAGTGCCGACCGTCCTTGAGGAAGAAGAAGACCAGCACCAGAGTGATCAGGACGTTGATCAGCGCGCTCGTGAGGGCGCTGACGCCCACGAGGACCCCCGAGGCGATGCTGGCAGCACTGGACCGCAGCTTGTCCTGGGCTGCGTTCACCAGCGCGTCGACCTGATTCTGGGTGACGTCGAGGTCGCTGTTCTGCACCCACTGCTCGATCTGACTGAGACCGTCCGAGGCGTTGTCACCGATCTCGCCGATCTGGGAGCCCACCGACGGGACGATGAAGATGAGCCCCAGGGCGATCACGGCCAAGGTCGCCAGGATCACGCTGAGCGCGGCCAGCGCCTGTGGGAGGTGCCAGCGGCGCTCGAGCCAGCGACTCGGGGGCTGCAGCACCGTGGTCAGCACCAGCGCCAGCAGGACCGGGAGCAGGATGCTCCAGGCCTGAGCCACCGCCCAGGCGATGATCACGACGCCTCCGACGACGATGCCCCAGCGCAACGTCCATCGCGACAGCCAGGTGACGCCGTTGCCGATCACGGCTTCGCGTGAGGGCGGGTGGGTGGCGTTCGACGGCGGCTGGTCATCGGGCATGTCCGGCATCCTGCCTCACCCACGCCGCGCAGGCGGCCACGGCGGCGTTCGCCCTGCTGCTGTCGACCCGAAGAGCCGCGTTCGCCCTCAGTGGGAGATGTTCGGGCTCCCGACAACCAGCCGGACCAGGAACCCGTCGTGGGACCTGGTGATGGCGAGATGGTCACAGAGCTGGTTCGCGATCCAGAGCCCACGACCGCCGCTCTGGTCGGAGTCGACCGGGGCCAGCCCGATCGTGGCGTCGTGGATGCCGGCGCCACTGTCCTTGATGGTGGCGACGATCCGATCGGGGCCGGACCACAGTCGCAGCACCACCGGAGGGCGCCCATAGCGTTGTGCGTTCGCCACCACCTCCGACACCGCCAGCGCCAGGTTGTCCGCGGTCTCCGATCCGAACAGGGGATCGGTGACGGCGACGGCTGCTCGGCGCGCCTCGGCGAGGCTGGGGTCGGTCAGCTCGACCATCGGCTCGCCCGCCTCGAGCGGGTCGATGTAGGGACGAGCACGCTGGGCCAGGAAGGCTGACGGCGACTCGTAGCCTTCGTTGGCGGCGTGCTCGCCGCCAGGCCCGGCCAGGAAGGGATGCGTCCTAAGGACTTCATCCAGGACGTCTCCCGGGGTCGTGCGCTCGTCGTACGTGCAGATCGCCCACACCGGCAGACTGGCGAAGATCTCGTTGACGGCGGCCTCGTAGCGCCCCCACCAGTCCCAGACCGACCCGGTGCCGGGATGCGGGACCTCCGTGATGAAGCGGATCTGCTCGGCACCTGCGGCGACCTCGGTGGCGAGGACGTCGCGATAGCCCTGGACGGTCTTGGCGGGGTTGACGTAGACGTCGGTCGCGAGGAGGTAGTGAAGCCCCTCCCGCTCGCCGAGCTCTCGCCGCACCAGGTTGTCTCCATGCGGGCCGAGGATGACGTACGTCGGCTCGTGCGCGTCGAGCCCGTCGCACAGGAACGGAAGGGCTGTGTCACGCAGCTCGGCGTCCGAGGCGTAGATCGACGCCTCGTGGAAGATGCCCGCCCGCGCGGATGCGGCCACGGTCATGGGAGCACCCCTTCGGCCGTCGCGGGTTCGACCCGGATCCCCTCGAGCCCGAGAAGCTGGATCAAGCGTCCCGGCATCTCCGAGCAGGTCCGCAGCACGGCGGTGGCGCCGAGGCCACGCGCGAAGTCGCGGATGCTCTCCAACCCTCGGTGGTCGACGAAGTCGAGCCCCATGCCGTCCACGACGAGCTCGCTCGTGACGTCGAGGTCGATTCGATCCAGACAGGCGCGGAAGTCGGCGTCCGCCACCATGTCGAGCTCACCTGCGAGCGCGAGGTCGGCCTGATGGTCCGAGCAGTAGACCCGGAACGGAGTCACCCCGGCGCGACCAGCGGGGTGCAGGCAGGCCAGCGCCACCGTGGCCGCCGCGGTGAGTTCCCGTCGGTCGAATCCACACATCCCGGACAACGGATGTTCGCTCATGTAGCGGTCGGCCGCGAGCTCCCACTGGGTGAACGCGGCGAGCTGCTCCGGCGAGCGCACCAGTGGGGTGGAGTCCGCAGCGATGCGCAGCCCTGCGTACCCAGCCGCCAGCGCGTCGTCCGTGGCAGCAGCAAAGGTGGAGAGCGTCTGACCGGGATCGAGCACCGCACCCTCGGGGTAGAGGTCGCTCAGGAGATGGAGGGCCAGAGCGCCGCGGTCGATCTCCGACTGGACGTCGGGGATGCCGGCCACGTCCTCCTCGATCAGCTCAGGCGGACCCTGCGCCGCGTAGAAGCAGCGGAGCCCCAGATCGAGCCCATCGCTGAGGAACTCGCGGACCCGCCGACGAAAATCGGCGCGGTCGTCGTAGGGCCAGGACAGGTGATCCTGGACTCCGAAACCCATGGCGTGCCGGGCGCCGCCCACCGAACGCACGGCCCCACGATACGGCAAATTTTGCCGACCGCACCCGGTGAAATTGCGCGTGGTCCGCAGCCTCCCACACGACCACGACCGTCGGGCCGGCGCCAACGCGCCCGGCCGGACATCGGCCAGCAGGCGGGCGCGAAGAAGACTCCGGGCATCCAGGGCACCTGACGTCATGATGGTGCCGACCGCCGCTGCACCGAGCCGAAGGACCACTCATGGCCTCGCACGACACTGTCTACGAACGGCTTGCACCCGATGACCGGGTCGTCGATGCCTCCCTGAAGCAGACGGCCCACTCGGTGTTCTGGCTCGACGAGCTGGGCCCGCCACCGGTTTCCCCGGTCCTGACGGGGCGAGTCGAGGCGGACCTGGCGGTGGTCGGCGGTGGTTACTGCGGGCTGTGGACCGCAGTACTCGCCAAGCGTCGCAACCCCGGTACGAAGGTCGTCCTGCTCGAGGCCGAGACGATCGGCTGGGCGGCCTCGGGTCGAAACGGCGGGTTCTGCGAGGCCAGCCTCACCCACGGTGAGGCCAACGGCCGGTCTCGCTGGCCCGACGAGTACGAGACGCTGGAGCGCGTGGGGAGTGAGAACCTCCAGGCGATGGCCGCCGACATCGCGGAGCTGGGCATCGACTGCCAGTTCGAGCGCACCGGCATGGTCGCGGTCGCGGTCGAGCCACACCAGGTCGCCTGGCTGCAGGAGGAGAAGGACGGGGAGTTCCTCGACGCCGAGGCGGTGCGGGCCGAGATCGACAGCCCGACCTTTCTGGCTGGCCACTGGGAGCGCGACTCCTGTGCTCTGGTCCACCCCGCCCGGCTCGCCCGGGAGCTGGCCAGGGTCGCCCGCGACCTCGGCGTCGAGATCTTCGAGAAGAGCGCCGTCGTCGGCCTCGATCCACACAAGAGCGGACCGGTGCGCCTCCGTACGGCGCACGGCGCCGTGATCGCCGACCGGGTGGCGCTGGCCACCAACGTGTTCAAGCCCCTGCTCCGGCGGACGCGTCTGCTCACCGTCCCGGTCTACGACTACGTGCTCATGACCGAGCCGCTCAACGAGACGCAGCAGGCCGAGATCGGCTGGACCAACCGCCAGGGACTCGGCGATCTCGCCAACCAGTTCCACTACGCGCGACAGACCGCCGACAACCGGATCCTGTGGGGCGGCTACGACGCGATCTACCACGCCGGACGCAAGGTCAAGGCGGAGTACGAAGCACGCCCCGAGACCTATCGACGCCTCGCTTCGCACTTCCTGACGACCTTTCCGCAGCTGGAGGGCATCCGGTTCAGTCACCAGTGGGCCGGCGCGATCGATACCTCGACGCAGTTCTGCGCGTTCCACGGACTGGCCCGACAGGGGCGGATCGCCTATGCCAGCGGTTTCACCGGGCTCGGCGTGGGTGCCACCCGCTTTGCCGCCGAGGTCATGCTCGACCGGCTCTCGGGCTTGTCGACGCCTCGCACCGCGCTCTCCATGGTGCGGAAGAAGCCGCTGCCGTTCCCGCCCGAGCCCCTCGCTTCCGCCGGCATACAGCTGACCCGCTGGTCGCTCGACCGCGCCGATCACCGCCACGGCAGACGCAACCTGCTGCTCCGTTCCCTCGACGCCCTCGGTCTGGGGTTCGACTCATGACCGAGTCGATGGCCCGCTCGCGACTGCTGACCGGCGACGTCCGCACGGAGACGGCACGCAGCCGCCCGGTCGATCCCCCTGACGTCCTCGCGGGCGCTCCGGCAACCATGACCATCCCGCTGGCAACTCTCGGCGACGCCGAGTTCGGCATCTGGGAGATCACCACCGGGACGGTGCGCGACACCGAGGCGGACGAGATCTTCGTGGTCACCGACGGCTCGGGAACCGTCGAGTTCGAGGACGGCACCACGATCGCGCTGGCGCCGGGCGTCGCCGTCCGCCTCTTCGCCGGCGACCGCACGACCTGGCGCATCGTCCGGACCCTGCGCAAGGTCTACTTCGCGGGGTGAGGGCGCCCGCACTGGTCGAGGAGCATCGCCCAGGCCGTAGGTCGCGCGGGTCCGAGGGGGCGGTCGGGACAACAGCAGAGGCCGCTTCCGGATGACTCCGGAAGCGGCCTCTGACTGCGGTCTTGCCTTGGTAGCGGGGGCAGGATTTGAACCTGCGACCTCTGGACCTACGGTGTGCGAGCTTTCCCGATCTGACATCCTTGACCGCTCTTGCCGACGTGTGTCTTGACCTGCGCAGACGCGAACGACCAGAGGACTGGTCCCCCGATCAACTTGACTTTGTCTGCTCGGATTTGACGGCTTGCGCTGGCGTTTTCGGGGAGTAAACGCGACACGACTCAAATCGAAATCGCCCTCACATGACGAACCCCTGAACTGGCTTCGTCCAGAGGCGTGCCGCGTGTTTCAAGCCGCCTCCTGGGTTGGCAGACGACCGAGCGTCTGTCGCCATTGAGCCCCGATCGTAGTACTGAACCCGACGCTGTCTATTCCGTCACAACGACCCTGCGGCCTGACTTCGCGAGGCCAATCGTGGGGAACACCCGAATCTCGCCGCGCCCCGCGCGGTCGCCCCGCTCAACGATCGGTTTGCAGTGGCGCGATTGCGCGCAGGCCGTCGGGCACTGGACCGTCGCCGTCACCGAATGCGGTTCCGCTTGCGGGACAGGATCTAGCTGATGTGCGGGTCGGGTGGACGACCGCTGGAGGGACTGGTCTATTGACGTGGTCTCGGGTTGTCGGCGCGGCGGTGATTGGTGTTCTTGACGCGATTCTGGCAGGTCACCCCGCAGAATCGCCGGGTTCCGTTCTTGGAGCGGTCGACGTAGGCCCGGTCACACCTCGGGGCTTCGCAGACGCCAAGTCGGCCGGCGTCTGCGCTGCCGATTGCCATCGTCAGCGCGGCTGCACAGCCAGCCACCCACCCCTCCCCTAGGCGGTCGGTCGGCCCGTGGAAATGCATGTGCCAGGCCCCGTCGAACAGGTCGAGCCGCGGTTGCGGACACGTCCAACGCAGCAACTCATTCACTCTGGCGGCAGCCTCGTTGAAGTCTTCGTCGGCCACTGCCTCGAAGACCGGCCGAGCCTCAAGTGCAAACCGCTGAAGGATCGCCGCATCTTCATAAGTGACGGTCGGCGCCCGGTCCTCGCGGATCAGAGTCTGGCTCAGCACCTGGCGCAAGTAGCTTCCGGTCGGCGGGTTCGACTCCCGGCCGCCAGTCTCCTCACAGGTCAGTAGATTCACCAGGTCAGTGGCAACACGCAACAGGTCTATGACGTGACTGTCAAAACGCACTTGAGCAGTGTAACCCACCGGTCTAACCTGCTCTCGTGACCATCAAAAGCATAATAGACAGTCCGGTGGATTCTGAGCCGGTAACCGGATTGCCGCGGTCGGTGAAGGTCCTGCTGGTGGCTCGATTCGTCAACCGACTGGGCGCATTCTCGATGCCGTTTCTGGCGGTCCTGCTCGTCCAAGAACATGGCGCGAGCGTGACGCTCGCCGGCGTCGTGGTGGGGGTCTTCGGGTTGGCGACGATCCCGTCTCGCCTGATCGGGGGGCGACTCGCAACACGGGTAGGCACCAAGAACGCGGTGATCGTGGGACTCGCCGGGACTGCAGGATCGCAACTAGTGATTGCTTCTGCGCCATCGCTGGCGGTCGCCTTCGTTGGGGCGGCCCTGCTCGGCCTCTGCTTCGAGATCTACGAGCCCGCCAGTCAGGGCCTGGTGGCCGATGTGACCCCCGATCACCTACTGCCCCGCGCCTACGGTCTGTTGGGGGCGGCTCTGGCCGCAGCGGGACTCGCGGCCGGGTTGCTCGCGGCGGCGATTGGTCGCTTTGGGTTGTCGTGGCTCTTCGTCATCGATGCCGGCACGGCGATTGCTTGCCTGATACTGGTGGCCTTGATGCTGCACCCAGCCCGCCGCCCGGCAGAGAGCGAAGAGGACAGCGGCGCTGCTCATTCACCATGGCGAGACCACAGACTGTGGCTACTCATGGCCACCGGAACCAGCTTCGCGATGATCTACATGATCGTGCCGATGGCCATGCCCCTTGCGCTGGCCATAGAAGGTAGGCGGGCCTCTGACGCAGGACTGCTTGAAGCACTGTCGGCCTTGGTCGTCATCGCCGCCCAACCCGTTCTCCGGAAGACGGGCAAAATCGCGCTGCGGCTGCTCGCCGGATACGGACTTCTCGCCCTCGGGCTCGCGGTAGCCGGGCTGATGCCAGATCTGCCCGGTTACGTAATCGCCGTCACCGTCATGGGCCTAGGCGACGTGCTCCTTCTCGGTTACTCATACACCCTGGTCGCACGCATAGCACCACCCAACGCGAAGGCCCACTACTTCGCCGTCTACGGCATCACCTGGGGAGTCGCACTCACTGTTGGCCCCCCACTGATGGGTTACCTGATCGCCTTCGGTCCGCGAGCAATGTGGTTCGCCTGTGCCAGCACAATGGTGGTCACCGGCCTCGCTCAACTATGGATCACCCGGCGGCTCGTGCCCCCCACCCGCGAGTGTTGACGAGCAGGATCGCCACCGACGTCCGGTCACGCCTGCGATCCGCGCGCGGCCGTCCCGCTACGGGATCCTCATCTGAACAGGGGTAGGCGCTCGACGTCGGCGCCAAAGGCACCGGCCTCATCCTCGGTGAGCGATTCGCGACCGGTCCCGACCAAGGCGTAGCGGACCGCGTCCTCGATGGGTGCTGGTCGACCAAGGAGTCCATCCAGAACCCGGCGGGTCTCTGCGAGGCCTTCCTCGGAGGGCTCTCCGAGCCGAAGGTCCAGGTGGTGAACCGTGGCCTCGACGGCCAGCGTGCGAAACAGCGCGTCCACGGTGAGGACGTGGTCTTGAGTAGCAACGAGGTCATCGCCAGCCCGTCCGTGCCCTGCGACCAGCACGGCACTCGCTGTCTCGGCATACAGGGCAGCGATCGGCTCAACGCTCGACCAGACGCTAGCCATGATCCTCGTGCCGCGACGCCCGGCTTCGGCACCGGGCGTGCCCGGCTGCCACGGCCGCCAGTACGACACCGAGTCGACGTCGGCCGGACCCGCCGCCGGTGTGTGTAGTGCGACGAGCGCCCGTTGAGCATCACTCCACAGGTGGTGGACGAGGTCACGCACCGTCCAGCCCGCGCACCGGGTGTTGCGCCAACCAGCGCCCTCGTCTAGGGCGTGGCTCCTTATTGGCGTAGCCAGATCACGATGGCTCGGAGGACAACACCTCCTCGGTAGGTGATGGCGAGCTTGTCGTAGCGGGTGGCCAGTCCGCGCCATTGCTTGTGGTCGTTGAAGGAGCGTTCGACGACGTTGCGGCCCTTGTAGGCGGTCTGGTCGAAGGCGGGTGGTCGTCCGCCGGCCGGCCCGCGGCGTCGACGGTGCCCGATCTGGTCGGCGGGCTGCGGGATCACGGTCTTGGTGCGCTTGGCACGCAACAGGGCACGGTTGCCGCGCGAGGAGTAGGCCTTGTCACCGAGCAGCGCATCGGGCCGAGTCCGTGGCCGGCCCGGGCCGAGCCGGCGCACCGCGAGGTGGGCCAGCAGCGGTCTGAGCATGGTCGAGTCACCGGCCTGGCCCGCGGTCACCGCGATCACCAGCGGCCGGCCGCGACCGTCGACGAGCTGGTGGATCTTCGAAGACACTCCACCACGGGAACGACCGAGCCCATGATCAGGCGGCTCGGGACCCAGAATCGTGTAACTCGGTTCAGCCCCCTGTGTGGGTGCCAGAGACGCGGCCAACCGACTCGATTCGACCCAACGTGATCGCATGCTGGTGAGCGCGGTTGATGGTGGAGTCCACCGACACATCCCAATCGACCTCGCCGGCGGCGTCGGCCTCGGCCACCAGCCGGGCATGGACCTTGTCCCAAGTGCCATCAGCACTGAACCGCCGATGCCGCTTGGAGGCCGTTTGGTGCGGCCCGAACGACGCCGGTAGGTCACGCCACGCGATCCCGGTTCGCAGCCGGTAGATGATCCCCTCGACCACCTGCCGGTGATCACGAAACGGCCGCCCCCGCTGGCCATCCGACGACGGCATCAACGGTTCGATCCGAGCCCACTGGGCATCACTCAACAGCGCCTGACGAGACATGAGTCAACAATCGTGGCCCGACCCCGCGTCATTAGGGAGCCACGCCCTAGCCGCGTGATCGCGGCGAGCAACGTCCGGTAGCTCGAGTCGAGCACCTGGTAGCCGTCCACCCTGGCCATGCTGCCACACGCTCCGCCAGCTCAGGTCGACCGAATTCTGATCGTCCGCTCCGAGTGCCACGCGGTCGTGTCCAAGTGCATGCACGATCGTCCGGAGACCGATCGTCGCGCGGAGCGTGACCAGTGCGGGATCGGTCACGCTGCGCGTGGCAACCAGCTACCCGTGACCATGCGACGTACGGCTGGTGCACGCAGTCGAGACGCGGCACTGGTCGAGGCGGGCTGCTCGCCGAAAGACTCCTGACCTACGAGCGGGCGACTTCGGCTCACTCACGCGTCGGGTTCCCAACCCAGCACCATGTCTCGCAGTTCCTCGCGGGACTGCCCGCTATCCAGACGCAAGACTGGCTGGGTCAGTCCTTCGAGCCATGCCTCATGCGCTACCCGACTTCGTCCGGGAAACGACGGATCGTCGTAACCCCGAGCCCAGTCCAGAAATGCATCCCATGCGACGTGATCGAAGTCCCGGCCCGCTCGTCGGAGCGTTTCGCGGGCTTCTAAACGCCGAAGCCGCTCGTCAGGATCGAGGGTCAAGAACACAACGGCATCACACTCGGCGACGATGCTCTCTCCCCATCCGAGCATCGACCCGGACAGCACCCACGCCTCGCGCGGCACAAACACTGTGCGCATGAGTTCCAGTCTCTCGTCCTCTGGCCGCTTTTCGAGGTAGGGCGGAGTGGAGGGCACCCAGAAGTAGTCGTCGGCGTCGGCGTGGGGCACGGCCCAGTGGTCTGCCAGTGCCCGAGCCAGAGTCGTTGTACCGGCGCCGCTGGCGCCCATCACGTGCAGCTTGGAACGTTGCATGCAACGATTCTTCCGCTCATGCGAATGCCAACCTGGACTCGGGCCCCCGCTGGCACAGCGTTGCCGCCAGCCGATCGGCTCGCGGGACGGGCGCCGGTGCACCTCCAGTGACAGAAGGGCGGGAGCGCCCGCGTGTCCCACTCCGACCACTCCAGGCCCCGCCGTAGTGTCGTTTGGTGAGCGCTCTCTCGGACACGGTTGCCGGATCGCGCGCACGTCTCGGCGGCGACTTCCACCGGCTCTGGGGTGCCTACTCCATCAGCGAGATAGGCAGTGCCCTCGGAGCCGGCGCTCTGCCCCTCATCGCGGTCCTGGTGCTCGACGTGTCCACCTTTCAGGTGTCCGCGCTGGCCGCCATCTCCGCCATAGCAAGCGCCGCCATCGCGCTGCCGCTCGGCTCCTTCGTCGAGTTCCGCCGCAAGCGTTCAATCATGATGACGGCGGACCTGGTCCGCTTCGCGGCACTCGGGAGCGTCCCGGTGCTGGCTGCGTTCGGTGTGCTCACGTACATGCAACTGTGCATGGTCGGCGTCGTCCAGACGACGTGCAACATCGTGTTCGGCGCGGCCAGCGGCGCTCACCTGAAGGCACTGGTGCCCGCCGAGCAGCGGCTCGATGCCAACAGTCGGTTCGAGACCACCTTCTGGACCGCCACCAGTGCCGGGCCGCCCCTCGGCGGACTCCTCATCTCGTGGCTCGGCGCGACGACGACGCTCGCCGTCGATGCGGTGAGTTTCCTTCTCTCGGCGCTCGGCATCCGGTCCCTCCGAACACCCGAACCGGTCCCACCACTCAAGGCTCCGGACCACCACTGGCGCCGAGACCTCATCTCGGGCTGGCGCTACATCTTCGGCCACCCCGGGCTCACCGCCCTGTTCTGGAACTCCGCCCTCTTCGGCGGGTGCATCATGCTGTCGTCGCCACTAACGGCAGTGCTCATGCTGCGCGACCTTGGCCTGACGCCTTGGCAGTACGGCCTCGCACTCGGCATCCCCGGCCTCGGAGGCATCTTGGGCTCGCTCTGTACCAAGCCCCTCACGCACCGCTTCGGGGACCGGGCCGTGCTGCTCTCCTTCGGCGTACTGCGCACGCTGTGGCTCGGTTTCATCGCACTGGCCCCAAGCGGAACCACCGGCTTGCTCATCATCATCACGGCGGACTTCCTGCTCCTCTTCAGCGCCGGGGTCTTCAATCCCACCTTCGTCACCTACCGGATGCGCGTCACCGACGACAGCCACATGTCCCGCGTGACCACCGCATGGTCCATCAGTTCCAAGACTTTCCAACCGCTCTTCATCCTCGCTGGCGGACTGCTCGCGGCAGCTACAAGCACCCGAGTCGCTCTCGCGAGTGCAGCCATCTTGCTCCTCTTCAGCGGGCTGCTCCTGCCGTGGAAGACCGGCTGGGCGGAGCCGGTTGTCCAGCCAGACTGACCGGCCTCCGCGTGGTCAAGGCTGGGCGCGTTGAAGCCTCCGAGACCTCGGGCGTTCTTCTCATCGTCCTACAAGCACTGTTGGGCATGCCACGTTGCCATCGAAGGATCTTCGGCCTCCAACGCGAGCAAGTTGATCGCCTCGGCAGCGAGGTGTCCCGCGACGGATCCCGCTGTGGCACGCTCCGCGTGCCGATCCCTCGTGGCACACGGGCGGATCATCGACTCGCCGCATCGCGCGACCAGGCGGATCGAGGCGATCGGTCTGACCCAGTGGAGCCGGGCGCTGACCGGGGCGCGCCCAGCTCGGCGGGGATTTGCCCAGTGGTGCGAGTCGGGCCGGTTTAGCGGGTGAGGATGCAAAACGGGTGGCCGGCTGGATCGGCGAGGACGTAGAGCGCCTCGAGTTCCTCGGTGCGGTTGAGCAGGACTGTCGCGCCGAGAGCGAGCGCCCGCTCCTTCTGACGCTCGAGCTCGTCGCGAGAGCTAACCGAGAAGTCGATGTGCAGCTGCATCGGCACCTCGTGGCTCGGCCAAGTTGACCGAGGCAGCGAGTCGACCCGTTGCACCGCGATCTTGCGCTTGCCGTCGGCATCAACGAGCACGAGCCAGCTGTCGTCGTCCTCGGACCCGTCGGTCGGCGGTGCGTCGCCAGCTCGGTACCGCAATCCGAGGAACTCGCGGTAGAACTCGGCGAGCCCGCGAGCGTCCGTCGTGTCGATCGCCGTGTGCATCAGATGAGGGAACTCAGGCATGCGACTGTTCTACCGGCTCAGCCCGGTGACGTCTTGTTCGAGTCATCGCCATCGTCCCGCAAGGGGTCCCGCAAGGGATCCGCCTCCGGGACACCGATTCGTCCCGGGCTTTACGCGGCTCATCGGGTGCGCCGGTGGCGTTCGCTGTCTCTGCGCCTTCGAGTGGTCTTATGGGCGCATGCCCATCGATGACGAGCCGAGGGTCCACGGGATGCTGGACGTCGGTCATGGCCAGCAGATCTATTGGGAGGAGTGGGGATCGCCCGACGGGTCCCCGGCGCTGTACGTCCACGGCGGCCCTGGTGGCGGTCTGCGCACCAGTCTCTACCGGAACCGCTTCGACCTAACGCGCACCCGCCTGATCGGTTTCGAGCAGCGGGGCTGTGGCCGATCGACTCCGCATGCCTCGGACGTGTCGACCTCCCTCAGCACCAACACCACGTCCCATCTCATCGCGGACGTTGAACAGCTGCGCGAGCACCTCGGCATCGATGCGTGGCTCGTTAACGGCGTGTCATGGGGAGCGACTCTTGCCCTGGCCTACGCCCAGGCTCACCCCGAGCACGTGCTTGGCATCGTCCTGTTCGCCGTGACCACGACCAGCCGCAGCGAGGTCGACTGGATCACCGACGGCGTCGGCGCTGTCTTCCCCGAGGCGTGGGACCGATTCGCCGGCCACGCCGAGCGATCCGGCGTCGGCTACGAACGCGGACGCGACCGGCTGGTGGAGGCATACGCCTCGCTGATGGAGTCGCCCGACCCGACAGTGCGCGACCTGGCATCCCGAGAATGGGCGCTGTGGGAAGACACCCACATCGCGATCGGCGCCGGTGGCTTCACCCGGGACCCGCGGTGGAACGACGACCGCTTCCGGCTGGCCTTCGTGCGGCTCACCACGCACTACTGGTCCCACGACGGCTTCTGCGACCCACCCGTCCTCGAGCGAATGGAGCCCCTGCGAGGCGTTCCGGGCGTGCTGATCCATGGCC
>CAWGWW010000027.1:0-10644 GCA_963826415.1 uncultured Actinomycetota bacterium | reverse complement strand
GTTACGTCGCTGGCCATGGGGTCATCGTACGTCCGTGCAACCCCGAGTTGCACGGATGTTGCCACGCCCGTGACGACCAGCGATCGATCAACCCACAGGAATCCCTGCGCCGTCCGCCCCGGAGCCCGTGGGCCAGCCACCTGCCAGGCATCGGACGGCCGCGAGGAGAAGGCGATCGGCCCGGCGCTCCCGGAGCTGGTCGCCCCGCCGGAGGTCGCGCATCGCCCGGGTGACCAGGACCCCGGTCATCCAGGCACCGAGCACGTCGTGCCCCACCGGCTGCCCCGTCTCCTGCTCGTACGCCGCCAGCACCTCTCCGGCGAGGTCCCACGCGTCCCCGCGCTGGTGGATCACGATCCCCGCCAGGAGCTTGCCGAGATCGGCTTCCCGCTCTCCGACGGCCGCGCCGTCGAGGTCGATGATCCCGACCACGTCACCGAGGACCAGGACGTTTCCCGGATGCATCCCTCCGTGCAGCAGCACCCCGGCAGCCGGTGGGACCACGGCGGACGCGAGCAGACGTCGACGCAGCCCGTCGACCGACTGCGCCAGCGCGGGGGCGACCCGCTCGAGCAGGCCGAGATCCTCGACCGCGGTGTGCACCATGGTGGCGCGGGCGTCGGACGGCAGGGCCGGCAGCAGATCGGGTGGTGGGACGGCGTGCAGGCGCGCCAACGTGCGCCCGACCGACCGGCAGGAGCCCCGCGCTGCGGGTGTCTCGAAGAGACTGGTCAGCGACACGCCCCCGACCGCGGAGAGGACCACTCCGCCGCTGCCCCACGGAGTCCCCAGCACCCTCGGAAGCTTGATCCCGGGATCGGCGCCCAGCCACCGGTGGAGATGCTCCAGCAGTGGCACCTCCCGGTCCGCTGCGGCACCGCCCTCCCGGATCCGGACGTACGCCGTACGGTCGCCGGCGCGCGCCCTCAGCACCGCCCGGCGCTCGGGCTTGTAGTGGACCACCTCGACGGTGATCGGCTGCCCGACGCCGCCGAGCGCCTCCGTGAGCCCTCCGCCGGTCAGCGCGCTCCGCAGCGCGGGCAGCCCGGCGTCGTCGGGCCATCGGTGAACGGCGACCCAGCTCGACCCCACCGCGAGGAGGGTGCCGCCGGAGGCGGTGCGGGGGACTGCGGATCCGCGCAGACAGCTCGCGTAGCCGACCGGTGGTGCCCCGTCGGCGGCGTCCTCCTCCCGGTAGGAGACCCAGGCCTGTTCCGCACCGAACCGCACGTAGTCCACGGTGATCGGGGTCCCTGGCCAGGCGTTGCTCGCGCGCCAGCCGTCGTCGAGCCGGCGGGTCAGCTCGGCGGGGTCGAGCAGCGCAGGAGCGCCCGCGTGGTCCTCCCAGCCCCCCGCCGGCGCCACCATGTGCCCCTCGGTTCCTCCCCGAACCTCGACGCTAGCGGCGGGCAGTCGGCCCCCGGAAGGATCGACGGCCGGCGTTCGCCCTGGTCTGGACGAGCGCGCTGCCGGGTTGGAACCCCGATCACCACGCGAGACGGGTTCCCGGGGGGACGCCCGCGAGCGCGCGGATCCCGCCGTGAATCCGTCTACAGGGGGGTCGCTTCACCATGGGATGCAGTCGAACCGGCGCTTCCCACGGCGAATTCACCATGGGAAGCGACACTTCGACTGCATCCCATGGTGAAGCTGTGACGAGCGGGCCGCACATCGGCCAACGCGGGTGGCTGCGGTCAGCGCAGCGCGCGCACGGTGTCCACGGTGTCAGCCTCGTCGGCGGTCTTGTCGTCGCGGTAGCGGACGACCCGAGCGAAGCGGAGCGCCACCCCGCCCGGATAGCGACTGGACCGCTGCACGCCGTCGAACGCCACCTCGACGACCTGCTCCGGCCGCACCTGCACGACGTACGACGACCGGTCGGCGGGCGAGGTCGCCAGCTCGGTGAACCGCTCCGTCTGCCAGGCCAGCATCTCGTCGGTCATCCCCTTGAAGGTCTTGCCGAGCATCACGAACCCACCGGACTCGGGGTCGCGTGCGCCGAGATGGATGTTCGAGAGCCACCCCTCGCGCCGGCCGCTGCCCCACTCGACGGCGAGCACGACCAGGTCGAGGGTCAGCACCGGCTTCACCTTGACCCAGGCCGCCCCGCGCCGGCCGGCGTCATAGGGGGCGTCGAGGCTCTTGACCACGACGCCTTCGTGACCGTCCGCGAGCGTGCTGCGCAGGAACTCCGCCGCCTGGTCGGCGTCGGCCGTGACCAGCCGGGGCACCCGGTACTGCTCGGGCACGAGCCGTTCCAGCACCGTCAGCCGCTGCTCACCGGGCAGCTCCATCAGGTCGTCGCCGTCCAGGTGCAGTACGTCGAAGAAGTACGGCGTCACCGCGACGCCACCGTCCTCCTGGGCGGCCTGCGCCGTCCGCGAGGCGGTCTCCTGGAAGGGTCGGGGTCGTCCCTCCGCGTCCAGGGCGAGCGCCTCGCCGTCCAGCACGAACCGGGTGGCCGGCAGCGCCAGCGCCACCGACACGACCTCGGGCAGTCGGCTGGTGATGTCCTCGAGGGTGCGGGTCGAGACGCTGATCGCATCCCCGTCGCGGTGCACCTGGATCCGGATCCCGTCGAGCTTGGCGTCGACGGCCACCCGGTCGCCGCCGACCTTGGCCAGGGCGGACGGGAGATCCGGGGCACTGGACGCGAGCATCGGCAGCACCGGTCGTCCGACCTCGAGGGCGACCAGGCCCAGCGCCTCGGCGCCGCCGTCGAACGCGACCACCGCCGCCCGGATGGTGGATCCGGTGAGCATGGCCGCCCGCCGGACGGCGGCGAGCGGCACCGCGGCGGCCCGGGCGACCGCCTCCTGGACGATCGCGTCGAGGGCGCCCTGGCGCACCGAGCCGGTGACCACCCCACGCAGCCAGGCCTGCTCCTCGGCGGTGGCCCGGCCGAACAGCTCACCGACCGCGGCCGCCCGCCCGGTCCGGGACCCGGACCCGGACAGGCCCGCGATCCGGTCGAACGCCTCGTGCACCTCGAGCAGCTCCAGGCTGGGGGCCGCCGCCGGCTCCGGGAGCTCTCCGACCGACCGCCAGCCGAGGCCGGTCCGGCGCTGGCGCAGCGACCCCGCGACGTACGACGTCAGGGTCTCGATCTCGTCCGGCTCCGCCGCCGCGAGCAGCGCCGAGATCGCCTCGACCTTGGCCTTGCGCGACCGGGTCGCCGTGACCACGCCGGACGTGGTGACGACCTCAAGCAGGAGCATGGGCTTCCCGGCGGGTGCGGACCAGCGCCAGGTGCGACAGCGTGCCCCAGACCGCCGCCCAGACCACGATGCCGAGGAACTTCAGCCCGTCCTCGACGAGCTGGTCGAGGTTGACCGCAGCGTTGTTGAACAGGGTGTCCATCCCGACCGAGGCGCCCCAGAAGCCGAGCGTCAGGGCAACGCCACCGACCGCCACCAGCCCCATCTCGCGGTGGTACTTCGCCGTGATGACCACCAGCACCACCAGGTACGCCGCCTGCACGATGCTCTCGCTGAGCCCGACCTTCGGGAAGACGGCGTCGTGCAGCAGGAACAGGTCGTCGGCCAGCAGCAACGACGAGAAGGCGCCGGCTGCCGCGAACATCCTGCGCTCCCGACCGTGCACGACGGTCGCGGTCAGCGCTGCCGAGACCGCCGCCACCGCCCAGACGATGGCGCCGAGGTTCGACAGCGCGCCGATGTACCAGGCGCCCTCGAGCACCGCCTGCGGCTCCCGGGTGAGTGCCTCGTTGGAGACACCGGCGAGCTGGGCCAGCACCCCGGTGCCCGCGACCGCGAGCAGGCCGACCAGGACGGCGACCGTCCCGATCCTCAGCTGGAGGCGTTCCTCCGGGCTCCCGAAGATGTCCATGGTGCCGCGGACGCTACCAGCGGCGGGCGGGAGACGGGCGGGATTCGGCGGCGCTGCGGGGGCGTGGTTTAGCGTGCCCTCATGACGTCCGAGGAGGCCCGCACCCGCGTGTGGCGTCCCGACTGGGCGTGTCCCGTCGACCGGATCCTGCTGGGTCGGCGGCGCGGCGGCGGCGATCCGACCTACCGGCGCGACGACGCCGGGCGCCACTGGCGCGGGATCCGGACGCCGCAGGGGCCCGCGACGCTGGTGATCGGGTCCCGGCCCAGCGACGGCGAGGTGGACGCCGAGGCCTGGGGGCCCGGCGCCGAGTGGGCGCTGGAGTCGGTGCCGGACCTGCTGGGCGCTGCGGACGACCCGCGAGGCTTCGAGCCGCGACACCCGGTCCTGGTCGAGGCCTGGCGTCGGCACCACAACCTCCGGGTCGGTCGCAGCGGGCTGGTGATGGAGTCCCTGGTCCCGGCGATCATCGAGCAGAAGGTGACCGGGCAGGAGGCGTTCGCCGGCTTCCGGATGCTGGTGCACCGGTACGGCGAGCGCGCCCCGGGTCCCGGCCGGGAGCTGCGGCTCTGGGTGCAGCCGACGCCGGAGCAGTTGCGCGCCATCCCGTCGTGGGAGTGGCTGCGGATGCACATCGACCAGTCGCGCTCGCGGGCCATCGTCACGGCAGCCCGGGTCGCCGACTCCCTCGAGCGCACCGCCGTCCTCGCGCCGGACGAGGCCGGACGACGCCTGCGCACGCTGCCGGGGGTCGGGGTGTGGACCGCGGCCGAGGTGCTCCAGCGGTCCCACGGCGACCCGGACGCGGTGTCGTTCGGCGACTACCACATCGCCAAGGACGTGGGCTGGGCGCTCACGGGCACGCCGTTCGACGACGCGGAGCTCGAGGCGTACCTCGAGCCGTGGCGTCCGCACCGGGGTCGGGTGCCGGCGCTGGTCGGAGCCTCCGGGCTGCGCCGGCCACGGCACGGGTCGCGGATGGCACCCCGCACCCACCTGCCGGGCGGCAACCCGAGCCGGCGGTGACCAGCAGGCGCAGGCGGTCGCTCAGAGCAGCGGCCGCAGCGGAGCCAGCACGTACTCGGTGAACTTGCGGTGCAGGTCCCGGGCAGCCCACTCGCCACTGGTCAGCTCGAAGCAGTTGGACTCGTCGGCGGCGTAGATCTCCTCCATCGTCTTCGCCATCGCCTCGTCGATCACCTCGACGTTGATCTCGTAGTTGCCCTGCAGGCTGAGCCGGTCGACGTTCGCGGTGCCGACGGTGGACCAGGTGCCGTCGATCGTCGAGGTCTTGGCGTGCACCATCGCGTCGCGGTAGCGGAAGATCCGGACGCCTGCCTCGAGCAGCTGGGAGAAGTAGCCCCGGGAGATCCAGTCGGCCACGATGTGGTTCGACTTGTGCGGCACCAGCAGGCGGACGTCGACTCCGCGGCGGGCGGCGTCCTTGATCGCGTCGACGAAGTCCTGGTCGGGGATGAAGTACGCGTGCGTCATCCACACGTTGTGGCTGGCCCGGTTGATCGCCTCGAGGTACATCGACCGGATCGGGAACATCCACAGCCGGGGCACATTGCGGTGGAAGCGGATCCGCGGCTCCCAGGTCGAGGCGGTCTCCAGCAGCAGGGGGCGCTCGCTGCGGCGGAGGGTCCGGCGCCGGTTCAGGTTCCAGAAGTCGGCGAACGTGCGCTTGAGGTCCCAGACGCCCGGACCGGTGATCCGCACGTGCGTGTCGCGCCACTCGGTCTCGTACGGCGTGCCGATGTTGTAGCCGCCGACGAAGCCGACCTCGTCGTCGACGACGAGGATCTTGCGGTGGTCGCGGCCGTAGCGACGCAGGTCCAGGAACCGCCAGCCGGCCGAGTAGGCGGGGTAGGGGAGCACCATCATGTTGGCCGGGAAGTGCTTGAACCGCGGCGACACGACGAGGTTCGCGAAGGCGTCGTAGATGCAGTAGACGTCCACGCCGCGATCGGCCGCAGCGGCCAGCGCGGCCTTGAACTTCTCGCCGACCTCGTCGCCCTTCCAGATGTAGGTCTCGAAGAGGATCTGCTTCTCGGCCCCCTCGATGGCGGCGAGCATGTCGGCGTAGAGGTCCCGGCCGTAGGTGTAGGTGGTGACCGTGCCGTCACCGATGGTCACGGTGCGCGGCGCCGTGATCGGGAACGGCTTCGGCTTCTTGCCGCGGCGGCGGTAGGAGTCGACCACGGTGAGGCCGAAGGCGAGCGCGAGCTGGACGCCGAGCACGCTCAGCAGGGTGCGCCGGAGCACGGTCACCAGGCGTCGGCGGGCGGTACGTCGGCGCAGGCTCACGGGGTCAATGTAGCGAGGTGGTCCGCATCGTCCGTCGGGACTGTCGGTGCGGGGTCGTAGGCTCGCAGGCATGCGACCCGTGACCGACCTCGAGCGCCGTGTGGCGCCCTTCCAGGTCGTCTCCGACTACCAGCCCTCCGGCGACCAGCCGACCGCGATCGCGGAGATCACCAAGCGGATCCGCGGCGGCGAGCAGGACGTCGTCCTGCTCGGCGCCACCGGCACCGGCAAGACCGCCACCGTCGCCTGGGTGGCGGAGCAGGTGCAGCGGCCGATGCTGGTGATGCAGCCCAACAAGACGCTCGCCGCGCAGTTCGCCAACGAGCTGCGCCAGCTCTTCCCCGACAACGCGATCGAGTACTTCGTCTCGTACTACGACTACTACCAGCCCGAGGCCTACGTCCCCCAGACCGACACCTACATCGAGAAGGACTCCTCGATCAACGAGGAGGTCGAGCGGCTGCGGCACTCCGCGACCAACTCGCTGCTCACCCGGCGTGACGTGATCGTGGTCTCGACGGTCTCCTGCATCTACGGTCTCGGCACCCCGCAGGAGTACGTCGACCGGATGCTCCGGCTCAAGGTCGGCGAGGAGCACGACCGCGACTCGATCCTGCGCCGCCTGGTCGAGATCCAGTACACCCGCAACGACATGGCGTTCACCCGCGGCACGTTCCGGGTGCGGGGGGACACCCTCGAGGTGTTCCCGGTCTACGAGGAGAACGCCGTCCGGATCGAGTTCTTCGGCGACGAGATCGAGCGGCTGATGACGCTGCACCCGCTGACCGGCGAGGTGGTCACCGAGGACCAGGAGCTCTACCTCTTCCCGGCCACCCACTACGTCGCCGGACCCGAGCGGATGGAGCGGGCGATCAAGGGGATCGAGCTCGAGCTCGAGGACCAGCTCGCCACCTTCGAGCGGCAGGGCAAGCTGCTGGAGGCGCAGCGGCTGCGGATGCGCACGACGTACGACGTCGAGATGATGCGCCAGGTCGGCTCCTGCTCCGGCATCGAGAACTACTCCATGCACATGGACGGCCGCACCCGTGGCTCCGCGCCGAACTGCCTGCTCGACTACTTCCCCGAGGACTTCATCACCATCGTCGACGAGTCCCACGTCGCGGTGCCGCAGATCGGCGGCATGTACGAGGGCGACATGTCCCGCAAGCGCAACCTGGTCGACCACGGGTTCCGGCTGCCCAGCGCCATGGACAACCGGCCGCTGCGCTGGGAGGAGTTCCTCGACCGGATCGGCCAGACGGTCTACCTGTCGGCCACGCCCGGCAACTACGAGCTCGACAAGACCGGCGGCGCGCAGAACGCCGTCGAGCAGATCATCCGGCCGACCGGGCTGATCGACCCCGAGGTCGTGGTCAAGCCGACCAAGGGGCAGATCGACGACCTGATCCACGAGATCCGGCTGCGCACCGACAAGAACGAGCGGATCCTGGTCACCACGCTGACCAAGAAGATGTCCGAGGACCTCACCGACTACCTCCTCGACGCCGGCATCCGCACCCGCTACCTGCACTCCGAGGTCGACACGCTCAAACGGATCGAGCTGCTGCGCGACCTCCGGCTCGGCGACTACGACGTCCTGGTCGGGATCAACCTGCTCCGCGAGGGCCTCGACCTGCCCGAGGTGTCACTGGTGGCGATCCTCGACGCCGACAAGGAGGGCTTCCTGCGCTCCGACAAGTCCCTGATCCAGACCATCGGCCGGGCCGCCCGCAACGTGTCCGGTCAGGTCCACATGTACGCCGACAAGATCACCCCGTCGATGGAGCGCGCGATCGACGAGACCAATCGGCGCCGGGCCAAGCAGGTCGCCTACAACACCGCCAACGGGATCGACCCGACGCCGCTGCGCAAGAAGATCGCCGACATCACCGAGATGCTCGCCCGCGAGGACGAGAGCACCCAGGAGCTGCTCCAGACCTGGCAGCACCAGGACCCGAAGAGCAAGAAGGCGCCGGTCCCGGGGCTCTCCCGCGCCGCCTCCGGCCAGCACGCCGCCGACCTCGCCGGCATGCCGAGCGCCGAGCTCGCCCAGCTCATCCAGGAGCTCACCGACCAGATGAAGAACGCCGCGGCCGAGCTCCAGTTCGAGGTGGCGGCCCGGCTGCGCGACGAGATCTCCGACCTGAAGAAGGAGCTCCGGCAGATGATGGCGGCGACGCAGTGAACGCCTCGGGGGTGGATGGATGAGCACGAGGCGGAAGCGCGGCCGATGATCGAGGACGCCGAGTACACCCCTGACGGGCGCTACGTCGTTGTCAACGGGCGTCGCTGGCGCGCCACGGATCCCGAGATCCCCGAGGGCCGGCGCGACGAGCTGCAGCGGATCCTGATGGCCTGGCGTCGCGAGGTGAAGCGGACCCGGGGCACCGACGAGGAGTCGCGTTCCCGGGCGGGCGTCCAGGCCGCCAAGGTCGCTCTCGGCGAGCGCGGGGAGGCGTGGTGGGAGCAGGACGAGGCGAGCCGTCGGCGACGCTGGGAGGTGCCGGTCCCGGCGCCGGGCGACGACGCAACGCCATCTGGTTAGGCTCGGGGGCATGACGACCATTGATCTGGGCCGCCCCGTCGAGGGTGATGTCGTGGAGCTCATCCTCGAGGACCACCGTCGGTTCGAGACCCTGCTGCGCGACCTGCGTGACAGCAGCTCCGACCGCGATGCCGTGCGTCAGGCGTTCGCCACGCTCCACGTGGCCCACGCCGAGGCCGAGGAGCACCACGTCTACCCACAGCTGCGCCGCAAGGACGCGGTCAGCGAGCACGAGGCCGAGCACGGCAAGGAGGAGCACGCCGAGGGGCACGAGGCGCTGCTCGCGGTGCTCGAGCTCAAGGGCACCGACACCCAGGCGTTCGACGATGCGGTGGAGGAGCTGGCCACGGTGGTCAACCACCACCTGACCGAGGAGGAGCTGACGATCCTCAACCCCGCTCGCGACGAGGTGTCCGACAAGGTGCGCGCCGAGCTGGGCGAGAAGTTCGCCCAGGCCCGCAACGCCCTCATCGACGATGGCCGGGGTTCGCTCACCGACGTCCGGAAGATCGTCTCCGCGGCCCGCGCCGAGGGGCTGCTCGACGACGACGACGAGGACTGAGCGTCCGGTCATGGACGTCGACCGGATGCAGGCCTACTGCCTGGCCAAGCCCGGGGCCTGGCCGGACGACCCCTGGGGCCACGAGTATCCGGTGACCAAGGTGGGCAGCGGTCCGGGCGGCGGGAAGATCTTCGCCTTCGCCTCGCGGGACGGCATCGGGCTCAAGGGCGGAGCCACCCGGGAGGTGGCCGACGAGTGGCTGGCCAAGTACCCCGGGGCGGCTTCGGTGATGGCGTACATCGGCCGGTCCGGATGGAACGACCTCTCGTTCTCCGGGGAGATCCCCGACGACGAGCTGCTCGAGGCGGTCGACGAGTCCTACCGCCTCGTGGTCTCCAAGCTGCCCCGCAAGTACCGGCCCGAGGGCTGGGACCAGTGACCCGGGCACCCGGCCCGCCCGCCACGCGCGGGGACCTGCTGATCAGGGCTTGGGCGCGGCAGGTCGGCTCAGCGCAACCAGGCGGGCGATCACCAGCGCGATGTAGAGGACCCCGGCCACAGCCTCGATCATCACGAACGACCGAGCGTGGGACTGGACCGGCGTGACGTCGGAGAGACCCACGCTGGTGAGCGTCATGAACGACAGGTAGAGCAGCTCGAACCACGATCGCGTCGACTCCTCGCTCGCCCCGGCGAACGAGTCGGGCCAGACGACCTGGACGCCGGCGTAGACGTAGGCGAAGCCCCACGCCACCACCGTGAAGGCGGCACCCGTCGCGAACAGCTCGTCGCGAGTGACCCGTTCGTCGTGGAAGACGTAGCGGATCATCGCGTAGGAGACGAAGAAGTAGAACGGCACGTGGCAGAACGCGGAGCCGAGAATGACCCAGCCGGTCGTGGGTTGGAAGGCCTCGAGCACGCTGAACACCATGGCGGGGGGACCGAGCAACAGGGCCACCCAGGTGAGCGTCGGCGTCCGGCGTACGGCGAAGACTGCGAGGAGCACGATCGCGAGCTGCACCACGCCGAGCATCGCGCGGCCGCCGACGGAGTCCTCGAGGAACGGGTAGGCCAGCACGGCAACAAGCTGCGCGAAGAGCAGCACCGCGGACGGGTGGGTGCGAACCTGCCTGAGCTGCGGGATCATGCCTCCTCCCGAGGTCGGTCGCCCAGCTCGCGTCGCTGCTTCTTCGCTACCTCGCCGAGGGTCCGGGCGCCGGCCGCCTCGGTCGTCACGTGCACGCACGGCATTCTAGGGTGACCGGTGCGGTTCAACGGTCGAAGATGTCGGTGTCACGCCGTCACGAAGACGCTTTCGCCCGGTAGGTTGTCGCTGGCGCACCGGACTCGCCACGGCTGAGTCCGCCGGTCGAGGGAAGGAACGTCATCGTGCCCATGTCGCACCCGCGTGCCGAGACCGACCTCCTGATCGTGGGCG
>CAWGWW010000026.1:0-122684 GCA_963826415.1 uncultured Actinomycetota bacterium | reverse complement strand
CGGAGATCGCCTGTACCAACCTCTACCTGGACGAGGGGGAGTGGGAGCTGCTGAGCCGGCTGGACGGACACCTGCTGACCAAGCGCCGGCGTCGCTACCAGGTCGGGGACCAGCAGCCGGTCGTCGACGTCTTCGGCGGGCACTGCGGTGGACTGATCATGGCCGAGGTGGACGGCGGCAGCGGCGCCGCCGGTGAGCTCCCCGACTCGTTCGCTCCCGTCGCCGAGGTGACCGACGACGAGCGGTTCACCGGGGGAGAGCTCGCAGCCGCGTCGCGGGAGTCCCTGCTCGCAGCACTGGCCGAGCACGGTCTGGGACGCGCCTGAGCCTCCTGCTGGCCTGGACGCTTGACGTCATGTATCTTGATGTCAAGACATCATGGTCCACCCGTCGGGACCAAGGGCAGCCTTACTTCCGCGCCCACGTCTCCCGGCGGCAAGATGGGCCCGAGCGATACCCAGCGACGTCCCGGTGACGTGAAGGAGAGATGGCTGATGGCCAGTCAGGACAGCTTTGGTGCCAAGGGCACCCTGGACGTGGACGGCAAGTCCTACGAGATCTTCCGCCTCGGCGCGGTCAGTGGGGACGGACTGGACGTCGACTCGCTGCCGTTCAGCCTGAAGGTGCTGCTGGAGAACCTCCTGCGCACCGAGGACGGCGCCGACATCACCGCCGACGACATCCGGGCGATCGCCGGCTGGGACGCCGACGCAGACCCCAGCCAGGAGATCCAGTTCACGCCGGCCCGCGTGATCATGCAGGACTTCACCGGTGTCCCGTGCGTGGTCGACCTGGCCACGATGCGTGAGGCGATGGCCGACCTCGGCGGCGACCCGTCGAAGATCAACCCGCTCGCTCCCGCCGAGATGGTCATCGACCACTCCGTGATCGCCGACGTCTTCGGCACGCCCGAGGCGTTCGGACGCAACGTCGAGATCGAGTACGAGCGCAACCGCGAGCGCTACCAGTTCCTGCGCTGGGGCCAGGGCGCCTTCGATGACTTCAAGGTCGTCCCGCCCGGCACCGGCATCGTGCACCAGGTCAACATCGAGCACCTCGCCCGCACCGTGTTCACCCGTGAGGTCGACGGTCGAGCTCCAGGCCTACCCCGACACCTGCGTCGGCACCGACTCGCACACCACCATGGTCAACGGCATCGGCGTGGTCGGTTGGGGCGTCGGCGGGATCGAGGCCGAGGCCGCGATGCTCGGCCAGCCGGTCTCCATGCTGATCCCGCGCGTGGTCGGCTTCAAGCTGAACGGCGACCTCCCCGAGGGCGCCACCGCCACCGACCTGGTGCTCACCATCACCGAGATGCTGCGCAAGCACGGCGTCGTCGGCAAGTTCGTCGAGTTCTACGGCCCCGGCGTCTCCGTGCTGCCGCTGGCCAACCGCGCCACGATCGGCAACATGAGCCCTGAGTTCGGCTCCACGATCGCGGTCTTCCCGATCGACGAGGAGACCATCAAGTACCTCAAGCTGACCGGGCGTCCCGCCGAGCAGCTGGCGCTGGTGGAGACCTACGCCAAGGAGCAGGGTCTCTGGCACGACCCGTCGGCCGAGCCGCGCTTCTCGGAGAAGCTCGAGCTGGACCTGGCCACGGTCGTCCCGTCACTGGCCGGCCCGAAGCGACCGCAGGACCGGGTGTCGCTGTCCGACGCGAAGGAGTCCTTCCGCGGCGCACTGAGCGACTACGTCGACACCGGCTCCACCGACATGCAGCAGACGCAGGGCTACGACGAGGCGGTCGACGAGTCCTTCCCGGCCTCCGACTCGCCCGCCAACGGGCACGGTGAGGCGCCGCCGAAGGAGTACGTGTCGGCGGCTCCCTCCGACGGTGGCCGCGCCAGCAACCCCGCCGTCGTCGAGCTCGCCGATGGCAACAAGTTCGAGATCGACCACGGCGCGGTCGCGATCGCTGCGATCACCTCGTGCACCAACACGTCCAACCCGTCGGTGATGATCGGTGCGGCCCTGCTCGCCAAGAAGGCCGTCGAGAAGGGCCTCTCCACCAAGCCCTGGGTGAAGACCACCCTCGCGCCCGGCTCCAAGGTCGTGTCGGACTACTACGAGAAGGCCGGCCTCACGCCGTACCTCGACAAGCTCGGCTTCAACCTGGTCGGCTACGGCTGCACCACCTGCATCGGCAACTCCGGCCCCCTCATCCCCGAGGTGAGCGCCGCCGTCAACGAGAACGACCTCGCGGTCGTGTCGGTGCTGTCGGGCAACCGCAACTTCGAGGGCCGGATCAACCCGGACGTGAAGATGAACTACCTGGCGTCCCCGCCGCTGGTCGTCGCCTACGCGCTGGCCGGATCGATGGACGTCGACCTGTTCAAGGACCCGCTGGGCCAGGACACCGACGGCAACGACGTGTTCATGAAGGACATCTGGCCGACCGCCAAGGAGGTCGAGGACGTGATCGCGACCGCGATCACCTCCGAGATGTTCGACGACGGCTACGCCGACGTCTTCGCCGGGGACGAGCAGTGGCGGTCGCTGCCCACGCCCGAGGGCAAGACCTTCGCCTGGGACCCGGAGTCGACGTACGTCCGGAAGCCTCCGTACTTCGACGGCATGCCCGACGAGCCGGCTCCGGTCGAGGACATCGCCGGCGCCCGGGTGCTGCTGAAGCTCGGCGACTCGGTCACCACCGACCACATCTCGCCGGCCGGCGCGATCAAGAAGGACTCGCCCGCAGGCAAGTACCTCGCCGAGCACGGTGTCGAGAACCGCGACTTCAACTCCTACGGCTCCCGCCGCGGCAACCACGAGGTGATGATCCGGGGGACGTTCGCCAACATCCGGCTGCGCAACCAGCTGGCCCCGGGCACCGAGGGTGGCTTCACCCGCGACCTGGCCGGTGACGGCGAGGTGACGACGGTCTTCGAGGCGTCCGAGAAGTACATCGCAGCCGGCACTCCGCTCGTCGTGCTCGCGGGCAAGGAGTACGGCTCCGGCTCGTCGCGCGACTGGGCGGCCAAGGGCACCGCACTGTTGGGCGTCAAGGCCGTCATCGCCGAGTCGTACGAGCGGATCCACCGCTCGAACCTGATCGGCATGGGCGTGCTGCCGCTGCAGTACCCCGAGGGCAAGACCGCGGAGTCGCTCGGCCTGACCGGTGAGGAGACCTTCTCGATCACCGGGGTGACTGCTCTCAACGACGGCAGCACGCCGAAGACGGTCACCGTCAAGGCCGACGACGTCGAGTTCGAGGCAGTGGTCCGCATCGACACCCCCGGTGAGGCGAACTACTACCGCAACGGCGGAATCATGCAGTACGTCCTGCGCAACCTGCGCAAGGGCTGACCCTGATCGGTATCCCGCTCGCGGTCGTCCTGGCGATCGCACTCGCCGTCTTCCTCGGCGCGTTCGTCCAAGCAGTGGTCGGCCTCGGGGTCGGACTCGTCACCGCGCCCATCGTGGCGGTGCTCGAGCCGACCCTGATGCCGACGCTGCCGCTGTGGTTCGGTCTGTTCGTCTCCGGGCTGTCCCTGGCGGGGGAGCGTTCGCACGTCGACTGGCACGCGATCGGCTGGTCCCTTCCGGCCCGGATCCCAGGCACCGCCCTCGGGGTCTGGCTGGTGGTGCTGTTCACGCCGCGGGAGCTCGGGATCGCGCTGGCCCTGATGGTGCTGGTCGCGGTCGGGCTGTCGGTGCGGGCGATCGACGTGCCCGTCAACCGGAGCACCCTGCTCACCGCGGGGTTCAGCTCTGGCGTGGCCGGCACGGCGACCTCGATCGGCGGGCCGCCGATCGCGTTGCTCTTCCAGCACCGACGCCCCTCGGAGGTCCGCGCCACCCTCGCGGTGTTCTTCTTCGTCGGCACCCTGCTCAGCCTGTCCGGCCTCGCGCTCTCCGGTGCGGTGCCGTTGGTGTCGCTGGTCGTGGGGGTGGGTGTGCTGCCCTTCCTGGTCGGCGGCATCTGGGTCGGCACCAGGCTGCGTGACCGGCTGCCGCGCGAGCGCTTCCGGCACGCGGTGCTGGCGGTCTGTGCCGTCTCGGCCGTCGTGCTGATCGCCAAGTCACTGACGGCGGGCTGACGGAGGGCTGACGGAGGGCTGAGCGGTGCGTCTTGTCGGTGCGTTTGAGACGCCGGCGAAATGCGCAGACTCAGGCTCATGGGACAAGTGCTCGGGCACGAGGTGCAGCCGACGGGCGACCAGCGGCGCGGTGTGGCCGCCACGGCCGGTCTGCTCGTCGCCGCCTGGGTAGCGATCGTGGTCGTGGTCGTCGGCGTCGGCTGGCTGATCACCCATCCGTGGTCGCGCCCGGTGGACGCCTTCGACAACGGAATCGCCCGATGGTTCGCCGATGGGCGGACTCCGGGGCTCAGCGACCTGGCGGAGGTCGGCACTTTTTTCGGCGAGACCATCGTGTCGCTGGTGCTGTCACCGATCATCGCGATCGGGCTGTGGATCTGGCGGCGCTCGGTGGTCCCCGCGCTCTTCGTCGCGCTCGTGGTGTCCGGGATCGGGGGCATCTACTTCGTGGCGACCAGCCTGGACCCCCGGCAGCGGCCGCCGGTCAAGATCCTGGACGCCGGTCTGGTGCCGGACCACAGCTTCCCGTCCGGGCACGTGGGTACGGCGACCGCGCTGTTCGGGCTGATCGTGGTGCTGGTGTGGACCTATGCGCGTGCGGCCCGCTGGTGGGTGCTGCCGCTCCTCCTGCTGCCGCTCGCGGTGCTGCTCGCGCGGCTGTACCAGGGCGCGCACCACCTCACCGACGTGCTGACGAGCGTCGGCTACACGACGGCCTGGTTGGCGACGGTGACGGTGCTGGTGCTCGGTGGTGAACGCCGATCGCGCGGCTCACTCCCGTCGTGACCGGTGCCGGAGCCACTCACGTGGCCGGCCGATCTTGGGTGGGGCGCGGAACTCCGGCCGCCCGTCCAGGGCGGACAGCCTGACCTCCCACGGGGTGTGGTGGATGACCCGGTGGTGCTGGCCGCAGAGCAGGACCAGGTTGTCGAGTGAGGTCGGGCCACCGTCCGCCCAGTGTCGGATGTGGTGACCGTGGGACATCACCGGCGGACGGGAGCAGCCGGGGAAGGCGCAGTGCTGGTCGCGGCAGACCAGGGCCCGCCAGAGCGCAGGAGTCACCAAGCGGTGGCTGCGCCCGACGTCGAGCACCTCGCCTCGCGTCCCCAGCACGACCGGGATGACGTCCGCGTCGCAGGCCAGGCGTCGTACGGCCGAGGGGCTCAGCTCGAGGCCGTCGTCGGTGGGCGAGGCCGAGGAACCCAGCGCTGCCCAGTCGATCTTGCCCTGCAGCGTCGCCAGCGTCGTCGTGACGGAGAGCCGGGGGCGGGCGCCGTGCGCGTCGGGCGGCAGGTCTGTGGTCAAGGCGTGGCGAGCGGTCTCGACGAGAGCGTCCCAGAGCCGGGCGCCGTGGTCGCGCGGGTCGACGGTCTCCTCGCAGGTCTTCGGGTCGACCACGGGTGCCGGTGCGGTCAGCGGCAGCAGCGCAGCCTTGATCAGCGCGGCGTCCTCCACGGTGCCCCGACCCCGGACCCGGACCCCGCCGGCGCCGTCCTCGCTGATCGCCAGGAAGCGACCGAGGTGGGCGGCACGGTCGGCTCGGTCGAGCGCCTTCTCTGCATCACGCTCCGCCCGGTCGGGGTCGATCACGTGCACGAGGTGGCGGGCAGCCTTGGTCAGGTCGGTGGCATTGAGCCGACCGGCCTCGTCGAGCAGCAGGGCCTCCGCGGCGTTGCGGAGCTCGGGCTTGGTGGGCAGCTGGTCGACGGCGTCGCAGATCACGGAGGCCTGCTCGGGCGAGACAGCTCCCTCCCGGAGGGCGTCGAGGACGGCCGAGCGGTCGGACGTGAGCTGCGTGGCCTGCCGCACGGCTCGTCGTGCGGGCCCTCGGTGGCTGCCGGCCAGGTGGGCGAACCAGTCGGCCGTCGAGGACCAGGCCAGGTGGGTCTTGGCGACCTTGCGGGCGTCGATCTCGGCGAGCACCGAGGCCTCGACAGCAGCGAGGTGGGACCGCAACGACTCGAGCTCCTCGACGGTGCCGACCAGCTCGGCCGGGGTCCGCGCTGCCCAGAGCAGGTCGTCCAGGCACGCCAGCTCGGCACCGGCGTCCGCGACCACACCGGCGGGTGTGAACGTCGGGGTCGAGAGGAGCTCCATGTCCTCACTCAACCAGCGAGCACCGACAGTTTCGCCTTGCTGGACTGGCGATCTCTCGAATGCTGAGACCGTTCTGACGTTTGTTTCCCAGTCGCAGAGAAACCATCGATCTACGATGCGACCATGCTCCCTGCCTCCACCGCCCGCCTGAGGTTCCGGGAGATGACCGACGCGGATCTCGACGAGGTGGAAGCGGTCCTCTCGGCGCCGGATCCCGCCAGGCCGAACCGCCGCCAGCGCACGCGAGCGGAGGCGGAGCGCTGGATCGCCTGGAACCAGCAGAACTACGTGGACCACGGGTACGGGCTCTGGGTCGTCGAGACGCACGCGGGTCAGTTCGTCGGCGACTGTGGGCTCACCATCCAGGACATCGAGGGCGAGCCGTTCGTCGAGGTGGGCTACCACGTGCACCTCGCCCTGCGCGGTCAGGGGCTGGCCACCGAGGCAGCAATCTCGGTCCGCGAGGCGGCCCGAGCAGCCGGGGTGGCCCATCTCGTCGCGATCATCCGCCCCGAGAACCTGCCCTCCCAACGGGTTGCCGAGAAGCTCGGGCTTCGGCTGGAGCGGCAGGTCTTCAAGAACGGGGGCGACGCGCTGGTGTTCGGCGCCCAGCTCTGACTACCTCGAGCCGCGCTCAGCCAGACTGACCCCGTGAACAGACCCGACGCGCTCGACGCTGCCCGCGCACTGGTGGCCGGGCGCTACCCCGAGGCACGACGAGCCTGGCTGTCGGGCTCGGTCGTCCTGGGCGGGGCGACCGAGACTCGGATCTGGACATCACCGTGCTTCTCGACTCCACAGCGGCCCACCGGGAGTCGCTCCTGCACGACGGCTGGCCGGTGGAGCTGTTCGTGCACACGGCGTCATCGATCCGCCACTTCGTGGCCAAGGACCTGGAACGGCGTCGGCCCACGATGGCCAGGCTCGTCTCCACGGGGGTAGCCCTCGTGCCCGGTGACGGCGGCGTCCCACTACGACGGGAGTGTGCGTCGGTCGTGGCGGCAGGGCCGGGACCGCTGAGCGACTCCGAGCTCTCGCTGGCTCGCTACTCCCTGACCGACCAGCTCGACGACCTCGCCGGGGGCGGGGCGGCCGGTGTGATGGACGCGGTGGTCATCGAGGTCTGGCGGTCAACCGCCGAGCTGCTGCTCGCGGCAGCCGCGTGGTGGACCGGTTCCGGGAAGTGGCTTATCCGCGAGGTGGAGGCGTTGGACGATGCCCGAGGCACCGCGTTTGCGCCCCGTCTTCACGAGGGGCTCCACGCTGCCCTGGCGGGCGAGCCGATCCTGCTCGCCGAGGTCGCGGGCGAGGTCCTCGATCTGGTCGGCGGACGGATCTGGTCGGGCTTCCGCCAGGACGCAGCGCTCCCGGGCACAGTCTGACCCGTCAGTCCGTGGCCGGGTCGAGGGCGCCCTCGAGGTGAGCGCCGAGCTCGTCCATCGTGCTGAGGAACGACTGCTCCAGGTCGACCCCGTAGCGGTCCGCCAGCGACAGCACCGACCACAGGCAGTCCGCAAGCTCGTGCGCGAGTGCGTCGTCGAGATCAGGATGGGGTCGTACACCGGCCTTGCCCTGCACGAGCTTGGCGAGATCACCGACGTCACCGAGGAACCCGAGCATCAGCTCCTGATCGGTCCAGCTGCGGCCGTAGCGACGCTTCTCGTGTTCGGCGTACAGCTCACGGACAGTGCGGGCGCGGTCGTGCAGTTCGGAGAGTTCCACCAGCCCAGTATCGACCCCTGACGGTCGTCAGTAGCGCACGCTGACCGTCTCCGCGGACGGGTCGATCCGGACGTCGCCGCCGTTCGGCAGCACCAGCTGGGGGTCCGTGTGGCCGAAGTCGACGTCGAAGACCAGCGGGACGTCGGGGGAGTACTCCGCGAAGGCAGCGAGCACCACCTCGCGCTGTGCCTCCACGTAGGCACGGCGGAACTCCGGGTTGTCCGGCGTCATGAACTCCCACGCCCTCGCGCGTCCCATCAGCAGGCCGCTGAACCGCTGGAGCAGGCCACGCTCACCCATGCACATCAGCACCTCGCCGACGTACTGCGCGGTCGGCAGCTCCTCGGAGGTCTCGAGGTAGAGCACGCAGTCGTCGTACGCCGTGTCGTCGAGCAGGTAGCGCGCCGCGCGCAGGTTGAAGTCGACGATCTCCAGACACCCGCCCCAGAGCCGCCCTTCGACCGCTCGCTGGGATCCCGCCCAGATCCACCCGGTGCCCGGCAGCATCTCCGGCTCGTGCGCCAGGTTGGTCGGGTCCGCCCAGTCCCTGCCCATGTCGGTGAACTCGTCCGCGGGCCGCAGGTCGTACCAGCCGTCGCCGAAGAGCGCCTTCTCGAAGGACTCGGCGCTGTGCTCGTTCATCGCACCGTCACGGCCGAGCATGGTCATCACGGTGCCGCCGTAGTAGGAGACCAGCCCGAGGTTGAACAGGTAGTTGTGCAGGTTGGTGTTGTCGCTGAGGCCGAAGAACGGTTTGGGGTTCGCCCGGATCAGGTCGCCGTCGAGGTGCTTGAGCACCTTGATCTGGTCGTTGCCGCCGATGCTGGTGAGGATCGCGGTGATGTCCGGGTCGGCGAACGCCGCGTGGAGGTCGGCCGCGCGCGCCTGCGGGCTCGACTCCCACTCGCGGGTGGTGGGGAACTCGACGGCGCGTACCTCGTAGCGCTCCTCGAGCCGGGACAGGCCGAGCTCGAAGGGGTGCGGGAACATCGCCGGGAGGGCGGCTCCGGGGGACAGCACCGCAAGGCGGTCGCCGGGGCGCGGCTTGGCGGGGTAGGTGGTCACGCCGTGACGCTAGCAACCCGGCGCTGGCTACGGTTGAGCCATGATCGTCGCCTTCAGCATCTCCCCGACCGCCGCCGACGAGACCGGTGGTGTCTCCGAGGCCGTCGCGGCCGCCGTCCGGGTGGTGCGCGAGTCCGGGCTCCCCCACGAGACCAACGCCATGTTCACCAACATCGAGGGGGAGTGGGACGAGGTGATGGCGGTCGTGAAGCGCGCCGTCGACGTCGTGGCCGAGGTGTCTCCCCGGGTCGGTCTCGTGCTCAAGGCCGACATCCGCCCCGGCTGGGACGGGCAGCTCACCGCGAAGGTCGAGCGGATCGAACGGGCCCTGGAAGGCTGATGTCCGAGCTGCAGCCGGCCGCGCAGGAGTCGCTGTCCGCGCCGCCGCCCGCGCCACCGCCGCGCCGGCGGAAGGTCGGACTGTTGCTCGCGATCCTGGCCTCGGTGCTGGTGCTGGCCCTTGCCGTCGTGAGCCCGCTCGTCGTCCAGCAGATCCGTGAGGACCGGGTGGCCGCGACGCCCGCCAGCCTCGACGAGGTGGTGGTCTTCGAGGATCTCGGCAACGACCACACCGAGAAGGAGATCGAGTACGGCTCGGTGCCGCCGGCGGGTGGCCCGCACGACCCCGCCTGGCTCGACTGCGGTGCGTACGACGAGCCGGTGCGCGACGAGAACGCCGTGCACGACCTGGAGCACGGAGCCGTCTGGATCACCTACGACCCCGAGCTGCCCGAGGACGAGGTCGGCGAGCTCCTCGCTGTCCTGCCCAGCAACGGCATCCTCTCGCCGTACGACGACCTGCCGGCGCCGGTGGTGGTCACGGTCTGGGAGCGCCAGCTCCGGCTCAACGGCGTGAACGACCCGCGCCTCGAGCTGTTCGTCGAGGAGTTCGGCGACGGCGGCACGTCGCCGGAGCCGTTCGCCTCGTGCAACGGCGGCGTGACCAACGGCGACGGGGTGCCCACCGCCGACGTCTGACCGAGCCTGTCTGGCGCCGACGCCTCAGCCCGTTGTGCGCGAGCGCGGTGCGGGACGCCGACGGCCGTCGGTCGGTCTCGCTGCGTCGAGCGAGTCTGCGACGTCGTTCATCACCTCGATCGCGGTGACCTGCCGCTGCTCCGACCACTGTGCGAGCAGGGGAGCCAGCTCGCTCTCGAACGACGTGATGAAGCGCCTGGCGACCCTGCTCCCTTCGGCCGTGAGCTGAGCCAGCGCCACGCGCCCGTCCTCGTCGTCGACCACCCGCTCGAGCAGACCTCGCTTCGCGGCGCGGTCAACCAGACGGCTGGCGTTGGAGCCGTCACAGCGCAGTACCTTCGCCAGCTCCCCGATGGGGATCGGTGACATCGCCGCACACAGCAGCTCGGCCTGCTGCGCGGTCAGATCGAGCTCCCGGCTGGCGCGGCTGTAGGCGTCCTCCATGGACACCCGCAGGCGAGCCAGCGCACGAGGGACGGTCTGGGGTCTCGAAAGTTCCTCTGACGTCATGGCAAAGAGAATAGGGCAAAGTCCTTGACACTGTCACATAAGTGGGTGATACCTTCATCTATATACATGCTGGTATCACGGAAGTTGGGAGGAGTTGTCATGTCTGCTCTGCTGAGTGTGGATCGGAAGTCACCGCCGGCGGCGTTCAAGCGCCTCGGCGTCGTCGGGGCAGCGGTCGCCGCCGCTGTTGCGGTGTGGGCCGTGGCCGAGATGGCGCTGACGGACCTGCGCCAGCCCGGGTTCGATGGAGCGGCGCCACAGGAGCTGGGCGTCACCAATGTCGCGATTGCGGCGGTGGTCGGCGCGGCTCTGGCATGGGCGAGCCTGTTCGTACTGGAGCGGGTCACATCCCACGGTCGACGGCTGTGGCTGGGCCTGGCGGTCCTGGTGCTGCTCGTCTCGATGGGCGGCCCGTTCTCCGGCGAAGGGGTCTCCCTCGGCAATCGTCTTGTGCTGGCGCTGCTCCACGTGACGGTGGCAGCGGTGCTGATCCGCGGTCCGCCGCAGTCCGTCTCCCTACGGTTCAGTCCGCGGGCCTGCGCACCGACTGCAGCTGGGTCTCGCTGTCGGTGAAGCCGACCGAGCGATAGACGCGGATCGCCAGGTAGTCCGGGTCGGCGACCATCACCAGGGTCTGGGCACCGAGCTCGCCGAGCCCCCAGCTGCCCGCGGCGTGGACCAGGGTCCCGGCCAGGCCCTTCCCGCGGGCCTCCGGATGGGTCTTGACCTGCTGGAAGCGGGCGAGGTCGTTCCCTGCGCGCACCAGGCCCAGCGAGGCCAGCAGCCGACCCTCGACGAAGGCGCCGAACCACTGGGCCTCCCCGCGCTCGACGAGCCGACGGTTGTTGGCGTTGAGCGCGGTCGCGAACTCGTAGGAGTAGTCGCGTTCACCGGCGACGGCGACGTCGACCTGCTGCGCCCAGTCGACGTTGCTGACCAGCGGCCGCACTTCCGCCTGTCGGTTGGGATGCGGGGGCGGGTAGACCGCCGAGCTGGTCATCACCGTCGAGGCCTCGACCTCGAGACCCACCTGCACCAGCGGCTCGAGATCCGCGGTCGAGCCGGTGGTGCCGTCCACGCCGATCGCGCGGTGTCCGGCGTCGGGGAACGCCCGCTCGAACGTCTCCAGCCAGAACCCGCCGGACTCCGGCGCGGGTGGCTGCGCGAGCAGCAGGAAGTTTCCCCAGTAGAACGTGGGGTTGTCCGGTGTGCGGACCACGAGGTGGGTGCCCTGGTCCTCGACCTCGCTGCCGCCGAGCTCGAGCAGCGCGAGGTCGGTCCGCCAGGCCAGTGAGTGAACGTCCACCGGGGCAACCTAACCCCCGCATGGCACGATCTGGCCGTGGACACGGAGACACGCAGCTATCGGACCGGAGACGACGAGCGGGTGCTCGACCTCACCCGCGACTGCGCGGCGTACGCCGAGGGTCGCGGGGACGGCTTGCTGCACCTCTTCGTCCCTCACGCGACCGCCGGGCTCGCGATCCTGGAGACCGGTGCCGGCAGCGACGACGACCTGCTCGCGGCCCTGGCCGAGCTGCTGCCCGCGGACGACCGCTGGCAGCACCAGCACGGCACGCCGGGACACGGCCGCTCGCACGTGATGCCGGCGCTGATCCCGCCGTACGCCACGGTGCCGGTCCTCGACGGCCGGCTGGCGCTGGGCACCTGGCAAAGCATCTGCCTGGTCGACCTCAACGTCGACAACGCGGTGCGCGAGGTGCGGTTCAGCTTCCTGGCGAGTGCATGACCGCCGACCCGGCGCGAAGTGCCCCTCCTCGGGCGCCGAGCCGGCGCGACGGCCCTCAGCGCCACCCGGTCTGGGCACTTCAGGCCGACCCGGTCTGGTCTTGCGGGCACTTCACGCCGGGTCGGGGGTTCTGGCGAAGCGGTCACGGCGGGCAGTCTTCAAGGTTTTCGGAACATGCGGGGCAAGACTTGACGTCAGACACAACGACGCGAGACGACGACGTGAGCTCGGGATCACCCACAGGAGTGATCGAGCATGTGCGAGGCAAGACTGGCGGGGGGGCCGCTCCACTGCGTGCGGCCGGCAGGCCACACGGGTGGGCACGAGTACCACTCGCGCGACGGATCGTGGGTGGACGACAACCACCGCGAGGGCGGTCACGGCTGACGACCGCGCTGAGAAGTCAGCCCAGCAGCCGCCGCGCCAGCCCGAGGTGGAACTCCACCGAGAGCAGCAGGTCGTCGACGTGCACCCGCTCGTTGGCGTTGTGGTAGCCGGCGGCGATGACCTCGGCCGTGGTGCTGCGGAACGGGCTGTACCCGTACGCCGTCGTGCCGACCTCGCGCAGGTACACCGAGTCGGTGAACCCGGTGCACAGCATCGGGAGCAGCCCGACGTCCTCACCCTGCTCGGCCCAGAACGCCGCGATCGACGACATCAGCACCGTGTCGGCGGAGGACGCGCTGCCGGCGACCAGCCGTTCGGGCCAGCTGAGGTCGTAGCGGACGTCGTCACCGAGGCGGCTGCGGACCGCCGCCTCCACGTCGGCCTCGGTGGTGCCGGGCAGCAGCCGGCAGTCGAGCTCCATCGCGGCTCGGGCCGGCATCACGTTTCGCTTGGTGGAGCCCTCCAGCATGGTCGGCGCCATCGTGATCCCGACCAGCGCCGGCAGCAGGTGCTCGAGGGTCGGGTGCAGGCGCGCCGCGCGGGCCAGGGCGCCGTCGAGGTCTCCCGGCGCCGGCGCCGAGCCGAGCAGCACGGCGAGCGTCTGCTCGGCGTACGTCGAGGCGCCGGCGGTCGGCATGCCGGTGCCGACGCGCCGCAGCAGCTCGCCGAGCAGGGGTACGGCGTTGTCCCCGACGCTGGGCGTGGACGCGTGACCGGCCTGGCCGAGCGCGGTGACCCGGGCTGGGTAGGTGCCCTTCTCCCCGACGCCGACGCCCATCAGGGTGCGCCCGTCCGAGAGGGGCAGGCGTTCGCCGCCACCCTCGTTGACCGCGAGGTCGGGCCGGATGTCGGTGCGGGACTCGAGCAGCCAGCGCATGCCGACGTCCGCCGTGCCGTCCTCCTCGTCGGCGACGGCCAGCAGCCACAGGTCGCCACGCGGCCGGAAACCGCTGCGGGCCAGCTCGCGCCATCGCCACGGCGCGAGCCGCGACCTCGTTCTTCATGTCGACCGCACCGCGGCCGTGCAGGAAGCCCTCGTCGTCGACGACGGCCGCGAAGGGCGGGTGGGTCCAGTCGCGCGGGTCGGCGGGCACGACGTCCAGGTGACCGACGAAGGCCAGTGACGGTGCGTCGCCGGTGCCGCGGATCCGCGCCACGAGGTTGGCGCGGTCCGGCTCCCGAGCCACCAGCTCGCAGTCCACTCCCGCGCCGGTCAGGTAGTCGTGGAGGTGGCTGGCGGCCAGGGTCTCGTTGCCAGGGGCGAAGCCCGGCGCGTTGCTGGTGTCCAGCCGGATCAGGGCGCGGGCCAGCTCGATGACCTCGTCCTGCAGGTCGCTCATCGGCCCGCGTCTTCGCGGTCGGCCACGCCGAGCCGGTCCAGGACCCACGCGTACACCTCGGCCTCGTAGTCGAGATGCCCGAAGCGGCCGGACGGCCCGACGTGCGCCCCCGCGCCGACCTCGCAGCGGAAGAGGCAGTGCGGGGACCAGTCCGGGTCGGACGCCCGCAGCGCCGCGACCCACTTGGCCGGCTCGCGGACCATCACCCGGGGGTCGTGCAGGGCGCCGGTCACCAGCAGGTCCGGGCGGCTCCCGGCCGGGGGCAGGTTCTCGTACGGCGAGTAGGCGAGCATCCAGTCGAAGTCGGCCCGACGCCTCGGGTCACCCCACTCGTCCCACTCGTTGATGGTCAGCGGAGTCTCCTCGTCGAACATCGTGGTGACCACGTCGACGAACGGCACCTCCGCCACCACGGCCCGCCATCGATCTGGTCGCTGGCTGAACACGGCGCCCTGGAGCAGCCCGCCCGCGCTGAGCCCTCGGGTGGCCAGTCGGTCGCCGTCCACCAGGCCCACGAGGCCGTCGGCCACCGCGAGGTGGTCGCTGAAGGTGTTCTGCTTGTGCTCGAGCCGGCCGTCCAGCCACCAGCGCCGGCCGCCTTCGCCGCCGCCCCGGATGTGGGTGTGCACGTAGACCACGCCCCGGTCGAGCAGGCTCGGCAGCGCGGGGTCCCACTCGGGCTCGAACGGCGACTCGTAGGCGCCGTACCCGTAGAGCAGGGCGGGGGCGGTGCCGTCGAGCGGAGTCTCCCGGTGCCGGACGATCGTGGCCGGGACCGGTGTCCCGTCCGGTGCCGGGAAGGTTCGGCGTTCGGTGACGTAGTGCGTCGGGTCGTGATGCGGCGTGGGCGAGGCCGGACGGTCGGTCGACGACCCGTCGGGAGCCACGTCGGCCCAGACCGGCGGCTGCACCAGGGCCTGATCGCACCACGCAGACCGTTGCCGCGTCGTACGACGTGTTGCGGGCGAGCCGGACCTCGCCGCCGGCGAAGCGGCTGGCGACGACGGTCCCCTCGCCGGCGAGGTCGTCGTGGCCGAGCAGCCGCAGACCCCGCTCGCCACCCGAGCAGTGGCTGAGCACCACGTAGTCGGCGAACGCGTCGACCCGCTCCAGCCGCTCGTCGGGGTGCTCGCCGCGCACCTCCTGCCATGCGTCACTGGTCTGGTCCACGGTCGGGACCGGTGCAGACATCAGCCGGAACTCGACGGCGTCGTCGTTGGTGACCAGCAGCAGCCGCCGCCGCCGGCCCCCGCCGGGACTCTGGGCAGCCGCGACATGCTCGGCCCGGTAGAGGATGCCGGGGCGGCGACCGCCCACCGACCGTGGCTCCGACTCGGGCCGGTGGGCGTCGACGACCCAGCTCTCGCCGGTGTCCCGGCTCTCGCTCCAGATCAGCACCTGGTCGCCGCTGCGGCTGCCCCGCAGGTTCACCGCGAACCGCTCGTCGGGTTCGCTGAGCACGAGGGTGTCGTCGGTCGGGGAGGTGCCGATCCGGTGCCGCCAGACCTGATGGGAGCCGGTACGCAGCGTCGTGCACGGTGTAGAAGTACGTGCGCGAGTCCGCGCTCCACGCGCCGCCGTAGTAGCTGCGGGGGATCTCGTCGTCGAGGTCCCGTCCGGTGCGCAGGTCGCGGAAGCGCAGGGCGAAGACCTCGTCCCCGGTGGTGTCGAAGGAGTAGGCGAGCAGGTCCTCGTCGGGGCTGACCAGCGTGACGCCGAGGTCGAGGTAGCCGCTGTCGTCGGCCAGGCTCCCGATGTCCAGCACGAGCTCGCGTGTGCTGCGGTTTTCGTCGCCATTTCGGGCTCCGGCTGCGAAATTCTGTTTCGGAACGGTGTCGGAACCGTGTTTTTCTCTGATCAACTGGGCGTAGTCACTTCCCGCGGGGTGCTCGGTGCGGTAGGAAAACCTTGTACGGCTCCACGACGCCGACCGATCGGTGTCCGGCAGCCGCGACACCATCTCTGCACGCAGCGCCACGACCAGGGGGCTCAGATGAGCGATCGACGAGTCGTAGAAGGTCCGTTCGGCCCTCAGGTGGGCAAGCAACCCCGTCGAGGAGGTGTCGTGCATCCAGTGGTAGGGGTCCGGTCGGGACACTCCGTGCTCGGTGTGCTCGAACTCTTCACGCGCGGCGGTCGGCGGCTCTGGGGTCACGGGCGACAACGTAGCGCCGGAAGGGCCCTGGCGTCGCTGGCTCTGCTGGGTGCCTTCCTGCTTCCCGGACTGGCGCTGCCCGCCCAGGCCGCAGAGGAGGACCGGACGTTCACGGTCGCGCTGCTCAACGAGGTGGACTCGTTCAACCCGTTCCTCGGCATCGAGGCGGAGTCGTTCGAGATGTGGGCGCTGACCTACGACTACATGATCAGCTACTCGATGGAGGACATGTCCCCGCAGCCCGGCCTGGCGACCGGCTGGGACACCTCGGACGACGGACTGACCTGGACCTTCGACATCCGTGAGGGTGTGACCTGGTCCGACGGCGAGCCGCTCACCGCCAAGGACATCGCCTACACCTACAACCGGATCCTCGAGGGCAACACCGAGTCCGCGACCTGGGGCTCCTACCTGGTGGGGGTCACCGATGTGAGCGCACCGGACGACACCACGGTCGTGCTGAGCCTGAAGAAGCCGAACAGCGTCCTGCCGCTGCTGCCGATCCCGATCGTGCCCGAGCACATCTGGAAGGACGTCAGCGCCAAGGCGGTCAAGAGCTACGGCGCCGAGCCGAAGAACGGGGAGCCGGTCGTCGGGTCCGGTCCGTTCCGGCTCGTCGAGGGGACCGCGGGCGGCTCGACGTACCGCTTCGAGGCGAACCCGGACTACTGGCAGGGCGCCCCGCACATCGACGGCGTCGACTTCCGGGTCTTCAAGAGCGAGGACCCGGCGGTCCAGGCGCTGATCAAGGGCGAGGTCGACTTCGTCGAGGGGATCTCGGCGCTGCAGGTCCGGGCACTCGAGAGCCAGCCGGGCGTCACCGCGCACAACGGCGACTCGCCGGGCTTCGACGAGATCTCGTTCAACGCCGGCTCGGTCGACCTCGACACCGGCAAGCCGATCGGGGATCCGAACCCAGCCGTCCTCGACCCGGCGTTCCGGCACGCGCTCGGCTTCGGCCTCGACCTGGACCAGCTGATCTCGAAGGTCTACCAGGGCGCCGGGATCCCCGGCTCGACGATCATCCCGCCGGCCTACGCCGACTACCACTGGGCGCCGCCGGCCGAGGACGCGTTCACCTACGACCCGGAGAAGGCCGCCCAGCTGCTCGACGAGGCCGGCTACGAGGTCGGCAGCGACGGGTTCCGTACCCAACCCGACGGCAAGCCGATCGGCACGCTGCGGCTCTACGCCCGCTCCGGCTCGCCGACGTCCTCGGACACGATGGCGTTCTTCAAGGAGTGGCTCGCGGACCTCGACATCAAGTCCGAGGTGACGACCGTCGACTCCAGCAAGCTGACCGACGTGATCCTCGAGGGCACCTTCGACGCCTTCCAGTGGGGTTGGTACGTCGAGCCCGACCCGGACTCGATGCTCAGCTACATGACCTGCGGCCAGCGCGGCAACTGGTCGGACTCGTGGTTCTGCGACGAGCAGTACGACGCCCTGTACGCCGCGCAGCACACGGAGGTCGACGACTCGGCCCGGCAGCAGCAGGTGCAGCAGATGCAGCAGATCCTCTTCGAGGAGGCGCCGTACCTGGTCACGGCGTACAACACGATCGGCGAGGCGGTCCGCAGCGACCGCTGGGCCTGCCTGCAGCCGCAGCCGGACCCGGGAGGCATCTGGCTCTTCCAGTACGGCGTGCACAACTACCTGCACATGCGCCCGACCTCCGAGGCCGGGGACTGTGAGGGGTGGAGAGCGCCACCAAGGCCTCGACCGGCAGTGAGGCGGAAGGCATCGGGTCCGGCGTCCTGATCGGGATCGGAGCCGCCGCGGCGGCGGCGGTCGCGGTCGGCGGCGTGGTCCTGTTCCGGAGGCGCGCCACGGTTGCGGACCGCGAATGACGCTGGCGGCGGCCGAGCTCTCGGTCGACTCGTCGTCACGCGGTCCGCGGGGGAGCTACGGCCGGTACGCCGCCGGCAAGGTCGCCGGGTCCCTGGCGAGCCTCGCCTTCATGCTGGTCGTGAACTTCTTCCTGTTCCGGGTGCTGCCGGGCGACCCCGCGCGGACGCTCGGGCGGGGACGGTTCACGACACCGGAGCAGCTCGCGGCGTTCAACACGACGTACGGGCTCGACCAGCCGCTGCTCCAGCAGTTCTGGACCTTCCTCGGCAACACCCTGTCCGGCGACCTCGGCATCTCGCTGCGCTACCGGGTCCCGGTGTCCGAGCTGATCGCGGACCGGATCGGGCCCACCCTGCTGCTCGTCGGCACCTCGGTGCTCTTCGCGGCACTGATCGGCATCTATCTGGGGATCCGGGGAGCGTGGGCGAGAGGCGGGCGGTTCGACCGGTTCTCCACCGGCTCCTCGTTGACGCTCTACTCGATGCCGGAGTGGTGGCTCGGACTGATCCTGATCGCGGTGTTCTCGGTCGGGATGGGGCCGCTTCCGGGCCTGTTCCCGACCGGCGGGCTGCACTCGATCGACGCCGATCCGGGCACCCTCTCGGGGATGCTCGACACGGTCTGGCACCTGACGCTCCCGGTCACCACGCTGACGCTGGCCTTTCTCGCCGACTATGCCCTGATCATGCGCAGCTCGCTGCTCGACGAGCTGGGGGAGGACTACCTGACCACCGCGCGGGCCAAGGGGCTGCGTGACACCCAGGTGCGCAACCGGCACGCGGTCCGCAACGCGCTGCTGCCGACCACCACCGTCGTGGCGCTCAACTTCGGGTTCGTGGTGGGAGGAGCGATCACGATCGAGACGGTCTTCTCGATTCCCGGCCTGGGTCTCCTGGCGACCGAGGCGCTCTCCGTCCCGGACTACTGGGTGCTGCAGGGCACGTTCCTGGTCGCGTCGGCGGCCGTGATCGTCGCCAACCTGATCGCCAACCTGGTCTACGGGCTGCTCGACCCGCGGGTGCGATCGTGAGCGCGGTCGAGCAGTCGAACGAGTTGCCCGCCGGGCTCTCGGCCCGTCAGCTGGCGCGGCGTCGACGCCGGGCGAGCTGGCGCCGGGACTGGGGCAGGTTCCGCCGCAACCGCTCGGGCATGGCGGGGCTCGTGGTGCTCGGCGTGGTGGTCTTCATCGCGCTGGCGGCGCCCTGGCTCGCCGACGCCCAGGGTCTGGAGGTCACCAAGGCCACCGGGGAGGTGCTGGCGCCGCCGTCGTCCGACTACTGGCTGGGCACCGACGACAACGGGCGCTCGGTCCTCACACTGCTGATCTGGGGGTCCCGGATCTCGCTGTTCGTGGGCCTCCTGGCGACGCTGATCTCGATGCTGATCGGCACCGTCGTCGGGCTGACCTCGGGCTACTTCTCCGGCTGGACCGGCGCGATCCTCTTCCGGTTGACCGAGTGGTTCCTGGTGATCCCGTTCCTGCCGCTCGCGATCGTGCTGGCCAGCGTGCTCGGGCGCTCGCTCTGGAACATCGCGATCGTCATCGGGGTCACCTCGTGGCCCGGCACGGCGATGCTGATCCGCAGCCAGACGCTCTCGGTCAAGGAGCGGCCCTACCTGGAGCGGGCCCGGGTCCTCGGTGCCGGCCACCGGCACCAGATCACCCGGCACGTGCTGCCGAACGTGATGCCGATGGTCTTCGCGAACACCACGCTGACGGTCGCGGTCGCGATCCTCTCCGAGACCACCCTGAGCTTCCTCGGGCTGGGTGACCCGACGCGCGTGTCGTGGGGCAGCATGCTGGACGACGCCTACAGCGTCGGTGCGATCACCACCGGCTCCTGGTGGTTCTTCGTCCCACCGGGGCTCTGCGTGATCGTCGTGGTGCTGAGCTTCACCCTGATCGGCCAGGCCCTCGAAGAGGTCCTGAATCCTCGCCTGCGGGAGCGCTGATGACCGAGCTGTTGCGTCTCGAGGACCTCTCGGTCACCTACCGGGTCGAGGGCGGGGACCTGCCCGCCGTACGCGGCGTCGACCTGGTCGTCGACCACGGTGAGATCGTCGGGGTGGCGGGGGAGTCCGGCTGCGGCAAGTCCACGCTCGCCAGCACGATCCTCCGGCTCCAGCCGGCCAACGCGGTGGTCACGGGCAGGGTGCTCTTCGAGGGCGAGGACGTGCTCCAGATGCGCTGGGGGGACGTGCGGGCGGTCCGCTGGGCGGGTGCCTCGATCGTCTTCCAGGGGGCGCTGCACTCGCTGAACGCCGTGCACCGGGTCGGTCGTCAGATCGCGGAGCCGATCCGCATCCACGAGCCCGGCATCGGTGACGACGAGATCGACAAGCGGGTCGGTGAGCTGCTCGAGCAGGTCGGGATGGCGCCGTCCCGGGCGCTGTCCTACCCGCACCAGCTCTCGGGCGGACAGAAGCAACGGGTGATGATCGCGATGGCACTCGCCTGCCGGCCGTCGCTGGTCGTGGCCGACGAGCCCACGACCGCGCTCGACGTGATGGTCCAGGCGCAGGTGCTCGCCGTGCTCGGCGACCTCGTGCACCGGCTCGGCGTCGGGATGCTGCTGATCAGCCACGACCTGTCGGTGCTCGCGGACACCAGCGACCGGATCGCGGTCATGTACGGCGGTCGCGTGGTCGAGCAGGGACCGGCCGACCAGCTGTTCACCGAGCCGCTGCACCCCTACACGGCCGCGCTCTCGGCGGCGTTCCCCAAGGTCGGTGACGCGGCCGCCCGCTACGCGCCGTCCGGTCTCGCCGGCGACCCGCCCGACCCACGCGAGCGGCCGCCCGGATGCTCGTTCGCTCCGCGCTGCCCCCGGGTGGTCGAGCAGTGCCACGCCGCGGAGCCCCCGCTCGTCGAGCAGCGGCCCGGCCGTGCGGCCGCCTGCATCCGGGTCGGTCAGCCGTGAGCGCCGACCAGCAGGCCCAGCAGGCCCAGCGCACGCTCGAGGCGCGCGGGGTCGCCGTCGAGTACGCCGCCCGCAGCGGCACGGTCGCGACGGCCCTCGACGGAGCGGACCTGGTGCTGCGCTCCGGTGAGGTGGTCGCGCTGGTCGGTGAGTCCGGCTCGGGCAAGACCACGCTCGCCCGGGTGCTGATGGGGTTGCAGCAGCCGACCCGCGGGCGACGTGCTGCTCGACGGCTCGCCGCTCGGCTACCGCCCCCAGGCCCTGCGCAGCTTCCGGCGCAAGGTTCAGATGGTGCTCCAGGACCCCTCCGGCGCGCTCAACCCGCGACACACCGTCTACGACTCGGTGGCCGAGGGACTGCGGTTGCACGGGCTCTCGTCCCACGACCCCGACGGCCGCACGGAGGAGCAACAGGTGGCCGACGCCCTTGCCTCCGCTGGGCTGCGGCCACCCGAGCGGCTCTTCCTGCGCTATCCCCACGAGCTCTCCGGCGGGCAGCGCCAACGAGTGCTGATCGCCGGCGCGCTCGCCCTGCGGCCGGAGCTGCTGATCGCCGACGAGCCGGTCTCCAGCCTCGACGCGTCGATCCGCGGCGAGATCCTCGCCCTGCTGCTGCAGCTGCGCCGGGACCTCGGCCTCGGGGTCCTGGTCGTGACCCACGACCTCGGCCTCGCGTGGAACATCGCCGATCGGACCGCGGTGATGTACCTCGGACGGATCGTCGAGACCGGTCCGACCGAGGAGGTGCTCGCCAAGCCCCAGCACCCCTACACGCAGGCCCTGCTCTCCGTGGTGCCGGAGGTGGAGCGGCTGGAGCCGGTCGTGCTGGTGGGCGAGATCCCCGACCCGACCCGGATCCCGGCCGGCTGCCGGTTCCACCCCCGCTGCCCGGCGCTCGCCGACGGGACCGCCGAGGCGGCCGGTGTCGACGACCTCTGCCGGGGTACGCCGCTGGCGGTGCTGCCCGCCTCCACCGGCCACGAGAGCGCCTGCCACCTGGTGGCCAGTCGCGCCGAGTCGAGGGCGCCTCTCCCATGAGCCCGCTGGAGCCGGCACTGCCGCGCGAGATGTACGTCGACGAGACGGCCTGGGTGCGAGAGCGCGACCGGGTGCTCTTCGGCGAGTGGTTCTGTGTCGGCCGGACCGAGGATCTCGCGCTCACCGAGGGCGGCCGGGCGGCCGTCATCGACGTCGTCGGGGAGTCGGTCGTGGTCACCCGGGACGACTCCGGTGCCCTGCACGCGGCGTACAACGTCTGCCGGCACCGGGGGTCGCAGCTGTTCCCGGCGGTGCCCGGCGCGGAGACCCTGACCTGCGGGGTCCGGGCCCTGCGCTGCCCCTACCACTCGTGGACGTACTCGCTGTCCGGTGAGCTCCTCCGCGCTCCGCACGCGGACCCGGGCGAGGGCGACCGCTCCGAGTTCGCGCTGCACCCGGTCGCGGTCGGTGAGTGGGCCGGCTTCGTCTTCGTACATCTGACGCCGTCGACGGCCCAGCCGCTGACCTCGATGACCGAGCGCGTGCAGCAACGTCTGGCCAACTACGCGATGGGCGAGCTGGTCACCGGCCGGACCCTGACCTATGACGTACGCGCCAACTACAAGGTCATCGCCGAGAACTACAACGAGTGCTACCACTGCGGCCCGGTCCACCCCGAGCTGTCGCGGCTGGTGCCCGCCTTCTCCGGCGGTGGGTCGGGGCTCGACTGGGAGGACGGCATCCCGCACCGGGAGGGCGCCTGGACGTTCACGACGACCGGCACGACCACCCGGCAGCCGTTACCCGGGCTGAACGAGGCGGAGCGGACCCGCCACAAGGGCGAGCTGGTGCACCCCAACCTGCTGCTCTCCTGCTCGGCCGACCACGTGGCGGCCTTCGTGCTGCGGCCACAGGCCGTCGACCGGACCCGGGTGGACTGCCTCCTGCTCTTCGCGGCCGAGGCGGTGGCGGCGCCCGACTTCGACCCGTCGGACGCGGTGGACCTGTGGCACCTGGTCAACGAGCAGGACTGGGCGATCTGCGAGTCCGTCCAGCGTGGGATGTCCTCGCGCAGCTACACCCATGGCTGGTTCGCGCCCATGGAGGACGACAGCGCCGACATCAGACGCTGGCTGCTGCCCAGGCTGGACCCGGATGCCTGAGGCCTTCGACTACGCCGTGATCGGACTCGGTGCGCTGGGCAGTGCCGCCGCCGAGCAGCTGTCCGCGCGGGGACACTCGGTGGTCGGCCTCGAGAGGTTCGCGCTCGGCCACCACCGCGGGGCCAGCCACGACACGAGCCGGATCCTGCGGCACAGCTACCACACCCCGGAGTACGTCCGGCTGACCTGCGACGCGTACGCCGACTGGGCGCGGCTGGAGGCCGAGAGCGGCGAACAGCTGATCACCGTCACGGGTGGGCTCGACCTGTTCCCACCGGATCCGGCGATCCCGCTCGAGGACTACGTCAGCAGCCTGGCGGAGGTCGGCATCCCCTACGAGCTGCTCGACCTCGCCGGGATCCGCGACCGGTGGCCACAGTTCGACCTGCCGCCCGGGACCGTCGGGCTCTTCCAGGAGCGCGCCGCGATCGTCCCGGCCGGTCCCGGGACCGCCGTCCTGCAGCGACTGGCGCTGGAACAGGGGGCCGAGCTCCGCGACCACAGCCGGGTGACCGGGCTGCGGGACCTCGGGGCGCGAGGCGTCGAGGTGGAGACCGGGACCACGACCTACCGCTGCCGGGCCGTGGTGGTCTGTGCCGACGCCTGGACCAACGACGTGCTCGCCCCGCTCGGGCACCGGATCCCGCTGACCGTCACGCTGGAGCAGGCGACCTACTTCGCGCCCGAGGAGCCCGCGAGGTTCGCGCCCGGTCGGCTCCCGCTGTGGATCTGGATGGACGAGCCGTCGTTCTACGGCTTCCCCTGCTACGGCGAGCCCACGATCAAGGCGGCCCAGGACTGTGGCGGACCGGTCGTCGACCCGGAGCACCGTCCGGACCTCGACGCAGGGGCAGCCGGAGGGGGACTGGACGAGGCGCGGCAGGCGCTGCTCGCCTCGCACCTGGCCCGGATCCTGCCCGGCTCGGGTCGCCCGGTGCGGTCGTTGCGGTGCCAGTACACGCTTACCCCGGACCGCGACTTCGTGCTCGGACCGGTGCCCGGTCACCCGTCGGTCGTGGTGGGCCTGGGTGCGGCGCACGGCTTCAAGTTCGCGCCGACCTTCGGGCGGCTGCTCGCCGATCTCGCCGTCGACGGCGAGAGCAGCACCGACCTCACGACGTTCCGGCTGGACCGGCCGGCACTCACCGAGCCCGACTACGCGGCACACTGGTTGGTATGAGCACGATGACCGGCTACCGCGACGACGACCTGAGCCTGCTGCGCGAGGAGGTCCGGGTGCGCGACGGCGCGGTCCCGGCGATGCTCCCCGCAGTGGCGTACACCTCCGAGGAGGTCCTCCGCTGGGAGCTCCGGCACATGTTCGCCGGCACCTGGACCTGCCTCGGTCGTCTGGACGAGCTGCTCCCGACGGGTGAGGTGCCGACGACGCAGCGGGCCGTCGCGGTCGGCGATGTGTCCGCCCTGCTCACCCGGGAGCCGAGCGGCACCGTGCGGCTCTTCGCCAACACCTGCCGGCACCGGGGGCACGAGCTGCTCGCGGAGGGGGAGAGCGAGAGCCACCGAGCCATCGTCTGTCCGTACCACTCCTGGTCCTACGACCTGACGGGTGGACTGCTGGCAGCACCCGGCTTCCGTGGCCAGGAGGGCTTCGACCCGGCGTCGTTCGGCCTGACCGAGCTGCCGGTGGAGGTGCGGCACGGCTGGGTCTTCGGGCACGCCCTGCACCCGCTCGGCCACCCCGACGTGGTGCCGTTCGTCGAGCACCTGGGCGACCTCGAGCCGATCGTGGCGAGGTACGCACCCGAGACGCTGGGGCTGGCCGCGCGGCACACCTACGAGATCGCCGCGAACTGGAAGATCGTCGCCGAGAACTACCACGAGTGCTACCACTGCCCGCAGATCCACCCCGAGCTGTGCGTGGTCACGCCGCCGACCTGCGGTGCCAACTACGACCTGCCCGGCGCCTGGGTCGGCGGCAACATGGTGCTCCGCGAGGGGATGGCGACCATGTCGCTCACCGGGGAGTCCGGCGGCCACCCGATCCCGGGGGTGCCGCCCACCGTCGTGGAGTACGTCCAGCTGATGCCGAACCTGCTGGTCTCGGCGCACCCGGACTACGTGATGACGCACCGGCTGGTCCCGCTCGCGCCGGGCCGGACCTGGATCGAGTGCTCGTGGTACCTCCAGCCCGGTCCGGACGGGGTGCTGCCGGATGCGGCGTACGCCGTGGACTTCTGGGACCTCACGAACCGGCAGGACTGGGCGGCCTGCGAGTCGGTGCAGCGTGGCCTCGAGAGCCCGCACTTCCGACCAGGCCCGTTCGCCCCCGAGGAGGATGCCGTCATCCAGTTCGTCGCCCTGGTCTCCCAGGCCTACGCCGGGCTGTCGGCATGAGCCGCCCCGTGCTCCTCGTGGTCGGGGCCGGACCTGGCGTCAGCGGGTCGGTCGCCACGATCTTCGCGCGAGACGGGTACGACGTCGGGCTGCTCGGCCGGGACGAGGAGTCGCTCGCCGAGCTCGCCTCCAGCCTTCGCGAGGCCGGGGCCACGGTCGAGACGGCGGCCGTGGACGTGACCGACGTCCAGGCGACGACCGCGGTGGTCTCGAGGATGGGCGAGCAGTTCGGGCGGATCGACCGACTGCACTTCAACCCGAGCGCCTACCGGCCGAAGGACCCGCTGCACCTCAGCGTGCCGGAGCTGCTCGAGGACGTGGCCCTCGGTGTCGGCGCGCTGCTCACCGCGGTCCAGGCGGCGCGACCGTTCATGCAGGCCGGCGCCCGGGTGACCGCGACCGGCAGCATGGCGGCCGACAAGCCCTCGTCCGAGGCGTCCTCCCTCGGGGTGCAGAAGGCGGGTCTCCGCAACCTCGTGCGCAGCCTGGACGCCACGCTGCGGCCCGACGGGATCCGCGCCGTCTCGGTGACCGTGCGGGGGATGCTCTCCAGCGACGGGCCCTTCACGACGGACCGGGTGGCTGCGGCGATCCACGCGGCCGCCGAGCAGGCTGACGGGGAGTGGCGCAGCGAGGTCCCCTACGAGGGCTGACGCCAGGTCCGGCGGGCGATCTCGGTGCCGTTCAGGTCTGCCCAGAGCTCGATCTCGACGGCCGGCTCACCGCCGGTGACGGTCACGTTCATCTCCGCGCGGACCCGCACGTCGACGCCCGGCCAGGTGAGCTCGAACCGGGTGTCCGCGTGGGCGCGCTGGGCGAAGCTGCGCCGGTCGACGGTCACCTCGCCGCGGTAGTCCTCGACCGCGTGGCCGTCGTACGGCGTGGGGTAGTCGGAGACTGCCCGGGTGAGCGCGGTCGTGGCGCGCGCGAGCACGTCGTCCCGGATCTCCCAGGTGATGCCGTCCGTGGTCTCGGCCGCGTGGGCGGCGCCGGGGGTGAACGCCGGCGTGGAGTGATGGCCGGTCAGCAGCGGCAGGACGAGCTCGCCGCCGTGCACGGTGAGGGTCACCGGCGCCGGGGGAGCGACGGTGTTCGGCCAGTCCGACCCGGCCAGGCTGACGCGCAGCCGCTGCCCGGGGGCGAAGGCGTAGGCGCAGGCGTCCAGGTCGAGGACCACGTCGTACTCCCGGCCGGGCTCGAGCGGGGAGGGCTTGCCGTGGACCCCGTCGCGGAACGCCAGGTCGAGCGTGCCACGCGCCACGAGTGCCGACGTGCCGTCCGGGAAGACGTCGCACAGCTTCACCGAGAGCGACGCGGCGGGGGCGTCGGCGCTGACGCGCAGCAGCACACGGGGGTGTCCGACGACGGGGCCTGTCGGTGGGTCGACGTCCCAGGTCAGGGAGCGGGCGTCGTCCGACTGCTGGTCGCCGGAGAGCCCCCACGGCAGGTGTCCGGCGCAGTCGATCCAGGCCGACGTGCCGACGTCGGGCACGACCGGCAACGACCGCGGACCCCCGAGCGAGACGCTCCACGGCTCGGTCGGCGGCACCGAGGGCAACGTCAGCCAGGAGCCCGCGTGCAGGTCCAGGTCGGGCTCGGGGCGGGTCGAGGACCGGACGAAGACATCGGCGCGGTCCTCGTGGTCGGGTCCACGACCACGCAGCCACCGGTCGAACCAGGCGACCATCTCGACGTCGAGGTCGATCCTCGGGCCGGGCATGGCCGAGGCCGGGTCCGCGTGCGCCCAGGGTCCGGCGAGCAGCCGGTGCGGGACTCCGGCCTGCTGCAGCGCAGCGACCGTGCGGAACGAGTTGTTGCGGTAGCCGTCGGCCCAGCCGGCGACGAGCAGCACGGGGCAGCCGATGCGGTCGTAGCCGGACCCGTCCGGCCCGAGCCGCACGGAGCCTCCACGCCAGTAGTCGCCGTGCGTGCTCTCGCGCAGCCAGCGCAGGACCCACGGCTCGTTGGTCGCCAGCCGCCGGCGCCACTCCTGCTCCCAGTCGGCGCCCCAGAGCGCGGGCACGGGCGGCAGCACGTTCATCGCGGTCATGTAGTGGCAGTAGTCGACGAGATCCACGAGCCGGAGGGCTCCACCGCGCCAGTGCACGTCGTCGGTCCAGCGGTCGTCGGTGGCGTAGATCGCGCACACCGCCTTGAGAGCGGGGGTGTCCTCGCACGCGAGCTGCAGGGAGTTGAAGCCGGAGTACGACGTGCCGAACATGCCGACGCTGCCGTCGCACCACGGCTGGTCGGCGAGCCAGGCGATCACCTCGACCAGGTCGCGCTGCTCCTCGGGTGGGTACTCGTCGATGGCGTCCCCCGCCGACGAGCCGGTGCCGCGGACGTCGAGGCGGCACACGGCGTACCCGTGCCGGTCGCGGAGCAGCTCGTAGGAGCCGGCGTACGACGCGGTCAGGTCGTCCTTGCGGTAGGGGAGCGCCTCGAGCAGGCACGGCTGGGGGCCGGTGGCCTCGGCGGGCAGGAAGAGGGTGGCCGCCAGCTCGACGCCGTCCGCCATCGCGAGCCGCACCTCGCGTCGGGTGCCGGTCATCGGCGTACGCCGTCCAGCAGCGCGAGCACCTCGGGCGAGTGCAGCGACTCGCTCACGTGCCCGTCGCGACCGACCGTCGTCGGCGCGCCGAACATGGAGTTGAGCACTGCCTCCTCGGCTGCCTCGACGACGGCGGCGAAGAGCGGATCCAGGGCGCGGCCGCTGACCTGCGGGGTCCCGTCGGGTCGACCCGTGCGGTCCAGCCGCAGGCCGGTGCCGAAGCCGAGGAAGATCTCGCCACTGCCGTGGTGGGCGACCGAACCGGTCCGGGCCAGGCCCAGTCCGATCCGCCGGGCCAGCCGGGAGCAGGCAGCGCCGTCGACCGGTGCGTCGGTGACCACCACGCCGAGGCAGGAGCCGGCGGGGGCGTCCGGGCCGGAGGCGCGCGGTGCCAGCAGGCGTCCGACCGGGACCCCGTCGACCACGCACTGGCCCCGGACGCCGAAGTTGGTCAGCAGCAGCACGGCGACGGTGTGCCCGTCGGTGGTCACGCGTGAGGAGGTGCCGATGCCGCCCTTGAAGTCGAAGCAGGACATCCCGGTGCCGGCACCGACCGCCCCCTCGGCGGGAGGTGCGGCCGAGCTGCGGCTGTCACGCGCGGCCTGCCACGCGTCGCGGACGTCGTCGGCGGTGACCTGCATCCGACGGCAGTCGTTGAGCCAGGAGTCGTCGCACTCGCCGACCACCGGGATCACCACGTCGTCGGCCGCCTGCGGGTGCTGCTCGAGGGCGATCTCGCAGGCCGCGTCGTACACGCGACCGAGCTGCATGGTCGAGGTCAGGTAGACCGGCGTCTCGGCGCTGCCCCACTCGCGGGCGGTGAGCAGGCCGGTGCACTCCCCGGCGCCGTTGAGCACCGCAGCCCCGGCCGGCACCGGACGGTCGTAGGCGTCCTCGGCGAGCAGCAGCGTGGTGACACCGGTCCGCGCGGTCCCGCGGCCCTCCGGCGGTGCGGGCTCGTCGCGGTGCACGGTGGCATGGCCCAGACCGACGCCGGCGACGTCGAGCACGGAGTTGGTCGGTCCCGTGGGGAGCACCCCGATGTGGACACCGAGGTCCCTCGCGCGCGGCATGCTCCCATCCTGCCCGAGTCGGTGCCTCCGGGACGGGATCTCGGGGTGGGATGCTGGTCGGGTGCTGTCCCCGATTCCGCTGGTGTGGTCGCCGACCACCCGAGCGCACGAGCCCCGCCACGAGATCTGGGTGGGCACCAGCACCGACGGCACCGAGATCCCGGAGCGGGTGGACGCGATCCTCGACGCGCTCTCCGAGGGACGACCGGTGCACGAGGCGGCCGCGCACGACGACGCGATCCTGGGTCGGGTGCACGACCCCGGTCTGCTCACCTTCCTCGCCGGGGCGTACGACGCGTGGCTGGCCGGTCCGTACGTCGACCTGGTGGGCCAGGACCGGGTGGTCCCCTACGTGTTCCCGACCCCGGCGATGACCCAGGGGATGCCGCCCACGCCGGCGACGGTGGTGCACGGGCAGGCGGGGACGCACTGCTACGACACGATGACGCTGGTCGGGCCCGGGACGTGGGCGGCTGCCCGGGCGGCCGTCGACTGCGCCCAGACCGCGGTGGACCTGGTCGCCGGCGGTGAGCGGGCGGCGTACGCGCTGTGCCGGCCGCCCGGCCACCATGCGACCGGGGCCGGCTACGGCGGCTCCTGCTACCTGAACAACGCGGCGGTCGCCGCCGAGGCCCTGCGTGCGGCCGGGCACGAGCGGGTGGCGGTCCTCGACGTGGACGCGCATCACGGCAACGGCACCCAGGCGATCTTCTGGGAGCGGCCTGACGTGCTCTACGGCTCGCTGCACGTCGATCCCGCGGCCGGGTGGTTCCCGCACCTGTTCGGCCACGCCAGTGAGACCGGGGCCGGGGCGAGGGCGCGGGTGCCACCCGCAACCTGCCGCTGGCCGAGCGCACGGCCGACGGGCCCTGGGTGGCTGCGGTGGGCGAGCTCGCCGACTGGGTCGCCGGGTCGGGGTGCACGGCGTTGGTGGTGTCGCTCGGCGTGGACGCTGCGGCCGACGACCCGGAGAGCCCGTTGCTGGTGACCGAGGACGGCTACCGGTCGGCGGGGGAGCTGCTCGGCGCGCTCGGGCTGCCGAGCGTCCTGGTGCAGGAGGGCGGCTACCACCTGCCCAGCCTGGGCGGTCTGGTCGCGGCGTACCTCGACGGGCACGCGTCCGCGGACTAGGCCGGATCGAACACGTGTTCGAAGGCGGCGTACCATGGAGACATGCCCACGTACGTCGCCCCGCCCGGCTGGCCGGCCCAGGTCCGGCCGCCGGACGCCCCCGACTGGGAGCGCACGGCGGCGGACTGGCTGCTCGACATCTGTCCGCCCGACTACCGCCTGTACAAGGGATTGCGACGCCACGTCGTCGTCCTGGCGCGGTTTGCCGTGCTCCACGTGGAGGCCAGTCAGGCGGCCTGCCGGCGCGGGTTGAGCGAGTGCCGGGCCGACCTGCGTGACGTCGCCACGCTCGAGGTGGTCGAGGCGGCGGTGCAGACCTTCCAGCTCGAGGAGGCTCGGCTGGTCGGGCTGCGCCGCGCGGTGGGGCTGGTCGAGGAAGCGCTGCGCGGACGGCGGTTCATCGCCCGGCTGTGACGCGCCTCAGCGGGGGAGCGGTTGGGCGAGCTCGAAGTCCCAGACGATGATGGCCGGGTCGTCCACCGGCTCCGGCGCTTCGTCGTCGTCCACGACAGGCTCCGGTCGGAGGGGCTCCTCGACGTGCCGGACGACGAACCCGTGGGCCAGCGCGCCTGCAGGCGACTTTCGTGGAAGGCGGAGAGGCGAGGTATTGCCTTGCGAGGTCACCGCCGGCTCTGCCTACGGTGGGCTCATGTATCTGGAGAACCTCGTCTTCGACGCCGTCGAGCCGCAGCGGCTGGGCCGCTTCTGGGAGGCGGTGGTCGGCGGCGAGCGGCTGACCGATGAGCCTGCCGGCTTCGAGACCCGACTCATCGATCGAGGGTGGACCCGTGCTCGACCTGTGCTTCCAGCGCGTCCCCGAGCCCCCGGAAGATCCACCGCGACTGCACCTGGACCTTCGTGGTGGGGCCGGTCAGGCCGAGGAGGTCGAGCGGCTGCTCGGGCTGGGCGCCCGTCACCTCGACATCGGTCAGCGGGACGTGCCGTGGGTGGTGCTCGCCGACCCGGAGGGCAATCCCTTCTGCGTCCTGGGGGAGCGGCCGGCGTTCGCTGACACCGGACCCATCGCGGCGCTCCCGCTCGACTCAACCGACCCGGACCGGGACAGGGAGTTCTGGTCCTGGCTGACCGGATGGACCGACGCGACCGGCCTCGCCCCCCGGCCGCTGCTGCACCCGTCGCGGCGCGGTCCCCTGCTGGCGCTGTGTCAGGAGCCGGAGCCCAAGGGGACGGCCAAGAACAGGATGCACCTCGACCTCCGGCTGGAGCCAGGTGACGACCCGGATGCGGTCGCGGCCGGCATCGCCGAGCGCGGAGGCCGCGAGCTCTTCCCGGACTGGGGTGAGCTGCCGTGGCGGCTCTACGCAGACCCGTCCGGCAACGAGTTCTGCGTGCTGCCGGCGCGATCGTGAGGATGGGCACGGGTGCGCGCCCGGCGGCTGTCGGGTGAGCCGGTGGTGCGCCGCTCTCGTGCACCAGGAGCGTGCCTCGTGAGTCCCTCGCCCGCTTTTCGATCAGATGCTCCCGTCACTTCGGATGATTTCGCCTGCCCGGAGTTTCGCCGGATGTCGGCGCAGAACCTCGAGGTTGTCGGGTCGGCTCTGGCCCGGCGGTCCGCTGTCGTCGTACGGACCGAGGGGACGCGGAGGGGCATTGTCACAACGGCGGATGACGTCATCACAGGTCAAGGCAGACCGTGGTCGGACGTACCGGCGGAGGTCCTCCTCCAGCTGGAGGTCGGCCGGACGGGATCCGACCCGTCAATGGCGACCCTCTCTTCCTGGTCACTTGCCCCCAGCCGCTGACCTTGCCCGTCGCCTGAGGCCGGAGTCGTCGATGAGTCGGCTACGTGGGTCAGGTAGAGGCTGGTCCGCGTGGAGGGCTCCTGGGTGACGGTGGTCCGACGGGTGCCCGACCCGCAGGCGATCGACACAGGACGACATGGCTGCTGGCGCGCGACCACACCCAGCGCCGCCTTGGTGCTCGGGCGGGTCGGTTCACCGAGGCGCCAGAGCCGCGGCCTGGTCGCAGACCAGGTCGTAGAACCGGGTGAGGTCCAGAGTGTCGCCGGAGACGTCGAGCTTGACGTGCCTTCGCTCGCCGTGGGCGGACATGATAGGCGGACATCCCACCCGCCATGCTCGCGAATCGCGCTGACCGAGCATCTCGTGCAGGAACTCCGAGCGCACGGGCGCGTCGGCTCACGTGGCGAACCCCACGGGCTGAACCCGTGGCGACCTCGACTACGCCGCGCCTGCTGGGCGCTGGGTGGCCTGCGCGACCTGGCGAGCCTTCCAGGGAGCCACCGCGAGCGACTCGACGCGCGACCCGATCCGCGGCAGCCGGTGCCGCAGGTCGAGCGAGTCGGCTGGCTGCATCTCGCTCAGGGCGGGACGCCCACGTCTCGGCGACGGGCTCGACAGCGAAGGCAGCGACCGCCGGGGTGCCCTCACCGCCGAGGCTCTCGTCGCGGTCGAGCATGCCGGGCAACGAGACGTCGGCCCAGGTTGCCGTGCCGGTGTCCGCGGTGGCCGGTGGAGCGCGCACCACTGGGCGGCGAGGCGGAGCTTGCCGCGCTCCTCGCGCGCTGTTTGCCTTTCGGCGCACTTCGACGTGCCACTTCACGTCGACGTCCTTGGCGGCGCTGGCTGGCCACTGAAGTCCCGTTCGAACATGGCTCTGTTCCAGCACCGAGCGCCGACAGCTGCGGGAAGCCGGGCAGTAGCAGGTTTCCCACGAGCGAGGTGCGAGGATGCCGCCGTGAGTGACCACGGGGAGATCGAGCAGCAGCGCGCCACGCCACCACTACCGACGTCGATCTGGGTGGTTGCCTGGGCCTCGGTGGCGGGCCAGGTGCTGGTGATGTTCCGCCAGGGCTTCCGGCACGGCGACGAGGTCTCGCTGCTCCTGTCCGTCGTCCTCGGCGCGCTGCTCGTGGGCTACGTCTCGGCCGGCGTCGTCCGGGCGCGTACCGTCCGGCTCGTGCTCGCCTGGGTCGTGCTGGTCCTGAGCCTGGTCGGCGAGCTCTTCAGTCTGGGCTCGGTCGACGACCTCGGGCAGGCCGTCCTCGCCGTGCTCTCGCTCGCGATCGCGGTGGTGTCGCTGGTTGGACTGGCGAAGTTCCGCCGCACGGCGTGGTACGCCTGGCAGCGGAGCAAGCCGTCGACCGACGAGGGCGCCTCGATCAGGCGGCTGGTCGCGATCGGTGTGCTGGTCGGTGTGCTGGGCGGGCTCATCGGACCGGTCGACGACGGGCTCTACGTACGTACGAGCGTTGCAGGCTGAGCGCGCGCGGATCGCGAGCGATGGCGGGCGGTTGGGTGCGACCTTCGCTTCATCACGGGATGCAGACGAACCGGCGGTTCCCACGGCGAGTTCACCGTGGGAACTGCGACTTGAGCAACATCCCGTGATGAACCGGGGTTCCGCTCGGCCGATGCTGGGCGAGGTCTCCGAAGTCAGCCCGGGCGAGGACGACACGCTGCGGTGGACCCACCTCCACCTGATCGAGGGGTACCCGCGCCACTACGACCACGCGGACCTTCTCCGGGGGTGCCTCAACGGCTTGACGGGCGAATGATCGCGCTCTCGACCCGGGACTAGCCGCGAGCCAGGATCACTCCGCGGGCGACAGCCCCGGCGATCAGCAGGTACAGCCCGGGGGCTGTGAACAGGACCGTGAAGACCATGAAGATCTCGGGGTCCTCCTGGAGGTTGACGAAGAGCATCCCGCCGATCGCCAGCAACACGGTGCCGATCACGGCGTGGAAGGCTGGGGCGGCACCGGGCTCGGCGACGGACTGGTTCATCATACCGTGAGTGTGCCAGCCGCGAGGCGCTCGCGCGCGGAGCCACAGCCTGAGCGGCCACCAGGCTCGCCCGGAGCTGCCGTTCGCAAGCCACCCGAAGGGCGCCTGCTGGTCGGATACCGTCCAGCCGTGGGCATGCGGAACTTCCTGGTCGAGGGTGTCTCGGGCACCGGCAAGACGTCGGTCTGCCACGAGCTGCGCCGTCGCGGCTTCGAGGCCATCAACGGCGACACCGACCTGGCCTACCAGGGCGACCCGGAGACGGGTGAGCCCACGGACGACGTGCCGTCGCACTGGCACCACATCTGGGACGTGGACCGGGTCCGGGCATTCGTCGCCGACCGGACGGAGCGGATGACCTTCTTCTGCGGTGGCTCGCGGAACTTCTCGACGTTCCAGGCACTGTTCGACGGAGTCTTCGTCCTGGAGATCGACCTGGACACCTTGAACCGGCGACTCGACCAGCGACCCGAGGACGAGTTCGGCGCACAGCAGTCGGAGCGCGGTCTCATCGTGCGGCTGCATCGGACCAAGGAGGACACCCCGAAGGGCGGCATCCCGATCGACGCCACCGCACCGCTCGCCCAGGTCGTCGACGAGATCCTTCGCCGAGCGACGGTGATCGACCGGAGCGGTGCACCAGGCTCTTGACCCGTCCGGATTCAGGCGCCGGTCTTCCCGTCGATGCCCTCGCGGAGCAGGTCGATGTGCCCGCAGTGCTGGGCGTACTCGGTGATCATCCGGAGCACCAGCCAGCGCAAGTCGACGTCCTCGTACCAGTCCAGCGGCCGCGCGGTGTCGTCGAGGTCGTGGGCGGCGACGATCTCGCGGGAGACCGCACACTCCGCGCGCCAGACCGCCAGGTCGGCGGTGAAGTCGGCGTCCGAGGGCGGGTCGAAGTCGAGGTCGGGGTCGTCCGTGGTGATGAAGAGGAACGGCACGTCGCGGCGTTCGAAGTTCTGCTGGAACCACCAGCGCTCGACGCCGGCGAGGTGTCGGACCAGGCCGTGGAGGGACATCGTGGACGGCGGCATGGACCGCGTCCGGGCCAGCTCCGGAGTCAGGCCGCGGCACTTCATCTCCACCGTCGCCCGGTAGTACTCCAGGTACGCCGTGAGCGCGTCACGCTCGGCGGCCACGCGCGGGATGCGCGGGCGGTCGTCGTCGGTCCAGACGGGGGAGAAGTCGCCGGCGGTCAGGCCCGACTCCGAGGTGGCCCTGCCATCCGTGGGGCGATCGCTCATGCGCCGCACTCTGCCACGGCGAACCCGGCTCTCCGGCCCCTCGTCCGCGGCAGGCACTACCGTGGCGGCGTGCACCGGTTCGCGAGCATCATCCTGGTCGACGGCCGGGGGTGGGTGCTGTTGCAGGAGCGCGACGACCAGCCCGTGATCGACCCGGGCAAGTGGGGCTTCGTCGGCGGCCACGTGGAGCCGGGCGAGGAGTTCGAGCCGGCTGCCTATCGCGAGCTCGAGGAGGAGACCGGCCTCCACCTCCAGCGCGGCGAGCTGGCCCTGTGGCGGGAGTTCCCGATCTTCCACGACGCCTACGACTCCCACGACACGATGCAGGTCTTCGTCGCGCCCACGCACCTCACGGATGCCGACATCGAGTGCCACGAGGGCCGCCAGATCGTGTTCGTCCCCCCGGAGACGGTCCCGGCCCTGCAGATGACAGCCGGGGCCGCGCTCGCGTTGCCGATCTTCCTCGACTCCGACCTCTACAGGAGCATGTGCCCGTGAGCCCACGATTCCAGGTCATCCCACTCCATGCGGCCGGCGCCGAGGACGTGGTGGTCGGCACCCACGGTGCCGACGAGGGCGCGGTGTTCAGCGGCACCGAGGACGGCAGCATCTTCCGGGTCAGCCACGACGGCCGGAAGGTCGAGCGGATCGCGCACACCGGCGGCCGTCCGCTCGGGATCGAGATCGACCTGGACGGCCGGCTCCTCGTCTGCGACGCCCACCTCGGGCTGCTGCGGGTCGACACCGACAGCGGTGCCGTCGAGGAGGTGACCGAGCAGGTCGGCGGTCGCCGGATGGCCTTCTGCAACAACGCCGCGATCGGCAGCGACGGCACCGTGTGGTTCTCCGACTCGTCCACGAAGTTCGGCATCGACCAGTGGAAGGACGACTTCGTCCAGGACACCCGCACCGGACGGTTGCTGCGGCTCGCGGAGGGCGGTGAGGTCGAGGTGGTGCTGTGACGGCCTTGCCTTCGCCAACGGCGTCGCGCTCAGCCGGGCCGAGGACTACGTCGCAGTGGCCGAGACGGCGGCACGGACCGTCGTACGCCACTGGATCGCGGGGCCGAGCGCGGGGCAGCGGGACTTCCTCGTGCAGGACCTGCCCGGCTACCCCGACAACATCGCGCGGGGGAGCGACGGCCTGATCTGGGTGACGCTGGCCAGCCCGACCGACCCGGTCGTCGAGCGCCTGCACCGCAGCCCGCTGTGGCTGCGCCGCCAGGTGACCCGGATCCCGGAGCGGCTCCAGCCCAAGCCCCGGCGCACCGTGCGGGTCCAGGCGTACGACGACGCCGGGACGCTGGTGCACGACTGCGACGTCGCGAGCGACGACTATCACATGGTGACCGGCGTGCGGGAGCACGAAGGTCGGGTCTGGATGGGTAGCCTCCATGAGCCGGCCGTCGCGGTTCTCGATCTGTGACCGGTCGCGGATAAACTCGAGCATTCTGCCGTCCGGCAGAGCACGTCAGCCAGAAAGCGGAGGACCCATGGGCCACCTGGAGTCGATCAGGACCCCGCGCGACCTGCGGGATCTCACCGACGACCAGCTCGAGACCCTGGCCGCGGAGATCCGCGACTTCCTCGTCGAGACCTGCTCGCGGACCGGTGGTCATCTCGGGCCCAACCTCGGGGTGGTGGAGCTGACCATGGCGATCCACCGGGTCTTCGACTCACCGCGGGACCGGATCGTCTTCGACACCGGCCACCAGGCCTACGTGCACAAGCTGCTGACCGGCCGGATGGCGTCGTTCGAGAAGCTCCGCCAGGAGGGTGGCGCGAGCGGCTACCCGAGCCAGGCCGAGTCCGAGCACGACATCGTCGAGAACTCCCACGCCTCCACGGCGCTCAGCTACGCCGACGGCCTCGCCAAGGCGTACGCGATCCGCGGCGAGGACCGGCACGTGGTCGCCGTCATCGGCGACGGTGCGCTCACCGGCGGGATGGCCTGGGAGGCGCTGAACAACATCGCGATCGCCAAGAGCAGCCGGCTGGTGATGGTGGTCAACGACAACGGCCGCTCCTACACCCCGACCATCGGCGGACTCGCCAACGCGCTGACCTCGCTGCGGACCAACCCCCGCTACGAGCAGATCCTCGACCTGGTCAAGAAGCGCCTGCACTCGGTCAAGGGCGTCGGCCCCGCGGCGTACGACGCGCTGCACGCGATGAAGAAGGGGCTCAAGGACGCGATCGCGCCCCAGGGTCTCTTCGAGGACCTCGGTCTCAAGTACGTCGGCCCGGTCGACGGCCACGACCGCGTCGCGATGGAGCAGGCGCTCGCCCAGGCCAAGCGCTTCGGCGGGCCGGTGATCGTGCACGCGCTGACCCGCAAGGGCTTCGGCTACGACCCCGCGGAGGCGCACGAGGCCGACCAGTTCCACGGCCCCGGCCCGTTCGACATCGAGAGCGGCGAGGAGATCCCCAAGGGTCGCGTCTGGACCGACGTCTTCGCCGACGAGATCGTGCACATCGGCCAGCGCCGCCCCGACGTCGTCGCGATCACGGCCGCGATGATGCACCCGGTCGGGCTGCACCACTTCCAGGCCCGCTTCCCGGAGCGCACCTTTGACGTCGGCATCGCCGAGCAGCACGCCGCGACCTCGGCGGCAGGGCTGGCGATCGGCGGCCTGCACCCGGTGTTCGCCGTCTACGCGACGTTCCTCAACCGTGCCTTCGACCAGGTGCTGATGGACGTGGCGCTGCACAAGTGCGGCGTCACGTTCGTGCTCGACCGTGCCGGAGTGACCGGCGACGACGGTGCCAGCCACAACGGCATGTGGGACATGTCGCTGCTGCAGGTGGTGCCCGGGCTGCGGCTCGCCGCCCCTCGCGACGCGACCCGGCTGCGTGAGCTGCTGAACGAGGCCGTCGAGGTCGACGACGCCCCGACTGTGGTGCGCTACGCCAAGGGTGCGCCGCCGGAGGACGTCGAGGCCGTCGGGACGGCCGGCAACGCCGACGTGCTCGTCCGCAACGGCACCAAGGACGTCCTGCTGGTCGCCGTCGGCTCGATGGCGACGGTCGCGGTCGACGTGGCCGCTCGCCTGGTCGCCCAGGGCATCGGTGTGACCGTGGTCGACCCACGGTGGGTGCTGCCGGTCGATCCCGCGATCGTCCAGCTCGCCCGCGAGCACAAGCTGGTCGTCAGCGTGGAGGACAACGGACGGATCGGTGGCTGCGGGTCGGTGCTCCTGCAGACGCTGAACGACGCCGGCGTGCACACGCCGTTCCGGCTGCACGGGATCCCCCAGCAGTTCCTGGACCACGCCAAGCGGGCCACCATCCTCGAGCGGATCGGGCTGACCCCGCAGACGCTCGCGCTCGGGATCGTCGAGGACATGACCGCGCTGGCCGAGGGTCGAGAGCTGGTCGATGCCGACCAGCGGAACTAGTCCGCTCCGGCCCACCCACCGGCTGGTCCGGTCGGTGCTGGTCGCGCTGCTGACCGCGGGCCCCGCGGTCGGCCTGGCCGCCTGTTCGGGCAGCCCTCCCGACGAACCGCCAACAGCGTCGGCGAACGCTCCCTCGGTCCAGGTCCCCGCAGCCGTCCCGGACGGCCTCACGGACCTGCTGCGCCAGCGGTCGCGCGCCGTACGACTCAAGGACGTGCGGGCGTTCGTGCGCGGGCTGGACCGGGCAGACCCGTCGTTCGTGGCGGACCAGCGCAGCTACTTCGACAACCTGGCCCAGCTCCCGATCGGTACGTACCGCTACAGCCTGGATCCGGGCAGCATCGTCCGTGAGGGCGACGACTACTGGGCGGTCGTCGTGGTCACCCTGGAGCTTGCGGGGTACGACGCCCGGCCGGTCACGGCGCCGGACCGCTACCGGTTCTCGCCGTGGCCCGGGCACCCCGACCGGTTCCGACTCTCGTCGGTGAGCGACACCACCTGGGAGAGCCGCAACCAGGTCGCCCAGCAGCCGTGGGATCTCGGCCCGGTCGAGGTGCGCACGGGCCTCGGGGTGCTCGGCATCTTCGACCGGGGCAGCGTCGAGCGGGCGCCCGACGTGGTCTCCTCCGTCGAGGAGGGCATCGCGGAGCTCAGCGGCCTCGTGCCGTATCCGTGGTCGCGTTCGGTGGTGGTCTACGCCATGTCGGACGACACCTTCCTCGGCTCGCTCGACGGTCTGCCCGGCGACCCGACCCGGCTGGACGCGATCGCCGTGCCGGTGCTGTCCTCGCCCGAGAGCGGGGTGGTCGCCGGGACCCGGATCGTGCTCAACCCGGGGATGCTCGACGGACCCGCTCCCCAGCGTGACCGGCTCATCCGGCACGAGCTCACGCACGTGGTCCTGGGCTCACGCGACGACCTGGCTCCGGTCTGGCTGGGCGAAGGCCTGGCGGAGTACGTCTCGGTCCGGCCGATGGCGCCGCAGGACCGGCGGATCCAGCCGAGCGCGGTCCAGGCCGCCGAGGACGGTTTCAGCGAGATGCCGGTCGACGACGAGTTCAACGACGAATACTCGAGCGAGCACTACGCGCTGTCCTGGTGGGCCTGCGAGTACCTCGCCGACAGCTACGGCGAGGCAGCGCTCTGGTCCCTGCTGGACGCGCTCGGCGAAGGAGCCGACCAGGAGCAGGTCCTCGAGAAGAGCTTCGGCATCGACTCCACCCAGCTCGCGAACCGCGCGGGCCGCCTGCTGCTCGCGAACTACCGGCCGAAGCAGTCCGGCTCGTCGGGTGGCCAGCAGACTCCGGGTGGGCAGTCCCCGGAGGCGAGCCCGTCCGCGACAGGGTCACCTGCGCCCTCCCAAGCGCCCGCGGACGACGCGGAGCCGGAGTCGGCGGAGCCGTCCGGGCCCGGCCCGGTCGGGCTTCCTACAGGTCGCGACGGACGGAGCCGGGCTCCTCGCCGGTGAACCTGGAGATGTTCCAGATGGCCAGCGCCAGACCGCCCCACAGGATGATCATGGCGATGACCATCATCGCGATCGCGGACGTCGTCATCAGACTGCCTTCTCTCGGTCGGTGTGTTCCAGCTCCGGGTCGTCGAGCGAGGTGCCCGGTCGCCACGGCATCCGAGCCGCCAGCAGACCCAGCACGATGACACCGCCGGCCACACCCCAGCCGAGCAGGTTCAGCATCCAGGAGGGGTAGCCCGCATAGGGCTCGGTGATGTTGTCGATGAACTCCTTGACCAGGATGAAGGTCAGCGCGAAGGGCGTGACCACACCGATCATCACGAGCCACCACCTGCCGAGGTGCACCGACCCGTCGAGGTTCAGGTGGTCGCGCAGCAGGTTGGTCTTCTTGAAGACCCAGCTGAGCAGCACCATGCTCGCGACGGCGACCAGGAGGATGCCGAAGCGGTTGATGAAGTGGTCGACGATGTCGAGCACGTGGAGCCCGGTGGTGCTGCCCAGGAGCGCGATGCTGACCACCGCGGCCGGCACACCCACCGCCATCGAGGCGCCGAGTCGCGACATCTCGAACTTGTCGCGGACCGCCGAGACCACGACTTCGATGACGCTGATGGCGGACGTGAGCCCGGCCAGCACCAGGGACCCGAAGAAGAGCACGCCCACGGTCCCGGCGACGAAGGCTCCTCCGGGCAGCTCATTGATGATCGCGGGGAAGGCGATGAAGGCGAGCCCGATGCCTTGTTCCACCACCTCGTCCACGGCCTGGTTGGAGGCGTTGGCCATGAAGCCCAGAGCCGCAAAGACGCCGATGCCGGCGAGGAGCTCGAAGCCGGAGTTCGAGAAACCCACGACCAGGCCGGAGCCGGTCATGTCGGTGCGCCGCCCGACGTACGACGCGTACGTGATCATGATGCCGAAGCCGACCGAGAGCGAGAAGAAGATCTGGCCGAACGCCGCCACCCAGACGCCGGTGTCGGCGAGGGCGCCCCAGTCGGGGCGGAACAGCGCGTCGAGCCCCATGCCCGCACCCGGCAGGAACAGGGCCGCGACGACCAGCGCGAAGAAGGTCACGAGCAGGACCGGGATGAAGACCACGGCGGTGGCGCCGATGCCCTTCTGCACCCCGAGCGCCATCACCAGCAGGATGACCACCCAGACCAGGACCAGGGGGACGATCACTCCGGGCACGAAGTCGAAGCCGATGCCGGGGTCGGCCACCTGCAGGTAGTCGCCGATCAGGAAGTCGCCGGGCGCGCTGCCCCAGGCCTGGCTGAAGGAGAAGATCGTGTACCGGGCTGCCCAGGCGATGATCGCGGCGTAGTAGACGGCGATCACGAAGCAGATCGCCACCTGCCACCAGCCGATGCCCTCGGCGCCGCGGCTCGCGCGCCGCATGGACAGGGGAGCAGAGCCGCGGTACCGGTGACCGATGCCGTAGTCGAGCAACAGGAACGGGATTCCCGCGGTCAGCAGCGCGATCAGGTACGGGATGACGAACGCCCCGCCGCCGTTCTCGTAGGCGACGTACGGGAAGCGCCAGATGTTGCCCAGCCCGACGGCCGATCCGATGGCGGCGAGGATGAAGACGCGGCGCGAGGAGAACGATCCTCGCTGGGCCTCGGATGCGTCGATCGCGGTGGTCACGGGGTTGCTCCTGTCCGACGGGTGTGTCGTGGGACACGATGCCAGACGCCCGCCGGTGCGCAACGCGGTGTCCTGAGCGCTGGTCCGGACCGGTGGCCGACACCGTTGGTGGTAGAGGCGGACTCTGCTAGACCGGGCCACAACAGCCAGCACCTGCTCCCGGGAGGTCAGCATGTCCAGTCAGCTGCCGCAGCTCGACGGCACGCCGTTCGTCACCGACGGCGGCCTCGAGACCGACCTGATCTTCCACCACGGCGTCGACCTGCCGGAGTTCGCGGCGTTCCCGATCGTCGAGGTGGACCACGGGCGCAACCTGCTCCGCGAGTACTACGACGGGTACGCCGCCGTGGCCCGCCGGGCCGGAGCCGGTCTGATCCTCGAGACCCCGACCTGGCGGGCGAACCCGGACTGGGGCGCGAGGGTCGGCTACGACCGGGCGGGGCTGGACCGGGTGAACCGGGCGTCGGCCGAGCTCGCGCAGCAGGTCGCCGACGGCTACACGGACCTGCCTGTCGTGCTGGTCTCGGGTCAGATGGGTCCGCGCGGCGACGGCTACGTCGCGGGGGAGCGGGCCGACCCGGCCGAGGCGGCGGAGTACCACCGGCCGCAGGTCGAGGCGTTCGCGGCCGCGGGGGTGGACCTGGTGACCGCGCTGACGCTGACCGGACCGGAGGAGGCGATCGGGGTGGTGCACGCGGCCCGCGCCTCGGACGTGCCGGTCGCGATCTCCTTCACCGTCGAGACCGACGGGCGGCTACCGGACGGCACCCCGCTCGGGCAGGCGATCGAGCGGGTCGACGCCGAGGGTGGGCCGGACTACTTCATGGTGAACTGCGCCCACCCGGAGCACGTCGCACCTGGCCTGTCCACCGACGGGGCCGCGGAGGGGGCGGCCTGGCTGGACCGGATCATCGGGATCAGGCCGAACGCCTCACGGATGACGCACGCCGAGCTCGACGCCGCCGAGGAGCTCGACGAGGGTGATCCCGGGGACCTCGCGGCGGCCGCAGACCGGCTCCGCCCCCAGCTGCCCCGGCTCTCGGTGGTGGGTGGCTGCTGCGGCACCGACGCCAGGCACGTGGCCGCCCTCTGGGGCGTCTGACCGACCCGGCGTGAAGTTCCCTCCAGGCCCCGCCGAGCCGGCGTGAAGTTCCCGGCACTTCACGCCGGGTCGGCAGGGAAACTGGGGCACTTCACGCCGACTCGGCAGGGAAACTGGGGCACTTCACGCCGGGTCGGCAGTCAGGGGTGGTCGACCTGCATCTCGCCGAGCTCGGACCAGTCGTCCTGGTCGACCTGCTGGCTGATCACCCGGGGGGTGGCGGCGAGGTACGGCGGGAGGTGCGCCTGGGCGGCCTTGAAGTGGTCGCTGCCGACGTGGGCGGCCCCGGCCTCACCGTCGCGGAACGCCTCGACGAGGACGTACTCGTGCGGGTCGTCGAGGCTGCGGGACCAGTCGAACCACAGGCAGCCCTCCTCGGCGCGGGTGGCCGTGGTGAACTCCCGAGTGATCTCGGGCCACGTCTCCGCGTGCTCGGGCAGGACCTGGAACTTGGCGGTGATGAAGATCAACGATGCTCCTCGAGACGGACGACAGCGACAACGAACAACCGGCCCGCCCGATGCTACGGGCGGGCCGGTTCTTTTTCTTTTCTTTTTTTTTTTTTTTTTTTTTTTTTTTTTTTTTTTTGATCTTTATTTTTTTTTTTTCTTTTTTTTTTTTTTTTTTTTTTTTTTTTTTTTTTTTTTTTTTTTTTTTTTTTTTTTTTTTTTTTTTTTTTTTTTTTTTTTTTTTTTTTTTTGTTTTTTTTTTTTTTTTTTTTTTTTTTTTTTTTTTCTGTTTTATTTTGCACGTCACCGTGTATTTTTTTTGTCTATTTCTCACAGCAGTTCGCGCTTCGCAAGGGCACTCTGGGGCGCGTCATCATCAGTGGGGTTGCACTCGTGGCGATCCTGGGCGGCGTCACAGCCGCGCAGGCATCGTCGGCGTCCAACGACACCATCACAGGTTGCTACAACAAGAGCTGAAACCTGAAGATCATCATTACAACCTCACACTACGACATGAAGAACAAAACCCCAGTCTCCTGGAACAAAGAGGGAATCGCCGGCGCTCAGGGGCCAGCTTCCTGTCATCCGTCGGTGCCGATGGTGAAAACAGGGCTGAGGGCCCAGCTAGTCCTACTGCGTCTGATGTGTACAGCTCGCTCGCTGAGTACTCCATTGGTGGTGCCATCATGGCTAACTTCTGTCACTCCTTCACCACTCGAGCCACCCAGGTGACCAGCTACGCGCTACCTGCTGGTCAATCCAGATCAGCTCGGATGGGTATTTCAAGACCATTCATTTACCTCAAATAACCCGGCTCTGCGATCCGCGTAGCTGACGGCTCGACTTTTGGCGAGGACGCGGGCACCTGCTTCACCGGTCTATGAGCACATGCCACAGCGTGAGGGCACCTACCACACACCGCGTGCTCACGCTCGCCCAGGAGCAGACGATCAACAGAGCGTTCGGCTACACCACACCCCGCCGATTCCGCAAGTCACTCCACTCCTCACAACACCCCCCCCACCACCCCACCCCTAGTGGCCGCTGCGGGCGGTGGAGCAAGGATCAGTGGAACTTCTGGCCGCTGACCTTCTCGCCGAGGCCCTCACGGTCGAGCAGCATGGTGAGTCCGCCGTTCCAGAACGAGAAGCCGGCGCCGGTGATCATCGCGAGGTCGAGGTCCTCCGGAGCGGCGACGACACCCTCGTCCAGCATCCGCCGCGCCTCGTCGGCCAGCGCCGACAGGACCCGGGTGCGCACCTCGGCAGCCTCGAGGACCACCGGGGTCTCCGGCTTCTCCTGCAGCGCCTCGACCTCCGGGTCGATCCCGCCGTCCGCGCCGTAGTACGACGACTTGCCGGCCTCGACGACCCGCGCCAGGCCGGGGGAGACGTAGAACCGGTCCGGGAAGGCCCGGTGCAGCGACTCGTTGTTGTGCAGCGCGATCGCGGGGCCGACCAGCGACATCAGCATGAACGGCGGCATCGGCGCGACGCCCGCGAAGGCGCCGTCGGCGACCGGCACCGGGGTGCCCTCGTCGACGATCCGGCCGACCTCGCCCATGAAGCGGCCGAGCAGCCGGTTCACGATGAACGACGGGCTGTCCTTGACCAGGATGGTGGTCTTCTTGAGCGCCTTGCCGGTCGCGAACGCCGTGGCGAGCGCGGCGTCGTCGGTCTGCTCGCCCTTGACGATCTCGAGCAGCGGCATCACCGCGACCGGGTTGAAGAAGTGGAAGCCCACGACCCGACCCGGGTGCTCCAGGTCCGCAGCCATCTCGGTGATCGAGAGCGACGAGGTGTTGGTGGCCAGCACGCACTCGGGCGAGACGACCGCCTCGACATCGGCGAAGACCTGCTTCTTGACCGACATCTCCTCGAAGACGGCCTCGATCACGAAGTCGGCGTCGCCGAAGACCTTCGCCTTGTCGACCGCGCCGGAGACCAGGCCCTTGAACCGGTTGGCCTTGTCCTGGTTGATCCGGCCCTTGCCGAGCAGCTTGTCGATCTCGGCGTGGACGTAGCCGACGCCCTTGTCGACGCGAGCCTGGTCGAGGTCGGAGAGGACCACGGGGACCTCGAGGCGGCGCACGAAGAGCAGCGCGAGCTGGCTGGCCATCAGGCCGGCACCCACGATGCCGACCTTGGTGACCGGGCGGGCCAGCGACCGGTCGGGAGCCCCGGCCGGGCGCTTGGCTCGCTTCTGGACCAGGTCGAAGGCGTACAGGCTGGCGATCAGCTCGGGCGTCCGGGACAGCGCGTGCAGCGCCTCGTCCTCGGCGGCGAAGCCCTCGTCGCGGCTCGCGGTCCGCGCGCCCGAGATCAGCTCGACGGCCTTGATCGCGGCCGGGCTCGCCCCGCCGGTCTTGGCCCGGGCGACCTCGGCACCGTGGGCGACCGCTGCGTCCCAGGCCTCGCCACGGTCGACCTCGGGCCGCTCGACCTTGACCGCACCGGTGAGCACGTCGCCGGCCCACAGCAGCGACTGCTCGAGGTAGTCCGCGCCGGAGAAGCAGGCGTCGGCCAGCCCGAGCCCGTACGCCGCCTGCCCGCCGAGCGTCTTGCCGTTGTTCAGCGGGTTCTCGAGGATCAGCTGCACGGCCTTCTGGGCGCCGACCAGGTTGGGCACCAGGTACGCGCCGCCCCAGCCGGGGACCAGGCCGAGCATGACCTCGGGCAGGCCGAGCGCCGGGGCGCTGTCCATCACCGTGCGGTACGTGCAGTGCAGGGCCACCTCGAGTCCGCCGCCGAGGGCGAGTCCGTTGATGAACCCGAACGACGTCTTGGCGCGGCCGTCGGTCCCGTCCTGGAGCTTGCGGAAGACCGCGTGGCCGAGCTCGGCGACGACCCGGACCGCGTCCTCGCCGCCACCGGCGATGCTGGTCAGGTCCGCGCCGGCGGCCAGGATGAACGGTTTGCCGGTGACCCCGATCGAGGTGATCTCGTCGTCGGCCAGGGCGGCGTCGATCGCGGTGTTGAGCGCGATCAGCGAGCGGGGACCGAAGGTGTTGGGCCGGGTGTGGTCCTCGCCGTTGTCGAGGGTGATCAGGCCCATCACGCCGGCACCCTTGCCGTCGCGGGTGGGCACGCTGACCTTGCGCAGGTGGGCGCGGGTGACGACCTCGGCGTCCGAGGAGATCTCCTCGGCGCGGGTCAACAGGTCGGTGATGCTCATCAGGCTGCCTCTCCGGTGTAGTGCGGGTTCTCCCAGATCACGGTGCCGCCCATGCCGATGCCGATGCACATGGTGACCAGGCCGTACTGGACCTCGGGCCGCTCCTCGAACTGCCGCGCGAGCTGGGTCATCAGCCGCACGCCCGACGAGGCCAGCGGGTGGCCCACGGCGATCGCGCCGCCGTACGGGTTGACCCGGGCGTCGTCGTCGGCGATCCCGAAGTGCTCCAGGAACGCGAGCACCTGCACGGCGAACGCCTCGTTGACCTCGAAGGCCTGGATGTCGTCGATCGTGAGACCGGCCTGCTTGAGCGCCTTCTCGGTCGCCGGGATCGGGCCGGAGCCCATCACCTCGGGCTCGACGCCCACGAACGAGTACGACACCAGCCGCATCCGGATCGGGAGACCCAGCTCCTTGGCGGTCTCCTCGTCGGCGAGCAGGGCTGCGGTGGCGCCGTCGTTGATACCGGCGGCGTTGCCCGCCGTCACCTTGCCGTGCGCGCGGAACGGCGTCTTCAGCGCGGCGAGCGACTCCATCGTCGTGCCGGGCCGCATCGGCTCGTCGGTCGTGGCCAGGCCCCAGCCCTCGTCGGCGGAGCGGGTGGCCACGGGGACCAGGTCGGGCTGGATCTTGCCCGCGGCGTACGCCGCCTCGGTCTTGTCCTGCGAGCGGACGGCGTAGGCGTCGACCCGCTGCTTGGTGATCGAGGGGTAGCGGTCGTGCAGGTTCTCTGCGGTCTTGCCCATCACGAGGGCGTCGGGGTCGACGACGCGCTCGGAGAGGATCCGCGGGTTCGGGTCGACGCCCTCACCCATCGGGTGCCGGCCCATGTGCTCGACGCCACCGGCGATCGCCACGTCGTAGGAGCCGAACGCGATGCCGGAGGCGGTGGTGGTGACCGCGGTCATCGCGCCGGCGCACATCCGGTCGATGGCGAAACCGGGGACGCTCTGCGGCAGACCGGCCAGCAGGGCGGCGGTCCGCCCGATGGTCAGGCCCTGGTCGCCGATCTGGGTGGTGGCGGCGATCGCGACCTCGTCGACCCGGTCGGCCGGGAGGGTGGGGTTGCGGCGCATCAGGTCGCGGATGCACTTGATCACGAGATCGTCGGCGCGGGTCTCGGAGTACTGCCCCTTGGCCTTGCCGAAGGGGGTGCGGACGCCGTCGACGAAGACGACCTCTCGCAGCTGTCGGGACGCTCTCGACACGGGATCTCCTCTGATAAGGCTGGGGGGAGGACGGGCAGAAGGATCAGGTTACCCCGCGGTAACAACGCTCGGGGTGCTGTGGTGGTGTGGGGGTCGTCACGCCGTACTCGCCGACCGGGGCGGAGGACGGGGCGCGGGCGGCTGCGCGGGATCCGGCCGGGGGAATATCGTGAGTCACCCGGGCGCTGGGGCCACACGCCAGCGCCTAGCCGATCTCGTCAGGAAGGACGTCCCACGTGTCCAAGGAATCCCGGCGACTCGTGCACATCGTCGACGATGTGCCCGAGCTCGACGACACGACGGCGCTCACCATGGTGGTGGTGCTCGACGGGTTCCTCGACGCGGGCAACGCCGCGGGTCGGGCCGCCCAGCACCTGGTGGACCTCTGCGACGGAGAGCTCGGCCAGGGTCGCCCGGTCGTGGCGACCTTCGACGTCGACCAGTTCCACGACTACCGCGCCCGGCGACCACCGATGTCGTTCGTGCGGGACCACTACGAGGGGTACGACGCGCCCCGGCTGGTGGTGCGGCTGCTGCGTGACAGCGGCGGGACGCCGTACCTCCTGCTCAGCGGGCCGGAGCCGGACAACCGATGGGAGGCCTTCGCCAATGCGGTGCTCGAGGTCGTCGAACGGTTCGAGGTGAGCCGCGTGATCAGCCTGGGAGCCGTGCCGATGGCGGTGCCGCACACCCGGCCGATCGCGATCACCCCGCACGCCAACAACGCCGAGCTGATCGCCGGCCAGAGCCGCTGGCAGGGCGAGCTGCGGATCCCCAGCAGCGCGCAGGCCCTGCTCGAGCTGCGGCTGGGGGAGTGGGGCCACGACGCGATGGGCTTCGTCGCGCACATCCCGCACTACCTCGCGCAGCTCGACTACCCGCGAGCGGCGGCCGAGCTGCTGGAGCACCTCGAGCGTTCCGGCCGGCTGACCATCGACCTCACGGACCTGGCCGCGGAGGCCGAGGACCGTGAGGAGGAGATCACCCGGTACCTCGCCTCCAACGCCGAGATCGAGGACGTGGTGCGCGCACTCGAGCGGCAGTACGACGCCTTCGAGCGCTCCGAGCAGGCGGGCGACAGCCTGCTGGCCGACGACGAGCCGCTGCCGACCGGCGAGGAGATCGGGGAGCAGTTCGAGCAGTTCCTGGCCGGCCTGGAGCGGCCGGACTCCGACCAGCCCTGAGCCCAGTCCGGCCCGCCCCCGCACCCCCCGCTCACCCACACCCCGAAGGAGCCCGACCGTGCCCGCATCGGCCGACGAACTCGTCGCGCTGCTCGACGTCGAGCGGCTCGACCTCGACCTGTACCGCGGGCGCCAGCCCGACACCTCGCTGCAGCGCGTCTTCGGCGGCCAGGTCGCGGCCCAGGCGCTGATCGCCGCAGTCCGTACGGCCGACCCGGCGTACGCCGTGCACTCCCTGCACTCGTACTTCCTGCTCCCCGGCGACCCGGCGGTCCCGATCATCTACGACGTCGAGCGGATCCGGGACGGCCGCTCGTTCGCGACCCGTCGGGTCGCGGCCCGCCAGCACGGCCGCCCGATCTACTACCTGACGGCCAACTTCCAGCGGGCCGAGGACGGCCTCGAGCACCAGGACCGGATGCCGGACGTGCCGGACCCGGAGGACTGCGTCGACCTGGGCGCCATGTTCCGGGCCCGCGGCGGGAGCGCCGTCGACTGGGAGCGGGAGTGGGCCGCACTCGACGTCCGCTACGTCGGCAACTCCCGGGAGGGCCTGGAGGACGACCCGGCCAAGCCGGCTCGCGCCCGGCTGTGGATCCGGGTCAACGGGCAGCTGACCGACGACCCGGTCGAGCATCTCGCGGCGTTCACCTACGCCAGCGACATGACCCTGCTGGGAGCGTCGCTGGTGCCGCACGGGCTGCACGTGGGCTCACCGGGCCTGCAGGTCGCCTCGCTCGACCACACGATCTGGTTCCACCGGCCGTTCCGGGCCGACCAGTGGTGGCTCTACGACCAGGAGAGTCCGTCGGCCTCCGGTGGTCGGGGACTCGCCCTGGCCCGGGTCTTCACCCAGGACGGGACGCTCGCTGCCACCGTCGCCCAGGAGGGGCTGATCCGGCAGCGGGACTGAGCGCCGGCGCCACCCGCTCCAGCCCGCCACCGAAAGGCCTCACCCGTGTCCACGCCCGTGCAGGACCTCGTCGCGCTGCTCGATGTCGAGGAGCTCGACATCGACCTCTTCCGCGGCACCGTCGCGGACACCGCTCGTTCCCGGGTGTACGGCGGTCAGGTCGCCGCGCAGGGTCTGATCGCCGCCGTCCGCACCGTCGACCCGGAGTTCGTCACCCACTCGCTGCACTCGTACTTCCTGCTCCCCGGGGACACGGCGGTGCCGATCATCTACGACGTGGAGCGGATCCGGGACGGCCGGTCGTTCGCGACCCGGCGAGTGGTGGCCCGGCAGCACGGCCGGCCGATCTACTACCTGACCGCGAGCTTCCAGCGTCCGGAGGACGGGCTCTCGCACCAGGACGAGATGCCGGACGTGCCGGCCCCGGAGCAGGGCGTGGACGTGCTCGGCCTGATGCGGTCGTCCGGAGCCCCCGAGTCCGATGCCCTGGCCTGGGAGTGGCGCGCGCTCGAGGCCCGCCACCTCGGCACCTCGCGCCGCGGCCTGCCACCCGACCCGGACCACCCTGCCCGGGCCCGGATGTGGGTGCGGATCAACGACCGGCTCTCCGACGACCCGGTCGAGCACCTCGCGGCCTTCACCTACGCCAGCGACATGAGCCTGCTCGGGGCCTCGATGACGGCGCACGACGTGCAGCACGCCGACCTCCAGATGGCCTCGCTGGACCACACGATCTGGTTCCACCGGCCGTTCCGGGCCGACGAGTGGTGGCTCTACGACCAGATCTCGCCCTCGGCGTCGGGCGGACGCGGGCTCTCGCTGGCGCGGGTCTTCACGCCGGACGGGCAGCTGGTCGCCAGCCTCGCCCAGGAAGGCCTGATCCGGCCGGTGCACGAGCGGGGCTGACGGGTCGAACATGGCCGCACACCGAAGCGGCCCCGGCGCAGTTCGCGCCGGGACCGCCTCAGTCAGTGCTTCGCTCAGATACTCCGGGCTACTGGACGTTGAACGGTCCGTCCACTCCGCCGCCGCTGGAGACGGCGCAGATCCGGTTGGGGTTGTTGTTCGGCGCCGCGCCGTTGCGGAGCCGGAGGACCCAGTCGCCGATGCCCGGCGGGGCGGCCGCAACCACGGCAGCGCTGCCGAAGATGTTGGTGGTCGGGTCGTTCGCCGTCGCGACCGAGCACGGGCGATTGGCGCCGAACCTGTACACCTTGACTGTGTTGCCGACCACCGAGCCGGTGCCGACCACCCTGAAGTCACCCGCCTTCCAGCGGGCAGTGGTGATCGTGATCTGGTCGGTGGGCACCCTGGTCCGCAACGACAGCTGCGGCGTCGACGGAGCGCTGGTGCCGCCCGCGTTGATCGCGCGGACCTCGAACCGGTAGACCGTGTCCGGCTGCAGGCCGTCCACCGTCTGTCGCGCGATGCTGGTGACCGGCGGCTGGCTCGGCAGCGCGACGCCTCCGGCGTCGTACACCGACACCTGGTAGCCCGTCACCGAGGCGTCGCCTGCGTCCCAGGTCAGCGACACCGAGTCCTGCGTCCTGGTGCCGGCCAAGCCGGTCGGCGCCGCAGGTGCGGCCGGGGGCGCCCCGGGCACGAACGTGCCCTCGAACGGTCCGGTCATGTTGTTGGCGGCGTCGAAGGCCACCACCTTGAGGGTGGTCTCCGCCACGATCGGGATCGGCCCGGTCACGAACCTCGCCGAGTCGGACGGCAGGTTGCCGTTCACGACAGGAGAGCCGTCGGTGGTGAAGAAGGCCTGCCCGTTGGTGGTGATGGTGACCTGGTCCGTCGGGGTCGGCGGGGCAGTGCCGCCACCGTTCAACGTCGGCGTCGTCGTGAGGGTCGGCGGTGTGGTGTCGCCACTGCCGGCGCCTCCGGCGAGCGTGAAGGGCACGCTCATCCGGGTGTCGGCGAGTGAGCGGACCTCGTACCTGTAGCTCAGCGCCGGGTCCAGCGCGAGGTTCACCTGGGACTTGGTCGTGTCGGTCCTGGTCCCCACGACAGCGGAGGTGCCGTCTGCTGCCGGCGGGCTGGTGATGGCGTCGACCTGGTAGCCCGTCACGGGGGCGGCGCCCGGCTGGGCGGCGACCGCGTTCCACTTGACCTGAACGCTGGACCCGTCGGCGCTGCGCACAGCCGTGTAGGACCCGGCCGGGGCGGCCTGGTCACCGGGGCCGAGCGGGCAGCCGCCGATGCCGGGTCCGCCGGCCTCGCCGAACTCGGCGATGGTGAGACCCTGCCGGTTGCCGCCACCATCCTCGACCTGCCAGTTCATCGCCCGCTCACCGAGGTCGGATGCCGCTGCGGTGTTGGCGGCGGCCTGGTCCGTGAACTCGTACGTCGCCAGGAACGTGCCGTTGTTGAACGTGAGCCCCGAGCTGTAGCCACCGGTGGCGGCAGGGACGACCGGTCCCGGCAGGGCACGGATGTCCCGCTTGCCGATCAGGTCGACCAGGTCCGGGTTGATCACCCGCTGCTCGAAGAAGGCGGTGTTGACCTCCGGGCCGTACGAGCCGCGGATGGTCAAGGTGGTGCCACTCAGGGTCATGTCCTCGGTGACGGTGGCGCTCGACGTCCGGGTCTCCTCGACCCGTCCGTCGGGGAACGTCACGGACACCACGTCGCCGGGGCGGATGTCGGGGGTCACCTTGAGGTTCGTGCCGGTGCCCCAGCAGAACCCTCCGGGGTGGTTGACCTCGAAGGCCACGTCCGTGCCGGAGACCGGGACGATCGCGGAGCCCATGACCTCAGTGCCGCGGGTGACCTTGACGGTGGCGTTCAAGCCGGCATAGCCCTCGTAGCCCTCGACCGAGACGAAGTCCCGGTCGGGGAAGACGACGATGTTGTCGGGGAAGGTGGGCGTCACGGCGGACGCCGTCTCGGTGAACACGAGCGGGCTGAGGCCCAGCGCCGCTGCGGTGATGGCTACCAGCGACCGGCGCAGCACGCGCCGTCGAGATCGCTCCGGTGTGATTGTCATGGTCAGTCCTCGGCATCCGGTGATGGGTGGGTGTCGAGGTGAGGCCGCCTGATCTCTCGACACGTGCACGCTCAAGGTGCGCTGATGACCTTGGGATCACCTTGTCGATGGGATAGACGCTCGGGGGTGCCGCCGTGGCTGGACTAGACCCCGGCGGTGCGGGTGACGCCCACGAGGTGCGGGGCACCGGTGGTCGGGTGGGTCAGCGAGAACGCATAGCCGTCGTCGACCGGGCGCGAGCCGAAGGCGACCTTGCCCGGGAGCAGGACCGGCTTCTTGAACGCCGCCTCGACCGTGACGGCGTCCGGGAGCCGGTTCTCCAACGAGGCCACGCACCGGGCCAGGCTCCACATGCCGTGCGCGATCTGCCGGGGGAACCCGAGCGCCTTCGCGGTCAGCGGGTAGAGATGGATCGGGTTGTGGTCGCCAGAGACGGCGGCGTACCGCCGCCCGAGGTCACCGGGAAGCCGCCAGACGGTTCCGGTCGGAGCCGCCTCGGGGAGCGGGGCCGCGGAGGGCGCGGTCTCGTCCCCATGACCCGTCCGCAGGAACGTGGACGTCTCCTCCCAGACCAGCTCGCCGCGCGAGTGCACCGTGGTGAGCAGGTCGAAGACCCGGCCCTTGGCGTGCGGGCGCAGACCCCCCGGGCGGGCGGTGACCTGGAGCTGCTCGTCGAGCGAGATCGGCCGGTGCTGGGTGATCGTGTTGGCCAGGTGCACCGTGCCGACCGCCGGGAACGGGAACGACCGGTCGGTCATGATCGCCAGGTGCAGCCCGAAGGCGAGCAGGTGCGGGTAGGTGAGCGGGACCGTGTCCTTGGTCGGGAAGCCGCAGAGCTCGGCGTACGCCGCCACGTGGCCGGCCTCGATCGGGACGTCGTGCCGGGTCAGGGCCAGGTCGGGGAGATGGGTGCCCTGCTTGCGGATCCCGGGCAGGTGGCCGACGACCGGAAGGGCGGGCAGCGCGGCCCTGAGCAGCATCGGCAGCGCCGCCGGAGCGCCCTCCACCACTCGCGGCGCCGAGTCGGCGCCGGTGTCGTGCTCGCTCATCACGCCCCCAGCATCATCTGGCCGCAGACGCGGACGACGTTGCCGTTGACAGCGGTCGAGCCGGGGTTGGCGTACCAGGCGATCGCCTCGGCGACGTCGATCGGCAGGCCGCCCTGGGCCATCGCGTTGAGCCGCTGCCCGACCTCACGTGTGGCGAACGGGACCGCGGCGGTCATCGCGGTGATGATGAAGCCGGGAGCCACGGCGTTGATGGTGATGCCGTCCTTCAGCTCGTCGGCGAACGCGTCGACCAGGCCGATGACGCCGGCCTTGGAGGTGGCGTAGTTGGTCTGACCCACGTTGCCGGCGATCCCGGCGATGGAGGCGACGCCGACGATCCGGCCGTTCTTGTTGACCACACCCTGGTCGAGGAGCTCACGGGTGATCCGCTCCGGAGCAGTCAGGTTGACACCGATCACGGAGTCCCACCGGTCCTCCTGCATGTTGGCGAGCTTCTTGTCCCGGGTGATGCCGGCGTTGTGCACGACGATGTCGACGCCGCCGTGCTTCTCCGTGAGGTGGTGGGCGATCCGCTGCGCAGCGTCCTTGCCGGTGATGTCGAGGGCGAGGTGGTCGCCGTTCAGCTCCTTCATCAGGACCTGGAGCTCGCTCGCGGCCTGGGGGACGTCGACGCCGACCACGGTCGCCCCGTCCCGGTGCAGCACCCGGGCGATCTGCTCGCCGATGCCGCGGCTGGCTCCGGTGACCAGGGCGATCTTGCCGGCCAGCGGGCGCTGCCAGTCCTTCACCGCCACGGCCTTCTTGGTCCCGACGGCGCCGATCCGGACCACCTGGCCGGAGACGTAGGCGGACTTGGGGGAGAGCAGGAAGCCGAGGGTCGAGGTCACGGCGGCCTCGGCACCGGTGGCGACGTAGACCAGCTGGACGGTGCCGCCGCGGCCGATCTCCTTGCCGAGGCTGCGGGTGAAGCCCTCCAGGGCACGCTGGGCGACCCGCTCTCCGCCGGAGACGGACTCGGGCGGCGTGCCGAGCACGACCACCCGGGGGCACCGGTCCAGGCGGCGCAGCAGCGGGGTGAAGAATTCGCGCAGCTCCGCCAGCTGCGTGGAGTCGCTGATCCCGGTCGCGTCGAAGACCAGTCCCTTGTACGACGCGGCCTCGTCGCCAGCGCTCGTTGCGGGGCTCGTTGCGGCGCTCGTTGTGGAGTCGGCCGACGCGATCCCGAGCTGGTCGAGCAGCCCCGGGAGGGACTCGGCCAGGCGGCCCCGGCCACCGACCAGGACGGTGCCGTCGACGAGCGGCGCACCGTCGACGTACCGCTCGAGGGGCATCGGGTTGGGCAGGCCGAGGTTCTTGACCAGGACCTTCCCGAGGGGCGAGTTCACGAAGCCCTGGTACTTGTCGCTCATCTGGTGAAGCTCCTCAGCATGGGTTCGGGGGCGGGGCACATGGTCGGCGCACCCGGTCGGGGCAGGCAACATGTAACTAGAGGTGTAACCGGGAGTCCACTTTTCGTGACGTGCCCCTCATTGGTTTCCCACGGGAGTCCCGACGGGCAAGGATAGGGCCATGGAATCCACGACTCGTCGTGTCGCTGTCCTCGGCGGCAACCGCATCCCGTTCGCCCGCTCGAACACCGTCTACGCCACGGCTTCGAACCAGGACATGCTGACCGCGGCCATCGACGGCCTGGTCACCCGGTTCGGCCTCGAGGGCGAGCGCCTGGGCGAGGTCGTCGCCGGTGCCGTGCTCAAGCACTCGCGGGACTTCAACCTGACCCGCGAGTCCGTGCTCGGGTCGAAGCTGTCTCCCGAGACCCCGGCCACCGACATCCAGCAGGCCTGCGGCACCGGGCTGCAGGCCGCGATCCAGGTCGCCAACAAGATCGCCCTCAACCAGATCGAGGTCGGCATCGCGGGCGGCACCGACACCACCTCCGACGCCCCGATCGCCGTGGGGGAGAACCTCCGCAAGATCCTGCTCGAGCTCAGCCGCGCCAAGGACCTCAAGGGCCGGCTCTCGGCGCTCGCCAAGATCCGCCCGGGCGACATCGTCCCGGCGATCCCGCAGAACGGCGAGCCGCGTACCGGGCTCGCGATGGGCGACCACGCCGCCCTGACCGCCCTGGAGTGGCAGGTCGGTCGCGAGGAGCAGGACGAGCTGGCCGCTGCCTCGCACCAGAACCTCGCCGCGGCGTACGACGCCGGGTTCCTCGACGACCAGATCACGCCGTTCCGCGGTCTGGAGCGCGACCAGAACCTGCGCCCGGACTCCTCGGTGGAGAAGCTCGCCAAGCTCAAGCCGGTCTTCGGCAAGGGCGAGGCGGCCACGATGACTGCCGGCAACTCGACACCGTTGACCGACGGCGCGTCCGCGGTGCTGCTCGCGTCCGACGCGTGGGCGAAGGAGCGGGGGCTTCCGGTCCTGGCCTACCTGACCGCCTCCGAGACCGCCGCCGTCGACTACGTGCACGGGGGAGAGGGCCTGCTGATGGCGCCGGCGTACGCCGTGCCGCGGATGCTCGAGCGTGAGGGTCTGACGTTGCAGGACTTCGACTTCTACGAGATCCACGAGGCCTTCGCCTCGCAGGTGCTCTCGACGCTCAAGGCCTGGGAGGACCCGGTCTTCTGCAAGGAGCGGCTCGGTCTCGACGGCCCGCTCGGCTCGATCGACCGGTCGAAGCTGAACGTGCACGGCTCCTCGCTCGCCGCGGGGCACCCGTTCGCCGCGACCGGCGGCCGGATCCTGAACGTGATGGCCAAGCTGCTGGCGGAGAAGGGCAAGGGCCGAGGCCTGGTCTCGGTCTGTGCTGCCGGCGGTCAGGGTGTGGTCGCGATCCTCGAGCGCCCCTGACGGCTGCGCGCCGAGGCGTGAGACACCTGGTCAGGGAGGGTTGGGGTTCACCCGAAAGGGTATGAGCCCTTCATGGCGAGCGGTGCTGGCGAGCTCCTGGGAGGGCGCTACCAGCTGCTGGAGCGTCTCGGATCCGGTGGTGGTGGCGGCACGGTCCACCGCGCCCGCGACCTCGTCCTGGATCGTCAGGTGGCGGTCAGGATGCTGCCCGCGGGCGCCGTGGCCGACCAGGTGCGGCGCCTGCGACTGCACGCCGAGGCCAGGCTGGCCTCGTCGCTGCGGCACCCGGGCATCGCCCAGGTCTTCGACATCAGTGAGACCGATCGGGCGGCGCTACCGGGAGAGACCGGTCCCTACGTGGTGATGGAGCTCGTCGACGGAGTCTCCCTCGCGCAGATGCTGCGGGCCCGGGGCCGGCTGCCGGTCGACGAGGCGATGACTGTTCTGCGGCAGGTGGCCGAGGCACTGCAGGTCGCCCATGACGCGGGGATCGGGCACCGGGACCTGAAGCCGTCGAGCATCCTGCTCACCCCGCACGGTCGCTCCGTCCTGATCGGCTTCGCCGCTCCCCGCGCCGTCGAGCCGCCGGACCGGGAACGGCCGGTCGCGACGCAGTCGGACGTGCAGGCGCTCGGCAAGGTGGCCTACGAGGCGTTGACGGGGCATGCCCCGGTCGGTGAGCGACCGTCGTTCCCGCCGGAGGTTCCGGCCCGCGTCCAGGGCCTCGTGCTGGAGATGCTGGCCGGCGAGCCCGGTGAACGGCTGGGCAGCGCCCAGGAGGTTGCGATCCGGGCAGCGCTGCTGGCCGCAGCGCAACCGGACCCGACGCCGCTGGCCGACCGGGAGCCGGTCGCCACGGCACAGCCGCCCCCGCCATCCTGGGCAGGGCTGCTCAGGCGGTGGGTGGGTCGGCGTCAGGCGGCGGCGAGCGCCAGTGCCGAGGCCACGAGGTAGTCGCGGACCTGATCGGCCGAGATCGAGGCGATCGTGGGAATGCCGGGGGCGGCCTCCTTGACCAGGATCCCGACGCGGGCCAGCTGCAGAGCCCCGAGGCCGCTGGCGTACAGCGTGTTGGCCAGGAGTGTCGGGTCCTCGACGGTGAAGTCACCGGCAGCCACTCCGGACTCGAGGGTGGCGCTCAACGTTGCCAGGCAGGACGAGATGCCCCGACCCAGCCGGAAGAGCGCACTCTCGGACATGTCGTCGCGCAGCTCCTGGCCGCTGCGGCGCATCAAGGTCTGGGCGCAGTCGACGAACGCGGGATGGGCCACGCCGTAGTCGACGAACGCGGAGATCACCGCGGTGAGCTGCGCGCGGGCGTCGGCCTGGCCGGCGGCGGCCGTGGCGAGTGCCTCGCTGAGCTCGTCGAGGTAGCCGACCAGCGTCAGCGCGAACAGCTCCTCCTTGCCGGTGAAGTGCCGGTAGACGATCGCGCGGTTGATCCCGACCGCCTTCGCGATGTCCTCGATCTGGGCGTCGCGCACCCCACGGGCGTCGAACAGGGCCCGGGTCGCGGCGAGGATCTCCTTCTCGCGGGCCCGGCGGCGGGTCGCAGCGGCGGAGCGGCGGCCGTCGGTCCGGGTGGTTACGTCGCTGGCCATGGGGTCATCGTACGTCCGTGCAACCCCGAGTTGCACGGATGTTGCCACGCCCGTGACGACCAGCGATCGATCAACCCACAGGAATCCCTGCGCCGTCCGCCCCGGAGCCCGTGGGCCAGCCACCTGCCAGGCATCGGACGGCCGCGAGGAGAAGGCGATCGGCCCGGCGCTCCCGGAGCTGGTCGCCCCGCCGGAGGTCGCGCATCGCCCGGGTGACCAGGACCCCGGTCATCCAGGCACCGAGCACGTCGTGCCCCACCGGCTGCCCCGTCTCCTGCTCGTACGCCGCCAGCACCTCTCCGGCGAGGTCCCACGCGTCCCCGCGCTGGTGGATCACGATCCCCGCCAGGAGCTTGCCGAGATCGGCTTCCCGCTCTCCGACGGCCGCGCCGTCGAGGTCGATGATCCCGACCACGTCACCGAGGACCAGGACGTTTCCCGGATGCATCCCTCCGTGCAGCAGCACCCCGGCAGCCGGTGGGACCACGGCGGACGCGAGCAGACGTCGACGCAGCCCGTCGACCGACTGCGCCAGCGCGGGGGCGACCCGCTCGAGCAGGCCGAGATCCTCGACCGCGGTGTGCACCATGGTGGCGCGGGCGTCGGACGGCAGGGCCGGCAGCAGATCGGGTGGTGGGACGGCGTGCAGGCGGGCCAACGTGCGCCCGACCGACCGGCAGGAGCCCCGCGCTGCGGGTGTCCCGAAGAGACTGGTCAGCGACACGCCCCCGACCGCGGAGAGGACCACTCCGCCGCTGCCCCACGGAGTCCCCAGCACCCTCGGAAGCCTGATCCCGGGATCGGCGCCCAGCCACCGGTGGAGATGCTCCAGCAGTGGCACCTCCCGGTCCGCTGCGGCACCGCCCTCCCGGATCCGGACGTACGCCGTACGGTCGCCGGCGCGCGCCCTCAGCACCGCCCGGCGCTCGGGCTTGTAGTGGACCACCTCGACGGTGATCGGCTGCCCGACGCCGCCGAGCGCCTCCGTGAGCCCTCCGCCGGTCAGCGCGCTCCGCAGCGCGGGCAGCCCGGCGTCGTCGGGCCATCGGTGAACGGCGACCCAGCTCGACCCCACCGCGAGGAGGGTGCCGCCGGAGGCGGTGCGGGGGACTGCGGATCCGCGCAGACAGCTCGCGTAGCCGACCGGTGGTGCCCCGTCGGCGGCGTCCTCCTCCCGGTAGGAGACCCAGGCCTGTTCCGCACCGAACCGCACGTAGTCCACGGTGATCGGGGTCCCTGGCCAGGCGTTGCTCGCGCGCCAGCCGTCGTCGAGCCGGCGGGTCAGCTCGGCGGGGTCGAGCAGCGCAGGAGCGCCCGCGTGGTCCTCCCAGCCCCCCGCCGGCGCCACCATGTGCCCCTCGGTTCCTCCCCGAACCTCGACGCTAGCGGCGGGCAGTCGGCCCCCGGAAGGATCGACGGCCGGCGTTCGCCCTGGTCTGGACGAGCGCCAGCTGCCCGGTTGCACGAACCCTCAGATCAACCGCGAGCGGGTTCCCGGGGGACAGGCCCGCGCTCAGCCTGCGTGGTTGGTCTCCCAGGCGCGTTGGACGAGCTCGACCAGCACGTCCCGGTCGACGTCCTCGAGCCGCTTGAGGTACAGGCATCCCTTGCCGGTCGTGTGAGGGCCGAGGCGCTCGAGCAGGTCCTGGTTGCTTCCGTAGTAGGTCAGGCCGTAGAGCGTCAACGAGGCCTTCCGGGGCGACAACCCGACGGCGAACCACTCGTGCTCCTTGCCGTCGGCCGTCGTGTAGGGCTGCTTGCCGAATCCGACGACCGAGGTCCCCCAGAGCACCGGCTCGGCGCCTGTGACCTGCCGCATCAGGGCCAGCACCTCGCGGCGTCCCGCTGCCGGCGTTCGCTGTCCACCGAGGCCAGGAACTCCTCGACGTCGACCTCGGTCGGTTGCGTCTTGCGGGTCGGTCCACCATCCCGCCAGTCTGGCCCCGACCGGGACCGGGGGCCCGCCGGGGTGCTGCACCGACGTACGGCGGGCAGCACCCCGGTGCGGGCGTCAGTCGGTGGCGGCGAGCCCCTTGACCTCGGACCGGGCAGCGACGACCGCGGCGTGCTGTCGCTTCACCATGTCCCGGAAGCCGGCGCTGAGGTCCTTCTGGAGAGCCTTCTCGTACTCGGAGACCGCGTGGTCCTCACCGGTGACAGAGGCCTCGAGGACGCTGCCGGCGTCGTCACCGGTCACGGCGTCCTTGAGCGAGAGCCACCCGCGGTGCACCGCCGCCGCGACGGTTCCGGTCTCGTCGACGTCGTCGCCGTACTCGTGACCGAGGTCGACGATCTCCCGGTGGAAGCCCGCGCGCTGTTCCGACAGCCGCTGCAACGTCGACGCCCACTCGGCGCGGTCACTGTCCCGCAGCTTCTCGGCGGCGCTGGCGAAGCCCTTCTCGCCGTCCTTGAGAGTCTCGACCAGTTCCTTCGCAACCTGCTTGTCGTCCGACACGTGCACTCCTTCGATCTCGATCTCGATCTCGGCTGATGGTGTCTGGGTAGTACCCGTCGGGACACCAGCCAAACTGTCGCCCGGAGCGGTGCGCGACGGAAGTGCGGTCCTCGTCGAGGACGCCTGGCACTCGTTTCCCAAGCGGAGGCCGCGCCGAGTGGCCGGGTGCTCCGGCCCGGCGAATGTCAGCCGTGGGAAGCGACACTTCCCCGACTGCATCCCCAGCGGTGCGGTGAAGCTGTGACGAGCGGGCCGCTCATCGGCCGCGCGTGCGCGGCGGCCTGCCGGGTGGTGCTAGCGCAGCGCCCGCACGGTGTCCACGGTGTCAGCCTCGTCGGCGGTCTTGTCGTCGCGGTAGCGGACGACCCGAGCGAAGCGGAGCGCCACCCCGCCCGGATAGCGACTGGACCGCTGCACGCCGTCGAACGCCACCTCGACGACCTGCTCCGGCCGCACCTGCACGACGTACGACGACCGGTCGGCGGGCGAGGTCGCCAGCTCGGTGAACCGCTCCGTCTGCCAGGCCAGCATCTCGTCGGTCATCCCCTTGAAGGTCTTGCCGAGCATCACGAACCCACCGGACTCGGGGTCGCGTGCGCCGAGATGGATGTTCGAGAGCCACCCCTCGCGCCGGCCGCTGCCCCACTCGACGGCGAGCACGACCAGGTCGAGGGTCAGCACCGGCTTCACCTTGACCCAGGCCGCCCCGCGCCGGCCGGCGTCATAGGGGGCGTCGAGGCTCTTGACCACGACGCCTTCGTGACCGTCCGCGAGCGTGCTGCGCAGGAACTCCGCCGCCTGGTCGGCGTCGGCCGTGACCAGCCGGGGCACCCGGTACTGCTCGGGCACGAGCCGTTCCAGCACCGTCAGCCGCTGCTCACCGGGCAGCTCCATCAGGTCGTCGCCGTCCAGGTGCAGTACGTCGAAGAAGTACGGCGTCACCGCGACGCCACCGTCCTCCTGGGCGGCCTGCGCCGTCCGCGAGGCGGTCTCCTGGAAGGGTCGGGGTCGTCCCTCCGCGTCCAGGGCGAGCGCCTCGCCGTCCAGCACGAACCGGGTGGCCGGCAGCGCCAGCGCCACCGACACGACCTCGGGCAGTCGGCTGGTGATGTCCTCGAGGGTGCGGGTCGAGACGCTGATCGCATCCCCGTCGCGGTGCACCTGGATCCGGATCCCGTCGAGCTTGGCGTCGACGGCCACCCGGTCGCCGCCGACCTTGGCCAGGGCGGCCGGGAGATCCGGGGCACTGGACGCGAGCATCGGCAGCACCGGTCGTCCGACCTCGAGGGCGACCAGGCCCAGCGCCTCGGCGCCGCCGTCGAACGCGACCACCGCCGCCCGGATGGTGGATCCGGTGAGCATGGCCGCCCGCCGGACGGCGGCGAGCGGCACCGCGGCGGCCCGGGCGACCGCCTCCTGGACGATCGCGTCGAGGGCGCCCTGGCGCACCGAGCCGGTGACCACCCCACGCAGCCAGGCCTGCTCCTCGGCGGTGGCCCGGCCGAACAGCTCACCGACCGCGGCCGCCCGCCCGGTCCGGGACCCGGACCCGGACAGGCCCGCGATCCGGTCGAACGCCTCGTGCACCTCGAGCAGCTCCAGGCTGGGGGCCGCCGCCGGCTCCGGGAGCTCTCCGACCGACCGCCAGCCGAGGCCGGTCCGGCGCTGGCGCAGCGACCCCGCGACGTACGACGTCAGGGTCTCGATCTCGTCCGGCTCCGCCGCCGCGAGCAGCGCCGAGATCGCCTCGACCTTGGCCTTGCGCGACCGGGTCGCCGTGACCACGCCGGACGTGGTGACGACCTCATGCAGGAGCATGGGCTTCCCGGCGGGTGCGGACCAGCGCCAGGTGCGACAGCGTGCCCCAGACCGCCGCCCAGACCACGATGCCGAGGAACTTCAGCCCGTCCTCGACGAGCTGGTCGAGGTTGACCGCAGCGTTGTTGAACAGGGTGTCCATCCCGACCGAGGCGCCCCAGAAGCCGAGCGTCAGGGCGACGCCACCGACCGCCACCAGCCCCATCTCGCGGTGGTACTTCGCCGTGATGACCACCAGCACCACCAGGTACGCCGCCTGCACGATGCTCTCGCTGAGCCCGACCTTCGGGAAGACGGCGTCGTGCAGCAGGAACAGGTCGTCGGCCAGCAGCAATGACGAGAAGGCGCCGGCTGCCGCGAACATCCTGCGCTCCCGACCGTGCACGACGGTCGCGGTCAGCGCTGCCGAGACCGCCGCCACCGCCCAGACGATGGCGCCGAGGTTCGACAGCGCGCCGATGTACCAGGCGCCCTCGAGCACCGCCTGCGGCTCCCGGGTGAGGGCCTCGTTGGAGACACCGGCGAGCTGGGCCAGCACCCCGGTGCCCGCGACCGCGAGCAGGCCGACCAGGACGGCGACCGTCCCGATCCTCAGCTGGAGGCGTTCCTCCGGGCTCCCGAAGATGTCCATGGTGCCGCGGACGCTACCAGCGGCGGGCGGGAGACGGGCGGGATTCGGCGGCGCTGCGGGGGCGTGGTTTAGCGTGCCCTCATGACGTCCGAGGAGGCCCGCACCCGCGTGTGGCGTCCCGACTGGGCGTGTCCCGTCGACCGGATCCTGCTGGGTCGGCGGCGCGGCGGCGGCGATCCGACCTACCGGCGCGACGACGCCGGGCGCCACTGGCGCGGGATCCGGACGCCGCAGGGGCCCGCGACGCTGGTGATCGGGTCCCGGCCCAGCGACGGCGAGGTGGACGCCGAGGCCTGGGGGCCCGGCGCCGAGTGGGCGCTGGAGTCGGTGCCGGACCTGCTGGGCGCTGCGGACGACCCGCGAGGCTTCGAGCCGCGACACCCGGTCCTGGTCGAGGCCTGGCGTCGGCACCACAACCTCCGGGTCGGTCGCAGCGGGCTGGTGATGGAGTCCCTGGTCCCGGCGATCATCGAGCAGAAGGTGACCGGGCAGGAGGCGTTCGCCGGCTTCCGGATGCTGGTGCACCGGTACGGCGAGCGCGCCCCGGGTCCCGGCCGGGAGCTGCGGCTCTGGGTGCAGCCGACGCCGGAGCAGTTGCGCGCCATCCCGTCGTGGGAGTGGCTGCGGATGCACATCGACCAGTCGCGCTCGCGGGCCATCGTCACGGCAGCCCGGGTCGCCGACTCCCTCGAGCGCACCGCCGTCCTCGCGCCGGACGAGGCCGGACGACGCCTGCGCACGCTGCCGGGGGTCGGGGTGTGGACCGCGGCCGAGGTGCTCCAGCGGTCCCACGGCGACCCGGACGCGGTGTCGTTCGGCGACTACCACATCGCCAAGGACGTGGGCTGGGCGCTCACGGGCACGCCGTTCGACGACGCGGAGCTCGAGGCGTACCTCGAGCCGTGGCGTCCGCACCGGGGTCGGGTGCCGGCGCTGGTCGGAGCCTCCGGGCTGCGCCGGCCACGGCACGGGTCGCGGATGGCACCCCGCACCCACCTGCCGGGCGGCAACCCGAGCCGGCGGTGACCAGCAGGCGCAGGCGGTCGCTCAGAGCAGCGGCCGCAGCGGAGCCAGCACGTACTCGGTGAACTTGCGGTGCAGGTCCCGGGCCTCCCACTCGCCGCTGGTCAGCTCGAAGCAGTTGGACTCGTCGGCGGCGTAGATCTCCTCCATCGTCTTCGCCATCGCCTCGTCGATCACCTCGACGTTGATCTCGTAGTTGCCCTGCAGGCTGAGCCGGTCGATGTTCGCGGTGCCGACGGTGGACCAGGTGCCGTCGATCGGTCGAGGTCTTGGCGTGCACCATCGCGTCGCGGAAGCGGAAGATCCGGACGCCGGCCTCGAGCAGCTGGGAGAAGTAGCCCCGGGAGATCCAGTCGGCCACGATGTGGTTCGACTTGCGCGGCACCAGCAGGCGGACGTCGACCCCGCGGCGGGCGGCGTCCTTGATCGCGTCGACGAAGTCCTGGTCGGGGATGAAGTACGCGTGCGTCATCCACACGTTGTGGCTGGCCCGGTTGATCGCCTCGAGGTACATCGACGCGGATCGGGAACATCCACAGCCGCGGGCACGTTGCGGTGGAAGCGGATCCGCGGCTCCCAGGTCGAGGCGGTCTCCAGCAGCAGCGGGCGCTCGCTGCGGCGCAGGGTCCGGCGCCGGTTCAGGTTCCAGAAGTCGGCGAACGTGCGCTTGAGGTCCCAGACGCCCGGACCGGTGATCCGCACGTGCGTGTCGCGCCACTCGGTCTCGTACGGCGTGCCGATGTTGTAGCCGCCGACGAAGCCGACCTCGTCGTCGACGACCAGGATCTTGCGGTGGTCGCGGCCGTAGCGACGCAGGTCGAGGAACCGCCAGCCGGCCGAGTAGACGGGGTAGGGGAGCACCATCATGTTCGGCCGGGAAGTGCTTGAACCGCGGCGACACGACGAGGTTCGCGAAGGCGTCGTAGATGCAGTAGACGTCGACGCCGCGGTCGGCCGCCGCGGCCAGCGCGGCCTTGAACCTCTCGCCGACCTCGTCGCCCTTCCAGATGTAGGTCTCGAAGAGGATCTGCTTCTCGGCCCCCTCGATGGCGGCGAGCATGTCGGCGTAGAGGTCCCGGCCGTAGGTGTAGGTGGTGACCGTGCCCGTCACCGATGGTCACGGTGCGCGGCGCCGTGATCGGGAACGGCTTCGGCTTCTTGCCGCGGCGGCGGTAGGAGTCGACCACGGTCAGGCCGAAGGCGAGCGCGAGCTGGACGCCGAGCACGCTCAGCAGGGTGCGCCGGAGCACGGTCACCAGGCGTCGGCGGGCGGTACGTCGGCGCAGGCTCACGGGGTCAATGTAGCGAGGTGGTCCGCATCGTCCGTCGGGACTGTCGGTGCGGGGTCGTAGGCTCGCAGGCATGCGACCCGTGACCGACCTCGAGCGCCGTGTGGCGCCCTTCCAGGTCGTCTCCGACTACCAGCCCTCCGGCGACCAGCCGACCGCGATCGCGGAGATCACCAAGCGGATCCACGGCGGCGAGCAGGACGTCGTCCTGCTCGGCGCCACCGGCACCGGCAAGACCGCCACCGTCGCCTGGGTGGCCGAGCAGGTGCAGCGGCCGATGCTGGTGATGCAGCCCAACAAGACGCTGGCCGCGCAGTTCGCCAACGAGCTGCGCCAGCTCTTCCCCGACAACGCGATCGAGTACTTCGTCTCCTACTACGACTACTACCAGCCCGAGGCCTACGTCCCCCAGACCGACACCTACATCGAGAAGGACTCCTCGATCAACGAGGAGGTCGAGCGGCTGCGGCACTCCGCGACCAACTCGCTGCTGACCCGGCGCGACGTGATCGTGGTCTCGACCGTCTCCTGCATCTACGGCCTCGGCACCCCGCAGGAGTACGTCGACCGGATGCTCCGGCTCAAGGTCGGCGAGGAGCACGACCGCGACTCGATCCTGCGCCGCCTGGTCGAGATCCAGTACACCCGCAACGACATGACGCTTCACCCGCGGCACGTTCCGGGTGCGCGGCGACACCCTCGAGGTGTTCCCGGTCTACGAGGAGCACGCCGTCCGGATCGAGTTCTTCGGCGACGAGATCGAGCGGCTGATGACGCTGCACCCGGTGACCGGCGAGGTGGTCACCGAGGACCAGGAGCTCTACCTCTTCCCGGCCACCCACTACGTCGCCGGCCCCGAGCGGATGGAGCGGGCGATCAAGGGGATCGAGCTCGAGCTCGAGGACCAGCTCGCCACCTTCGAGCGGCAGGGCAAGCTGCTGGAGGCGCAGCGGCTGCGGATGCGCACGACGTACGACGTCGAGATGATGCGCCAGGTCGGCTCCTGCTCCGGCATCGAGAACTACTCCATGCACATGGACGGCCGCACCCGTGGCTCCGCGCCGAACTGCCTGCTCGACTACTTCCCCGAGGACTTCATCACTCATCGTCGACGAGTCCCACGTCGCGGTGCCGCAGATCGGCGGCATGTACGAGGGCGACATGTCCCGCAAGCGCAACCTGGTCGACCACGGGTTCCGGCTGCCCAGCGCGATGGACAACCGGCCGCTGCGCTGGGAGGAGTTCCTCGACCGGATCGGCCAGACGATCTACCTCTCGGCCACCCCCGGCAACTACGAGCTCGACAAGACCGGCGGCGCGCAGAACGCCGTCGAGCAGATCATCCGGCCGACCGGGCTGATCGACCCCGAGGTCGTGGTCAAGCCGACCAAGGGCCAGATCGACGACCTGATCCACGAGATCCGGCTGCGCACCGACAAGAACGAGCGGATCCTGGTCACCACGCTGACCAAGAAGATGTCCGAGGACCTCACCGACTACCTCCTCGACGCCGGCATCCGCACCCGCTACCTGCACTCCGAGGTCGACACGCTCAAGCGGATCGAGCTGCTGCGCGACCTCCGGCTCGGCGACTACGACGTCCTGGTCGGGATCAACCTGCTCCGCGAGGGCCTCGACCTGCCCGAGGTGTCGCTGGTGGCGATCCTCGACGCCGACAAGGAGGGCTTCCTGCGCTCCGACAAGTCGCTGATCCAGACCATCGGCCGGGCCGCCCGCAACGTGTCCGGCCAGGTCCACATGTACGCCGACAAGATCACCCCGTCGATGGAGCGGCGATCGACGAGACCAACCGGCGCCGGGCCAAGCAGGTCGCCTACAACACCGCCAACGGGATCGACCCGACGCCGCTGCGCAAGAAGATCGCCGACATCACCGAGATGCTCGCCCGCGAGGACGAGAGCACCCAGGAGCTGCTCCAGACCTGGCAGCACCAGGACCCGAAGAGCAAGAAGGCGCCGGTCCCGGGGCTCTCCCGCGCCGCCTCCGGCCAGCACGCCGCCGACCTCGCCGGCATGCCGAGCGCCGAGCTCGCCCAGCTCATCCAGGAGCTCACCGACCAGATGAAGAACGCCGCGGCCGAGCTCCAGTTCGAGGTGGCGGCCCGGCTGCGCGACGAGATCTCCGACCTGAAGAAGGAGCTCCGGCAGATGATGGAAGCGGGCGTCCGCTAGTCCGTTGCGGGGCGGACCGGCGCTAGGCTCGGAGCATGACTACCATCGATCTGGGCCGCCCCGTCGCCGGTGATGTCGTCGAGCTGATCCTCGAGGACCACCGCCGGTTCGAGACCCTGCTGCGCGACCTGCGTGACAGCAGCACCGACCGCGATGCCGTACGTCAGGCGTTCGCCACGCTGCACGTGGCGCACGCCGAGGCCGAGGAGCACCACGTCTACCCGCAGCTGCGCCGCAAGGACGCGGTCAACGAGCACGAGGCCGAGCACGGCAAGGAGGAGCACGCCGAGGGGCACGAGGCGCTGCTCGCGGTGCTCGAGCTCAAGGGCACCGACACCCAGGCGTTCGACGATGCCGTGGAGGAGCTGGCCAAGGTGGTCAACCACCACCTGACCGAGGAGGAGCTGACGATCCTCAACCCCGCTCGCGACGAGGTGTCCGACCAGGTGCGGGCCGAGCTGGGCGAGAAGTTCGCCAGCGCCCGCAACGCCCTCATCGACGATGGCCGGGGTTCCCTCACCGACGTCCGCCAGATCGTCTCCGCGGCACGCGCCGAGGGCCTGCTCGACGACGATGACGATGACGACGACGGGACGAGGACTGAGCCTCCGCCATGGACGTCGAGCAGATGCAGGCCTACTGCCTGGCCAAGCCCGGAGCCTGGCCGGACGATCCCTGGGGCCACGAGTATCCGGTGACCAAGGTGGGCACGGCCCGGACGGCGGGAAGATCTTCGCCTTCGCCTCGCGGGACAGCATGGGGCTCAAGGGCGGAGCGACGCGGGAGATGGCCGACGAGTGGCTGGCGCGGTACCCGGGGGCCGCCTCGGTGATGGCGTACATCGGCCGGTCCGGCTGGAATGACCTCTCCTTCTCCGGTGAGATCCCCGACGACGAGCTGCTCGAGGCGGTCGACGAGTCCTACCGGCTCGTGGTCTCCAAGCTGCCGAAGAAGTACCGGCCCGAGGGCTGGGACTCATGAGCGAGTCGCCCGCCGCCCGCACGGCCCACGCCGACCTCCTGATCGTGGGCGCCGGCCCGACCGGTCTCTACTCCGCCTACTACGCCGGCTTCCGCGGGCTCTCGGTGGCGATGGTCGACTCCCTGCCCGAGCTCGGCGGCCAGATCACCGCGATGTATCCCGAGAAGCAGATCCTCGACGTCGCCGGCTTCCCCACCATCAAGGGACGTGACCTCGTCGAGGGGCTGGTGGCCCAGGCGGCCACGGCCCACCCCGACTACCACCTCGACCGCACCGCCCTGACGCTGCGGCACGACGGCGACTCGGTGACGATCGGCCTCGACGACGGCACCGAGATCACCGCCGGAGCCGTGCTGATCACCGCCGGGATCGGCAAGTTCAGTCCCCGGCCGCTGCCGGCCGGAGAGGGCTGGCTGGGTCGCGGGATGGAGTTCTTCGTGCCGAACTTCACGCCGTACGCCGGCAAGGACGTGGTGATCGTCGGGGGCGGGGACAGCGCCTTCGACTGGGCGCTCCATCTCGAGCCCGTGGCCCGCTCGGTGGCGCTGGTGCACCGGCGCGACGCCTTTCGCGCGCACGCCCGGACGGTGGCGGCGGTCCGAGCCTCGTCGGTCGAGATCATCACCAAGGCCGAGGTCACGGCGTTCCACGGTGCGCAGAACGGCTCCGGGCCGCTGGAGTCGGTCGAGATCACCGTCGACGGCGAGGCCAGCGTGCGACCCGCTCAGGCCGTGGTGGCGGCCCTGGGCTTCCTGGCGGACCTCGGGCCGCTCCAGACCTGGGGCATCGAGGTGTCCAAGCGGCACGTCGTCGTCGACTCGTCGATGCGGACCAGCCTGGAGCGGGTCTTCGCCGCCGGCGACATCACGGAGTACCCCGGCAAGGTCCGGCTGATCGCCGTCGGCTTCGGCGAGGCAGCGACCGCCGTCAACAACGCCGCGGTCGCGATCGACCCGACGGCCCACGTCTTTCCCGGACACTCGAGCGAGGAGGCACCATGAAGATCAAGGTCGACTTCGACCGCTGCCAGTCCAACGGTCTGTGCGAGGCGATCGCACCGGAGGTGTTCGAGCTGGACGACGACGACTTCCTGCAGCTCAAGACCGACGAGACCACCGACCAGAACGTCGACGCGGTCCGCCGCGCCGTCGCCTCCTGCCCGACCCAGGCGATCTCGCTCGACGAGGACTGAGCCGGCCCCACGATCGAAGGGGCGGTCAGCGGAGCAGCAGGCGGACCGCGCCTTCGATCTTGCGGGTGGCTTCCGGCGCGCTGGTGCGGCCGGTGACCCAGCCGACGAGCGCGGAGAGCCAGACGTCGCCGATCACACCGGCGATCGCGACGTCCTCGGCGCTCGGCTCGGCCCGGTCCGGGTGCATGGCGTGGGTGAGCATCGCGGTGACCAGCCGGGCGACCGTCTGGATCTCCTGCTGCACCGTCGCGTCGGCGAACATGAAGGCGCGGGTCAGGGCCTCGGTCAGCGGCGGGTCGGCCTGCATGCCCCGGGTGGAGCGACGCAGCACCTGGATCACCCGCTCCGTCGGGTCGTCCCCCGGTATGGCGCGACCCCGCAGGCTGGCTGCGGCGCGCTCGAGCTCGCGACCGAGCGCGCAGACGAGCAGGTGGATCTTGGACGGGAAGTAGCGGTAGAGCGTGCCCAGGGCAACGTCGGCCCGCTCGGCGACGGCGCGCATCTGCACCGCGTCGAAGCCACCCTCGGACGCCAGCGTGATCGTCGCGTCCAGGATCCGCTGACGGCGTTCGCGCTGGGCCGGCGAGACCAGCTCGTCGGCCGACAGTGCGCGCGCGGTGCTCACGGTGCCTCCCGAGGAATGTGTGACCCAGGTGACAGTCCCGCGGACGGAACCTCGGACCCCGGACCGGCGTTGATCCAGCGCACTAGGCTATCGCCCTGAACCACCGCAGGAACAGGTTCCACTTCGGCGCGTCACCGCCCATCAGGGGCATCCCTCGTGTCCGGATGCCGAGAGAGAGGTCGCGACGATGCGCATCGCACTGCTGTCCTACCGCAGCAAGCCGCACTGCGGTGGCCAGGGCATCTACGTGCGCCACCTGAGCCGCGAGCTGGTCCGCCTCGGGCACCAGGTCGAGGTGTTCTCCGGCCAGCCGTATCCCGAGCTGGATCCCGGCGTGCTGCTGACGAAGGTGCCCAGCCTCGACCTCTACCGCGAGCCCGACCCGTTCCGGGTGCCCGGGCTGCGGGAGTTCCGCGACCTCGTGGACGTCGAGGAGTTCCTGACCATGTGCACGGCCGGGTTCCCCGAGCCGAAGACGTTCAGCACCCGGGTCGCCCGGCTGCTGCGCGGGCGGGTGGACGACTTCGACGTGGTGCACGACAACCAGGTGCTCGGCCACGGGATGCTCGACATCGAGCGGATGGGGCTGCCGCTGGTGACCACCGTGCACCACCCGATCACCTTCGACCGGCGGATCGACCTGGCCAACGCCACCAGCTGGCGCAAGCGGCTCTCGCTGCGTCGCTGGTACGGCTTCCTGCGGATGCAGCAGAAGGTCGCGCGCCGGGCCCGCAGGATCCTGACCCCGTCGGAGTCGTCGGCGCGGGACATCGCCCGGGACTTCGGCGTCGACCCCGCCCGGATGCAGGTGATCCTGCTCGGCGTGGACGACGTCTTCGTGCCGCCGACCGCACCCCGGGTGCCGGGCCGGATCATCGCGATGGCCAGTGCCGATGCCCCGATGAAGGGGATCGCGACCCTGCTCGAGGCGTTCGCCAAGCTGCGTACCGAGCGGGAGCTGGAGCTGCTGCTGGTCACCAGACCGCAGCCCGGTGGCCGGACCGAGCAGCTGATCGACACGCTGTCGATCAAGGACTCCGTCCGCTTCGTCAGCGGGGTCAGCGATGCGGAGCTGGTCGAGCTGATGGGGTCTGCCGAGGTGGCCTGTGTCCCGTCGCTGTACGAGGGCTTCTCGCTGCCGACCGCCGAGCTGATGGCATGCGCTACACCGCTGGTGGTCTCGCGGGCGGGGGCGATCCCCGAGGTGGTGGGTCCCGACGGACTCTGCGCGGACCTGGTCACGCCCGGCGACGTCGCGGAGCTGACCGCAGCCCTGGCCGCCCTGCTCGACGACCCGGAGCGCCGCGAGCGGATGGGTCGCGCGGGTCGGCAGCGGGTGGACGAGCTGTTCAGCTGGCGGGCCGTCGCCGAGGCGACCGCCGCGGTGTACCAGGACGTGATCGCGGAGTTCCGCGACGAGCGAAGGAACCACAGTGCTGACCGTTGACTTCGACCGGCTGGGGCTGCGCCCCGGCGACCGGGTGCTGGACATGGGCTGCGGAGCGGGGCGGCACGCGTTCGAGATGTACCGCCGTGGCGCCGACGTGGTGGCCTTCGACCAGGACGCCGACGAGCTCTCGGCGGTGCGCGACCTGTTCGTGGCGATGGAACAGGCCGGCGAGGTCCCGGCGGGAGCCGAGGCCGATGTCAAGGAGGGCGACGCGCTGTCCCTCCCGTTCGCGAACGCGGAGTTCGACCGGGTCGTCGCAGCCGAGGTCCTCGAGCACATCCCCGCCGACATCCAGGCGATCGACGAGCTGGTCCGGGTGCTCCGCCCCGGCGGCACCCTCGCGGTGTCGGTGCCCCGCTGGCTGCCCGAGATGATCTGCTGGAAGCTCTCCGACGACTACCACAACACCCCCGGCGGACACATCCGGATCTACTCCGACAAGGAGCTGATCGGCAAGCTCGCCAACGCCGGCCTGGAGCTCTCCGGCAAGGGCTACGCGCACGGCCTGCACTCGCCGTACTGGTGGATCAAGTGCGCGGTCGGCGTGAAGAACGACGACCACCCGCTGGCGCGGGCGTACCACCGGCTGCTGGTCTGGGAGATCATGAAGCAGCCCCGGACCCTGCGGGCAGCCGGGCGGGTGCTCGATCCGCTGATCGGCAAGAGCCTGGTGCTCTACTTCCGCAAGCCCGGTCCGGCCGGCCATGCTGACTGACCTGCCGGCCTGGGTGCCGGGCCTGGACGGTGTCCTGAGCGTCGCCGAGGTCGCCGAGACGGCCGCCTCGATCGCCGAGATGCAGCAGCCGAGCGGGGCGGTCCCGTGGACGGTCGGCGCCCACACGGACGTCTGGAACCACGTCGAGTCGGCCATGGCGCTGCTGGTCGGCGGTCAGGTCGAGGCCGCGGACCGGGCGTTTGCCTGGTGCCTGGCCACCCAGCGGGACGACGGCTCCTGGCCGATGAAGTTCGTCGACGACGAGATCGCCGACCACAGCGGCGAGACCAACATGGCGGCCTACCTGGCGGTCGGCGTCTGGCACAGCTGGCTGGTCCGCCGTGACTTCGACATCGTCCGACGGCACTGGCCGGCAGTACGCCGCGCTCTGGACTGGGTGGTCTCGATGCAGCTGCCGTTCGGCGGCATCGCCTGGTCGCAGGAGTGGCTGGACGGCAGACCCAGCCGGGTCAACGAACAAGCGCTGCTGGCGGGATCGTCGAGCATCCACCAGTCGCTGCGCGCGGGCATCGCCCTCGCGGACCTGATGGACGATCCGCAGCCGGAGTGGGAGCTCGCCGGCGGGCGGCTGCTGCACGCACTCCGGACGCACCGCGACCTCTTCCTGGACAAGTCGTCGTTCTCGATGGACTGGTACTACCCGATCCTGGGCGGAGCCGTGCGCGGCGAGGACGCGACCTCGCTGCTCAAGACCCGGTGGGACGACTTCGTCGAGCCCGGTCTGGGCATCCGCTGCGTCGACACCAACCCGTGGGTGACCGGCGCCGAGACCTGTGAGCTCGTGCTCGCCCTGGATGCGATCGGCGACCGGGAGCGGGCGTTGGAGCTGCTCGTGGCGATGCAGCACCTGCGCGCTGACGGGGGCCGCTACTGGACCGGCTACGTGTTCCCCGAGCGGGTCAACTGGCCGGTCGAGCACACGACGTACACCGCGGCCGCGGTGATCCTCGCCGTGGACGCGCTGGCGCAGGGCACTCCCGGCTCGGACATCATGCGCGGCGCCACCCTGGCGGCGGAGTTCCGGGAGCTCGCGGGCGGCTGCGGCTGCCCATCGGGCGACTCACCCGACCGGGTCGCCGGCCTCGCCGCGCACCCGGCGTAGCACCCGCATCGACCCGAGGGCCTCGACCTCCTCGAAGACGCCGCCGGCCAGGGCCCGCTGGAACACGTGGTACGGCGGCTGGCCACCGTGGGCCGGATCCGGGAAGACGTCGTGGATGACCAGGCTGGCGCCGCTGGCCAGCCACGGCGCCCAGCCGGTGTAGTCGTTCTGCGCGTGCTCCTCGGCATGCCCCCCGTCGATGAACACCATCGACAGGGGAGTGCGCCACAGGCCCGACACCGTCGTGGACCTGCCCACGACGGCAACCACGTGGTCCTCGAGCCCGGCCCGCGCGAGCGTCCTGCGGAAGACGGGGAGGGTGTCCATCAGGCCGAGCTCGGCGTCGACCAGCGTCGCGTCGTGGTGCTCCCAGCCGGCCTGGTTCTCCTCGGAGCCCCGGTGGTGGTCGACGGTGAACACGGTCCCGCCCACCTCGCGCGCAGCCGCACCGAGGTAGATCGCGGACTTGCCGCAGTAGCTGCCGATCTCGAGGGCCGGACCGTGCGGGAGGCGTGCCCTGGCCTCGCGGTGCAGCAGCAGTCCCTCGTCGGGCGGCATGAACCCCTTGGCTGCCAGGGCGTGCGCGAGGAGATCGGCGGGCATCTCCGCGGGGGCCGGCATGTCAGCGAGGGGTGGCTGTCGAGCGGACGGCGTGCTCGGCCCGCCAGGTGTTCCGGTGCCAGTGCAGGTAGCGGTCGATGGCGCGCACCACGTGGGCGCTGCGGATCGACGGGAAGACGTCGAACGCGTGCTGGGCTCCGGGCAGCTCCGCGTAGACGACGGACCGCTCCGACGTCTTCCGGAGCTCCTGGACGAAGAGTCGGGCCTGCTCGACCGAGACGAGCGAGTCGTGGGTGCCGTGCAGCACGAAGAAGTCCGGGGCTTCGCGAGTGACCCGCAGCAGCGGGGAGGCCGCCTCGAACACCTCGGGTGCGTCCGCCCAGCGTCGCTTGAGGATGCGCGGGCCGAGGAAGGTGTCCCGCATCCGCTCGGCGCTGCGCAGCCCGGACGAGCCGGCGAAGTCGTAGATGCCGTAGTGCGGCACGGCCACCTGCACGGTGGTGTCGGCGTCCTCGAAGCCCGGCTGGTACGCCGGGTCGTTGGCACTGAGCGCAGCCAGGGCACAGAGGTGCCCGCCGGCGGACCCGCCAGTGATCGCGAGGTACGCCGGGTCGCCGCCGTACTCGGCGATGTGCTCCTTGACCCATGCGATGGCGCGCTTCACGTCGATGATCTGGGCGGGGAAGGCGTCCCGAGGCGAGAGCCGGTAGTTGATCGAGACGCAGACCCAGCCCTGCGCGGCCAGGTGCTGCATCAGGGGGATGCCCTGCTCCTCCTTGGCTCCGATGCTCCAGCCACCGCCGTGCACCTGCAGCAGCACGGGCGCCTCGACCACGTCGCGCCCGGCCGGCCGGTAGATGTCCAGCCGGCCGCGCTTGCCGGTCTCGGGGTTGTAGACGACGTCGCGATCGACCCGGACGGCGTCGTTGCGCGTCCGGAACGGGTACACCAGCGAGCGCCACGGGGTGGCCAGCTCGGCTGGGGTCGGCGGCGCGTCCAGCTGCTCGGCGTAGTCGGCGCCGAGCCCCTCCACCAGGGCGTCCTCTGTCGTCTTGCGGACCCGGCGCGCCTGGTCGACCAGGAAGGCGAGCCCCAGCGCGTTCGCCACCGCCAGCAGCAGGCCGAAGGAGCGGCGCCGTCGACGGCTCACGTGGCCAGCGGCATCCGCCACCGTGACGGCCAGCAGGTGTGGCGCGAGCTCGCTGGTCAACCAGCCGGCCACGAAGGTCGGCATCGCCCGGCGGTGGCCGGGGAGCGGACGCAGGGCGTTGGCGGTGAGGGAGGCGGTCAGGACCTGGCGGAGCAGGAAGAGCATGGCGCCGAGCCTAGAACACGTTCTCGCTGGCCGACCGGGGCGGTCGGCGCTGGTGTCAGGACCGGTTGGCCGATCAGACCCGGACCGTGCCCTGCGACGTCATGACGTCAGGGCTCCAGCTTCTCGGTGAAGAAGGCCAGCACCCGGTCGACGCCCTCCTGCTGGCGATGGGCGGTGAGCACCGAGTGCTTCCGGCCGGGGAACTCCACGCGCAGGAACTGCTCTCCGAGCTCGTCGCTGAGCGTGTCGAACCGGGTCCCGGTCATCACGTCGCCGCGGTAGCGCAGCCCGAGCACCTGACACCCGGCTGCGGCGCGTTGCCGGACCGTCTCGAGGTCGGCCGGCGAGAGGTTCAGGTCGGCGGCCCGCCGCTTGCCGATGGCGAACGGCACGGACGGCTGCGCGAGGACTGGTGCGACGACGGAGGGGTCGACCATCATCGCCAGGGCGAAGCCGCCGGTGAAGCACATGCCGAGCGCGCCGACTCCGGGGCCGCCCAGCTCGGCATGCAGCTCGCGCGCCAGGCCGCGCAGCCAGCCGGCGATCGGAGTGGTCTGCCTCGATGCGAGCTTGGTGAACTCGGCGCTGACACACACCTGACGCATCGCCCCGGCGGTGCTGGCAGCGGTCATCGGCGCTCCGGGGGTGCCGAACAGGTGCGGCAGCACGACCGTGAAGCCGGCGGCGACCACCTCCTCGGCGAAGCCGATCACCTCCGGGGTCAGCCCGGGGATCTCGTGGATGACGATGACTCCGGGTCCCGAGCCCTTGCGGTACGTCGGGTACGAAAGCCCGTCGGCGGAGTGTGCGCCCGGGGACCAGCTGTCGAGGAGGGTCATGGGGGCGATCATCGCGCGGCCGGTCGGACGCGGGCCAGCCACATGCCCGCGCCGACGAGCAGGGCGGCGATCGTCAGGGTGGCGGTGAACCGCTCGCCGAGGAGGACCACCGCCCCGATCGCGGTCAGCACCGGGATCGCCAGCTGCACGGTCCCGGCCGACGTGGCGGAGAGCGTGCGCTGGCAGGCGTACCAGGCGACGTACGCGAACGCGGTCGTGCCGGCGCCCATCACCACCGCCCACGCGAGGCCGGAGCCGGTCACCCGCGCGTCGCTCACCGGCGCGAGCAGCAGCGCCGTGGGAGGCAGCAGCACCGCGGCCAGGACGAGGAAGTGCCCGGTCGTGGCGACCCGTGGGTCCCGGTCGGAGCGGCCGGCTGCGGTGTAGAGGCCCCACGCGGCGCCCGTGGCGGCGAGCAGCGCGACTCCGAGCGGGGTGACCGTGTCGACCGAGGTGCTGGCGAGGACGGCGAGCCCGGCGAGCGCGACCGCGGCGCCCAGCAGCCGCCTCGGGGGGACCGTCACGCGTCGGAGCAGGTCGCTGGCGACCAGGGTGAGCAGCACGGTGGCGTAGAAGACGAAGGTCCCTGCGGCCGCGCCGATGTGCTGGTACCCGTAGGAGATGCAGACGGCGTACACGCCGAGCCACAGCGCCGGGACGAGGTTCGCGCGGCCGACGGCCGGCCGCTCTCTCAGGGCCAGGACGAGCAGCAGCAGCGCCAGCGCGCCGGAGAGGAAGCGCACCGTGGTCAGCAGTCCGGCATCGAGCAGGTCCTGCTGGACGACGTGCCTTGTGATGAGGGAGTTGGCCGCGAAGGAGACCAGCACGAACGGCAGCAGCAGGCCTGTGCTCACCGCGGGTCGGGGCTCCACCGGCAGGCTGTTCACGTCTGGAGCATTCCACGCGCCCTCGACCGAGGTGGCCGTGAAACGCTGCGCAGGTGCCGGACGACTCGATCACCCGCCTGCTGGCGACGCCGCCGGACCTCCCGGTCGTCGACGGGTTGGCAGACGTGGTCACGGCCCTGCGGTCGCGCGGCGTCGCGGTGGTCCAGGCACCGCCCGGCACGGGCAAGACCTCCCTGGTCCCACCGGCGGTCGCGGCGACGGTGCTGGGACGCGTCGTGGTGACGCAGCCGCGGCGGATCGTGGCCCGGGCCGCGGCCCGTCGGCTGGCCCACCTGCTGGGTGAGCCGGTCGGCGTGACCGCCGGCTTCTCCGTGCGCGGGGAGAGCCGGGTCGGGGACCGCACACGGGTCGAGTTCGTCACCACCGGGGTGCTCCTCCGGCGACTGCAGCGGGACCCCGAGCTGCCAGGGGTCGACGCGGTGGTGCTCGACGAGGTCCACGAGCGCCAGCTCGACGCGGACCTCACCCTTGCGCTGCTGGTCGACGTCCGCGAGAACCTCCGCGAGGACCTGCTGGTGGTGGCGATGTCGGCGACGGTCGAGGCGGAGCGCACGGCGGCGTTGCTCGGGGGCCGCAGCCCGGCACCGGTCATCAGCGTCCGCGGCTCGCTGTTCCCGGTGCGCGAGGTGTGGTGTCCGCTCCTGACCGGCGTGCTGCGGTCCGACGCCCGCGGAGTGACCCCGAGGTTCCTCGACCACGTGGCTGCGACCGCCCGGAGGGCGCTGGACGAGCAGGAGGGCGACGTTCTCGTCTTCGTCCCGGGCGTCGCCGAGGTGTCCGGGACGGTACGCCGCCTGGGTGGTGTCGACGCGGACGTCCGGGCTCTGCACGGGCGGCTCCCGGCGCGGGAGCAGGACCTGGCGCTCACCACCGGCCGACGCCGGCGGGTGGTGGTGTCGACGGCGGTGGCCGAGTCGTCGCTGACCGTCCCGGGGGTGCGTTCGGTGGTCGACGCCGGCCTGTCCCGCGAGCCCCGGACCGATCACGCACGCGGGCTCGCCGGACTCGTGACGGTCCGGGTCAGCCGGGCCGCTGCCGAGCAGCGGGCGGGTCGGGCCGGCCGCGAGGCTCCCGGAACCGTCTACCGGTGCTGGTCGCCCGCCGAGCACGCGCACCTCAGCGCCCACCCGGCGCCCGAGATCGCGACGGCCGACCTGACGGCGTTCGCGCTCGAGCTCGCCTGCTGGGGGAGTCCGGACGGGTCCGGCCTGGCGCTGATGGACCCGCCGCCGGCCGTGGCGATGGCGAACGCCCGGACCACGCTGACCGGCCTCGGCGCGGTCGACGAGGACGGTGCCGCCACCCCACGTGGCCGGCAGATCGCCCGGATCGGGACGGACCCTCGGCTGGCCCGGGCGCTGCTGGACGGAGCCGGTCTCGTGGGTGCGCGGCGGGCGGCCGAGATCGTGGCGCTGGTCTCCGAGGGCGTACGCGCCCCCGGGGCCGACCTGGTCGCGGCGCTCAGGTCCCTGCGCCGTGGGGGCCCCGAGGCGGGAGCCTGGGCCGAGGCCGTGCAGCGCCTGACCCGGGGACTGCGCGAGGTACGGGCGTCGGGCACCGGCACGGCTGCCGCGACCGGCTCCTCCTCCGACGACCGGACCGAGCAGCTGACCGACGACCTGGCGGTGGGCCTGGTCGTCGCGCTCGCCCACCCGGACCGGATCGCCCGGCTCCGGCCCGGCGGGACGACGTACCTGATGACCTCGGGGACGGGTGCGGTCTTCGCGGCGGGGGAGTCGTCGCTCGCGGGCCTGCCCTGGCTCGCGGTCGCGGACGCGGACCGTCGGCCGGGGACACGGGACGCGACCATCCGGTCGGCCGCTCCGCTCGATGCCGACCTGGCCCTCGAGGCGGCCGCGGCGCTGTGGGTCGAGCACGAGCAGGTCGGCTGGACCGACGGGCGGGTGGTGGCGCGACGGGTCACGTCGCTGGGCGCGATCGAGCTGACGTCCGTGACGTTGCCGGACCCCCCTCCGGAGCTGGTGGCGGCGGCGGTCCGGGACGGGTTGCGTACCGAAGGGCTGTCGGTGCTGCCCTGGACGGAGGCTGCCGTGGCGCTGCGTTCCCGGCTGGCGTTCCTGCATACCGCGCTCGGCGAGCCCTGGCCGGACGTCTCCGACGAGGCCCTGCTGGAGAGCGTGGAGTCGTGGCTGGGTCCGGAGCTGGCCCGGATTCGCGGCACCCGGGACCTGCGCCGGGTCGATGTCCACGCCGCGCTGCGGCGGTTGCTGCCCTGGCCCGAGGCCGGCCGACTCGACGACCTGGCTCCCGAGCGGGTCCAGGTCCCGAGCGGTGCCCGTGTGCGGATCGACTACACGGGCGACCAGCCGGTGCTCGGCGTACGCATCCAGGAGGTCTTCGGCTGGCCCTCCGCGCCCTCGCTCGCCGACGGCAGGGTCCCGCTGCTGGTCCACCTGCTCTCCCCGGCCCGACGCCCGGTCGCGGTCACCGCCGACCTGGCGTCGTTCTGGACGACCGGGTATCCGCAGGTGCGCAGCGAGCTGCGCGGCCGCTACCCCCGGCACGCCTGGCCCGACGACCCCTGGACGGCGCCGCCCACCAGCGGCACGCGCCGTCCCCGCCGGTGAACCACCGCACCGATCGACCGGCGGACGACATTTCGGCCCTCGGTGGGCCGCAGTGACAGACTTCCGGACCATGAGCTCCGAAGTCAGCCGGGACGGGTCACAGCATGGGTTGATCCAGGCGTGGCTCGGGGACTCGGAGATCGACATCGACAGCGACTTCGAGTTCCGGCCGGGGGAGACCAGTGGTGTCCATGCCGACGACCCGGTGGCGGTCGCGGCCGCTCGAGAGTTCCGACAGGTGATGGGCCGCTTCGCCTCCGGGGTGGCGGTGGTCACCGGCTCGAGCGACGGTGAGCCGGTCGGCCTGACCTGCCAGTCCTTCGCCAGCGTGTCCCTCGACCCGCCGCTGGTGCTCTTCGCGCCGGCCAGGACCTCGCGGGCGTGGCCGCTGATCCAGCGCTCGGGCCACTTCTGCGTGAACTTCCTCGCCGAGCGCCAGACCGAGCTGTCCGACACGATGGCCTCGCGCGGCATCGACAAGTTCGCCGACGTCGAGTGGACGCCCTCCCCGGTGACCGGGTCCCCGGTGCTGGCGGACGTGCTGGGGTACGTCGACTGCATGGTGCACGCCGTGCACGAGGCCGGGGACCACTACGTCGTGATCGGCCGGGTGCTCGACCTGGCGACGGCCGAGGCGGGGGACCCGTTGCTGTACTTCCAGGGGGAGTACCGCGCGATCGAGCGCTGACCCGGTCGTAGCATCCCCGCCATGACGACGCACCCGCTGTGGAGACCGTTCGAGCAGCCGACGCCCGAGGAGATCGCCAGGGCCCGGGTGCGGCCGCACCAGCCTGCCCCGGTCCAGGTGGTCGCCCCCGACCCGGAGTGGCCGATCGTCTTCGAGCGGCTGCGCGCCCGCATCGAGCGAGGCGCTCGGCGCACGCGCCCTGTCGATGCTGCACGTCGGTTCGACGTCGGTGCCCGGCCTCTGGGCCAAGCCCGTGATCGACATCGACCTCGAGGTCGCCGACTCCGCGGACGAGCCGGCCTGGCTGCCGGACCTCGAAGAAGAAGGCTTCGTCCTCGCGGTGCGCGAACCCGAGTGGGAGGAGCACCGCTGCCTCAAGCTCCTCGAGCCCGGTTGCAACCTGCATGTCTGGTCACCCGGTGCCTCCGAGCCCCGTCGGCATGTGATGTTCCGCGAGTGGCTGATCGATCACCCGGACGACCGGGCTGCCTACGGTGCCCTCAAGCAGGAGCTCGCGGGCAAGGGGTTCGAGGACGCCATGCTCTACAACAACGAGAAGGGCGGGTTGGTCTACGACATCTACGAGCGGATCTTTGCCGCGGACCCGGCCGCATCCCATGTCCCGCAGCCCAGGTGACGCCGACCCGTCGCTTGTTCACCTGAGATCACACCGACCCGTCGCCAATTGACGACGGGTCGGTGGCCCTGGAGTGTCAACAAGCGACGGGTCGGCGGGGAAATGGCTTGCGGTCCGCGAGTGTTGCGCCATGCTCGTGGCATGGAGATCGACACGTTCACTCCCGACGACGCGGACCGCGTGCAGCGCTACGTGCGGCTCAGCAACGAGGTACGGCGGGTCGACTCGCCGTGGGTGCATCCGCTGACTGAGCTCGAGCTGGTCGGCCAGCTGCGGCACGGGTGGGACGGAGAGGTGCCGGTGCCGTTCCTGGCCAACGACGGGGACACGGATGTGGCGGTGGGGGGGTACTCGACCAGCAACTACGACAACCTGCACCTGGCCTGGCTGGACGTCGAGGTGCACCCCGAGCACCGGCGCCGCGGCCACGGCAGTGCCCTCCTCGAGCACCTGATGGCCCGGACCCGGGCCGAGGGGCGAACGTCTGTGGGGATCGGGGGATGGGAGGACGCCGACCCGGGGCCGTTCGCGGACCGTCATGGGTTGGGGATGAAGGCCGTCGAGGTGAACCGGAGACAGCACTTCGCCGAGGTCGACTGGCCGCGGGTCGAGGAGCTGCACCGCGAGGCCGAGGCGCACGCGTCGGCGTACGAGATCGTGCGGCGCCTGGGCTGCTCGCCCGACGATGAGCTCGAGGCCATCGCCGAGATGGCCGCCTCGATCAACGACGCTCCGACGGACGACCTCGACATCGAGGACGAGGTGTACTCGGCCGAGCGGGTCCGGGCCTACGAGCACGCCCAGGTCGAGCGGGGCTACCTGCTGCACCGGGTCATGGCCCGGCACCGCGAGACGGGAGAGCTGGCCGGGCACACGGTCGTCGCCGTGGACGGAGAGCGACCGCAGCTCGCCGAGCAGCACGACACCACGGTCGTGGCCGGGCACCGGGGCCACCGGCTCGGGCTGCTGCTCAAGGCCGACCTGATGCTGTGGCTGCGGGAGAGCCAGCCGCAGGTGGAGTCGGTGGACACCTGGAACGCCGCGTCGAACGACCACATGATCTCCGTCAACGAGGCGCTCGCCTACCGGGTCATGGGCAGGACGTTCGCGTACCAGCGCACGCTCGCCCCGAGCATGAGCACGATCGGGCTGCGCCTGACCTCGCGGAGTCGGACCGAGCGACTGACCGAGGCGGAGATGAAGCGGATCGGTCGCCTCGCATCGGCCAGGCTCGCGCTGGACTCGGTCCGCTTCCCAGGTCTGCTGCCCACGGTGGCGGTCGACCTGGTGGGATTCACCGGGGTGGTTCCGGTCGAGCTGGCAGACGTCGTCACTGAGGTGATCGGCGACTTCGACACGGAGGCGTTTCCCGGCGCGGGCTGATGTCGCGGCGCGGGCGGGAGGAACCGCAGCGGTCCGTGCCGCGTCCATTCCTCATGGTGAGCATGGAGCGGCTCCGGAGACGTGCGGCGGTGACCGCTGTGATCTGCCTCGGGCTCGCGCCGAGCGGCTGCGGTGGGCTCACCCAGGCCGGGTCGTCGGCAGCGGCAGACTGCAACTCTCAGATCAGGTCCGGCGGCGTCGTGTTCTCCTCGTACGGCTCCACCGACCGGTCCGGGAGCGAGCACGGAACGGCGCTGGAGGCCGTCTGTGAAGACGTCGGGAAGGATGCGCGCGGCTCGGTGTTCACGGACGATTCGCAGCTGGTGACCACCTATCGGGTCGCCGGCTACCCGGCCACCCAGGTACTGGGCATCGAGCGCGGACAGCTCGACGGCTATGAAGTCTTCGTGGCCGAATCCGTCAGCTCCGGGGATCGGAACCGGATCCTCCGGGAGCTCGACGAGCGGACGCAGTAGCGACCCGGCCGCGCGTGGAGACGACGTCTTCAGAGCTCGACGTACACGTCGTCCCCCTCGACCGTCACGACGTACGTCGTCAGCGGCGAGGGCTTCCTGCCCAGGGCGATCAGCTTGCGCGACCAGCGGGGCATGTCCCGACCTGCGAAGCCGGGAGCCCAGTCGAGGTTGTCGCCCGACGCCAGGTCGAAGCGGGAGTTGTGCCACGGGCAGACGACCTGGCCGTCGGCGTACCTGAGACCACCCGGCCCCTTGGTCAGGGGGAAGCCCATATGCGGACAGCGGTTGCGCGCCGCGCACAACGAGTCGCCGGCGAGACCGACCACGACAGACGTGCCCCCGGCGTCCACGGTGTGCAGCTGTCCGTCGGCGAAGTCCGACACGCTTCCGACCCTGACTCGACCTGGCATGTCATGTCTCCTCGTCCGGGGTGTCTGCGTCCGTTCTACCAGCCGCCGGCCCCGCGATCAGTCGATCGGCTCGACCCATGCGGCCCGCCACTCCGCAGGGTCGGAGCGGGGACCGTAGTAGCGGGTGTCTCGAAGGACCAGTCCGTCTGCATCCAGCTCGAGGATCAGCACGACGTTCCACACGTCCCCGTCGTAGTCGTTGACGCCCTCGACCACCCAGGTCCGACCCGATCCGAGGACTCGTCGCAGCCGCACGCCCGGTGGCACAGGGAAGGCCTCCTGCATGGCGCGCATGGCATCCCGGCCTCGAATCCGTTCGTTCGACTGGGGCATCTCCATCACGTAGTCGGGGTGCCGGACCGCGTACTCCTGCTCCGCCGACAGCCCGACACCGTCGCTCAGGCCGAGGAGCTGCTCGATGCCCCGACGCATCGCGACGGCGTCGTCGTGGGCGATCGCCTGTCGGAACAGCGCCTGCACTCCGGGGTCGTCCATGTCCCGCCTCGATTCGTCGGTGTTGTGCGTTGCTCCCAGTGGCTCGCACTTCGGGGGATCGTGCATCACCTCTGCGAGGTACCCGGTGTCGTGAGAGGGGAGCGGAGGCCCCCTCTGCGATCGAGGCGTGATGGATCCGCCCTACCGTGGGCGTGAACGGGCGCGAACGGGCGCGGATCGCGGTAGAGCCGCGTGCGCTGACGCGCACACGATGCGGCAGTTCCGCGCGCCTACCTCATTCTGGGTCGCTTCACCATGGGATGCAGTCGTAGCGTCGCTTCCCATGGTGAATTCGCCGTGGGAAGCGAAGGTTCGCCTGCATCCCATGGTGAAGCTGTGACAACGGGACCTCACATCGGCATGACCGCGAACCATCAGCGGCATGTGCGTGGGCTTGGGTCAGGCTTGTGAGGGTGCGACCGAACCGCCGCTGTGGATAGGCCGAACCTCGAGACCGCCGCCCTGTCGGACGACCGGATTCGTGGCCGCTGTTGCGAGCGCAGCGTCGAGGTCTGGGGCCTCCAGGATGTATACACCAGCGACTACGTGGCGTGAGTCGACATATGGCCCGTCCGTCACCGCGTCACCCCGAACGGTCTTGGCCATGGCCCGTGGTGTGAAGGCCCAGGCGCCGGTCATCGTGGCTTGCGAAGCCAACTCGATCGCGTGGTCGTCACAGACGGCGATCTCGGCCGAGGTGTCCGCGGTTTCGTCCGGTTCGTGAGCGGAATCGTCGCTGTAGATGAGGACTGCGAACTGAGGCATGGCGCCCCTTTCCCGAGACTTCGGCAGCCCTGACCAGCAACCGATGGCACCTTCACCCTGCCACAGGAGCCGCGCCTGTGAAGTGGGAGCAATCGGCATCACCCGCAGTGACCCGCCAGGACCGCACGTTGACCGCGGACTCGACGAAGTCGACGTTCGCAGCGCCTCGACGGGAACCGCGGTCCACGGGAACGGCCGCCAGGAGCATCGCGATGATGTCACCGCTTGCTGATAGAACGTCCAGCACGTTGCCAAACCGCCCGCCGCGGCTCTGGGGGATTCCCAACGAGGCGTCCGTCAGAACTACGAAAGGAAAGCTCGTGGACCGCAAGGCGATCATCTTTCACGGGACCGCCGCAAGCCCCGACGTTGTGTGGCTCCCGTGGCTGCGAAGGAGGCTGGTCGAACGTGGCTACGCCGTCGAGGCGCCGCACTATCCCGAGCTGAACCTCGAATCCATCACCACATTCCTGCCGAAGGTCTTGGCCAACCACACGTTCGACGCGAACACCGTCCTTGTCGGACACTCAGGCGGTGCGGCGCTATTGCTCGCGATCCTGGAGCACATCGACACGGGGGTGGACCAGGCCATCCTTGTCGCGGGCTACTGCACCCAGCCCAACTCTGAGGATGAACCCGTCCTGCAGGACTCCTACGACTGGGCCGCGATACGGGCCAACGTCCGCGACCTGTACTTCATCAACTCCCGCGAAGACCCGTACGGCTGCGACGACAAGCAGGGGCGCGCCATGTTCGAACGGCTCGGCGGCACCCAGATCATCCGCAACGACGGCCACTTCGGTGACATCGACCAGCCGTACGAGTCCTTCGAGCTCCTCGACAGGCTGATCGATTGACGGCGATTCGGGCGATGAGTCTCGCGCCCGCGACTTCACCGGCTTCAAGCCAGGGAAACGCCCTCATCTCAGCAGATTCATGCACCATAGGCGGCAGATCCGCATGTCTGGTTCTCCCTGCGGCCGCCACCGTCAAAGTGCACGGGCACGTGCTCGGAGTCCTGATACCGCCCGAAGCTCGTGACAGCATGCCGTGCCTCGTGCCGATTCCTTGGGCTCGCTTCACCATGGGATGCAGTCGAAGTGTGGGTTCCCGTGGTGAATTCGCCGTGGGAAGCGAAGGTTTGCCTGCATCCCATGGTGAAGCTGTGACGACGGGACCTCACATGGGCATGACCGCACCATCAGCGGCGCGATGGCGCGGTCGGTGCCACCTCCGGTTCATCAAGGATGCAGACGAAACAGCAGCCCGATGCTGAGTTCACCGTGGGAAGCGCGGGTTGAGCAACATCCCGTGATGAAGCAGCAGCGCCCGCAGGCATGAGCGGGCGTCTCGCCGCTGGACCCATGCCCTCAATCACAGAGCGGGGCGGAGGCGCAGCTAGATGCACGGCCCCCGGCCGAGGCGGCGCAGCCCCTCGAGGTCGCCCGGGCCGAAGTCGGTGAGGTCGGTGTTGTCGTCGTACATCAGCTCGTTCGGTGAGTCGACGTGGTCGAGCCCGAAGACGTGGCCGAACTCGTGCAGCAGGACCGCCAAGGCCTCGGGGTGGTCCCCGCGCTCGGTCAGCTGCGCGTAGTACTCGCGTGACAAGGCGATCGTGCCCGCGGCCAGGCGCTGACCGTACGACGCGGTGATGACGCGGCTGCCTCCCAGCCCGGCGATGTGGTCGGTCAGGGTGGCGATCGTCTGGCTGTCCTGCCAGGAGACACTGATCGGGTCGTCGGGGTGGATCGGCGCGGCCTCGAAGTTCCAGTTGGGGGCGTGACCGCCGAAGGTGCCGGTGACGACGATGTCGAGCCCCGTGGCGGTGCGCATCCTGCCCACCGCCTCGCGGACCAGCTCCTCGGCGTCCGGCGGTCCTCCCTGCGGATAGACAGCCACCTGGATCTGCCGGCAGGAGGTGTAGGTGACGGGCTGGTCGCCGGCCATGGTCAGGAACGCGTACGTCGGATCCTGGTCGCCGGCACCGTCTGCGCCGAGCTGGGACACGACCAGGAGCGCCCCGAGCGCCCCGAGCGCCGCGAGCCGGGCGCGTCTGTGCGGGCGCCGCTGGAGGACGGGGACGGCACCTGGAACATCGTCCCCACCGCGCCGTCGCAGGTCGCGCAGGATCCGCTCGTACTCGCCCTCGTTGACGCCGAGGTCGGCGGCGGTGGGGATGGGCTCGTCCATGGCCGGATGAGCATAGGGCGACGCGGCTCCCCGGCGGGCGGGAATCAGCAAACCGCAACGCTCGACCCCGCCAGGGCGGCAGACGGCCGCCGGAACACGAATGGCAAGGAGCACCTGCTCCCTGCCACTTCCAAGATATAGCGGGTGGGTGGGCTTGCGGCAAGACCCCTGCGGTGCCCCACACTGCACGTCCGGAACTCGGCAACGGCGATGGGCAGGGACGTGATGGTGGACGTGGTGGTCGTGGGGGCCGGTCCGACCGGCCTCATGCTGGCCGGCGAGCTGACGCTGGCGGGAGTCGACGTCGCGATCGTGGAGCGTCGCTCCACGCCGGAGCTCGTGGGGTCACGTGCGGGAGGCTTCCACGCGCGCACGATCGAGATCCTCGACCAGCGGGGCATCGCCGAGCGGTTCCTGGCAGAGGGAAAGACCTATCCCGTGCCGTACTCGGCCAGTCTGATGCTGGACATCAGCGACTTCCCGACGCGCCATCCGTACACGCTCGGCCTGTGGCAGAACCACATCGAGCGGATCCTGGCCGGCTGGGTCGACGAGCTGGCAGTGCCGATCCGGCGCGGGCTCGAGGTGACCGGCGTCGTGCAGGACGACGAGGGCGTCGACGTCCAGCTGGCCGGCGCCGAGGCCCTGCGAGCGTCGTACGTCGTCGGCGCCGACGGAGGGCGCAGTGTCGTCCGCAAGGCCGCCGGCATCGGCTTCCCCGGCTGGGAGGCCACCACGAGCGCCATGATCGCCGAGGTCGAGGTGACCGAAGAGCTGCCCGAGGGCGTCACGTACGACGCCAGCGGGCTGCACGGGCTGAGCTACATGGAGGACGGGCGAACTGTTCGCGTGGTCACGAGCGAGCCGGAGCTCGGGATCACCGGTGAACCCACGCTGGCCGACCTCAGCGAGAACCTGACCGCGGTCTTCGGCACCGACTTCGGAGTGCGCCATCCGACCTGGATCTCGAGGTTCAGCGACGCAACCCGGCAGGCGGCGGCCTACCGCAGCGGCCGGGTGCTGCTCGCCGGCGACGCCGCCCACATCCACTCGCCCGCCGGTGGTCAGGGGATCGGGCTCGGGATCCAGGACGCCGTGAACCTCGGCTGGAAACTGGCCCAGGTGGTGAAGGGCATCTCATCCGAGAGGCTGCTGGACACCTACCAGGCCGAGCGGCACCCGGCCGCGGCCCGGGCGCTGGAGTACTCGAAGGCGATGAGTGCGCTGCAGCGCCACGACCCCCGGATCGCGGCGGTGCGCGACCTGATCGGTGACCTGCTGGCCATGGACGAGCCCCGCCGGCACATGGTGGCACTCGTCTCCGGCCTCGACGTGCACTACGACCTCGGCGACGGGCACCCGCTGCTCGGCCGTCGGATGCCCGACCTCGACCTGGTCCGCGACGGTGCCCAGGAGCGGGTCTACTCCCTGCTCCACACCGCGCGTCCGCTGCTGATCGACCTCGGGCAGCCGGCGAGCGTCACGTTGGGGCACTGGCACGACCGGGTGCAGCTGGTGGACGCGTCGTACGCCGGCGCCTGGGAGCTGCCGGTGATCGGCGCTGTCGAGGCTCCCTCCGCGGTGCTGGTCCGCCCCGACGGGCACGTGGCCTGGGTGGGAGACGGGACGCAGTCGGGCCTGGAGGACGCGTTGACGACCTGGTTCGGGACGCCCTGACTCGTGTCAGGCCGTCGGGGGGTCGCTGTGCAGGTCCACCCGCGGCGCCTGGCGCGTACGACGGGGCGCGACGAGAACCCCGGCGATGCCGGCCAGGAGCAGGAGGACCACCAGCGGCGCGGCGACCAGTGGGATCCAGCCCAGGTCGTCCACCACGAGGCAGACCGGACCAGCGGCGACCGCAGCCACCAGCGTCCACCTCGGCACCCGCCACCGGCCGAGAGCCAGCCCGGCGAGCACGAGCAGCGCCACCGTTGCGAGCCAGAACAGCAACCGGCCGCGTTCCGCGTCCGCCTGAGCCTGCGGGGTCAGCTCGAAGTACGTCGTCAGCATCTGGCCGCGGAGCAGCGCGCCGCCGGCGCAGACGACCAGGCCCACCCAGGCCAGCCGAGCGGACAGGTCCCTCACGCGGGCGGGGGGTCGCTGTGCAGGTCCACGCGCGGCGCCTGGCGCGCGGCCGGGTCCTTGAGCTCGAAGTAGTCGCGCGCCGCAAAGCCGAACATCCCGGCGATGAGGTTGGACGGGAACGTCGCCACGCGGGTGTTGTAGGCGCGCACATTGCCGTTGTAGAACCGTCGGGCTGCCGCGATCCGGTCCTCGGTGTTGGTGAGCTCGTCCTGCAGGTCGAGGAAGTTGGCGCTCGCCTTGAGGTCCGGATAGGCCTCCGCACGGACCAGCAGGGTGCGCACTGCACCGCCGAGCGCGTCCTCGAACTTCTCGCGGTCGTGCGGGGCATCGTCGCTGTGGGCCGTGGCCTGCTCGCGGGCCAGGGTGACACCCTCGATCACCTCGCGCTCGTGCGCGGCGTACCCCTGGACGGTCTTGACCAGGTTGGGGATCAGGTCGTGGCGCCGGGTGAGCTCGACGTCGGTCTGGCCCCACGACTCGTCGATCAGCACCCGCTGGCGCACGAAGCGGTTGTACATCACCATCAGGCTGAGCAGCAGGACGAGGACTGCGCCGCCGAGGACGGCGATCACGGTGGTGGTGGGGGTCACGAGGCCAGAACCTACCCCCCGCGGACCTCGCGCCAGACGAACTCCGGCACGTTGTCGACGATGGTGTCGAGATGGGCCAGCCGTGGCAGCACCTGCTCGATGCCGGTCCGCCCGTCCTCCACTGACAGCACCCAGGCGCCTTCGAAGCGGAACGACGAGTCGCGCTGGGTCAGCAGGAACTCCATCATCCGCGGGTGCAGCACGTCCGAGGCGAACTTCCGGTCCGGGCAGGTGACGGTGAAGGCGCGGTTGAACTCCTCGGACTCGAGCTCGATGTCCCGGTTGGTGAGCCGGCCGACGATCCGCGAGAACATGCCCTCCGGGCTGACCGCGAGCGCCGGGAACGCCGCCCCGACCTCGAGCCCGATCACGCTGTAGCGGTGGGCGACCTCCCGGCTGCTGGTGCGTCCCTCGGAGTCGGTGCTGGTCTCGGTCGTGTAGTAGACGTAGTCGAAGGCGACGAAGCCGCGCGTGTCGTACTCTCCGCGCAGGATGTTGCTCGCCTGGCGGTTGTGACCGGAGTCGAACGGTGATCCGCCGAAGGTCTGGGTCCAGCGGTCGTCGCGTTCGGTGTAGCTCCAGCCCCGGCCCGCGGCGAGCGCCGCGAACGCCTCGCGTCGCTTCTTCGCCGCCTGGTAGCTCAGCACCGCGACCAGCACCATCAGCAGGAGAAAGCCCCCGAAGATCACCACCACACCCGCTGAGCTCATGCCACCGGAGTGTAGGAGAAGCGAGCCACCTCGAGGCCTCGACGCGACGGCGTAGCGTCGGCGGTCGTCCGCCGTTGAGCCTGCATGGTCCGTCGTTCCCGTCGTACACCCGTCCGCACTTCCTCGCTGCGTCGCTTGGGCGTTGCCGTCGTGGCAGGCCTCACCGTGGTCGCCGTCGGACTGGCCGGCGGGCTCGCGGCCACCGGTTCGTCCTTCCCGTCACCGACGCCCGAGGCCGACTGCGGACCCGGCGCCCGTCCGGAGACCGGCATCCAGGGCCGGGTGCCCCAGTCCGACTACGACTCCGGTCGCGCCGCGCGAGGCTACCGCTGCAACACCCGGCCGATCGCCCGGCACGGAAGCACCGGGGGCTTCAAGGTGCTCCGGTACACCGACGACGCCGGACACACCTGTGCCTTCTACGACTCGACACTGCTCTTCCCCAAGGACGTGCTGCTCAACGCGACCGAGGGTCTCGGCGTGGTCGTGCTCGACATGGACCGCCCCCGTCACCCCGTGCAGACCGCGACCCTGACCACCCCGGCGATGCAGAGCCCCCACGAGTCGCTGCTGCTGAACGAGAAGCGGGGACTGATCGCAGCCACGATGGGCAACGCGGCGACGAACGCCGGCTTCCTCGACGTCTACGACGTCCGCTCCGACTGCCGCCACCCCGAGCTGTTGTCGTCGACACCGACCGCGATCCTCGGGCACGAGAGCGGCTGGTCGCGGGACGGGCGGACCTTCTACGCAGCCAGCACCGGCGGCCAGAGCCTGGTGGCGATCGACCTGAGCGACCCGACCCGGCCGACTCCGGTCTTCGAGCAGACGGGGGTCAACTACCACGGGCTGCGGCTGTCCCGGGACGGGAACACCCTCTACGTCGCCAACATCGGCAACCCCGACAGCGGAGCCCGGTTCTCCAGCGGTGGGCTGCGCATCCTCGACGTGAGCGAGATCCAGGCCCGCGCACCGCGGCCCCGGGTCGAGGTGGTCGCGGACCTGAGCTGGCCGGAGCACTCGATCGCGCAGGTGGCCGAGCCCTTCACCCGCGACGGCCGCGACTACCTGCTGGAGACCGACGAGTTCGCCAACTACGGGCTCTCGGACGGCGCGAACCAGGCGACGGCTCCCGTCGGGGCAGCACGGATCATCGACATCACCGACCCGGGGGAGCCCCTGGTCGTCTCGGACCTGCGGCTGCAGGTGCACCAGCCGGGAGCGCGCGCCGGCGAGCAGCAGAACGATCCGGGGGCGGCCAGCTTCGTCCAGGGGTACGCCGGGCACTACTGCTCGGTGCCGCGCTACCGGAACCCCCGGATCGTCGGCTGCTCGATGATCGCCTCGGGCCTGCGCCTCTTCGACATCCGCGACCTGGCCGCTCCGACGGAGGCCGGCTACTTCAACGAGCCCCCGACCGAGCCGAGCGCGGCCAACCCCGAGGCCCAGGGCGCGTACGCGATGTCCCAGCCCGCCTGGGACCTCCGCCGGAGGACCGTCTGGTACTCCGACGGCAACACCGGCTTCCACGCGGTGCGGCTCACCAACGGCATCGGCCGGTTGCTGCGTCGCTGACCCGCCCGCGCCGCGCGCGGCAGCGTTCGCGAGGATGGCCCGTGACCGCACGCCGACGACCGGACGGAGCCGCCGATGGAGCCCGACTCGTTCCTGCTGACGGTCCTCGACGTGGTCGAGGAGACCGCCGAGGCGCACTCGATCAGCTTCGAGGTGCCGGAATCGGCGGCCGGCCACTTCGACTACCGGCCCGGCCAGTTCCTCACGGTGGCGGTGCCCAGCGACCTGACCGGGATCGCCGCACGCTGCTACTCGTTGTCCAGCAGCCCGGTGGACGGGGGACCGCCGACCATCACGGTCAAACGCACCCCCGGCGGTTACGCGTCGAACTGGATCTGCGACCACCTGCGCCCCGGCGACACCCTCCGGGTGCTTCCGCCCAGCGGCATCTTCACGCCGTCCTCGCTGGACGCCGACCTCCTGATGTTCGCCGGCGGAAGCGGCATCACCCCGATCATGTCGATCACGCGCACCGTCCTGGCGAAGGGGACCGGCCGGATCGTGCTCGCCTACGCCAACCGCGATGCGGACTCGGTGATCTTCGCCGCAGCCCTGGCCGACCTGGCCGCGGAACATCCCGACCGGTTCACCCTGATCCACTGGCTGGAGTCCGAGCAGGGGCTCCCCGGCCAGGAGCAGATCCGCACGGCTCGCCGCCGACCACGCGTCGTACGAGGCGTTCGTGTGCGGACCGGCGCCGTTCATGAAGCTGACCGTCGGCGTGCTGCGCGAGCTGGGCTTCCCACGGGCGCGGCGGCACCAGGAGAAGTTCGTCTCGCTGGGAGGCAACCCGTTCGGTGACCTGGGCTAGCCGAAGGTCAGCCGGTACTTCTCGATGATCGGCAGGGTCCGCTCCAGGTCGGCGTCACAGCCGTAGGGCTCGGCCACCGGCCCGAGGTCCACGTCGTCGGGGGCCGTGTCCACCGTGCGGAAGAGCTCCTCGAGCCCGCCCGGGGTGATCAGCTCGAGCAGCCGCGCCGGCTCGTCCGAGGCGTTCCAGAACGTGTGCCACTCGCCCCGGGGCTTGAAGACCAGGTCACCCACCTCGGCGACGTGCTCCTCGTCCCCGAACTGCGCCCACACCCGGCCCTCGAGGATGAAGCTGAACTCGTCCTCACGCGAGTGCCGGTGCATCGGGGCCGCGATCGAGTGCGGGGCCAGCAGGTGCTCGACGACTCCGAGGTGTCCGCCCCAGCTCTTCGAGTCGACCAGGAACCGGTCCCGGCAGCCCGCCGGCGGCCCCAGGATCTCGCCGGTGCCGGCGCGGATGATCCGTGTCTCCATCCGCAGATGGTGGACCGGTGGCGCGGTGACCGCCAGTCCCGTCTGGACCTCCGAGCGCGGAGCGTGCTCAGGCGAGCCACTCGTGCGCGTCACCCATGAACACGTGGATGTAGCCGCAGGTGCGGCAGATCGCGCCGTCGCCGGACTTGTTGAGCCAGTCGAGGTTCAGGAAGCTCATGCCCTTCGTGTTCATGTTCACCTCGCGCTGGACGAACTCCGTGCCGGTGCGGCAGACGTGGCAGACGAACGGCTCGCCCAGCACGGACAGTCGCGTGCGAGGCTGGGCGAACGGCGGGTTGGGCATCACGTGCTCCTCGAGATGGGGTGACTCCTGGTCCGGACGGCAGGACTACCAGCCGCGCTCCCGCCACTCGGCCAGGTGGGGCCGCTCGGCGCCGAGGGTCGAGTCGTTGCCGTGGCCGGGGTAGAACCAGGTCTCGTCCGGCAACCGGCGGAAGATCTTCGCCTCGACGTCGTCGATCAGGCTCTCGAAGGCGTCGGCATCACCGAAGGTGTTGCCCACCCCACCCGGGAAGAGCGAGTCCCCGGTGAAGAGGTGCGGGGGCCCTCCCGGGTCCTCGTACAGCAGGGCGATCGAGCCGGGCGTGTGGCCGGCGATCGCGATCACGTCGAGGGTGCAGTCGCCGACGGCGACGGTGTCGCCGTGGAGCACCAGACGGGTCACCGGCACCCCCGTCTGCTCGGTGATCGCGTCGGCGTCCGGAGCGCCGGCGACCACGTCCGCGCCCGTCGCCCGGACCACGTCGGCCAGCGCCCGGTGGTGGTCCCAGTGCTGGTGGGTGGTGACCACGCTGTCGAGGCCGCCGTCACCGACCAGGCCCAGCAGCTGCTCGGCCTCGGCCGCGGCGTCGATCAGCAGCTGGGCGCCCGTTGCGGTGCACCTGAGCAGGTAGCAGTTGTTGGACATCTGCTCGTCGACGGCGAGCTTGGTGATGGTCAGGGTCGGGAGCTCACGGGTGTCCGGGGGTCCGCCCGCGGTCACTTGCCCGGTGTACGTCGCCATGGGCCGATCCTAGGCAGGTCGTCGGCGTCCACGCGCAGGCCGTCGCCGCGGCCCCGGCCGGTGAGCCACCAGCCGAGGTCGGCCCCTCGGCCGGTGACCACGGGAACGCCGCTGTCGCTCAGCCGGCCTCCCACGAGCCAGGCGGCGTCGACGTCGGTGGCCTCGACCCGGAACGGCCCCGACCCGGCGTGGTCGACCGTGACCGCGTCGAGCAGCTCGACCACGAACTCGGCCGGCCAGTCGTGGCGCCCGTAACCCGCATCCAGGTCGGCGTGGTGGATCTCGACCTCGCGCAGCCGCATGGTCGGGATCGCCGACACCGGGAACGGCGGGCCGGTGGGGGTCCGCAGGGCGGTCGCCTCCCAGCTGTCGGCCGGGGCGTGCGACACCGCCTTCAGGAACGCCGGACCGGAGCCGAGGAGCCGGTCTCGGATCGCCGACGGCCCGTCCTCCACGAGCTCGTCGATCTCCCGGTCCCGCAGCTCGCCGGAGCGGTACATCGGCACCGGCTTGTCCCGCGCGAGTCCCTCCAGGATCCCGGTCAGGGCCTCGGCGTTGAGCGCGAGATGGGCGGCCACGTGGGCGCGGGTCCAGTCGGGCAGCCCGCTGGGCCGGTGCCAGTCCTCGTCGCTGAAGCCGTCGACGGTCCGGACCAGCCGGCCGGTGGCGTCGTGGATGAGCTCGAGGTCGCGCTTCACGTCGGGCATGCGCCCATCCTGACGTCCGCGTGGCTGCCGGGCCAGCACCGGGGACGGTCCAGCTCCCGGGTCCGTGCTTTTTCGGACTGTCGGTGCCGCGTGAGATCGTGTGAGCCGTTCTCCGGTGCACGCCCGAGGTGTTGGGCCACCCCGTAGGATGACGAACGCGTGTTCGAATGACATCGGCGAGTTGCAGGGGACGGCAGTGGCAGATCAGCTCATCATCAGGGGCGCCCGGGAGCACAACCTCAAGGACGTGTCCCTCGACCTTCCGCGGGACTCGCTCATCGTCTTCACGGGCCTGTCCGGCTCAGGCAAGTCCTCGCTGGCCTTCGACACGATCTTCGCCGAGGGCCAGCGGCGCTACGTCGAGTCGCTGTCGGCGTACGCCCGGCAGTTCCTCGGCCAGATGGACAAGCCCGATGTCGACTTCATCGAGGGCCTCTCCCCAGCGGTGTCGATCGACCAGAAGTCGACGTCCAAGAACCCCCGCTCCACGGTCGGCACGATCACCGAGGTCTACGACTACCTCCGGCTGCTGTACGCCCGCGCCGGCCGGCCGCACTGCCCGACCTGTGGTGCTCCGATCGAACGGCAGACCCCGCAGCAGATCGTGGACAAGATCATGGCTCTCGAGGAGGGCCGCCGCTTCCAGGTGCTCGCGCCGGTGATCCGGGGCCGCAAGGGCGAGTACATCGAGCTCTTCAAGCAGCTGCAGGCCCAGGGCTTCTCCCGTGCCCGGGTCAACGGAGAGACACACACGCTCGACGACCCACCGAAGCTCGACAAGCAGAAGAAGCACACGATCGAGGTGGTCGTCGACCGGCTCGCGGTGAAGGCCTCGTCCAAGCGCCGGCTCACCGACTCCGTGGAGACCGCGCTGGGTCTCGCCGGCGGCCTGGTGCTCTTCGACTTCGTCGACCTGCCGGCCAAGGACGCGGGGCGCGAGATGCGCTTCAGCGAGAAGATGGCCTGCCCCAACGAGCACCCGATCGACACCGACGAGCTCGAGCCGCGCTCGTTCTCGTTCAACTCACCGTTCGGCGCGTGTCCCGTGTGCCACGGACTCGGCACCCGGATGGAGGTCGACCCGGAGCTGGTCGTGCCCGACCCGCAGGCCACCCTGGGCGAGGGTGCGATCCAGCCGTGGAGCCAGGCGCACGTCGCCGACTACTTCCTCCGGCTGATGGGCGCCCTGGGCGACGAGCTGGGCTTCGACCTGAACACGCCCTGGGAGAAGATCCCCGCCAAGGCGCAGCAGTCCCTGCTGAACGGCCACTCCACGAAGGTGCACGTGGTCACCCGCAACCGTTACGGCCGCGAGCGCGCGTACTACGCCGAGTTCGAGGGCGTCCGCACCTACATCGAGCGGCGCCACCGGGAGGCGGAGACCGACACCAGCCGGGACCGCTTCGAGGGGTTCATGCGCGAGGTGCCCTGCCCCACCTGTGCCGGCAGCCGGCTCAAGCCGGTGTCGATGGCGGTCACGCTCGGTCCGCGCGAGAGCGGCGGCCTGAACATCGCCGAGGTCTGCGCGATGCCGATCAACGAGACCGCGGAGTTCCTGCGCGACCTCGACCTCTCCACACGGGAGCGCCAGATCGGGGAGCGGGTGCTCAAGGAGATCCAGGAGCGGTTGAACTTCCTGCTCGACGTCGGGCTCGACTACCTCTCCCTGGACCGGCCCTCGGGCTCGCTCAGCGGTGGCGAGGCGCAGCGGATCCGGCTGGCCACCCAGATCGGCGCCGGGCTGGTCGGTGTGCTCTACGTGCTCGACGAGCCGTCGATCGGGCTGCACCAGCGTGACAACCACCGGCTGATCGAGACCCTGATCCGGCTCCGGGACCTCGGCAACACGCTCATCGTCGTCGAGCACGACGAGGACACGATCCGCGCGGCCGACTGGGTCGTCGACATCGGCCCCGGCGCCGGCGAGCACGGGGGCCAGGTCGTGCACACCGGCAGTGTCGCCGACCTCTACACGCACCCGGACTCGATGACCGGGCAGTACCTCTCCGGTCGTCGCGAGATCCCGGTCCCCGCCGTACGCCGCCCGCGCACCAAGGGCCGCGAGCTCACCGTCCACGGCGCTCACGAGCACAACCTGCAGGACGTCGACGTCAGCTTCCCGCTCGGGCTCTTCGTCGCGGTGACCGGCGTGTCCGGCTCGGGCAAGTCGACCCTGGTCAACGACATCCTCTACACGTCGCTGGCCAAGCAGATCTACAACGCCCGCCAGGTCCCCGGCCGGCACCAGAAGATCACCGGCCTCGAGCACGTCGACAAGGTCATCCACGTCGACCAGTCGCCGATCGGTCGCACCCCGCGGTCCAACCCCGCGACGTACACCGGCGTCTTCGACCACGTCCGCAAGCTCTTCGCGGCCACGCCCGAGGCCAAGATGCGGGGCTACCTCCAGGGCCGGTTCTCGTTCAACGTCAAGGGCGGCCGCTGCGAGGCCTGCTCGGGCGACGGGACCATCAAGATCGAGATGAACTTCCTGCCGGACGTCTACGTCCCGTGCGAGGTGTGCCACGGCGCCCGCTACAACCGCGAGACGCTCGAGGTGCACTACAAGGGCAAGACCATCGCCGAGGTGCTCGACATGCCGATCGAGGAGGCGGTCGAGTTCTTCGCGGCCGTGCCTGCCATCGCCCGGCACCTGAAGACCCTGGTGGAGGTGGGTCTCGGCTACGTCCGGCTCGGGCAGCCCGCCACCACCCTCTCGGGCGGTGAGGCGCAGCGGGTCAAGCTCTCCTCCGAGCTGCAGAAGCGCTCCACCGGCCGCACCGTCTACGTGCTGGACGAGCCGACCACGGGGCTGCACTTCGAGGACATCCGCAAGCTGCTGCTGGTCCTGGGGCGCCTGGTCGACCAGGGCAACACCGTGCTGGTCATCGAGCACAACCTCGACGTGATCAAGACCGCGGACTGGCTGGTCGACATGGGTCCCGAGGGCGGTTCGCGCGGCGGACTGGTGGTGGCCGAGGGCACACCGGAGTCCGTGGCGGCCGACCCCACGAGCTACACCGGGCAGTTCCTCGCCCCGATGCTGAAGGGCCGCGAGGCCAAGCAGCCGGCTCGTCGGGCCACCGCCAAGAAGGTGCCGGAAGTGGCCCCGAAGAAGGCCTCCCGGAAGGCTCCGGCGACGCGGTCCGGCACGAAGAAGGCGACGTCCGGATCCGGCGCCAGGAAGCCCACCCCTCAAAAGTGACGGGAGGTGGGCGCAAGGTTTCGTACCTAGAGTTCAGTACATGACGAATGACGGAGTGAGTCGGCGCCACGCGATCGCAGGCGCCGCAACCATCGGTATCGGGATCCCCCTGCTTGCCTCCTGCGGGAGTGACAGCGACGACTCCGCCAGCGATGGCGCCACGACCGAGCCCTCGGGCTCGACACCCACGACGAGCGAGCCGTTGGCCGCGACGTCTGAGATTCCGGTCGGCGGGGGAACTGTCTTCAAGGACGCCAAGGTCGTCGTCACCCAACCCACCGAGGGTGACTTCAAGGGGTTCTCCGCCACCTGCACCCACCAGGGCTGTGTGGTGGCGACCGTCGAGGACGGCACCATCAACTGCCCCTGCCACGGCAGCATGTTCTCGATCGAGGACGGCTCGGTCGAGGGTGGACCGGCTCCCGAGCCACTGCCGGCGGTCGAGCTGACCGTCGACGGCGAGAACATCTCCCTGGCCTGAGCGACGTACGCGGAGCGGCCCGGCGACGAGCCCGGGCCGATCCGCACCGTCGGTCCCCACCCGTAGGCTGGAGGCGTGCCTCCCGCCCGCCCGTCCCGTCCTGCCCGAGGCCCGTTGTCCTACCGTCCGGAGCCCGGCTCGATCCCCACCCAGCCGGGGGTCTACCGGTTCCGCGACGCGCGCGGACGGGTCGTCTACGTCGGCAAGGCCAAGAACCTCCGAGCGAGGCTGTCGTCGTACTTCCAGGACATCGGGGGGCTGCACCCGCGGACGGCGACCATGGTGACCACGGCGACCAGCGTCGAGTGGACGACGGTCAACACCGAGGTCGAGGCGCTGCAGCTGGAGTACTCCTGGATCAAGGAGTACGACCCGCGGTTCAACGTGAAGTACCGCGACGACAAGTCCTACCCCTGGCTCGCGGTGACGGTCGGCGACGAGTTCCCGCGGGTGATGGTCGGGCGCGGGGCCAAGCGCAAGGGCACCCGCTACTTCGGCCCCTACAGCCACGCGTGGGCGATCCGCGAGACCGTGGACCAGCTGCTCCGGGTCTTCCCGATGCGCTCGTGCAGCAACGGCGTCTTCAAGCGGTCGGCCCAGATCGGCCGTCCCTGCCTGCTCGGCTACATCGACAAGTGCGCGGCGCCCTGCGTCGGCAAGGTGAGCGCGGAGGAGCACCGCGCCATCGTCGACGACTTCTGCGACTTCATGGGCGGCCAGACCACGGCCTTCGTGCGACGGATCCGCAAGGAGATGTATGCCGCGTCCGAGTCCCTGGACTTCGAGAAGGCAGCCCGCCTGCGTGACGACCTCGGCGCGCTGGAGAAGGCGCTGGAGAAGCAGGCGGTGGTCCTGGGCGACGGGACCGACGCCGACATCATCGCGCTGGCCGAGGACCCGCTCGAGGTGGCGGTCCAGATCTTCTACGTCCGCGATGGCCGGATCCGCGGTCAGCGAGGCTGGGTCGCGGACCGGGTCGACGAGGGGGACACCCCCGAGCTGGTCGAGGACTTCCTGCTCCAGCTGTACGCCGGGATCGGCGACGACGGAGCCTCGATCCCGCGCGAGATCCTGGTCCCGGCGCTGCCGCCGGACGCCGCGACGTTCGAGAAGCTCCTCGGCGACCTGCGCGGCAGCAAGGTGTCGATCCGGGTGCCGCAGCGCGGGGACAAGAAGACCCTCCAGGAGACCGTCGCCCGCAACGCCGGCCAGGCACTGGTGCTGCACAAGACCCGCCGGGCCAGCGACCTGACCACCCGCAACCGCGCCCTCGAGGAGATCCAGGTGTCGCTCGGGATCGACGAGGTGCCGCTGCGGATCGAGTGCTACGACGTCTCCAACCTGCAGGGCACCGAGGTCGTCGCGTCGATGGTCGTCTTCGAGGACGGCCTGCCGCGCAAGGGGGAGTACCGCCGGTTCGTGATCCGGAGCGTGGACGGCCAGAACGACGTCGCCTCGATGCACGAGGTGATCACCCGACGGTTCCGGCGGCTGCTCGACGAGCAGGCCCGCAGCAGCGAGGTGGTGACCGAGAGCGGCCCGATGCTGGTCGACCCGGAGACCGGTCGGCCGCGGAAGTTCGCCTACGCACCCGGCCTGGTCGTCGTCGACGGTGGTCCGCCGCAGGTGGCGGCCGCCCAGCGGGCCCTGACCGAGCTCGGCATCGTCGACATCCCGGTGTGCGGCCTGGCCAAGCGGCTCGAGGAGGTGTGGCTGCCCGAGCAGGAGGACCCGGTCATCCTGGCCCGGTCGTCCGAGGGGCTCTACCTGCTCCAGCGGGTCCGCGACGAGGCGCACCGCTTCGCGATCACCCACCACCGCGGACGTCGCTCCAAGACCATGGTCGAGAGCCTGCTCGACGACGTCCCCGGCCTGGGAGAGGTCCGGCGCAAGACGCTGCTCAAGCACTTCGGGTCGCTCAAGAAGCTCAGGACGGCGACGAGTCGACGAGATCGCGCTGGTGCCCGGCATCGGGGTCCGCACCGCGACGGCGATCAAGGACGCGGTCGCGGAGGCCGCCACGACGCGCGAGACTGGCCCGGTGATCACCAGCATCAACACCGCCACCGGAGAGATCGAGGAGGCCTGATGGCCGGCACGCAGAGCCATCCCACGAACCACCGGGGCGAGCTCGTGGTGGTGACCGGGATGACCGGCGCCGGGCGGAGCACCGCCGCCAAGGAGCTCGAGGACCTCGGCTTCTACGTCGTCGACAACATGCCGCCCAGCCTGCTGCGTGACGTGGTGGGTCTGGTCGACGAGAGCCTCGGGCCCGACCAGCCGATCGCGGTGGTCGTCGACGTCCGGTCCGGCTCGTTCTTCCAGACCCTCGAGGCCAACCTGGCGCACGGCGAGACCGGCCGGCACGCGACCCTGCTCTTCCTGGAGGCGACCGACGACGTGCTGGTCCGGCGCCAGGAGGCCGCCCGGCGCCCGCACCCGCTGCAGGGCGAGGGCCGGCTGCTCGACGGGCTCCAGCGCGAACGCCGGGTGCTCGCGGCGCTGCGCAGCGAGGCCGACCTCGTGATCGACACCAGCTCGCTCAACGTGCACCAGCTCACCGACCGGATCGCGGACGCGTTCGGCTCCGCGGACGCCACCCGGCTGCACGTCTCGGTGGTCAGCTTCGGGTTCAAGTACGGCATCCCGGTCGACTCCGACTACGTCGCGGACGTGCGCTTCCTGCCCAACCCCTACTGGATCCCCGAGCTGCGGCCGGGCAGCGGGAAGGACCCTGAGGTCGCCGACTACGTCAAGAGCCGGCCGGGGGCAGCCGAGTTCCTCGACGCCTACGTGCCGCTGCTGGCCGGGGTCGCGGAGGGGTACCTCAAGGAGGGCAAGCGCTTCATGACGGTGGCGATCGGCTGCACGGGTGGGCGCCACCGCAGTGTCGCCATGACCGAGGAGATCGCCGCGCGGCTGACCGCGCTGGGCTTCGCCACCCGGGCCAGCCACCGTGACCTCGGCCGGGAGTGACGTGGAGCGCCTGGACTGCACGGTGGTCGCCCTCGGAGGCGGACACGGGCTGCACGCGTCCCTCCGGGCGCTGCGCCACGTGGCGACGGACGTGACGGCCGTGGTCACGGTGGCCGACAACGGCGGCTCGTCCGGGCGGCTGCGCGGGGAGTTCGGGGTGCTGCCACCCGGCGACCTCCGGATGGCCCTGGCGGCACTCTGCGGTGATGACGAGTGGGGGCAGACCTGGTCCCGGGTGCTGCAGCACCGCTTCGCCGGCGACGGCGAGATGCACGGCCACGTGGTGGGGAACCTGCTCATCGTCGGCCTCTGGGAGCTGCTCGGCGACCACGTGCAGGCCCTGGACTGGGTGGGCCGCTTGCTGGGCGCCTCGGGACGGGTGCTGCCGATGGCCCTCACCCCGATCGACATCGCCGCCGACGTCCGCGGGCTGGACCCGGTCGATCCCGCGCTGCTCACCACCGTGCGGGGCCAGGTCGAGGTGGCCACCACCACGGGGACGATCGCGGCGATCCGGCTCGAGCCCGAGCACCCGGTGGCCTGTCCCGAGGCCGTGGCGGCGGTGCACGCGGCCGACTGGGTGGTGCTGGGCCCCGGATCCTGGTTCACCTCGGTGGTCCCGCACCTGATGGTGCCCGAGCTGTGTGAGGCCCTCGTGCAGACGGACGCCCGGATCCTGCTCGTGCTCAACCTCGACGAGCAGACGGGGGAGACCCCCGGATTCGGGCCGCACGACTACCTCGCGGCCCTCGCGGAGCACGCTCCCGACCTCAAGGTCCACACCGTCCTGGCGGACCACACGACGGTGCGCGCGGGCCGCGACGAGCTCGCCGCACTCGTCGCGGCGTACGGCGCGGAGCTGGTCGTCGCCGACCTGGCGGTCGGTGACGGGACGCCCCGCCACGACCCGGCCCGGCTGTCGGCTGCCTGCGTCGGCATCTTCACGCCCGGGTGATTGACCGGCATGGCAGGATCTGCCGCATGGCGATGACAGCACAGGTGAAGGCGGAGCTGTCGAGCACGCAGATCACGAAGACCTGCTGCCGCAAGGCAGAAGTGGCCTCGATGCTGCGCTTTGCGGGCGGCCTGCACATCGTGAGCGGGCGCATCGTGATCGAGGCCGAGCTCGACACCGGTGCAGCGGCCCGACGGCTCCGCAAGGACATCTCGGAGGTCTACGGCCACCAGTCCGACGTGGTGATGGTCCAGGGCAACGGCATTCGCAAGGGCAGCCGCTACATCGTGCGGGTGGTCAAGGACGGCGAGGCCCTCGCCCGCCAGACCGGGCTGCTCGACCAGCGCGGACGCCCGGTCCGGGGTCTTCCGCCGGCGGTGGTCTCGGGTGGTGGCTGTGACGCGGTCGCGGCCTGGCGAGGCGCGTTCCTCGCCCACGGGTCGCTCACCGAGCCCGGTCGATCCTCCTCGCTCGAGGTCACCTGCCCCGGACCCGAGGCAGCGCTGGCCCTGGTCGGCGTCGCCCGCCGGCTCGGCATCCAGGCCAAGGCGCGAGAGGTCCGCAACGTGGATCGGGTCGTGATCCGGGACGGCGACGCGATCGGACAGCTGCTGACCCGGCTCGGTGCCCACGAGTCCCTGATGGCCTGGGAGGAGCGCCGGATGCGCCGCGAGGTCCGGGCCACGGCCAACCGGCTCGCGAACTTCGACGATGCCAACCTGCGCCGCTCCGCACGCGCGGCCGTCGCCGCCGGCGCCCGCGTGCACCGGGCGATGGAGATCCTCGGCGACGAGGTGCCCGACCACCTCCGGATGGCCGGACACCTGCGCCTGGAGCACAAGCAGGCGTCGCTCGAGGAGCTCGGCCAGCTGCACGAGCCGGTCCTCACCAAGGACGCCATCGCGGGACGGATCCGTCGCCTGCTGGCGATGGCCGACAAGCGGGCCGAAGAGCTGGGCATCCCCGACACCGAGTCGTCGCTCACCGCCGAGATGCTGGCCGAGGACGCCTGACTTGTCCGAGGCCCGCGCCGCGGAGGTTACTGGACCGTACGCCGGGACCGCAGGCGGCTTGGATCGATCTATGGATAGGCTCGACCGCAACGCGGCTGTCGCCCTGCAACCCCAGATCCAGCAGCGGCAACCGCCCCATCTGCTCACCCGTACAGAGGAGCCATCGCAGTGACTGTTCGCGTAGGTATCAACGGATTCGGCCGCATCGGCCGCAACTTCTTCAGGGCCGTACGTGCCTCGGGCGCCGACATCGAGATCGTGGGCGTCAACGACCTGACCGACAACGCGGTGCTCGCCCACCTGCTCAAGTACGACTCGATCCTGGGCCGCCTCGACGCGGACGTCTCCGCGACCGACACGTCGATCATGGTCGGCGACCAGGAGATCACGGCGTTCGCCGAGCGCGACCCGGCCAGCCTCAAGTGGGGCGACCTCGGGGTCGACGTGGTCGTCGAGTCCACCGGGTTCTTCACCGACGGCACCAAGGCCCGGGCCCACATCGACGGCGGCGCCAAGAAGGTCATCATCTCCGCTCCCGCCAGCAACGAGGACCTCACGGTCGTCATGGGCGTCAACCACGAGCAGTACGACCCGGCGGAGCACACCGTGATCTCCAACGCGTCCTGCACCACGAACTGCCTGGCGCCCATGGCCAAGGCGCTTCACGACGACCTCGGCATCGTCAAGGGCCTGATGACGACGATCCACGCCTACACCGCCGACCAGAACCTCCAGGACAACATCCACAAGGACCTGCGTCGGGCGCGCGCCGCTGCCCTCAACGTGATCCCCACGTCGACCGGTGCCGCCAAGGCGATCGGCCTGGTCATGCCCGAGCTCAAGGGCAAGCTCGACGGCTACGCCCTGCGCGTCCCCGTGCCCACCGGCTCGGCGACCGACCTGACGTTCGAGGCAGGTCGCGAGACCTCCGTCGAGGAGGTCAACTCGATCGTGGAGAAGGCTGCCGACGGCCGCTTCCTGCGCTACTCGACCGACCCGATCGTCTCCTCCGACATCGTCACCGACCCGGCGTCGTGCATCTTCGACGCTCCGTTGACGAAGGTCATCGGCAACCAGGTGAAGGTCGTCGGCTGGTACGACAACGAGTGGGGCTACTCCAACCGCCTCGCGGACCTGATCACCTACATCGGCGAGACCCTCTGACCGTGCCGGCGAACTCTGCGATGGACTCGTGGGCCGACACCCTGGGCGACCTCCGGGGGAAGCGGGTGCTGGTCCGGTCGGACCTCAACGTGCCCCTCGACGGCACCAGGATCACTGACGACGGCCGGATCCGGGCCAGCATCCCCACGATCCGCTCCCTGGCCGACGCCGGGGCGCGGGTGGTGGTGGCCGCGCACCTCGGTCGACCCAAGGGCGCGCCCGACCCGGCGTACTCGCTGGGCCCGGTCGCGGCTCGCCTCGGTGAGCTGCTCGGCGCCGACGTCGCCTTCGCGACGGACACGGTGGGGGAGTCGGCGAGGGAGACCGTGGCAGCGCTGGCCGACGGTCAGGTCGCCGTGCTCGAGAACGTCCGCTTCAACGCGGGCGAGACCAGCAAGGACGACGCCGAGCGGGGCGCCTTCGCCGACCGGCTGGCCGGACTGGCGGACGCGTTCGTGTCCGACGGCTTCGGGGTGGTGCACCGCAAGCAGGCCTCCGTGTACGACGTGGCGCAGCGACTGCCCCATGCGATGGGCGGCCTGGTCGCCACCGAGCTCGAGGTCATGAAGCGGCTCACCGAGTCCCCGGCCCGTCCCTACGTCGTCGTCCTCGGCGGGTCCAAGGTCTCCGACAAGCTCGGGGTGATCGACAACCTGCTCGGCAAGGCCGACAAGCTGCTGATCGGCGGCGGCATGGTCTTCACCTTCCTCAAGGCCCAGGGCCACGAGGTCGGCAAGAGCCTGCTCGAGGAGGACCAGCTCGACACCTGTCGCAGCTACCTGAAGCGGGCCGAGGAGTCGGGAGTGGAGATCGTGCTCCCGACCGACATCGTCGTGGACACCGCGTTCCCGTCCGGCGACCGGGCACCGCAGCCGGTGGTCGTGCCGTCCGGCGAGATCCCGGCCGACTCTCTCGGTCTCGACATCGGACCCGACTCGGGCGCCGCCTTCGCCGCTGCTCTCGCCGGGGCGCAGACGGTCTTCTGGAACGGCCCGATGGGCGTCTTCGAGGTCGACGCGTTCGCCGAGGGGACCCGCGCGGTCGCCCAGGCGCTCACCGAGGTGCCCGGCCTGTCCGTGGTGGGGGGAGGTGACTCGGCGGCTGCCGTGCGCAAGCTCGGCTTCGACGAGGATGCCTTCGGCCACATCTCGACCGGTGGTGGCGCCAGCCTCGAGTACCTCGAGGGCAAGGAACTGCCCGGCATCTCCGTTCTCTCCACCTGATCCCTCAGCTGAGCCGAAGGAAACCCGGATGTCGCAGACGAACCGCACGCCACTGATGGCGGGCAACTGGAAGATGAACCTCAACCACCAGGAAGCGGTGATGCTGGTTCAGAAGCTCGCATGGACGCTGTCGGACAAGAAGCACGACTACGGCAAGGTCGAGGTCGTCGTGGCGCCGCCGTTCACCGACCTGCGTTCGGTGCAGACCCTGGTCGACGGGGACCGACTGTCGGTGAAGTACGCCGCCCAGGACGTCTCGATGCACGACTCGGGTGCGTACACCGGGGAGATCTCGGCGGGCATGCTGTCCAAGCTGGGTTGCAGCTACGTCGTCGTCGGGCACTCCGAGCGCCGCGAGCACCACGCCGAGTCCGACGAGGTGGTCAACGCCAAGGCGCACAAGGCGCTGGCCGCGGGCATGACGCCGATCGTCTGCGTGGGTGAGGGTCTCGAGGTCCGTCAGGCCGGCGATCAGGTCCCCTACACGCTCGCGCAGGTCGACGGGTCGCTGGCCGGCTTCACGGCAGAGCAGGTCGGCGGGCTGGTGATCGCGTACGAGCCGGTGTGGGCGATCGGCACCGGTGAGGTGGCCACCCCCGACGATGCCCAGGAGGTCTGTGCCGCGATCCGGGCGCGGATCGAGGAGGTCCACGGAGCGGCGGCAGCCGCCGGGGTCCGGGTCCTGTACGGCGGCTCGGTGAAGGCCGCCAACGTCGCGGGGATCATGGAGAAGAGCGACGTGGACGGCTGCCTGGTCGGCGGCGCGAGCCTGCAGGTGGACGAGTTCGGTGGCATCTGCCGCTTCTACGACATGCCGGTCCTCTGAGCGCTTCGGCGTGACGTAGGCTTTCTCCTGTGACTCTCCTCATCACCATTGTGCTCATGGCCGCGAGCGGCATCATGATCCTGCTCGTGCTCCTCCACAAGGGCCGCGGCGGCGGCATGTCGGACATGTTCGGCGGTGGCGTCTCCAGCTCGCTCGGCGGATCCTCGGTGGCCGAGCGCAACCTCGATCGGCTGACAGTCGGGATCGGCGTGATCTGGTTCGCCTGTGTCATCGCCCTCGGCCTGCTCCTGGCCTACCAGAACTGAGAAGGGAAACCAGACGTGGCAGGTGGAGGAAGCGCTATCCGAGGCAGCCGTGTTGGTGCCGGCCCGATGGGCGAGGCCGAGCGCGGTGAGTCCGCGCCGCGGCAGGCGGTCACGTACTTCTGCTCGCACGAGCACAGCTCGGTGGTGACGTTCTCGGTCGAGGCCACCGTGCCCGACTCGTGGGACTGCCCCAAGTGCGGTCTGCCGGCCGGCCGGGACGCCGAGAACGCGCCCCCGGCGACCAAGATCGAGCCGTACAAGACGCACCTCGCCTACGTGAAGGAGCGCCGCTCCGACAAGGAGGCGCAGGACATCCTCAATGAGGCGCTGCAGCTGCTGCGCTCGCGCCGCAAGTCCGGCGACATCATCTTCTAGCCGACCCGGCGTGAAGTGCCCTGTTTTTCCCGCCGAGTCGGCGTGAAGTTCCCTCACTGAGGGAACTTCACGCCGACTCGAGGCGGTTCTGGGGGCACTTCACGCCGGGTCGGCGGAAGGCTGTTGGGTCAGAGGCCGGCGGCGGCGTCGCGGTCGAGGAACCAGACGGTCTCCGTCAGTCCGCTGACCGCTGCTGCCGGGACCGGGTGCTCGCCGGCTCCGGCGCCGAGCGCCAGCGCGACGGCCTCGGCCTTGGCGGAGCCACTGGCCAGCAGCCAGACGGCCCGGGCCCGGTTGATCGTGGGCAGGGTCAGGCTGATCCGCTCGGGTGGCGGCTTCGGGGAGTCCGCGACCGGGACCACCGGGTCGGTCGAGCCCAGCTCGGGACGGTCCGGGAACAGCGACGCCACGTGTCCGTCCGGGCCGACACCCAGCATCAGCACCTCGAACCCGTCGGTGACGTGGGCGGCGAGGTCTGCGGCGTACGCCGCCGCACCCTCTGCAGCGCTCGACGCCGTTGCCGTGGACGCCATCTCGTGCACGTTCGCCGGGTCGACACCGATCGTGTCCAGGAAGGCCCGACGGGCCTGACCGGCGTTGCGGTCCTGGTCGTCCGGGCCGACGTACCGCTCGTCGCCCCACCAGAAGACCACGCGGGACCAGTCGACCTCGGAGCCGGCCGAGAGCCGGGCGATCTCGTGGTGGACGGCGTCGGCGATGGTCCCGCCGGTCAGGACGACCTGCGGGACCCGGCCGGTGGTCTGGGCATCGGCGAGCCGGGTCAGCAGCTCCCCGGCCACCGACGTGGCGAGGGCGGCTGCGTCCTCGTGCACCTCGACCAGCGGCGGGCTCACTTCTTCACCCGCATCTTCGCCAGTCGCCGGGCGGTCGCGGCGTAGACGTCGTCCTCGTCGAGGCGACGCAGCTCCTCGGCGAGGAGCTCCGGGACCTCGCGGCGCTTGAGCGCGATGGGCCGGTCCGGACTGCCCGGTGTGGCGAACGTCGCCAGCCGCCCATCGGTCCGGGAGATCCTGATCGGGCCGTCCGCCGTCTCGAGGACGACCTCGGTGATGCCGGGTCCGGGCGAGTTCGAACGGCGGACCTTCACGCGCAGCCGGTCGACCAGCCAGGCGGTCAACAGGTCGGCGCTGGGACTGATCCGCTCGGCCGTGACCGACGCACCGGTGACCTTGCCCTGGTACTGGTCCAGTGAGGCGGCCAGCAGGGCACGCCACGGGGTGATCCGGGTCCAGGCCAGGTCCGTGTTGCCCTTGGAGTACGCCGAGCACTGGGCCTGGATCGCCTTGGTACGCGCCGTGGTGACGGCAGCGGCGTCGGTGATCCGGCGCTGAGCCAAGGCACCGAGAGGATCTGCCGCGGGGTCGGCGGGAGGGTTGGTCGGCCACCAGATGGCGACGGGGGAGTCCGGGAGGAGCAGCGGCAGCACCACGGACTCCGGGTGCTTGATGACCTCGCCGCTGAGTCGGATCAGCGCGGTCTCACCGGTCCAGCCCGAGCCGATGCCCACCTGGGCGTGGACCGTGGAGTGGCCGCGGCCATCCCCGAGGATCACGCCGAGAACCCTCGCCGGATGCTCGTGCGAGGCTGCCCGCGCGGCGTTCATGGCGTCCTCGGCGACGTCCTCGTCGGCGACGATGATCAGCGTCATCACCATGCCCATGGCCGGGCTGCCGGCCCGCATCCGCGACCGGACGAACTCCGCGGCGATGCTCGAGGAGTTGGTGTCCACCAGCTCGATCATGGTCGCCTCCAGACCCGGCCGTCGCGAGCCAGCATCTTGTCCGCCGAGGCCGGGCCCCAGGTGCCGGACGGGTAGGGCTCCGGCTTCCCCTTCTTCGCCCAGTGCTCGAGGATCGGGTCGAGGATCTTCCAGGAGAGCTCGACCTCCTCGTGCCGCGGGAAGAGCGGAGGGTCGCCGAGCAGGACGTCCAGGATGAGCCGTTCGTAGGCCTCCGGGCTGGCCTCGGTGAACGAACCGCCGTAGGCGAAGTCCATGTTGACGTCGCGGATCTCCATCGCGGTGCCGGGCACCTTCGAGCCGAACCGGATCGTCATCCCCTCATCGGGCTGCACCCGGATCACCAGGGCGTTGTGGGTCAGCTCCTCGGTGGCCGAGGCGCTGAACGGCAGGTGTGGAGCCCGCTTGAAGACCACGGCGACCTCCGTCACCCGACGGCCGAGGCGCTTGCCGGTGCGGAGGTAGAACGGCACCCCTGCCCAGCGCCTCGTGTCGACGTGCAGCGTGATCGCCGCGAAGGTCTCGGTCGTCGAGCTCTTCGGGATGCCCTCCTCGTCGAGGAAGCCCGCGACCTTCTCGCCGCCGGCCCAGCCCGGGGCGTACTGACCGCGGGCCGTGGCCAGGTCGAGCCGGTTCGGCAGGACGACGCTGGAGAGGACCTTCTGCTTCTCGATGCGCAGGCTCTTCGCGTCGAACGACGTGGGCTCCTCCATCGCCACGAGCGAGAGCAGCTGGAGCAGGTGATTCTGGATGACGTCGCGCGCGGCGCCGATGCCGTCGTAGTACCCGGCCCGACTGCCGATGCCGATGTCCTCGGCCATGGTGATCTGGACGTGGTCGACGTAGTTGGAGTTCCAGAGCGGCTCGAACATGGTGTTGGCGAACCGCATCGCCAGGATGTTCTGGACCGTCTCCTTGCCGAGGTAGTGGTCGATCCGGAAGACAGAGCCGGAAGGGAAGACCCCGTCCAGGACCTGGTTGAGCTCCTGCGCGGACTCGAGGTCGTGCCCGAACGGCTTCTCGACGACCACCCGCCGCCAGGAGCCGGGGTCAGGCTTGGCGAGGCCGTGCTGCTGGAGCTGGTTGACGACGGTGCCGAAGAACGCCGGAGGGATGGCCAGGTAGAAGGCGTGGTTGCCACCGGTGCCCCGGACGTCGTCGAGCTCCTTGATGGTGCGCCCGAGCTCGTCGAAGGCAGCGTCGTCGTCGAAGTTCCCGGACACGAAGCGGAAGCCCTCGGCGAGCTGCTCCCACACCTCCTCACGGAACTCGGTCCGCGCGTGCTCCTTGACCGAGTCGTGCACGATCTGCGCGAAGTCCTGGTTGGCCCAGTCCCGGCGTGCGAACCCGACCAGGCTGAAGCCCGGTGGCAGCAGCCCGCGGTTCGCGAGGTCGTAGATCGCCGGCATCACCTTCTTGCGGGAGAGGTCGCCGGTCACGCCGAAGAGGACCAGACCGCAGGGGCCGGCGATCTGCGGCAGCCGCCTGTCCTGCGGGTCCCGCAGCGGGTTGGTGTAGGTCACGCAAGCGCCTCTCGTACGACGTCGAGGTCGCCGGGGCTGCTCACGTGCAGGCGCAGCACCGGGCCCTTGTTCGCCAGGACCGACCCGTCACCGACTGCCTGAGCGGTGAGGAACTCCCGGAACGTGAACGGCCGGTCCGGCACGGCGAGATCGGCCGTGGGGTCGCCGGTCACCTGGAGGAAGACCCCGGTGTCCGGCCCGCCCTTGTGGTACTGCCCGGTCGAGTGCAGGAACCGGGGGCCCCACCCGAACGTGACGGGGCGTCCGGTGCGCACGGCGAGCTGGTCGCGGACCTGGGCCAGGGCAGCGTCCCGGTGCCGGTCGAGATAGGCCTGCACCGACACGTAGCCGTGCTCCGGGTCCAGCCGGGACAGGAGCGCGTCGACCGCGGCCGAGACCGTGTCGACACCGTCGGCGAGCCAGCCCGGGGAGACGTAGACGCTGACCGCGCCGTCGACGAACGCCGGCGTCTGGCTGGTGCCGCCGCCGTCCAGCATCTCGCGAGCGGCCGCCTTGGCGCTCTCCACGTCGGGCTGGTCGAAGGGGTTGATCGCGATGATCCGGCCGGCGACCGCGGTGGCGTACTCCCAGAGCAGGAGCTGCGCACCGAGCGTGGCGTCGACCGAGACCCCGAAGCCGGACGCGGGCCGCACCCGGTCGAAGACGAAGTCCGGGCCCAGGGTGGCGAGCACCTCGTCGGGAGTGCTGGGGGTGAAGTTCGGGGCGTCGAGGCGGTCGACGACCACCGGCAGGATGCCCTTGCCGTCCTTGCCCGTCGACTCCGCGACCAGCTGCTCGGCCCAGTCGCCCAGGCCGGCGTACGCCGCCCCGGCGTTCGCCAGGACGAGCTTGTCGACGCCGGCCAGGTTCGCGACGCCGAGCAGCCCGCCGAGACGCAGGCCGGGGTTGTCGACCGAGTCGGCCTCCAGAGCCGGGCGGATCGCCTCGGCCTGGTCCAGCAGTCCGGCGATGTCGGCGCCGGCCAGTCCGCTGGGGACCAGTCCGAACGCGGTCAGCGCGGAGTACCGGCCACCGACCTCGGGGTCGGCGCGGAACACCCGGTAGCCGGCCTCACGGGCCGACTTCTCCAGGGGCGAGTCGGGGTCGGTGACGACCACGATGCGCTGGGCCGGGTCGATACCGGCGTCGGTGAAGGCCTTCTCGAAGGCCCGGCGCTGGCTGTCGGTCTCGACGGTGCCGCCGGACTTGCTGGACACCACGACGACGGTCTCCGCGAGCCGGTCCTCGAGGGCGGTGCGCACGAAGTCGGGGTCGGAGGAGTCCACGACCGTGAGCTCCACACCGGCTGCTCCGCAGATGACCTCGGGGGCCAGCGACGAGCCGCCCATGCCGCAGAGCGCCACGTGCGCGAGTCCGGCCTCCCGGAACTCGACCTGCAGCGCGGCGATCTCCTCCACCAGTGGACGAGAGGTCTCGGAGAGGTCCACCCAGGCGAGCCGCTTGGCGGACTCCTCCTCGGCGTCCGGACCCCAGAGGGTGTGGTCGCGGTCGGCCAGCCGGCTCGCGACCCGGTCGTCGACCAGCTGCTCGACGCAGGCCGCGAAGGCCTGCTCGTCGGGGTAGCCGAAGTGCAGCTCGAACGGCGCACCGGTCGCCCTGCCTTCCACGACGTTCCAGGCCGTGTTCTCGGGCCGTCTCGCTCATGCGCTCGTCTGTCCTGCCTGCTCCATCTGCCCCTTGACGGTCTCCACGAGCTCGGACCACGACTTCTTGAACTTGTCGACACCCTCGGTCTCGAGCACCACCAGGACGTCGGCGAAGTCGACGCCGACGGCGGCCAGGCCGTCGAAGACCTGCTGGGCCTCGTCCTCGCGTCCGGTGACCTCGTCGCCGGTGACCTGGCCGTGGTCGGCGAAGGCGTCCATCGTCTTCTCGGGCATGGTGTTGACGGTGTCCGCCACGACCAGCTCGGTCACGTAGAGCGTGTCCGGGTACGCCGGGTCCTTGACGCCGGTCGAGGCCCACAGCGGGCGCTGGGCCTGGGCTCCCGCCTCGGCGAGCACCCGCCAGCGGTCACTGGCATGGACCTCGCGGAACGCTGCGTACGCGAGCCGGGCATTGGCCAGGGCGGCCTTCCCCTTCAGCGCGCGGGCCTCGTCGGTGCCGATCTTGTCCAGCCGGCCGTCGACCTCGCTGTCGACCCGGGAGACGAAGAACGACGCGACCGAGTGGATCCGGCTCAGGTCGAGCCCGGCGTCTCGGGCCTGCTCGAGGCCGGTGAGGTAGGCGTCCATCACGGCTCGGTAGCGCTCCAGGCTGAAGATCAGCGTCACGTTCACGCTGATCCCCTCGGCGATCGCCGCCGTGATGGCGGGGAGCCCTTCCTGCGTGGCGGGGATCTTGATCAGCGCGTTGGGGCGGTCGACCGCCTGCCAGAGCTCTCGGGCCGAGGCGATGGTGCGCTCGGTGTCGTTGGCGAGGTCCGGCTCGACCTCGATCGAGACCCGGCCGTCGGCCGGCGTCCGGTCGTAGACCGGCGCCAGGATGTCGCAGGCGTTGCGGACGTCCTCGGTGGTGAGCTCGAAGATCACCCGGTCGACGCCCTCACCCTTCTCGACGAGCTGGCCGACCTGCTCGTCGTAGCGCTCGCCGTCGGCGATCGCGGCCGCGAAGATGGTCGGGTTCGTCGTGACGCCGACGACGGACTTCTCCTTGACCAGGTCGGCCAGGTTGCCGGTCTCGATGCGCTCTCGGGACAGGTCGTCGAGCCAGATGGACACCCCTGCGTCGGAGAGGGCCTGCAAACGGTCACTCATGTCGTACCTCCTGGTCGTCGAGCTGCTGTGCGATCTGATGCTGCATGTCTACCGGCCTTGGCCGGATCCCGAGAGCCGCTGCTGTCGTCCTTCTCCCTACCCGATCCCTACCCGATGGTCGAGCAGGTCACTCCGTGACCGACCGCAGGCTGTCGCGGGCGGCGTTGACGACGGCCTCGGTGGTGACGCCGTACTCCTGGTAGATCCGGGCGAAGTCTGCCGAGGCGCCGTAGGTGTCGATCGACACGATCCGACCGTGGTCCCCGACGATCTCGCGCCAACCCTGAGCGACGCCGGCCTCGACCGAGACGCGTGCCTTCACGGTCGGGGGGATGACCTGCTCGCGGTAGGCGATCTCCTGCTCGTCGAACCACTCGCGGCACGGCATCGACACCACGCGGGCCCGGACGCCGTCCTTGGCGAGCTCGGTCCGTGCCTCGACGGCGAGCTGGACCTCGGAGCCGGTGGCGACCAGGACGACGTCCGGCAGGCCGCCGGGGAGATCGTCGGGGGAGTCGAGCAGGACGTAGCCACCGCGGTGCACCTCGGAGGTGTCGCGGAAGCCCTGCTCGCCCCGGGGGAAGACCGGGACGTTCTGCCGGGTGAGCGCGAGCCCGGCCGGCCGGTCGGTCTTCTCGAGGATCGCCTGCCAGCAAGCGGTGACCTCGTTGGCGTCGCCGGGACGGACGATGTCCAGCCCGGGGATGGCTCGCAGCGCGGCGAGGTGCTCGATCGGCTGGTGGGTCGGGCCGTCCTCGCCGAGGCCGATCGAGTCGTGGGTCCACACGTAGGTGACAGGCAGCTTCATCAGTGCGGCCAGCCGGACGGCGCCGCGCATGTAGTCGGAGAACGTCAGGAACGTCCCCCCGAAGACCCGGGTCCCGCCGTGCAGGGCGATGCCGTTCATGATCGCGCCCATCGCGTGCTCACGGATGCCGAAGTGCAGTACCCGACCGGCGTAGGGGTCGCCCGTCCACTCGTCGGTGGACCGCGACTTGGGGATGAACGACGGGGCGTCCTTGATGGTCGTGTTGTTGGACTCGGCCAGGTCGGCGGAGCCGCCCCAGAGCTCGGGGATCCGGGCGGCCAGGGCGTTGATCACGGCGCCGGAGGCCTTGCGGGTGGCCACGCCCTTCTCGTCGGCGGGGAACGTCGGGAGGTCGGCGGCCCAGCCCTCGGGGAGGGTCCGGGTCTGCAGCCGCTCGTAGAGCTCGACGTCGGCCGAGGGCTTGGTGGTCCAGTGCTGGTAGGCCTTGGCCCACGCGTCCTGGGCCGCCTGGCCGCGCTCGACGAGGGAACGGGTGTGGGCGAGGACGTCCCCGGCCACGGCGAAGTGCTGCTCGGGGTCGAAGCCCAGGATCTTCTTGGTGGCCGCGACCTCCTCCGCACCGAGCGCCGAGCCGTGCGCGGCACCGGTGCCCTGGGCGTGCGGTGCCGGCCAGGCGATCACGGTGCGCAGCACGATGAAGCTCGGCTTGTCGGTGACCTCGCCGGCGGCACGGATCGCGGCGTACAGCGCGGGGACGTCCTCGGTGTAGCCGGTGCCGTCGTGGGTCCAGTCGACGGTCTGCACGTGCCAGCCGTACGCCTCGTAGCGCTTGGCGACGTCCTCGGTGAACGCCACGTCGGTGTCGCCCTCGATCGAGATCCGGTTGGCGTCGTAGATGACGGTGAGGTTGCCCAGCTCCTGGGTGCCCGCGATGGAGGAGGCCTCCCCGCTGACGCCCTCCTGGAGGTCGCCATCGCTGCAGATCGCGTAGATGTGGTGGTCGAACGGCGACTCGCCGGCGGCGGCGTTCGGGTCGAGCAGGCCCCGCTCGCGGCGGGCGGCCATCGCCATGCCCACGGCGTTGGCGACGCCCTGGCCGAGCGGGCCGGTGGTGGTCTCGACGCCGGCGGTGTGGCCGTGCTCGGGGTGGCCGGGGGTCTTGCTGCCCCAGGTACGCAGGGTCTTGAGGTCCTCGAGCTCGAGGCCCCAACCGCCCAGGAACAGCTGCGTGTAGAGCGTGATCGAGCTGTGCCCGCAGGAGAGCACGAACCGGTCGCGGCCCGCCCACTGCGGGTCGGCTGGGTTGTGCCGCATCACCTTCTGGAAGAGCAGGTACGCGGCGGGGGCGAGACTCATCGCGGTGCCCGGGTGGCCGTTGCCCACCTTCTGCACGGAGTCCATCGCGAGGACTCTTGCGGTGTCCACCGCCTGCTGATCGAGATCGGTCCAGTTCAGTCCGGCGGGGTTGCTCACAAGGATCCTCTCGGGAAGGCGCCTGCCGGGGGAGCGCACAGGCTCCCGGCAGGGGGTTTCTCAGGCACCGCCGAGCCTACTCACCCCAGACGTTAGACTCGAACCCGAGCGACCACCCTGGCGATCGTGACCCCGATCGCGACCCCGAACTCGCATGAGGATCTGTTCCGTGACGTCTGTCGGCCAGTCGGCCTCTGCTGTCTCCCCGGCAGAAGGACCCCCGGCGACCGCGAAGGACATCGTCGCGGCGTACGTCGGGCTCACCAAGCCGCGGGTGATCGAGCTGCTGCTGCTCACGACGGTGCCGGTGATGTTCTTCGCCGCCCGAGGCATTCCACCGCTCGGACTGGTGGCCGCCACCGTGCTCGGCGGCACCCTGTCGGCCGGCTCCGCGTCGGTCCTGAACTGTGTCTACGACCGCGACATCGACGAGCAGATGAGGCGGACCAGGCGCCGGGCGCTGCCGCGGCACATCGTCACGCCGCGGGCCGCGCTGGTCTTCGGGCTGGTGCTCGGCGTCGTGTCCACCGTGGTGCTGGCCCTGTGGGTCAACGTGCTCTCCGCCGGGCTGGCGCTGCTGGCCAACGCGTTCTACGTGCTGATCTACACGATGGTGCTCAAGCGGCGCACCACCCAGAACATCGTCTGGGGCGGTCTGGCCGGCTGCTTCCCGGCCCTGATCGGCTGGACGGCGGTGACCAACCAGCTCTCCTGGGTCCCCGTGGTGCTCTTCGCGGTGGTCTTCTTCTGGACGCCGCCGCACACCTGGGCGCTGGCCCTCCGCTACCGCGAGGACTACGCCAACGTCGACGTCCCGATGCTGCCCGTGGTGGTGCCGGCCCGCGAGGTCGGCCGTCAGATCGTCCTCTACAGCTGGGTGATGGTGGCGACCTCGCTGCTGCTCTGGCCGGTCGCGGGCACGGGGATCTTCTACCCGATCGCGGCGGCCATCCTCGGGGTGGGCTTCCTGGTGGAGGCGCACCGGATGTGGCAGCGCACCAAGGGCACCGAGAGCCTCACCGCGATCCAGCCGATGCGGCTGTTCCACTCCTCGAACCTCTACCTGTCGCTGCTCTTCGTGGCAGTCGCGCTCGACCCGCTGATCTCGCGCTGAGCCCACGCGCTGGGCCCACGCGCTGGGCCCACGCGCTGGGCCCACGCGCTGGGCGGCTGCGCGTGGACCCGGGCACGTCACGCCGGCTAGGTCTTGGGTTTGTCGGACCTCGTGATGTCCAGGTCGCGTCGCCGTACGATCTCGCCGGCCACCTCGTCGGCCAGCAGCCGGCGTTCGGCGCGTTCTCGCTGACCGTGCTCCTGCAGCAGTGCCTTCGCCGTCGAGAACATCATCAGGATCATCACGATGCTGAACGGCGCTGCCAGCAGGATCGCCATCGTCTGCAGGGCGCCCAGGCCGGCGCTGCCGCCGGCGAGCAGCAGCGCCGCCGCGACGAGGCCCTCGAGGCAGGCCCACATCACGCGGCTCCACACCGGGGGGTTCGGGTCGCCGCCGCTGGCGAGCATGTCGACGACGTAGGACCCGGAGTCGGAGGAGGTCACGAAGAAGACGACGATCAGGAAGATCGCGATCACCGACAGGAGGGTGCCGGCCGGCAGCCCGTCGAGCAGCTGGAACAGGGCCGAGTCGGTGCTGACACCGTTCTCCGGGTCGATCAGGCCGCCGTTGCCGAACATCTCGCGGTAGAGGGCGCTACCGCCGAGCACCGAGAACCACAGGAAGGTGACCAGTGTGGGCACCAGCAGCACGCCGGCGACGAACTCACGCACGGTGCGGCCGCGTGAGATGCGGGCGATGAAGACGCCGACGAAGGGTGCCCAGCTGATCCACCAGCCCCAGTAGAACGTCGTCCAACCCGACAACCACGCCTTGCCGTCCTCGCCCTGGAAGGCGAGGGTCTGGAAGGACAGACGGAAGAAGGCCTGGATGTAGGAACCGATGGACTGCACGAAGTCGCTGAGCAGGAACACGGTCGGTCCCAGCGCCAGGACGGAGAGAAGCAGGGTCGCGGCCAGGCCCATGTTGATGTTCGACAGGTACCTGATGCCCTTGTCGACCCCCGTCGCGACGGACAACGTGGCGATCAGGGTGATGGCGGCGATCAACACGACCAGCACCAGGTTGGATGCGCTGCCCGTGTCGGGATTCGCGTCGACGACGCCGAGGTAGATCAACCCGGCGCCCACCTGCTTGACACCGAAACCGAGTGACGTGGCGACACCGAACAGCGTGCCGACGACGGCGACGATGTCGATCGCGTCGCCGATCCAGCCCTTGACCCGGTCGGCGCCCAGCAGCGGCTCCAGGGCCCAACGGATCGAGACCGGGCGTCCCTTGCGGTGGACGGCGTAGGCGACCGCCAACCCGACGATCACGTAGATCGCCCAGGCGTGGAGCCCCCAGTGCAGGAAGGTGACGTCGAAGGCCGTGTCCGCGCGGGTCGAGGCTGCCTCACCGGTGCCTGGCGGGGGAGCGTTGAAGTGGTTGAGCGGCTCGGCCACCCCCCAGAACACCAGGCCGATGCCCATGCCCGCCGCGAACAGCATCGCGAACCAGGAGCCCAACCCGAACTCGGCCTCGTCGTCGTCCTTGCCCAGGACCAGGTTGCCGACCGGCGAGAAGGCCACCCAGGCGGCGAAGAACACGAACGTGCTCACCACGATGACGTAGTACCAGCCGAGGTCCCCGACGATCGTGCCGTTTGCCTTGCCGAGGAGGTCGCCCGTCCGCTCCGGAAAAGCCAGGGTGAGGATGACGAAGAAGCTGATCAGTCCCGCAGCCGGGAGAAACACGCGCGGGGCGGTGATCTGGAAGCGCCCGCTGCCCAAGGTGTTCTGTGGCCTGCGCTCGATCGAGGTGTCGGGTTCGTCTGATGCTGTCGCCACGGGGGCCTCCGATGGTAGGACGAGACCTCATCAGGCTAGGGCGCTGCGCGACCCCTGCCAATGGTCCACGCGTTGCGAGGCACCCCCTCGGAGCTCAGACCCCCGGCAGAGTCAGTGCTCGAGACGGGCATCGTTGAGGTCTCCGTGGGCCGATCTAGCTCGTGGGCTGTGGGACGTCGACCTCGACGGCCCCGCCCCCGTACCCGTTGGCGGTGTCTCGACCCTCGACGGTGACGGTCTCGATTCCGACGGGTATCTCGAGCCCCGTGTGGGTGCGAGTGAAGGGTTGCTCGGAGGCGTGGTCGTGGGTGAGCTCGTGCTCGCCCAGCACGTCCCCGTCCGGCGTCAGCACGCGCCAGCCATCGGCGTAGCGCTCCGGCGAGTCGTAGGGCGAGCTCATCGTGACGTCGAGGGTGTAGGTGCCGTCGTCGCTGGTGGTGATCTTCACCTCCTGCACGTTCGGGAACCTCTGATCCGTGGACGCGCCGGCCCCGCTGCTGCTGCCTGCCTCCCCGTTCTCGGTTCCCGAGGAGCCACAGGCCGAGACCAAGATGGCCATCAGGGCGAGAACTCCGAAGATCGTGCGCATGCACCCAGCCAAGCACGGAGCTGACTGGGCAATCCCCCCCTCGACGGGGCCAGCCACGCGCGCCACTGTCCCCGCCGGCTGGTGACTGGGCGGGGTGTGGGGCGTTCAGGGTCGTCGGTGGTGACGGTCCCTCGCGCCGCGGCTGACGTCGAGGGTGCCGGAGCGGTCGCGGAGGTAGGTGTAGCCGTGCGGGCTGTTCCACAGGAAGGTGCCGGCCTCGATGCGGGTGTAGGTCCACCCGCCGTGGGTCTTCAACCGGTGGTGCTTGCGACACAACGGGGCGATGTTGTCGCTGCAGGTGGGTCCGCCAGTGTCGTGGGGTCGGATGTGGTCGCTGTCGCAGGCTCTGGCTGATCGGGTGCACCAGGGAAAGACGCAAGCGTGGTTGACCAGAATCGACTGTTCGGCGATCCGGTCGGGGACCTCGTAGGCCTCCACGTGGTGGTGGGCGTCGAGGTCGATCACCGGTTTCACCACGATCTGGGCGTCGGGGTTGGCGCACCAGTCCCGGATCTGCTGGGCGGTGACCGGGGTCCGGGTGGTCTCGCACCGCCCGAACCCGCCTGACTCGCCGCGGATGGCTGCTTCGGCGAGGTGGACGTAGAGCACGACCTGCCGTGGTTGCCGCGGCTTGCGCGGCTGAGCGTTGCCCTGCTCGCGGTCGTCATCGGAGTCGACGGTGGTGTCGGAGTCGGGGTTGGCGTTGAGGTCGAGGGACAGCTGCCTCCGGGCCAGGGCGCCGACCGCCTGCGCCCGGCGTACGTCGAGCGACTCGGTCGAGCCGAGCTGCTGCAACGCATCCGCACCGGCACTCACGGCGGCGTCGAGGTCGAGGGCGTCGGCCACGTCGAGGGTGCCCCACACGTCGGCGGTGCCCTGCAGGGTGGTCTGGGAGGTGCCGATGTTGAAGGACCGGCCATCAGCTGCGGCCGTGCGGCGGCGTTCGGCCTCCTCGGGCATGAACCGGGCGATCGCCTCGTCGATGAGCCGGTCGAGCTGGGCGAGGCGGACCCGGTGCGCGTACGGGGCCACGTGCCGGTCCACGAAGGCGGCCGCCTCGGGCGACAGCAGGATCGTGGTCCGGGCGATCCGCCGTGCCTTCCACGCCACCAGGTCCCCGGCCGTGACCCGGAGCCCACACCTTGGGCAACCGGTACCTGAGCTCGACGGCTTCGCCGAGGTAGACCTTGCCGGCCTCGGTCGCCAGACCGACGGCGGCGGCGAACTCGGCCACCGAGAACTCCGCCACCAGAGGGGCACCCGGCCCGGCGACGGTGATGCCGGTGTCGCCGTAGCTCCGGTCCCACACCGTGGCGGCCTGGTCGATCGAGTCGACCGAGTGCATGCCCACCCAGGACACCGCGGCCTGCAGGAGCTTGGCCTCGGCCCGGTCCGCGACGGCGCGTTGATCGCGCACGAAACCCAGCACCGCAGCAGCAGAATCTGCCTCAGTGCTGGTCTCGCGGATGGTCTCGGTCATGGGTCCATTCAAGCCGTCACCACCGACACTCTCCGAGGTCAGGACAGGCCTGTGGAACCGTTCGCGGCACGGCCCGGTGTGGATCAATACCGGCCCCGGTCGAGCTCGCGTGATCGCCCAGCTGAGGGCACTTCACGCCGACTCGGCCCTCCGGAGACCTCGACGATCTGGACGTGGTTGGTCATCTCGCGGCCCTGGTCCCAGGTCAACGAGAGCCGCAGCTGTTCGTCCAGAGTGGCGATCTTTGCGACCAACGCGTCTTGGACGGCGATCGCACCGTGTCCCTCGGGCAGGTGCAGCAGCATCACGAACCCGGTGGCGCGTTCGACCAACGTGGCGACGGCACTGTTGGACGCGGTCGAGCCCATGATCAGGTCGCCTTCCCAGTGCGGGGCACGGCGCGGTCCTCGACCTCGAGTGGCCGTGCTTATCATCACCATTCGCAGAATCTGGCAGCGCCGTTCGCCCTCACGACGGCGCGGTTTGCGCATAGATGCCCGGTGCGCAGCTGCCTGGTCAGCTCACGCTTCAGTCCGCCGCGGGACTGCACGTACAGCGACTGGTAGATCGTTTAGGCCGACACGTGCATCTCCGGGTCGTCGGGGAAGTCGATCTTGAGTCTGCCAGCGATTTGTTCAGGACTCTCGCGAGATTGAGGCACTTCACGCCGGGTCGGCCACCTGGTGGGGGCACTTCACGCCGGGTCGGCCACCTGGTGGGGGCACTTCACGCCGGGTCGGCGATTGAGGGGGGCACTTCCCGGCGGTCAGGGCTCGGGGCGGAGAAGGACCTCGAAGCTGCGGCCGTCCCGGGAGGCGTGGAAGCGGCCGACCCGCTCGAACCCGAGCGCCTCGACGGTGCGCAGTGCCCGCACATTGAAGCTCGCGACCGTCACCCGGAAGGCCGGCGGCGAGAACCGGGCTCGCCCGAACGCCAGCCCCGCCGCGATGGCGTCCCGGCCGTGCCCCCGGCCGACGAGCTGCGGCCGCAGTGCGCCGCCGGTGTCGAGCGCCTCGTCGTCGTACTCCCATCCCGGCACCTGTCCGTCCGGGCCGAAGGAGCGGAAGCCGACCAGGCGGTCGCCGGCGAGGAGCGCGTGGAAGCCCACCTCCGGCAGCAGCAGCTCGTCGGGGTCGACGTCGGTCATGTCGTAGCAGTCGTACGGCGCCGGGTAGCGCCAGGTGCAGATGTCGGTGGCCTGCTCCCGCGTCAGCGGCGCGATCCGCAGGGGTCCGAGAGCCCCGCCGGGCCGACCTTCGGCTGGAGATGAGGTCATGGCGCCCATGGTGCCCCAGCCGAGGCAGCAGGCCGTCGGTGTCGTCGCTCAGAGCTCGATCCAGTAGCGGCGTTTGACTCCCCGGATGTCCTCCAGGACTCCCCCCTGGGACTCGATGGTGCGCGCGGATCCGACGTTGTCGTCGTCGCAGGTGACCAACACCCGGTCGAGGCCGAGCTCCGCGGCTCGGACCAGGGCCAGGCCCAGGGCACGCGACGCGTGTCCCTCGCGACGCCGGGACGGACGCACGGAGTAGCCGATGTGGCCACCCTGGTCGAGCAGGAAGTCGTTGAGCGAGTGTCGGACGGCGATGAACCCGACGACCGTTGCGGGCGCCGGGTCGTCCGACGTGATCCAGAAGTAGTCCGAGTGGACGAAGCCCTCCGGCACCGGCCGCGACGTGTCCGAGTAGAGGCGGGTCCTCGCGACCAGCTCCGCGCAGGCGTCCCGGTCGGTGGCGGGTGGTGCGCCACCGGGCATGCCGCCCATCCCGTCGACGTGGCCGCCGCCGAACTCCGCGACGGCCTCGGCCCACGAGTCGTAGAGATCGAGCGAGGGCAGCGCGAGGTCCGTCATCGCCGCTCCCGGACCTGGATCAGCACCCAGGTGACGCTCGCGGAGATCAGCGCCGCACCGAGCAGGTGGAACCCGACCAGCACGATCGGCAGGTCGGTGAAGTACTGGACGAAGCCGATCGCCCCCTGAACCATCTCGAGGCACAGCAGCAGGACGACGGCACGCCGGACAGCGGGGCCGGCGTTCGTCGCGAGGACCAGGAACAGCAGCCCCACGGTCAGACCGATGAAGAGGAAGACCAGGTCGGCGTGGAGCTGGCTGACCTGGAGCGGGTCCA
>CAWGWW010000025.1:0-230367 GCA_963826415.1 uncultured Actinomycetota bacterium | reverse complement strand
CGTCGCGGTCACTGTCGCGGTCGGCAACATGGTCTTCTGCTCGATGCTCGGTTATGCCCTGGCCAAGCTGGACTTCCCGGGCAAGAAGGTCATCTTCGGCCTCGTCCTGGGGACCCTGATGGTCCCGGGCGTGGTCACCTTCGTGCCGCTGTTCGTGCTCACCACCAACATCGGCCTGACCAACACGCTGCCCGGGATGATCCTGCCGTTCCTGGCCGGGCCGTTCGGGGTCTTCCTGATGCGGCAGTTCATCCTCAGCCTGCCCGACGAGCTGATCCAGGCCGCCCGGATCGACGGGGCCGGGGAGCTGCGGATCTTCTTCTCGGTGATCCTGCCGCTCTGCGGCCCGGCGGTCGCCACCCTCGGCGTGCTGACCTTCCTGACCTCGTGGAACAACTTCCTCTGGCCGCTGGTCGTGGCCACCTCGGAGGACAAGTTCACGCTGCCGGTCGCCCTCGCGCTGTACGCCGTCGGCCAGAACGCCACGAAGTACGGCCTGCTGCTGGCCGGCTCGGTCGTCGTCGTCATCCCCGTCCTTGCGGTCTTCCTCGCCCTGCAGCGCCAGATCATGCAGGGCATCGCGATGACCGGCATCAAGTGACCCGCCCCACCCGTCCCCAGCAGCGTCCCGCAACCCTGCTCATCTCGGAGGTTCTCACCATGCAGGTACGTCGCACCCTGGTGTCGGCGCTCGCCGTCACCGCCCTCGGACTCACCGCCGTCACGACCTCCGGAGCCGCCGCCCCGGAGGCCGACCGGTCGCCGGCCATGAAGTCGCCGGCCATGAAGTCACCCGCCATGAAGTCGCCGGGCATGAAGCAGCGTCAGCACCAGGTGCTCCAGCGCTACGTCGCCGACACCTGGCGCTCGTTCGAGGCGATGGCGGTGCCGGCCACCGGGCTCCCGTCGGACAGCATCGGGGGTGACCTCGCCCCGGCGAGCCGCAGCGGGTTCACCTCGCCCACCAACATCGGCGCCTACCTCTGGAGCACCGCCGCAGCCCGGGACACCGGGCTGATCTCGGCGCGCGAGGCGAAGGCGCGGATGACGCAGACGATCGGCACCATCGACCGGTTGGAGCGGCACGAGCCGTCCGGCATGTTCTACAACTGGTACGACCCCGCCACGCTCGAGAAGCTGCGCACCTGGCCCGAGAACGGCAACAAGGTCGACCCGTTCCTCTCCAGCGTCGACAACGGCTGGCTTGCCACCGGGCTGCTCCTCGCCGCGCGGGCGGTGCCGGCGCTCGCCGACCAGGCCGACGCGATCCGCGACGAGATGAACTTCGGCTGCTTCTACGACCCGGCGGAGAACCAGATCCGTGGCGGCTTCTGGGACGAGGACCCCGGCGACGCCAGTCTCCCGCAGGGCGACTACTGCGAGATGGGCCAGGACGTCTGGTACACCGGCCACCACTACGGCGCGTTCAACACCGAGCCGCGGATGGCGTCGTACCTCGGGATCGCGTCCGGCCAGATCCCCGCGAAGCACTACTTCGGGACCTACCGGACCTTCCCGCCCACCTGCGACTGGTCCTGGACCGAGACGATGCCGACCGGGAAGTGGAAGCAGTACCTCGGCGTCGACGTCTTCGAGGGAGCGCTGCCCTACCGCGGGATGCAGATCGTGCCGACCTGGGGCGGCAGCATGTTCGAGGCGCTGATGGTGCCGCTGTTCGTGCCCGAGGAGACCTGGGGCGAGCGGTCCTGGGGTCGCAACCACCCGCTCTACGTCCGTGGCCAGATCGAGCACGGGCTCGACGAGGCGGGCTACGGCTACTGGGGCTTCTCCCCGTCCAACAACCCCGCCGGCGGCTACCGCGAGTACGGCGTCGACCAGCTCGGTCTCGACGGTGCGGGCTACACCTCCGACCAGGAGCGCACCGACGTGGACCAGCCCTACGGCGACTGCCGTCCCGGCTCCCCGGAGCCCACGGAGTACGGCGACGGCGTGGTCACCCCGCACGCGTCGTTCCTCGCGCTGCGCTACGCCCCGCAGGCCGCGCTGCGCAACCTGCACAACCTGCGCACCGACTTCGACGCCTACGGCCCGGGCGGCTTCTACGACGCCGTCGCTGTCGGCAGCGGCGAGGTCTCCCAGCGCTACCTCTCGCTCGACCAGGGCATGGTCATGGCCGCGCTGGGCAACGCCCTCGCCTCTGACGACATGCGCCGCTACGTCTCGGGGGGCGCGTTGGAGGAGCAGATCCGGCCGCTGATGCGACGCGAGGTCTTCGCCTCCCGCCCGTGAGCACCACCCGACGTCCCGACCAGCAGCACTCACCGCACCACCACGAAGGAGACACCGTGACGATCGACGCACGCACCGACTGGGAACGCCGGATCGGGATCCGGAGCGGCCACGCCTTCGGCGGCTCCGCGCCCTCGCTCCGCCCACCGGCCGGCCTGAGTGCGGTCGCGGGCGGCGCTCAGGTGACCCTGAGCTGGACCCCCGTGCCCGGGGCGATCGGCTACCAGCTGCACGTGGCCTCCTCGGCCGACGGCCCCTGGACGCCGCTCGACCACGCCGGTGGCGACGTCCTCTCGGTGCCACACCCGCCGTACGTCGACACGACCGGGACGCCGGGGGAGCAGCGGTGGTACGCCGTGTCGTCGCTCTCCGACGTGCACGTCGACGGACCGGCCTCCGCGCCGGTGTCGGGCACGCCGCTGACCTCGCCGGCCGGCCCGGTCTCGGTGAGGGTGGACGCCGCGGCCGTGGTCGAGGAGCTGCCCCGGCCCTGGCGCCCGATGATCGGCAGCGAGCACCTCTCGCACGCCCTGTCGACCGACACCACGGGCGGCCACGTGGTCGGCGAGGAGCTCAGCTCCGCGCTCAGCGCCGCACACCTCGAGCTCGGCGTCACCCACGTGCGGGCCCACGGAATCCTCTGCGACGACCTCGGGGTCTATCGGGAGGTGGACGGTGACCCGGTCCACGACTTCTCGGGAGTGGACCGGGTCTACGACCACATCCGGGGGCTGGGGCTCTACCCGGTCGTCGAGATCTCCTTCATGCCGTACGACCTGGCGAGCGACCCGACCACGACGGTCTTCGGCTACGACGCGAACGTGTCCCCGCCGAAGGACTGGCAGCGGTGGTACGACCTGGTCCACGACCTGACTGCCCACCTGGTCGAGCGCTACGGCGACGAGGTCGTCGAGCACTGGTCGTTCGAGGTGTGGAACGAGGCGAACCTCGAGGTCTTCTGGTCCGGCTCGCCGGAGGAGTACCTCACGATGTACGACGTCACCGCGGCCGCCGTGCGCGCCGTCGACGAGCGCCTCATCGTCGGTGGACCCTCGTCGGCGGCCGCCGGCTGGGTCGAGGAGCTGCTCGCCCACGCCGAGCGCTCCGGTGCCGCCGTGGACTTCGTCTCCACGCACACCTACGGTGCCCCGCCGCTGGACTTCCGGCCGATGCTGGAGCGCTACGGGCGCGGCGGGACCCCGATCTGGTGGACCGAGTGGGGGGTCACGCCCACCCACTTCAACGAGGTCAGCGACGCGGTCTTCTCCGGCACCTTCCTGCTGCGCGGGATGCTCTCCGCGATGGGCCGGATCGAGTCGCTGTCCTACTGGGTGGTCTCGGACCACTTCGAGGAGCTCGGCCGCCCGCCGGCCCTGCTGCACGGCGGCTTCGGGCTGCGCACCGTGGGTGAGCTGCGCAAGCCCCGCTGGTGGGCGCTGGCGATGATGGAGCGGCTGGGTCCGGACCGGCTGTCGGTCGCGCTCGACGGCGACGGCGGCGGCTCCCTGGTCGAGGCGGTGGCGACGTCGACCGACGCGGGCGAGGTCTCCGTGCTCGCGTGGAACCTCACCCTCGACCAGACCAAGGCGGCCGGCGCCCCGGCGCTCGACCGCGAGGTGTCGCTGAAGGTACGCGGCCTGGTCCCCGGAGCGACGTACACGCTGCGACACGACCGGGTCGACGAGGACCACTCCAACGTCGGCTCGACCTGGGGTCGGCTGCGCGCGGAGGGCCAGGACTGGCCGGACGAGCAGCAGTGGCAGACGCTGCGCGAGGCCGACCGGCTCGAGCAGCTCGAGCCGGACCGAGTGGTCACGGTCGACACGTCCGGCACGGTGCAGCTCGACTTCGTGCTGCCGATGCCGTCGATCAGCCAGGTGACGCTGGTCCCCGCAGGCTAGACACCGCGGACTGGAGCTCACGCCCGGCTTCCCCGATCTCGGGACGGGAGCCGGGCTGGGCCCTAGGGTGTCGACATCGACGACCGGGGGTGGACAGTGGGGCGGCATGTGAGGGGCCCAGCGCTGCCCGACGCCTGCCCCGACCCCACGCCGCCCGCGGTGGCTCCGTCCCCGGCCAACCGGCGCCAGCTCACCGACGACCGCCGGGCCCAGGGCCTGCGGACCGCGCGGGTGACCAAGCTGGTGGTCGCCGCGACCTTTGTCGCCGTCTTCGTCTGCACGCCGGAGGTGCTGACCGCGATGACCAAGGGGTTCACCACCATCTTCGCCGGCCAGGGGATCGCGGACGTGTCACCGGCCCAGGTGCCCCAGCCCGGCTCCCAGCCCGACTCCCAGCCCAGTCCGCAGCCCTAGCCGGATGGCACCCGCCCGAGGCCGTGGCAGGCTGGGGCTCGATGACTCCTCCCGTGGACTACTGCGACCTGTGCGAACTCCCCCTGAGCACCTGCGTGCACGGGCAGCCGCCTCCGCCACCGGTTGCGAAGAAGGCGCCCGCGCCGCGGCGGCCGGCCACCACCCGGGCCACGACCAGGGTCACGAAGGCGGTGCCCGGGGCCAGCACCACGTGGACCCGGCGTACGCCCCAGGCGTCGTTCCGTCCCTACCTGCTCGCGATCCTGCAGGAGCACGGCGGCAGCCGGGAGGTCGAGGACCTGATGGCCGAGCTGGTCGGCCGGATGGACGGCGTGCTGCGCGAGGCGGACCACGAGCTGGTCAACCAGGGTGAGGTGCGCTGGCGGTACGCCGCCCGCCTGGAGCGCAAGGCGATGGTGGACGACGGGCTGATGCTGCCCGCCCAGCAGCCGGGTGTCTGGCAGCTCACGGAGGAGGGGCTGCACGGCCGGTCGTCCTGACGGGGAGCTCAGGCCTCGCTGGGCGCCGCCGGGAAGCTGAACCGCAGCAGCGTGCCGCGGTGCCGCGGGTTGTCGCTGGCCGTGACCGTCCCGCCGTGGCGCTCGACGATCCGCTTCACGATCGACAGCCCGAGACCGGTGCCGCGGTAGCCGTCGGTGTTGGCGCGGTGGAAGGTGTCGAAGACGCTTGCGTGCTGGCCCTGCGGGATCCCGATCCCGTTGTCGTAGATCTCGACGGTCACGAACCCGCTCTCGCACCGATGGCCCAGGACGTCGATCATCGGGACCACACCGGGCGCGACGTACTTGATCGAGTTGCCGATCAGGTTGTCGACGACCTGGCGCAGCAGCACCGGTTCGGCGAACACGTCGGGCAGCTCGGACACGGTGATCACCGGTGGCAGCTCGTGCTCCTCGCCGGAGGCCGAGTCGGTCCTCGAGCGGACGATGTCGCGGACCAGGTGGTCGAGGTCGACGCGGACGGGGTTGATCTTCAGGTCGCGGGCGGTGGTGTAGGCGAGCAGGTCGTTGATCAGGTCGCGCATCCGGCGCGAGGCCCGCTGGATCCGGGCCAGGTGGTGCAGCTCCTGTGCCGCGTCGCCGCCGCCGGGCTCGCGGAGCTCCTCGCCGAGCGCTTCGGACCAGCCCTCCACGGTGGTGAGCGGGTTCAGCAGGTCGTGCGCGACCACGCCGGCGAACGCCGCGAGCTCGTCGCGCTCGCGCCGGTCCGCGGTCACGTCGTGGAAGACCATGACCGCCATCGGCTCGTCGCCCTGCGACACCGGCGTGGCGCTGACTTCGAGCAGTCGTCCGGTCGGCATCGTCGGCGTACGCAGGAAGATCTCCATCCCGGTGACCGACTCGCCGGCCAGCGCCCGCGCGTACGGCAGGTCGCGCGGGTCGACCTGCGACCCGTCGGTCCGGAACAGGCCGTAGCTCTCCGGGTTGATCACCTCGACGCTGTCGCTGGGGACTCCGGCCAACAGCCGGATCCCGGCCGGGTTGCGGAGGATCACCCGACCGCCCTCGCCCACCACGGTGACGCCGTCGGCCAGCGAGTCGAGGATCGTGGTCAGCATCGCGGCCTGGCCGGACGCCGCGGTCTGGGCGGCGCTGAGCAGCGCGGTCAGCCTCGAGCTCTCCTCGCGGCCGACCGCGAGGGCCAGCGAGGTGACGACGCTGAGGGCCACGAAGGCCTGCACCACGAGGCCCTGCGACGCCGCGGTGCCGATGCTCGAGAAAGGTCCGAAGTCCGCCAGGGTCGCGCCGACGACGGCCACGGCGACCAGCAGCGTGTGCAGGGTCGCGACCAGTGGCTTGAACCGCGCGCCGACCCAGACGCTGGTGCCGATGAGCAGGAACGGCAGCGGCAGGTCGGCGTTCACGACCAGGACCAGCCAGGCGATCGAGGCGGTGACCAGCACCAGCAGGACCAGCTCGCCGGCGGAGCCGGTCCGGTGGACGCGCGTGATCTCCACGTGCCTGATCCGCCGGTCGGTGCCGTCCAGGGTCGCGAGCACCGCCGCGACGAGCAGGATGCCGAGCGGGAAGAGCGCGGCCACGCTCACCGAGTTGCGCACGATCCACGACGCGAAGATGGTCGAGTCGCCGTTCTGCACGCTCAGCACGAGCGCCGGACCCGCGACGGCCGAGGCGACCGTGCTGGCCGCCGCGGCGGCGAAGAACTGCCCCATGTCCTCCAGGCCGCGCAGGCCGGGCTCGGCCGCATCCGCTCGGCCCCACAGGTGTGGCGCCCAGCGGGAGACCAGCAGCCCGAAGACGAGCGCCTGGAGGACCGCTGCCCAGCCCAGGAAGAGCGCGAGCCACAGGGGAGCGCCGGTGACGAGGTTGACGCCGCTGGCCACCACGGCGAGGGCCGTGAGGTCGACGAGGATCAGGCGTCTCCAGCCGACGGCGGCGAACCACACGGCGACCACGCCGGCGGCCGGCCAGACCAGGGCGAGGCTGGTGTCGGCGACCAGCGTGGCTCGCCCGAGGAACCCTGCCAGTACGTACAGGAGAGCGAAGGTCAGCGTCATCCAGAGGTGGCGCGGGAGAGTCATGCCGTGGGCGCTCCAGATCCGGTCAGAGCGCGGAGCACGGCGGTGCGCAGGGTGTCCGGCTCGAATGGCTTGGGGACGTGCTCCGCTCCCGTGCTCGCGATGCTCTCGATGATCTGCCCGGCCCACTGGACGGTCACGAAGACCGCGGCCAGGTCGGCGCGGGACTCGCGCAGCCGGGTGAGCAGCTCGACGCCGTTGAGGCCGGGCAAGGCGTAGTCGAGCAGCACCGCGTCGATCTCCGGGCTGAGCTCGGACCACTGGCCCAGCACCTCCTCGGCGCTGGCACAGGGGACCACGGTGTGGCCGTCCTGGCGCACACAGTGCGCGACCCATTCGCGGACGTCCATGTCGTCCTCGACCACCAGGAGCCGGGCCACAGGTACCTCCTCGATCCTCGACGCGGCGCGCAAGACCGCTGCGGCCGAGGCTGGAACGTGCGCGCAGCCGATCGTTCCACAGTTCGACCGGCGAATCAGAGCAGCACGCGGATCTCCACGCCCAGTTCTGCGCCACGCTCGAGACGCAGGTGGTCGCCGGACCAGAACATGCCCGGGTCGTAGTAGTTGCTGGGCAGGCGCTCGTCCAGCAACCCCATCGCCGAGTACGTCGTCGCGACCACCTCGGCGCAGTAGGTCATCTCCGCGGTGGCCTGGCGGCGTACCCGCCCGCGCGCCCAGCGACCGACCAGCGCGGCAGTCGCGGGGAACGGCGTCCCGTCCAGCCGCGCGATGGTCTCCAGCAGGCGATCCTCCATCTCCGGGGTCACCTCCGCGTCGAGCTGGCGCAGCCACGCCTGCTGCCGGTAGCGGCCGGTCCACTGCTCGACGGCGGCGCGCAGGTCGTGCAGCTGTACGCCGCGGTGCTCGGTCCCGGTCCACACGTCGCGCAGTCCCTTGCCCAGCTCGGCGTGCCACATCAGCGGCGGCATGTCGTCGAGCACGACGGCCATCCCGACATGGTTGACCGGCGCGTTGGTGAGCACCCGGATAGCCTGATCGGCAGCCGAGTGGCCACGGAACAGCCACAGGTCGCCGGTGCGGGTCAGGTCGACCGCCTCGGCCAGGGTCAGTTCGGTGTCAACCACGTGGGGAGTCCTCGTCGTGAAGCTGTGGAAGGTCCTCGGAGTCGCGGGGCTGGCCGGAGTGGCTGCCACCGGGGCCATCATCGCGCGCGACCAGCGCAAACGAGCGCAGCTCACGCCGGACGAGGTGCGCGATCGGCTGCAGGAGCGCCTGGCCGCGATCCACCAGGACGACGCGGGCGACGACTAGGCCCGCCTAGTCCAGCGAGCTGAGGTCCGGGGGTACGTCGACCGCGTGCTCGCGGAGCATCTCGAGCGGCACCAGCTCGAGCGCCCGGGCGTTGGTCGAGGCGAGCACCACCGGAGCGGCTGCGCCGGCCTGGTGCGCCTGCAGCCACCGCGCGGCCACCACGCACCAGCGGTCGCCGGGCACCAGACCGGGGAACTGCCACTCCGGGTGCGGGGTCACCAGGTCGTTGCCGACACTGCGCTGGTGGGCGAGGAACTCGGGGGTCATCACCGCGCACACGGCGTGCAGCCCGATGTCCTCGGGCCCGCACGAGCAGTTGCCGTCCCGGTAGAACCCGGTCACCGGCTCGGTGCCGCACGGCTCGAGCGTCCCGCCGAGCACGTTCAGCTCGTCACGATCGTCCACGGCTGCTCAGCCGATCCCGGCCAGCTGCTTGAGGTCCGCGAGGATCGCGTCCGCCTTGGCGAAGAGCGACAGATGGCCCTCGTCGTCGAAGAGGTGTGCCTGCGCGCCGGCGACGTGCTCGGCCAGCCACACCCCGTGCGCGTACGGGACCATCGCGTCCTGCCGTCCCTGCCAGACCGCTACCGGCACCCGGATCCCGGCCAGCTCGAAGCCCCACGGCGCCACGATCGCCAGACCGTCGTCGCGAGCCCCGACCACCCCCTGCAGTCCGGCCCGATGCATCACCTCGCTCACGTTCGTGGCGAAGTCACCCGCGACGAACGCCTTGTCGACCGGGGTCACCAGCCCACCGAACGCGTCGGCCACCTGGTCCGGGTCCGCGGCGAACATCTCGGGCAGCGTCTTCTCGAGCAGCTCCTGGTAGACCGTGGCGCCCTGGATCGCCGCGTCGAACTCCTCGACGTTCTCGGGGCCCATGTCGGCGGTCCAGTCGAGGCCGAGGGCGTCGAACGGCGCGACGCCGGCCAGGGTGGCGGCGGCCCGGCACCGCTCGGGCAGCAGTGCGGCGCAGGCCAGCGCGCGCGGCCCGCCGCCGGACCAGCCGAGCGTCACGAAGTCGTCGAGGCCGAGGTGGTCGAGGACCGTCCGGATGTCGACCACGTCGTCGGTGATCCGCGGGCCGGTCTCGGTGAACGGGCGCGCGGTGGAGCCGCCGTACCCCGGTCGGGAGTAGCTGACCAGGCGGAGCCCGAGGTCGCGGACCACCGAGTCGAATGCCGGGTACGCCACGACGGCCGACGGAGTGCCGGAGTGGTAGAGCAGCGGGAAGCCGTCCGGGTCCCCGCCGGTGAGGACCTCCAGCGTCCGGCCGTCAGGGGTGGGGACGTGGAGGTACTCGTCGGCGCTCATGACGCCAAACCTAGCGACCGGTGATCAGCCGCAGTTGTCGCAGACGCCGGTCGGCGGGATCGCCATGAAGCAGACCGCGCAGATGTTGGGCTGCTCGGCCGCGCGACGCTCCTTGCGCTGGCGCGCCTGGATCTGCTCGAAGCGCGGTGACAGGGCCGGTCGTCCTCCGCCGGAGGGCATCGAGGCCCCGGCCCAGCGGTAGCAGTCCATCCGGGCCGCCGCGGCGTGCTTCTCGCGGGTCGCCGCGTCGTCACCGACCTCGACACCGGTGAGTCGCAGCGCCTCGTCGTAGCCGCTGCCGACCGTGCCGTCGGCCTTGTGAACGACCAGGGCGGTCAACGGGGGCTCGTCGCGCTGGTGGTTCAGCTGCGCGACGTGGTCCAGCACCGGACCGATCCAGCTGCGCACCTGCCGGCGGGTGTGGATGCCGGAGGCCTCCTGGATCTCCGCAGCCAGCTCGCTGTGGTCGATCAGCGCCTGGTAGGTGGCGGCCACCCGGGTCAGGATCTGGTGCGCCTGCGGACCCCAGGCCTCCTCGGCCTGCTCCCGGGTCACGTCTTCGGGCTCGTCCTCGAGGGCGGCGTCCGGGGACTCGTCCTCGGTCGGCACGTCGGTGAGGTCTGCCTCGACCCCACCCATGACGTCCGAAACTCCCGCATCCGAGGCCGTTTCGGTCTCGCTATCCGTCGCACGCCAGTAGCTCTGCCGGACCTCAGCCACGCCAATCCATTCCCGTTCGGGGACGAGCCGCGCGTGGTCGCGCCGCTTCGAGTCGCCGTTCGTTACCTCCAATGTATGCCCCCATCGGCGGAAACGGCGGATCGGCCCCGATCTCACCGACTGACAGGCCCGTCATCCGCAAGGAATGTTCAACCCGTCCGGTCGTACGATGCACGAGAAGGTCGGTCTCGACGGGAGGGGCGCCCATGCGCCGCGTTTTCAGCATTGCCGCGACAGCGGCTGTGACTGCAGCGCTGCTCCACGCCGCCCCGGCTTCCGCGGACGACGTCGTGGTCCGCGGTCTGGGCTTCGCCGTCGGGTCGCCGACCGGCCTGGTGATCACCGGCTGCCCCGGCATCTTCGACCGGTCGGCCGAGCCGATCGCCACCTACCTCAGCAAGCGCGATGGCGCTCCGGCGGGCACCCGGAGCTTCAAGTACGACCTCGCCGGCGGCAACGCCGTGGGCCCGCGCTACCTGACGTCGTCCATGGCCGAGACCAGCGTGGCCGGCCTCTCGCTCTTCGCTGGGGGCGGCTCGACCGGGGTCGCCTACGCCGGTTACCGAGCACCGGAGGACGCGGACACCGACCTGGTCTGGGTGGGGCGCGCCGAGCTGACGGAGGAGGCCGGCGGCTGGCGCTCGGTGGACGCCGTCGGACTCACCTACGCCTGGACGAAGTACGACCTCAGCACCCAGGAGAGCGTGGGCTCGGCGGAGGCGGCCGCAACGGTGCCGGCGTTCATGGCGGCCAATGGAGGGGACGGCCCCGGGTTCTACACCGTCGGCTTCGGCTGCGACGGCGAGCCGTTCAAGATCGATGCCCTGCGGTTCGGCGACACCACCTACGACCTCGAGGGCTACACCAGCAACATCGAGATCTCCGGCTCGCACAGCCAGATCTCTGTGGGGGAGGAGGTCACCCTGCACGGCGTGTTGCGCGACGGGGCCGACCGTTCCGTGCCGCGCGGCCTGCTGGTCCTGGAGCAGAGCACCGGCGGCGGTGAGTTCACGCCGGTCGAAGGCGCTGCCCGGGCCGCGACCGACGGCGACCCCAGCGTGACGGTGCGACCGGACGTTGACACCGAGTATCGCTGGCGCTTCGCCGGGACCCCGTCGGTGGAGGGCAGCACCTCCCCGACGTTCTCGGTCAACGTGTCGAGCGGGGTGGCCGCCCCCCCCGACGGGCAGCGGCCCGGCCGGTCAGCCGCCGAGCCAGCCCAGTCAGTCGCCGAGCCAGCGCCAGTCAGCCCCGCGAGGCCCCGAGCCAAGGTGACCAGCCTGCCGCGCCACCGCCGAGCCAGCCCAGCCAGCCGCCGAGCAGCGCCGAGATCCGCAAGGCGGCCACCAACCGCAGCCAGCCGCCCCCCGAGGCCGACCCAGCGAGGCGCCTCAGCGAGCCACCCAGCCAGCCCAGCGAGAGCGGTCAGCCGAGCGTGCCCAGTCAGCCCAGCGAGCACCCGTGGCGCGGCGGCAGTGCCGGCGGCTGAACCGCTGTGATCCGGGAGTGGCCAACCACTGGTCGGCGACACTGGCCGGTGTGAACGCCCAGCCGCGCCTGCTCGAGACCCGTGTGCCACCTCGGCCGGAGGCCGCCGTGCTGGTGCTGCACGGCGGCGCGAACCGGCCGGGGAACCCGATGGTCAGCCCGACCCAGCTCTCCGTGCTGCGGATGATCCCGGTCGCGCGCCGGATCGCGCGTGCCGGTGACGACCGGCTGGCGGTCTTCCGGCTGCTGAACTCGGTGCGCGGCTGGGACAGCCAGCGCACCCCGGTGGCCGACGTGGAGTGGGCGCTCGGACTGCTCGCCGAGCGGTTCGGTGCTGACCTCCCCATCGGGCTGGTCGGGCACTCGCTGGGCGGCCGGGCGGCACTGCTGGCCGGGCACGCGACCCCGTACGCAGCGTGGTCGCCCTCAACCCGTGGGTCTACCCCTCGGAGACCGCCGACCTGGCGGGCCGGCGGGTGCTGATCGTGCACGGCGCTGACGATCGGATCGCCAGCCCCGACCACGCCAGGGCCGTCGCCCGGACCATCGGCCGCAGCACCCACGTCGGCTACGTCGCCGTCCCCGGGGCCCGGCACGCGATGCTCCGTCACGGGCGGTTCTTCGAGCGCGCTGCGTCGGACTTCGTCAACGCCACGCTCCTCGGCGACTCGGTCGCGGAGACGGCGGCCGGCCCGGTCGCGCGGGTGCTGCGCGGCGAGTCCTGGGTCGAGGCCTGAGTGCGGCCGCTCAGAGCACGGAGCGGTAGACGGCCATCGTCTGCTCGGCGATGGATCCCCAGCTGAACTCCTCGATCGCCCGGCGCCGACCGGCCCGTCCCAGCTCCGCCGCCCGAGCGGGATCGGCGACGACCTCGTTGAGCGCGGCGGCGAAGTCGGCGACGTACTGCTCGGGGTCGAGGGGGGTCCCGGTGCCGTCGGTGGCCTGGGCGATCGGCACCAGCCGGCCCGTCTGGCCGTCGACCACGACCTCCGGGATCCCGCCGGTGGCGGTGGCGACGACGGCGGTCTCGCAGGCCATCGCCTCGAGGTTCACGATGCCGAGGGGCTCGTAGATCGAGGGGCAGGCGAAGACCGTGGCCGCCGACAGCAGGGCGACCACGTCGCGGCGCGGCAGCATGTCGCGGATCCAGACCACGCCGTCGCGGGTCCTGGCCAGGCTGTCCACGAGGCCGACGACCTCGGCCTCGATCTCGGGGGTGTCGGGGGCCCCGGCGCACAGCACGATCTGCACCTCGGGCGGGAGCTGGGCGACGGCGCGCAGGAAGAGGGGCAGCCCCTTCTGCCGGGTGATCCGGCCGACGAAGACCACCGACGGACGGTCCGGGTCGACGCCCAGCGCCCGGACCCGGTCGGGGTCGACCACGGGGGACCAGTCCTCGGTGTCGATGCCGTTGTGCACCACGTGCACCTTGTCGGGGTCGATGTCCGGGTACGACGCGAGCACGTCGTCGCGCATCGCCGCGGAGACCGCGATCACCGCGGCGGCACCGAGGTAGGAGGTCTTCTCCACCCAGGACGAGACGGCGTAGCCACCGCCGAGCTGCTCGGCCTTCCACGGCCGCATCGGCTCGAGCGAGTGCGCGGTGATCACGTGCGGCACGCCGTACAGCAGCGCGGACAGGTGACCGGCGAAGTTGGTGTACCAGGTGTGCGAGTGCACCAGGTCGGTGCCGGCGCAGCCGTCGACGATGGAGAGGTCGACCCCGAGCGTGCGCAGCGCCCCGTTGGCCCCGGCCAGCTCGGCGTGGTCGGCGTACGACGCGGTGAGGGCCTCGTCGCGAGGCGCGCCGAAGGCGTGCACGTGCGCGCTGAGATCGTCGCGATGTCGCAGCGCCCGGACCAGCTCGGAGACATGGACCCCCGCACCGCCGTAGATCTCGGGCGGGTACTCCTTGGTCAGGACGTCGATGCGCATCCCCGAAAACTACCGCTCATGGACGGACCCCTGTCCATGAGTCCGAAATCACCATTAGCGTGTGGGCATGTCCTCGACCCACCGCAAGAGCGTCCTCGCCATCGTCCTCGCCGGCGGGGAGGGCAAGCGGCTGATGCCGTTGACTGCCGACCGGGCGAAACCTGCGGTCCCGTTCGCGGGGATCTACCGGCTGATCGACTTCGCGCTGTCGAACGTCGTGAACTCCGGCTACCTCAAGGTCGTGGTGCTCACCCAGTACAAGTCGCACAGCCTGGACCGGCACGTCACCCAGACCTGGCGGATGTCGACGATGCTCGGCAACTACGTGACCCCGGTTCCGGCCCAGCAGCGGGTCGGCAAGCACTGGTACCTCGGCAGTGCCGATGCGATCTACCAGTCCCTGAACCTGATCAAGGACGAGAAGCCGGACATCGTGGTGGTCGTCGGCGCCGACAACATCTACCGGATGGACTTCGCGCAGATGGTCGCGCAGCACACGGCGTCGGGGGCGGCCTGCACGGTGGCCGCGATCCGGCAGCCGATCGAGCTGGCCGACCAGTTCGGCGTGATCGACGTCCAGCCGGAGGATCCGGGGCGGATCCGGGACTTCCTCGAGAAGCCGACGCAGGTCGACGGGCTGCCGGACTCGCCGGGCGAGGTGCTCGCCTCGATGGGCAACTACGTCTTCGACGCCGATGCGCTGGTCGAGGCGGTCACCGAGGACGCCAACCTCGAAGGCTCCAAGCACGACATGGGCGGCGACATCGTCCCGGCGTTCGTGCGCCGCAACGACGCCGGTGTCTACGACTTCAAGGACAACGACGTGCCGGGCTCGACCGAGCGGGACCGCGGCTACTGGCGCGACGTCGGGACGATCGGCTCCTACTACGCCGCGCACATGGATCTGGTCTCCCCGCTGCCGGTGTTCAACCTCTACAACTTCGAGTGGCCGATCTACACCTCCTACGGCCCGCAGCCACCGGTGAAGGTCACCCAGGGCGAGCACGGCCAGATCGCGTCCGCCCTCGAGGCGGTGCTCTCGCCCGGGGTGGTGATCAGCGGCGGCTCGGTCTCCCGCTCGGTGCTCTCGCCGGCCGCCTTCGTCGGACCCGGCGCCACGGTCTCGGACTCGGTGCTGATGAACGGCGTGCACGTGGGCGCTGGTGCGGTGGTGCGCAACGCCATCCTGGACAAGAACATCGTGGTGCCCCCGGGTGCCCAGATCGGCGTCGACCCGGCCGCCGACGCGGCTCGCGGCCTCCTCGTCGAGGACGGGCTGACCGTGCTCGGCAAGGACCACAAGTTCCCCGGGTGAGCAGCTGAGTGAGCCGTGGGGAACCCCGATCCGGGCGGGGCCGTCCCATCTGCATGCGACGAACCCTCGGCACCATCCTGTTGGCCACCCTGTTGACCGGTCTCGTGGCCGGGTGCGGATCGGACGAGACCGCCTCCGACCCTGGCACGGCGCCGACGTCCTCGGCGACGTCCTCCTCGCCCTCCGGGACGGCGAGCGAGCCGCCCGCGGACGGCCCAGTGGAGTTCACGACCGTGGAGCTGCTCTCACAGACCGCCGCAGGGGGCCAGGTGAGTGAGCAGGCCACGGTCCTGGCGGACGCGGCGGACGTCGCCGACTTCGTGGCCCAGTTCAAGGCCGGGAAGCTCGGCGCGGAGATCTCGGACGCGGTCGAGGGTGCCTCGCTGCCCGACGGTCAGGTGCTGGTCGGGGCGGTGGTGGCCCTCGGGTGCGACGTACCTCCCGGGGTCAGCGTCCAGGTCGCTGACGGGGAGCTCACGATCACTCCGCTCAAGGTCAAGAGCCCGCTGCAGGAGTGCTTCGCGGCGGTCACGACCGTGGCGCTGGTGAGCGTGGACGCCAGCCTGGTGTGATCGGCCCCGGTCTCAGCGGGGTTTCTTGAACGTGACCTGGAGGGCGTTGGCGACCGAGCGCGAGTAGCCGCTGGACGGGCTGTTGACCACGCGGACCTTCCTGCCGTGGTGCCGGGTCAGCTTCCGGGCCACCATCGTGGAGGAGCCACCTCCGTCGAGGTTGAGCGCCTCGTCCGCGCCGAGGTCGACCATCAGCCGGGCCAGCTCGGCCATCGTGGCACCGCGGCTGAAGTCCTGCCGCCCGTCGACCACCAGCATCAGCACGTCGCCACTGTCCGAGTCGACCCCGATGGCCGTGCGGGGGTGCAGCTCCTGGTCGTCGAGCCTCTCGACCAGACCGTCCTGGACCAGGATCCGGTTGCCGCTGATGGCCACCCGGGGCTCGCCCTCGAGGTGGCGGCGGAGCCGGATCTTCGTACCGATCTCCAGGGTCTGCAGCTGTTCGGCGCCCTCCCCGCGTCCGATCAGCAGCAGGCCGTCGACGGCCTTGCCCTGGGGGAGCTTCTTGCGGCTGGCCACGACGCGCCCGTCGCGGACGTGGACGGCGCGGACCTGTCGGCGTTGGCCGGCCGTGTGGCGGTAGCCGGCCGTCGTGCCCCAGCCCCGGGTGTACGCGCCGATCCCGTTCGCCTTGACGAACGGGGAGTTCAGATTGGTGATCGTCAGCTCCGGGTGGTGTCGCACCCGCGCCACCATCGGCAGCGTCCCGATGTCCGGCTTTCCCCAGCGGTTGATGAAGAACGCGGAGTTCCAGCCGTAGTCGCGGGCGTGGACCAGCCCGCGCTGCCGGTCCTGACCGAGCCCGAGCGGGGCGCCCGTCGCCCCGATGTCGAAGAAGTCACCGTTGACCCCGGCGATCGCCGCGTCCTCGGCGAGGATGTCCTTCACGGGAGCCGTCTGGCGGACCTGGCTCATCGCGGCATAGTCGATGCGGACGCCGGGCCGCCGCTTCACGGTGAGCAGGTGCGCCCGGATCGGCCCACGGGCGTCGACCTGGTCCCAGCGGGTGTAGCTGACCCCGGGCGCGACCCGCCAGCTGACGCCGTCGCTCCTGGTCGCGCTCCGCATCCCCGTGGGCAGGGGCAGGGCGATCGACCCGGGCTCGCCGTCGGAGGTGTGCAGCGGACGTCGGGTGTCGCGGTGCGGCTGGGCGCCGGGGTCGGCACCACCTCCGGCCTTGGCCGGTGTGGTGGCCGCGGTGTTCGGGATCGGCGTACCTGCCAGGGCGGGCGCCACCCCCGCGAGGGCACACGCCAGCACGGCTACGGGAAGAGCTCTCCGGACGCGCACGCTCTTCAGGCTAGGACGAACGCCCCCCGACCACGGGGAGGTGGACCACCGTGTCCCGGAGTACGACGGCGCCGGGCGTGCGGCTGCCCATCGCTACGAAGGTGTCGCTCATCGGGCTGGCGATCAGGTAGAGCGACTGGCCCTCGGGCACGTCCACCGCGACCGAGGGCAGCGTGATGCGGCGCTTCTCGCCCAGCACGGGGGCCAGCTCGTTGAACGGGAGCACGTTGTTCTGGACCAGGTGGGCGTCCAGCGGGGTGGTGCCGACGGCCAGACCGTAGAACGCGCGGTTGTTGGCCCCGAGCGCGGTCATGGTGCCGGTCAGGAACGACGACCCGGCGATCCGGATCGGACCCTGGGCGACCTCGTAGGCCAGCGGGGCGCCACCGGTCTCGGTCGTGGCCACGTCGCCGATCTCCAGGTTGGTGTCGGGGCCGACCGAGCCGACCGTGGTGCAGGTGCTGTCCGGGGTGGCGAGATGGAAGTCGCCGTACCCGCCGAGGCCGGTCCGCTTCCCCTTGAGCTGCTCGTCGAAGAAGCGGACGGACAGCGTGCGGAAGGATCCGCCGGCGAGCTCGGTGCTGCAGGGGTCCGAGGTGACGTTGACGCCCCGGGGGAAGGCCGCCGGCAGCACGTGGCCGCCGTTGTAGCCGATGAAGATGCTGTCGCGTCGGGCCTTGCGGGTGATGGCGTGCTTCCAGTTGGCGAGGCCCTGCTGGAGCGGGAAGAGCGAGTCGGTCGTGCCCTGGCCGAACAGGACCGGGATCGGCAGCTTGCGGCCGTGCCGAACGTGCCACTTCGGACCGTTCTTCTTGAAGAACTTCTTCAGGTTCTCGGTGCCGGGGATCGACCCGTCGGGCCACATGCCGGTGGCGGCGCCCTCGACGAGGGCCTTGTAGACCTCGGGCGGCAGGGCGTCGCTCGGCAGCGCAGCGGCGCTCAGCGCGGCGGCCCAGGCGGTCCGGACGACACCCTCGGGGGCGAGGCTCTCGGACAGGTCGTACCAGGTGATCTCGGGGGCGAGGGCATCGAAGACCGGCCTGCCCGAGACCCGCAGGCTCTCGAAGGCGCCGAGGAACTGGTACCCGCCGCCGTAGCTGCCGCCGATCGCACCGAGCCGCGGGTCCCCGGGACCGTCCTGCTGCACCCAGCGGAGGTCACTGACCAGGTCGACCAGCTTGCGCACGTCCTTGCCCTCGAACTTCGGGTTCTCGACGTGGGCCTGGCCGCCGCTCTCGCCGAAGCCGCGCTGGTCGAACGACACGACGCCGTACCCGGCGTCGAGGAACTCGCTCATCGAGCCCGGGTCGGTCGCGCGCGAGCCGCCCCAGCCGTGGCTGTGCACGAGCATCGGCACCGGGTCGTGCGCGGTGGCGCCCGCGGGCCGGAAGATGGTGTAGCAGATCTTCACCCGCTCCTCGGAGCCCGGCTCCGGCGCGCTGTCGAGGCAGGCGTCCTTGGTCGACACCTGCGCGCTGCGCGCCGAGCTGCGGGCGGACGCTGCCGTCGATCCGGTCGCCGTCCCGGTCGGGACGGTCACGAGCGTGCTGGCCGCCAGGACGGCGCCGAGTGCCAGAGCGGTGCGCTTCATCAGTACCTCGATCTCGACGTGGGTGCTTGGGGGTCTAACTGGGCGGCCCCGCCCGGGGTCATGCGGTTGTGACCGGGGTCACAGGTACCGGCTCCGTGCCGGCTCCGTGCCCGGGCGAGGAACACGCGGAACTCACTCCACAGGGTGAATCCGGACGGTTCCGCGTGGCTCCGCGCTTGGGTACGGTGCAAGAGACGCCGGCCCCCGGATATCCGCCGAGTCGGCGTGAAGTTCTCGGGAAGGGCTTGGTAGTGGATCGCTCTCGGCTTCTGGTGGCGCGCGGCATGCTCGCGCTCGGACTGGTCCTCGGGCTGATCCTCGGGGTCGCCGGATGCAGTGGCGACGATCCCGAGCCCCGCGTCGAGCCGTCGGGCAGTGGGACTCCCTCGGCTTCGGTGAGTACGTCTCCGGAGACGATGACGCCGAAGCAAACGGTCCGTGCCTGGGTCGACGCTCAGAACGAGGCGCTCGTGACAGGTGACACGACGCGGGTCCGCGAACTCGAGTGCGGTCAACTGTCGAGTCCTGCGATGGACTCATCGACCCAATCGAGCGAGGTTTACGCGGCGGGAGGACAGTTCAAGACGCGGGGTGGTCGCTCGACAAGGCTGACTCTGCAGCCAAGAAGACAGGATCGAGCTGTGGTGAAGGCGTGCCGTGACCATCCACGGCGGCGGGACGACTGTCAGCGCGCCGCTGGCGAAGACCCGGTGACCTATCGACGTCGAGCGAGACATCGTGGTGTTCAAATTGGTGCGCCGCGGCCGAGTCGGGCTGGTCTCATTCGATCGGATTCCTCGTCATGAGGCGGCCAATCTCATGGCGTCTGTGCGTCCTGCTCGCTTGCAGCGATTGCCTCGTACTCCGATGCGCCCCGCCAGCGCCTCCTTGCGCATGGGTCAAGGTCGAACAGATGGTCAGACGGAGTGATCCGGAATCAAGTACGAGCGCCGGTGCGAAGCGCTGCAGCGACTCGGAATGCGCACAGGTCTAGGCGCGTCTCCGCCCTGCCCCGTGACTCTGACTGGGACTCGGTGTGCGTTCGGACAGCAATCGCGATCGGTGCAGCGCCCGTGCGCTACTGCGACCTCCCACCGAACGCCGCGCCGGCGATCCCGGTGGTCACGCCGGGCCTCGTGGCGCGGGCCTTCCGCACCGTGTCGCTGCCGGCCGCGGAGCTCCGGGTGCAACCGCCGAACGGGCGGACGCTGGTCAACCTGGAGACGAACTTCTACACCGAGCAGAGCTCGTTCACCCGGCAGGTGCGACTGCTGGGGCAGCGGGTCGAGCTGCAGGTGTGGCCGAGCCGGTTCGAGTGGGTCTTCGGGGACGGGCACTCGGCGGTCGGCGCCAGCCCGGGCGCGCCGTACCCGCACCTGGACGTGACCCACGACTACGCGCGGCGCGGTCGGGTGAACCCCCGGGTGGACACGACGTACGCCGCACGGTTCCGGGTCGGCGGGGGCGCCTGGCGAGATGTGGACGGCACCGTGACGATTCCGGGCAGCCCCGTGCAGCTGCGGGTGCTGACCGCAAGACCGATCCTGACGGGCTATCGCTGAGACGGCTCGGGACCACTAAGGTCGGCGGGTGGTCAAGCCGGCGATTCTCCCGTGGAACACCTTCATCGAGGGAGACAACCTCGACGTGCTGCCGGGACTGCCCGGCAACTTCGACCTCGTCTACATCGACCCGCCGTACAACACCGGCAACGAGTTCGCCTATCGCGACGACATCCGCGGCGGGGCGCAGACGACCCGCCACCAGGCGTGGGCGGCGATGATGCGGCCCCGACTGCACGCCGCACGCGAGGTGCTGGCCGACCACGGCGCGATCTTCGTCAGCATCGACGACAACGAGGCGGCCCACCTGCGGCTGCTGATGGACGAGATCTTCTGCGAGTCGAACTTCGTCGCGCAGATCGTGGTCAACCTCAACGCCAAGGGACGCCAGCTCGGCAAGGGGTTCGCCACCGTGCACGAGTACCTGCTGGTCTACGTCAAGGACGCCAAGCAGGCCGTGCTCGACGCCACCACCACCGACACCGTCGACGCCCTCGACTTCCCGCTGGTCGACCCCGGCGGCCGGCGCTACCGGCACCTGCCGCTGCGCAACACGAACAAGAAGTTCAACCCCGCCACCGCCCGCACTCTGCACTTCACGATCTGGGGCGACCCGGACACCGGGCAGGTCTCGACCGAGAAGTTCGTGGGTGCCATGGAGATCGGCCCCGTCTTCGGCGACGGTTCACCGGCCGTCTGGCGCTGGAGCAAGCCCCTGATCGACCAGCGCCCCGACGACCTGGTCTGCCGGCGGATCAAGGGTCGCACCGGTGAGCGGGTCGACGTCTTCCAGAAGGACTGGCTGCACGAGGAACGCCGCAAGAAGCTGCGGTCGATCTGGTTCGCCGAGGAGGTCGGCTCGACCGACACCGCCGTCGCAGAGCTCAAGACCATCGTCGGCCACGTCTTCGAGTCCCCGAAGCCGACCGGGCTGATCCGGCGCATCCTCGGCACCATGCCGCGCGACGCCCGCGTCCTCGACTTCTTCGCCGGCAGCGGCACCACCGGGCACGCGGTCGCTCTCCAGAACGTCGAGGACGGCGGCAGCCGGACCTGCGTCAGCGTCAACTCCGCCGAGCCCACCCGCGAGGGCTCCAACGCCCACCTGGCCGGCTACGGCACGGTCGCCGAGATCACCCGCGCCCGCCTGCGGGCGGTCTCCGAGCACGTCGGCGGCGGACTGCTGGAGGTGTGACCCTCCGGACCGTGCAGGATGGCGCCATGGCCACGCAGGTAGCACTCGTCACCGGAGGATCCAGCGGCATCGGGGAGCAGACCGCCCTGCTGCTCCGCAACGAGGGCTTCGAGGTGTACGCCGTCGCCCGCCGCGTCGACCGGATGGCCCACCTCGAGCCGCACGGCATCCACACCTTCGCGATGGACGTCACCGACGACGCCTCGATGGTGAGCGGCATCGAGCGGATCGTCGCCGAGCAGGGCCGGATCGACGTCCTGGTCAACAACGCCGGCTACGGCTCCTACGGTGCGGTCGAGGACGTCCCGATCGACGAGGCCCGCCGCCAGTTCGAGGTCAACATCTTCGGTCTCGCCCGGCTGACCCAGCTGGTCACGCCCCACATGCGCCGGCAGGGGAGCGGCCGGATCATCAACCTCTCCTCGATCGGCGCCGTCTTCTACGAGCCGTTCGGCGCCTGGTACCACGCCACCAAGTTCGCCCTCGAGGGGTTCAGCGACAGCCTGCGGGTCGAGCTGGCGCCGTTCGGGATCGACGTGGTGATCATCCGACCCGGCCCGATCCTCACCGAGTGGAACTCGATCTCCCGCGAGAGCCTGCTCGAGACCAGCGCCGGCGGCGCCTACGAGCAGTACGCCGCCTCGGCCGCCAAGATGATGGCCAGCGTCGACAACGAGAAGCGCTCCAGTGGTCCCGAGACCGTCGCCCGGACCATCGTCAAGGCCGCGACGGCCAAGCGTCCCGGCTCCCGCTACGCCACCGGCAAGGGTGCCCGGATGATCATGGCGTCGCGCCGGATGCTGCCCGACCGCGCCTTCGACGCGGTGCTGAAGCGCAACTACCTGAGCTGAGCGCCGCGCGTCTCGGGCCGGTCAGCGCTCCGCGAGCGCCTCGAGGCTGGCGCGCACGTGCCACACCAGCGGGAGCTCCAACGCGTCGGGCACGGTGAGCCAGGCATGGTCGTCGTGCTCCGCCTCCGCGAGCGCGACCGGCGGCGTGCCGGCGCCCGTCCCAGTGTCAGAACCTGCGCCCGAAGCAGCCAGGCGCAGCTCGTAGGTCACCGTGTGGAAGACGAGGTCGCGGCCCTCGGTGTCCCGGTTCTCCACGCGACTGACCTCGGGACCGAGCTCTGCGACCAGCCCGGTCTCCTCGGCGCACTCGCGCACGGCCGCGTCGCCGGACGTCTCGCCCGGCTCGACCGACCCACCGGGGACGTCCCACTGGCCCCCGAGGTAGCGGCCGTCGCGCCGACGGAGCAGCAGCACCCGGTCCCCGACCGACACCACCCCGTGGGCCACGTACCGATGCTCGACCACGCCGACCTCCGCCTCCCGGTCGCCGCTCAGACGCCCGCCGCCTTCTCGAGTGCCAGCAGCTCCTCGTCGAGGTGGGTCAGCAGGCGCTGCAGGTGGGGCACGGTGCGACGGCAACCGGTCAGGCCGAACGCGAGCTTGCCGTCGTACGACGTGCAGGTGATGTTGAGCGCCATGCCGTTGATCGGGATCGACAGCGGGTAGGTGCCGATCAGCTGGGCGCCGTTCCAGTAGTGCGTGGTCTTCGGGCCGGGCACGTTCGAGATGATCAGGTTGTACGGCGGCCGCACGATGCCCTGCACCCGCAGCAGCGGACCGAGGATCGCCGGAGCCTGGCCGAGCGCACTCATCGCCAGGATCTGCACCGGCGTCATGCTGGACAGCGCTTCCTTGCCGTCCTTCATCGACTGGTGGATCGTGGCCAGCCGCCGCCCCGGGTCGGACTGGTCGGTGGCGAGCTGCACCATCACCGCGCCCACGGCGTTGCCGCCGTCGGTGGAGGCGGACTGCGACTTCTTGGCGTTGAGCCCCACCGGCACCATCGCGACGAGGGGGCTGTCGGGGAGTGCGTCGAGCTCGATCAGGTAGGTGCGCATCGCGCCGCTGCACATGGCGAGGACCACGTCGTTGAGCGTGGTGCCGGTGGCCTTGCCGATGGTGCGGAGCCGCTCGACCGGCCAGTCCTGGGCAGCGAACCGTCGCGAGCCGGTGATCGGTTGGTTCAAGATGGTCCGCGGCGCGTAGAGCGACAGTGCGGAGGTCTCGTTGCGGAGCCCCTTGCTGACCGTCCGGACGAGGGCGCCGGGCATCCGGGCCGCCTCCATGCTCAGGCCCAACGCGGTGCGCAGGGCCGTCACCGGCAGGTCCGCCAGCTGGTGGTCGTCGGTGGTCGAGGGGCGCGGCGTGCGGGGGCGCCCGGCCTGGGCGCTCCACATCGCGGGCATGTTGCGCTCGTCGGGGTCGGTGGACAGCACGCTCTGCAGCAGCCGCATCGCGGAGACGCCGTCGACGAGGGCGTGGTGGGTCTTGGTGTACATCGCGACCCGGCCGTCGCGCAGCCCCTCGATCACGTGGGCCTCCCACAGTGGCCGCTCCCGGGCCAGCCGGGTGCCGTGCAGGCGCGAGCAGAGCTCGAGGAGCTCACGGACCCGTCCCGGCTTGGGCAGCGCGCTGTGCCGGACGTGGTGCTCGATGTCGAACTGTTCGTCCTCCTCCCAGACCCACTGGCCCGCCGTCGCCAGCGACCGGTGCGGGCGCTTGAGGAAGAGCGGGGCCACCTGCTCGACGTCGAGCATCGCCTCGTAGAGCTCGCGGGTGTAGTTGCGCCCGGCACCTTCGGGCTTCTTGAACAGCTGGAGGCCACCGACGTGCATCGGCATGCTGCGGTTCTCGGCGAAGAGGAAGCCGGCGGCGGTGGGGTCGATCGGAGAAACCACGAGGTGCCTTTCGTCAGGGCGCCACTATCGCGGCTGGTCGCGGGCGCGACAAGCGGGACGAGTGAGTGCCTGCCGCCAGCCTCTCACTGGAGTGGGACCCGGCGGCATCAAGGGTGGTGGCATAAACGGTGGAGGCGGTCACCCAGGTTTTGCCGACTCCTCGCCCGGAGGCCTTGTCACGGACCGCTGACGGGGCCACGCTCTGTCCACACCAGACCGCCCGGTCCGGCGAATCCACCGACCTCATCTCGGGAGCACCCATGGTCCGTCGTCTCTTGCACGCCCTGATCGTCTCGCTGGCGGTGGTGGTCGTGCCCACCGCCGCCTTCGCGCAGGACTACTCCGCACCGCTCACCACCGCCATCTCCGACCTGCCGACCGCCACGGAGTCCCGCACCGGCTACTCGCGCAGCCTCTTCCCGCACTGGATCGACGCCGACGGCGATGGGTGCAGCACCCGCAACGAGGTCCTCATCGCCGAGGCGGACGACCCGGTCACGGTCGGCAGCGGCTGCTCGCTGAGCGGCGGGCGCTGGTTCTCCTACTACGACAACGTCTCCTGGACGGACCCCAGCGACATCGACATCGACCACATGGTGCCGCTGGCCGAGGCGTGGGACTCCGGCGCCGGCACGTGGACCACCTCGGTGCGCCAGGCGTACGCCAACGACCTCGGCGACTACCGCACGCTGGTCGGAGTGACCGACTCGGTCAACCAGTCGAAGAGCGACCAGGACCCGACGACCTGGCTGCCGCAGTACCAGCAGTGCCGCTACATCAAGGAGTGGGTGGCCGTGAAGCACCGCTGGCGGCTGAGCGTCGACAGCGCCGAGAAGAGCAAGCTGAGCTCGGTCGCAGCAGGCTGCACGAACACCACGATCACGGTGACGCTGGCTCGCTGAGCCCCTCCGTGATGACCCCCGGGCGTCCACAGGTGCGCCCCGGGCCGGCCGGGTCCCCAGGTGGGATCCCGGCCGGGCGCCGCCGGTCCCCGCGGCCACCTAGCGTCGCTGCGTACGCCGGATCCCGCCGGCGTCCGGACCCTCGGGAGACCGCATGTCGAAGCTGCTCGCCCTGTTCGCCCCCGTAGCTGCCGCCGGCCTGGTGTCCGTGGGTCTCGGCGCGCCCGCCCCGCCGGCCGCCGAGCCCGAGGCGCCGCCCGGCGACACCATCGTGGAGATCACGGGGGACGCGACGAACGGGTTCGCCATCCACCACTACGACGGGAGCGTGGACTTCCCGCCCACCGACTCCGAGGCGCGGGCGGAGTGCGCCGAGTACGCCACCCGCGTGGCCCGGGTGCGCTGCCGCACCGAGGTCCGGGTCTGGTACCGCGACCTGGCCGACACCCAGCAGGCCCTGGACTGGGCACACGGCTCAGCATGACGTGGTTCTGGCACTATCGGGTGCCATGGAGGCCGGACCGCTCGACCGGATGTGGGTTCGCGGCCGCACCTCGGTGCGCTCGAGGGTCGCGCGCTGGAAGTCGAAGCGCTGGCAGATCGTCCAGGCATCGGTCGCCGCCGGCGTCGCCTGGCTGATCGCGGCCGACCTGCTGGGCCACCAGACGCCGTTCTTCGCACCCGTGGCGGCGGTGGTCAGCCTGGGCACCTCCTACGGCCAGCGGCTGCGGCGGGTGGTCGAGGTCGCCTTCGGCGTCGCCGTCGGGGTGCTGCTCGCCGACGTGCTCGTGCTCCAGGTCGGGTCCGGGGCGTGGCAGCTCACCCTGCTCGTGGGCCTGGCCATGTCGGCGGCCTTCCTGCTCGACGGTGGCCAGCTCTTCGTCACCCAGGCCGCCGTCCAGTCCATCGTGGTGGCCACGCTCCTGCCCGACCCCGGTGCCGGGTTCACCCGGTGGACCGACGCGTTGATCGGTGGTGGGGTGGCGCTGGTCGCCGCAACCGTGGTGCCCGCCGCGCCGCTGCGGCGTCCACGCGAGCAGGCGGCCGTGGTGATGTGCAAGATCGCCGAGCTGCTCCGGGCCGCCGGCGAGGTCATGGTCGACGGCGAGGTCGACCGTGGCCTCGAGCTGCTCTCGGACGCCCGGGCCACCGACCACCTGATCCGGGAGCTGCAGGACGCCGCCGACGAGGGGATGTCGGTGGTGGCGTCGTCCCCCTTCCGGGTGCGGCACAAGGGCAACCTGCGGCGGATGATCGAGCTGGTGGACCCGCTTGACCGGGCCCTGCGCAGCACCCGGGTGCTGGTGCGGCAGACCGCGGTCCTGGCCTACCACCGGCTGCCGGTGCCCAGCGCCTACTCCGAGCTCGCGTTCGACCTGGCGCAGGCTGCCGAGCTGGTCGCTCAGGAGCTGCGGGAGGACCGGATGGCGGTGGCCGCCCGGCCCGCGCTGCTCGCGCTCGGCGAGGCGACCGGGCAGGTCGAGCGGTCCGAGGAGATGAACGCCGAGGTGGTGCTGATCCAGCTCCGCTCGGTGATCGTGGACCTGCTTCTGCTCACCGGGATGACCCAGATGGAGTCCACCGACTCGCTGCCGCCGCCGCCGCGATGAGCGGCGACACCCGTGCGCGGCGCTGGGTGCTGCACGTGGACCTGGACCAGTTCATCGCCGCGGTGGAGGTGCTCCGCCGCCCCGAGCTCGCCGGGCTGCCGGTCGTGGTCGGCGGCCGCGGCGACCCGACCGAGCGCGGCGTCGTCGCCACCGCCTCCTACGAGGCCAGGGCGTTCGGCGTCGGCTCGGGGATGCCGCTGCGGGTCGCGGCCCGCACGTGCCCTGACGCGGTCTTCCTCCCGGCAGACGGGCCGGCGTACGACGCCGCGTCGGTCGAGGTGATGACCTGCCTGCGGTCCCTCGGCTGGGGCGGAGTGCCGGTGGTGGTCGAGGTGCTCGGCTGGGACGAGGCGTTCGTGGCGGCCGGTCCCGGGCACGCCGACCTCGGCGACCCGCGGGAGTTCGCCGAGCGGGTACGCGCGGAGGTCCTCGACGCCACGCGGTTGCACTGCTCGGTCGGGATCGGTGACAACAAGCTGCGGGCCAAGATCGCCACGGAGTTCGGCAAGCCCCGCGGCGTGGCGCAGCTGACCGCGGCGGACTGGGACGCGGTGATGGGGGACCGGCCCACCGACGCGCTCTGGGGGATCGGCCGCAAGACCGCCCGCAAGCTCGCGGCCCTCGGCATCGACACGGTCGCGCAGCTCGCCGCCTCCGATGCCCGCCTGCTGGCTGCGGAGCTGGGCCCGACGATGGGGCCGTGGTACCACCGGCTGGGCAGGGGCGAGAGCTCCGACGTCGTCGACGCCACGCCGTGGGTGCCCCGGGCGCACGGTCGGGAGGAGACCTACCAGGCCGACCTGGAGGACTGGGACCGGATCCGCGAGGAGGTCAGACGGCTGGCCCGCCGGGTCGTCGAGGACATCGACCGCGAGGGGCGCCCGGCCGCCCGGGTGGCGATCAAGGTGCGCTTCCGACCCTTCACCACCACCACCCGGAGCCTGACCCTGCCCGCCCCCACGCGCGACCCCGAACTGCTCGCCGAGGCGGCCGTCTCGCTGCTCGAGCGGGTCGAGCAGGACCGGGCGGTGCGGCTGCTCGGCGTCCGCCTCGAGATGGTCGAGCCCCCGGGCGGCTACTAGGCCGGCGTCGCTCAGCCGAGCGTCTCGCAGATGTTCTCCTCGGGACCACGGTCCACCGTCATCGTGCGGAGGCCGTCGGGGTCGATGCGCACCTCGTGCCAGCCGTGGAGCAAGTAGTAGCCCTGGGGGTAGCCGTCCTGGGCCCCGAACCCGAAGCCGACCGGCCCGTGCATGGAGTACGACGTCGGGCTCCCGTCTGCGGTGAGCTCCTCGCGCATCCGCCCGCTGGCGTTGCGCTGGATGCTCTCGCCGGTGTCGAGGTTGGTCGTCGTGCCGACGAGCAGCCCGCGGAACTCCACGGCCTTCACGCTCCCGTCGGGATAGCGGTCCAGGACCCGCATCTGGAGGTTCTGGCGGTCCGGCTCGTAGTGGAACGAGAACGAGCAGTACTTCCCGGCCGGCACCGTGAAGGCAGGTTGGGTGACCGGCTGCCACGGCTCCGGCTCCGCGGCCCCGTGGGCCTGGGCGGCGGCCGAGCCGGTCCAGCCGGCGACGAGGGCGGTGGCGAGGGCGGTGGTGCGGGCGGTGGTGCGGGCAAGGTGCGAGACGTTCATGAGGACACTCCCGATAGTGCTAACTGGTTCGCTTCATTTAACGGTTAGCATGGGACATGGTCAAGATCGCCGAGGCCGCAGGTTGGTGGGTCGAGGTCGACGGGGTCGTCCTGCCCGCGCCGATCGCCGGCCACCCCGCGCTCGAGCTCTGCAACACCTGGGCGGGCTGGAGCGACGCCGGGCGGCCGACCGGCGACCCCGAGCGCCAGGACTACCTGAGGAGCTGGCAGCACCTGACCACGCTGGCCCTCGACCGGGGGCTGCTCGGCCCCGAGTGGCGCGCACGCCTGCGGCGGACCGACCGGCAGGACCCTGGGCTGGTCACCGCCGTGCTCGGGGAGGCGCGCGACCTGCGGGGTGCGGCGTACCGGAGCCTCGTCCAGCGAGCCGATGCGGCCGACCTGGCGCGGGTCGCCCGGCTGGCGACCGAGGCGCGCACCTGCCAGCGGCTGGAGGCTCGCCCGGGCCGCTGCACCTGGGTGCTCGAGACGTCCGCCGGGGCGCGGGCCCCGCTGCTGGCGGTGGCCGCTGCGGTCGCCGACCTGCTCACCTCGGGAGTCGACCGGGTGCGGGCCTGCCCCGGCCACGGCTGCGGCTGGCTGTTCGTCAACCACAGCGGCCGGCGCCGGTGGTGCCAGATGGCCGTGTGCGGCAACCGGGCCAAGGTCCGCTCCTTCGCCGAGCGCCACCGCGACGGGTAGCTACCCCTGGCCCAGGCCGGCACGGGTCTCGGCCACCACCGAGTCGACCACCGCCACGAGGTCGTTGCCCGTCGCCTCGGCGACTCGCCGCTGACGTTGGTACGACGCGCCCCGCCGCGGGATGTCGGCGACCTGCTGCAGCTCGGCGGCGCAGCCGAGCCGGTGGGCGACCGGCTCGAGCCGGGTCACCAGGTCGGCCAGGTCCTCGGTGATCAGCCGCTCGTTCGAGGCGGCGTCGAGGATCACGATCGCATCGAGTCCGTAGCGGGCGGCTCGCCACTTGTTCTCCTGCACGTGCCAGGGCGGCATGGTGGGCAGCGTCTCGCCGGCAGCCAGCCGGGTGTCGAGGTCCACCACCAGGCAGTGCATGAGGGCGACCATGGCACCGAGGTCGTCGAAGTGGGGGATGCCGTCGCACACGCGGTTCTCCAGGGTGCCCAGGTGAGGGGCGGGCCGCACGTCCCACCGGATCTCGTCGAGCTGGTCGACCACTCCGGTGACCAGCTGGTCGTCGGCGTACGCCTCGAACTCCGACCAGCGCTCGAACTGGAACGGCAGCCCGGCGGTGGGCAGCTGCTGGAACATCAGCGCCCGGTTGGAGGCGTAGCCGGTGTCGGTGCCGGCCCAGACCGGGGACGACGCCGACAGGGCCAGCAGGTGGGGGTAGTAGGTCAGCAGGCTGGACAGCACCGCCATGACGCGCTCGCGGTCCGGCAGCCCGACATGGACGTGCACGCCCCAGATCAGCATCTGCCGGCCCCACCACTGGGTGCGGTTGATCAGCTCCTCGTAGCGGTGCCCCTCGGTGAGCTGCTGGAGCGTCCACGACGCGAACGGGTGGGTGCCGCCGCCGAACAGGTCGACGCCCAGCTCGTCGGCGACCGGGACGACCGTCTCGAGCGTGTGTCGCAGGTCGGCGACCGCCTCCCGAGCGGTCTTCCGGACGCCGGTGACGACCTCGACCGTGTTGCGCAGCAGCTCCTTGTGCAGCCGGTCGGGGTGCTGCAGGCGCGGCTGGGCCGCCGCGAACAGGTCCGACGCCGTGTTGGCCAGGTCGCGGGTGGTCTTGTCGACGAGCGCAAACTCCCACTCGACTCCGAGGGTCGGTGTGGGTGACGCCCGAAAGTCGATCCGCACCCGGTAAGCGAAGCACACTCTGCTCGCTGGCAGCATGGTCCCCATGCTGGAGTCCCGCGCGTTGAACCTCACTCTGGACTTCTGCCTCAGGGTCGGGGAGCTGCTGCTCTCCTCCGGCGCCGGTGCCGCCGACGTCACCGCCACGATGGACTCGCTGGCCTGGCACCTCGGGGTCCGGCACCCGGACATCGACGTCACCTTCACGTCGTTGTCGATGAGCTACCAGGCCAACCCCGAGGAGCCGCCCGCCATCCAGGTGCGGCAGGTCAAGCAGCGCGAGATCGACTACGAGGACCTGACCCTCGTGGACCACCTGGTCCGCGACGTGCTCAGCGACCGGGTCGACCTGCTGGAGGCGCGCACGATCCTGGGCCGGATCGTCTCGTCGGGGCACAACACCCCGCGCTGGGCGATCACCATCGCCTGGGGGGTGATGTGCGCGGGTGTGGGCGTCCTGCTGGGTGGAAACGCGACGGTCGTGGCGATCGCCTTCGTGGCGGCGGCGAGCATCGACCGGATGCAGCTGGTCATGGCCCGCCGCCGGCTGCCGTTCTTCTACCAGCAGGTCGCCGGGGGCGGGCTGGCGACCGTCATCGCCATCGCGGCGGCAGCGACCGGACTGGTCGCCAACCCCTCCCTGGTCGTCACCTCGAACATCATCATGCTGCTGGCGGGCATCGGGTTCATGGGCGCCCTGCAGGACGCGCTCTCCGGCTTCTACCTGACCGCCGGTGCCCGACTGACCGAGGCGCTCCTGGCCACCGCCGGCATCATCGGCGGGGTCAGCGGCGGCTTCACCCTGGCCGGAGTGGCCGGGGTGTCGGTGGTGGAGATCACTCCCCGGGTCGGGGGGCTGGCCAACGCCCCCACGCTGGCGCTGGGCGCGGCGATCTGTGCCGGGGCCTTCGCGGTCGCGTCGTACGCGCCGAAGCGGATCATCGCGCCGATCGCGGCGATCGCCGCGCTCGCCATGCTGATCTCGCAGTCCTTCTCGGTCGACGGGCTCGGCCGCGCCTGGCCGACCGCGATCGCGGCGTTCTTCGTCGGGCTGGTCAGCTTCACGGTGGCCGGCCGGCTGCGCGTGCCCCCGCTGGTCGTGGTGGTGTCGGCCGTGGTGCCGATGCTGCCCGGTCTGTCGATCTACCGGGGCCTGGCGCTGATGGCCGAGGGTGGCCGGGACACGTCCATCGGGCTGCTGGCGATGATGACGGCCGCCTCGATCGCCACCGCACTCTCGTCGGGCGTGATCCTCGGCGAGTACGTCGCCCAGCCGCTCAAGCGCGAGGCCAGCAGGATGGAGAGCCGCCTGTCCGGTCCGCGGCTGGTCGGCTCGTCGCGGGTCCGCAGCAGCCGCAGGCGCCGGCGGGCCAACCGGGCCGCCCCGCCCTCACCGTCGGGCGACTAGCTCCAGCCAGGCCTCGGCCGAGCCGTCGAACGGCGGTGCCGCCGCGACCAGGTCCGTGTGCACGCGGTCGCAGGACTGCATGGCAAGTGCGGAGATGTCGTCGGGGTAGGCGTACCGCACCCGGTGGTCGGCGAACTCGTCCTCGTCGTCGATCCAGACCCGGCCACTCGTGCCCCGGACGACGTCGAGATCGAGGTCCACGGCCCTGAGCACGCGGCCCTCCCAGACCGGCGGGCGTGGTCATGTCGACGTAGACGTCGACGGGCATCGACATCCCGGCCCACCGCGTGCCGGTCGAGGCGTGGAACGTCGCGAGCCAGCCGCGGTCGGTGTCCTCGCCCGGAGCGGGGACCAGGCACACCTGGTCGACCGGGGCGGTGAAGCCGGCGCCCGGTCGGGACATGTGGGTGCCCGCGGGGACGCCGATCCAGTCGCCGAGCTCGTCGGAGCCGAGCAGGAGCGCGTCGTACTCCCAGTGCGGACGACCGCCCCACTTCGTCATCACGACGCGGACGGCGTCGCCGGGACCGGGACGGTCGGCTGGGCTCACCGGGACTGTCTACCAGCGTCAGACGATCTTGGCGGGGAGGATCCGCTTGCTCGCGGCGGCGATGATGTCCTGGTAGCGGGAGCCGGTCAGCTTGGCGAGATGGTGCAGGGCGTGCGCATCCAGCCCGACCAGCACCCGGGCCTTGTTGCCGAGGACGCCCTTGACGATGATCTCGGCGGCCCGCTCCGGCGACATCCGAGCCAGCTTCTCGTCGAAGAGCCGGGCGGTGGCGTCCTTGTCCTCGCCGGCCGCGACCCGGGCGTTGCGTGCGATCGCGGTCTTGATGCCGCCCGGGTGCACCGAGGTGACCCCGACCGGGTGGCCGGCGATCAGCATCTCCTCGCGGAGCGCCTCGGTCATCCCGCGCACGGCGTACTTGGTCGCGTTGTAGGCGCTCTGGCCGGGCATCGAGATCAGCCCGAACAGCGAGGAGAGGTTGACCACGTGCCCGTCGCCGGAGGCGATCAGGTGTGGCAGGAACTCCTTGGTGCCGTGCACCACGCCCCAGAAGTTGATCCCGACGACCCAGTCCATGTCGGCGTAGGTCAGCTCGGTGAGGTCGCCCGCCAGGGCGACCCCGGCGTTGTTGACCACGACGTTCACCCGGCCGAACTGCTCCGCGACGGCCGTGGCGTACGCCGCGAAGGCGGCGCGGTCCGACACGTCGAGGTGGTCGCTGCGCACCTCGCGCACCCCGCCCGCCTTGACCTGCTCGACGGTCTCGGCGAGCCCGGCCCCGTCGATGTCGGAGAGCGCCAGGCTCGAGCCTCGGCGACTCAGCTCGAGGGCGAGGGCGCGGCCGATGCCGGAGCCCGCGCCCGTGATCACGACCACCTTGTCGTCGAGGGTCTTCATGCCGACACCTCGTCCCGCGTCTCGACGGGTGCCTGGACGCGGTAGGCGGCCACGTCGAAGCTGGCCAGCAGTGAGCGGAAGGCGAACGTCGTGCGCGGCCACAGGGTGGTGTTGCGCCCGTGCTCGTCGAGGTACCAGCTCGAGCAGCCGCCGGTGTGCCAGACCGTGCGCTGCATCCGCCGCTGCACGTCGTCGTTCCACTCCCGGGTGGCCTCGACGGTCGGCTCGACCGCGGCGTACCGGTGCAGGTTCATCGTGCGGACGGCGTCGCGCAGGTACTCCACGTGCGACTCGATCATGAACACCATGCTGGAGTGGCCGAGACCGGTGTTCGGGCCGACCAGCAGGAACATGTTGGGGAAGTCCGGGACGGTGCTGCCCTTGTAGGCCGCCATCCCACTCTCCCGCCAGGTGTCGGCGAGGGTGCGCCCGGTGCTGCCGGTGACGTGCTCGGCGATCGGCAGGTCGGTGGCGTGGAAGCCGGTGGCGACCACCAGCACGTCGATCGGCCGCTCGGTCCCGTCGGCGGTCACGATCCCGTGCTCGGTGACCCGGGTGATCGGGTCGGTGACCAGCTCGACGTTCTCGGCGGCCAGCGCGGGGTAGTAGGTGTTGGAGATCAGGATCCGCTTGCAGCCGATCTCGAAGGTGGGGGTCAGTCGGGCGCGCAGCTCGGGGTCCTGCACCGCCTTCGCGAGGTTGCCGAGCGCCAGCTTCTTGGCCGGCGTGGCCAGCTTGGGCTGCAGGGTGAACGCCGGCACGTAGGTCTCGCGGCCCCAGTAGATCGCGGTCCGGTACGCCTTCTGCAGGCCCGGGACGTGCCGCAGCGCGAGCCGCTCGAGACGGCCGTACTTCCGGTCGTTGCGCGGCAGCACGTACGGCGCGGTGCGCTGGTAGACGTCGAGGTGGCCGACCACCTGCTGGATCTCCGGCACGATCTGGATCGCGGACGCCCCGGTGCCGATCACCGCGACCCGCTTGCCGGCCAGGTCGGCGTCGTGGTCCCAGCGCGCGGTGTGGAACATCTCGCCGGCGAACGCGTCGATGCCGTCGATCTCGGGCAGCTTGGGCTCGGAGAGCGCCCCGGCTCCGATCACCAGTGTGGAGGAGCTGAAGGAACCGCGGCTGGTGCGCACCAGCCAGCGCTGTGCGTCGGCGTCCCACACGGCGGACTCGAGCTCGGTGTCGAACCGGAACCGGTCCAGCGTCCCGGACTGCTCGGCCACCTTCGTGATGTAGGCCTGGATCTCCGGCTGCGGCGAGAACGACATCGACCAGTCGGGGTTGGGCGCGAAGGAGTACGAGTACAGCTGGCTCGGGACGTCGCAGGCCGCGCCCGGGTAGGTGTTGTCGCGCCAGGTGCCGCCGACGTCAGCACCCTTCTCGATCACCAGGAAGTCGGTCTCGCCGTCCTCCTGCAGCTTGATCGCCGCGCAGAGGCCGGCGAAGCCGGCGCCGACGATCAGGTGCCGCACGGGGGAGGGCCGCACGGGGGAGGGCAGCGTGCTGTCGGTGCTCATGGGCCGACGGTATTGGCGCTATTGAACATGTGTCAATAAGATGCGGAACGTGACGACAGCCACAGGACCGGGTGCCCGCACCCGGCTCACCCCCGAGCAGCGGCGCTCCCAGCTGCTGGACCTCGGGGTCCGGCTGCTCGCGACCCGCTCGGTCGACGAGCTGTCGATCGAGCTGCTGGCCGAGGAGGCAGGCATCTCGCGGGGCCTGCTCTACCACTACTTCGGCAACAAGCAGGCCTTCCACCGGGCCGTCGTACGCCGGGCCGCCGACGACCTGATCGCGCAGACCGCGCCGCCCGGGTTCGGGGAGCCGCTCGAGCGGCTGCTGGCCTCGCTGGCGGCCTACGTGGAGTACGTCGAGACCAACTACGAGGGGTATCTCTCGCTGGTCCGGGGCGCGGCCGGTGGCAACGAGACCCTCCGCGAGATCTACGACGAGGCGCATGCGGCCCTGACCGACCGGATCTTCCGCGAGGACGCCCAGCGCGACATCATCCCCGACACGGCCGCCTCCCGGCTGGTCGCGCGCGGTTGGGCGTCGATGACCGAGGAGCTGGTGCTGACCTGGGTCCGCGACCCGGCGAGCATGACCAGGGAGCAGCTCCTGGCCGTGCTCACTGCCTCGTTGCCGTCGCTGGTCGCGCTCCTGGACTGACCGGCCCGGCCGCCCGGGCCCAAAGCCCCTGTGCCCAGTCCGGGAGGGCGGGCGACAGTGGCCTCATGGATGACTTCGTCGAGCTGTCGCCGGCCGAGTGTCGAGACCTGCTGGAGACCGACACGGTCGGACGGGTGGCGTTCGTGACGCCCGGCGGACCGCGCATCGTGCCGGTCAACTTCTCACTGGCCGGTGAGGCGATCCAGCTGCGCACCACGGCGTACAGCGAGCTCGCGCGGCACGCGGCCGGTCAGCAGGTCGCCTTCGAGATCGACCATCTCGACACCGAACGCCGACGCGGCTGGAGCGTGGTCGCCCTGGGGCTGTGCGAGTGGGTCGACGACCCGGGCTCGGCCCCCGAGGGAGTCGAGCCCGAGCCGTGGGCCGGCGGCAACCGACCCGTCCGACTCCGTCTGGCCTGGAGCGAGCTCACCGGGCGCCGGGTCGGCGGCACCCACTGGCCGCATCCCGTGGTCAGCGGTCGGGCCCGCGGCTACTGAACGGCGACCACTTCGGCGATCTGGTCGAGTGCCCAGATCAGGTCGGCCTCGTCGATGACCAGCGGCGGCGCCAGTCGGATCGTCGAGCCGTGCGTGTCCTTGGCGAGCACGCCGCGTGCCATCAACGCCTCGCAGACCTCGCGCCCCGTGCCCACGGCCGGGTCGATGTCGAGGCCGGCCCACAGGCCGCGGGTGCGCACGGCCAGCACGCCGTGGCCGACCATGGCCTCGAGGCGCTCGCGCAGCACGACGCCCAGCCGGGTGGCGCGGTCCTGGAACTCGCCGGTGGCCAGCATGTCGACCACCGCGTGGCCGACGGCGCAGGCGAGCGGGTTGCCGCCGAAGGTGCTGCCGTGCTGGCCGGGCTTCAGGACGCCGAGCACGTCGCGGTCGGCGACGATCGCCGAGACCGGGACGATGCCGCCGCCGAGCGCCTTGCCGAGGATGTAGATGTCGGGGACGACACCCTCGTGGTCGCAGGCGAAGGTCTTGCCGGTGCGACCGAGGCCGGCCTGGATCTCGTCGGCGGCGAAGAGGACGTTCTCCCGGGTGCAGATCTCCCGGATGCCGCGCAGGTAGCCCTCCGGCGGGATGACCACGCCGCCCTCACCCTGGATCGGCTCGATGAGCACGGCGACGGTGTTCTCGTCGACGGCTGCCTCGAGCGCCGCCAGGTCGCCGTACGGGACGAGCTCGAAGCCCGGGGCGAAGGGGCCGAAGTTGTCGCGCGCGTCCGGGTCGTCGGAGAAGCCGACGATGGTGGTGGTCCGGCCGTGGAAGTTGCCGGCGGCGACGATGATCTTGGCCTGGTCGGCGGGGACGCCCTTGACCTCGTAGCCCCACTTGCGGCTGACCTTGATCGCGGTCTCGACGGCCTCGGCGCCGGTGTTCATCGGCAGCACGAGGTCCTTGCCGCACAGGTCGCCCAGCGCGGCGCAGAAGTCGGCGAACTGGTCGTGCACGAACGCACGGCTGGTCAGCGTGAGCTTGTCGAGCTGCTCGTGCGCGGTGGCCAGCAGGGTGGGGTGGCCGTGCCCGAAGTTGAGCGCGGAGTAGCCGGAGAGGAGGTCGAGGAAGCGCTTGCCGTCCACATCGGTCATCCAGGCGCCTTCGGCGTGGGCGACCACGACCGGCAGGGGGTGGTAGTTGTGCGCGGTGCGCTGCTCGGCACGGTCGAACTGCTCTGCACTGCTCGGTGCCGCCAGGGATGCCGTCATGGCTCGCCTCCTTCTGAAGAATGGTCGTCAGGATTGTCTGACAATCTTGGGACCAGCCTAACCCGCGCGGCCCCGGACCCGCGAACTCAGACCGCCCGCTCGGGCTCGCCCAGGAGCACCGTGATCCGGGTGTCGCCGGGTGCACTCTCCAGTGTGACGCGGCCACCTTGGGCCGTCGCGATCGCCCGGACCAGGGCCAGGCCGAGCCCGACCCCGCCGCCGGAGCCGGAGCGGGTGCGCGACGAGTCGCCGCGGGCGAACCGCTCGAACGCCTGGGGGACCACCTCGGGCGGGAATCCCGGTCCGTCGTCGTGGACCGAGAGTCCCCACTCGCCGGCGCTCACGGTGACCGTGGTGCCGGGCGGGGTGTACTTGCGGGCATTGGTCAGCAGGTTCGTGACCACCTGGTGCAGTCCCTGCTCGTCGCCCTCCGACCTCGACCGCCTCCTCCGGCAGCTCCAGCCGCCAGTGGTGGTCGGGCGCGAGCACCCGGGCGTCGGAGACCGCCTCCAGCAGCAACCTGGTGAGATCGACCGGGCGGTGCTCGAGGGGCCGGCCGGCGTCGAGGCGCGCGAGCAGCAGCAGGTCCTCGACCAGAGACGTCATCCGGCCCGACTCCTCCTCGACCTTCGCGAGCGCCGTGCGCACCGTGGACTCGTCGGGCCGGGTGCGGGCGAGCTCGGTGTAGCCGACGATCGTGGCCAGCGGCGAGCGCAGCTCGTGCGAGGCGTCGGCGACGAACTGTCGCACCTGCAGCTCGCTGCGGTGCCGGGCGTCGAGCGAGGCGCCCACGTGGGCGAGCAGGGCGTTGAGGGCGGCTCCGACCTGGCCGACCTCGGTGCGCTCGTCGGTCAGGTGGGCGGGGACCCGGTCGTCGAGGTCGATCGCCCCCGAGGACAGCGGCAGCTCGGCGACGGCGTGGGCGGTCGCCGCGACCTCGCGCAGCGGCCGCAGCTGGCGGCGTACGACGACCAGGCCGGCGCCGGCCGCAGCCAGCGCCCCGAGCAGGATGAGCAGTGCCTCCCAGGCGAGGAGGCTGGCAATGGTGTCCTCCAGGTCGTCGGTCGGAAGGCCGGTGACGACCGTGTCGCCGTCGCCGTCGGGCTGGACCGCGGTGACCCGGTAGGACCCGACCCCGGGCAGGTCGACCCCGTGGACCTTGCGGTCGGCCGGCACCTCGGCCAGGACGGCGAGTGCGTCGTCGGGCAGTGCTCGGCACCCACCGACGGCCTCGGTGAGCACGCAGCCGCCGTCGCCGCTGCCGAGGAAGGCGATCAGGGTCCCCGGCTGCTGGTTGCGCGCGTCCGGTCGCGGGCCGCCGGGACCGTCACCGTCGCGGCCGCTGTCCCGGTCGCCGTCGCCGGCGCGCTGCAGCGACGAGAGCACCTCCCGGTCCAGCCGCCCGGTGAGCGACGAGTACAGGGCGGCCGTCGCGGCCGCCCCGATCAGCACCGAGACGAGCACCACCAGGGCGACCGCGGTCAGGACCAACCGCGTCGTGAGCGAGGAGAGCCGGCTCATGTCGTGGGCTTCAGGACGTAGCCGGCTCCGCGCATCGTGTGGATCATCGGCTCGCGACCGGCGTCGATCTTCTTGCGGAGGTAGGAGATGTAGAGCTCGACGACGTTGGCCTGGCCACCGAAGTCGTAGTTCCACACCCGGTCGAGGATCTGGGCCTTGCTCAGCACCCGGCGCGGGTTGCGCATCAGGAAGCGGAGCAGCTCGAACTCGGTGGCCGTCAGCAGGATCTCGTCCGTGCCGCGGCGTACCTCGTGGCTGTCCTCGTCGAGGCTCAGGTCGCCGACCGTGAGCACGGACCGGTCGCTGTTCTGCTGGGCGCCGGCGCGGCGCATCAGGCCGCGGAGCCGGGCCACCACCTCCTCCAGCGAGAACGGCTTGGTCACGTAGTCGTCACCGCCCGCCGTGAGGCCGGCGACCCGGTCCTCGACGGCGTCGCGGGCGGTCAGGAAGACGACGGGCACGTCGGCATCCGCTGCCCGCATCCGGCGCAGCACCTCGAGCCCGTCGAAGTCGGGCAGCATCATGTCGAGCACGACGGCGTCCGGGCGGAAGTCGCGCGCCGTCGCCACGGCCTTCGACCCCGTGTGTGCCATCTCGACCTGCCAGCCCTCGTAGCGCAGCGCCATCGAGATCAGCTCGGCGATGTTGACCTCGTCGTCGACGACCAGCACGCGCAGGGGGGACCCGTCGGGTCTGGTGAGCTCCATGGGGACACTCTGCCGGTCGAGGCTGTGGGTCTGCTGTGCGATCCCTGTGGCGAACGCACTACTTTCTCACCGGTCGCGCACAGTCGGCGCACAGCAGACCGGAGCAGAGTCGAGCCATGGACGAATCGACCAAGCCGCCAGAGCAGGACCCGCCCGCCGTGGCGGAGTCGGCCACCCCGCCCGGACCCCCACTGCCGCCGAGGCCCCCACACGCTGGGGACACTGCCCCGACGGAGCCGTCCGATCCGGTGCAGCCGCGGCTCCGGGACCGGGTGCTGGGGATGCGGGCGGTCGCCGGCGTCGCGCTGGCCACGCTGATCCTGGGCGGGCTCGGCGGCGCCGCGATCGGGGCGGCGGCCGGGGGCGACTCCGGCGACGGCGGCCGCGACGAGCACGGGTTCGGTGGTCGGCTGGAGGGCGGGCCAGAGGGTCGGCCAGAGGGTCGGCCAGAGGGTCGGCCCGGGCCGGGGCAGCGGGACCAGCTGCCGGCACCGACCACACCGGAGTCGTTGAGCTGACCGTCCCGCGGGCACAATGGCGCCATCATGTCCGGCTCCGATCCCACGCTCCCCGCGACCGTCGAGCCGGAGCAGCCCCAGCCGGCTGCCGGCTCGGGTCCTGAGCGCGGCGACGAGCTGCGGATCACCTATCCGCCCGAGCTCCCGGTCACCCAACGACGCGAGGACATCGCCGCGGCGATCCGGGACCACCAGGTCGTGATCATCGCGGGGGAGACCGGGTCCGGGAAGACCACCCAGATCCCCAAGATCTGCCTCGAGCTCGGCCGGGGCCGCCCGGGCAAGGGGGGTGGCCTGATCGGGCACACCCAGCCCCGGCGGATCGCCGCCCGCTCGGTGGCCGAGCGGATCGCCTCCGAGCTGAAGACCGAGCTCGGGGACGTGATCGGCTACCAGGTCCGCTTCACCGACCGCACCTCCAAGGCCAGCCGGGTCAAGCTGATGACCGACGGCATCCTGCTCGCGGAGCTCCAGCGCGACCGGCAGCTGACGAAGTACGACACGATCATCATCGACGAGGCGCACGAGCGGAGCCTCAACATCGACTTCCTGCTCGGCTACCTGCGCCGGCTGCTGCCCAAGCGCCCCGACCTCAAGCTGATCATCACCTCGGCGACGATCGACCCCGAGCGCTTCGCCGCCCACTTCGCCGACCGGCACGGCAAGCCGGCCCCGATCATCGAGGTCTCCGGGCGGACCTACCCGGTCGAGGTGCGCTACCGACCGCTGGTCGAGCTCTCCGAGCAGGACGACGAGGGCGAGACCGTCGTCCGCGACCAGACCGAGGCGATCGTGGAGGCGGTGCGTGAGCTCTCCGCGGAGGGGCCCGGCGACATCCTCGTCTTCCTGCCCGGCGAGCGGGAGATCCGCGACACCGCCGACGTGCTGCGCGACCTCAACCTGCGCAACCCGCTCGAGGTGGTCCCGCTCTACTCCCGGCTCTCGGCCGCCGAGCAGCACAGGGTCTTCTCCTCCCACACCGGTCGTCGGGTCGTGCTCGCGACCAACGTCGCCGAGACCTCGCTGACCGTCCCCGGCATCCGGTACGTCGTGGACAGCGGGGTGGCGCGGATCAGCCGGTTCTCGGCGCGCACGAAGGTGCAGCGACTGCCGATCGAGCCGATCAGCCAGGCGTCGGCCAACCAGCGGTCGGGGCGCTGCGGCCGGGTCGAGGCGGGGATCGCGATCCGGCTCTACTCCGAGGAGGACTTCGACGCGCGCCCGGAGTTCACCGACCCGGAGATCCTGCGCACGAACCTCGCCTCGGTGATCCTGCAGATGACGTCTCTGGGCCTGGGCGAGGTCGGCCGCTTCCCGTTCGTCGAGCCGCCGGACCAGCGCAACGTCACCGCCGGGGTGCAGCTGCTCGCCGAGCTCGGCGCCCTGCTGCCGGAGGGCTCCGCCGAGACGGAGCCGCAACCGCAGCCGTCCCGGTCCGGTCGGCGCCGGTCCCAGCGCGGCCCGCGCTCCGGTCCCCGGCTCACCCAGATCGGACGCCGCCTGGCCAGGCTGCCGATCGACCCACGGCTCGGCCGGATGATCCTGGAGGCCGAGCGGCTCGGCTGCGTCCGCGAGGTGCTGGTGATCGCCGCCGCGCTGTCCCTGCAGGACCCCCGCGAGCGGCCGGCGGAGCTGCAGGCCCAGGCCGACCAGCAGCACGCCCGGTTCAAGGCCGAGGGCAGTGACTTCCTGACCTGGCTCAACCTGTGGCGCTACCTGCGGCAGCAGCAGCGCGAGCTCAGCAGCAGCGCCTTCCGGCGGATGTGCAAGAAGGAGTTCCTCAACTACCTGCGGGTGCGCGAGTGGCAGGACTTCGAGTCCCAGCTGCGCCAGGTCTGCAAGGAGATGAAGGTCGACCTCGGCGCCGCAGGTGGTCCCGGCAGCGCGGGTGACGTGCCCGAGGAGGGTGGCGGCGCGCCGTACGACGCGGACGGCATCCACCAGGCCCTGCTCTCCGGGCTGCTCTCGCACATCGGGCTGCTCGAGACCCGGGAGAAGGAGAAGCGCGGGCCGCGGGAGTACGTCGGCGCGCGCGGTGCGAGGTTCGCGATCTTCCCCGGCAGCGGCCTCTACCGGAAGAACCCGCAGTTCCTGATGGCCGGCGAGCTGGTCGAGACCAGCCGGCTCTGGGCGCGGCAGAACGCCGCGATCAAGCCCGAGTGGGCCGAACGGCTCGGCAAGGACCTGGTCAAGCGGACCTACTCCGAGCCGCACTGGTCGAAGAAGCGGGCGGCGGTGATGGCCTTCGAGCGGGTCACGCTGTACGGCGTGCCGCTGGTCGCCGACCGCCCGGTCAACTACGGCTCGATCGATCCGGCGCTGGCTCGGGAGCTCTTCATCCGGCACGCGCTCGTCTACGGGGAGTGGTCGACCCGGCACAGGTTCTACGAGGAGAACCTGCGCCTGCTCGAGGAGGCCCAGGAGCTCGAGCACCGGGCCCGGCGCCGCGGCATCGTGGTCGACGAGCACACGCTCTTCGACTTCTACGACGCCCGGGTCGGCGCGGACGCGGTGAGCGGGGCGCACTTCGACCAGTGGTGGAAGCGCACCCGGCAGGACCAGCCCGGCCTGCTGACCTTCGACCCGTCGATGCTGACCCACGAGAGCGCCGAGGAGATCCGCGAGGCGGACTACCCGGAGGCCTGGGCGTCGCCGCTCGGTGAGGGGCTGACCTTCCCGATCAGCTACCACTTCGAGCCCGGGGCCGCGGAGGACGGGCTGACCATCGAGGTCCCGGTCGCGACGCTGAACCAGGTCGACGCCGACGACTTCTCGTGGAACGTGCCGGGCCTGCGTGAGGAGCTGGTGACCAGCCTGATCCGGAGTCTGCCGAAGAACCTGCGGGTCAACTTCGTCCCGGCGCCCAACAAGGCCCGCGAGTTCCTCGCTGCGGTGCCCGCCGGCGAGGAGCCGCTGCTCGCTGCCCTCGAGCGTCACCTGCGCGCCACCACGGGGGTCGTCGTCCCCCGTGACGCCTGGGACTGGACGAAGGTGCCGGACCACCTGCGCCCGACGTACCGGGTGGTCGACGACGGCGGTCAGGAGCAGGCCCGGGGCAAGGACCTCGAGGCGCTCAAGGCTCCGCTGCGGCCCAAGTTCGCGCAGGCGATGGCCGAGGTGGCCGCGGACAGCGGGATCAACCGCACGGGGCAGACCGCCTGGACCTTCGACACGATCGAGGAGTCGTTCACCCAGAAGCGGGCCGGCCACGAGGTGCGCGGCCATCCCGGACTGGTCGACGAGGGCGACACCGTGGGGCTGCTGGTCTTCGGCTCGGCCTCCGAGCAGGAGGCCCAGCACCGCCTCGGCGTACGCCGCCTCCTGCTGCTGAACACGTCCGTCCCCGGTCAAGGCGGTCCTCGACTCGCTCGACAACACCCGCAAGCTCGGCCTGGCCGCCTCGCCGTACACCTCCGTGGGCGAGCTGCTCGAGGACTGTCGGGCCGCGGTGGTCCAGGCCGCCGTCGACGCCCGCCCGATGGTCCGCGACCGGGCGGCGTTCGAGGAGCTGCGGGAGGCGGCCTCGCGTGACCAGGAGGCGCAGCTCCGCACGCTGGTCGACGACGTGATCCGGACCCTGGAGGCCTGGCGAAAGGCAGAGCGCGCGCTCAGCGGCCGTGCCGAGATGGCGCTGCTGCCGGCCCTGTCCGACATGCAGGGCCAGCTGGCCCGACTGGTCCACCGAGGCTTCGTCGGCGAGGCCGGGCCGACCCAGGTACGGCGCTACCCGGTCTACCTGGCGGCCCTCCAGGCGCGGCACGAGAAGCTCGGCTCCGGAGGGGCTGCCGGCGTCGGCCGGGACCGGCAGCTGATGGACCAGATCACCGAGCTGCAGGCGGCGTGGCTGCACCAGATCGAGGCGCTGCCCGAGGGCCGGCCGCCCGGCGCCCAGCTGCGCCAGGTGCGCTGGATGCTCGAGGAGTTCCGGGTCTCGCTGTGGGCCCAACAGCTCGGGACGCCACAACCCGTCAGTGACCAGCGCATCCGCAAGGTGCTGGCTGCGGCGACGTAGCCTGAGGTGGTGAGCAACCGACCGCACCACCGGCCGATGCCCCGGGGAGCGACCTTCTTCGACTCCCTCGGGGGTGGCAGCGACCCGGCCCAGCTCACCGAGGCCGCGGACCGGGCCGCCACCCTGCTCGTCCGTGGCGCCCGCGAGGCCGACGACGCCGCGGTCGCGGAGCGCCTGGTCCACCTCGCCGACACCGAGGGCATCGAGGCGATCGCCGAGGTCTGGTCGGGCTCGCCCGCCGACTCGCTCGCCGGGTGCCTGTGGCGGCTCTACCTGCTGCGCTCGTGGGTGTACGCCAACCCGGTCACCGTCGCCCGCGAGTTCGAGGCGGGACGCACGCACGCCGAGGTGGCCCGGGTGGTGGCCGGCGTGGCCGACCCGCCGGGACCGGACGACCTGAAGACCATGGTCGACCAGGTGATGCTCGGCATCGTGGCCGGCGACTTCGCGGACGTGCTGTTCCGGGCGGCGTCGTTCGCCCGGGTGGTCGCGACCGGCCGGGCCTCCCTGTCGGCGTCCACGGAGGCCGAGGTGCAGCGGATGCTGACCCTCGCCGAGCAGCTCGAACGCGCCGGTCACGCGGAACTTCGGCACGGGCTGGCCTAGGCGTCTAGACTCGACCGGAGTACGCCGGACCGCGGCAGCCCCGGGTCCCACAATTAGCCGCTACGAGCGGCCACGCGCCGTGAGGCGCTCCCGGTCCGGCGTACTTCACACCTCGAGCGCTAGCGTCGACGGGTGCGCACTCTGCGAAGCCGATGTCCAGGCTGGTCTCCGGCCGACCACGCGCCCTGCGGGACCTGGTCCGGTACCTTCCCCGAGCCGACGGCCGCCCCGACCCGGGCGAGGTGGTCTGGGCCTGGGTCGCCTACGAGGACGATCCGCGGCAGGGCAAGGACCGTCCGGTGCTGCTGCTCGGCCGGAGAGGTCGGCAGTGGCTCGGGTTGATGCTCAGCAGCCAGGACCACGATCTCGACGCGGCGGACGAGGCGCAGCACGGGCGGTACTGGATGGACGTGGGGTCCGGGGCCTGGGACCGGGAGCGTCGGCCGAGCGAGGTGCGCCTCGACCGGTTGCTGGTGCTGGAGGCGTCGGCGATCCGGCGTGAGGGTGCCGCCCTGGACCAGCCGATCTTCGAGCAGGTCGTCGAGGCCGCCCGGCGGTTCCACCAGTTCGACATCGGCTGAGCCGGCGTCCGGAGCTCAGCTGAACGTGCGGGCGATCCGGCGTACGGCGACCCGCGCCGGGTCCGGCTGGGACGGGTACTTGGTGGACCCGGTCCGGATCTCGACGATCGAGAGGTAGCTGCCGGTGCGGACGATGCCGAAGCCCGCGGCCCACCCCTTGTCCCGCGCCTTCGGGCCGTACTCCGCGAGGTAGTTCTCTCCGGTGCCCACCTGGACCTGGCCGATCGAGCGCATCGGGCCGACCTCGCGACGGGCGTGGTCGAGTCGCTCGGCGCAGTCCTCGCGCCAGGCCGCGAGCACCCGGTGCGCTCGCCAGGCGGACTTGTCGTCGGCGAACCGGGCGACGACCTGGAGCGCCTGGGGCGTCGGACGGGTGCGCTTGCCGGTGGTGCGCCCGTTGGTGCGTGCCGCGAAGGTGCGGCGGACCGCGGAGACCGCGCCGATCGACCCCAGCGAGGTCTTCTGGCAGGTGCCGGCCCGGCGGGTGTCCTCCGGGCCGTCCCCGGTCACCTTCCAGGTGACGGCAGCACCCAGGGCGGGCATCCCGTCCGGGGGCAGCAGGTGCTGGTCGAGCCTGACCCGGCGCAGCGGCAGCAGGGGAGCGTTCTTGCCGCGCGAACCTGTCCGCTCACGCTTGCCCCCGTTCTTGTCGCCCCCGTTCGTGTCAGCGCCGTCGCACGTTCTTGTCGGCCCCGCTCGTGTCGGCGCCCGGCGACTGCTCGGCGGTGGTGCCCGAGGGCGCCGGCGTCGACCGCTGTCCGTGGGCCGCCCGGGGCGCCTGGGAGGACGACGTGGACGCGGGCTCGCCGGTCGCGCAACCGCTCAGGGCGAGCGCAAGCGCGAGCAGGGGGAGGAGGAAGGCCCGAGACACGCTGCTCATCGTAGGAGCGGGAGCAGGCCGATCCGGGGAGGACGCGCGGTCGGAGGCAGTGGGCCAGCCGATAGGGTGGCCCTCTGTCCGGGCCCGTTCACGAGTGGCTCGACAGATCCATGTCGAAGCCATCGGAACGGTGTGAAGGGGTGCGGGTGGACGCGCGGGAAAACCAGGCACTCGGGAGCCGACCGTCGGTACGCCGTGCCGCAGTGCCGTCTCGCAGCCTCGTCCGGAGCGCTGTCGTGGGCCTCGTGATGGTGCTGGCCGCGACGTTGGCGGCGTGCGAAGCCGACTCCCAGCCGCCGCCGGCGCCGACCGCCACCACGGCCTCCCCGGACGCGCCCACGCAGCTGAGCTTCGGCGTCTACGGACCGCCGGAGGAGATCGCGGCGTTCCGGAGCGTCGTGGAGAGCTACAACGTGCTCTCCGGGGGCAGCGAGGTCACCCTCCGCTCCTGGCCGGACCGGGCGGGCATGATGCACAGCCTGGAGTCGGGCGGAAAGGTTCCCGACGTCTTCCTCGCCTCGCGGACCGACCTGGCCGGGCTGCGTGAGCGCCGGATCACGGCCCCGGTCGACGCACTGCTGGACGAGCGTGGGGTCGACTTCGGGGACGGGTACTCGCGCGACGCGCTGCAGGCGTTCAGTGCGGACAACCGGCTGCAGTGCATGCCCTACGGCATCTCACCGCGGGTCATCTACTACAACACGGACCTGGTCGACTTCGACCGGATGGCCGCCCGCGGGCTCGAGGTGCCGGACCTCACCGACGCCACGTCGATCCGGTGGAGCTTCGAGGAGTTCCAGGCGGCGGCGGAGTTCGCGACCCGGCCTCGCCAGGGGACCCGCGGGCTCTACATCGACCCGACGCTGCGCGGGCTGGCGCCGTTCATCGTCTCCGGGGGCGGGTCGGTCTTCGACGACCCCGAGACGCCGACGTCGCTGGCGTTCTCCGACAGTGACACGCAGGCCGCCCTGGAGCGCACCCTCGAGCTGCTCCGCGACCCGCAGCTCACGCTCACCGACCGGCAGCTGTCGAAGGCCTCGCCGCTGGAGTGGTTCGAGCGCGGTCGGCTCGCGATGATCGCGGGCACCCGCGAGCTCGTGCCGCGGCTGCGGCAGGTGCAGGGTCTGAACTTCGACGTGCTGCCGATGCCGACGCTCGACACGGCCGCCACGACCGGTGACATCACGGGGATGTGCCTGTCGGCCCAGTCCGAGGACGGAGCCGAGGCGGCGGACTTCATGGTGCACGCGCTCTCGAGCGTCTCCGTGAGCCGCGTGGTGCGGGCCGGCTACCTCGCTCCGGCCAACCTCGAGGTGGCGCTCTCCGACGAGTTCCTCCAGCCGGGGCGCCAGCCCGCAGCACGCAGCGGTCTTCAACTCCAGCGTGCGCTCGCTGCTGATCAATCCGCCGCTCTCGGACCTGACCGAGCTCGAGAACGCGGTCGCTGCGACCCTGCGGCTGCTGCTCAGCGTCCCGGTGCTCGACCTCGACGCGCTGACCACCCGGATCGACGAGCAGTCCCGGACCGTGCTCGATCCCGAGGTGGCCACCGAGTCGCCCAGTGAGTCACGCCCAGTGAGTCGGCCAGTGAGAGCTCCAGCAGCGGGTCCGGCTAGGGGTGATGTCCGGGCCGGTCAGTCCGGGGGCTCGGCCTCGGTGCTGGAGCCGGCCTCGGGCGCGGCCGGGTCAGCGGTGGGGGGAGACTCCAGGGGCTCCACGTCGGCGCGCAGGATCGCCGTGGTGAGCAGCGGCGCGGTGAGCCCGATCTGCCAGCTGCGCGCGCCGTACCCGGCCAGCAGCTCGGCCACGGCATCGAGCAGGGCGCCCGGCTCCCGGGCCGCCGGTGGGGTCCACAGGGTGCGCCGCAGGTAGTCGGGGGTGAGCAGGTTCTCGACCGGCAGATGGTGCTCCTCGGCCAGGCCGGCCATCGCCTCGCGGGCGAGCTGGAGCCGCTTGGCGGCGACCGGGTCCTTCTCGGCCCAGGCGCGCGGCAACGGCGGGCCGTCTCCGCGCGGCGAGCGGGTCGGCAGGTCCTTCTCGTCCATCTCCGCTGCCTCGCGCAGCGCGGCGACCCAGCGACTGGAGTAGCGCTCGGCGCCGCGGCCGTGGAAGCCCCGGGTGGCCAGCAGCGTGGCCCGGTCGGTGGGCAGGGCCTGGGCCGCGATCACGATGGCCGAGTCGGGGATGATCCGCCCGGGGGTGACGTCGCGCTCGGCGGCGATGCTGTCGCGGGCCTCCCACAGTGCCCGCACCGCGCCGAGCCCGCGGCGTCCGCGCACCCGGTGCAGGCCCGACGTACGCCGCCAGGCCTCGAAGCGGGGGGTGGGCTCGAAGGTGCGGAGGTGGTCGAACTCCTGGCGTGCCCACCCGTGCTTGCCGGTGGCGATCAGCTCGGCGCCGATCACCTCGCGCAGCTCGACGAGCACCTCGACGTCGAGGGCGGCGTACTCGAGCCACGGCTCGGGCAGCGGACGGGTCGACCAGTCGACCGCCGAGTGCTCCTTGGCCAGCCGGTAGCCGAGCAGGGTCTCGACGAGCGTGGCCAGCCCGACCCGGGGGTAGCCGAGCAACCGACCGGCGAGCTCGGTGTCGAAGAGCTCGGTCGGGGTCAGCCCGACCTCGGCCAGGCAGGGCAGGTCCTGGGTGGCGGCGTGCAGGATCCACTCCGTGTCCGCCAGGACCTCCTGGAGCGGGGCCAGGGTGTCCAGCGCGATCGGGTCGACCAGGGCGCTGCCGGAGCCCTCGCGGCGCAGCTGGATCAGGTAGGCGCGCGACGAGTAGCGGTAGCCCGAGGCGCGCTCGGCGTCGATGGCCACCGGGCCCGTGCCCGCCGCCAGCTGGGCGCAGTACTCGCGGAGTGCGGCGTCGCTCTGCACGACGAGCGGCAGCCCGTCCCGCAGCCGGAGCAGGGGCGGCGGCTCGGGGGCCTCGGCGGGCTCGACACTCTCACGGTGCTCGGGGGTGGCCGGCTCGTCGGACTCGGAGGAACCCGGTTCGGAGGCCATCGCGCTCAGCGTCCCGGGCCGCGCTGGCCGCGTCGGCTGGGCATCACAGCGACCCCCTCGGGGACCGGCGGCAGGCCGACTGCGGTGCAGAGCAGCTCTCCCCAGGCCTCGACGTGCGGACCGACGTCGAGCAGCGTGTCCGGCTCGGCGTCGGGAGGAAGGCACGGGGTCCACGACGCCCGGATCTCGATCTGGGCAGTGCCGTCCTCGTCGGACATGCCGCCGAAGCTCTCGGTCGCGACCCGGGTCACCGTGCCCGAGGCGGCGGCGTACGTCGCACCGTGGGCATTCAGCGCCTCCGTCAGCCACGACCAGCCCACGGCGGCCAGCATCGGGTCGGTGATCAGCTCGAGGTCGATCTCGGCGCGGGCGTAGGCGACGCAGCGGAAGGTGCCTTCCCAGGCGTCGTTGCCGGCCGGGTCGTGCAGCAGGATGATCCGGCCGGTGCCGACATCGGTGTCGTCGACCGTCACGTCGGCGGAGAGCGCCGCGGAGAACGGGGCGATGCGCTGCGGGGCCGGCATCTCCTCGCAGAAGACCTCCGGGCGCAGGCGCGCTGCGTGCATGCTCGCCACCGCGGCCTGGAACTCGGGGGGGCTCGCAGCAGCACCCGACCCGGGGTGCGTCTCCTGACGGACGACCATGCCTTCACCCTAGGTCGGCGACCTCGTCACGATGTGCGAACACGCCGCAGGACCTGCGAGGCTTCCCCTCATGAGCGCCCGCCCGGATCTTCGCGACAGTGTGTTCCTGCGTGCCACCCGCGGTGAGCCGGTGCCGCACGCCCCCGTCTGGTTCATGCGTCAGGCGGGGCGGTCGCTGCCGGAGTACCTCAAGGTGCGCGAGGGCGTCGGCATGCTCGAGTCGTGCATGAACCCCGAGCTGGTGGTGGAGATCACCCTGCAGCCGGTCCGCCGCTACGGCGTCGACGCCGCGATCTTCTTCTCCGACATCGTGCTGCCGCTCAAGGCCGTCGGCGTGGACCTGGACATCGTGCCGGGCGTCGGCCCGGTCGTCGCGAACCCGGTGCGGACCCTGGCCGACGTCGAGGCGATCCCGGACCTGACGGCGGAGCACGTCCCGTTCATCACCGAGGCCGTCCGCGGCCTGGTCTCGCAGCTCGGCTCGACGCCGCTGATCGGCTTCGCCGGCGCGCCGTTCACGGTGGCGTCGTACCTCGTGGAGGGCGGGCCGTCCAAGGAGCACGCGAAGACGAAGGCGATGATGTTCGGCGCTCCCGAGGTCTGGGACGCGCTGATGCGCAAGATCGCCGGGATCGCCGCCGCCTACCTCGAGGTGCAGGTCGAGGCCGGTGCCAGCGCCGTCCAGCTGTTCGACTCGTGGGCGGGTGCGCTGACGCCGGCGGACTACGAAGCCCTGGTGATGCCGCACTCCGCGCGGGTCCTCGAGCAGGCCGGCTCGCTCGGCGTGCCTCGGATCCACTTCGGTGTCGGCACCAGCAACCTGCTGACCCTGATGGGCGAGGCGGGCGCCGACGTGGTCGGCGTGGACTGGCGCACCCCGCTCGCCTCGGCGATCCCGCTGGTCGGCGACCGCGCAGTGCAGGGCAACCTCGACCCGACCCTGGTCTTCGCGCCCACCGACGTGATGACCGCCCGGGCTGCCGAGATCCTGGAGGCCGGACGCGCCGCCAAGGGCCACATCTTCAACCTGGGTCACGGCGTGATCCCCTCGACGGATCCCGACCAGCTCAAGCGCCTGACGGACTTCGTGCAGTCCTACTCGCTGACCTGAGCCGTCTCGACGGTCCTCCGCACGGGACGCAGCCGCCGCGCGATCGGCAGGCCGGCCAGGCCCAGCACCAGCAGGACCAGCGCGAAGGGGAGCAGCACGCCGACCACGGTCGCCAACCCGACGGTGAGCGACGTGAGACCGTCCCAACCGGACGCGAGGCCGGCCAGGAATCCGGAGTCGTCCTTCTTCTCCTTGTCCACCTTCTCCTCGGTGCGCTCGAGGTTGACCGTGATCGTCGAGAGCGAGGTCTGGTCCTCGAGGAACGCCGACTGCTGCTCGAGTGAGTCGAGCTCGGCCTGCCGCCGGGTCAGCTCACCCTCGATCAGCACGATGTCGTTCAGGTTCCGGGCCCGGTCGAGCAGCGTCTCGATCCGCTCGATGCTGCGCCGCTGGGCGCTGATCCGCACCTCGACGTCGATCACCTCGGTGGTCACGTCCTCGCTGGAGCTCCGCGAGTACGCCAGCTCCCCCACCTCCTCGAACGCCGAGAGCGCCTGGGAGAAGTCCGCCGACGGGACCCGGACGACGAGCCGCACGGTCGCCAGCTCCCCGTCCTTGTCGGTGTCGCTCTGCTCGTCGGTGATCTCGCCGCCGAACCGGTCGGCCACCTTCTGCGCGTCGAAGCGCGCCTTGGTCACGTCGTCCGACTTCAGCATCACCGCGCCCTTCGAGATGACCGCGCGCGTCTGGAGCCGGAAGTCGGCGTTCTTGGCCGTCCCGTCGGGCTGCGCCGCGCTCTCCGCGTCGCTGCCGAGCGCTCTGGAGGAGTCCGGCGCCCCGTTGGTGGCGGGCTCGACGGACTCCGCCGAGGTGTCCGAGTCCGCCGCCGGCGAGGCCGCCGGCCGAACAGCCGACGAGCAGGGCGCCGAGTGCCACCGCGGACACCAGCGCGAACGTGGTGCCGGTGAGCCGGCCGGGTCGACGCTTCTGGATGGTCTTCATGGCAGGTGGGACGGACGTTCGCGGTCGGCGGTTCCCCGGCGTCGTAGCCTGAGCGCGTGGAACAACGTCAACGGCCGCCCCACGGCCACCGCGATCGACGGGTCGAGGGCTGATGGAGCGTCGCCGCGTCGTCGTGGTCGGCGGGGGTGTCGCCGGTCTGACCGCGGCGCATGCCCTCGCCGCGGCCGGCGACGACGTCCTGGTGCTCGAGGGTGCCGATCGGGTCGGTGGCAAGCTGCGCCGGCACGAGGTCGCCGGCGTCAGCGTGGACGTGGGTGCGGAGGCGATGCTCAACCGGCGGCCCGAGGGCGTCGAGCTCGCGCGGGCGCTCGGCCTGGCCGTCGAGCACCCCACCGCGGCCGGCTCCCGGATCTGGACCCGCGGGGCGCTGCGGCCGCTGCCGCGCTCCCTGATGGGGGTGCCGCTCGATCTCACCCAGCTGGCGGCGTCCGGTGTGCTCTCGAAGGAAGGGCTGGCCCGGGTCCGCGCCGAGCCCGGCGTCGCCGCGAGCGAGCTCGCCGAGGACGTGTCCGTCGGCGACCTGGTCGCCGAGCGACTCGGCGACGAGGTGGTGGACCGACTGGTGGAGCCGCTCCTCGGCGGGGTGTACGCCGGCCGCGCCCGGGAGCTGTCCGCGCGCGCCACGGTGCCCCAGCTGGTCGCGCTCGCCCAGCGCGGGCCGTTGCTCAGCTCCGCCTGCTCGTTGCCGGTCTCGTCGGCACCGGTCTTCGCCGGGCTCCGCGGTGGGATGGCCGGACTGGCCGAGGCCCTCGTGGCCGCTGGCGGTTTCGCGGTCCGGACCGGTGCGGTCGTGCGGGAGCTGGGTCGATCCGGGCGCGCCGGTCCGGGTGGGTTTGCGCTCACGATCGGGCCGACCACGGCACCCGAGAGCCTCGTCGCCGACGCGGTCGTGCTCGCCGTACCCGCGGCGCCGGCGGCGCGGTTGCTCGCCGGCCTGTCCCCGACAGCCGCCCGCGAGCTCGCCGGCATCGAGTCCGCGTCGGTGGCGGTGGTCACGCTGGCCTTCCGGGCGTCAGAGGTGATCGCCTCCTTCACGAGCTGCGGAGGAGGGCCGTTCGCGGTGAGCGGCTTCCTGGTCCCGCCCGTCGACGGTCGCCGGATCAAGGCCAGCACCTTCTCGTTCGCCAAGTGGGACTGGGTGCGCGCGGCCGGACGAGGCGCCCTCGATGGCGACGACGTCCTCCACCTGCGGACCTCGATCGGACGCCACCGCGAGGAGGTCACCCTCCAGGCCACCGACGACGAGCTGGTCGAGGCGTCGCTGTCCGACCTGGCCGACGCGGTCGGGCTGAGCGCCCGCCCGGTGGACAGCCACGTGCAGCGCTGGGGCGGGGGACTGCCGCAGTACGCCGTGGGCCACCTCGACCGGGTGATCCGGATCCGCGCCGACCTCGCCCGGATCCCGGGGCTGACGGTCTGCGGGGCGGCGTACGACGGGGTCGGGGTGCCGGCGGTGATCGCCTCGGCGCACCGCGCCGTTGCCGAGCTGGCGGGCCCCGGCACAATGGAGCCATGACCAGCCCCACCTCCAGCCCCGAAGCCGCCACCCCGCCCAGCGCCAGCAAGGCTGCGCGGATCCGCGAGGTCAACGAGTCGATCCGCTACACGATGTGGTCGGTGTTCCGGCTCGACGACGTCCTGGGTCCGGTGGACGGCGGCGCCGACCGCGCGGCCGAGGCGGCCGAGGTGGAGAAGCTGTTCGCGGAGCTCGCGGAGGGCGACGTCATCGTGCGCGGTGTCTACGACGTCAGCGGGCTGCGCGCCGACGCCGACGTGATGGTGTGGTGGCACGCAGCCACCTCGGAGGAGCTGCAGCTGGCCTACCACCGGTTCCGTCGGACGTCGTTCGGGCGCCGGCTGGCACCGGTGTGGTCGCAGCTGGCGCTGCACCGCCCGGCGGAGTTCAACAAGGGCCACATCCCCGCCTTCATGGGGGACGAGGAGCCCAAGGCACACGTGTGCGTCTACCCGTTCGTGCGGTCCTTCGAGTGGTACCTCCTCGAGGACGCGGAGCGGCGCCGGATGCTCGCCGAGCACGGCAAGATGGCGCGGGACTACGCCGACGTCCGGGCCAACACGGTCGCCAGCTTCGCCCTCGGGGACTACGAGTGGATGCTCGCCTTCGAGGCCGACGAGCTGCACCGGATCGTGGACCTGATGCGGCACCTGCGCGCCTCGGACGCGCGCCGGCACGTGCGGGAGGAGGTCCCGTTCTACACCGGCTCGCTGGTGGGTGTCGCGGACCTCGTCGACCGGCTGCCCTGACCGGCTGCCCTGACCGGCTGGCCGACCGGGAACCGATCCCTGGCGCCGGCCGTCGTACCCGTATGAAGACCTCGCTGGGACTCGGCGCCGCTCTTGCCGTCCTGCTGCTGAGCGCCGCGTGCGGGTCCGACGGCGGCCACGTCTCCGATCCGGGCGCGGCGCCCGCGGATGCGATGCCGACCAGCATCCCGGCCGCCGGCGGCCTGGTCGCGACCCGCGACCTGGCCACGGTGATGGACACCGGCCGCCCCGAGCTGTGCCTGGGTGCGGTCGCGGAGTCCTGGCCGCCGCAGTGCTCCGGGATCCCGCTCCGGGGCTGGGACTGGTCGGCCCAGCAGGGGATCTTCGAGAAGTCCGGCAGGACCCGCTGGGGTGGCTTCGCCGTCACCGGCCGCTTCGACGGCAGCACCCTGGAGGTGACCAGCGCGATCCCGGCGGCCCTCTACGACACCGTCGCGCCGGGACCGTCGCCCGAGCCCGACCCGGGGAGCCTCGGCGGCGCGGAGCTCGAGAGTGCGCAGCGAGAGCTCGAAGTGCTGCCCGGCCTCCTCACCATCGTGCCGATGCAGGGTGCGCTCGACGTCTCGGTCGTGCACGACGACGGCTCGCTGCAGGACTGGGCGGACGCGGCGTACGGCGCCGGCAACGTGCGGATCGTCAGCGCACTGGTGCCGATCGAGCGCTGAGCACCCGGGCCGCTTGGCCTGCTGGGGTCAGCTCTCGTCGGTCTCGAGGGTGAGGCTGATCGAGTTGATGCAGTAGCGGTCACCGGTCGGCGTGCCGTAGCCGTCGGGGAAGACGTGGCCGAGGTGGGAGCCGCAGCTGGCGCAGCGCACCTCCACCCGCTTCATCCCCATGGTGGTGTCCTCGATGTACTCCACCGTGTCGCTGATCGGCTGGTAGAACGACGGCCAGCCGCAGCCGGAGTGGAACTTGGTGCCCGACTCGAAGAGCTTGGCCTGGCACGCCTTGCAGCGGTAGATGCCGACCTTCTCGGTGTCGGTGTACTCGCCCACGAAGGGGCGCTCGGTGCCGGCCTGGCGCAGCACGGCGTACTCCTCGGGGGAGAGCTCTGCGCGCCACTGCTCGTCGGTCTTGTCCACGTCGTAGGCCATGGATTCCACGGTAATCGGCTCCACAAGCCGTACGGCCCCGCCGGGCTTACGAATCGGTGACGGAGGCCACGTCGGTGATCCGTTGACCATTTCAGTAAACATGTGTTCACTGAGTTTCATGACGACCGGGACTCTCTCGTGGGATCGGGTGCGTGCAGCAGGCCGCAGGCTCACCACCCCACTGCACCCCGACGACTACCTCTCCCTGATCAACCCGCTGTGGAGCTCGCGCGAGCTGCGCGGCCGCGTCGAGCGAGTGGTCCCGGAGACCGACGACGCCGCGACCCTGGTGATCCGGCCGGGATGGGGCTGGCGCTACGACCACCGCCCCGGCCAGTACGTCGGGATCGGCGTGCAGGTCGGCGGCAGGTTCCACTGGCGCTCGTACTCGGTCAGCTCGCCGCCCAAGCGGCGGGGCCGGGACATCTCGATCACGGTGCGGGCGATGCCCGAGGGGTTCCTCTCCGACCACCTGGTCCGAGGCCTGACTCCCGGCACGATCGTCCGGCTGGCCTCACCGAACGGGGACTTCGTGCTGCCTGACCCCCCGCCGGCGAAGATCCTCTTCCTGGTCGGCGGCAGCGGAATCACCCCGGTGATGGCGATGCTGCGGACGCTGGACCGGCGCCGCACCATGCCGGACGTCTTCCTGCACTACTCGTCCCCGACCGCGGAGCGGATGATCTTCCGCGAGGAGCTCGAGGAGCTCGCAGCCCGCCACCCCTCGCTGGTGCTGCACCGTCGGCACACCGACACCGAGGGGCTGCTCGAGCTCGGTGAGCTGGACGACGCCTGCGCCGACTGGCGCACCCGGGAGACCTGGGCCTGCGGCCCGGCACCGATGCTCGACGCCGTCGAGGAGCACTGGCAGCAGGCGGGGCTCGAGCGGCAGCTGCACGTGGAGCGGTTCGCGCTCGCGCTGGGTGGGGACGGCGGCGAGGGCGGCTCGGTCTCCTTCCGCAACTCCGGCAGGACCGCGGAGGTGGACGGCGCCACCACCGTCCTCGAGGCCGGCGAGCAGGCGGGCGTGGGGATGCCCTACGGCTGCCGGATGGGCATCTGCCACACGTGCACGCTCACCCTGGTCTCGGGCACCGTCCGGGACCTGCGCAACGGCGACGAGTTCGCCCAGCCCAACGAGCAGATCCAGACCTGCGTCACCGTGCCGGTCGGCGACTGCACCCTGAACATCTGACCGCAACGAAGGAGTCAGCATGGCCATCTCGGACGTCAAGGAGTACACCCACCTCAGCGAGGAGGAGGTGGAGCAGCTCGGCCGCGAGCTCGACGCGATCCGTGCCGAGATCGAGGAGTCGCGCGGCGACGCGGACGCGGCGTACATCAACCGGATGATCCTGCTCCAGCGCAGCCTCGCCGCGGCCGGGCGGATCACTCTCTTCGCCAGCCGGAGGAAACCGGCGTGGGTCGCCGGCGCCGCCATGCTCGGGGTCGCCAAGATCCTCGAGAACATGGAGATCGGGCACAACGTGATGCACGGCCAGTGGGACTGGATGAACGACCCCGAGATCCACTCCAGCAACTGGGAGTGGGACACCGCGCAGCCCGCCGAGCAGTGGAAGCACTCGCACAACTACATCCACCACCAGTTCACCAACGTGCTCGGACACGACAACGACATCGGCTACGGCATCCTGCGGATGGCCCGGGAGCAGAAGTGGCACCCGGCGAACCTCGGGCAGCCGGTCTACAACGCCCTGCTGGCCAGCCTGTTCCAGTGGGGGGTGGCGCTGCACGACCTCGACCTCGAGGCGATCCGCAAGGGTAAGAAGGACCCGAAGGAGATGAAGCGGCAGCTGCGCCAGATCGGTCGCAAGGTCCGCAACCAGGTGCTCAAGGACTACGTCGTGTACCCGGCGCTGAGCGGCCCCGCCTGGAAGTCCACGATCACGGCCAACGCCACTGCCAACCTCGCCCGCAACCTGTGGTCCTACATGATCATCTTCTGCGGCCACTTCCCCGACGGAGCCCTGCACTTCACCGAGGAGGAGCTCGAGGACGAGACCCGCGCGGAGTGGTACCTGCGCCAGATGCTCGGCTCGGCGAACTTCGAGGGCAGCCGCCCGCTGCACATCCTGAGCGGCAGCCTCGGCTACCAGATCGAGCACCACCTGTTCCCGGACCTGCCGAGCAACCGCTACCCCGAGATCGCGGTGAAGGTGCGGGCGCTGTGCGAGAAGTACGACCTCCCGTACACGACCGGCCCGCTGCACCGGCAGTACGGCCAGGCGCTGCGCACGATCATGAAGCTCTCGCTGCCCAACTCGATGACCAGCTCGGACCAGCCGGTGCCGGCCACCGCGATGATCGACCGCGGCCGGCGGTTCGACGCCGAGAGGCCGGTGCGCCGTACCGAGACCGGTGGCTGGATGCGCGGAGCGGCGCGATGAACGGCGGGGAGGTGCCGTTCGCCTGGAGCGGCTCGCTGGCGGCGTTGGACCAGCGCAGGGTGACCCAGTGCGCCCTCTCACGGATCTGCGGCTCGTGCGGGCTCGCCCTGGGACGGCCGGTTGCCTTCGTCGGTACGCCGACCGAGATCGGCCGCAACGCCTTCCACGCGCCCCCGCTGCACGTGCAGTGCGCCCGGGAGCTGCTGACGAGGCTCGGTGCCGATCCGGCGTGGGACCTGGTGTCGACCGCCGGCTTCGAGTTCGTCCGACCCGCCAAGGAGGACTCCGACCGGCGGCCGACGTTCCAGCCCAACTCCCTCCTCGCGTGAGGCGGAGAGCTGCGTCCGGATGCGGCTAGCGTGGGCGCATGCCGAAGTCAGCAGCCGCCGAGGTGGACGCCGGGGGCCGTGCCGTCCGCGTCTCCAGTCCGGACCGGGTGATCTACCCGGCGACCGAGCACACGCCCGAGGTCACCAAGCTCATGGTCGCGGAGTACTTCGCCTCGGTCGACGACGGCCTCATGCGCGCGCTCCGGAACCGTCCCACCGCCTTGGAGCGCTGGCCGAGCGGGGTGCTGCCCGGCATCAAGCTGGCGACGGGTCGGCCCGGCGAGAAGGCGGACGCGTTCTACCAGAAGCGCGTCCCCCGCGGCGCTCCCGACTACCTCGAGACCGCGGAGGTCACCTTCCCGTCCGGTCGCACGGCCGAGGAGATCTGCCCCACGGAGATCGCGGTGCCGGTCTGGTGCGCGCACATGGGCACGCTGACCTTCCACCCCTGGCCGGTCCGCCGCGCGGACGTCGACCGCCCCGACGAGCTTCGCATCGACCTCGACCCCCAGCCCGGGACGACGTTCGCCGACGCCGTGCGCGTCGCGGGCGCGGCCCGTGAGCTGCTCGAGGAGCTCGGACTGGTCGGCTTCGCCAAGACCTCCGGCAAGAAGGGGATCCACGTCTACGTGCGGATCGAGCCGCGCTGGGAGTTCGGCGACGTCCGCCACGCCGCGATCGGCTTCGGGCGCGAGCTGGAGAAGCGCGACGACGGCGTCACCACCGCCTGGTGGAAGGAGGAGCGAGGCGCCCGCATCTTCGTCGACTTCAACCAGAACACCAGGGACCGCACCATCGCGTCGGCCTACTCGCTCCGCCCCGTCCCGGGCGCGCCGGTCTCGACGCCGATGAGCTGGGACGAGCTGGCCGAGGTCACCGACCCGGCCGGCTACAACCTGTTCACGGTCCCCGACCGGCTGTCCGCCGACGGTGACCCGTGGGCCGGCATCGACGACACGGCGTACTCGCTGGAGCCGTTGCTCGCGCTGTACGACGAGTCGGGGCTGGGCGAGATGCCGTTCCCGCCGGACCACCCCAAGATGCCCGGCGAACCGCCGCGGGTGCAGCCGTCCAAGAAGGTGCAGGAGCACTGGGACGCCGACGGGAACCGGGTCGAGTCGTGAGGGCTGAGCCGGAGCCGCGGCTCACGGGCGAGGCCGCTCACCACTCGGCGTACCTCGCCTTCTACCGCGAGACCTGCATCGAGAAGGTCGGTTCGCTGAGCGAGTCGGAGGCACGGGTCTCGCTCGTCCCCTCGGGCTGGGCGCCGATCGCGCTGCTGCACCACGTCGCGATGATGGAACGACGCTGGTTCCGCTGGGGCTTTCTCGGCGAGCAGGTGCCCGACCCGTGGGGTGACTCGCAGGGAGATCCGGACGGTCCGTGGTTCGTCGGCCCCGAGCGCTCACTCGCCGAGGTCGTGGCCGCCCTGCGGGACCAGGGGGAGCGCACCACGGCGGTCCTCGCGGCGGGCGACCTCGACGCGGTGGCGTCGACGACTGGACGGTTCCACGGCACCGAACCGCCCACCCTGCGGTGGATCTGCTTCCACGTGCTGCAGGAGTACGCCCGGCACGCCGGCCACCTCGACATCGTGGTCGAGCTCGCGGGCGGGCCGACGGGGGAGTAGCGGCCCGCGGGTCGAACCGGCCGGAAATGTGAAAGGCCCGCCGACGCTCCCCCCCGGGGCGTCGAACGGGTCCTCACTGCGAAAGTCACTCGGCCAGTGCTGCGCCGCACATGGGAACTCCCCCCAGGCGTTCCCTGTCGGACCTTCGTTGTCGGCAATCGTGGGGACTTGCTGACAACGACGACATTAGGCAGTTCCCAGCCACAGCCTGTCCTCGCGTCGGGAACGAGACACCCAATATTCGGTAACAGATGTCGGCGGTGTCAGAGACCGCTCACGCCCTCGCCGCCGCCGGCCTGCTCGTCGAACGTCTCGTGCTCCAGCAGATGCAGCACGGGTACGCCGATCTTGCGGCGGGCCCGGGAGGTCCAGTCCATGTGGAAGAACTCGGCCACCACGTGCGGCCGGGTCAGGATGATCGCCTCGCGACCGTCGACCTCGGCGACCTTGGCTGCGAGCGCGTCGATCGGGGGATCGCCGACCACCTGCCCGTGCGCCGTCCCGCCGGCGGCGTGGAGCGCGGCCAGCGTCTCGGAGAGGTCGGTGTCCGAGCGCTCCTGACAGTCGCGACGGACCGCCTCGAGGTCCACGTCGTGCATCGCCATCGCCGGCGACGCGAGCACCTCGCCCGCAGACAGGGAACCCATCGCGGACTCGATGCGCGCTGCAGCGTCCTCGAGCGGCATCAGCACGTGGTAGACGACGGCTTCGTCGATCTCGTCGTGCAGCGAGCGGACCTGGGCCGCGTCCTCGTTGGTGAGGGCCTGCTCGACGAGCAGGACCACGTTGTACGTGTCACTCATGTGAATCGTCTCCGCTCCGGAATGACGAGCCGGTTGGCCCCATACCCAAAATCCTAGCGAGGTCGTAGCTGACCGGCTCCTCGAGTTGCTCGTAACCGCACGACTCCGGGTCCCGGTCGGTGCGCCAGCGCCGGAACTGAGCAGTGTGCCGGAAGCGCCGGCCCTCCATGTGGTCGTAGGCGACCTCGATCACCAGGTCGGGCCGCAGCGGGGTGAAGGACAGGTCCTTGCCGGCACTCCAGCGGCTCTGGGTGCCCGGCACGCGGTCCGGGTTCGCGATCGCCCACTCGTCGCTGCCGCCCATCCACGAGCCCCAGGGGTGGTCGGCGATGTCGCAGACCAGGGGCTGCAGCTGCTCGATCAGCTCGGCACGGCGCGTCTCGGTGAAGCTGGCAGCGACGCCGATGTGCTGCAGCTCGCCGTCGGCGTACAGACCGAGCAGCAGGCTGCCGAGCAGCGGTCGCTCCGGGGTGGAGGTCTTGTGCTCGCGGTAGCCGGCGACGACGACGTCCGCGGTCCGCTCGTGCTTGATCTTCAGCATGGTCCGGGCGTTCTCCTGGTACGTCGCGGTCAGCGGCTTGGCGACCACACCGTCGAGCCCGGCACCCTCGAACTCGGTGAACCACTCCTCGGCCTGCGCCGGGTCGGTGGTGGTCCGGGTGAGGTAGCAGGGGCCGGTCAAACCGGCGAGGGCCTCCTCCAACGCGGCGCGGCGCTCGGCGAAGGGCCGGTCGACGTACGACTCGTCACCCAGGGCCAGCAGGTCGAACGCCACGAAGCCCGCCGGGGTCTTCTCCGCCAGCATGTCGACGCGCGACTTCGCCGGGTGGATGCGCTCCTGGAGGACCTCGAACTCGAGGCGGTCGCCGCCGCCCGCGGTGTTCGCGACGAAGAGCTCGCCGTCGAGCACGCACCGCTCGGGCAGCTGCTCCTTGATCGCCGCGACCACCTCGGGGAAGTACCGGGTCAGCGGCTTGGTGTTGCGCGAGGTCAGCTCGACCTCGTCCCCGTCCCGGAAGACCAGGCAGCGGAAGCCGTCCCACTTCGGCTCGAACGAGAGACCGCCGAACTTGTCCGGGTCGGGTATCCCCTTCACGGACTTGGCGAGCATCGGCCGGACGGGAGGCATGACAGGCAGGTCCACGTCGCGAGCGTAGCGACGCGGCGCGTGAGGCTCGTGCTGACGAGCGGGGTCTGGGCCCTAAAGTAGGCGGCCTATCCCCGGTTGGTCTGCCGGTAGGGCCCGCCTGACTTTGAATCAGGACTAGCGACGCAGGTTCGACTCCTGCCCGGGGAGCAGGTTCCCAGCGCTTCGCGGGGCATGGTGGGCGAGGGGTCAGGGCGCGTGCCGGGTCGGCGGTAGCCGGCCGGCTAGACAGCGAGGCGGGTGACCCGTCGCCACAGGCCCAGGTTGGCCTTGTCCTCGACGTACGCGCGAACCGCGTCCGGCAGCTCACGGGGCTTGGTCATGAGCACCTGTCGGTAGTCCCGGTGCTCTGCCGCGAACGACCGTGCGATGCCCTCATCCCAGTCGAGGTCGAGGCGGCGCAGCGCGGCGCGAACCGAGGCCGCTTCGGGGTCGGAGAACACCGACTCGTACTCGACGACCGAGACCCGGTCGGGATGGGACCTCGCGGCGTCCAGCGTCTTGCGCAGGCTGCGGTTCCAGGCCCCGGCCGCGGCGATGGCGTCCTTGTTCGCTCCCCACCCGGCGTCGTCCCGATTCTTCGCGCGGGCGTCCCACGAGTGCGCCATTGCCTTGACCTCGCGGACGATGATCACAAACCTGGCCGTCGGGAAGTTCGCCAGGACCTCGGGCACCAGCACTCTGGTCATCTTGTCCCCGACGTAGCGCGCGTGCTGGAACTTCGGGTCGAGTGCGCGGTAGTACCGCGCCCATTCGGTGGTCTCGGGCGTCAGGTTCGTGAGGCCGTCCGAGAAGTCGAAGAATCTCTGGTGGTCGAACCGGCTGGGCGCGAGCTCGTCGATCCGGCCCCACAGTCCCTTGTAACGCTCCATGCCGAGCGCGATGTCGTGGTGCCCCGTGAGTACGCGAGTCAGGGCCGTCGTTCCTGACCGTCCGAGACCCATGACGAACAGGAAGTCATGCACGCTTCGAGAGTCTAGGACACGGGGTCCCTCCGAAGCCGCCGACCGAGACCCGCGCGAGCCGGACCACGACATCGCCCGCCGGACTGCAGGGGATAACCTCGTCAGATCCCCGCCGCGGCCAGTGTCTCGAGTCCTGTGCATCAGGACTGGCGGCGCAGGTTCGACTCCTGCCCGGGGAGCGAGAGTCCGAAGCGAAGCACGAGCGGAGGCCCTGGCCTCCCCGAACCAAGGCCGTGAGCATGAGCAACGCTGTGCGCAACAACCTGACCGTCGTCGTCCTCGCCGCTGGCGGGGGCACCCGGATGAAGTCGAAGACCATGAAGGTGCTGCACCCGATCTGCGGGCTCAGCATGGTCGGACACGTCCTGCGCGCGGTGCAGGCGATGGAGCCGCAGCGCATCGTGGCGGTGATCGGCCACCAGCGCGACCAGGTGGGTCCGCACATCCAGCAGCTTGTCCCGGACGTGACCCTCGCCGTCCAGGAGACCCAGTCCGGCACCGGTCACGCCGTACGCGTGGCGATGTCGTCGGCGGGCCCCACCACCGGGACCGTGGTGGTCGCGTACGGCGACACCCCGCTGCTGGAGGGCGAGAGCCTGCGCGCGTTCGCAGCCGAGCACGAGGCGTCCCAGCGTGCGGTGAGCATCCTCAGCGGGATCGTGGCCAACCCGTTCGGCTACGGGCGGATCGTCCGGGACGCCGAGGGCGAGGTCGAGGCGATCATCGAGGAGAAGGACGCTGATGCCGGGCAGCGGGAGATCCGCGAGATCAACTCCGGGATCCTGGCCTTCGACGCCGAGTTCCTCGCCGACGCGCTGTCCCGGATCGGCAACGACAACGCCAAGGGCGAGTACTACCTCACGGACGCGGTGCGGCTGGCCCGCGACGCCGGCCTGAGCGTGGGCGCCTACGCGATCGACGACGTGATGCAGACCGAGGGCGTCAACGACCGGGTCCAGCTCGCGGAGATCGGTCGCGAGCTGAACCGCCGGATCGTGACGCGCTGGATGCGGACCGGGGTGAGCGTGATGGATCCAGCGACCACCTGGATCGATGCCGACGTGGTGCTGGCCGAGGACGTCACGATCCTGCCGGGCACCCAGCTGCTCGGCGCGACCGTGGTGGGCGAGGACGCCGTGATCGGCCCGGACACCACGCTCAAGGACTGCGAGATCGGTGCCGGCGCCCGGATCGTGCGCACGCACGGTGAGCTCGCCGTCGTGGGGGATGCCGCCGTGGTCGGCCCGTTCTCCTACCTGCGACCCGGCACCCGGCTCGGGCGGTCGGGCAAGATCGGCGCCTTCGTGGAGACCAAGAACGCCGTGATCGGCGAGGGCGCGAAGGTCCCGCACCTCTCGTACGTCGGCGACGCCGAGATCGGCGAGGGCACCAACATCGGCGCCGGGACGATCTTCGCCAACTACGACGGCGTGCAGAAGCACCACACCCGGATCGGACGGCACGCCAAGACCGGGTCGAACAACACCTTCGTCGCCCCCGTGGAGATCGGGGACGGAGCGGGGACCGGCGCCGGCACCGTCGTACGCCGCAGCGTGCCGCCGGGCGCCCTGGCCGTGTCGAGCTCGCCGCAGCGCAACCACGAGGGCTGGGCGCAGAGCCGACGCGCCGGGACGGCGCAGGCCGAGGCCGCCGAGGCCGCCGAGGCCGCCGACGCGGCCGCGGACCCCGGAGTTGGGCATGGCGGCGCAGGTGGTGGAGAATCCTGACCACACCCCTCCGGCGATCCAGGAGCTGCGCACCGTGACCGGAATGAAGCGGACCACCGAGAAGAACCTGATGGTCTTCAGTGGCCGGGCGCACCCCGGTCTCTCCGAGGAAGTCGTCTCCCTGCTCGAGACCGAGCTGGTCCCGCAGTCGGCGTACGAGTTCGCCAACTCCGAGATCTACATCCGCTACGAGGAGTCGGTGCGCGGGTGCGACGCGTTCGTGATCCAGAGCCACACGGCTCCGATCAACGAGTGGATCATGGAGCACCTGATCATGGTGGACGCGCTCAAGCGGGCGTCCGCCAAGCGGATCACGGTCGTGATGCCGTTCTACGGCTACGCCCGCCAGGACAAGAAGCACCGCGGCCGTGAGCCGATCTCGGCCCGGTTGATGGCCGACCTCTTCAAGACCGCAGGCGCCGACCGGCTGATCACGGTCGACCTGCACGCCGACCAGATCCAGGGCTTCTTCGACGGTCCGGTCGACCACCTGATGGCGCTGCCGATCCTGGCCGACTACGTCCGTGAGAAGTACGGCGAGCAGCGGCTCGCGGTCGTCTCCCCGGACGCCGGCCGGATCAAGGTCGCCGAGCGCTGGTCGGCCCGCCTCGGCGGCGCCCCGCTGGCGTTCATCCACAAGTCCCGGCGGACCGACCGGCCCAACGAGACCGTGGCCAACCGGGTGGTCGGTCAGGTCGAGGGCCGGATCTGCGTGCTCGTCGACGACATGATCGACACCGGCGGCACGATCGTGAAGGCTGCCGAGGCGATCATGGCCGACGGCGCGGCCGGCGTGGTGATCGCCGCCACGCACGCGATCCTCTCCGACCCCGCGGTCGACCGGCTGAAGAACAGCCCGGCCACCGAGATCATCGTGACCAACACGCTGCCGATCCCCGAGGACCGGCACTTCGACAAGCTCACGATCCTCTCGATCGCCCCGCTGCTGGCCCGCGCGATCCGCGAGGTCTTCGAGGACGGCTCGGTCACCTCGATGTTCGACGGTCACGCCTGAGCCGCAGTCGCGCCGGCGGGGGCTGGCTGGCCTGGTCCCTGCTTCATCACGGGATGCAGTCGACGTGCTGCTTCCCATGGCGAATTGACCGTGGGAAGCACGATTTCACCTGCATCCCGTGATGAAGCAGGGGGCGCTGACCCCCACGATTCGCGCTGGAGTTTCGGCGCGGCTAGACTTCTGCGGTTGCCTCGGCGAGGGAACCGCCCGGACCTCCGGGAGTTCCGTGATCGACAGGGCTGGCTGACCACTGGTGCGCCGCGCTGACTCGATCTCGAGTGCGCGGCGTTTCTTGCGTCCGGAGCAACCCCCCGTTTGACCCAGACCCTTCAGTAGTTGAGCACGAGGAGAGAAGTCGCATGGCCGCCGAGAAGATCACCGCCGAAACCCGCACCGAGTTCGGCAAGGGCGCCGCCCGCCGCATCCGCCGCGAGCACAAGGTCCCCGCCGTCATCTACGGGCACGGCAACGACCCCGTCCACATCACCCTGCCCGGCCACGAGACGATGATGGCGCTCAAGCACTCCGGTGCGAACGCGCTGCTCGAGCTGTCGATCGACGGCAAGACCTCGCTCGCCCTGACCAAGCAGGTCCAGATCGACCCGATCAAACGCCACCTCGAGCACATCGACTTCGTCGTCGTGCGCAAGGGCGAGAAGGTCACCGTCGAGATCCCCGTCCACCTCAATGGCACCGCTGCCATCGAGACCCTGGTCATGGTCGAGAACGCGACCGTCCAGGTCGAGGCCGAGGCCACCCACATCCCCGAGTACGTCGAGATCGACATCGAGGGCCTCGAGGCCGGCACCCAGATCCACGCCTCCGACCTGGTCATGGTCGAGGGCTCGACGCTGCTGCTCGACCCCGAGACGCTGATCGTCAACATCATCGAGGCGCCGACCACCGAGGACATCGAGGCCGAGCTCGCCGAGGCCGAGGCCGAGGCCGGCATCGAGCACGACCAGAGCGACGCCGAGGCTGCCGCCGAGTCCGAGGGTGCCGAGGGCGACGCCGAGGGCGACGACAAGTCCGACGAGTCCTGAGCCTGTCGTTCTTTCGTAGGAAGGGCCGGGACTCCTCCGTCATGACCGAAGCTGAGACAGGCACGCCTGTGTGGCTCGTGGTCGGACTGGGGAATCCCGGCCCTGCCTACGCCGGGCACCGGCACAACATCGGCTACCTGGTCGCCGACGAGCTTGCCAAGCGGCTGGGGTCCGGCTTCCGGGCGCACAAGTCGGGTCAGGCCGAGGTGGTCGAGGGTCGGCTGGGCGCCCCGGGGTCGCCCGGTCCCCGCGTCGTCCTGGGCCGGCCGAGGTCGTACATGAACGGCTCCGGCGGTGCGGTCTCGTCGTTGATGAAGTTCTACAAGGTGCCCGTCAACCGGGTCATCGCCGTCCACGACGAGCTCGACATCGCCTTCGGCACGCTGCGCGTGAAGCTCGGCGGCGGCGACAACGGGCACAACGGGCTGCGCTCCATGCGGGCGTCGCTGGGCACCGGCGACTTCTACCGGGTCCGCGCCGGCATCGGGCGGCCGCCCGGTCGCCAGGACGTCGCCGACTTCGTGCTGTCGGACTACTCGAAGGTCGAGCAGAAGGAGCTGCCGTTCCAGGTCGACCGGGCCGCCGACGCCGTCGAGTGCCTGATCGCCGAAGGCCTGGAGCAGACCCAGCAGCGGTTCAACTCCTGACGAGTCGCCCCGGGACCAAGCCGCAGGGACTCGGCGCCACCGATTAGGGTGAGCGCGTGACCTTCGAACCCGGAACCCCGCCCGCCGAGGCTGCCTCGGACGACCACGTCCTCGCCACCTGGCTGGCCACCGTGGCCGGTGAACGACTGCTCGAGGTGCGGGCCGAAGGGCTCGAGGGCAAGGAGCTCAAGGACGCCGGCGACGTCGCGGCCCACGATCTGCTGATGACGCTGCTGGCCGAGCACCGGCCCGACGACGCGGTCCTGTCCGAGGAGGCCATCGAGAGTTCCGGTGACAAGGTGGACCGGCTCAAGGCGGACCGGGTCTGGATCGTCGACCCGCTGGACGGGACCCGGGAGTTCTCCGAGCCGCCGCGCGACGACTGGGCCGTCCACGTCGCGCTCTGGCAGGACGGCGAGCTCACCGCCGGCGCCGTGGCGCAGCCGGCACTGGGCGAGACCTTCAACACCGGCCAGCCGCCGGTCGTCCCCCCGAGTACGTCGAGCCGCCCCCGGATCGCGGTCTCCCGCAGCCGCCCGCCGGCGTTCGTCAACGCCCTGGCCGAGGAGCTCGGCGCCGAGCTGGTCCCGATGGGGTCGGCCGGGGTCAAGGTGCTCTCGGTGGCCCGGGACATCACCGATGCCTACGTCCACGCCGGCGGCCAGTACGAGTGGGACTCGGCGGCCCCGGTGGCCGTCGCCCACGCGGCTGGTCTGTTCACCTCACGGGTCGACGGGACGCCGCTGCTCTACAACCAGGAGGACGTCTACCTCCCGGACCTGATCGTGTGCCGCCCCGAGCTGGCCGAGCGCATCGTGGCCTTCGTCCGGAGCCACGGCACCGACTGACCTACTCGGTCGGGGGGTGCCAGTGCACCCGGTGCGCGAGCCCGACCGCGGCGAGCTGCGAGGAGACCTCGAGCTTGCCCAGGATCGACTTGACCTGGGTGCGCACGGTGGCCTCCGACACCACGCTCCGGCGGGCCACGTCGTGCACGGTACGGCCCTTCATCAGCTCCCCGAGCACCTCACGCTCGCGGGCGGTCAGCCGGTCGAGGCGCGAGCGGAGCTCGAGGTTCTCGGCGCGCTCGCGGTTCCAGTGCCGGAGCAGCTCGTCGCGCTCGGTGCGCTCCATGACCGGAAGACCCTCGTTGATCCGGCGCACGGTGGCGAGGATCTGGTTCAGCGGCTGGTTCTTGGTGACGACCTTGCGGGCCCCGTAGTGCAGGCACTCACCCATCCGGCTCCGCTCGGAGGATGCGGTCACCACGACCACGTGCGCCCCGCTCCTCGTGATCGGCTCGATCAGCTGGACGCCGTCGCCGAGGTAGCCGAGGTCGAGGTCCAGGAGCACGATCCGCGGCTTCAGCTGGACCACGGTCAGCAGCAGGCTGGCGGGGGAGCCGCCGCCGTTCTCCGGCATCGGGGCCCGCTTGACGTCGTACCCCTCCACCGAGAGCGCGAGGTCCAGTGACTCGGCGAACAGCGCGTGGTCCTCGATGATGAGGATCCGGACGTCACCTCTGGCTGCGGGCGCGGGTGGCATGGTCCGTCCTCGCGGCGATCAGGGTCACGACGAAGGAGGTACCGGTCTCGGTGTCCTCGAGCCGCAGGTCGCCGCCGTTCGCGCGCACCAGCCGACGGGCGACGTTCAGGCCGATGCCCTCGCCGTGGGAGTCGGACCCGAGGACTCCCCACTCGAAGATGTGCGGGCGCAGCTCGGCGGGGATGCCGGGGCCCGAGTCGACGACCCGCACTTCCACCGCGGCGCCGGCCCGGGTCACCTCGATGGTGGCCGTGCTCCAGGGAGCGTGCTGGGCGGCGTTGCGCAGCAGGATGAGGAGCGCCTCCGCGACGTCGTCGGAGCGGGCGAAGGCCAGGGCCCCGGTCGCCTGCCACTGGACCCGTTGCCCGAGCGCCTCCTGACCCACCACCAGCGGTCGGATGGCCAGGTCGAGGTCCATGCAGCCGGGCGGCGCCGGCACGCCCGCATCCACCAGCCGCTGCAGCCGGGGGAGCTCGGACTGCACCATGTCGGTGAGCGCGCCCTTGTCGTCCGCGGTCAACCGTGGTTCGTCGTGGATCAGGTTGGTGGCCGAGGCGATCCCCGCCACCGTGCCCCGCACCTCGTGGATCTTCTCGCGGTACTCGCGCAGGTCGTAGTTCGCCTGCTGCAGCCGGTCGGTCAGCTCGCTGCGCTGCCGGTTGCTGTCCTCGATCGACTGGCGCAGCAGCGCCAGGGCGGTGCTGCACAGGATCACGCCGCCGAGGATGTTGGTCAGCCAGGTGAGCAGCGACGGGGTCGCTCGCGCGGGGTCGAGGTAGGTGGCGAAGTGGCTCGTGCTCAGCAGCGCCACAGCGGCACCGGCCCGGCCGGCCACCCACAGCGGCAGGCAGGAGACCCGGTAGACGGCGTACCCCACGGCGCCGTAGAGCCCGAGCAGCACAAGGCTGTACGCCGACGTGGTCAGCGCACCCCCCACGGGCAGCTGTACGTCCAGGCTGGTCAGGGCGTACGTCGCGCCGATGAGCAGGAACCCCACGCCGATGCCGGCGGCCAGGGGGTCGCCGTTCACGGCGAGGCGGTCGGAGAGCAGCACGATCGCGACCAGGGTGAGGGCGAACAGCAGGTCGGCGACCATCACGCCGCCCGCGTGCCCGGTCGGGCCGTTGGGCTCGAGGAGCCGGATCGTGGCGAGCGCCAGGCCCTGGATCCCGGTGACCGCGAGCCCCACCGTGAGCCAGGCGCCGCCGTGGTCGACGCTCATCCGCCAGTGGAAGTAGGCCAGCGCCGCGCAGGCCAGCACGACCGAGTAGGCGGCCAGGTCGCTGAACCCGGCCTCAGCGGCCGGGTCGCCGGTCGGGGCGGCGATCGCGGCGACCAGCTGGGGGGATCCCACGAGCAGCAGGAGGAGCGCGGTGAACCGCCAGCTCCAGGCCTCGGCCGGGATGTGCAGGGCGGAAACGGGCACCGACGGTCGCGTCATCCGCTTCACCTCCCCAGTGGCCTCGCGGTTGCCCGCAGGCGCGCCCTCCAGTACGCCTGTGAACCACTGAGCAAATGCGGGGCCCGAGGTCCATGTGGGACAACTCAGGGGCCAGTATGACCGAATTGCGCATACCACACTTGGAGTATGTCGAAATGTCTAGTTGGGTGAATTCACCTTGATTGGTGACCCGGAAGATTCCGAGGTCCTCGACCGAGGCGGCCGGGAGCCGTTCCTGCACGGCCGCGCCCGGCTGCTGCTGGTTGTCGGACTGGTGGTCCTCGCGCTCGCCGGCTGGTACGCCGACCGCGCGCGTGCAGGCGCGCGAGCGGGCGCAGCTCGACGACTGTGCCGAGGCCACCAGCCAGGCAGGTGCGGTGGCGGACCGGCGGCTCTCCTCGATGGCGACGTACATCGCTCCCGCGCTCGCCACGGTCCCGGACGGTCCCGGGCCGGGACCGGTACTACCTGCTCGTCGCCCGGATGGCGGAGTCCAGCCGGGCCGGCGTCGGAGCCGCCCGAGACCTCTGTGCCGGGACCACGGTGCTCTGGATCCACCAGGACCTGCGCGCGCGGCGCTCGGCCTACCTCGACCTCCTCGACGAGCGTGCGGACCTGCTCCGCGCCATCGCGCTGGACGGTCGCCGCTACTACGAGCAGACCCCCGAGCTGGCCGCCCTGGAGCGGAGGGCCTTCCCGGGTTGAGCCGACGTAGACTTCGGGTTCCCCCCTGCCCGTTCTCCGGCAGGGGCATGTTGTGCTGCCCGACCCGACCCAGGGAGCTGAACCCGTGAGCCTCACCGGACTCGCCGACGCCGTCCTCGCCGATCCCGTCCTGGCCGAGGCCATGACCGACGCCCGGGACGGCACGGTGCGGGCGCTCGACCTGACCGGACCCGAGGCGCTGCGGCCGTTCGTGATCGAGAGCCTGGTGCGCGCGGGACGCAGCGTCCTGGCGGTGACCGCGACCGCCCGTGAGGCGGAGGACCTGGCCGCTTCGCTGGCCGACCTCGTCGACCCCTCGCTGGTCGCGCACTACCCCAGCTGGGAGACGCTGCCGCACGAGCGGCTGAGCCCGCGCAGCGACACCGTCGGACGCCGGCTGGCCGTGCTCCGACGCCTCTGCCACCCCGGCACCGACGCCGCCAACGGCCCCGTGCGGGTGGTGGTGGCTCCGGTCCGGTCGGTGCTCCAGCCGCAGGTCAAGGGGCTCGGGGACCTCGAGCCGGTCGAGCTGGCTCCCGGCGACACCACCTCCCTGGACGACGTCGTACGCCGGCTGGCCGACGCGGCGTACTCACGGGTCGACCTGGTCGAGAAGCGCGGTGAGTTCGCGGTCCGCGGTGGCATCGTGGACGTGTTCCCGCCCACCGACGAGCACCCGCTCCGGGTGGAGTTCTGGGGCGACGACGTCGAGGAGATCCGCACGTTCAGCGTCGCCGACCAGCGCACCCTGGAGAAGGTCGAACGGCTCTGGGCGCCCCCGTGCCGGGAGCTGCTGCTCACCGACGAGGTACGCCGCCGTGCCGCGGCCCTCGGGGAGTCGCACCCGCAGCTGCTCGAGCTGACCGACAAGATCGCGGCCGGGATCGCGGTCGAGGGGATGGAGTCGCTGGCCCCCGCGCTGGTCGACGAGATGGAGCTGCTCATCGACCTGATGCCGGCCGACACGCACGTCCTGGTCCTCGACCCCGAGCGCGCGCGCAGCCGGGCCCACGACCTGGTCGCGACGAGCGAGGAGTTCCTCGGCGCGAGCTGGGCCGCGGCCGCCGGAGGCGGGATCGCGCCGATCGACCTGGGCGCCGCGTCGTACCGCACGCTGGCCGACGTCCGCGAGCGCAGCCTGTCGCAGGACAAGCCCTGGTGGACGATGAGCCCGTTCGGGCTGGACGACACCGACGATGCCACTGCCATGCCGGGTGGCGGGGTGGTCACGGCGGGGGACGTGAGCATGGTGTCCAGCCGGACGCTGTCCGCCCGCCCGGCCGAGGCCTACCGCGGGGATCTCGACCGCGCCGTCGCCGACATCGAGCTGTGGCTCAAGAGCGACTACCGCGTCGTGGTGGTCCACCTCGGCCACGGACCGGCCCAGCGGATGGTGGAGGTGCTCGGCGAGCGGGACGTCGCGGCCCGGCTGGTGGAGCCGCACGAGTTCGAGCTCGTCCCGCACGTGGTCACGGTCAGCTGCGGGACCCTCGAGCACGGGTTCGTCGACGACGTGAACCGGATCGTGCTGCTCACCGGCGAGGACCTGTCCGGCCAGAAGTCCTCGACCCGCGACATGCGCCGGATGCCCGCGCGCCGCAAGCGGCAGATCGACCCGCTCGAGCTCGCGCCCGGCGACTTCGTGGTGCACGAGCAGCACGGGGTCGGCCGCTTCGTCGAGATGCGGCAGCGCGAGGCCGGGGGAGCGACCCGCGAGTATCTCGTCCTGGAGTACGGCGCCTCCAAGCGCGGGGGCCCCCCGGACCGGCTCTTCGTGCCGGCCGACGCGCTCGACCAGGTCACCCGGTACGTCGGCGGCGAGCAGCCCTCGCTGGACCGGCTCGGCGGTGGCGACTGGGCCAAGCGCAAGGGTCGCGCCCGCAAGGCGGTCCGCGAGATCGCGGCCGAGCTGATCAAGCTGTACGCCGCCCGCCAGGCCACCAAGGGGCACGCGTTCGGCCCGGACAGCCCCTGGCAGCGTGAGCTCGAGGACGCGTTCCCGTTCCACGAGACGCCCGACCAGCTCAGCACCGTCGACGAGGTCAAGGCCGACATGATGCGGACGGTCCCGATGGACCGGCTGGTCTGCGGCGACGTCGGCTACGGCAAGACCGAGATCGCGGTGCGGGCGGCGTTCAAGGCGGTCCAGGACGGCAAGCAGGTCGCGGTCCTGGTGCCCACGACGCTGCTGGTGACCCAGCACTTCTCGACGTTCTCCGAGCGGATGAGCGGCTTCCCGCTCGTGCTCAAGCCGCTCTCGCGCTTCCAGAGCGACAAGGAGGCCCGTGAGGTCCTCGACGGGCTCGCCGACGGCACCGTCGACATCGTGATCGGCACGCACCGCCTGCTCAACCCCGACATCCGGTTCAAGGACCTCGGGCTGATCATCGTCGACGAGGAGCAGCGCTTCGGGGTCGAGCACAAGGAGCTGATGAAGCGGATGCGGACGTCGGTGGACGTGCTCGCGATGAGCGCGACCCCGATCCCGCGGACGCTGGAGATGGCGGTCACCGGCATCCGCGAGATGTCCACGATCACCACCCCGCCGGAGGAGCGGCACCCGGTGCTGACCTACGTCGGCGCCTACGAGGACCGCCAGCTGGTCGCCGCCGTACGCCGCGAGCTGCTGCGCGAGGGCCAGGTCTTCTACATCCACAACCGGGTCAACTCGATCGAGAAGGCGGCCGCCCGGATCAAGGAGCTGGTCCCCGAGGCGCGGGTGGCCACCGCCCACGGCCAGATGGGCGAGCACCAGCTCGAGCGGGTGATGCTGGACTTCTGGGAGAAGAACTTCGACGTGCTCGTGTGCACGACGATCGTGGAGTCCGGCCTCGACGTCTCCAACGCCAACACCATGATCATCGAGCGAGCCGACACGCTCGGTCTCTCCCAGCTGCACCAGCTGCGCGGCCGGGTCGGCCGGAGCAGGGAGCGCGCCTACGCGTACTTCCTGTACCCCGCCGAGAAGCCGCTCACCGAGACCGCCCACGAGCGTCTCGCCACCCTCGCGCAGCACTCCGACCTCGGTGGCGGGATGGCGATCGCGATGAAGGACCTCGAGATCCGCGGGGCGGGCAACCTGCTCGGCGGGGAGCAGTCCGGGCACATCGCCGACGTCGGCTTCGACCTCTACGTCCGGCTCGTGGGCGAGGCGGTCCAGGAGTTCAAGGGCGACGGTGGTGCCGACCCGGCGGACCTCAAGGAGGTGCGCATCGAGCTGCCCGTCGACGCCCACCTGCCGCACGACTTCATCGCGAGCGAGCGCCTGCGGCTGGAGATGTACAAGCGGCTCGCCGAGGTCCGGGCCGACGAGGACATCGACCTGCTCCGGGAGGAGATGGTCGACCGGTACGGCGAGCCCCCGCAGGAGGTGGAGTCGCTGCTGCTCGTGGCGAGGTTCCGGGCCCGGGCCCGTCAGGCCGGGATCGCGGAGGTCACGATCGCCGGCAAGAACGTCCGGTTCGCTCCGGTCTCGCTGCCCGAGTCGCGCGTCGTCCGCCTGATGCGGATGTTCCCCAAGAGCATCGTCAAGACCCAGGTCGACACGATCCTGGTGCCCCGCCCGCAGACCGCAGTGGTGGGTGGCAAGCCGATCCAGGGAGTGGCTTTGCTTGAATGGGCGCGGTTGGTCATCGACAGTGTGATCGATCCCGCAGACGCGCAGCAGCCCAAGGAGCCCACGTGAGCAAGACCCCCCGCCAGTCCGGTCCCCTGCGTGCGCCGCTGAGGAGCCTGCTGGCGACCGGCCTCGCCGTCGGTCTGCTGGCCGGCTGCGGTGTGGCCGGCACGTCGTTCCACCCCGGCGTGGCGGCCGAGGTCGGGGACGAGTCGATCACCGTCGGGACCGTCGACCAGATCGCCGGCGACTACTGCACGGCGATCGTCGACCAGCTCGCCGGCAACAACCAGGTCCTGCCGCAGCGCTACATCCGTGGCGGCGTCGCCGCGCAGCTGACGCTGGTCTCGGCGGCCCGACAGCTCGCCGCGCAGTACGGCGTCGAGCCCGGCCAGCAGTACGACCAGAAGGTCGCCGAGCTGCAGGGTGCGGTGGCCACGCTGAGCGAGGGCGAGCAGGAGGCGGTGCTCGCCATCGAGTCGTCGGGCACCTACATCAGCGGCGTGCTGCAGGCGATCGGCGAGCAGCAGCTGAGCGCCGAGGGTGGTGCCGCGCCCTCCAGCGAGGAGGCGGCAGCGGCCGGTCGGAAGGTGTTCAACGACTGGCTGACCGAGAACGACGTCCAGATCGACCCGCAGTTCGGTGTCGAGATCGAGGACGGCCAAGTGGTCACCACCGACACCAGCGTCTCGGTCGCCGTGGGCGAGGCCGCCACGAACGGCCAGGCCGAGGCCCCCGACGAGGAGTACTCCCGCTCGCTGGCGTCCTCGCACCGCTGCGGCTGAGATGGCCGAGCCGGCCTCCGGGCAGCCGCTGGTCGACTTCCTGGTCGACATGAGGCTGATGCTGGCCGAGTGCGCCTGGAAGCAGGAGCAGACGCACCGGTCGCTGGCGCGGTACCTGCTCGAGGAGACGCACGAGACGCTCGAGATCCTGGACCGCTGGGACGAGTCGCCCGATGCCGAGCACCTCTGTGAGGAGCTCGGTGACCTGCTGCTGCAGGTGTACTTCCACGCAGCCCTGGCCGAGCGGGCCGGCGACTTCACCCTCGACGACGTGGCTCGGGGCATCACCGTCAAGATGCGGCGCCGCAACCCGCACGTGTTCGGTGATGCGGTCGGTGGCACCGCCGACCAGGTGAACGACGCCTGGCAGGCGATCAAGGCCGCCGAGGGTCCGGACGCCCCGGTCACCGAGGGGATCCCCGCCGCGCTTCCCGCGCTGCTCTACGCCGACAAGGTGCTCGACCGGCTGGCCCGCCGGGGCGTCGTACCGACGCCGCGCGACCACGCGCAGGACCTGGGCGACCGGCTGCTCGCCCTGGTGGCCGAGGGCCGCGCGGAGGGGCTGGACCCGGAGCAGGAGCTGCGCGACGCGGTCCGCCGGCTGCTCGCCCAGGCGGACAAGCCGTGAGCGCCGACCGGCCGGCCCCCGAGCTGCCCCGCCTCGACGACGCCGAGGCCCTCGCGCGGACGAGTGAGCTCGCCGACGAGCTGCACCGGCGGCGCACGGTCCGTGACTTCGCCGCGGACCCGATCCCGCTCGACGTGGTGCGGGAGGCGGTCCGCGCGGCCGCCTCGGCGCCCAGCGGGGCCAACGTCCAGCCCTGGCGCTTCGTGGTGGTGACCGACCCCGAGCGCAAGCGGCTGCTGCGGGAGGGCGCCGAGGAGGAGGAGCGCCGGTTCTACGACACCCGCGCGGGAGCCGAGTGGCTGGAGGCGCTCGGCCCGCTGGGCACGGACTGGCGCAAGCCGTTCCTCGAGACCGCCCCCGTGGTGATCGCGGTCTTCGAGGTGCACCGCAGCGAGAGCGAACCGCGGCCGTACTACGTCAAGGAGTCGGTCGGCATCGCCGTCGGCATGCTGCTCACCGCGCTGCACCGCGCCGGTCTCGCCACGCTCACGCACACGCCGTCCCCGATGCGCTGGATCGGGGAGGTGCTCGACCGACCCGACAACGAGCGGGCGTTCCTGCTGATCCCGGTCGGCCGACCGGCGGCCGGCGCCCGGGTCCCCGACATCGAGCGCAAGCCGCTCGGCGAGGTCCTCGTCGAGCTCTGAGGCGGCTGTCCGCTCCGCGGGTGCTGCCCGGATCGGCCGCGAGGCGCGGTTAGGGTGGGTACGGCCCATCGCACACCCCCAGGAGCAACCACGTGGCATCCATCGAAGCTGTCGGCGCCCGCGAGATCCTTGACTCGCGCGGCAACCCCACCGTGGAGGTCGAGGTGGTCCTCGACGACGGTTCCTACGCCCGAGCCATGGTGCCGAGCGGGGCATCGACCGGTGCCTTCGAGGCGGTCGAGCTGCGCGACGGCGGCGAGCGCTACGGCGGCAAGGGCGTCACGGGCGCCGTCGGTGCCGTGATCCAGACGATCGGGCCGGCCGTGGAGGGCATCGCGGCCGACGACCAGCGGCTGGTCGACCAGACCATGCTCGAGCTGGACGGCACACCCAACAAGGCCAACCTCGGCGCGAACGCCATCCTCGGGGTCTCGCTCGCGGTCGCCCGCGCCGCCGCGAAGTCCGCCGGCCTGCCGCTCTACCGCTACGTCGGCGGCCCCAACGCGCACCTGCTGCCCGTCCCGATGATGAACATCCTCAACGGCGGCTCGCACGCGGACTCCAACGTCGACATCCAGGAGTTCATGATCGCGCCGATCGGCGCCCCCACGTTCCGTGAGGCGCTGCGCACCGGCGCCGAGGTCTACCACGCGCTCAAGTCGGTGCTGAAGCAGAAGGGGCTGGCCACCGGCCTCGGCGACGAGGGCGGTTTCGCGCCCAACCTCGACTCGAACCGGGCCGCCCTCGACCTGATCGCCGAGGCGGTCGCGACGACCGGGCTCACCCTGGGCCGCGACATCGCCCTGGCCCTCGACGTGGCCGCGACCGAGTTCTGCACCGACGGGGTCTACACGTTCGAGGGTGCCTCGAAGTCCGCCGACGAGATGAGCGCCTACTACGCCGAGCTGGTCGCGGCGTACCCGATCGTCTCGATCGAGGACCCGCTCGACGAGGACGACTGGGCCGGCTGGAAGGCGATGACCGACCTGCTCGGTGACAAGACCCAGATCGTCGGCGACGACCTCTTCGTGACCAACGTCGAGCGGCTGCAGCGCGGCATCAGCGGCGGCCAGGCGAACGCGCTGCTGGTCAAGGTCAACCAGATCGGCTCGCTGACCGAGACCCTCGACTCGGTCGACCTCGCCCACCGCAACGGCTACCGCTGCATGATGAGCCACCGCTCAGGCGAGACCGAGGACACCACGATCGCCGACCTCGCGGTCGCGACGAACTGCGGCCAGATCAAGACCGGCGCACCCGCCCGGTCCGAGCGCGTCGCGAAGTACAACCAGCTGCTGCGCATCGAGGACGAGCTCGGTGACGCCGCACGCTACGCAGGCGCCGGGGCCTTCCCGCGCTACCAGGGCTGAGCCGAGGAAGTCGACCGGAAACACGGACTGGGGCACCGAGACATGGCGGACGGACGGAACACGCGGGGAGGACCTGGTGGGATCAGGCGACCCGCGCGCCGGGTCGCTCCGCGCACCCGCCCGGCCGGCGGCCACGCCCCGACCGCAGCCGTCGCGCCCAAGCGGCACCGGCTGACCGGTCGCGCGGCGATCCTGGTGCTGGTGCTCGCCGTGCTCACCGTCTCCTACGCCTCGTCCATGCGCGCCTACGTGCAGCAGCGCGCGCACATCACCGAGCTGAAGACCCTGATCGCGCAGCGAGAGATCAACATCGACGACCTCGAGCGGGAGAAGCGTCGCTGGGACGACCCGGCGTACGTGCGGCAGCAGGCGCGGGAGCGGTTCGGTTACGTGATGCCCGGCGAGACGTCGTACGTCGTGCTGGGGGAGGACGGTCAGCCGCTGGAGAGCCGGAGCACCCTGACCGACCCGGACACCGTCATCGAACGCACCCCGACGGCCTGGTGGGAGAGCGAGTGGAAGTCCGTCCAGCTGGCGGGGCGGCCCCCGGCTGCCGAGCCGCCGCCGCTCTCGAGGATCGACGGGTCGAAGGAGTGACCCCACCCGCCCAGTCGGATGACCTGACCGCCGACCTGGCCGCCGTTGCCGCCCAGCTCGGCCGCGAGCCCCGTGCCATCCACGAGATCGGCCACCGCTGCCCCTGCGGCAACCCCGACGTGGTCACCACGGAGCCGCGGCTGCCCAACGGCACGCCGTTCCCCACGACGTTCTACCTCACCTGCCCGCGGGCTGCGTCCCGGATCGGCACCCTCGAGGGCTCGGGGCTGATGAAGGAGATGGAGGCGCGGCTCACGAGCGACCCCGAGCTGGGGGCGGCGTACGCCGCGGCCCACGAGCGGTATCTCGCGGCGCGCGCCGAGCTGGGCTCCGTGCCCGAGATCGACGGGATCTCCGCCGGCGGGATGCCCGACCGGGTCAAGTGCCTGCACGTCCTCGCCGGCCAGGCGCTGGCCCAGGGGCCGGGCGCCAACCCGCTCGGCGACGAGGTGCTGGAGCTCCTGGGCGACTGGTGGTCGTCCGGGCCGTGCGTGACCCCGGATGTGGTGGACGACCCCGCCGAGACCCCGTGAGCGCGGTTGCGGCGATCGACTGCGGCACGAACACGCTCAAGCTCCTGATCGGTGACCTGCCCGAGGTGGCGGTGCGGGAGACCCGGATGGTGCGGCTCGGTCAGGACATCGACCGCACCGGGCGGCTGGCGGACGAGGCGCTGGGGCGGGCCTTCGCCGCGCTCGACGAGTACGCCGCGCTGATCTCGGCGCACGACGTCGGCCGGATCCGGTTCTGTGCCACGTCGGCCACCCGGGACGCCGCGAACGGCGACGTCTTCGCCGAGGGGGTGCGCGCCCGGCTGGGGATCACGCCCGAGGTGATCTCGGGCGACGAGGAGGCGGCGCTCGCCTTCGACGGCGCGGTCCGTCACCTGCGGAGGCCACCGGTCGCACCCGTGCTGGTGATCGACATCGGCGGCGGCTCCACCGAGCTGATCCTCGGTGCGAGCGCGCCCGAGTCCACGCACTCGATGGACATCGGGTCGGTCCGGCTGCACGAACGCCACCTGCACTCCGACCCGCCCACGGCCGCCGAGGTGGCCGCGTGCATCGCCGACATCGACGCCCACCTCGACGCCTGTCCGGTCGACCCGTCGCGCGCGGCCACGGTGGTGGGGGTCGCCGGCACGGTGACCACGGTGGCGGCCGGGGTGCTGGACCTGCCGGCGTACGACCGGGAGGCGATCGACCAGGCCGAGCTCTCCGTGGCCGAGGTGGGGGCGATGGCCGCGCGACTGGTGGCGATGAGCCTGGCCGAACGACGCACCCTGCCCTACCTGCACCCGGGTCGGGTCGACGTCATCGATGCGGGCGCGCTGATCCTGTCCCGCGTGCTGCTGCGGGCCGCCGTGCCGACGCTGGTGGTCTCGGAGTCCGACATTCTCGACGGCATCGCCTGGTCCCTCGTCGACCACTGAGCCGGGGCCATGCCCCGGAGATTGGTTTGGCCGGGCCCGGGTCGGGCACGGGTAAGGCAGACCCGACGGAAAGACCCGACGAAGGAGTACCTGATGAGCAAACTGACCATGCTGGCCGCCGCCGGAGCCGGATACGTCCTCGGTGCCCGTGCCGGGCGCCAGCGCTACGAGCAGATCGCCGCCAGCACCCGCAAGGTGATGCGCAACCCGAAGGTGCAGTCGGCCCGTCGCCAGGCCCAGGGCGCGGTCGCGGAGCAGGCCGGGGCGCTCAAGGACGTCGCGGCCGAGAAGGCCAGGGAGACCGCCGCCACCGTCTCCCACAAGGTCCGCGGGAACGACAGCGGCAGCCACGCCGCGACCAACGGCGCCTGGCCCTCCGACAGCAGCTCGCAACGGCCGTGAGGGGACGCGGGAGGATGCGGGGGTGACCCCACTGGTGACCCCGCTCCTCCCGCACCCGGCCACCGGGCAACCGTTCCCGTCCCCGGTCCCGCCGGGCACCGGCTGGCCCGACGACCCAGCCGCCGCCCTGGCGCAGCCGCCGGTCTCCGAGCTCGACCGGCTCGGGGCCGAGATCTCCGTCTGCCGCAGGTGCCCGCGCCTCGTGGAGTGGCGCGAGGAGGTCGCCCGCACCAAGCGGGCGTCGTACGCCGCGGAGCCCTACTGGGGCCGCCCGATCGCCGGCTGGGGCTCGGCGACCCCCCAGATCCTGGTGGTGGGCCTGGCGCCGGCGGCGCACGGCGGCAACCGGACCGGCCGGATCTTCACCGGCGACCGGTCAGGGGACTGGCTCTTCGCCGGCCTGCACCGGGTGGGGCTGGCCGAGCTCCCGACCAGCACGCACGCCGGGGACGGACAGCGGCTGGTGGACACGAGGATGGTGGCGGCCGTACGGTGCGCACCGCCGCTCAACAAGCCGACCATCGAGGAGCGCGACGCCTGCGCCCCCTGGCTGGACGCGGAGCTCGCGCTGGTCGCCGGGTCCGTGCGCGTGGTGGTCGCGCTCGGCTCCTACGGGTGGGACGCCGCGTTGCGGGCGGCCCGCGCCGTCGGCTGGGACGTGCCCCGTCCCAAGCCGCGCTTCGGGCACGGCGCGGAGGCGACGCTGGTGACCGCTGAGCGCGAGGTCCTGCTGCTGGGCAGCTTCCACCCGAGCCAGCAGAACACCTTCACCGGCAAGCTCACCGAGCCCATGCTCGACGCAGTGCTCGACCGGGCTGCCAGAATGCGCGGGTAGCGGGCCCCTGTATCCCAATCGGCAGAGGAAGTCGCCTTAAAAGCGACTCAGTCTGGGTTCGAGTCCCAGCGGGGGCACCGAGTGGCACGGGAAATCAGGAACAGCGGACCGCGCCCAGTCGTTGTGTCAGTGCGGTCCCTTCTAGACTGGGACCAGATCGCTGGGTGGGCGTCAGACGGATGCCTGCCCTCGGCCTCCAAGGAGGAGACCAATGCAGAGCAACAACCCAGTGTTCGCGCGCTCCGAGAGCTTCAACGGCAAGGGCGCGACCAGCTACGCACAGCAGACCGACCCCTCCAGCTGGGGCGTCGGCTCGCCCGGCCTGCCCACCCACCAGGGTCCCACCGAGCGGATGACGATCGACTCGGTGGTCCAGAAGACCGCGATCTCGCTCGGCATCGTGTTCGTCGCGGCGATCGTCACCTGGCTGATGACCCCTGACCTGCGGGACCCCGACGCCAACCTCGGCCCGATCATCGGTGCCGTGACGATCGGAAGCCTCGCGGCCTTCGCTCTGTCGATGGTGAACTCGTTCAAGCGCGTGATCAGCCCCGCGCTGGTGATCGCCTTCGCGGTCGCCGAGGGCATCGCGCTCGGCGCGCTGAGCAAGCTCTTCGACGCTCAGTTCAGCAGCCCCGACGGCGGCAGCATCGTCACCCAGGCCGTGCTCGGCACGTTCGCGGCGTTCGCCGGCACCCTGGCCGCGTACAAGTTCTTCAACATCCAGGTCGGCAACAAGTTCCGCACCTTCGTGATCGCCGCGGTCTTCGGCATGGTGGGGCTGAGCCTGCTCGAGATGATGCTCGGCGCCTTCGGCAACCAGCTCGGGCTGTTCGGCTTCGGCGGGATGGGCCTGCTCTTCTCGGTCGTCGGCCTGGTGCTCGGGATCTTCATGTTGATCCTGGACTTCGACTTCGTGGAGAAGGGCGTCGCCGCCGGGATCCCCGAGCGCGAGTCGTGGCGTGCCGCGTTCGCGATGACCGTCAGCCTGGTCTGGATCTACACGAACCTGCTTCGCCTGCTCGCGATCTTCAGCCAGGACTGATCTCGACGCACGACCACCACGAAGGGCCCCGGGCATCGCCCGGGGCCCTTCGCCATGCTGATTCGTCGGCCGGCTCTGGTCAGGCCGGCAGCGACTCCTCCTGCTCGCGCGGAGCCTCGCCCGGCGTCGCGCTGCGCCGGCGGCGGAGCCGCAGCTCCACCCACAGTCCGCGTACGCCGCGCCGGGCGCCGGCGACCTCGGTGCCGTCGAGCTCGGTGCCGGGGTGGTTGACCGCGCGCACCGCAGCCGTGGCGACCGGCAGCACACCCTCGCCCCGGAAGGCCTTCGGGTGGGACTCGTCGTCGGCGGTCAACCCGAGCGCCGCGAGCGTGGAGGGCAGCAGCACGGCCGCCATCGACCGGTAGCCGTCCACCGAGGGGTGGAACTGGTCCGGCCCGAACAGGATCGCCGGCGCGGCTGCGAACTCGGGGCCCAGGATCGAGCCGAGGGAGACCGTGCGGCCTCCCTCCTCGAGGACCGCGATCGTCTGGGCTGCGGCCAGCCGCCGCGACCAGGTCCGGGCCACCTGCTTCAGCGGTGGAGCGATCGGCTTGATCGTGCCCAGGTCCGGGCAGGTGCCGACGACCACGGCGATCTCGGCCGCACGCAGCCGGCGTACCGCCTCCGAGAGCTGGCGCACCGACTGCGACGGCAGCACCGAGTGGGTGACGTCGTTCGCGCCGATCAGGATCACGGCCACGTCGGGCTCGATCGGGAGCGTCTTCTCGATCTGCTGGGCGAGGTCGGCGGACTTGGCCCCCACCACGGCGAACGCCCGCAGGTAGACGCGCCGGTCGGCGTGGTCGGCCAGCCCGCTGGCCAGCAGTGCCCCGGGGGTCTCCTCCACCCGGTCGACGCCGTACCCGGCAGCGCTGGAGTCGCCGAGCAGCGCCAGCTTGAGCGCCGGGCCGGGCCGGCCGCGGCCGTACCACCCGGTGGCGTCGGGGGGAGGCTGGTCGCTGAGCCGCCCGATGGTCTTGCGGGCCAGCTTGGCCTCGGCGGTCAGGACGCCGTAGAGACCGGCGCCCAGCAAGGAGAGCCCGCCACCGCCATAGGCGGCAGCGGACGCGAGCTTGCGTGCTGCGGCTGCTCTTCCCACGGCTCCACTGTACGGACGACCGTCGAGCCTCGTGAGGTTTGGTGGGTTGTGGACACGGCCCTCTAGATTGGCGCAATGCAGTATGTGAACTCACTCCTCGACCTCATCGGCAACACCCCGCTGCTGAGGCTGTCCCGGTCCCTCACCATCCCCGGCGGACCAGACCTCACGGGGCCGACCGGCCCGATGGTGCTCGCGAAGATCGAGTACCTCAACCCCGGAGGCTCGGTGAAGGACCGGATCGCGACCCGGATGATCGACGCGGCCGAGGCCTCCGGCGAGCTCCAGCCGGGCGGCACCATCGTGGAGCCGACCTCCGGCAACACGGGGGTGGGCCTGGCCATGGTGGCCCAGGCGCGTGGCTACACGTGCGTCTTCGTGTGCCCGGACAAGGTGAGCGAGGACAAGCGCAACGTGCTCAAGGCGTACGGCGCCGAGGTGGTCGTCTGCCCCACGGCGGTCGCCCCCGAGCACCCCGACTCGTACTACAACGTCTCCGACCGGCTGTCGTCGCAGCCCGGGGCGTGGAAGCCCAACCAGTACGCCAACCAGCACAACCCGCGCTCGCACTACGAGACCACCGGCCCCGAGATCTGGCAGCAGACCGACGGCAAGGTGACCCACTTCGTCTGCGGAGTCGGCACCGGCGGCACGATCAGTGGCATCGGCCGCTACCTCAAGGAGCAGAACCCCGACGTCAAGATCATCGGCGCGGACCCCGCCGGCTCGGTCTACTCCGGCGGCAGCGGCCGCCCGTACCTCGTCGAGGGCGTCGGCGAGGACTTCTGGCCCGAGACCTACGACCGCGACATCGCGGACCGGATCATCGAGGTCTCCGACGCCGACTCCTTCGCCTACACCCGCCGGCTGGCCCGCGAGGAGGCGCTGCTGGTGGGCGGCTCGTCCGGCATGGCGGCGTTCGCGGCCATGCAGCTCGCGCACGAGCTCGCCGGGACGCCGGAGGGCGAGAACGCCGTGATCGTGGTGCTGCTGCCGGACTCCGGTCGCGGCTACCTGACGAAGGTCTTCAACGACGAGTGGCTCGGACAGTACGGCTTCGCCGTGGACGGCGCGGAGACCAAGAGCCAGACCGTCGGGGAGGTGCTGCGCGGCAAGGACGGCAAGCTGCCCGACCTGGTCCACACGCACCCGTCCGAGACGATCGCCGAGGCCGTGCACATCCTGCGCGAGTACGGCGTGTCGCAGATGCCGGTGGTCCGCGCCGAGCCGCCGATCGTGGCCGCCGAGGTGGCCGGCTCGGTCTCGGAGCGGACCCTGCTCGATGCCCTCTACGCCGGCACCGCCCGTCTCACCGACCCGGTCGAGGAGCACATGTCGCCGGCGCTGCCGACGATCGGCTCCACCGAGGGTGCCGAGGACGCGGTGGCGCTCCTCGAGCACGCCGACGCGGTGCTCGTGCAGGAGGACGGCAAGCCGGTGGGCGTGCTCACCCGACAGGACCTGCTCGCGTTCCTGGCCCGGGCACGGTAGACCTACGCCATGACCGCCCCCAAGATCAAGGTTTTCCTCCTCGACGACCACGAGGTGGTCCGGCAGGGACTCCGGGTCCTGCTGGAGGCCGCCGGTGACATCGAGGTGATCGGTGAGTCGGGCTCCGCGGAGGAGGCGGCCCACCGGATCCCGGCGCTCCGCCCGGACGTCGCGGTGCTGGACGCCCGGCTGCCCGACGGGTCCGGCATCGAGGTGTGCCGGACCGTCCGGTCGGTGGACCCGGGCATCCAGGCGCTGATCCTCACGTCGTACGACGACGACGAGGCGCTGTTCGCCGCGATCATGGCGGGGGCCGCGGGCTACGTGCTGAAGGAGATCAAGGGCAGCGACCTGGTCAACGCGGTCCGCCAGGTGGCGGGCGGCAACTCGCTGATCGACCCGTCGCTCACCTCCCGGGTGCTGGACCGGGTCCGCAACGGTCCCGCCACCGCTCCCGAGCTCGCCGAGCTGACCGAGCAGGAGCTCAAGCTGCTCGGCCTGATCGCCGAAGGCCTCACCAACCGTCAGATCGGCGAGCGGATGTTCCTGGCCGAGAAGACCGTGAAGAACTACGTGTCGAGCATCCTGGCCAAGCTGGGTCTCGAGCGCCGGACCCAGGCGGCGGTGCTCGCCTCGAAGCTTCTGGTCCCGCCGAAGGACCCCCGCCACTGAGGACCATCGGCGCCGAGCCGGGGACCTTGCGCCCTGACCTGCTGCTCCCGCCTCCGCGACGCTGTAGGTAGTGGGAATCACCCACGGGAAGAGGCGCGTCATGGATGTCATCAACAGGCTCACGAACGACGAGGTCGTCGCACGCGACGCCACCTCCGCGCACACCGACAGTGCCGCCCGGCGGGTGCTGGCAGCCCTGCGGATCGGGTTCGGACTCACGTTCCTGTGGGCGTTCCTGGACAAGACGTTCGCCCTGGGCTTCCACACCGGGTACGACCAGAACGGCACGCTGGACCGCTTCGGCCCGGCTGCCTGGGTCAACGGGGGCAGCCCCACCGAGGGCTTCCTCAAGTTCGGTGCCGACGGTCCCTTCAAGGGGATCTACAACAGCATCGGCGGGACCGTCTGGGCGGACACCCTGTTCATGCTCGGCCTGCTCGGTATTGGTCTAGCACTGACCTTCGGCATCGGCATGCGGCTCGGCGCGGCGTCCGGAGCCCTGCTATACCTGCTGATGTGGACGGCCGTGCTCCCGCCGGAGAACCACCCGTTCCTCGACGACCACATCCTGGGTGCCCTGACCCTGGTCGCGCTGGCCCTGCTCAACGCCGGCAACACCTGGGGCTTCGGGCGCATCTGGGGCAAGACCGACCTCGTGGAGAGGCACCCGGTGCTGCGGTAGTCCTGGACTACTGCGGTCGTCGGCCACCTGGACCCTGTGCAGGTGGCCTTCGGCTGTCCCGGCGGTTCAGCCGAGCGGTACCCGCCACACCAGGCGGGTGCCGCGCGGTTCGTTGGGCACGACGTCCAGGGACCCGCCCAGCGACGTCGCCCGCCGACGGGCATTGCGCAGGCCGCTCTCGGTGCGGCCCCCACTGACGCCGGTGCCGTCGTCGGAGACGGCCAGCACCAGCTCGCCGTCCCCGACGCTGACGTCCACCTCGGCGTGCTCTGCCAACGCGTGCTGGGCGAGGTTCGACATCGCCTCGCGGAGCACCGGCAGCAGCTGGTGCTGCACCGGCTCCGGCACCGCGGTGTCGATCGGTCCGCTGGTCCGGACCGCGGGCGTGTAGCCCAGCACCGGGACGTACTCGCGGACCAGCGCCCGGACCGCCGTACGCAGCGAGCTCGAACGATGGTGCTGCAGCTCGAAGATCGTGCCCCGGATGTCACGGATCGTCAGGTCCAGGTCGTCGACGATCTGGTCGATCCGCGAGATCACCTCGGGCATCACCGCGACCGAGCGGATGCCCTGGAGCTGGAGCCCGGCCGCGAACAGCCGCTGGATGACCAGGTCGTGCAGGTCCCGGGCGATCCGCTCCCGGTCCGAGATCACCGCCAGCTCCTCACGGTCCGCCAGTGCCTGGGACCGGTCCAGCGCCAGCGCGGCCTGGTCGGCGAACGACGCGAGGTGCTCACGCTCCTCGGCGTCGTCGGGCCGGTAGCCCGCCTCGTACGCCGCGACCAGCGCGCCGCGGTCGGCGAGGTGGGCGCGCAGCGGGATCACCACGGCCACCAGGTCGCCCGCCCGGACCTCGATCGGGCCCTCGAGCGGCGCCGCGGGAATGGTCTCGGCGATCTGGTCGAGCATCCCGCGCAGCTGGGACGCAGCGGCGCCCTCCAGCGCGTCGATGCGGGGCGGCTGGCCGGGGGGCAGGCTGATCACGGCGGCGGCGACGGCCCCGGAGACCGACTGGACGGCGGAGGCGATCCGGCGCAGGGCGCGTCCGAGGTCCAGCGGGGGCTGCAGGCTCTCACCGAGCTCGGCGGCGGCCTCGAGCCAGCGCCGGCGGCGCTCACTGAGTCCGTAGGCCCGGGCGTTCTCGATGACGTAGCCCGCGGCGCTGGCCAGCGCCTGCACCAGGCTCTCGTCCTCGTCGGTGAACGGCGCACCTCCGGCCTTCTCGGTGAGGTAGAGGTTGCCGAATGCCGTGCCGCGCACCCGGACGGGCACCCCCAGGAAGGTCACCATCGGCGGATGGTTCGGGGGGAACCCGAAGGACTTCGGGTGGGCCTGCAGGTGGTCGAGCCGGATCGTCTCCGGCTCGTCGATGAGCAGGCGCAGGATGCCCCGACCCTGGGGGAGGTCACCGATCATGCTGCGCGTGTGCGGGTCGATCCCCGTGGTGATGAACTCGACGAGGCCTCCGTCCCGGCCACCGATGACGCCCAGGGCGCCGTACCGCGCCTCGGTCAGCTGGGTCGCCGAGACCACGATCCGGGTCAGCACACTGTGCAGGTCGAGGTCAGACGAGATGGCGGTGACGGCGTCGAGCAGGGCCTGGGTCGGATCGGGCAGTGGATGGGTGTCCTGGGGGTCCGTCACCTGACCAGTGTCGCGCACGCGCGCCGCGTGGGCTCAGACGACCCGACGGGCCTGCATGGAGGAGATCGCGTCCCAGCCGGCGCCCAGCTTGCGTCCGCTGAGCTCCTGCCAGCGCAGGGCCAGGTACAGGGTGCGGGTGCCCGACGCCCACGGCTGGGGTGGCCACGTGGCGCGGATGTGGTCCAGCTCCTCGGGATCCGTGACGATCGTGCTGCGGCCGCGGGCGATCACGCTCCAGCCGTGCTGGGCCACATGGTCGATGTGGTCGACCTCGAAGGCCAGCGTCGTGTCCCGACCGTAGGTGCCGAGGATGCTGTACGGCGAGGTGCGCAGGACGATCGCGTCATCCACGATCGAGTAGTTCACGGGGATGATGTGTGGACCGGCCGGAGTGGCGACGGCGACCCGGCCGACGACGCCGGCGCGGAGCAGCTTCTCGCACTCCAGGTGGTCGAGCTCGAATGGTTCCTGCACGAGATACCTCCAACGGGTCGCGGTGCTCCTCCATCCTGTGCGACCGGCCGGTCCGTGGGGAGGGCCAATGGTCCTCACGTCGGCGCCGATACGCCCGGCGAGAAGGGTCTTCGGTCGGTACCGTTCGGCACCCCACCGGCCCAGAGTGGAGCCATGGAAACCACTGAGATCCCTTCGGGAAGCATCCTCGTCGGCGTGGACGGCTCGGACTCGGCTGAGCGCGCCCTGGAGTGGGCCATCGACCAGGCCGTGCTGGAGCACCGTCCGCTGACCTTGGTCCACGGCGCCGGCCCGAGCATGTGGTACGCCGACGCGGTCGGCCTGGACCAGCGCCTGGTGGTCGAGGCGATCCGCGACGAGGCGTATGCCGTCGTGCGGGCGGCCCGGGACCAGGTCGAGACCCGGGCCCCGGGCCTGGAGATCCACGAGAGTCTCCAGATGGGCGACGCGCGCAGCGTGCTGCTCGACCTGTCGACGGACGCGGCGATGGTCGTGCTCGGCTCCCGTGGACGCGGACCGGTCACGAGCCTGCTCCTCGGCTCGGTGGCCGTCGCGGTGACCCGGCACGCGAGCTGCCCGTCGTGGTCCTGCGACCGCACAACGCCGGGACGGTGCGGCGCGGGATCCTGGTCGGTGCCGACGGCACGGAGCGGTCGTCGACCACGCTGGAGTTCGCCTACCGGCAGGCCTCCCTGCGCGGACTGCCGCTGACGGTGATGCACTGCTTCTGGGACGTGCGCAGCGCGACCATCGGCTCCGGCATCGTCGCCGACGACGAGCCCGACCTGGAGGTCAAGCGGGAGCTGCTCTCGATGTCGGTCAGCGGCATGACCGAGAAGTTCCCCGACGTCCCGGTCCGCAAGGTGCTGGCCCGCGGGCTGGCCGACAAGTGCCTCGTCGCGGCTGCCGAGACCATGGACATGGTGGTCGTGGGCGCCCGCGAGCGCGGGTCCCTGGCGGGGATGGTCTACGGCTCGGTCGCCTCCGCGGTCGTCGAGCACGCCTCGTCGATCGTTGCCGTCGTCCCGCACGCCCCCCGGGCCTGATCCCGTCCTACCGGACCAGCGCCATCAGCAGGACCGGCGGCTCGTGCGCGGGCAGCCACGCCGGCCGGGCCTCGCCGACCACCTGCCAGCCGCGGTGCCGGTAGACCCCGATCGCCTGGTCGTGGCCCTGCACGACGTCGAGGACGGGTTGGCGTCCCTCCTCCTGCGCCCACTGGACGGCGACGTCGAGCAGCCGGCCGCCCAGCCCCGATCCGCGCAGCAGGGAGGCGACGAACAGCACGGAGATGTTCGCGAGCTCACTCGTGCCGGTCGCCTCGGCGAACACCGCGGCGAGCTCGGGGTCGGCCACTCCGCCGGCCGCCACGTGGCCGACCGCGCGACCCTGCTGCTCGGCGACCCAGGCGCGTTCCTCGGTCTCCCGGACCAGGAACTTCTCGACGGGGAACGGCAGCGGCCAGCGCAGGGGGTAGCGGGTTGCCGGCTGCTGCTCGGCCAGGGCCTCGACCAGGGCCGGCAGGTCCTCCGGCGACCTGGGCCGGATGCGGGGCCGGATGTGGGGCCGGATGTGGGGGCGCACGGGGGCGTCGGTCATCGGCCGGCGTCCCCGTCGACGTAGACCCAGCGTCCTGCTCGTCGGGCGAAGCGGCTGCGCTCGTGCCGCTCGCCCGGCTGCTGCCCACCGGGCCCGGCCCGGTCGAAGCGGGCGATGAACTCGACCTCTCCGGTCTCGTCGTCGCCCTGGCCGGCGACGACGTCGAGGATCACGAGACCGGTCCAGGTGAGGGCGGGGTCGGGAGTCAGGTCGTCCGGTCGGGTGCGCGGGTGCCAGGTGCGGAAGATGTGGTCCAGGTCGTCGACGGCGAAGGCGGAGTAGCGCGAGCGCATCAGCTCCTCCGCGGTCACGGCCTGGGCGGCGCCGCGGTGCAGCCGGCCGCAGCAGGCGTCGTACGTCGTGCCGCTGCCGCACGGACAGGGCGGCTGGAGAGGTGCTCGGGTCACCCGGGAACCGTAGCGCCGGGGTGGCTGCGGGAGCGCTGGGAGTTGTGTCGCGCAGTAGCGTGAGGGAGTGAGCGATGCCCCTGCCGACGTCCCTGAGATCAGCACCCTCGGAGAGCTGCGCGCCTCCGGACACCGCCAGCAGACTCTTCGTGAGGAGCTGCGGAGCAACCTGCTCGCGGCCCTGCGCGAGGGTCGCGATCCGTGGCCGGGCCTGCACGGCTTCGAGGCCACCGTGATCCCACAGGTCGAGCGGGCGTTGCTCGCCGGGCACGACATCGTGCTGCTCGGTGAGCGAGGCCAGGGCAAGACCCGGCTGCTGCGGACGCTCGCCGGGCTGCTCGACGAGTGGTCGCCGGTGATCGCCGGTGCCGAGCTGGGCGAGCATCCCTACCAGCCGATCACGACCACGTCCCTGCGTCGCGCCGCCGAGCTCGGCGACGAGCTGCCCGTCGGCTGGAAGCACCGCAGCGAGCGGTACTCCGAGAAGCTGGCCACCCCCGACACCTCGGTCGCGGACCTGATCGGCGACGTGGACCCGATGAAGGTCGCCGAGGGGCGCAGCCTGGGAGACCCCGAGACGATCCACTTCGGGCTGATCCCGCGCAGCCACCGGGGCATCGTCGCGATCAACGAGCTGCCGGACCTCGCCGAGCGGATCCAGGTCGCGATGCTCAACGTGATGGAGGAGCGGGACATCCAGATCCGCGGCTACGTGCTGCGGCTGCCGCTGGACGTGCTGGTCGTTGCCAGCGCCAACCCGGAGGACTACACCAACCGGGGCCGGATCATCACCCCCCTGAAGGACCGCTTCGGGGCCGAGATCCGCACCCACTACCCGGTCGAGCTCGACGACGAGGTGCGGGTGATCCGGCAGGAGGCCGACCTGGTCGCTCAGGTCCCCGACCACCTCGTCGAGATCCTCGCGAGGTTCACCCGCGCGCTGCGCGAGTCGAGCGCGGTCGACCAGCGCTCGGGCGTCAGCGCCCGGTTCGCGATCGCCGGCGCCGAGACGATCGCGGCCGCAGCCCTGCACCGGGCGACGTCGCAGGACGAGGGCGCTGCCGTGGCCCGGGTGGTGGACCTGGAGACCGCGGTCGAGGTGCTCGGCGGCAAGATCGAGTTCGAGTCCGGCGAGGAGGGTCGCGAGCGCGAGATCCTGGCGCACCTGCTGCGGACCGCCACCGCGGAGACCGTGCGCCAGCACTTCCGCGGACTCGACTTCGCGTTGCTGGTGGAGGCGATCGAGGCCGGCGCCCTGATCACCACCGGCGAGCAGGTCACCGCGCGCGACTTCCTGACCGGGCTGCCGGTGCTCGGTGAGTCCGAGCTGTACGACGACGTGTGCGAGCGGCTCCGGGCGACCGACGACGGGCACCGCGCTGGTGCGATCGAGCTGGCACTGGAGGGGCTCTACCTGGCCCGCAAGGTCAGCAAGGAGACCGGCGGGGGAGAGACGGTCTACGGATGAGCGTGGTCCTGCGCCCGGGGACTCCCGACGACGCGGCCGCCCTGCACGAGCTGGGTCGCCGGGTGACCGCGGCGACGTACGAGCCGATCGACCCGGCGTACGCCGCCTACACCCTCGAGGAGTGGTGGTCGGAGGCTCACCTCAGCGACTCGCTGGTCCGGATCCCGCACGTCGTGGCCGAGGACGCGGGCGAGCTGGTCGGGGTGGCCAACCTGGGTCGGACCGACGACCGCTCCGTGATGTGGAAGCTCTACGTCGCGCCCGGCCGGCAGGGCAACGGCCTCGGTTCCCGGTTGCTGGCCGCGGTCGAGGCGCAGGTCCCCGAGGACGAGCTCTGGCTCGAGTACGTCGACGGCAACGACCGTGCGGCGTCGTTCTACCGAGCCAAGGGTTTCGTCGAGGACCACCGGGAGCCCACGGGACGCTTCCCCGACCTGGTGTGGATGCGGAAGAAGCTGTGAGTCGGCACCAGTCCCGCTACGGCCGCTACGACGGTGGCCCGGACCCCCTGGCGCCCCCGGTGGACCTGGCCGAGGCGTTGGACGCGATCGGCGAGGACGTGATGGCCGGCTACTCGCCCGAGCGGGCGATGCGGGAGTTCCTGAGGCGTGGAGGTCAGGACCAGGCGGGCCTCGACGACCTCGCGAGGCGGGTCGCCGAGCGCCGCCGGGACCTGCTGCAGCGGCACGACCTGGACGGCACCCTCGCCGAGGTGCGCGAGCTGCTCGACCGGGCCCTGCTCGAGGAGCGCAAGCAGCTGGCCCGGGACGTGACCATGGACGACGCCGACCGGGCGTTCCGCGAGATGCAGCTGGACGGACTCCCGGCCTCGACCGCGGCTGCCGTGAGCGAGCTCGGCGACTACGACTGGAGCAGCCGGGAGGCCCGCGAGGACTACGAGAAGATCAAGGACCTGCTCGGACGCGAGCTGCTGGAGCAGCGGTTCGCGGGCATGAAGCAGGCGCTCGAGGGCGCCACGGACGAGGACCGCGCGGCGATCAACGAGATGCTGCAGGACCTCAACGACCTGCTCGCCGCGCATCGGCGGGGCGAGGACACCGACCAGCAGTTCGCGGAGTTCATGGACAAGCACGGCGACCTCTTCCCGGAGGGCCCACGCAACGTCGAGGAGCTGCTCGACTCCCTCGCCCAGCGCGCCGCCGCGGCGCAGCGGATGCGCAACTCGATGACCCAGGAGCAGCGCGACGAGCTCGACGCGCTGGCCGGCCAGGCCTTCGGCAGCCCGCAGCTGATGGAGTCGCTCGCCCAGCTCGACAGCAACCTGCAGGCGCTGCGGCCGGGGGAGGACTGGGGCGGCTCGGAGCGGTTCGACGGCGAGGAGGGGTTGGGTCTCGGCGACGGCACGGGCGTGCTCCAGGACCTCGCCGACCTCGACGCCCTCGCCGAGCAGCTCTCGCAGTCGTACGGCGGCGCGCGGATGGATGACCTCGATCTCGAGAAGCTGGCCCGGCAGCTCGGGGACGAGGCGGCCGTGGATGCCCGCACGCTGCAGCGGCTGGAGCAGGCGCTGCGGGAGACGGGCTACCTCAAGAAGGGCTCCGACGGCCAGCTCCGGCTGAGCCCGCGGGCGATGCGCCAGCTCGGCAAGACGCTGCTCCGAGACGTGGCCGAGCGGATGTCGGGCCGACAGGGGCAGCGCGACCTCCGACAGGCCGGGGCTGCCGGCGAGCCCTCGGGTGCCACCCGCGAGTGGACCTTCGGGGACACCGAGCCCTGGGACGTGACCCGCACGATCACCAACGCCGTGGTCCGTGCCGCGGGAGAGACCGGGGCCGACGACGGCAGCCGGCTCGGCTCGGGGCCTCGGGTCCGGCTCGACATCCGCGACGTGGAGGTGGCCGAGACCGAGGCCCGGACCCAGGCCTGTGTCGCGCTGCTGGTCGACACGTCGTTCTCGATGGCGATGGACGGCCGGTGGGTGCCGATGAAGCGCACCGCCCTGGCGCTGCACACCTTGATCAGCTCACGGTTCCGCGGGGACGCACTGCAGCTGATCGGCTTCGGCCGCCATGCCGAGGTGATGGAGATCGAGCAGCTCACCGCGCTGGACTCCAGGTGGGACAAGGGCACCAACCTGCACCACGCCCTGCTGCTCGCCAACCGCCACTTCCGCAAGCACCCCAACGCCCAGCCGGTGCTGCTGATCGTCACCGACGGTGAGCCGACGTCGCACCTCGAGCCGGACGGCGAGGTCTACTTCAGCTATCCGCCGCACCCGCTGACCGTGGCGTACGCCGTGCGGGAGCTCGACAACGCGGGGCGGATCGGGGCGCACACCACGTTCTTCCGGCTCGGGGAGGACCCGGGGCTGGCCCGCTTCATCGACTCGATGGCCAAGCGCGTGGACGGCCGGGTGGTGGCCCCGGAGCTCGACGACCTCGGCGCCGCGGTCGTGGGCTCCTACCTCGGCTCCCGGGGCGGCGCGAGCGAGGCTGCGCGGGGATCAGCGGGACACTACGGCGACTGGTTCGGTGGCCGCGGCTTCTGGGTCGGCGACTGACCCGGCCGTACTCGACAGGGACGTCAGTGACGGCCGGGGACGGCCGCGAGCTCGGCCCAGACGACCTTGCCGCTGGGCAGGTCGTCGGACCCCCAGCGCCGCGACAGCGCCTCGACGATGGCCATCCCGCGCCCGTTGGGAATCTCGTCCCCGAGGGTCTGCCGGACGGCGTGGCCGGTCGCGACATCCTGGACCGCGATGCAGACGACCCCCATGGAGCGGTCGATCGAGACGCGGAACGGCGAGCGGGCATGGTTGACCACGTTGGTGGCGAGCTCGGAGCCGACCAGCAGGACATCGGGCAGCAGGTAGCGCTCATGCCACACGTCGAGGACCTCGGCGACGAAACGGCGTACGGCGGTGACGGCCTCGGGCACGGGAAGGAAGACCTGGGAGTGCGTGGACTCCACGAGCTCCGGATCCGAGCGGCCGGCGAGATAGCTGGCGGGCGGGACGACCACGGCGTGGCTGGCGCACACGTCGCCGACATCCGCGAGCCGGGCGCTGCCGAGCGAGCTGGTCGGGTAGGCGCAGAGCAGTGAGAAGTCGAGATCGCCGAGCAGGTCGTTCCACAGGGACTCGAGCTCGATGGCGCCGGTGACGTTGCCCTCGTCCCAGAGCAGGCTGACCATCTCGCCGAAGACCCGCAGCGGAGCGCCGTGCCGGCGGGCATCGGCCACGACCGCGCCCACAGTGGACAGGAACGCAGCCGGGTCAGGAGAGCCCTCGACCATGAACGCGTCGAGCGTGGTCTGGGCGTCCAGTGCGACCATCTGGCTGGTGTCCCGCCCGCGCAGGGCGATGTCCAGGGCTGCGAGGTGGGCGCTCGTCGCGACCACGACGATGCGGTCGCTCAGCAGGATTCCTTCGGCGACGTAGGTCGCCAACAGGTCGACGAGCTCCTGGTCGTGGTCGTAGAAATTGACCGCGTGACCGTGGGATTTCGGGGGCAGGGAACGGGGTGTCACGAGCCCAAGGATAGTTGAAGTCTGTTAGAAAGCGCCGGTTTGAGACGGCGGACTTCACTTCCCGCCTGGCAGGTAGGTCTCGTCATGCGGGGTGGAGGCGGTTCGCGAGCAGCTCGATCCCGTCCACCAGACGGGTCCCGGGCCGCGCCCAGGAGGCGTTCGCATCGACCGGGTGCACGGGCGTCTCGGCCGGGAGCACCCCCGAGGCCACCAGGTCCGCGGCCAGCAGGCTGGCGCCGGCCAGGTCGTAGCCGCAGGGGGCGGCGACCACCAGGTCCGGCGCCGCCTCGTGGATGGCCTCCCAGGTCACCCGCTCCGACTTGGCACCGGGCTTCGCGAGCAACGGCTCGCCGCCGGCCGCCTCGATCATCTCCGGCACCCAGTGGCCCGGTGCGAACGGCGGGTCGGTCCACTCCAGCAACATCACCCGCGGCCGCTCACGTCCGGCGACCCGGGCGCGAACGCGGTCCAGCCGGCCTCGCAGCGAGGCGACCAGGCGCTCGGCCTCGGGGAGGTGGCCGGTGGCCCTGCCGAGCAGCAGGATCGAGTCGAAGACCTCGTCGAGGGTGTGCGGGTCGATGGTGAGCACCTCCGCCGTGCACCCCAGGTGCGCCAGGGCGTCGTCCACGACCGACACGTCGACGGCGCAGACCGCGCACAGGTCCTGGGTGACGACCAGGTCGGCGTCGAGTCCGGCCAGGGCGCCCTCGTCGAGGTGGTAGAGGTCCTCCCCGCGGGCCATCGCCTGGACCACGAACGCGTCGATGTCGGCGGGGGCGAGCCCCTCGGGCATGGCCGAGGTCGACACGATCGTCCGGCTGCGGGCCTCGGCGGGGAAGTCGCACTCGAAGGTGACCCCGACGACGTCGTCGCCGGCGCCGATCGCGAACAGGATCTCGGTCGTCGAGGGGAGCAGGGAGACGATGCGCACGCCTCACCGTAGAGCCGTCCCCCTACGATGCGCCGCATGGGTGACGTCTCGCTGGCTGTGCTCGCCCTGCTTGCCCTGGCGGGTCTCACCGCGGGCTTCGTGGACGCCGTCGTCGGCGGCGGTGGCCTGATCCAGCTGCCGGCACTGCTGCTCGGGCTGCCCGGCGCGTCCCCGGTCCAGGTGCTGGCCACCAACAAGCTCGCGTCGATCTGCGGCACCAGCGTGAGCAGCGCGACGTACTACCGCCGGGTGCGGCCCGACCCGAAGACCTTCGGGCCGCTGATGCTGCTCGCGTTCATCGGTTCGCTCGGCGGGGCCCTGGTCGCGACGCTGATCCCACGGGCGGCGTTCGACCCGATCGTGCTGGTCGCGCTGGTGCTGGTCGGGGGCTACGTGCTCTTCAGGCCGGCCCTCGGTGGGGCGACGGTGCTGAGGTTCGCCGGGCATCGGCACACCGCGGGGGCGATGGTGACCGGGCTGGTGATCGGCTTCTACGACGGTGCGCTCGGTCCCGGCACCGGGAGCTTCTTCGTCTTCACGCTGGTGGGGCTGCTGGGCTACAACTTCCTCGAGGCGTCGGCCAAGGCCCGGATGGCGAACTGGGCCACCAACCTGGCGGCCCTGGTCATCTTCGTCCCGCAGGGCGCGGTGCTCTGGCAGGTGGGGCTGGTGATGGGGGCAAGCAACCTCGTCGGCGGCTACGTCGGGGCCCGCACCGCGGTGGCCAAGGGCTCGCGCTTCGTACGGATCTTCTTCATCGTCATCGTCTCCGCGTTCATCGTGCGGATCGGCGGCGAGGTGTTCGGGGTCTGGGGATGAACGAGTACCTCACTGTCGCCCGCGCCGGGGCGGCGGAGATCGAGGTGAAGCGCTCGCGCTTCCTCTGCACGGTCCAGCGGGTCGAGGACGAGGTGTCCGCACGCGCCCTGGTCGAGCGGCTGCGCAAGGAGCACTGGGACGCACGGCACCACTGCTCGGCGTTCGTGCTCGGGCCCGGCGGAGCCGTGGAGCGGTCCTCCGACGACGGTGAGCCCGCCGGGACGGCCGGTGCCCCGATGCTGGAGGTGCTCCGCGGCCGCGAGCTCAGCGACGTCGTCGCCGTCGTGACGCGGTGGTTCGGCGGCACCCTGCTGGGCGCGGGCGGCCTGGTCCGGGCGTACGGCGACGCCGTCCGCGCGGCGCTCGAGGTCACCGGCACCCGGCGCCGGCTGCTGGTGCGTGAGTTCGTGCTGGACCTGGACCACTCCGACGCGGGCCGGGTCGAGAGCGAGCTGCGCACCCGGGGGATCGCCGTCCTCGACACGACGTACGGCGCGCGGGTGGGGCTGCGGCTCGGCGTCCCGCCGGTGGACGAGGCGCGGCTGCACGCCCTGGTGGCCGAGCTGAGCGGGGGACTGCTCGTGGCCGAGGCCGACGGCGAACGGTGGACCGACGCTCAGGGCTGAGGGTCGGCAGGCAGGCGGTTCTCGAGCGCCTCGAGCCGCTCAGGAAGCAGCAGGAACCCGGAGTTCGCGACGCTCGTGCCGCCGCAAGGAGACGAGGTGCTCGGGACAGGAGTTGGTCGACGATCGTGGCGGCCGGAGCGTGCGCCTCGACCTGGCCGGCGCGGCGTACTGCATCACCGAGCGAGGCCCGGAGGTGGCGGTCGCCCGTCGCGCTCCCCGCCGACTAGCGTGACGCCATGACCTCCACGGAACGCGTCGACCCGCCGTCCGTCGGCGACGAGCCGACGATGCTGCTGTCCTTCCTGAACTACCACCGCGACACGCTGCGCCTGAAGACCGAGGGCCTCACGGCAGAGCAGCTGGCCGCGACCCTCGCGCCGTCCACGATGACGCTCGGCGGGATGGTCAAGCACCTTGCGCTGGTCGAGGACTACTGGCTCGGTGAGGTGCTGCTGGGCCGCGAGGCCGCCGAGCCCTGGCGCTCCGTGGACTGGGAGGCGGACGACGACTGGGAGTGGCACAGCGCCGCCGGGGACCAGCCCGAGCAGCTGCGTGCGCTCTTCGACGAGACGGTCGCTGCGTCGGACCGGACCCTCGCCGAGGTGCTGCGGGAGGGGCTCGACCGCGAGTCCGTCAAGGAGAACCGGCACTCCGGCGTCAAGTTCAGTCTCCGCTGGATCCTGGTCCACCTGATCGAGGAGTACGCGCGCCACAACGGCCATGCCGACCTGATCCGCGAGTCGATCGACGGACTGACCGGCGAATGACGATCCGTACCGCCACGCAGGCCGACTGGCCGCAGATCTGGCCGTTCTTCGACGCCACCGTCCAGGAGGGGGAGAGCTATGCCTTCCCGCTCGACCTGACCGTCGAGACCGGGTCGGGCTGGTGGCTGGAGCGCCCGCCCGGGCGGACCGTGGTGCTCGAGGAGGGTGTCGTTCTGGGCAGCGCCAAGATGGGACCGAACCGTCCTGGTCGCGGCGACCACATCGGCACCGCGTCGTTCATGGTGGCGCCGGAGGCCCGCGGTCGCGGCGTCGGTCGCCGGCTTGCGGAGTACGTCGTCAACTGGCACCGGGAGCAGGGCTACCGCGGGATCCAGTTCAACGCCGTGGTCGAGACCAACACCGCGGCCGTGCGCCTGTGGGAGTCGCTGGGCTTCGAGATCGTCGGCACGGTGCCCGGCGCCTTCCGGTCGGCGACCCACGGCGACGTGGGTCTGCACGTGATGTTCCTGGCCCTCTGAACGACCACCGGCGAGGGCAGTTCGGCCCGGATCGGCCGCGGAACCACCCGAACGCCGCGAACTGCCCCCGTCCGCGGTCAGACCGGTTCGGCGAACCCCGGCAGCGACTCGGTCAGGATCGCGTTGAACGGAACCTCGGCCTCGAGCTGGCTGAGGATCCCGATCGCGCCCAGCCAGGTGCGGTGGATCAGCAGGTACGACGGCGGCAGGTTGATCTTCAGCGCGATCGTGTACGCCGGGTCGCGCGGGTTGTTGACCCGCTGGAACTGCGTGCGCATCCACTCCCGCGAGAACTGGAAGCGCTCGACCATGGTCGGCTCGACGAACGGGGAGAGGTAGTCGAGGAGCATCCGCGGGTCGATCTTCACCTTGTCGCGCACGAAGCCCTCGTCCCGCAGGCCCTGCAGGAGGGCGGCGTCGTCGTCGATCGCCGCGATCCGGATCAGCGACCCCATGGCGGTCGGCAGGGTGCCCTCGGGCAGCCGGGCGACGGCCCCGAAGTCGAGCACGCCCATCCGCTCGGGGCCGCCGTCGACGCCGGGCAGCACCCGGAAGTTCCCCGGGTGCGGGTCGGCGTGCAGCATCCCGGTGCGGGTCGGCCCGGTCACCAGGAACCGGACGAACAGGTCGCCGAAGTGGTCGCGCTGCTCCTGGGGACCGTCGCTGATCACGGCGGCCAGCGACGACGTGCTCTCCATCCACTCGGTGATCAGCGTGGTGTCACCGGCGGCGATCACATCCGGCACGAAGATCTCGGGGTCGTCCCGGAATGCCTCGGCGAACGCCCGCTGGGCCTCCGCCTCCAGCCGGTAGTCGAGCTCCTCGGCGGTCCGGGCCTGCATCTCCGCGATCAGCGGCTTGATCTCGACTCCCGGCACCAGCGGACCGATGCTGCGGGCGAGTCGGGCCAGCTGGCGCAGGTCCGAGCGCAGAGCGTCGCCGGCGCCGGGATACTGCACCTTGACGGCGACCTCGCGGCCGTCGTGCCAGCGGCCGCGGTGCACCTGCCCGATCGACGCGGCCGCGGTCGGCCCTCCGTCCAGCCAGACCAGCTGGTCCTTCCAGTCGGCACCCAGGTCGCGCTCGAGGGCGTCGCGCACCAGCTGGGTGGGCATCGGCGGTGCCGCGTCCTGCAGCCGGGTGAGCTGCTCGCGGTACGGCCCGGCGACCTCCTCGGGGAGCGCGGCCTCCAGCACCGAGAGCGCCTGGCCGAACTTCATCGCCCCGCCCTTGAGCTCCCCGAGCGTGCGGAACAGCTGCTCGGCGGTGCGCTGCTGGATCTCGGTCATCACCAGCTCGGCGTTCCGACCGCCGAGCCGCTTGCCGAACCCCATGGCGCTGCGACCGGCGTAGCTGAGCGGCAGCGCGGCGAGGCGCGCCGTGCGGGCTGCGGCCTTGCGGGGGAGTTCGGTCACCCACCCAGTGTGCGGGATGGGTGGTCGGGCCTAGCCGGTGATGTCCTTCCCGGCGAACCTGGCCCAGGCAGCCAGGAAGAAGACGATCGTGTACGCCGCCGCGACGTACAGGCCCTGGCCCAGGCCCGACCAGGCGATCGGGTCGCGGATCAGGTCGCCGAAGGCCAGCCAGTTGTGCGTGATCAGGTAGGGGTGGATCCAGTCGACCTGGGGGATCGAGTCCAGGATGTAGCTCGTGGTGCTGAAGATGACCGTCGCGATCGTGGCCCCGATCGGTTGCTCGGTGAGGGTGGAGATGAACAGCCCGACCGCGCCCAGCGAGGCGATCATGCAGCCGAGGAACGCCGCGGCCAGCGCGATCCGGCCGACTCCGGCCCCGAAGCTGACCGTGGCCCCGGACAGCACGGTCAGACCGCCACCGCCGAAGAGCGCGAGCCCCATCAGCATCCCGACCAGCGCCACCCAGAAGACGGCCACGAACGAGAAGACCACGATGGCGGCGTACTTCACGGCGAGCAGCCGGACCCGCGAGACCGGGACCGTCAGCAGGTAGCGCAGCGTCCCGGTGTTGGCCTCGCCCGCGACCGAGTCGCCGGCGATCACCGCGACCGCGAGCGGCAGGAACAGCCCCAGCTCGATGGTGAGTGCGGCCAGCGCCACGAACAGCCCGTTGTCGGTGATCGAGCTGAAGAAGCTGGGGGCGTCGGCGCCGGGCCCCTCCGACCTGACCTTCACGGCGATCGAGATCAGCACGGGGACCGCGGCGAGCACCAGGAGGCCGGCGAGGTTGCGTCGGCGCCCGAACACCAGGCGCAGCTCGGAGGCGAGGAAGCGCGGGGAGACGCGGTGGATAGGGCGGGTCGTCGCGATACGTCTGGTCAGCCGCTGACATCGAAGCCCTCCCCGGTGAGGCGGACGAAGACGTCCTCGAGGGTGGGGGAGTCGATGGCGAAGCCGCGGACGCCGATCCCCTGGTGGACGCAGGCATCGACGATCTTCTCCGGAGGCACCGAGCCCAGTCGCCCCATCGCCCCCGTCGGCAGGAGCTGGACCTGCTGGAGGCCGAGCTCGCGCATGATCCGGGCCGCCTCCCCGGGCTGGTCGGTCTGGATGGTGGCCTCGGCCTCCTGGTCGCGGCGGAGCTCGGCGGCGGTGCCCTGGGCGACCAGACGGCCGACGTGCATGATCCCGATGTGGCTGCACGCCTGCTCCACCTCGGAGAGCAGGTGGCTGGAGACCAGGACCGTGGTGCCGTCGTCGGCCAGGGTCTTGATCAGCGCCCGCACCTCGCGGGTGCCCTGGGGGTCGAGTCCGTTGGTCGGTTCGTCGAGCACCATCAGGTCCTTGGGCGTCAGCAACGCCGCTGCGATGGCGAGGCGCTGACGCATCCCGAGCGAGTAGGCGCGGTAGCGCTTCGTGGCCGCGGCCTGCAGCCCCACCCGCTCGAGGGCGTGGTCGATCCTGACCCGGGCGGTCGAGCTCCCCGTGGTGCGGTCCGCGTCGTCGAGCCGGCGCAGGTTCGCCCGGCCGGACAGGTAGGGATGGAACGCCGGGCCTTCCACGAGTGCCCCCACCCGGGGGAGCACGTCGTCGCGGCGGTCGGGCACCCGCTGGCCGAGCACCTCGATCTCGCCCGCGGTCGGACCGATCAGCCCGAGCAGCATCCGGATCGTGGTGGTCTTGCCCGAGCCGTTGGGGCCGAGGAAGCCGTAGACCGAGCCGCGGGGGACCAGCAGGTCGATCGCGTCCACCGCGGTCTGCTGGTGGAAGGTCTTGGTGAGGCCGCGGGTGGCGACGGCCGCCTCGGTCACGGAGCTGCCAGGGCGTCGTAGAGCAGCTGCGGGGGTACGGCGCCGGCGACGATCTCACCGTCGTCGGTGACCAGGACCGAGAAGAGCGCACCCCGGAGCAGGTGGCCCGAGCCCCAGTCGCCGGAGACGCGCGGCAGGACGTCCAGCGCGCCACTGATCGTGGCCAGCGGGCCGGATGCTGTCTCCGCCTCGTCGGCGCTCGGCAGCTGGATCGGCAGTTCGGCCACGCCCACGGAGGACCAGTCCTCGCCCACCACCCGGGTGGTCACACCGCCGGCCAGGAAGGAGCCGAAGCCCGGGGCCTGGTCCGACCCCGCTCCGGGCGCGTCCGAGGTGTCACCGGACGGCGGCCCGCCGGGCAGCTCCCGCTCGGTCACCGTGGCACCCTCGGGCGGCGTGAACTCGAAGACCGAGGGGTCGGGAGGTGTCGGGTCGAACGAGGTGAACCCGACCTCGAGCGCGGGAGTCGAGGCTCCGGCGGCGTACACCTGCACCCGGGTCGGCACCCGCGTGGCGCCGTCGATCGCGATCCGGACCGAGCCGACGAGCGTGGTGTCGGCCTTCGGCTCGAGCACCAGCTGGTACGCCGGCCGCCCGGCGACGACCGCGGTCGGGTCGGTGCTGACCTCGGTGGACGGGGTGATCGCCTCGATCGCCCGGTCGGCCAGCTGTTGGGGCGTGAGACTCGACGCGAGCTCTGGGGAGTCGGACTCGTGCGAGTCGGAACGGTCGGCACCGGTCCGCTCGGGCACGGTCAGGTGCGAGACGCTCTGGTCGGAGCTCGCCCACGTCCAGACGTCGTTGCCGTTGCGGACCAGGTCGGACTCGCCGAGCCGACCCATCAGCGCCACCCGGAGCTGGTCGGCGCCGGCCGACCAGACCCGCAGCGTGTTGGTGCCCGAGAGCAGCGCCGAGAAGTCCGTGTTGCGGCGGCCGGAGCCGGGCAGCGCCGGGAGTCCGAGGTCGGTCGTCACGGAGAGCGTGCCGGAGAGCCCGTCCAGCTCGGCGCCCTGCACGTCCACCAGGAGCTCCTGAGCGGTGCGGGGAGGTAGCGAGTCCCGAGCGGTCGCGGTCACGGTGGAGATCAGGGAGCCCGCGCCGGCCGCGAGAGCCGCGACGACCACGGGGGCCAGCCAGCGCAGGGCTGAGCGTCGCTCAGGAGTTCTCATGGACTCCATGATGCCCCGCGGCCCCAGCCGCACCACGAGAGCGACCCTCCGCCGCTGTGCTGCGCGGGACTTGAGGGGATCTTGACGTTGCACCCGGGTGTCCCTTGAAGCCGGACCCGGAGACTCGACGCATCAGCGGCAGAAGCGCTGACCAGCTGAACCTGTATCCGGGGGGGTGCGGGAGGGGCCGAGCGACGATGCCGCCGCTCGGCCCCTGTTCCGTTCCCGGGCGGCGCGCGTGTGCCGAGCGTGGCGGCCGTCGCCCTCGTCGCAACGGTCACGGCACGGTGTCCTTCACCAAGTCGGTGACCTTCGACTGTCGAGAGCCGTTGCGGGTTGCGGCGTTCTGGGCCGAGGTGCTGGGCTCGAACGTCGGAGACGAGCTCTGCGTCGAGTAGGCTGGTCGGCCTGCCGGAGCGGGTGTCAGGCTCGGTCGCGAACCTGGGACGGCGAGACGTGGACCTTCGGCGAAGCGTTCCCCCATGCATGCGCGCACCGTACGCGCCCGGGGCGAGTTCGGGGTCTTGTCGTGGGTCACCGGGGGCGTTCCGTGGGATGCTTCGCAAGATCGGGTCTGACGTGGATCCTCACGGCCCGCCTGCACAGGCCGACATCTTCGGGGAAGGAATGTGTGTGTCTGTGACAAGTCGTGGCCACGTTCGGCTCATCGCTGCGGGTTCAGGGCGGCGGGCCCCTGGTCGGGTGATCGCGACTGTGGCCCTGGGCGCTGTCGCGCTGGGATCGGCTGTCGTGGTGCCCACTGCGGCACACGCCGAGGTTGCCGTCCTTCAGGTGACCAACACCGATGATGACGGGCCGGGCAGCTTGCGGGCGGCGTTGGTCGAGGCCAGCAGCAGCCCCTCGGATGACCGGATCACGTTTGCCTCCACGGTCACGGGGACGATCACGCTCACCAGCGGTGAGCTCGACGTGGCCCTGTCCGGGAGCTCGGGCAGTCTCACCCTCGAGGGTCCGGGGTCGGACACCCTCACCCTCGACGCGGAGGGGCGAAGCCGTGTGCTTGATGTCCAAGGTGGCGACGGCGCCGTCCGGTCGACGTTCGGGGTCTCCGGACTCACGCTCACTGGCGGATTTGCGCGGGGGTCGTCCGATGGCGGCGGGGCGCTGCGGGCCACCGGGGTCGACCTCGTGCTCGTCGGCTCACGGTCGCCGACAAGGCCGAGGCGGGAACGGCGGCAGCATCGCGATCACCGGCGCCGGCGTGCTGCCCCGCCAGGATCACCGGCAACACCACCGGGAGCCCCTAGCACAGAGCCGGGGCGGCGGCATCTACTTCGATGACAGCGGGGCCCCCGGCGCGGAGCTCGCGATCCACGACAGCATCATCAGCGACAACGCGTCCGGGTTCGGCGGCGGCGGTATCCACTCCTCCCGCAGTGCTCCGGTCACAGTCACGCGCAGCACGGTCAGCGGCAATACGGCGTCTCACACCTGGCGCGGGTCGGAGGCCGTGGTGATCCACGGCAACGGCGGGGGCATCTCGGCCGGCGACCTCACCGTGGTCCAATCCCGCATCGTCGGCAACGAGGCAGCCGCGTATGGCGGAGGCCTCGAGGGTGGCACCGTGGTGGTCACCAGGTCGACCGTCGCCGACAACGGGCCGGAGAGTCGGGCCGGGGGCATCTTCACAGGCCATGCTGAAGGCGGGCTCCGGGTCGAGTCCTCGACCCTCACCGGCAACTACGCCAAGAGTCCGGGGGCGGGCTCCGCGCCGCGGGCGCCGCCGGTCGAGGTGAACCTCTCGACGATCGCCGACAACGCCGCGCCAACCGGTGGGGGGCTTCCACCGTGCCGACATCACGCTGCACGGCTCGATCGTCGCCATGAATGCCGGCGGCGATCTGGACGGCAGCGGAAGCGCCACCTTGATCCGGTCCCTGGTCCAAGACCCTCGGAAGACGGCACCTGTCGCCGGCGGCGGCTCGATCATCGGCGAGGACCCGCTCCTGGGGTCCGCTGGCCGACCACGGCGGCCCGACCGAAACGGCCAGCGTCGAACTCACGGACGAACGCGGCGACGCCTTCGCCACGAGACCAGCGTCGACGTACCACACCCAGGTTGCCGCCGGCCACGGCTCCGACATCGGGGCCGTCGAGGTGACAGCAACGGAGATGACGGGTCTCCCGCAGGTGGGCAGCACAGCCCGGCCCATTATCGCTGGCAGGTTCAGGGTCGGGCAGACCCTGCACACCGATGGTGGCGCCTGGGAGCCCGCGGATCCGTCACTGAGCTACCAGTGGTTCCGCAACGGCCGGCCGATCTCCGGCGCCACCGAAGCGTCGTACACGCTCACCCCCGCTGACCACGGCACGAACCACTACGGCGATAACCTCAAGAAGCGGGTGGCGGTGCGCGTCACGGCGACGGCCCCCGAGCATCGCGAGGCGTCGGCGGTCAGCGACTACACCGCTCACGTGCGAAAGGGAACGATGAGGGTCTCCCGGCCCGCGCGCGTGGTCGGCAAGCTCAGGGTCGGCTCGACCTTGCGGGCCAAGGCCCGGGTGGGCGCCATCACGCCCCGACCGACCGATGTGTTCGTCACGTGGTACCTCAACGGCCGGTACGTCGACTCGGCCAGAGGAAGGACTCGTCTCAAGCTCGAGCCACGCATGCGCGGCAAGCGAGTGAAGGTTCGGTTCTACTACTGGCACGACTCCTACCGAAGGCTGAAGCAAGTGGCGAAGGCGCGACGCCCGGTCCGCTGACGGAACACCTGCGCCCGAACGCTGAGCTGGTCAGTCGGTCGTCGGGAACTTCACGCCGGTGTTGGCATGGCAGCGGTAGCCGAACGGGTTCTTCGCCAGGTACTGCTGGTGCACGTCCTCGGCGTAGTAGTACGTCGGCACCTCGCGCACCTCGGTGGTGATCTCCCCGAGCCGGCGACGGCGCAGCTCGGCGCCGTAGATCTCGGTCAGCTCGCGGGCGGTCCTCTCCTGCTCGGGCGTCGTGAAGTAGATCGCCGAGCGGTACTGGGTGCCCACGTCATTGCCCTGGCGCATGCCCTGCGTCGGGTCGTGCACCTCGAAGAAGCGCTTGACCAGGTCGGCGTAGGAGACCTTCGCAGGGTCGAAGACCACCCGGATCGCCTCGGTGTGCGCGGTGCGGCCCGAGCAGACCTCCTCGTACGACGGGTTCGGCGTCGAGCCGCCGGCGTACCCGACGCTGGTCGACCAGACGCCGGGAATCTGCCAGTAGATCTCCTCCGCGCCCCAGAAGCAGCCGAGCCCGAAGACGGCGACCTCGTGGCCCGCGGGGGCCTCGTCGGTCACCACGGGCGTGCCCAGCACGACGTGCTTGTCGGAGAGATGGAAGTTGCGCTCGCTGCGCCCGGGCAGGGCTTGGTCGGGGGAGACGAGCTCGGTCTTGTGGCGGCTGAAGATGGACACGCGGACTCCTGTCGGACTGGGGCTCTCACCAGTCTGCAACACCGGTGGTGAGGCCGAAGGCCTCTCCCGCCAGGAGATCATCCGCCGCGCGGTCCTCGAGCGCTACGCGCGCAGCGGGCACCGGGCACGAGTCGATGCGATCGCAAGCGAGGTGCTCGTCGAGTACGCCGAGGCCCTCGAGCGCCTGGGCACCGTGTGACCGAGGTCGAGTACCTCGACGTCGAGGACCTCCTCACTCTGACCACGATTCTCGGCGCCGGCCCGGTCCGCGATGTCGGGCTGCTCGACTCGGCGGCTGCCCGACCCCGATCCAGCGTCTTCGGCGAGGACGCCTACCCCACCATCGAGCTCAAGGCCGCCGCACTCGTGCACTCGATCTGTCGCAACCACGCTCTGGTCGATGGCAACAGGCGACTGGCGCTGGTCGCGGTCGTCACGTTCCTGCGCCTGAACGGTCAGCCGTTCACCCTCAGCCAGGACCAGGCCTTCAATCTGATCATGCGGGTGGCCGAAGGATCGACCGACGTCCCGGCCATCGCCGAGGTCCTCGTGCAGGGCTCCGAGAGCCGCTGAGTAACCTCGCTCAGATGAGCGAGCAGCAGCACAGGACCAAGTCCGGCTTCGAGACGCGGGCGATCCACGCCGGCTACGAGCCGGACCCGATGACCGGCGCGGTGATCCCGCCGATCTACGCGACGTCGACCTACAAGCAGGACGGTGTGGGCGGCCTCCGCGGCGGCTACGAGTACAGCCGGTCGGCCAACCCGACCCGCACCGCGCTCGAGGGCGCCATCGCCGCCCTCGAGGAGGGGGAGAAGGGGTTTGCCTTCGCTTCCGGCCTCGCCGCCGAGGATGCCCTGATCCGTGCGCTCTGCCGCCCCGGCGACCACGTGGTCATCCCCGACGACGCCTACGGCGGCACCTTCCGGCTCTTCGACAAGGTCGCCAAGGTCTGGGGCGTCGAGCACAGCCCGGCAGCCGTCTCCGACGTGGATGCCGTGCGCGCGGCGATCCGTCCGGGCGAGACCAAGCTGGTCTGGATCGAGACGCCCACCAACCCGCTGCTCAACATCGGTGACATCGAGGCGCTGGCGGCGGTCGCCCACGACGCCGGCGCCCGGCTGGTCGTCGACAACACCTTCGCCTCGCCGTACCTCCAGCAGCCGCTGACCCTGGGCGCCGACGTGGCGCTGCACTCCACCACGAAGTACTGCGGCGGCCACTCCGACGTGGTCGGCGGCGCCATCGTGGTCCGCGACCTGGAGGTCGCCGACCAGATCACCTTCCACCAGAACGCGATGGGCGCCGTGCCCGGTCCGTTCGACGCGTTCCTCACCCACCGCGGTCTCAAGACCCTGGGGGTCCGGATGGACCGGCACTGCGACAACGCCGAGAAGGTCGTCGAGTTCCTCACGAACCACCCGGCGGTCGCGCAGGTCATCTACCCCGGTCTCGAGGAGCACCCCGGCCACGCGCTCGCGGCGCGTCAGATGAAGCGGTTCGGCGGCATGGTCTCCTTCCGGGTCACGGGGGGAGAGGCGCACGCCCTGGCGGTCTGCGAGAAGGCAGAGGTCTTCACGCTCGGGGAGTCGCTCGGTGGCGTCGAGTCGCTGATCGAGCACCCGGGGAAGATGACGCACGCGAGCGTCGCCGGCACCGACCTCGAGGTGCCGCCGGACCTGATCCGGCTCAGCGTCGGCATCGAGACCGTCGACGACCTGATCGCCGACCTCGACCGTGCCCTCGGCTGAGACCGGCTCGACGCTCGCCGAGACCGCGGTCTGCGTCGACTTCGGCTCGACGTTCACCAAGGCGATGCTGGTCGACCTCGCAGAGGGCCGAATCCTTGCGGCGGCGGAGCACCCGACGACGATCGGCACCGACGTCCTCGACGGGTACGACGCCTGCCTGGCCGAGCTGACCGTTGCCGACCCGCGGGCAGTCGCCGCCGACGTCCTGGCCTGCTCCAGCGCAGGGGGCGGGCTGCGGATCGCCGTGGTCGGCAACGAGGAGCTGGTGACCGCCGAGGCCGGTCGACGGGTGGCGCTCTCCAGCGGTGGCAAGGTCGTCGAGGTGATCGCTGCCGCCGAGCGGTCGGCGGCCGCGGACAGGTTCCGCAACCTCGCCCGGGACGCCCGGCCGGACGTGATCCTGCTGACCGGCGGCACGGACGGCGGGAACGTCGAGGCGGTCACCTGGGCCGCACGCGCCCTCGTCGAGGCCGGCTGGCGGGGCCCGGTCGTGGTGGCCGGCAACGTCGAGGCGCGCGACGACATCGCGGCGATCCTCGCCGACGTCCCGCATGTCCTGGCCGCGAACGTCGTACCCCGGATCGGCGTGCTCGCACCCGAGTCGGCCCGCGCCGCGATCCGCGAGATGTTCCTCGCCCACGTGATCGGCGGCAAGCACCTGAGTGCGCGGGCCGACTTCACGTCGATGGTGCGAGGAGCGACGCCCGACGTGGTCCTGACCGGCGTCGAGCTGCTGGCCCGCGGGCTGGACGACTCGCACCCGGGCGTCGGTGACGTCGTGGTCGTCGACATCGGCGGAGCCACCACGGACGTGCACAGCGTGGTGGAGGTCGACCCCGACACCGGGCTCACCGAGGGCGGCCTCTCCCGCGAGGTGGTCGCCACCACCCCCGTCACCCGCACCGTCGAGGGCGATCTGGGGATGCGCTGGTCGGCGATGTCGACCGTCGGGGAGGCCGGACTCCCGGACCTTGCCGACGCAGCGGAACGCCGGCATGCCGACCCTGGCTTCCTGCCCGCAGACGAACGTGACGTGCGTGACGACGAGGCGATCGCGCGGGCCGCGGCCGGGATCGCGCTGCGCCGCCACGCCGGTCACTCCCGCGTGGTGGTCAGCCCCGAGGGACGGGTCGTCGAGCGGACCGGCAAGGACCTGCGCGAGGTGGAGCTGGTGGTCGGTTCCGGGGGAGTCCTGCGGCACGGCTCGGCCGGTGTGGCCGACCGGATCTTCGACGACAGCATCGGGCCGGACCCGGCGGGGGGCTGGCAGCTGCCGCGCCGGGCCAGGGTGGTCGTGGACGCCGACTACGTGCTGGCTGCGGCCGGGCTGCTCCTCGACCAGCACCCCACGGCGGCGTACCGGCTGGCGCTGCGGCTCCTCGAGCCGCGGGTGGGTAGCCTGACGCGGTGAGCAACGAGGCTGACGGTCCCAGCGGCGCGAGCGTGACCGGATCCGAGGACGACCAGTCGGACAGCCGACGACGGCTACCGATCCCGGCACTGCGCTCGCGCACCCAGGAGATCGAGCAGGGCGTCGCGCGCCGGCTGGCCCAGCAGTGGGCGATGCTGCGCGAGGAACGCCGTCCGGCGCCGGCCCCGATCGTCGGCGGGCCGTCCAACTTCAGCCGCGCCCAGGTGCCCTGGGGCGTCGACCTGGCCGCGTCCTGGGCCTGGCGCTTCCTGATCATCGTGCTCGCCGGCTACGTCGTCGCGCGGGTGCTGGGCTTCTTCTCGGTGGTCACCCTGCCGATCGTGGTGGCGCTGCTGTTCGCCGCCCTGGTCACCCCGCTGGTCAACCTGATGCACCGCATCGGCGTGCCGCGCGGTGTCGCGGCCATCGTCGTCGTGATCGGCGGCCTGGCGTTCGTCGCTGCGATGCTCACCTTCGCCGGGCAACAGGTCGCCAACGGCGCGAACGACCTGGCGACCTCGACGGTCAAGGGGCTCGACGAGATCAAGATCTGGCTCAAGGACGGGCCGCTCAACGCCAGCGACTCCCAGATCAACACCTACATCGACCAGGCCCAGAAGGCGATCACCCCCAGCGCCGAGGGTGGGTCGATCCTGAGTCGGGTCACCGAGGTCGGGAGCGCGCTCGGGCACGTGGTCGCGGGCTTCTTCATCGTGCTGTTCTCGACCTACTTCTTCCTCGCTGACGGCGAGCGGATCTGGGCCTGGCTGGTCCGGCTGGCGCCGAGGACCGCACGCGAGGCGATCGACACCTCCGGCCGGGTCGCCTGGGTCTCGCTGACCCAGTTCGTCCGGGCCACCGTGATCGTGGCGCTGGTCGATGCCGTGGGCATCATGATCGTGGCCGCGGTGCTGCAGGTGCCCTTCGTGCTCGCGATCGGCGTGCTGGTCTTCATCGGTGCGTTCATCCCGATGGTGGGTGCCACGGTGGCCGGGACCGTCGCGATCCTGGTCGCGCTCGTCGACCAGGGTCCGGTCACCGCACTCCTGATGCTCGGTGGGGTGGTCCTGGTCCAGCAGATCGAGGGCCACGTCCTGCAGCCCTTCCTGATGGGCCGCTGGGTCTCGCTGCACCCGCTGGGCGTGATCCTGGCGATCGGCTGCGGTGTCATCGTGGCAGGCATCTCCGGTGCCCTGATCGCGGTCCCCCTGGCAGCGGCGGTCAACGCGGTGGTCCAGCACCTGGCGCAGTTCACCTCACCGGGGGACGACCCGGTCGAGGAGCTGGCGGAGGACTACGGCGAGCTCGATGAGGAACAGCAGCCGAGCGTGGAGAGGACCCGCAGTGAATGAGACGCCCTCGGTCACGCTCGACGACATCCGTGCCGCCCGCGAGGTGCTGCGCGGAGTCTCGATCGAGACGCCGATGGAGGAGTCCCGCTGGCTCTCGGCGCTGGCCGGCGGCCCGGTCCGCCTGAAGTGCGAGAACCTCCAGCGCACCGGCTCCTTCAAGGCCCGCGGCGCCTATGTCCGGATCGCGAGGCTCTCCGAGGCGGAGCGGGCGCACGGCGTCGTCGCGGCCTCGGCCGGCAACCACGCCCAGGGCGTCGCCCTGGCGGCTCAGCTGCTCGGCATCAAGTCCACCGTGTTCATGCCCGAGGGCGCGCCGATCCCCAAGGAGAAGGCCACCCGGGCCTACGGGGCCGATGTGGTCTTCCACGGCCGGTACCTCGAGGACGCGCTGGTCCGGGCCCACGAGTTCGCGGCCGAGACCGGCGCCATCCTGATCCACCCCTTCGACCACGTCGACATCGTGGCCGGACAGGGCACGGCCGGGCTCGAGATCCTCGAGCAGGCGCCGGAGGTCGAGACCGTGCTGGTGCCGCTGGGCGGGGGCGGCCTGCTCGCCGGGATCGCGATCGCGGTCAAGTCGCTGCGCCCCGACCTGCGCGTGGTGGGGGTGCAGGCCGAGGGCGCCGCGGCGTACCCCGGCTCGCTCGCTGAGGGGCACCCGGTGCCACTCTCGTCGATGAAGACGATGGCCGACGGCATCGCGGTCGGGCTGCCCGGCGACATCACCTTCGCCGCCGTGCGCGACCACGTGGACGAGATCATCACGGTCTCCGAGGACTCGCTGTCCCGCGCCCTGCTGGCCCTCGTCGAGCGCGCGAAGATGGTCGTGGAGCCGGCCGGAGCGGCCGCAGTGGCCGCGATCCTGGACCACCCCTCGCAGTTCCGGACGCCGGCCGTTGCGGTGCTCTCGGGCGGCAACATCGACCCGTTGCTGCTCGGCAAGGTGATCCGGCACGGGATGGCAGCCGCCGGCCGCTATCTCCACCTGCGCGTCTGCATCCCCGACGTGCCCGGCGGGCTCGCCACCCTGCTGACCGAGGTCAGCGCGGTGGGCGCCAACGTCCTCGAGGTCGCCCACGAGCGGATCTCGGCGTCACTGCACCTCGACGAGGTCGAGGTGTACCTGCAGCTCGAGACCCGCGGCGAGCCGCACGCCGAGAAGGTCACCGCCCGGCTGCGCGCCCAGGGCTACCGCGTCTTCGAATGACCCGATGACTGACCTCGGCCAGCGATCGACCGGTGTCAGCCGGTGTACGGCACCGCGTTGACGACCTCGACCTCGAGCTTCTTGCCGTTGGGCGCGGTGTAGCTGACCTTGTCGCCCTTCTGGTGGCCCAGGATGGCCGAGCCGAGCGGTGACTGCGGGGAGAAGACCTCGAGCTGGTCGTCCTCGATCTCGCGAGCACCGAGCAGGAAGGTGCTGGTCTCGTCGTCGCCGACGAACCGGTAGGTGACCTTCATGCCGGGCTCGACGATGCCGTCGTCGGGAGGGGTCTCGCCGACCTCGGCGCGACGGAGCATGTCCTCGAGCTGACGGATCCGGGCCTCGATCTTGCCCTGCTCGTCCTTGGCGGCGTGGTAGCCGCCGTTCTCCTTGAGGTCACCCTCGTCGCGCGCGGCGCTGATCCGGCTCACGACCTCGTGCCGCATCGGGCCCTTGAGGTTCTCCAGCTCGTCGTGGAGCTTGTTGTAGGCCTCCTGGGTCAACCAGATGGTGTCGTGCTCGCTGGACTGCGTCATTGGGCTGGTGCTCCTGCCATGCGTCGAATCGGACATCGGAAGACTGGGTCGGACCTCGGTGGTACGGCGTGGCGTACCCACTCGGGTCTCGGTGGGGCATCCCGCTCTGTCGACCGCTGCGGTCGAAGGGCGAAAACTCGCACGGGCTCGCTACTGAACGGCCCTGCGGGACTGTCAGAACGGTCAGTTTAACAAGTTCGGGCGCCGGTTGCAGGTTGCGGGCGGCTCAGCGCGGTCGGGACTCGCCCGGCGCGGTGCAGCCGACCAGGGAGACCGAGGTCGCCAGCCGCTCGGTGCGCACGGTCTGCTCGATCGGCTGGGCGGCGTCGTACTCGGGTGTGAAGGCGAGCTCGCCCACCACCGTGTGGTCCTCGGCGAAGGCCCGCAGCACACACGACGCGCGGATGCTCTCGTCCGCGAGCCGGACCCGGACCTGCGCGGTGGCGGTGTGCTCGTCGACCACCCGGTAGCCGACCAGGTCCGACTCCACGTCCGGCGTCGCGTGCGACCAGGCGGTCCACCCCAGCCACCCGAGGAAGGCCAGGGCCAGCACGACGCTCGCCACGACGATGCCGCGCCGGCGCCAGGGCGCGGGCGCGCCGTAGCGGTCACCGAGGACGTCCTGCGAGCTCACCCTCAGATGCTCGCACCTAGGATTGCGCCATGTCCCACGCCCCCCTGCCCGGACCCCGCGCCGGGTTCCGTCTGATGCACGTCCACGCGCACCCCGACGACGAGTCCAGCAAGGGCGCCGCCTCGACCGCGCGCTACGTCGCCGAGGGTGTCGACGTGCACGTCGCGACCTGCACCGGGGGTGAGCGGGGCTCGATCCTGAACCCCAAGATGGACCGGCCGGACATCCTCGAGAACATCACCGAGGTGCGCCGCCAGGAGATGGAGCGGGCCCGCGACATCCTCGGCGTCCGGCAGGACTGGCTCGGCTTCGTCGACTCGGGCTGGCCGGACGGCGACCCGAAGCCGCCGCTGCCCGAGGGCTGCTTCGCGCTCGTGCCGCTGGAGGAGGCAGCCGCGCCGCTGGTGCGGCTGATCCGCGAGTTCCGGCCGCACGTCGTCACGACGTACGACGAGCGTGGCGGCTACCCGCACCCGGACCACATCAAGTGCCACGAGGTGAGCGTCGCGGCGTTCGAGGCGGCCGGTGACCCGGAGCGCTATCCCGAGCTCGGCGAGCCGTGGCAGCCACTGAAGCTCTACTACCACCACTCGTTCAACCGCCCCCGGATGGAGGCCCTGCACGAGGCGATGCTCGAGCACGGGCTCGAGTCGCCCTGGGCAGATCGGCTCAAGGAGTGGAAGCCCGAGCCCGACTGGGACGCCCGGATCACCACCCGGGTGCCCTGCGGTGACTACTTCGGGGTGCGCGACCAGGCGCTGCTGGCCCACGCCACGCAGATCGACCCGGACGGGTTCTGGTTCGCCATCCCGCGAGAGCTGCAGGAGCGGACCTGGCCGACCGAGGACTACGAGCTGGTCGTGAGCCACGTCTCGGCCCCGACCCCGGAGGACGACCTGTTCGCCGGCATCACCGACCCCGCCTGAGAGACTCGTCCCATGGCCTTCCTGGTTCCGCTCTCCACCCTGATCCTCGTGCTCGCCGAACAAGGCCCGGAGCCCGAGGACGTCAAGGCCGGCTGGACGGCGTTCGCCCTCTTCCTGCTGCTGGGCGTGGCCGTCGCGCTGCTCGGCCGCAGCCTGTTCAAGCACCTCCGCAAGGCGGCCGCCAACGAGCAGGCCGGTGCGTTCGACCGCGACGAGGACCGCGAGCAACCGGCCGACCAGCAGGACCACGGCCCCCAGGCTTGATCAGGGGCTTGATCAGGGGCCCGATCAGGGGCCCGATCAGCGCTTGACCAGCCGGACCAGGCAGTCGTAGGCGGTCAGCTCCGGATCGCCGCGGTGCCCCGCCTCCACCGTGCGGGCCACCCGCTCGGCCCGGACCACGTCGTACGCAGCACCGGCCAGGTCGCCGAGGACGTCCTCGGCCGTCATCAGGACGCTGGCGTCCTGGGGGCCACCGGTGCCCTCGGTCAGGTTCGTCGTGTCGTGCGCGACCAGCAGGAAGGTGCCGCCGGGTCGCAGGGCGGCGAAGCCGTGGCGAACCGCGGCCCGGCGCTCCCCGGCGGCGAGCTGGAGGTAGGCGATGACGACGAGGTCGTACGCCGACTCGCCGACCAGGTGGTCGCGTCTGCACAGACCCACGTGACCGGCAGCTCGCCGGCCAGCTGACGGCCCTTGTCGAGGGCGACCTGGGAGAAGTCGACCGCGGTCACGTCCCAGCCCAGCCCGGCCAGCCAGATCGCGTTGCGCCCCTCGCCGGCCGCGAGGTCGACGGCGCGGCCCGGAGTCAGATCGGCGAGCTCTGCGGCGACGAACTGGTTGGGGGCAGCGGACCAGATCAGCTCGCTCGCCGCGTAGCGCTCGTCCCACGCTCTGCGGTCCATCCCCGGATTGAACCACGTTGGACCAGCCGTACGACGGGCGACCGGGATTGACGCTCTCTTGACGCGCCGACTCAACCGTGGCTCAACACCAGTGAAGAGAGCCACGCAGTGTGACGTCCGGGGGGCCGTGGGCCCGTTTCTCACCTCGACGGCTCGAACCGAAAGGGGTAGTCGTGAGGCGAGACCGAGGTAGCAAGAACAGCCGGAGCGCGCAGGGCACGCGGAGGCTGCGGCGGAGACTGGCCTCGATCGCGGCACTGCTCCTGCCGCTGGGGTTCCTTCCGGCTGTGGAGGTGCTGACCGCGGTCCCGGCGCACGGCGCAAACCCGGTAGGGCAAGGGTTCAACCTCAACCCCGCGGACCTGAGGTTCATCCTCCAGCAGATCAAGATCTCCGAGCGGCACGTCGAGACCCTGACCCCGACGAACCCCTGTCGCACGCTGCTGGGCAACGGCCCGGACCAGATCCCGAACGGCAACGGCGCCGGCGTGGAGCTGCCCTGGGGGCTGCGCACCGTCGACGGGACCTGCAACAACCTGCGCCCCAACCAGGGCAACTTCGGCGCCACCGACCAGGAGTTCGTCCGGATCACCCCGAAGACCCACCGGCTCGGGGAGGCCGCTCCTGCCGGCCCCAACTGGCCTCCGGGCAATGCCGGTCCCGGCAACCCCTCGAACTACGGGCTTCCGGGCACCGTCTACGACACCGCACCACGGATGATCAGCAACCTGATCGTCGACCAGACCGTCACCAACGAGTCCGCAGTCCACGCCGCCGGCGGCGACGCCGTGCCGTGCGTGGGCGCCAACGACCCGGCCGGCTGTGTCCCCGACGGCGAGACCCTGTTCATCCCGAACCAGGCGCCCGACGTGGGCCTCTCGGCCCCCTACAACTCGATGTTCACGCTGTTCGGCCAGTTCTTCGACCACGGGCTCGACCTCACGCAGAAGGGCGCCGGGTCGGTGTTCATCCCACTGCGCGACGACGACCCGCTGATCCCGGGTCCCGACGGGATCCTCGGCAACGCGGACGACCTGCCCCAGGCGCTGCGCTTCATGGTGGTCAGCCGGGCCCCGGCGACGCGAAGAACGTGACCTCGCCGTACGTCGACCAGAGCCAGACCTACGGCTCCGACCCGTCCCACCACGTCTTCCTGCGGGAGTACGAGCTTCGCAACGGGCTGCCGGTCTCCAACGGCAAGATGCTGCGCGGCGAGGACGGCGGTCTCGCCACGTGGGCCGACGTGAAGACGCAGGCCCGCGAGATGCTGGGCATCGAGCTGGACGACCTGGACGCCCTGGACGTCCCGATGCTGGCCGTGGACCCCTACGGCAGGTTCCACCGCGGCGCCAACGGCCTGCCGCAGCTCGTGACCCAGGCCGGCATGGTGCCGGCGAACCTGGGCACGCCGGTCGACGTCCCCAACAACGCCAGGCGGATGGGACACGCGTTCCTGGTCGACATCGCCCACACGGCCGGACCGGTCAGCAACAACGGCGGTCCTGCGGTGAACCTGGAGCCTGACACCGACACCCTCACCGGGAACACCCCGCCCGCCGGGCGCTACGACAACGAGCTGCTCGAGCGGCACTTCGTCGCCGGCGACGGCCGGGTCAACGAGAACATCGGCCTGACCACGGTGCACCACATCTTCCACAGCGAGCACAACCGGCTCGCCGGCGACGCGACCGTCGAGGGCAGCATCAAGAACGTGCTGGTCAACGAGGACCCGAGCATCGTCCCCGAGTGGGAGATCGCGCCCGGTGTCTGGAACGGCGAGCGGATCCTGCAGGCAGCCCGCTTCGTGACCGAGATGGAGTACCAGCACCTCGTCTTCGAGGAGTTCGGTCGCAAGGTGCAGCCGATGATCAACCTGTTCTCCGGCTACGACACCAGCATCAACGCGGCGATCATGGGCGAGTTCGCGCACAGCGTCTACCGGTTCGGCCACTCGATGCTGACCGAGGACGTGGACCGGGTCGCGCTCCCCGGCTCCCCGCCCGCACCGTCCATGGGCCTGATCGAGGCCTTCCTGAACCCGGTGGCCTACAACGAGGACGGCACCCTCAGTCCTGAGGAGGCAGCCGGCAGCGTGGTCCGCGGCATGACCGCCCAGGTCGGCAACGAGCTCGACGAGTTCGTGACCGAGGCGCTGCGCAACAACCTGCTCGGGCTGCCGCTCGACCTCGCCACGATCAACCTCGGGCGCGGCCGGGAGGCCGGCATCCCGACGCTGAACGAGGCGCGCCGGCAGTTCTTCACCCAGACCGGCGACTCCGCGGTCCGGCCGTACGACAGCTGGATGGACTTCGGGTTCGGCATCCGCCACCCGAAGTCGCTGATCAACTTCGTCGCGGCGTACGGCCGGCACCCGAGCATCCTGCAGCGTCCGGGTCCGGACGGCATCCTGCTCGATGACCCGACGACGACCGGCGTCGACGAGAGCGCGGACAACCTCGCGCCGACGCTGGCCTCGCGACGCAGGTCCGCGGCACGGCTGGTGGCCAACGACCCGCTCGACCCGGACACCCCGGCGGACTCGGCCCAGTTCATCCGGGGCACCGGCGCCTGGGCGAACGCCCGCACCAGCGGGCTCGACGACATCGACCTGTGGATGGGTGGTCTCGCCGAGAAGCAGGCGCCGTTCGGCGGACTGCTCGGCTCGACGATGAACTTCGTCTTCGAGCTGCAGATGGAGAACCTCCAGGACGGTGACCGGTTCTACTACTTGTCCCGCACGGCCGGCCTCAACCTGCTCGTGCAGCTGGAGGGCAACTCGCTCGCCGAGATCATCAGCCGGAACACCGACGCCACCGGCCTGCCGGCCGACGTCTTCTCCCGGCCAGACTTCGTCTTCGACCTGGCGGCCCAGACCGACCCGGCCACGATCGTGGACGATGTGGGGACGTCGTACGACGAGACCCAGCTGCTGGTGCGTCAGAACGGCTTCGTCCGCTTCACCGGGGGCGAGCACGTGCTGTTCATCGGCACCGAGAACGAGGACCGGATGTGGGCCAGCGAGGGTGACGACACCCTCCGTGGCAACGACAACCGGGACTGGATCGAGGGCGGGTCGGGCAACGACGGCATCATCGGTGGCCTCGGGAACGACATCATCACCGACACGTTCGGCGACGACACCCTCAAGGGTGGGGACGGCCACGACGCGATGAGCTGGGGGCCCGGCTTCGACCTCAACCAGGGCGGCCGCGGGAAGGACTTCATCGTCGGCGGCTCGGACCCGACCGAGAGCTTCGGTGGGCCCGGCAACGACTTCATCTTCGCCGGTGCCTCGACCGACATCGTGTTCGGTGACGACGGAAACGACTGGATCGAGGGTGGTGGCCAGGCCGACCTCCTCCAGGGCGACAACGGCGCGCCGTTCCAGGACGACCCGAACACGCCCGGGGACGACGTTCTCATCGGCGGCGGCGGTGCCGACGACTACGACTCCGAGGGCGGCAACGACGTCATGGTGGCCGGCCCCGGCATCGAGCGGAACGAAGGCATGCTCGGCTTCGACTGGACCATCCACAAGGGTGACCCGCAGGCGGCGCTGGACGACATGGAGTTCACCGGACTGCTGCCGGACTCGCTGGACGCGTTCCGGGACCGGTTCGACCTGACTGAGTCGTTGTCCGGGTGGAACCTCGACGACGTCCTGCGCGGCGACGACCGGCTGGCGGCTGACATGGTCGGCCACGAGATGCGGGGTAACAAGCTGGACCAGGTGGCGGGGCTGCGTGCGCTCCTCGGCTCCACGGCCACAGGGAACCAGATCGCCTTCAACAGCGGCAACATCCTGCTGGGCGGTTCGGGCAGCGACACGCTCGAGGGTCGCGGAGGTGACGACTTCATCGACGGTGACGCGTGGTACGACGTGTATCTCCAGACCGGTAGTCGTACCGCGGACAGCATGATGGAGGTGCAGGCCGACGTCTTCAACGGCTCCATCGACCCGTCCACCATCGAGATCGTCCGGGAGATCGTGCCCAACCAGGGTGCCGCGGGAGTGGACCTGGCCCAGTTCTCCGACGCGGTCGCGAACTACGACTGCATCGTGGACGGCGGCCCGGTGCAGGTGGCACGCACCTGACCAGCGGTCAGAACACCCGGGTGATCCACGCTCGCGGCACCCAGATCGACGGCACCGACGAGGTGCGCAACGTCGAGCGTCTGGTCTTCGCCGACTCGGTGGTCCCGGGTCCGCCGACGATCCTCGGGGTCACGCCGCTCAATGGAGCAGCGACGCTCGCGTTCGACCCGGCGCCGACCACGGTGGCGAACTCGTTCGTGATCCAGGTGCTCACGGCGCCCGGTGGCGTCCAGGTGGGTGCGCTGCGGCAGGTCAATGCCGGGAACACTACGGTGACGGTGGGTGGGCTGACCAATGGTCAGGCCGTCCAGTTCCGGGTGGCCGGGATCAACGACCTCGGTCAGGGCGAGTTCTCCGCACTGTCGGCACCGGTGACCCCGGCGCCGACCGTGGCCACCGACCCGATCCGCGGTCTCCGCGACACCCTGATGACCGCGCGGTCACCGTGGAGTGGGGTGCGCCGGCGGATGACGGCGGCTCGCCGGTCAGCGGGTACGAGATCACCGTGCACCACGAGACCGGCGTGCCGACCGGCGACGTGCGCAACGCCTCGGGAGCGGCCCGGAGCTTCGTGGTCGCCGGCCTCACCAACGGGACCGGGTACCGCTTCCGAGTGGCTGCCGTGAACGCGCAGGGCGCCGGACAGCAGTCGGACCTCACACCGGTCACGACTCCGCGGACCGTCCCCGACGCTCCACGATCGTGTCGGCGACGTTCGCCGACCGCTCGGTGACGGTCGAGTGGACCGCCCCCGACATCGACGGCGGAGCGCCGATCACCGGCTATGAGGTCCAGTTGCTCGACGCGACCGGGTCGCCGCTCGCACCGCCGCAGGCGGCAGGGAACGGGACCGCCCGGAGCTTCGTGGTCACGGGCCTGACCAACGGGGACACGTACCGGTTCCAGGTCCGCGCGATCAACGAGGCAGGCAACAGCCTGTTCTCCACGAGGTCGGACCCGGTGACCCCGGCCGGGCCGCGGACGCGCCGACCATCGACTCGGTGACGCCTCGCGAGGACTCCGCGGTCGTGCGCTGGACGGCACCGACGGTCACGGGAGGGGTTCCGATCACCGGCTACGAGGTGCAGGTCACCGACCAGGCAGGTACGCCGCTCGGAGCGCCGCAGGCGGCCGGTGGCGCGGCCTCCCGGCAGTTCGTGGTGACGGATCTGACCCCCGGTGAGCGCTACCGGTTCCGGGTCCGGGCCCTGAACGCGGCCGGACCGGGGTCTGCTCCGGCGCTGTCGGCCTCGCAGGTGATTGGTCTGGCGCCGTCTCGTCCGGGCATCCGGAACGCCAGGTCGAGGAACTGCCCGGCGGTGTGGTCGACGCGACGGCCCGCTGGAACCGACCGGCTGCCGACGGCGGCCTGCCGATCACGAGCTACGTGGTCCGCGCGATCCGGATCCGGGCCAACCGGCCGAACGTCACCCGACGTTCACCGCCGCGCCCGGTCCCCGTCGGCTGACGATGACCCTGCGGCCGGGCAACTACCGGTTCCGGGTGGCAGCGGTGAACGAGATTTGTCGCTCCCTGTTCTCTCCGCGGTCGAACCGGGTCGTCGCCAGGTAGTCCGACGGACGATCGATGGCCGCCTTCGCCTCAGCGCAGCGCGTAGGTCGCCATCGACACGCCCACGTAGTGGGTTACGAAGGCGACGATGGTGAAGCTGTGGAACACCTCGTGGAAGCCGAACCACTGGGGCCACGGGTTGGGGCGCTTGAAGCCGTAGACGATGCCGCCGACGGTGTAGAGGGCTCCGCCCGCGGCGACCAGCACCAGCACCGCGGTGCCGACGCCGGCGCCCAGGCGCTGGAGCGCCTGTCGACGAAGCCGGGGATGAAGAAGACTGCCGCCCACCCCATCGCCATGTAGATCGGCGTGTAGAGCCAGCGGGGCGCGTCGGTCCAGAAGACCCGGAAGAGCACCCCGAGGATGGCGCTGGCCCAGACCGTCGTGAGCAGCGCTGTGCGCTGGTTGCCCTCGAGCAGGATCAGCGTCAGCGGCGTGTACGTGCCGGCGATCAGCACGAAGATGTTGGCGTGGTCGAAGCGGCGCAGGAACGCCCACGTGCGCGGCGACCACGTCCCCGTGTGGTAGATCGCCGACACGGTGAACAGGACCAGCGCGCTCGCGCTGAACAGGATCGAGCCGATCCGGGTCGTCGGCGTGGGGGAGAGCGCGATGAGCACGATGCCGCCCGCGAGGGTCAGCGGGGCGATCGCGAGGTGCATCCATCCCCGGAGCTTCGGCTTCACGTCGGCGACGGTCTCGGCCAGCTGGTCGAGACCGTGCCGGATCACCTCGTTCACGGGATGGGTCATGCATTGACGGTACCCGTCCCTGAGCCGGGCACACATGGAACGCGCAAGCAATGCGGCCAACCTCACGTGAGTGGTTCTGGCCACGCGGTTAGCATCGTCACGTGGCGGACTGGAAGAGCGGGATCCGACGGGTCATCTACCCGGCGTACGAGTCGCGGATGCTGCGTCGGCTGCCGACCGAGAGCCTCCCCAAGCACGTCGGCGTGATGCTGGACGGCAACCGCCGCTGGGCCAGGGCTGTGGGAGCCGACACCGCGCACGGTCACCGCGCCGGGGCCGCCAACATCGAGCCGTTGCTCGGCTGGTGCGAGGAGGTCGGGATCCAGCACGTCACGCTGTGGTTGCTGTCCACGGACAACCTCAACCGCCCGTCCGAGGAGCTGACCCCGCTGCTCGGGATCATCGAGGAGGCGGTCGCGTCGCTGGCCGACGAGCAGCGCTGGCGTCTGCATCCTGTGGGGGCCCTCGACCTGCTGCCGCAGTCGACCGCCGCGAAGCTCAAGGCGGCGGCAGAGGCCACCCGCGACGTGGACGGGATCATGGTCAACGTCGCAGTCGGGTACGGCGGCCGGCGCGAGATCACCGACGCGGTGCGGGCACTGCTGCACGAGCAGTCCAGCAAGGGGGTGACGCTGGAGGAGCTCGCCGAGGTGATCGACGTCGAGCACTCAGCGCCCATCTCTACACCTGGGGTCAGCCAGCCCGACCTGGTGATCCGGACCTCCGGGAAGAAGCGACACGGCGGTTCCGCCGTGGCAGAGCATGCACAGCAGTTCTACTTCTGCGAGGCCTACGGCCGGACTTTCGCCGCGGGACTTCCTGCGCGCCATCCGGTCCGACGCGCTCCGCGAGCGCCGCTACGGCTCCTGACGAGTCGCTGGCTCGTCAGCTCCGGCCACCCGCGCTCTGGCGTGTCGCCGCCCTTCGTCACCAAGTCCGGCGTACTTTCGAGGCACGGCAGTGGGGAAGTTCGCCGTACCAGGAGGCCCACTCGTGAGACTTCACGACTGCACTGCAAGGCAGGTTCGACCCTGCCGCGTGGACGGGGGCCGGCACTCCGGCCTGCGGTCGATTTCCCGGTCCACCTTTGTGAACTAGGGCCGGAGCGACGAGTGCGCGCGCCGACCCGTGAGGGGTGACATCGCGTGTCGCAGCCCAAGAACACCCAGCCCGTCGCAGCGCAGTCCGTCCCGGACCAGGGTGACCGGACGGCCCCACCGGCCGTCCACACCTACGTCCTCGACACCAGCGTCCTGCTGGCCGACCCGGGAGCGATCCGCCGGTTCGCGGAGCACGAGGTGGTCCTCCCGGTCGTCGTGATCACCGAGCTGGAGGGCAAACGGCACCACCCGGAGCTGGGCTTCTTCGCGCGCAGCGCCCTGCGGAAGCCTGGACGAGCTGCGGGTGATCCACGGCCGCCTCGACCAGCCGGTGGCGATCGGCGAGGAGGGCGGGACCCTCCGGGTGGAGCTGAACCACACCGACCCGCAGTCGCTGCCGTCGGGGTTCCGGCTGGGTGATACCGACACCCGGATCCTCGCGGTGGCGCGCAACCTCGCCGACGAGGGCCTTGCCGTCACGCTGGTCTCCAAGGACCTGCCGCTGCGGATCAAGGCCGCGGCCGTCGGGCTGGACGCCCAGGAGTACCGCGCCGAGGGGATCAGCGACTCCGACACCGGCTACACCGGCATGGCCGAGCTCGAGGTGGTCGCGAGCGACCTCGACGAGCTCTACGACGACGGCAGCCTCGACCTGGCGGTGGCGCGCGACCTGCCCTGCCACCAGGGCCTGGTGCTGATCTCCGAGCGGGGCACGGCGCTGGGACGGGTGGGGCCGGACAAGCAGGTGCACCTGGTCCGCGGCGACCGGGAGGCGTTCGGCATCCACGGGCGTTCCGCCGAGCAGCGGATCGCCCTGGAGATGCTGCTCGACCCCGAGGTCGGGATCGTCTCGCTGGGTGGCCGGGCCGGCACCGGCAAGTCCGCGATGGCCCTGTGCGCCGGGCCTCGAGGCGGTGATGGAGCGCCGGCAGCACAAGAAGGTGGTGGTCTTCCGCCCGCTGTTCGCGGTCGGCGGCCAGGAGCTCGGCTACCTGCCCGGCTCCGAGTCCGAGAAGATGTCGCCCTGGGGCCAGGCGGTCTTCGACACGCTCGGCGCAATGACCTCCAAGGACGTGATCGAGGAGGTGCTCGACCGGGGCATGCTCGAGGTGCTGCCGTTGACCCACATCCGGGGTCGCTCGCTGCACGACTCCTTCGTGATCGTGGACGAGGCACAGTCCCTGGAGCGCAACGTGCTGCTGACCGTGCTCTCGCGGATCGGTGCCAACTCCAAGGTGGTGCTCACCCACGACGTGGCCCAGCGCGACAACCTTCGCGTCGGCCGGCACGACGGGGTGGTCGCGGTGATCGAGAAGCTGAAGGGGCACCCGCTCTTCGCCCACGTCACGCTGACCCGGTCCGAGCGCTCACCGATCGCGGCGCTGGTCACCGAGATGCTGGAGAACGTCACGCTCTGAGCTCGTCTCGACGCCGGCCACCCGCCGTACCTCAGGTACGTCGTGTGGCCGGCGTTGTTCATGTGACGAATGGGTCGAGTGGGGCGCACGCGGGCGTGATTCGGCCCACGAAACCGGCGCTTCGAATTGCCTGTCTGGACCGCTTCGGGCATGGTGGCCGTGATCAATTCGTGACCTGCGCCGTTCCCCCAGCGCAGGTCACTGCACTGTCCAGTGTCGTCTAGCCGTGAGATTCCCTGTGCCGAAGCGTGACTCGTACGTCCCCAAGCACCGTGATGTCCCCACCCCCTCCCCGGTCCCCGCTCTGCTCAAGAGCGCGCCGACGAAGATGCTGCGCAGCACCCTGCTGTTCTCGACCGTGGCAGCCGCTGCCACCGGGGTCGCCGTGTCCAGCGGCGTCCTCACCTCGTCCGCGAGTGTCAGCGTCGCGTCGGCGGACCTGCAGTCCGAGACCACGTCGACGCTGAACACCGGCGCCGACACGAAGGGCTCGGTGACCGACCCGCTGTCCGACGACAAGCTCGCCGAGCGTGCCGCCGACACCACCACGTCCCGGTCCCAGGACCGCCGCGACGCGGCCGACCCGACCAAGGAGGCCGCGCTGAAGCAGTCGGACGGCCCCGCGGTCACGCGGACGGTCGACATCTCCCAGGAGGACCCGCGCGACATCGCGATGGCGCTGCTCCCGGAGTTCGGCTTCTCCCCCGACCAGTTCAGCTGCCTCGACTCGCTGTACACCGGCGAGAGCGGCTGGCGCGTGGACGCCGACAGCCTCTTGTCCGCCCCCTCCGGCATTCCGCAGGCGCTGCCCGGGTCCAAGATGGCCTCCGCCGGCGCCCACTGGGCGACCCCAACCCGGTCACCCAGATCCGCTGGGGTCTCGGCTACATCCGGGACAGCTACGGCTCGCCGTGCGGCGCCCAGGCGTTCAAGTCCAGCCCACGGCTGGTACTGACCCGCGCGGGTCGCTGACCCACCCGGGTCAGGACGCGACGAAGACGGTGACGTGCCCGGGGTACTCGCGGGGGCCGGGGGTCTCGGGCAGGGACCACGCGACGTCCTCGTGGAGGCGACTCCAGGTAGGCCAGCGCGGCGGCGGGTCGGGGAAGACGGCGCGGGTGCGCAGGTCGTCGCGCCCCACGGCGTCGAAGTGCGCGCAGCGCGGCTCACCGTTCTCGCTGCTGAACGTGGGGACAGGGCCGCCGCCGGCGTCGCGGCGCAGGTCCGCGACGTGCTCGTCGCCGTTGGTGACCGCCACCAGTCGGCCGCCCGGCCGCAGCACCCGGCGTACTCCGCGAGCGCGCGGTCGAGGTCGGGCACGTGGTAGAGCATCCACATCGCCGCGACCACGTCGAACGACGCGTCCCGAAGGGCAGGTCCGGATGTCGGCGAGCCGGCACCCGACGCCGCGGGCGGCGGTGAGCTCGACGAACCGCGGCGACTGGTCGGTCGCCAGCAGCGCCGCCGGGAAGTCGCTGCCAGCCGCTCGGCGAAGACGCCCGTGCCGCAGCCGAGCTCGAGGACGTTCGCCGGGTAGCCCGTCGCGGACCGCCGCCACGGCAACGCTCATCGGGTCCCGGCCGTCGCCGCCGGGCGCCACACCGACCGGCGGGTCTCGAGGTTGTCCTCGTCGGCGTACTGCGCGCGTACGGCGGTTCGCGTCGTTGCTCGTCACGGGCGGGTCATCTCCTCCACGTCCAGGGCCTCGTCCAGCTCCTCCTCGCGTGATCTCGCCGCGCTCCACGAAGCCCATCGCCAGCACGGTCTCGCGGATCGTCGCGCCGTCGGCCAGCGCCTGCTTCACGATCGCGGCGGCGTTCTCGTAGCCGACGTACTTGTTCAGCGGCGTGACCACCGACGGCGACGACTCGGCATAGCTCCGCATCCGGTCCGGCGTCGGCGGTGATCCCGTCCACGCAGCGCTCCGCCAGGAGCGTGGTCGAGGTCGCCAGCAGCCGGGTCGACTCGAGCAGGTTGCGGGCCAGCACCGGCATCATCACGTTGAGCTCGAAGTTGCCGCTCGCGCCGGCCACGGTGACGGCGGTGTCGTTGCCGATCACCTGGGCGCAGACCATCAGCGTCGCCTCGGGCAGCACCGGGTTCACCTTGCCGGGCATGATGCTCGACCCGGGCTGCAGGTCGGGCAGGTGGATCTCGGCCAGGCCGGTCGTCGGACCCGAGGACATCCAGCGCAGGTCGTTGCAGATCTTGGTGACGCCGACGGCGATGGTCCGGAGCACGCCGCTCAGCTCGACCAGGGAGTCCCGGGTGCCCTGGGCCTCGAAGTGGTCGCGGGCCTCGGTGAACGTCCTGCCCGCCGAGCTCGTGCCGGATCTCGATCACCCGGGCGGCGAAGCCCGGCGGCGTGTTGATGCCGGTGCCGACCGCGGTGCCCCCCAGGGCCAGCTCGCGCACCCGGGGCAGCACGGCCTCGAGCCGCTCGCCGGCGTACCGCACGGTCGCGGCGTACCCGCCGAACTCCTGGCCGAGCATCACCGGCGTCGCGTCCATCAGGTGGGTGCGACCGGACTTCACCAGCCCGGCGAACTCCTCGGCCTTGGCGGCCAGGCTGTCCTCGAGCCGGCGGAGCGCCGGCTGGAGGTCCTCGACCACGGCGAGCGTCGCCGCGACGTGGATCGCGGTCGGGAACGTGTCGTTGCTGGACTGGCTGGCGTTGACGTGGTCGTTGGGGTGGACGTCGGTGCCGGCCCGGGCCGCCAGCGTCGCGATCACCTCGTTGGCGTTCATGTTCGAGCTGGTGCCCGACCCGGTCTGGAAGATGTCGACCGGGAAGTGCCCGTCGTGCTCGCCGTCGGCCACCTCGGCCGCGGCGTCGCGGATCGCCGCGGCCTGCTCGGGCGTGAGGATGCCGAGCTCGCCGTTGGCCCGCGCGCACGCGCCCTTGACCAGGCCGAGCGCCCGGACCAGCCGCGGCTCGAGGGGGGTGCCGCTGATCGGGAAGTTCTCGACCGCACGCTGGGTCTGCGCCCGCCACAGGGCGTCCGCCGGGCACGCGGACCTCGCCCATGCTGTCGTGCTCGGTCCGGTAACCCGTCACGTTGTCCTCGGAGCTCATGCCGCTGACGCTACCCGCGCGACGTAGAGCCAGTAGCGCTCCTCGCGCTCCTGGAGCAGCACGTCGTACGGCCTGGCCTCGGCGTCGTCGAAGACCGCGCGCAGGGTCTCCTCGAGCTCGGGCGACTCGGCGGCCGACCAGATCACCAGGACGCCGCCCGGGCGCAGCGCCGCCCGGGCCGCGCCGAGGAACGGCAGCGGCGTAGAGCGCGGCGTTGGCGTCGTGCACCAGGTAGCCGGGTCCGTTGTCGACGTCGAGCAGGACCAGGTCGTACGACGCCGGCCCGGCCTCGGCGAGCGCCACGGCGATGTCCGCCACCACGATCGTGACCCGCTCGTCGGCCAGCAGGTGCGGCCCGTGCGACACCACTCCGGTGCGCATCCAGTCGACGAGCGCCTCCTCGATCTCGACCACCGCGCACTTCTGCACCCGGTGGTCGGCCAGCACCTCGTGCATCGTGTAGCCGAGCCCCAGACCACCGACGACCACCGCGGCGGGGTCGTCGACCAGCTCCAGGGCCGCGGTGGCCAGCGCCCGCTCGGTGCTGATCTCCACGGTGTCCATCACGAACACCCCGTTGGCGCGCAGCTCGAGGACGGGCGGCGCACCGTCGGCACGGCGCTCGCGCAGCACCAGGTCCCCGCGCTCGCTCTCCGCCCGCGCGACCTCGACGTACTCCATGGCTCTGCCCCCGATGACAGGCGTGTGGAACTTCCGGTGTCCCTACTCTGCCGAACGCACCCTGATCCCGGTGACCGGCACGGTCACCGCGCCGGAGGGGTCGGTGAAGAAGTCGTTGCCCTTGTCGTCGACGACGATGAAGGCCGGGAAGTCCTCGACCTCGATCTTCCACACCGCCTCCATGCCGAGCTCCTCGTACTCGAGCACCGACACGGACCTGATGCAGTCCTGGGCCAGCCGGGCGGCCGGGCCGCCGATCGAGCCGAGGTAGAACCCGCCGTGCGTGTGGCAGGCCTCGGTGACCTGCTTGGACCGGTTGCCCTTCGCGAGCATCACCATCGAGCCGCCGGCCGCCTGGAAGGCTCTCGACGTAGGAGTCCATCCGGCCGGCCGTGGTCGGGCCGAACGAGCCGGAGGCATAGCCCTCGGGAGTCTTCGCCGGTCCGGCGTAGTAGACCGGGTGGTCCTTGAGGTACTGCGGCATCTCCTCGCCGGCGTCGAGCAGCTCCTGGATCTTGGCGTGCGCGATGTCGCGGGCCACGACCAGCGGACCGGTCAGCGAGAGCCGGGTCTTCACCGGGTGCTTGGACAGCTCGGCCAGGATGTCGGCCATCGGCTGGTTCAGGTCGATCGGGACCACGTCGCCGGACTCCGCGAGGTGCTGGGTCTCGGCGTCGGGCAGGTACTGCGCCGGGTCCGTCTCGAGCTGCTCGAGGAAGACGCCCTCGGCGGTGATCTTGCCCAGCGCCTGCCGGTCGGCGGAGCACGAGACCGCGATCGCCACCGGGCAGGAGGCGCCGTGGCGGGGGAGGCGGACCACGCGCACGTCGTGGCAGAAGTACTTGCCGCCGAACTGCGCGCCGATCCCGAACGACTGGGTGAGCTTGAAGACCTCCTCCTCCAGCTCGAGGTCGCGGAAGCCGTGGGCGCCCATCGAGCCCTCGGTCGGCAGGTTGTCCAGGTAGTGCGCCGAGGCGTACTTCGCGGTCTTCAGCGCGAACTCCGCCGAGGTGCCGCCGATGACCACGGCCAGGTGGTACGGCGGGCAGGCGGCGGTGCCCAGCGAGCGGATCTTCTCGTCGAGGAACGTCAGCATCCGCTCGGGTTGAGGATCGCCTTGGTCTCCTGGAACAGGAACGACTTGTTGGCCGAGCCGCCGCCCTTGGCCATGAAGAGGAACTTGTACTCGGGGGAGCCGTCCTTGGCGGGCGTCGAGTAGAGCTCGATCTGCGCCGGCAGGTTGGTGCCGGTGTTCTTCTCCTCCTACATGGTCAGCGGCGCGAGCTGGGAGTAGCGCAGGTTCAGCTTCGTGTAGGCGTCGTACACGCCGCGGCTGATCGCCTCGCCGTCGTCGCTGCCGGTGAGCACGCCCTCGGACTTCTTGCCCATCACGATCGCGGTGCCGGTGTCCTGGCACATCGGGAGCACCCCACCCGCGGAGATGTTGACGTTCTTGAGCAGGTCGAGGGCGACGAAGCGGTCGTTGCCGGAGGACTCGGGGTCGTCGATGATCCGGCGCAGCTGGGCGAGGTGGGCGGGACGCAGGTAGTGGCTGATGTCGTGCATCGCCTCCGCGGTCAGCTGCCGGATTGCCTCGGCCGAGACCTCGAGGAACGTCCGGCCGTTGGCCTCGAAGGTGGACACGCCCTCGGTGGTGACGAGCCGGTACGGCGTCTCGTCGACGCCGGAGGGGCAGGAGGTCGGAGTATCGGAACTCGGGATCGCTGGCCACGGAGAACGAGATTACGCGGTGGCGGAGGCTGGGCGACGAGCGGTCCGACACGCCGCGACCAACCGGAGCCGAACCGTGACCCACACCCTCCCTGGGGCGAGTAACCTCCGATCAGCGCACATCCGTCAGGTTGGCGTACGGCGCGCGTGCGCGCCCGTCATCAGGAGGTTCCAGTGAAGTTCCGACCGACATTCCTTTCTCTCGTCGCGCTGGCCACGGTGGCCTCGCTGGCGGCCTGTGCGCCGCCCGCCGACGACGAAGCCAGCAGCAGCTCCTCGGACGCCAAGTCCGCCACCTCCGCCGCCGACTTCGGTGGCCTGGACGCCCTGGTCACGGCCGCCGAGGAGGAGGGCGAGCTCAACGTCATCGCGCTGCCCCCGGACTGGGCCAACTACGGCGAGGTCATCTCGGCGTTCGAGGCGAAGTACGACATCACGGTCAACTCCGCCCAGCCGGACGCGGCGAGCCAGGACGAGATCAACGCCGCCGAGCAGCTCAAGGGCTCCGACCGGGCGCCCGACGTCTTCGACCTCGGCCAGTCCGTCGCGCTCGCCAACACCGACCTGTTCGCGCCGTACCAGGTGGAGACCTGGGACGACATCCCCGCCGAGTTCAAGGACCCCGACGGCTTGTGGGTCAACGACTACGGCGGCTTCATGTCGATCGGCTACGACTCCGACAAGGTGCCCGACGTGACCTCGCTCGAGGACCTGCTCGGTCCCGACTTCAAGGGCAAGGTCGCGCTCAACGGTGACCCGACCCAGGCCGGCGCCGCGTTCAGCGGCGTGGTGATGGCCTCGGTCGCCAACGGCGGCTCCGCCGACGACATCGCCCCCGGCGTGGAGTTCTTCAAGAAGCTGAAGGCTGCCGGCAACTTCCTGCCGGTCGACCCGACGGCGGCGACGATCGAGTCCGGGCAGACCCCCGTCGTCATCGACTGGGACTACCTGAACGCGGCCGAGACGGCCAAGCTCCCGAGCTGGAAGGTCGTCGTCCCCTCGAACGCGCCGATCGCCGGCTACTACTTCCAGGCGATCAACGCCGACGGGCCGAACCCCGCCGCAGCCCGGTTGTGGCAGGAGTTCCTCTACAGCGACGAGGGCCAGAACCTGTGGCTGGCCGGCGGTGCCCGCCCGGTCCGTGCGGACGCCATGGTCGAGGCCGGAACCATCGATGAGGCGCTGTACTCCGCGCTGCCCGAGGTCGAGGGCGAGCCGATCGTCCCCGACGCCGCACAGACGGAGAAGATGGCGGCCTACCTGGCCGACAACTGGGCAAAGGCCGTCGGCTGAGCGTCGCGGCTCCCGTGCAGGCTCCGGGCACGCAGCCTGCACAGCCACCCCGGACGGGCCGGCGCTTCCGCGTCGGCCCGTCCGTGGGGCTGCTCCCGTTCCTGGTCTTCATCACGATCTTCCTGGTCATCCCGACCATCACGGTCATCGTGGGTGCCTTCCAGGACGAGGCCGGCGGATTCTCGCTCGACAAGATCCGGGCCCTCGGCGGTGACACCGCCGCTCTCCGCGCTGAGGCAGAGCCTCTACCTGTCGTTCGCGTCCGCCGCGGTCGGCGCCGTGCTCGGTGCGCTGCTCGCCTATCTCATCCTCAGCGCGCCCACCCACCAGCGTGCTGCGTCGCGCCGTGGTGGCGATCTGCGGCGTGCTGGCGCAGTTCGGCGGGGTCACCCTGGCCTTCGCCTGGATTGCCACGCTCGGCTTCGGCGGCCTGCTCACCGACCTGCTCGCCAAGCTGTTCAACCTCGACGCGACGGGATCGGGATGGCTCTACGAGCTGCCCGGCCTGATCCTGGTCTACACCTACTTCCAGATCCCCCTCATGGTCATCGTCTTCCTGCCGGCGCTCGAGGGCATCCGTCCCCAGTGGCGAGAGGCGGCCGTCAACCTCGGTGCCAGCACCCGCCAGTACTGGACGATGGTGGCCTTCCCGCTGCTGCGACCGGCCTTCCTCGGCTCCGCCCTGCTGCTGTTCGCCAACGCGTTCGCGGCCTACGCCACGGCAGCCGCGCTGGTGAGCCAGGGCTCGCCGATCACGCCGCTGCTGATCCGGGCCGCGCTGACCAGCGAGATCGTGCTCGGTCAGGCGAACTTCGCCTTCGCGCTGGCCCTCGAGATGGTGATCGTGGTCGCGATCGTGATGGTGCTCTACGCCTGGCTGCTCAAGCGCACGTCGAGGTGGCTGTCGTGACCGGCTCCTGGCGCTGGCGGATGCTGCGCGGCGTCCTGCTGCTGGCCTTCGCGACGTTCTTCGTGCTCCCGCTGCTCGCGCTGGCCGACTTCAGCCTGCACGACACGGCGACCGGTGACTGGTCCCTCGACGCCTGGCGCAGCCTCGCCGAGGACCCGACCATGACGCGGGCGATCGTCACCTCGCTGATGCTCGCCGCGCTCACGGTGGTCGGCATGGTGGTGCTGCTCGTGCCGACGATGATCTGGGTCAGGCTGCGGGTGCCGCGGGCGACCCGGCTGGTCGAGTTCCTCTGCCTGCTGCCCCTGACCATCCCGGCCCTGGTCATCGTGGTCGGCGTCCGCGGGGTCTACGCCTGGGTCGACTACTTCATCGGCGACTCGGTGCTGACGCTGACCTTCCTCTACGTGGTGCTGGTGCTGCCCTACTCCTACCGCGCGATCGATGCCTCGCTCTCCTCGATCGACGCGCGCACGCTGGCCGAGGCGGCTCGATCGCTCGGGGCCAGCTGGTTCACCGTCGTCGTGCGCGTGATCGTGCCGAACGTCTGGACCGGCGTCCTCGGGCGGCGCGTTCATCGCCGTCGCCCTGGTCCTGGGGGAGTACACCGTCGCCTCGCTGCAGAACTACACCACGCTGCCCGTCGCGATCGTCCAGCTCAGCAAGAGCAACGCGCCCATGTCCATGGCCGCCTCCCTCGCCTCGATCCTCTTCGCCGCGGCGCTGCTCGTCCTGCTCTCGTTCTTCGACCGTCGTCGACGTCCTTCGGAAGGCAAGTAGATGCCCACCCAAGCCCCCGCCCCAGCCACCAACGGCGTCGCCGTGCAGATGACCGGGCTGCAGCGTTCCTACGGCGACGTACGTGCCCTGGATGGTCTCGACCTGCACATGGAGCCCGGCGAGATGGTGGTGCTGCTCGGCCCCTCGGGCTGCGGCAAGACCACGGTGCTGCGGATCCTGGCCGGCCTCGAGCGTCAGGACGCCGGCACGATCAGCGTCGGCGGGCGGGACCTCAGCGACGTGCCCGCCAACAAGCGTGACATGGGGATGGTGTTCCAGGCCTACAGCCTGTTCCCGCACCTCACGGTGATGGACAACGTCGCGTTCGGCCTGAAGCTGCGTGGGAAGTCGCGCAAGGAGCGGCGCAAGCGTGCCGGCGACATGCTGGAGATGGTGGGGCTCGGCGAGCACACGAAGCGCTACGCCAACCAGCTCTCCGGCGGGCAGCAGCAGCGGGTCGCGCTGGCGCGTGCCCTGGCGATCGAGCCGGCGGTCCTGCTCCTCGACGAGCCGCTCTCGGCCCTCGACGCCAAGGTCCGGGTCCAGCTCCGCGACGAGATCCGGCGGGTGCAGCTCGAGGTCGGCACCACGACGCTGTTCGTCACCCACGACCAGGAGGAGGCGCTGGCCGTGGCGGACCGGGTCGGCGTGATGAACGCCGGCCGGCTCGAGCAGCTGGCCGCGCCGACCGAGCTGTACGCCGCCCCGGCGACCCCCTTCGTGGGCGAGTTCGTGGGCCTGAGCAACCGCATCCCCGCAGAGGTCCACGACGGCACCGCCCAGGTGCTCGACGCATCGTTGCCGGTGCTCGAGGGGTCCGCGACCGGTCCCGGTCTGGCCCTGGTCCGCCCGGAGTGCGTCTCCTTCCGACCCGACGAGGCAGGCCCGGCGAGCATCGTGTCGGTCGCGTTCCTGGGTCCGGTCTCCCGAGCGACGGGACGACTCGCCGACGGCACTCTCGTGGTCGCGCAGGTGGCCTCGGCCGAGGTCGCAGCCCTGCGCGTGGGCACCCGGGTCCGGGTCGAGATCGACCCCAGCCCGGTGCTGGTCGTGGCGCCCTGACCCGGAGCTAGGCTGAGCGGATGGACCAGCTGGAGCCCTGGCACGGCGACCCCGGAGCAGATCCGGGTCGACTGCGCGTCTCCGACGACGACCGCCATCGGGTCGCCGAGCTGCTCCGCGAGGCGGCCGGCGAGGGCCGGATCGAGCTGACCGAGCTCGACGAGCGACTGGAGGCGACGTTCGCCGCGAGGACGTACGCCGACCTGGTGCCGATCACCGCCGACCTGCCCGCGCACCGGACCGGTCCCGGTGAGGTGGCACGGCCCGCCTCGGCCACGCCCGTGCCGGGATCCGCCAGCGAGCGGCACTTCGCCGTGATGGGCGGCCTCGACCGGCGCGGGATCTGGACCGTGCCACCCCACCTGGTCGTGAACGTGCTGATGGGTGGGGCGCACCTCGACCTGCGGGAGGCGGAGTTCTCGGCGCCCGAGGTGGTGCTGACGATCAATGCGGTGATGGGCGGGGCGGACGTCATCGTCAACCCGCACACCAAGGTCGTGATCGAGGGCACCGGCATCATGGGCGGCTACTCCGGTCCCTCGGGTCTGGTGCGCGCCAAACTCGACGACAGCTCGCCGACCGTGCGGATCAGGGGGGTCGCGTTCTGGGCCGGCGTCTCGGTGAAGCGGCGGCGCCTGCGCTGAGATCGGGTCAGGTCGACGCCGCGGGCGGCGCCGTGGAGTGACGCACCACCAGCTCGGGCGGGAGCACCACCGACCGCTCCCGGTGCCCCTGGTCGACGAGGAGCGCGAGGACCAGGTGCCCGGCCTGCCGGCCCTGCTCCCGCACGTCCTGGCTGACCGTCGTGATCCCGAACAGCTCGCCGGTCGGGTGCCCGTCCACGCCGATGAGCGACACGTCCTCGGGCACCCGGATGCCGCGACGCTGCAGGACCGAGAGGGCGGCGACGGCCATCTCGTCGGAGTAGGCGAAGACGGCGGTCGGCGGCTCGTCGAGCGCGAGCAGGAGCTCCATGGCGCGGGCGCCGGCGTGGGGTCCGTAGGGGGTGGTCACCACGTAGTCGGCTCGCTCGGGAATGTCGTGCTGCCGCAGCGCTGCGCGGTAGCCGCGGGTGCGCACCGCGTCGGCCGACCACTCCGTCCCCTCGGTGTCGCTGGTCCGGATCATCGCGATCCGGCAGTGGCCGAGGTCGATCAGGTGCCCGACGGCCAGCGTCGCCACCGCCTCGTCGTCGCCCTCGACGTGCGGGTAGTCCCGCAGCCGGCCGCCCGCCACGACCACCTCGACCCCCATCAGGTCGAGGCGCTGCTCCTCGACGGGGAGCAGGGGGAGCGCGATCAGCACCACGGCGTCCACCTTGCGCCGGGCCGGCAGCTGCTCGAAGAAGCGTCGCCGCTGCGCCTGCCCGTCCACCTGGTAGACGAGCACGTCGAGATCGGCCTCTCGGAGCACCGACTCGAGCCCGGCCAGCATCGTCGCGTAGAACCAGACGTCCATCTTGGGCACCACCACGGCCACCCGGCCGGTGCTGCGTCGGGCCAGCCGGGAGGCCTCCGGGGAGACGACGTACGAGAGCTCGTCGGCGACCTGGCGGATCCGTTCGCGGGTCGCCTGGCTGACCCCCGGCACGTCGCGCAGCGCCCGCGAGACGGTGGCGATCGAGACCCCGGCCCGGCGCGCGACATCCTCCATGTTCACGTCGGAGGGGTCGGGACGCAGGGCGGGCATGGCGCTCACGATAACCATTACGCAAACGTTTACGGAAGGGTCTTGACGAATAGTTGTGACCTGCGCCACTGTGGGGCACACGAGGTGCAAACGTTTGCGGAGAGAGCCGGCCCGGTCTCCCGCCACCGATCAGGGAGTGAAGATGCAGGTAGGGAAAATTCGCCGGTTCGCGACGCTCGGCGCAGGGTTGGCCCTGGCGCTCACCACGACGGGATGTCTCTCCTCGAGCGACGGTGGCGGTGGTGGCGCCGGCAGCGGCACCGACGGCGACAAGACAGTCACCATCCTCGGTGCCTTCGGTGGGGCGGAGGAGGAGGCGTTCGTCGAGTCCCTCAAGTCCTTCGAGGACGAGTCCGGGATCGACGTCCAGTACACCGCCGACCAGGACTTCACCACCACCGTCAAGGCGCGGGTCAACTCAGGTGACGCGCCCGACATCGGCCTCTTCCCGCAGCCCGGTGGGCTGCTCGAGCTCACCGACGACATGACTCCGCTGGCCGACGTGATCGACCTCGGGGCGATCGAGCAGACGCTCATCCCCGGGTTCCTCGAGGCCGCGACCAAGGACGGGGACGTCTACGGCGCGCCGATGCGGATGGCGGTCAAGAGCATCGTCTGGTACCCGAAGGACGCCTACGAGAAGACCGGCTACTCCACCGAGCCGGCCTCGATCCAGGAGCTGGAGGGGATCGCCGACAAGCTCAAGGCGGACACCAAGGCGCCCTGGTGCATGGGCTGGGAGTCCGACCAGGCCACCGGCTGGGTCGGCACCGACTGGCTCGAGGAGTTCGTCCTGCGCACTGCCGGACCCGACGTCTACGACCAGTGGGTCTCGCACGAGATCCCGTTCAACGACCCGCAGATCGTCGAGGCGCTCGACGAGTTCGGCAAGATCGCCAAGGGTGACGGCGAGGTCCTCGGCGGTGTCAAGGGAATCCTCAACACCGGTTTCGCCGACGCGATGACCCCGGCGTTCAAGAACCCGCCCGACTGCATGCTGCACCGTCAGGGCAACTTCGCCACCGGCTTCTACCCCGAGGATGTTCAGGCCAACCTCGACGAGGCGGTCGGCACGTTCGTCTTCCCGCCCTTCGACGGTGGCTTCGACGGCCAGCCGATCCTCGGTGGCGGTGACCTCGCAGCGGCCTTCAACGGCGACGACGCGGACGTCAAGGCCGTCTTGGAGTTCCTGACCTCCGACAAGTTCGGTGGCGAGTGGGCCGCAGCCGGTGGCTGGCTCTCCCCGCATGCGACGTTCGACTCCGCGCAGTACGCCGACGAGACCACCCGGGCCATCGCCGAGGTCGCGGCCAGCGCTGACGTCTTCCGCTTCGACGGCTCCGACCTGATGCCCAAGGAGGTCGGCTCCGGCACCTTCTGGACCGGCATGGTCGACTGGATCAGCGGTGAGTCCAGTCAGGACACCCTGGACGCGATCGAGGCGTCCTGGCCGCAGTCATGACGGTGACCCAGCAGGGCCCCAGCACCGGTTCGCCGGAGCTGGGGCCCCGCCCCACCTCGGGGCCGCCACCGTTCAGCGCCAAGAAGTTCGGCATCGGGGTCGTCGGCATCGTCGTCACCGTCTGGCTGATGCTGAACATCTTCCTGGCCTTCGGGCTCCGCCCTGACCTGTTCCTCGACAGCAAGTTCATCATCGGCGTTCTCGCGGTCGTCGTGGGCGTCGGCGGCGCGGTGCTCTTCTTCTACTTCCTCAACATGATCGTCGAGGGCCTGCCCGACCGGCTCTCGCGGACGGTCATGCCGTACGCCTACATCCTGCCCGGGCTCGGCCTGGTCGGGCTGATGCTGATCTACCCGACCCTGCAGACCATCCAGTACTCCTTCGCCGACAAGCGGAGCGAGGTGTACGTCGGGTTCGAGAACTACCGCTACATCTTCGGCAACGACGCCTTCCGCCAGTCGCTGTTCAACAACCTGCTGTGGTTGCTGATCGTGCCGGCGGTGACGGTGGTCATCGGGATCGCGGTCGCGGTCCTGGCCGACAAGCTCTCGACCCGGGGTGAGAAGGTCGCGAAGAGCACGATCTTCCTGCCGATGGCGATCTCGTTCGTCGGTGCCTCGACCATCTGGGGCACCTTGGTCTACGACTACTCGATCGGCGACAAGCAGACCGGGCTGCTCAACGCGATCTGGACCACGCTGGGCGGGACCGCCCAGACCTGGCTGCAGATCCCCACCGGCCGGCTGAACTCGATCCTGCTGATGGTGATCCTGATCTGGCTGCAGGTCGGGTTCGCGATGATCCTGCTCTCCTCGGCGATCAAGGGCGTCCCCGAGGACACCGTCGAGGCCGCGCGCATCGATGGCGCCTCGGAGGTCCAGATCTTCTCCAAGATCGTGATCCCGCAGATCAAGGGGACCATCATCACCGTCTTCATCACGGTCCTGATCCTGGTCCTCAAGGTCTTCGACATCGTCTATGTGCTGACCAACGGGCGCTTCCAGACCAACGTGATCGCGAACCTCTTCTTCAACGAGCTGTTCGCCAACGGTCAGGCCGGTCGAGCCTCCGCGATCGTGGTCATCCTGCTGCTGGCCATCACTCCGGTGCTCATCTACCAGGTGCGCCACTTCCGAGCAGAGGAGCAGAACGCATGAGCGACCGGATGGATGCCGTGATGGTCGCCGAGAGTGGCCACAGCGAGAAGGCTCAGCGCCGGCAGTACAAGCGGACGCCCGGGCTGATGGCGGACGGGCGGCGGCGCAGCTGGACCGCGATCGTCGCGATGGTGCTGCTGAGCGTGCTGTGGACGATTCCGACCATCGGGCTGCTGGTCTCGTCGTTCCGGACCCGGGACGACACCGTCGCCTCGGGCTGGTGGACGGCCGTGTTCAACCCGTTCGGGGCCGGCTGGACGCTCGACAACTACGAGCGGGTCTTCCAGGGCACCTCCCTGGGCGAGGGCTTCGTGAACAGCATCGTGGTCGCCATCCCCGCGACGGTGATCCCGATCCTGTTCGCCGCCTTCGCGGCCTACGCGTTCACGTTCATGGACTTCCGCGGCAAGGACGTCCTGTTCATCGTGATCGTGGCGCTGCTCGTGGTGCCGATCCAGGTGGCCTTCCAGCCGATGCTCAACCTGCTCGGGCCCAGGGGTGCCGGGATCTCCGGTGACTACCTCGCGGTGTGGCTGCTGCACACCGGCTTCGGGATGCCGCTGGCGATCTACACGATCCGCAACTACATGACCACGCTGCCGCGCACCGTGATCGAGTCGGCGAAGATCGACGGCGCCTCGCACTTCCAGACGTTCTGGCGGTTGATCCTGCCGATGTCGGTGCCGGTGCTGGCGGCGTTCGCGATCCTGCAGTTCCTGTGGGTGTGGAACGACCTGCTCATCGCCAAGCTCTTCCTGAGCAGGAACCCCACCGTGATCGTCGAGCTCCAGGGCCTCCTCGGCACGCAGGGACAAGGCAAGGAGCTGCTGACCGCAGGAGCGTTCGTCTCGATGGTGCTGCCGATGCTGGTCTTCTTCACCCTGCAGCGCTACTTCGTCCGCGGCCTCACCGCGGGCGCCGTCAAGGGGTGAAAGGACCGGTTCCACCCAGGTGAGTCACCCTGCGATCCACCTGACCCGGGAGGGCGTGAGCCTCGTGCTCGCGCCCTCCCTGTCAGGTGTCCCGGCCGTCCTCCACTGGGGCGCTGCCCTGGGCGACCTCGGCGCGGCCGACCTGGCTGCGCTCGTCGCGCTGCACCGGCCCGGGGTCCCGCACTCGGCTCTGGACCAGCCCCGGCAGCGCGGCATCGTCGGCGAGAGCGTCTCCGGCTTCACCGGGCTGCCGGGGCTGGAGGGCTCCCGCCCCGGCGGTGGTGCCGGTGCCTGGGCCCCGCGGCTGCGTGACTGGGCCTGGCACGTGACCGACGATCCCGCGGGGGACGGCATGGTGCGCCTGGAGTCGACCGATGCCGAGGCCGGCTGGCAGGTCGTGGTCGAGGTCCAGCTGACCCGGGAAGGCGTGGTCCGGCTCCGCACCTCGGTCACCAACACCGGGCCCGGCGCCCTCCAGCTCGCCGCGGTGCGGTCTGCGCTGCCCGTGGGCGCGCACGCGACCGAGCTGCTGGACCTCACCGGCCGCTGGTGCCGGGAGCGGACCCCCCAACGCCGGCCCTGGCTGGTCGGCACGCACCTGCGTGAGGGTCGGCACGGGCGGACCGGTCACGACGCCACGCTGCTGCTCGCCGCCGGCACCCCCGGCTTCGGGTTCCGCACGGGTGAGGTCTGGGCGACGCACGTGGCCTGGAGCGGCGACCACACGGCGTACGCCGAGCGCACGCCGGAGGGCGAGTGTCTGCTCGGCGGGGGAGAGCTGCTCGGGCCGGGTGAGGTGGTGCTCGAGGAGCAGCAGACCTACGCGGGTCCGTGGCTGGTCGGCGGCTGGTCGGCCTCTGGGCTGGACGGCGTGAGCGACCGCCTGGTCGGCTGGACCCGTCGGCACGCGACCCGCAGCCGCGGTCCCCGTCCGGTGGTGGTGAACACCTGGGAGGCCTCGTACTTCGACCACGACCTGGACCGGCTCAGCGAGCTGGCCGACCGCGCAGCCGAGGTCGGAGCCGAGCGCTTCGTGCTGGACGACGGCTGGTTCGCCGGTCGCCGGCACGACCGGGCCGGGCTCGGCGACTGGACCGTCGACCCGGCGGTCTGGCCCCAGGGCCTGCGTCCACTGGTCTCGCACGTGCGGAGCCTGGGCCTGGACTTCGGGCTGTGGGTCGAGCCCGAGATGGTCAACGTCGACTCCGACCTGGCCCGGGAGCACCCCGACTGGATCCTGCGCGGGCGCGCCGAGCTGCCCGCCGAGTGGCGCCACCAGCAGGTGCTCGACCTGCAGGTGCCGGCGGCGTACGCCCACGTGCGCGACGCGCTGCTGGCGCTGCTGGCGGAGTACGACATCGCCTTCCTCAAGTGGGACCACAACCGGGACCTGGTCGACGTCGCGCACGCCGGCCGGCCCGCCGTGCGCGGGCAGACGCTGGCGTTCTACCGACTGCTCGACGAGCTGCGAGCCGCCCACCCGGCGCTGGAGATCGAGACCTGCGCCAGTGGCGGCGGCCGGGTCGACCTCGAGGTGCTCACCCGCACCGACCGGGTCTGGCCCAGCGACACCATCGACGCCGTCGAGCGGCAGCGGATCCAGCGCTGGACCTCCCTCGTCGTCCCCGCCGAGATGATGGGCGCCCACCTGGGCGGTCCGCGTGCCCACACCACCGGGCGCACCCTCGACCTCGGCTTCCGGGCGGCGACGGCCCTGATCGGGCACTTCGGGATCGAGTGGGACCTGCGCGCGCTCGGTGCGGCCGAGCGGGCCGAGGTGGCGGAGTGGGTCGCCCTGCACAAGCGGATGCGTCCGCTGATCGCCTCGGGTCGGGTCGTCCGCGGCGACCATCCGGACCCCGCGCTCGTGCTCACGGGGGTCGTCGCCGCGGACGGCAGCGAGGCCTACTACGTCGTCGCGACGGTCGACACGCTGGCAACCCAGTCCCCGGCGCCGGTGCGGCTGCCCGGGCTCGACCCCGTCCGGCGCTACCGGGTCCGCTCGGTCACCCCGGCCGGCCACCGCCACCTGGCGGACCTGGGGGAGTCCTGGCTCGACGGGGCCGCGCAGGGGGAGGGCGAGACCCTGTCCGGGTCGGCCCTCGGCGCGGTGGGCGTCCGGCTCCCGGTGCTGGCCCCCGAGTCGGCGTACGTCCTGCACCTGACGGAGTACTGAGCCGGTGTTCGACCTGGCGGACGAGTGGGTCTGGGACTTCTGGGTGGTCGACGACGGGGCCGACGACGTCAGGTACCACCTGTTCTTCCTCAAGGCCCCGCGCGCGCTGGGCGACTCCGACCTGCGGCACGTGAACGCCTCCGTCGGGCACGCCGTCTCCCGCGACCTGGCGCACTGGACCCGGGTGTCGGACGCGCTCTCGCCGCACCCGGAGTCGCCCTACGACGACCTCGCGACCTGGACCGGCAGTGTGGTGCGGGGCGACGACGGGCTGTGGCGGATGTTCACCACCGGGATCTCGCACGGCGACGGAGGCCGGGTCCAGCGGGTCGGGGTCTCCACCTCGCCGGACCTGATGCTGTGGACCCGCTCCGCCGGGCTGCTGCTGGCCGCCGACGAGCGGTGGTACGAGATCCGGGCGGTCGACGGCCCGGACGAGCACTGGCGCGACCCGTTCGTGGTGCGGGACGAGGAGGGGCTCTGGCACATGTATCTCACGGCGCAGGCACCCGGCATCTCCGGCCACGGCGTCGTCGGGCACGCCACCTCGCACGACCTGCAGGCCTGGGAGACCCGGCCGCCGCTGAGCCGGCCCACGGGACGGTTCGACCAGCTCGAGGTGATCTCGCTGGAGCGGGTCGACGGGCGGTGGGTGCTGCTCTTCTCCTGCCTGCACACCGAGATGCCGGGCGCCGAGCTCGGCGCCGGAGGGGTGTGGTGCGTGCCGGTCGCCGGCCCGGGAGCGCCGGTCGACGTCGAGCGTGCCGTGCGGCTGACCAGCGAGGACCTCTACGTCGGCAAGCTGGTCGCCCTGCGCGGCGGCGGCGTGCGGTTCCTCGCCTTCGAGAACCGTGGGCCCGACGGTGCGTTCTCCGGGGGCGTGATCGACCCGCGCCGGGTCGCCTGGCGCCGCGACGGGGCCGGCCTGGTGCTGCGCGACGTACCGGCCCGGTACCTGCCGCCGGCCGCCCCCTGAATCCCGAGCCATGGACGCAAGCGTTTACGCCTACTGGCCCTCCGACTAGGGTGACGAGCGTCACTTCACTACGGATCGTCCGGCACGTACCTGCCGGTGAAGGAGAAGAGCACCATGGCAACAGTCACATTTGAGAAGGCCCAGCGCTGGTATCCGGGGGCATCCGAGCCCGCCGTACCCGGCATCGACCTGGAGATCCGCGACGGCGAGTTCATGGTTCTCGTCGGCCCGTCGGGTTGCGGCAAGTCCACCACCCTGCGGATGCTTGCCGGGCTGGAAGAGGTCAACTCCGGCAAGATCTTCATCGGGGACCGCGACGTCACGTCCACCCCGCCCAAGGACCGCGACATCGCGATGGTCTTCCAGAACTACGCGCTCTACCCGCACATGACCGTCGCCGACAACATGGCCTTCGCCCTGAAGATGGCCAAGGTGTCGCCGGAGGAGCGCAAGAAGCGGGTGGCCGACGCGGCCGAGATCCTCGGGCTGACCGAGTTCCTCGAGCGCAAGCCGAAGGCGCTCTCCGGTGGTCAGCGTCAGCGCGTCGCCATGGGACGCGCGATCGTGCGCAGCCCCCAGGTGTTCTGCATGGACGAGCCGCTGTCGAACCTCGACGCGAAGATGCGGGTGCAGACCCGCACCGACATCGCGAAGCTCCAGGCCGACCTCGGCGTCACCACGGTCTACGTCACCCACGACCAGGTCGAGGCGATGACGATGGGTGACCGGGTGGCGGTCATGAAGCTCGGCATCCTGCAGCAGGTCGACACCCCGCTCGGGCTCTACGACAAGCCGGTGAACCTCTTCGTGGCCGGTTTCATCGGCTCGCCGCAGATGAACCTGCTCGAGGCCGTCGCCCACGAGGGCAAGGCCAAGGTCGGCGAGTACCTCGTGCCGGTCGACGAGGCTGCGTCGCGCAAGATGAAGGGCAACATCACCGTCGGCGTACGCCCCGAGGCATGGCGGCTGGTCTCCGAGAACGAAGGTGGGCTGCCGGTGCGGGTCACGGTCGTCGAGGAGCTCGGCGCCGACGCGTTCGTCTACGGCAGCAGCGGCGTCGCCGGTGCCCCGAGCAACATCATCGTCCGGGTCCACGGCCGCGACACGGTGCACAAGGGCGAGACGATCCACGTCACCACCGACCCGCAGCACGTCCACGTCTTCGACACCGACACCGGCGAGCGCCTCAGCGACTGACCCGTCGCTCGTTGACGCCTGGACACGCCGACCCGTCGCTTGTTGACGGTCTGGACCGACCCGCCCGATGAAGATCGGGCGGGTCGGTTCATGTCGCCCGGTCCGCCGTACGCCGGATCGCCTCCGCCACGCTGGGGAACAGCGCCGGCGGCACGTCGTGTCCCATGCCCTCGACCAGCAGCAGCTCCGCGTCCGGGATGGCGGCCGCGGTGGCGCGGCCCCCGGAGGCGTGCACCATCTTGTCCGCCAGCCCGTGCACCACCAAGGCGGGCATGGTCAGCGTGCGCAGCCGGGGACCGCGGTTGGGCTGCGTCAGCACCGCGAGCATCTGCCGCATCACCCCGCTCGCGCTGACCCCGCGGTCGTAGGTCTCCTCCGCGCGCAGCCGGATCTTCTCGGCAGTCTGCGGGTACGCCGGCGAGCCGATCCGGCGCCACAGCAGCGCGCTGTGCCGGGCGTAGGCCTCCTTGCCGGGGCCGCGGGGCGCGAGCAGCGTGCTCATCAACGACGGGTGCTGCCATCCGACGCTGCGCTTGCCGGTCGTCGACATGATGCTGGTCAGGGTCCGCACCCGCCGCGGGGCGATGATCGCCATGGTCTGCGCGATCATCCCGCCCATCGACACCCCGACGACATGCGCGGAGTCCAGCCCGAGGTGGTCCAGCAGCCCGAAGCCGTCGTTCGCCAGGTCGGTCATCGTGTACGGCGCCCGCACCCGCCGGCCGGCGAACGCGGCGACGAGCGTGGCCCGCTTGACCCGACCCTCGAACCGGCTCGAGCGACCGGTGTCGCGGTTGTCGTAGCGGATCACGTAGAAACCGTGCCCGGCCAGCAGCCGGCACAGCTCGGTGTCCCACCAGGTCATCGGCCCGCCCAGACCCATCACCAGCAGCAGCGGCTCGTCGTCCGGGTCGCCGAAGGTCTGGTAGCAGAGCTCGACATCGCGGGCCACCGGTGCGAAGAGCTCCTCGGAGACCGCGATCTGCGAGCTGTCCGGCTCAGGACGGGGCGGGGGCTTCATGGCAGCAGTCTTCCCCATGAGCAAAAGGTGAACGTTTCGTGGCCGATGTCCATGGGAATACAAGGTCATGCCCGTAGCGTCGATTCCCGTGAAGACCTCGCCGCTCGCGTCGTTCCTGCGTCCCGAGGGTTTTGCGCGTCCGCACCTCGCCGCAGTGCTGCGCGAGGGCAGCGTGGTCGTCGAGATGAGCCGCTACGCCCTGCGGACCGTGGGAGAGCGTCGTTCGCGCTCCGCCACGCCGTACGCCGCCCGCTTCGCCGCCCGGGAAACCGCGCCAGTGCTGCTGGTCCCGGGCTTCCTGGCCGGTGACAACTCGCTGGCCCCGATGGCGGGTGCCCTGCGTCGGGCCGGCTTCCGCACCTACAGCTCCCACATCTCGAGCAACGTCTCCTGCACGGCCGACACCACCGCGCTGCTCGAGGCCCGCCTCGAGTCGATCGCGATGCGACGCGGCTCCCGGGTCCAGATCGTCGGGCACAGCCTGGGCGGGATGCTCGCCCGTGGCCTCGCTGTCCGTCGGCCGGACCTCGTCTCGGGGATCGTCACGCTCGGCAGCCCGATGCTCGCCCCCGGCGCCCACCACCACTCGCTGAGCGCGAGTGTCGGGGTCCTGGTGCGGCTCAGCCGTGCCGGCGTGCCCGGTCTGATGTCGGAGGACTGCGTGGCCGGTCTGTGCGCCCGTCAGAGCTTCGACGAGAGCCAGCAGGCCGTGCCGGCCGAGGTCGGCTTCACGGCGTTCTACTCCAAGCGCGACGGGATCGTCGACTGGCGCGCGTGCGTCGACCCGGCGGCCGACGCGATCGAGGTGACCACCTCGCACATCGGGATGGTCCTCGACCCCACGGTCATCGACCAGGTGACGGCGGTGCTGCGCCGGTCGTCGGAGGCCTCAGCCGTCGAAGTCGATTGCGGCGAAAGCGCTTAGCTTCTGCAGCCGGTGCTCGGAGCTGATCTTGCGGATCGTGCCGCTGCGCGAGCGCATCACCAGTGACTCGGTCGTGCACCCGCCGGCCCGGTAGCGCACGCCGCGCATCAGGTCGCCGTCGGTGATGCCGGTGGCGACGAAGAAGCAGTCGTCGCCGGTGACCAGGTCGTCGGTGGAGAGCACGAAGTCGCGGTCGAGGTTGTGCCCCGCGTCGAGCGCCTTCTGACGCTCGGTGTCGTCCTGCGGCCACAGCCGGCCCTGGATCACGCCGCCCATGCACTTCATCGCCGTGGCCGCGATGATCCCCTCCGGCGTACCGCCGATGCCGAGCAGCAGGTCGATCCCGCTGTCGGGGCGAGCTGCGGAGATCGCTCCGGCGACGTCACCGTCGACGATGAACTTGATCCGGGCGCCGGTGGCCCGGATCTCCTCGGCCAGCTGCGCGTGCCGGGGCCGGTCGAGCAGCACCACGGTGACGTCGGAGGGGCTGGACCCCTTCGCCTTGGCGACCTGGTGGATGTTCTCGGCGACCGGGTTGCGGATGTCCACGACCCCGGCGGCCTCGGGGCCGGTGACCAGCTTCTCCATGTAGAAGACCGCCGAGGGGTCGTACATCGAGCCGCGAGGGGAGACCGCGAGCACGGCGACCGCGTTGGCCATGCCCTTGGCAGTGAGGGTGGTGCCGTCGATCGGGTCCACCGCCACGTCGCACTCCGGGCCGGTGCCGTCGCCGACCAGCTCGCCGTTGTAGAGCATCGGGGCGTTGTCCTTCTCGCCCTCGCCGATCACGACCGTGCCTCGCATGCCGATCGTCGAGATCATCACGCGCATCGCGTTCACAGCGACCCCGTCGGCGCCGTTCTTGTCGCCACGGCCGACCCAGCGGCCGGCGGCCATGGCGGCCGCCTCGGTCACGCGCACCAGCTCAAGCGCGAGGTTGCGGTCGGGGGACTCGGGGGCGATGGAGGAGCGGCTCTCGGTCATGCTCGTGATGGTAACGGTCAGATCACTGCGTGGGCGTACGTCACCACCGCGGTCTCCTTCACCGAGAGCCACACGTCGCGCCCAGGAGCCAGCCCCAGCTCGGCGGTGGCGGCCGGAGTGACGTCGGCGATGAGCTCTCGCTCGGCCTCGACCAGCAGGCGGACCGCATCGCCGTGCGGGGCCGCGCTGACCACGGTCCCGTGCCAGCGGTGCCGGGCCGAACCCTCCGGCTGGGCGAGCGAGACGGTGACGGCACTGGGGCTGAACGAGCGGAACCCGTCGGGGTCGCGGATCACGTTCAGTCCGACCAGCCGGGCCACGTGGTCGGTCCGCGGCCGGGCCGCGACGTCGTGCGGGGTGCCCTGCTGGGCGACCGTCCCGCCGTCGAGCACCAGCACGGTGTCGGCCAGCGTCAGGGCGTCGAGGGCGTCGTGGGTGACCAGCAGCGCGATCCCGGCGTACGTCGCGAGGTGGCGGGACAGCTCGATCCGCAACGCCGAGGCCACGGCGACGTCCAGGCCTGCGAACGGCTCGTCGAGCAGCAGCAGCGAGGGGGCGGGCGCGAGCGCCCGGGCGATGGCGACCCGCTGGGCCTGGCCGCCCGAGAGCTCGCGGGGTCGTCGTCCCGCCAGCTCCTCGATGCCGAACCGGTGCAACCACTCGCGCGCGGTGACCTCGGCCTCCGTGCGTCGGACCCCGCGCGAACGCAGCCCGAACGCCACGTTGTCGAGCGCGGTCAGGTGGGGGAAGAGTGACTGGTCCTGGAAGACGAACCCGATGCTGCGCTCGCGGATCAGCCGCGGTGGATCGGACCAGCTGTCGCCGCCCACCGTGACCGAGCCGTCATGCTCCACGAAGCCCGCCAGCGCGCGGAGGAGCGTCGTCTTGCCCGCGCCGTTGGGGCCGATCACCGCGACCACCTCGCCCGGCTCGGCTCGCAGGCGGACGTCGAGCCGGACGTCGAGGCCGTCCGCCACGCGCAGCTCGGCGGTGAGAGTCCCGGCGGGCGTCACGGGGTGCCCAGCCAGCGGTTGCGAAGCCCCGCGAGGATCCCGAGCGAGACGACCAGCAGGATCATGCTCAGCGTGCGGGCGACCGTGGGATCCGACTGCAGGGCTTGGTAGATCAACGACGGCATCGTCTGGGTGGTCCCGGGGAAGTTGCCGGCGAAGGTGATCGTCGCGCCGAACTCGCCCAGCGACCTGGCCCAGGCCAGCATCGCCCCGGCGGCGACTCCGGGCAGGGCGAGCGGCAGCGTGATCCGGCGGAAGGTCGTCCAGCGGTCCGCCCCGAGGCTGGCAGCCACCACGTCGTACTGCGGGCCGGTGGCGCGCAGTGCCCCCTCGACGGCCAGCACGTAGAACGGCAGCGACACGAAGGTGTGGGCGATCACGACCGCCGCGGTCGTGAACGGCAGCGTCACGCCGGTCGTCTCGCGAAGGACGCCGCCGATCAGACCGCTGCGGCCGAAGGCGGTCACCAGGGCCACCCCGGCCACGACCGGCGGGAGCACGAGGGGGATCGCGACCGCCGCCCGCAGCAGCCGGCGTCCGGGGAACTCCACCCGGGCCAGCAGCCAGGCCAGGGGGGTGCCGAGCAGCACGCAGGCGATCACGGTGATCCCCGAGGCCAGCGCGGTGAGCCACAGCGCGTCGCGGACGGCCTGCGTGCGCAGCTCGTCCACGAAGCTCGACCAGGGCGTGTCCAGCACGAGGGTGACCAGCGGGACCACCAGGAGCGCGGCGGCCAACGCGCCCGGCACCACCAGCGCGATCGGCGCCCGACCCAGGGTCCGGGGCGACGTGTGGGTGGTCACGGGGCGCCGAACCCGGCTGCGGCCAGGACCTCGCGCCCGGCGGCGGAGCGGACCAGATCGACGAACTCCTGCGCCAGCGCGGCATCGGTGGACTGGCCCAGCGTGGCGATCGGGTACGACGTGACCTCGGCGTCGGCGTCGGGGATCTCCACCGTCTCGACGTCCGCCCCCGCGGCCACGGCGTCCGTCGCGTAGACCAGCCCGGCGTCCGCCTCGTCGCTGGTGACCCGGGCCAGGACCGCCTTGACGTCGACCTCGAGGCTGGCGGGGGACCGGGTGACCGCGTTGTCGTCGAGCAGGGCGCGCGCCACCGCGCCGCACGGCGCGGTCTCGACGCAGGCGACGTAGGCGACGCCACCCCGGTCGAGGTCGGCGAAGCGGCTGACGTCACCCGGGTTGTCGGCCGGGGTGACCAGCACCATGGTGTTCGTCGCGAAGACGACCGGGTCGTCCGCGAGCGCCGCCGCGGCCGAGTCCATCGTGCTGGTGTCGGCGGTGGCGAGGACGTCGGCCGGCGCCCCGTCGACCGCCTGCTGCGCGAGCGTGGCCGAGGAGCTGAAGGCCAGCTTGACCCGGACCCCGGGATGCTCGGCCTCGAAGCGGTCGGCCAGGTCGGTGAACGCGCCGGTGAGCGACGCGGCTGCGAGCACGGTGACGGTGGACTCCTCCTCACCCGCGCCGCAGGCACTGAGGGGGAGCAGCAGGGTGACCAGTCCGAGGGCCACGACCGGACTCAACCTCGTCCCGGGCGCCATCAGGGACGCTCCACGACGACGTTGGTGGACTTCACCGAGGCGATCGCGCGTACGCCGGGCTCGAGGCCGAGCTCGTTGGCCGCCTCGGAGCTCATCAGCGACACCATCCGGTAGGGGCCGCAGATCATCTCGACCTGAGCCATCACGGTGTCCCGGGTGACCTTGGTGACGATGCCGGTGAGTCGGTTGCGGGCGCTCACCGCGGACGCGCGGCTGCGCTCGCGGTCCGGCTGGTCGGCCAGCGACTCTGCCAGCGCGGCCAGGGCCGCCCCGGCGACGACGGTGCGGCCCTCGGCGTGCTCGGCGCTGAGCCGACCGGCGTCGATCCATCGCCGGACCGTGTCGTCGCTCACGCCGAGCAGCTCGGCGGCTTCCGCAACTCGGTAGGTGTTCACGGGGCAAGCATGACGCATCCGCGGTTGTTTCGGCCAGATCGCACCGTAGGTGCCGCAGGGTGGCGACGGGCGCGTGCTGCTGCCCGCGCTGACCTCGGCGCCGGGGGAGCGGTCGGCGCGAGGGGGCACCTGTGAGGATGGTCGGGTGAGCGAGGCACAGGGGACCCAGCGACCGGGTCGCTATCCGCGGACCACCAACGGCCTGGTCGGCTCCCTGATCGTGAGCCTGGTGCTGATCGGCGCGTTCGTGGCGCTGCGGGGGGTCTTCAGCAAGGACCTCGAGGTCACGCCGACCGCGGTCGACTACCTGGCCGCCGTCGGCTTCGCGCAGCAGGCGGGCTTCGACCCCGTCTATCCCGCCGAGCTCCCGCCGGGCTGGATCGCCACGAGCCTCGACTACACCCCCGGCAACCGCCCGGCGTGGGGGATCGGGATGCTCACCGACGAGGGGACCTTCGTCGGGATCCGGCAGGAGAACGCCTCCGTGGACGACCTGCTCCGCATCTATGTCGACGAGGACCCGGCCGAAGGCGGCGCCATCGACGTCGCGGGCTCCGTGGCACCGACCTGGCGGACCTTCACCGACTCGGGTGGCGACCAGGCGTACGCCGCCCCGGTGGGCGACGACACGGTCCTGGTCTACGGCTCGGCGAGCACCGAGGACCAGCGCCTGCTGCTGGACAGCCTCACCACCGACGCCCGTCCCTGACCCCGACGCTGCGGCGATGCTCAGTCGTCGTCGGACTCCATGGCGGCGTCCAGGCGCTTGCGGGCGCCGTCGAGCCAGTGCTGGCAGGTCGTGGCGAGGTGCTCCCCACGCTCCCAGAGGGCCAGGGACTCCTCGAGGGTGGTGCCTCCGGCCTCGAGCATCCGGACCACCTCGATCAGCTCCTCGCGGGCGGTCTCGTAGGAGACGGCCTCGTCGTTCTCCGGGCCGGCTGCGTGCTCAGGGTCCTCAGGCATGTCGCTCCTTCTCATCGGTGGGGTCGCTCGTGGGGAGCTCGGCCGGCTCCACCGCGGTGGTGGTCGCCCGCACCCGGCCGTCGGCCACCCGGACGCTCACTGCGGCGCCCACGGCAGCTCCGGCCACCGAGGTGACGACATGGCCGTCGGCATCCTGCAGCACGGCGTACCCGCGCTGCAGCGTGGCCAGCGGTGACAGGGCCCGCGCCCGGGCCCGCTGGTGTCCGATCTCGTCCGCCGCCCGGTCGAGCGCGTGCGAGACCGTGCGCCGGGCCCGGGCGCGCAGCTGGGCCACCTCCTCGGCGCGTGCGTCGAGCAGGGTGCGCGGGTCGGCGAGCGCGGGTCGTGACCGCAGCGCCGTCAGCCCAGCCTGCTCGCGGGCCAACCAGCCGGCCATTGTCGAGCGGAGCCGGTCGCGGGCCTGCCGGACCCGGCGCAGCTCGTCGGCGACGTCGGGGACCACGAGCTTCGCGGCGTCCGTGGGGGTCGAGGCGCGCACGTCGGCGACCAGGTCGAGCAGCGGGGAGTCGGGCTCGTGCCCGATCGCGGAGACGACCGGCGTCCTGACCTGGTGCACCGCCCGGATCAGCGCCTCGTCGGAGAACGGCAGCAGGTCCTCGACGGAGCCGCCGCCGCGGGCGATCACGATCACGTCCACCCGGGGGTCGCGGTCCAGCCTGTCGAGGGCGGCCAGGATGTCGGGCACGCAGCGCTGGCCCTGCATGGCGGCGTACGCGACCTCGAAGGCCACCGCCGGCCAGCGGCGCCGGGCGTTCTCGAGGACGTCGCGCTCGGCGGCGGAGTTGGCGGCGGTGACCAGCCCGACCCGGCCCGGCAGGAACGGCAGGGAGCGCTTGAGCTCGGCGGCGAAGAGCCCTTCGGCGGCGAGCAGCTGGCGGCGGCGCTCGAGGCGGGCGAGCAGCTCGCCCAGGCCCACCATCCGGATCTCGCGGGCCTGCAGCGAGAGCGTGCCCCGGTTGGCGTAGTACGAGGGCTTGGCGTGGATCACCACGCTCGCGCCCTCCACCAGCGGTGGGTTCATCGAGTCGAAGACGGTCCGCGAGCAGGTCACCGGCACCGAGATGTCGGCGATCGTGTCGCGCAGCGTGAGGAAGACGGTGTTGAGCCCCGGGCGCCTGCTGACCTGGGCGATCTGGCCCTCCACCCACACCGGGCCGAGCCGGTCGACCCAGCCGGCGATCGCGTTGGCGATCTGCCGCACCGGCGCGGGTGACTGCGCTGAGGTGTCGAGGGCCATGGGCGCGAGATTAGGGCACAGCGCAGACAGACCTAGACTGGCACGCATGACGACCGACCTGGGCACCCCGCAGATCCTGTCCCCGGACGATGCCGAGAAGGCCGTCCGGCTGGCGGCACCGCGCGGCTACTGCGCCGGTGTCGACCGCGCCGTGGTCACCGTCGAGAAGGCGCTCGACCTGTACGGCGCCCCCGTCTACGTGCGCAAGCAGATCGTGCACAACAAGCACGTCGTGGCCGACCTCGAGTCCCGGGGGGCGATCTTCGTCGAGGAGCTCGACGAGGTCCCCGAGGGCAAGACCGTGGTCTTCTCGGCCCACGGGGTCTCGCCCGAGGTGCACCACCAGGCCGCCGAGCGGTCGCTCAAGACGATCGACGCCACCTGCCCGCTGGTCACCAAGGTCCACCACGAGGCCAAGCGGTTCGCGGCCGACGACTACGACATCCTGCTGATCGGCCACGAGGGCCACGAGGAGGTCGAGGGCACGGCCGGTGAGGCCCCGGAGCACATCCAGCTCGTGCAGAGCCCCGCCGACGTGCCGGGCATCGTGGTGCGCGACCCGGCCAAGGTGGCCTGGCTGTCCCAGACCACGCTCTCGGTCGACGAGACGATGGCCACGGTGCACGCGATCCGGGAGCGGTTCCCGCTGCTGCTCGACCCGCCCAGCGACGACATCTGCTACGCCACCCAGAACCGCCAGCTCGCGGTCAAGGAGATCTCCCCGGACACCGACCTGGTGATCGTGGTCGGCTCCGGCAACTCCTCCAACTCGGTGCGGCTGGTCGAGGTGGCCCTCGAGGCCGGTGCCCGCGCGTCGTACCGGGTCGACGACGCCTCGGAGATCGACGAGGCCTGGCTCGAGGGCGTCCGGACGGTCAGCGTGACCTCGGGAGCCAGCGTCCCGGAGGAGCTGGTCGAGGGGGTGCTGGCGTTCCTCACCGAGCGCGGCTACCCCGACGCCCAGGCAGTGCACAGCGCGGAGGAGTCGCTGATCTTCTCGCTGCCCAAGGAGCTGCGGCGCGACCTCAAGGCCGCCGCGGCCAAGCGCGCCTAGACTCGCTCCCCGTGGCCCGCTTCGTCGACGTTCATCCCGAGAACCCGCAGCCTCGGCTGCTGGAACAGATCGCCGACGCGCTGCGCGCCGACGAGCTGATCGCCTACCCGACGGACTCGGGCTACGCGCTCGGCGCCCGGCTCGGCAACCGCGACGGCCGCGACCGGATCCTGCGGATCCGGGGGCTCGACGACAAGCACCACTTCACGCTGATGTGCCGGGACTTCTCCCAGCTCGGACAGTTCGTGCACGTCGACAACTCGGCGTTCCGGGCGATCAAGGCCGCGACCCCGGGCCCGTACACGTTCATCCTGCCGGCGACGACCGAGGTGCCGCGCCGGCTGATGCACCCGAAGAAGAAGACCGTCGGCGTGCGGATCCCGGACCATGCCTTCGTCCACGCGCTGCTCGACGTCCTCGGCGAGCCGATCCTGACCAGCACGCTGATCCTGCCCGGCGAGACCGAGCCGCGCACGATGGGCTGGGAGGTCAAGGAGGAGCTCGACCACGTCGTCGACCTGGTGGTGGAGGCCGGCGAGACACCGGCCGAGCCGACCACGGTCGTGGACTGGTCGGAGGGCGCGCCCGAGGTGCTGCGGCGCGGAGCCGGGGACGCCGGCCGGTTCCAGACCTGACGCACAGGGCAGGTCGGGGCCGGGGTGACCGTGGGGGTCAGCTGCGACCGACGCGCTGACGCACGCCCAGGCAGACCAGACAGAGTGCGTAGCCGACCAGCAGCGCCCCGCTGTGGTGGGACAGGCCGGAGACCACGGCCTGGACGACGCCGTCGTCGGCGTTCGCGATCATCCCGGGCCGGGTCAGGCCGAGCAGCGTGAAGACGGCCAGCATCAGCATCGGTGGGAGCACCCCGACGGTGAAGAAGTCCGTGGGCCGTACGGAGAGCGCGAGGGCCACGCAGAGCGCGACGAAGCACAGGTCGAAGAAGAGGCTGACCCGCCCGACCAGGCCCAGGTCGACCACGACCGCCGTCAGGGCGACCGCCAGTCCGAGCGCGACGACCTGGCGGCCTGGCTCGCGCCCTTCTTCCCAGAGCGTCCGGGTCTGGCTCACCGGACCAACGTATGGTCCGCGGAGCCCTCCTCGGGGGCGGCGCGCCGGTCAACCGACCGCAGCTCGACCGCACCGGACGAGCGGGAGATCGACTCCACCTGGCGCGGCGACGGCAGCTCCTCGTCGGTGACGGAGAGGTCGTTGAACCGTCGCGCCGCCACCAGCACCCGGGACTCCAGGGAGCCCATCGCCTGGTTGTAGTGGCCGACCGCGCGGTTGAGGGAGCGGCCGACCTGGTCGAGGTGGCCGGTGAGGTTGGCCAGCCGGGAGTGCAGGTCCCGACCCAGTCGGTGGATCTCGCGGGCCTGGTCGGCCAGCGCCTCGTGGCTCCACCCGTGCGCCACGGTGCGCAGCAGGGCGATCAGCGTGGTCGGGGTGGCGAGCACCACCTGCCGGGTGGCGGCGTACTCGATCAGGTCGTGGTCGGTCTCGAGCGCGGCCACGAGGAACGACTCGGCGGGCACGAAGAGCACCACGAACTCCGGGGTCTCCGGCAGCGAGCGCCAGTACTGCTTGGAGGAGAGCAGCTCGATGTGGGTGCGCAGCTGACGGACGTGCCGCAGCAGGTGGGCGGCCTTCTCGTCGTCGTCATCGGTGGAGGTGGCGTCGAGGTACGCGTCCAGCGGCACCTTGGCGTCGACCACCACCTGCCGGCCGCCCACGAGCTGGACCACGAGGTCCGGCCGGAGTGCGCCGTCGTCGAGCCGGACCTGCTCCGAGAAGTCGCACCGGTCGACCAGGCCTGCCAGCTCGACGGCCCGGCGCAGGTGCATCTCGCCCCACCGGCCGCGCACCTGGGGTTTGCGCAACGCCGTCGACAGGCTCTGGGTCTCCCGACGCAGCGTGTCGGTGGAGTGCCGGATGTCGCTGACCTGCTGGTTGAACTGGCCCTGCCAGGTGGCTCGCCCGTGCTCGAGGTCGCGCATCTGGTCCTGGAGTCGCTCGAGCCCCTCCCGGACGACGGCCTGGTCCGCGGCCCGCTGGTCGAGCGCCTGGCTGACCCGCTCGTCCTGCGGGGTGCGGCTGCGCGCCCAGAGCACGCCCACCGGGCCGCCGAGGGCGACGCCGACGGCCAGGCAGGTCAGCAGGGCCAGGAAGGTCGTGGTGTCCATGGCCACGAGCATGCCGGGGCCCACCGACAGTTCGGTGCTTGTGGGGGTACGGCCGGGCCGCGGTGGGGCACAATGCGCTCTCGATGACCAAGCTGCGGAACACCTCGGTCCTCGCGGTGGGTTCCGTCGTGAGCGGGCTGCTGGCCTACCTCTTCTTCGCGGTCGTGACCCGGCAGCTGGGCTCGCAGGCGGCGGCGCCGGTGTCGGTGCTCTGGGCGTACTGGTCGTTCTCCGGCGCCGCGCTCACCTTCCCGCTGCAGCACTGGATCTCCCGATCGGTCTCGGCACACGGCGGCGAACGTGCGGTGCGTGATGCGCTGCCCGGAGTGGCGCTCGTGAGCGGCCTCGCTGCGGTTGCGGTCAGCGCGGTCTGCTGGGTGCTGCGCGACCTGCTGTTCCAGACCGGTGACCCCTGGTTCCCCCTGCTCGCCGGGGCGGTGACCCTCGGCTCGGCGGCCATGGGGGTCGTCCGGGGAGTCCTCAGCGCTCGTCGGCGGTTCGGTGCCGTGGGTGCCGGACTGGCCGCAGAGAACGCCGTTCGATGTCTCGCCGCGTTCGCGTTGGTGCTTGGTGAGGTCCACGAACCGGTGGCCTACGGGCTCTGCCTGCTCATCGGGTACGCCGCCATCGCGGCCTGGCCCTCCACGTTCCGACTCGCCCGGACCGGCACCGGTGGTCAGGGGGAGTCGCCGCTGGCCTTCCTGGGCGGGGCCGGGACGGCCCAGGTCGTCGGCCAGGCAGTCCTGACCGGCGGCCCGGTGACACTGGCGCTCGCTGGCGGCTCTGCCGCCGAGATCACCGCGCTGTTCGCCGGGCTGGCGCTCTTCCGGGCGCCGTACACCCTGGCCCTGGGGCTGGTGTCCCAGCTCACCGGGCGGTTGACCCGCATGGTCGCAGCGCGCCACATCGGCCAGCTCCGTCGCCTGCGCCACGGTGTCCTGCTCCTGACCCTGGTCGGGTCCGCCGGGGCGGCCGTGGTCGGTGCCCTGGCCGGCCCGCCGCTGCTCCGACTCGTCTTCGGCTCGGACGTGACGCTCGCCTCCGGACTCACCCTCCAGCTGGCTGTCGCCAGCACGGTCGCGATGGCCAACCTGGTGGTGACGCTGGTCGTCCTGGCTCAGGACCGTGCCCTGGTCCTGGTGCGCAGCTGGCTGCTCGCCCTCGTCCCCGGGGCGGCCCTGTTGGCCCTGGCGCCGTGGTCCGCACTCGACCGCACGGTGGCCACGTTCCTGCTGGTCGAGGTGGTGGCGTTCGGACTGCTCGTGCGCGAGGAGTCCCGGGGGAGCGCGGCCCTGGAGGAGATGACCTCGCCCGGCTGACGAGGCCGGCTCGCGGGTCCTCCCCTCAGTGCGCGGGTTTCTCCGCGGCCAGGAAGATCGACGAGCCGAAGGGCAGGTCGTGGCGGCGCAGCAGCCGGGCCTCGGCCCGGGACAGCCCGGTCAGCACCCGGTCCACGGGTGCCGAGACCTGCGGGAGGCCTTGCGGCTCGGCGGACCCGCCCCGCGCTCGGCGCAGACGCCGGATGGCTCGCTCGGCGGCGAACATCGGGAAGACCGCGGCGAAGCCGTAGGTCGCCCGCAGCACCCGGAACCCCGCGCCCTCGACGGCAGTGACCAGCCGGGGCAGTGTGTAGCGGCGGTGGTGCCCGGCACGGACGTCGTGGTCGGACCAGGCCCACTGGTAGGCCGGCACCGAGACCAGGAGCCTGCCCCCGGGCTCCAGGACCCTGGCGAGCTCGGCGACGGCCGCGGCCTCGGGGTCGCAGTGCTCGATCACGTCGAACGCTCCCACCACGTCGAACGTCGCGTCAGCGAAGGGCAGCGCCAGTGCCGATGCGCAGACGCCGGTGCCCGGGACCAGGCCTCTCGGATCGAGGTCGACCGCGAAGCGGGGGTGGTCGCCGTGCATCCACGCGACGCTGGGGCCGTCCGCGCTGCCCACGTCGAGGAGGCGGCGTGGGATCCCGAGCTGGTCACCGAGCGCCGCGTGCAGCAAGAGCGCCCGGGCCCGGTACCACCAGTAGTCGGGCTGGGCGATCGACGACGAGCCGGGCATCGCTCAGCCCGCCTTCTCGAGGCTGCGGATGAGCGTCTCGACGACCCGGTCGGTCTCCGCGACGGTGAGGTTGTTGTGGAACGGCAGGCGCATCAGGCGCTCGCTGACGTCGGTGGTGATCGGGCACTGGGGCGGGCGGGCGGCGAACCTCTCCCCGGCGGGCGAGTCGTGGAGCGGCACGTAGTGGAACGTCGTCCGAATGCCTTGCTCGCGCAGGTCCTCCATCACCCGAGTCCGAGTCGCGCGGTCGGGGAGGAGCACGTGGAAGAGGTGGTAGGCCGGCTCGCACAGGTCGGGCACAACGGGGAGCCGGAGACCCAGCGCTTCGGCGTGCGGGGTGAGCCCTGCGGCGTAGCGTTCGTAGACGGCCCGGCGCTTGGCCTGGATGGTCTCGCGCTGCTCGAGCTGGCCGAGGAGATAGGCGGCGAGGGTGTCGGACAGGCCGAACGACGAGCCGGTGTCGCGCCAGGAGTACTTGTCCACCTGACCCTGGAAGAACGCCCTCCGGTCGGTGCCCTTGTCGTAGAGGACCCAGGCCCGTGCCTCGTCGTCGGCATCGTTGAGCACGAGCGCTCCGCCCTCACCGCAGACGAAGTTCTTGGTCTCGTGGAAGCTCAGCGTCGCGAACCGGCCCAGGCTGCCGAGCGGTTGCCCGCGCCACCGACCGAACAGTCCGTGGGCGTTGTCCTCGATGAGGGCGATGTCGGGGCGCTCCCGCAGGACCTCCTGGATGCCGTCGACGTCGCCGGCCACTCCGGCGTAGTGGACCATCACGACGGCACGCACCGAGTCGTCGAGCAGCTCGGCGAGATGGCGGGGATCGAGGCCCAGGGTCTGGGGCTCGATGTCGCAGAAGAGGATCCGGGCGCCGGCACGCACGAAGGCCAGGGCCGAGCTGACGAAGGTGAACGACGGCACGACGACCGTGTCGCCGGGCTCCAGGTCGAGGAGCAGCGCGATCATCTCGAGCGCCGAGGTGCACGACGTGGTCAGCAGTACCGCCGCAGCCCCGGTCTCCTCCTGGAGCGTCGCGCCCGCCCGGGTCGCGAACGGGCCCGAGGCCGAGGTGTGGCCGCTGGTCAGCGACTCCCTGATGTGGTCGAGCTCGCGCCCCTCGACGCTGGCGCGGTTGAACGGGATCTCGGCCAGGTCGGTCACAGGCATCGCCTTCTCGTCACTCATCGGGAGTCCGCCAGGGGAGTGATCGATCCAGCGTCTCGATCAGGGCCAGGTCGCTGTCGCGGAAGTAGTCGCGCAACCGATCGTGCAGCGCCGGGTCGAGCTCGGCCGGTTGCTGGCTGCTGCGGTTGACGGGCGCCTCCTGCTGGGGCGGAGCCAGCTCCGGGTCGACGCCGAGCCAGTGGAAGAGCTCGCTCGTGGTGGAGGGATCGAGGCGCAGCTCGTCGAGGAACAGCACCCGCAGGTCTCCACCGATGGCCGTCAGCCAGGGCCGCAGGTGCTCGACGTAACGTCCCCGCTCGAGGTAGGCGTACGGCGACACGGAGGTCACGCCCGGGTCCCACGGCAGGGGGCCCTCGAGGTTCGCCTCCAGGGCCTCGGTGAGGGATCGCTGCTCGAGTCCGGCGTCGGTGCTGAACGCCCAGTGGGAGACGGCGCGCTCGACCGGGTCCCGGAGCTGCACCAGGACCAGCGGGTTGCCCAGCACGCGGACGGCGCGCTGCGCGGCCTCGGGGTACTCGAGGTAGCTGGTGCTCTTCTCCCCGAGCAGCAGCTCGTCGGTCGCGTGCGCGAAGTAGGTCGACCGGTACCAGTCGGGCCCCTGGCCGGCGAGCTCGTCGGAGAGGAACACCTTGGGCTCGGGCCTGGCAGGTCGAGCCATGGCGATCTGGGGGTGCGCGGCGAGCAGGTCGTGCAGGTACGTCGTGCCGCACCGCTGGGCGCCGATCACCAGCAGGTGCCGCGTCACTCCGGCACCCGCGCGCTCACGTGGTAGCTGTGCTGGGCGCTGACCGCGTTGAGGGTGCGGACGACGTACTCACCGAGCATGGAGAGCAGCGCGATGATGAAACCGTTGAACATCGAGAGCAGGACCACGGTGGTCGTCCATCCCTGGACCTCGGTCCTGCCCAGGGCCCCGTAGAGCAGGTAGAAGGTGCCCAGCAGGAAGCTCAGGCCCGAGATGCCGAAGCCGATCACGGCCGCCAGCCGGAGCGGGTACGACGAGTAGCTGAACAGGATCGTGAGCACGAGCCGCAGGATGCGGACCAGGCTGTAGTTGCTCTTGCCGACCGGACGCGGCTCGTGTCGCACCGCCACGTGGCTGCGCTTGTGTGAGTAGAGCAGCGCCTGGCCGGTGATGTACGGGTGTGCCGTCGACGAGGCGCAGATCCGGTCGACCACGTCGCGGCGCAGGATCCGGAAGTTGGAGACCACCAGGTCCTGCGGTTGCCCGAAGATCCGGCGGTTCATCATGCTGATCAGGCTGCTGCCGAGCCGCCGGTAGCCTGCGGCCTGCTTGCGCTCGAAGTTGCCGAAGACCAGGTCGCGTCCGGTCATCGCCTCGTCGATCAGCAGCAGCGCCTGGTCGGGCGGGTTCTGCAGGTCGTCGTCCATGGTGATCACGAAGTCCCCGGTGGCCTCACGCAACCCTGCGAGGTTCGCGTGGTGCTGGCCGTAGTTCCGCAGCAGGTCGAGCGCGATGACCTGGGGGATGGTGCGAGCCTTCTCGGCGATCAGCTCCCAGCTGCCGTCCGTGCTGCCGTCGTTGACGAGGATGATCTCGTGGTCCAGGCCGTGCTCGGTGAAGGTGGCCACGACTCGGTCGATCGTGGTTCCCACGATCTGCTCGCTGTTGAAGACCGGGATGACGATGGAGTACCGGAACTCCCTCCTGTCCAGGGGCGGTACGGCGGAGTCCGAGATCATGTGGGGGATCCTGCCACGTGGCCTGCCGGGTCAGGAGTCGGCGTCGAGCACGTCCGAGAGCCTGCGCGTCACGGACCCGCCGAGGTCCCGGTGCACGAACCAGCTCCAGCCCGGAGACCGGCCGACGCTGACGTACTCGGCGTCGAGGACCGGCGCGAGCCAGCCGGGCGTCTCCGAGCCGAGAACGATGACGTCGGGCTTGTGCCTGCCCACCCATCGTCCGTAGCCGTCGGCGCCGCCGGGCCAGGTGGCTTCCACGTAGTCGACGAGCCCGTTCCCGAAGAGCTGCAACCGGGTGAGGTTGCGCTTGTGGGCGAGGGCGAGGACCTCCGGAGCCTCGACCGAGAGGAAGCGGGCATCCGCGGGCAGTACGGCGACCACCGCCGCGACCTCGGCGCGCTGGCTGACCAGCGTCTCGTCGCGCGCGCCGACGGAGTAGGCAACCGACGCCCCCGTGGCGGCAACCACCCAGGCCAGGACCACCGCGACCGCGGCGGCGGCGGGCAGGCGCTGGCCGAGCAGGTGCACCAGACCGCCGATGCCCAGAGCTGCAACGGGGAGCATGAAGAAGTTGTCCGGCCAGCCGTTGAACGCCTTGAACGACCACAGCACCCCGGTCACCAGGACCACGCCGCAGCCGATCAGCGCGGCGGTCTCGGGCCGGCTGCGGGCACCGCGGCTGGCGGCGCCGCGCACCGCCGCGGCGAGGATCGCGGCAGAGCCGACCAGGAAGACCCACAGGGACCAGCCGTACGCGGCCGACATCACCGACCAGAGCAGGTCGGGCTCACGCAGCAGTGAGATCTGATCCGTGTAGCGGGCGTTGATCAGGAGGAAGTCGTCCAGGAACACCTGGACCTCGCCGATCGCGGCGTAGGCGGCGACGGTCATGGCGGCCGGGACCAGGCCGCCGACGCCGAGCCGGACCAGGGCACGGAGCCTGCTGGGCCGGCCGGAGAGCGCCGCGGCCACGACGGCCCCGCCGATGGCGGGGAGGAAGACCGGCTGCCAGGTCAGCGTGGCCAGGGCGATGAAGAAGCCGGTCGTCGCCCAGCGCCGGTGGACCATGGCCAGGAGCGCACAGATCGTGAACAGCACCATCGCGGACTTCTCCCGAGGCCCGTAGGTGGCGTAGTCGATGAAGCCCTGGAAGGAGAGCAGGGCAGCAGCGGTGGCCAGCCCCGCAGTGCGGGATCGGAAGACGTCGCGACCCAGCAGGTAAGCCAGGCCGATGCAGGCCACCGAGACCAGCATCAGCGTCACACGCATGCCGAGAATGTCGTCGGCGCCGAGCAGGCCGGCAAGGTAGGCACCGACTCCGGGAATCAGGTGCGCGAGGGGGCCGGCCCGGTTGAGGATGCCCAGATAGGGAGCCACGCCGTCGGCGACCTGCTGACCTGCATAGCTGTAGACCCCGAGGTCGCGGGTCAGCTCGCCGTCGAACCCGTGGAGCAGGTAGACGCCCAGCGCCACGGCCGCGGAGGCGAAGGCCAGCGGGTCGAGCCAGGGGCGCGTGCTGCGCGGATCCGAGAGCGGGGTCATGCCTGTCAGCATCGTGGGTCTGCGAGGTCGACGACGACCGGGGCGTGGTCGGAGGCGCCGGTGCCGGCGCGCTCCTCGCGGTCGATGAACGCGCCGTCCACGCGGGCGGCCAGCGTGGGGGAGCCGAGCACGAAGTCGATCCGCAGGCCGCGGTTCCGCTCGAAGCGCTGCCGGTAGTAGTCCCAGTAGGTGTAGACGTCCGGTCCCGGCGTGTGCGGCCGGACCACGTCGACGTACCCGTCGTCGAGGAACGCCTGGAAGGCGGCGCGCTCGGCCGGCGTCACATGGGTCGACTTCGCGAACTGCGCCATGTCGAAGACGTCCTCGTCGCGCGGCGCGATGTTCCAGTCCCCGACCAGGGCGGTGTCCTCGCCCACCCAGCCCAGGGCGCTCTCCCGGAGCCGGGCCAGCCAGTCGAGCTTGTAGACGTAGTGGGGGTCGTCGACCTTGCGCCCGTTGGGCACGTAGAGCGACCAGATCCGTACGCCGCCGCAGACGGCGCCGATCGCCCGTGCCTCGGCCGCGACCGGGTCACCGAAACCGGGCATCCCCTCGAAGCCGACCTGGACGTCCTCGAGCCCGACCCGGCTGATGATCGCCACGCCGTTCCACTGGCTGGTGCCGGCGGCGGCCACCTCGTAGCCCAGCGACTGCAGGCCCATCAGCGGCAGCTGGTCCTCGCGCGCCTTCGTCTCCTGGAGGGCCAGCACGTCGACGTCGTGGCGTTGCAGGAAGGCCTCGACCCGATCGATCCGGGAGCGGAGAGAATTGACGTTCCAGGTGGCCATGCGCACCCGCACACCCTAGACAGGGCCTACCGTGTCTCCCCATGGAGACCACGTCGCCCCGCGCCCGCGCCTCGGCGTGGCTCGTCCACGTCTACACGGCGACCGGCTCGGTGCTCGCCCTGCTGATGGTCCACCTGGCCTACCAGGGCCGGGTCGAGGCGGTCCTGTGGCTCTTCCTCGCCGCGATGGTCGTGGACGGGACCGACGGCTTCCTGGCTCGCCACTTCGACGTCAAGACGCACGCGCCGAACTTCGACGGTGCCCTGCTCGACAACATCGTCGACTACATCACCTACGCGTTCGCGCCGATGGTGCTGCTGTGGGCGAACGGCTACCTACCCACCGGCGTGCTCGGCGGAGTCTGCGCCGCGATCCCCGTGCTGGCGTCGTGCTACGGCTTCTGCCGCAGCGACGCGAAGACCGACGACCACTTCTTCCTCGGCTTCCCCAGCTACTGGAACGTGCTGGCGTTCTACGTGATCGTCTTCGGCCTCGGCCAGACGGTCACGGCGGTCCTGATCCTGGTCTTCGCCGTGCTGGTCTTCGTGCCGATCAAGTACGTCTACCCGTCGCGCACGGCCAAGCTGTGGACCCTGAACATGACCCTGGCCACCGTCTGGCTCGGCCTCTGGGCGGTGATCACCGCCCAGCTCCCGGACCCGAGCTCGCTGATCGTGATCGCGTCGCTGGGCTACGTCATCTACTACACCGCGGTCAGCTTCTGGCTGACCGTCGAGACCTCGCGCTCGGTCCGGGCCGCGGCGAGGGCCTAGCCGACCGGTCGGTCCAGGGCAGCGAGGCCGCCCAGCAGCCGGTCGACGTCCTCGACCGAGGTGTACGGCGCCATGCCCGCCCGGACCGCTCCGGCGTCGCCCAGCCCCGCCCAGCGGGAGGCCTCGATCGCGTAGAAGCTGCTCGCGGGAGCGTTGACACCGAGCCCGGCGAGGTGCTCGTGCACGGCCGGACCGGAGTGCCCGGCCACCGAGAAGAGCACCGTCGGCGTACGCCGGGCAGGACGCCCGTGCACGGTGACCGCGGGAAGGGCGTCGAGCCCGTCCAGGAGGCGGGTGAAGAGCTTCTCCTCGTACGCCTCGACCGCCGCCATCGACTCGACGACGCGGTCGCGTCGTTCCGTCGCCTCGGAGCCGAGGCCGGCGATGAAGTCGACCGCGGCGGTGACCCCGGCCAGCAGCTCGTAGGGCAGGGTGCCGAGCTCGAACCGCTCCGGCACCACCTCGGTCGACGGCAGCAGCTTCTCGGGGTGCAGCGTCTCCAGCAGGGCTGGTGACGCGACCAGTGCCCCGAGGTGCGGGCCGAAGAACTTGTACGGCGAGCACACCAGCAGGTCGGCTCCGGTCGAGCCGAGGTCGACCGGAGCGTGCGGGGCCAGGTGCACGGCGTCGACGTAGACCAGCGCGCCCACCTCGTGCGCGGCGGCTGCGACGGCCGCCACGTCCGGGCGGGTGCCGAACAGGTTGGAGGCGGCCGTGACCGCGACCAGGCGGGTGCGGTCGGACAGGACGGCGCGGACGTCGTCCAGCTCGGCGGTCTCCGGGTCGAAACCGAGCCAGCGCACGGTCGCGCCGGCATGCTCGGCGGCCACGACCCAGGGCCGGATGTTGGCGTCGTGGTCGAGCCGGGTGACCACCACCTCGTCGCCGGGGCCCCACTGCCGCGAGAGCGTGCGGGCGAAGTCGAAGGTCAGCTGGGTCATCGACCGGCCGAGCACCACGCCTCCGGGCGCGGCACCGAGCAGGTCGGCGATCGCGACGCGGGCGGCGTGCACGATCTCCTCGGCACGGCGCTCGCCGTCGGTGAACGCGCCCCGGTTGGAGACGCCTGCGGTCATCGTGTCGGCCACGGCCCGGGCCACGACCTCGGGGACCTGCGAGCCCCCCGGGCCGTCGAAGTGGGCGACGCCGAGGGAGAGGGACGGGAAGGCGGAGCGGATGTCGGAGAGCACGGACCCACCCTAGGCGGGCCACCAGTTGGCGCACCGGAGCATGCTGGGGCGATGGATGACGTCCGCACGACCCTCGAGGCCAAGCAGGCCGAGCTGCTCGACCAGATGCACCAGCTCGAAGCTCCACCGCAGGACCGCGGCTCGATCTCCTTCGGCAAGCGGATCGGCGAGGGGACCGCGATGGCGGTCGACCGGCTCTCGCAGGTGGCCGTGCACGACAAGCTCCAGCTCACGATGGCGGACGTCGAGCGCGCCCTGGCCAAGCTCGACGAGGGCACGTACGGCGTCTGCGACGCCTGCGGCGGAGCGATCGGCGACGGCCGGCTCGAGGCGCTGCCCTGGGCGACGCTGTGCGTGGAGGACTCGGCCAAGCGCTGACCGGCGCTGACCGGCGTCGTACCGGCGGATTCGGAGCGAGGCCCGGACCGCCCGTAGACTCGCCGCCCGTGGCACTCACCATCGGCATCGTTGGTCTTCCCAACGCGGGCAAGTCGACCCTCTTCAACGCTCTGACCAAGAACGACGTCCTCGCGGCGAACTACCCGTTCGCCACCATCGAGCCGAACGTCGGTGTGGTCGGGGTCCCCGACGACCGGCTGCCGAAGCTCGCCGAGGTCTTCGGATCCGCGAAGCTCCTGCCGGCCACCGTCGAGTTCGTCGACATCGCCGGCATCGTCAAGGGCGCCTCCGAGGGTGAGGGGCTGGGCAACAAGTTCCTCTCCCACATCCGGGAGTCCTCCGCGATCTGCCAGGTGACCCGGGTCTTCCGCGACGAGGACGTCACCCACGTCGACGGCGAGGTCAACCCCGCCAACGACATCTCCACGATCGCCACCGAGCTGATCCTGGCCGACCTGCAGACCGTCGAGAAGGCGATCCCGCGGCTGGAGAAGGAGGCTCGCGGCAACAAGGCCGTCGTCGCCAACCTCGCCGCGGCCAAGGAAGCGCTCGGCCACCTCGAGGCCGGTACGCCGATCATCGCCACCGACGTCGACCGCAGCCTGGTCCGCGAGCTCTCGCTGCTGACGGCCAAGCCGTTCATCTACGTCTTCAACTGTGACGCCGACGAGCTCGCCGACGAGGAGCTCAAGGACAGGATGCGCGCCCTCACCGCGCCGTCCGAGGCGATCTTCCTCGACGCGAAGTTCGAGGCGGAGCTGGTCGAGCTCGACGACGAGGCCGAGGCCCGCGAGATGCTCGCCGAGATGGGCGTCACCGAGCCCGGGCTCGAGACGCTGGCCCGGGTCGGCTTCGACACGCTCGGCCTGCAGACCTACCTGACCGCCGGCCCCAAGGAGTCGCGGGCCTGGACGATCCCCAAGGGCGCGACCGCCCCCGAGGCCGCCGGGGTCATCCACACCGACTTCCAGCGCGGCTTCATCAAGGCCGAGATCGTCTCCTTCGACGACCTGATGGCCGCGGGCACCATGCAGAAGGCCAAGGAGGCCGGCAAGGTGCGCATGGAGGGCAAGGACTACGTGATGGCCGACGGTGACGTCGTGGAGTTCCGCTTCAACGTGTGAGCGAGCAGGTCAGGCGCGGACGGAGAGTTCCGGGCCGCTCGACCACGGTGCCCGGCTCGACGTCGGCCCGCTTCCGTCCGGGTCTCTGACCCGTTGACCTGAGCTGAGCCCCTCTCGTCGGGGTCAACCGTGGAGTGACTCTTGACAGGGGTGGCACAGCGCTGTTTTATCGATTTAGTAAACGCGCACTCTGCGGCCAGGCGCACCCATCACCGAAGGGACAAGCAGTTGAGATCTGCCACGTTGAACACGACTCGGAGTCGACGTGCCCGCATTCTGACCCTGGGGCTCACCCTGGTCACTTCCGCACTTCTCGCGCCAACCGCGCTGATGGCGCCCACGCAGGCGGCGTCGGCGCCGGCGTCGGCGTCGGCGTCGATCTCCCCCGGACCGTTGGCCGAGGGTGACGTCATCTACCAGGTGCTCGTCGACAGGTTCAAGGATGGAAACCCCGCGAACAACAACACGGGGGCGGGGGAGTACAACCCCAACGACCTCGGTTTCTACCACGGCGGCGACTGGGCAGGCCTGACGCAGGAACTGCCGTACATCGCGAACCTCGGGGTCACGGCCATCTGGCTCTCACCGGTGTCGCGGCAGGAGCCGCTCTCCCGCGATGGTCAGGAGGCCAGCTACCACGGCTACTTCACCAAGGACTTCGCAACCCCGAACGAGCACTTCGGCTCCAGGGCGGAGCTGCAGACGCTGATCGACACGGCGCACAACCTCGGCCTGAAGATGATCCTGGACGTGGTGCCGAACCACACAGCCGACTACCTCGCCGGGACGTCCACGACGTACTCGCCGAGCGCGTACAGACCCGCCGCTCCCCTGGACAACTCCTCCTACTACCACCACACGGGTGACTGCCGGTTCGACGGCACCGAGACGCAGGCAGAGATCGAGTCCTGCGACCTCGGTGGCCTCGACGACCTCGATCAGTCCAACCCGTTCGTCTCCACGCATCTGAAGAACACCTACAAGGACTGGGTCGACATGGGGTTCGACGGCATCCGCGTCGATGTCGCCAGGTCCATCCCCAAGCCGTGGCTGGCTGAGTTCGAGGCGGCCATGGGAGTGCCGACCTTCGGTGAGGTGTTCGTGTACGACCCGAACTACGTGTCGGAGTACCAGGACTACGAGTGGGGTGTCCTGGACTTCCCGTACTTCAACACGGTGCGCAGCGCCTTCGCTGCTGACACCGACATGAACGCGGTGAGCGACCTGTTCGATCAGGACTGGAAGTACAACAACCCCAACCGCCTCGAGACGTTCCTCGACAACCACGACCGGGCGAGGTTCCTGACGTGGGCTGACGACAACTACCAGCGGTTGCGGTCCGGCCTGACCTTCCTGTTGACCAGTCGAGGGGTGCCGGTCATCTACTACGGCACCGAGCAGGCCGCGGATGGCAATGGCAACGCATCGGAGAACCCGATCGCGAACAAGGACAACCGCGAGGACATGACGAGCTTCGACCAGACGTCGAACCTCTACAAGCACATCCAGCGACTCACCGCTATCAAGAAGGCCTACCCTGCCCTTCGGGTCGGCACGCAGCGCGAGATGTGGGTCGACACCAACGTCTACGCCTTCTCCCGCCGGGTCGACTCGACCGGCGAGGAGTCGATCACGCTCTCGTCGAACTCGTGGAACAACCAGACGCGGACGGTTCCCCTGCGCGCTGAGAGCACCATCCCGGTCGGCACCGTGCTCACCAACCTGATGAACACGAACGACAAGGTCACCGTCACCGCGGGCGGCGTGACCGGCCAGCAGATCACCGTGACCCTGGGCGAGCACGAGAGCAAGGTCTATGTGCCCGGCACTCCGGTCTCGACCTACACACCGATGGCGCGGAACACCACGAAGATCCGCGTGCACTACAACGTCGGGTTGGGTCGCAACATCGCCATCCGCGGTGACGAGTACCCCTTCACCTGGACCTCGGGCAGGGCGACACGAAGCGTCGCGCCAGATGTCTGGGAGTTCGAGCTCGAACGTATCCCGGACGGCGAGTCTTCGAGTTCAAGCCGCTCATCGACGACGCCACGTGGTCGGTCGGCTCCAACTACGTAGGCACGGGTGGAGACGTGATCGACATCTGGCCCACGTTCTAGCGCCAGGTCACCACCCCAAGACCCGTCCGGGCGGCGCTGCCGCAAAGGGCGCCGCCCGGACGGCTCCCCGGCAATCGACACCGACGTACAGGAGGCACGAGTGAAAGCCGATCAGTTGAGGGACGCCACAACCGTCGCCGATCCCTCCCTCCTGTCCAGCCCGGAACCGGTGAGGACAGCTCCCGGCCCGACGACCGAGCCTTGGTGGCGGAACGCCGTGGTCTACCAGACCTACGTCCGGTCCTTCCGCGACGCTGATGGCGACGGCATCGGAGACCTCGCGGGGGTCCAGGCAGAGTTGAGCAGGTTGGCGGCCCTGGGGGTCGACGCGATCTGGCTCAACCCCTGTTACACCTCCCCACAGCATGACCATGGGTACGACATCGCCGACTACTTCGCCATCGACCCCGTCTACGGTGACGTCGCCGAGCTCGAGGCGCTGGTGTCGGATGCCCACGGGCTCGGGACACGGGTCGTGATAGACCTGGTGGCCAACCACTGCTCTGTCGAGCATGCCTGGTTCCAGGAGGCGTTGCGCTCGACGCCCGGTAGCCCGGCGAGGGAGAGGTTCCTGTTCCGGGACGGTCGCGGCGCCGACGGCGAACTGCCGACCGAACAACTGGCCACCTGTCTTCAGCCCGGCCTGGACCCGGGTGACCCAGCCCGACGGCCGACCCGGGCAGTCGTACCTCCACACCTTCGACACCGGACAACCGGACTTCAACTGGCGCAACCCCGAGGTCGCGGCCCACTTCGAGCAGGTGCTCCGGTTCTGGTTCGACCGAGGTGTCGACGGCTTCCGCATCGACGTCGCCCACGGGCACGTCAAGCACCCTGACCTTCCCGACTGGCCGAGTGGAGACGACGATCCCGGCGGCTACAACGCCGCGATGTCGGACCAGCCCGAGGTTCATGACATCTACCGGTCCTGGCGGCGCTGGGGAGAGTACCCGAAGGCATACCTGGTCGGCGAGGTGTGGGTGCCGACGCTGGATCAGCTGCCGCCTTCTGCCGCCCGACGAGCTGCACCAGGCATTCCACTTCGACCTCCTCGTCCAGCCCTGGGCGGCGGACCGCCTCCGCGCGGCGATCGACGCTGGCCTGCGCAGGCCGCGGCAACCGGCTCGACCACGGCCTGACGCTTCCAACCACGACGTGCACCGAACGTCCACCCGGTACGGCCAGCAGCAGGACCGCGGCCCGACCCTTCCGCGACATTGCGGCCGCCCGGGCGAGGTCCATCTCACGAGCTGGTCAGATCCGCGCCCCAGTCGCGCCTCGTACGCTCGTGCTGCCCCGCCGGCGTACCTCCGAGCGCCACCGGCATGCCGGAGATGCTCGGCCTCCACGACGCGGCAGGCAGGACCCGATCGGATCCGATCCGGAGGCCGTGAGCTGGCCAGACGGCTGTCGGGTGCCGTTGCCGGGCAGCGGACGCCGGAACTTCTGTTTCGGTCCTGCCGGCTCGGGCCGACCGTGGCTCCGCAGCCCGACTGGTTCCGGCGGTACGCACGCGACGCCCAGCTCGCGACCCGCACTCGACCCACCACGTCTACACCCGCCTCCTCCGACACCGACGGGGGCTCTTCGGAGACGCGCCAGACATCCGCTGCTGACCGGCGGCAGCCCCGATCTGCTCGCCTTCACCCGCGGGACCGGTGCCTGCGTGGTCAACGTCGGCGACCACGCCCTCACGCTCCCAGCGACTTGGCCGCTGGGGCCACGCGTTGTCGAGACCGGCCCCCTCGCCGGGACCTCGTCGTGCCCGCAACTGCGCAGCCTGCTTCGAGATCCGCAGCGACACCGCCTCACCTGAAGTGACGTCCTAGCGCCCCACCACGCCGAAGGAGCAACAAGATGCATCGATATCTCCGCGCCACCACCCGTGCCCTTGCGTTCTGGCCGTTCTCGGCGCCCTCACCGGCTGCGGCGCCGAGGACAGCTCCGGCGCCGGCAACGACGGCGGGACCACCGAGGTCACCTGTGGCACTACTGGACGGCACCAACGCGACGTCTTCGACGCCATGGCCGCGGAGTACAACGCGTCCCACCCGGACGTCGAGATCGCCACCTCGATGATCCCCAACCCCGACTTCTTGACCAAGCTGCGCGCCTCGGCCACGTCCGACACGCTGCCTGACATCGCCATCGGCGACCTGGTGTGGGTGCCGCAGATCGAGCAGATCGGCCTGGCCAACCTGGGGCCTCTCCTCCCACCGGAGTGAGGACATCAACCCGCGCTCACCTCGTCGCAACATCGCCGCGGTTCGTGCCGGTCTCGCGAGCAACCTCGCCTACGCCAACAAGCCCTCTCAGGAGGCCGGCTCGACCCCGACGCCCCGGCCACCGGGAGGAGCTCATGGAGGTCCAGACGATTCTCGAGGGACCGGCAAGCCCAGCTACGACCTGTTCACCGAGCCGGCGACAACGCGAGGGCCTGACTGGAACTTCCAGGTCAACCTGTGCGCCGGCGGCGAGCTCCTCATCGGGTCAACTCGGCCGCCGCGTTCAACACCCCCGAGGGTGCGAAGGCGCTCTAATCTGTCGACCGGATCGAGTCAGGCGTCAGCCCCTACGCCAGGTGGGGTGAGCTCGAGAGAGCAGGGCGGCTCCGCTCCGGAGGGCTCGTGGTGGTCGGGATCTCGGCTGCCGACCCGCCGTCGTCTGCGGTCGCCAAGCGCCCTACCCCAGCGACGCGAACCGTCCACCAACCTGTGCGAGCAGGCGATGTTCGAAACTCCCAGGGCGAGGCCAGTCGCGGCGGACTTCCGGCCTCTCCTCGTGGCCGAGAACGTGCCCAGGGAGCCAGAGACCGGCATGCTCCCGTCGCCACTCGTCGCCGGAGCGCGAACCTCGACTCCGTGAGCTCACCGAGCCCGCCTGATGCCGTACGTGAGCAGATGCCGAGCCCACGCCCGTCCGACTCGCCGCTGTACCCGCAGATCTCCCTGGCTCGCCCAGGCGGAAGGCCCTGAGCGGTGAGGCATCGTCGAGCGGCGCTGTGGCCGCGGAGTCCGCGGTCGTCGACGTCATGACGAACGGCTGAACCCTCGGATGACCCTGAGCACGTCACACACCCGGCCGTGGCGCCTCGCCGCCCGGCCGGCGAAGGCCGTCGCCGGCTCCCCGTCGGCGTCCGCAGCGGCTGCGAGCGCGAGCGATGCTCACCGCGGCCCTGTGCCTGCTGCCGCGCTCGGCGGCTCCAGGTCTTCGTCCTGTACCCGATCATCGCCGCCGCACCGATCAGCTCACCTCCTGGAACGGCTCGACCCGGCGATGAGTTCATCGGCTGACAACTACGACGGCTGGCGGACCCAGTCTCGAACAGCCTGCTCGTCACACGTGTACGCGTTGGGTGTGCGCCTCGTCGTCGCGGCCTGCTCGTCGCCATGCTCCACGACGCCCGATCCGTGCCCAGAGCTTCCATCGCCATCTTCTTCCTCCCTGCAGTGACCTCCTCGGCCGCTGCGATCGTCTGGAGCATGCTCGACCGCCGTTCCTCAACGCCCTCCTCGCCGAGGTCCATCGCCGGATCGACTCGCCGCAGCACCGTTGGCTCGCGCTGGTGCCTCACCCTGCTGACGTCTGGAAGAACCTCGGTTCAACGCGTCTGTACCTCGCCGCGATGCAGGCACTTCCCGCCAGCCTCTACAGCCAGCGCCCTCGACGCGCCCACGCAGGCCAGCGTTCCGCCCATCACGCTCCCGCTGCTGGCGCCGATGACCTTCTTCGTCGTCGTCCAGTCCCTCATCACCAGCTTCCAGGCCTTCGACCTCGTCTACGTGCTCACCGGCGGCAGTCCTCAAGGAGCACCGAGGTGCTCGGCATGCTGATGTACCGCGACGCCTTCCGTCTCGTGACTTCGGCTACGGCACCGCATCTCGTTCGTCACCTCGTCCTCGTCCTCGCTCACCTGTCCATCGCGCGCCGCGGCTCGGGGAGGTCAGCCCTGCATGGACGACCAGACCGCCCGGCTGGGCGAGCCCTCACCCTCGCCCTGGCGTTTTCAGCTCGCCCCGTTCCTGTGAGTCGCCACGTCGCTCCAGTCCCGCGCCGAGACCTACACCAACACTCATCGTGCCACGTCCTGCACGGGACCGCACAGGCCGGGAGCGGCACCGTCGGGCAGTCTACCTCAACAGCATCATCTGGCCGCCAGCATCGTCACCGGGCACCTCGTCGTCGATGGCCCGCCGCCTACGCGTCGTGCGGCTCGAGTTCCTCGCGCAACACGATCTTCATCGGCTGCTCGCCGCCCTCATGCCCACCTTCGTGACCATCATCCCGCGTACGCGATCCGACGACCGCAGCTGGATCGACACCCACTCCGGTTATCGTCCCTCGCCTCGCGCACGTGTCGGCATCATCCTGCTCCGCCAGAGCTTCGCCACCATCCCCAGTCAGGACGCAGCCGTCGACGGCTGCAGCAGGATCGGATCCTGTCCGGTCATCGTCCCGCTCGCCAAGCCGGCGTCGCGACCCTGCGATCTTCAGCTTCCTGTTCGCCTGGAACGAGTTTCTCTGGCCACTGCTCGTCACCCACACCGACGAGGTCCGACCATCCAGTCGGCCTCTCCGCGTTCGTCAGCCGCTGCGGCACCTCCTCGATACCTGATGGCCGGCACCCTGACCGCGACGATCCCCAGCGTCATCGTCTTCCTCTCTTAGCGCGCCCTCGTACACAGCATCGCCTCGACCGCTGAAGACTGAAATTGGCGCCCCGACTGTCCACGACGCCACCTTCTACCAATCTTCCCTGGCGATCGCCAACAGCGACCCCACCCTCGACCTACCGTTGCCCTCGGTCAGCGAACCGACCCGGAAGCTTCTACGGGGACTTCCAGCATCACCGCACACCTCGACCACATGCCGCGGTCGGTGCCAACGCGCTCTACCTGACCCCGATCTTCGATACCGACACCAACCACCGCTACGACGCCAAGGACTCCTTCAAGATCGACCACCGTCTTACAACCTCGAGGCGCGGCGCTTCCTCGACGCCGCCCACGAACACAGAATACAGTACATCCTCGAGACGTTTCAACACTGCGCAACGGCACTGGGCCTTCGGCGATGTCGTCAACGAAGCCACCTCCCACTACGTCAACTGGTTCTCCTCTACTTCCCCTTCGCACACTCACCAACTGCTTCGTCGTCGTCGTCGCAGCGCGGGGCCTTCTCTCGTCAGCGATGATGCACATCCCAGGTGTGCTACAGGCACCGTCGGCATCATGAACACGCTCGAACTCTTGCTCTCTCACCCCACCTCACCTCCGCCGCCAGTACGCCGACACACACCGGTCCGGCCCCACCACCCCCCTCCCCTCCCCCACCTCTCCTCCCTGCGCGCAACGCGCCCCTCCCCCCTCCCCTCTCGGCCCCGCCTATAGCACATCTGCTCAACTCTCCTCTATCACATCCCAGTGTGATCCGTGACCTTCTCCAGCCGGTCCCACGTGATCACGACCCATGCGAGACCGCCGTCGCCCAGCGCGGTGATTGCGGCACCAGTGGCCGATCGTGATCGCGGCGGGTCGCCGTCGACCACGACGAGCACCCGTCGGGCACCGCGGCACGGCGCCCACCGCGTCCTCGAGGACCGCGGCGATCGTCTTGCCCACGCCGGGCCTCGTCGGCGAGCAGGAACTGCCGTCCGCCCGCCGCGGCGCGCGCCGCGAGCGCACTCGGCCGCTTCGAACTATCTCTCCGGGGCTCGAGCGTGTCGGTAGCGTCAGGGCCGGGCGTCGGATCATCAGGATCTGAGGGTGTTCTCGATGAACGCTCTCCTTCTTCCCCCCCCTCCCCCTCCCCCCCCACTCCCCCCCCCCCCCCCCACGACAGCTGTCCCCCCCTCCCCCCCCCCCCCCCCCCCCCCCTCCCCCCTCTCCCCCTCGACCGAGCGTGTAGGGCCCCGAGTAGGGCGCGAGGTGCGCGGGCAACGCGCCCCCTACGTACAGGTCGGCGCTCGACGACCGGATGCCCGGTGGAGATCGTCGAACCGAAGCTGCGTTCCTCGTACACCTCCGGGTGGAGCACCCACAGACGCTCGTCACCCGCGCCGACCGGGCGCACCGGACTTGAGCGCCCCACTCGGCGGATGCAGGGCGCGATCGCCGCTCTCGCCGTGCACGACCTGCGTCGCGTACGGGATGAGCGTCCTCGAGGCCCGTGCACCCGGCCCGGCGAGCGGGCAACGGCTGCTGTTGCTGGCGCGTGCCGCTCCCGCCCCCCCCCCCCCTCCCCCGCGGGTCCCGTGCGTCGACGAGCACCGGATTCGAGGACTGGCCACCACCACCCCCCTCACACCCCCCCCAGGTCGCCGTCTACCTCGTCGACGAGCGCAGGCGCAGTCGACGAGACTGCACCCACAGCCGCTCCACACCCCTCCCCCCCCCCCCGAACGGCGCGGCGAGAGCTCGCAGCAGTGAGCCCGTCCGCGCCTGGTTGCACGCGCCCGCGAGGGCGCAACGCGACCGTTCTCGCCGACACGTGCACGCTCCCGCCGCGGTCGCGGTCACGCGTCCCGGTACGTGCCACCCCCGGACGGTAGCGGGGGCCGCAACCACGAACAGAGCCGGCTCGCCCACGTCGGCCGGGGCGCCGAGGATCGTCCTGTTGATATGTGCCCGATTTGACCCGCCAACCTCTTGAAACCACACAAACAAAGGCGTATAAAGAGATCCAACGATCTGAGGCGCAGATCACACGCCGCCGGGCGGGTGCGCCTGAGGGCCGTGCGGCCCGACAACCAGGCAGTCAAGGAGCGGACCACGACGATGAGCGCGCAGAGCAGGCAGTGCCCGAACGGACCACAGGACCAGCGGGAGAGGCAGAGAGGGCCGGTGCGCGATGACGTCGACCCCAGCACACGGCGGGCCCTACCAGCTGCCCGACCGCAACCTCGGGCTCGACCTGATGCGAGCCACGGAGGCCGCCGCGATGGCAGCCGGGCGGTGGGCCGGACTCGGTGACAAGGAGGCAGGTGACGGTGCCGCCGTCGACGCCATGCGCCACGTTCTCGCCGGCGTACAGATGCGCGGGGTCGTGGTCATCGGTGAGGGGGAGAAGGACGAGGCGCCCATGCTGCACAACGGTGAGCAGCTCGGGGACGGGACCGGCCCCGGAGATGGACATCGCCGTGGATCCCGTGGACGGGACGACCCTGCTGGCGAACGGCATGCCGAACGCGATCGCGGTGATCGCGGCAGCCGATCGCGGCAGCATGTTCGACCCCAAGGACGTCTACTACATGGAGAAGCTCGTGGTCGGCCCCAGCGCCGCCGGCAAGGTGGACGTCACCGCTCCGGCCGAGGAGACGCTGCGGGTGGTGGCCGAGGCCAAGGGCGGCTCGATCTCCGACGTGACCGTCGCCGTGCTGGACCGGCCCCGGCACGCTGAGCTCATCGCCCGCCTGCGCGCTGCGGGTGCCCGGATCAAGCTCTTCCCCGACGGTGACGTGGCGGTGGCGATCGCGGTGGCCCGGCCCGAGTCGGGGATCGACGTGCTCATGGGCATCGGCGGCACCCCGGAGGGCGTCATCACCGCCTGTGCCATGAAGGCGATGGGCGGTGAGATCCAGGCGCGTCTCTACGCCGCCGACGACGAGCAGCGACGCCGGGCCCTCGCGGCGGGTCACGACCTCGACCGGGTGCTGGGCCTCAACGATCTCGTGACCTGCGACAACACCTTCTTCGTGGCGACCGGCATCACCGACGGCGACCTCCTCCCGGGGGTTCGCTACTCCGGTGGCGGCGCCCGCACGCGGTCGCTCGTGATGCGCTCGCAGAGCGGCACCGTGCGCGAGGTCAGCAGCGATCACGCGCTCACCAAGGTGCTCCGCCATGCCGGGGAGCACCCGTGATCCTCGACGTCCTTCGCTGGCCCGTCGCGGCAGCGCCTCCACCGGTGAACCGAAAGGCAGTGAACTAGAGATGGACAAGCTCGTCTACCACTTCAGCGAGGGCAACAAGGACCAGAAGGATCTGCTGGGTGGCAAGGGCGCCAACCTGGCCGAGATGACGCGGCTGGGCCTGCCGGTGCCCCCGGGCTTCACCGTGACGACCGAGGCGTGTCGGCACTACCTCAACCACGATCGCCTGCCGGACGATCTGAGGGTGCAGGTCACCATGGCCCTGCGCCGACTCGAGGACGAGGTCGGGCGCCGGCTGGGCGACTCCGTCGATCCGCTCCTGGTGAGCGTGAGGTCCGGAGCGAAGTACTCGATGCCGGGGATGATGGAGACGGTGCTCAACGTCGGTCTCAACGACTTCTCGGTCAAGGGCCTGATCGAGGCCTCCGGGGACGAGCGGTTCGTCTGGGACTCCTACCGGCGGCTGATCCAGATGTTCGGCAAGACCGTCCTCGGCATGGAGGGCGACGACTTCGCTCGAGTGCTCGACGCGACGAAGGAGGCCAAGGGGGTCACGAACGATCTCGAGCTGGACGCCGGTGACCTTCGCCAGCTGGTCGAGGACTTCAAGGCAGTGGTGGAGGCCGGAAGCGGGCGCACCTTCCCGCAGGATCCGCGCGAACAGCTCGACCTGGCCATCCGGGCCGTCTTCGAGTCCTGGAACACCGACCGCGCTCGCATCTACCGGCGGCGAGAGCGCATCCCCGAGGACGCAGGCACGGCGGTGAACGTCTGCACGATGGTGTTCGGCAACCTGGGCGAGACCTCCGGCACCGGGGTCTGCTTCACCCGGGACCCCTCCACGGGCAAGCCCGGTGGGTACGGCGACTACCTCGTCAACGCGCAGGGAGAGGACGTCGTCTCCGGGATCCGCAACACGCTGTCCCTGGACGACTTCGCGGAGGTCGACCCCGAGTCGCACGAGTCGCTCCGCAAGATCATGCGGCGCCTGGAGACCCACTACCGCGACCTGTGCGACATCGAGTTCACCGTGGAGCGCGGCAAGCTCTGGATGCTCCAGACCCGGGTCGGGAAGCGCACCGCCGCGGCAGCGTTCCGCATCGCCACGCAGCTGGTCGACGAGCAGCTGATCACGATGGACGAGGCGCTGGAGCGGGTCGGCGGAGCGCAGCTGGCCCAGCTCATGTTCCCGCAGTTCGACGCCGAGGCCGAGCGCACGCCGTTCACCCGGGGCATGCCGGCCTCTCCGGGCGCGGCGGTGGGCAAGGTGGTCTTCGACTCCGCGACGGCGGTCGCGTGGGCGGCGGACGGCGAGTCGGTCGTGCTGTTGCGCAAGGAGACCAACCCCGAGGACCTCGAGGGGATGATCGCGGCGACCGGGATCCTGACCAGCCGCGGCGGCAAGACCTCGCACGCGGCGGTCGTGGCGCGGGGCATGGGCAAGACCGCTGTCTGCGGCGCCGAGTCCCTGCAGGTCGACGAGGAGCAACAGGTCGCGCACGCCGACGGCGTCGAGGTGCGCCAGGGCGACGTGCTCTCCATCGATGGATCGACCGGCGAGGTGTTCCTCGGCCAGCTGCCGGTCGTGCCGTCGCCCGTGGTGAAGTATCTCGAGGAGGGCCTCGAGCCGGCTCTCGAGCTGGTCGACGAGGGCACTGCCGACCTGATCCGAGCGGTGGATCGCCTGCTCGTCGCATGCCGACTCCGTGCGCACCATGCAGGTGCGGGCGAACGCCGACACCGGGCCGGACGCGCTGCGGGCGCGACGGATGGGCGCCCAGGGAATCGGCCTGTGCCGCACCGAGCACATGTTCCTCGGTGACCGACGCGTGCTGATCGAGCGGGTGATCCTTGCCGGGAGCTCCGCGGAGCGCGAGGAAGCGCTCGCTGCGCTGCTGCCGCCCCAACGCGAGGACTTCGACGAGCTCCTCGCCGCGATGGACGGACTGCCGACCACGATCCGGCTGCTCGACCCGCCGCTGCATGAGTTCCTGCCGGACCGGTCCGACCTGATGGTCAAGGTTGCCCGGGCCGAGGAGAAGGGCGTCGCTGCCGACGACGACGTGCGGCTGCTCGCAGCGGTGAACCGGCTCCACGAGTCCAACCCGATGCTCGGCCTGCGTGGAGTCCGGCTCGGCCTCACCGTGCCCGGTCTGTTCGCGGGCCAGATCCGTGCGGTCGCCGAGGCGGCAGCACGCCGGATCAAGGGCGGACATGACCCGCGGCCCGAGATCATGGTGCCGCTGGTGGGATCGCTGATGGAGCTGCACCTCGTGCGCGAGGAGGCCGCCCGGATCCTCGCGGAGGTCGCCGAGACCGAAGGGGTCTCCCTGGACATCCCGATCGGCACGATGATCGAGCTTCCCCGTGCGGCGCTCACGGCGTTCCGGATCGCCGAGGAGGCCGACTTCTTCTCCTTCGGCACCAACGACCTGACCCAGACGACGTGGGGGTTCAGTCGCGACGACGTGGAGGCAGCCTTCTTCGCGGCCTATCTCGAGAAGGGCGTCTTCACGGTGTCGCCCTTCGAGAGCCTGGACGCGGCCGGCGTCGGCCGGCTCGTCGACATCGCCACCCGTGAGGGCCGCAGCACTCGCCCGGGCCTCAAGGCCGGTGTGTGTGGCGAGCACGGGGGGGATCCCGAGTCGATCCACTTCTTCCACCGGGTCGGGCTGGACTACGTCTCCTGCTCGCCCTTCCGCGTCCCGGTCGCCCGGCTCGAGGCCGGCCGCGCCGTCCTCGGCAAGCAGCGAGGAGGACACGTCGGACGACGTCGACATCCAGCGCGCCTAGGAGGACCATCCGCACGCACGGCACGATCCCGTCGAGAAGCGCCTGGAGGGCTCGCCTTCAGCGACGGCGGATGGTGTCGCGTCGGTCCTTCTCCGTGAGCCGGTCGAACTTGTGGGTGAGCAGCGTCTCCAGCTTGTCGGTCGCCCCTCCCAACGCTTCGACCACGGTCGACGCCTGGTGGCTGGCGGTCACCGGGTCCTGACCGGCCGGGCGGGCCTCGAGCAGGCAGCGGATGTCGTCGCCGGTCTCCCTGCCGGCGCTGTCGTCGCGCAGGTGGACCTCGATGCGCGTGAGGCTGTGGTCGAAACGGCTGAACGTGGACTCCACGCCGGCCTTGATGCGACTCACCTCGTCGGCGTCGCAGTCGATGTTGCTGTCGGTGTTGACGAAAATTTCCACGTGGTCTCCTGTCGTTGGCGTCCTCAGTCTCGACGCACTGGGCGCACGCCCCCAGAGGCGATGGTCCTTGTCCGGCCGTTGCCGTCGGACGTGGACCGTCTAGGACTAGGGGAGTCGGCGCCGGGTGGGCATCTCGGGCGCGGGGGCCAGCTCCGGTTGGGTGTCGGGCGCCGTGCCCAGGCGCGCCGCGAGGCGGGCGGTCCACGGGCTGGCGGTGAGTCCGTGGGCGAACACGCTCACCAGCACCGTCCAGATCGCGGTGTCGAAGATCAGATCGGTCTGCGGGCTGTCCAGCTGCTCCAGCACGATCAGCGCGAAGAGGATCGAAGCCAGGCCACGGGGACCAAACCAGCCAGCGAAGAAGCGGGTCTCGACCAGGGTGCGCGTGCCCGTGAGGGCGAGCACGACTGGTGCCATCCGGACGACGGTCAGACTGAGCACCACGTAGCCCAGGATCTGCCAGGACACGGCTTCGAGCGCTGGTCCAGCGAGTGCCGAGCCGAAGAGGATGAACGTGATCGCGCTCAGCAGCTCTCCCTCGTCCTCGGTGAAGTCCTGGATGCCGCTGCACTGCTCGCGGGCCAGATGACCGAACGCGAGTCCTGCGGTGAAGGCGGCGATGAAGCCGTTGCCCTCGAACAACTCGGCACTGGCGAACGCCCCCGCTGCGATCGCGATGGTCGCGAGCTGCCGATAGATGCCCTCGACCCGGTCTGCACCAGCTCGCAGGTGCAGCAACCGCCCGCCGATGGCGCCCATGCCGACTCCGGCCAGCAGCCCGAACCCGATCTGCCGGACCACGAACTCCCCCCACCCTCCGGTGCCGGCCGCCTCGGCGGCCGAAAGCGCGAGGGCGACCGTGACGATGGGCACCATGAGTCCGTCGTTGAGGCCGCTCTCGACGTTGAGCCCCTGGCGCAGCCGCACCGGGAGTCGCCGGTCGCTGACCACGGCCTGCCCGAGCGCCGCGTCGGTGGGAGTCAGCACGGCCGCGAGGAGTGCCGCCTCGGCCAGGGTGAGGACCGGGAACAGCAGCCAGGCGGCACCGGTGCCGAGGAGCAGCGTCAGCGGGAGGCCGATTCCGAGCAGCCGCACCGGGAAGCGGGACTCGGTCCGGAGCTTGCGCAGGTCGATCCGGATCGCGTCCGTGAACAGCACCAGCACCAGCGTCGCCTCGATCAGGATCGAGACCGCTTCCCCTTCGAGGCCCAGGTCGAACCACCCCAGCCCCGCGTCTCCCACGGCCAGGCCCAGGGCCGTGAAGACCATCGGGGCGGTGACCGGCGACATGGACAGCCGCCCTGAGACGAGCGCAAAGCCGTACACGGCGGCCGCTATGACGAGGACCTCAGTCACCTCAGCATGCTCCCACGGGAGTCCGAGACGCTGCCGGGCCTGGCTGGTCCACCCCTGGCCGTTGGAGCCGTTTCGCGCAGCGGGCTGCTTCGCGTGCGAGCATCGAGTGATGCTCGAGGTGCAGATCGACCCGGTCCCGCTCGAGCGACTGGCCGCCTTCCTGAGCAGCGAACGCGCCGCCCGGCTGCACGAGCAGGCCGAGAGCAGCGCGATCCCTCCTGGCGGGGCGGACGATCTGGAACGTGAATGCGACCGCCACTGGCGGCGGGGTCGCCGAGATGCTGCAGGCGCTGCTCGCGTACGCCCGAGGGGCGCACGTCGACACCAGGTGGCTGGTCCTCGACGGCACGCCGGAGTTCTTCCGCCTCACCAAACGAATCCACAACATGCTGCATGGATCCGAGGGCGACGGCGGCCCGCTCGGCCAGCACGAGCGAGAGCTCTACGAGTCGGTCCTGGCCCCCAACGTCTCAGCGCTGCGCGACCAGGTCCGCCCGGGGGACATCGTGCTGCTGCACGACCCGCAGACCGCCGGCATGGTCAACGGACTCCTCGGGTCCGGCGCGCACGTCGTCTGGCGATGTCACGTCGGTCTCGACGTCACCACCGAGGTCACCGATCGGGTGTGGGCGTTCCTCCGCCCGGACGTGGAGCGGGCTCATGCCGTGATCTTCTCCCGGATGGAGTACGTCCCGGACTGGGTCGACTCGAGTCTGGTCCGGTTGATCCCGCCGTCCCTGGACCCGTTCAGTGCCAAGAACATCGACCTGGCGCAGGCCGACCTGGAGGCGACACTGCGACAGGCCGGACTGGTCGACCTGCCGGAGGACCACGGCAGCCTCGCCTTCGTACGTCGCGACGGGTCGGAGGGCGGCGTACGGCGGCACTCCGGGCTCATCGCCGGCGACCAGATCGTCCCTGGGCATGCCCGTCTCGTGCTCCAGGTGAGCCGGTGGGACCGGCTCAAGGACATGTCGGGGGTGCTCGCCGGCTTCGCCGACCACCTGTCCCGCATGCCCGACGACGTCCACCTGATGCTTGCCGGACCCGAGGTGGCGGGAGTCAGCGATGACCCGGAGGGTGCGGAGGTGTTCGACGAGTGCCTCGCGATCTGGCGGGCCCTGCCCGCGACGACCCGGCAGCGGCTGCATCTGTGCACGCTGCCCATGGACGACATCGCCGAGAACGCCCGGATGGTCAACGCGCTGCAGCGCTACGCGTCGGTGGTGGTGCAGAAGAGCCTCGTCGAGGGCTTCGGCCTCACCGTGACCGAGCCCATGTGGAAGGGACGTCCCGTGCTCGCATCCAGGGTCGGCGGGATCCAGGACCAGATCGTCGACGGTGTCAGCGGTGTGCTGCTCGATGATCCCGCCGACCTCGATCTCTTCGGGACCCTGCTGGCCGCATTGCTCGCGGACCCCCAGCGGGCCGACCTTCTCGGCGACGGAGCCCGGGAGCGGGTCAGGGACCGTTACCTCGGCGACCGGCACCTGATTCAGTACGTCGAGCTGTTCGCCGAGCTGTCCGGCTGAACGTCGATCCTTCGGCCCCGTGTCACGGGTGGTTGCGGAGCAGCCGGCGCGCCGCGAGGAACCCGAGCACGGGACCCCCGACGAGGAGCGCCACGTCGACGGTCGACAGGAGGGGCGAGAAGGCCCAGACCTCCGCTGGGCTCGCCGCGTAGCCCTCCTCGAGACCGACCGTGATGTGGAGGTTCAGCATCACGATGAACCCGACGACCAAGCCGCTCACGATCGCAACGCCGAAGAGGGACGACGTGAGTACCGGGTGGTGCGGGCGACTGCTCATGGCTCCATGCAACGAGATCGGCCCCGGGACCGCACAGGGTCGAAAGGCCTCTGGCGGCGCCGTTCAGCGGCTGCGCCGTCGACCGGTCTGCACGGGATTGACAGCCTTGCTCGCCCCCATCATCGTCGTGGTTGTCGTCCTGCTGAGGGCGGCCCCAGCAGGTGGGAGCAGGCGATGGACTCACTTCACGGCGCGCAGACCTTCCAGACCTCGGGCGAGGCGTACGACGCGTTCATGGGCAGGTACTCCCGCCCACTCGCCGACCAGTTCGCGGACGCCGCCGGCGTCACCGAGGGACTCCTGGCCCTCGACGTCGGCTGCGGTCCCGGGGCCCTGACCGGCGTCCTGGTGGACCGGCTCGGTCCGACGGCAGTGGCCGCCTGCGACCCCTCGCCGCCGTTCGTCAGCGAGTGCGCTGCTCGCTACCCGGGGGTCGAGGTCCGCGCGGGGCAGGCCGAGGCCCTCCCGTTCGAGGACGGCTCCTTCGATCGGGTCCTGGCCCAGCTGGTGCTGCACTTCGTGGCAGATCCGGCGCAGGCCGCCCGCGAGTTCCGCCGGGTGCTGCGCGCGGGCGGCAGCGCGTCTGCCTGTGTGTGGGACTTCGACGAGGGCATGGAGATGCTGCGGCGCTTCTGGGACGCCGCCCTGGCGATCGATCCGCAGGCACCGGACGAGGCTCGCACCCTGCGCTTCGGTCGGGACGGGGAGATCGCGCAGCTGCTGGATACCGCCGGGTTCGAGGATCTCACCGAGACGACCTTGCGCGTCACCTCGACGTACACGGGGTTCGACGAGCTGTGGTCCGGGCTGCTGGGTGGGGTCGGTCCCGCCGGCTCCTACTGCGTGGGTCTGTCGGAGGACCGCCGCGCGGCGCTGCGTGCGGAGATGTTCGAACGCCTCGGATCGCCGTCCGGGTCGTTCTCGCTCTCCGCCCTGGCGAGGTGCGCCACAGGGCGCGCACCGGCCTAGGCATCGCAGCGCCGCGGGCGGTGGCTCAGTTGGTCCCGTCCGCCCCGCCGACCTTGCCGTCGCGCCCCTCGCCGTCGCGCCCGTGGCGATCGTGCCCGGTCCTCGCGCCGATGATCGCGTAGGTCTCGTCGAGCGCGACGGTGAGCTCGTCGCCGTCGGCGGTGGTGATGTGGGCCTCGTAGACGCCGCCGCTGTCGGTCTCGACGCGTTGGAACGTCGCGTCGGGGTACTCGTCGAGCACCGCGGCCTTGACCGAGGACAACGCGTCACCGGTCAGCGGGGTCTCGTCCGCATGCGCGCTGCTCGACCCGGAGTTGCTCGCGTTCGCCGTGGAGACAGCGGCGACCGTTCCGCCGGCGACGACGCCGGAGGCGACCAGCGCCACCCCGACGAGCAGCTTGCGACCAAGCAGTGTGGGGAGGTGCATGGGGAACTCCTTCTGATCGGGTCGGGCCCGGCTGGACGTCATCCCAAGGTCCACGGCGATCCTGAGGCCACCCCGTGCAGAGCCTGTGCCTCGGCTGTGAACGGCGCGGTCGGACGTCAGGAAGCTGGCCTAGCCGTCCGCCTCAGGCAGGCCGATCCGGAATATCGTGGCTCCCATGTTCGGCCGGTTCCTGGTCCTGTTGCTGCTGGTCGTCACGGGTGCATGCAGCAGCGACGACGGCGACGGATCAGCGGGGTCGAGCTCCGCGAACTCCGGCGAGGTGGTGTCGTCGGTGGACGACGTGCTGGTGGCCCAGCTGACGCTGGTCGGCGGACCGGACTGGTTGGCGGCCGACAGCAACGGGCTCTGGGTGCGGCACGACAGCGGTGAGCTGACGTTGGTCGACCCCGAGACCAACCAGGTCGTGGATTCCGCGGACCTCGGTGACCCGGACCTGTGCGCCGGCCTCGGTGCCGCGTACGACTCGATCTGGACGTGCGGGGCCTCGGAAGTGCTCCGGGTGGATCCGGAGTCGTTGGAGGTGGTGTCCCGGTTCGCGGTCAAGAAGCAGGCGGTGCAGGGGCACCTGGTTGGAGGCTTCGACCGCATCTGGGTCCTCACCAGCGACGGCGGTTCGATGGTCGGGATCGACCCGGCGACCAACGAGGTCGCGACCGAGTTCGAGTTGCCGGCACGGTGCTCCGATGTGACCGTCGGTGTCGACGCGCTCTGGTTGCCATGTGCGCTCGACGACCGTGTCCTGAAGGTGGACCCCTCCTCGGGTGAGGTGCTGCTAGACCTGGCGATCGACAACCCGGTGTCGGTGGCGGTCGACACCGACGTCTGGGTCGGAGCTGCTGGGGTCACCCTGCAGCTCGACCCGACGACGGGAGAGGTGCTCGCCGAGGTCGCCGCCGGCGCCGCGCCCGACGGTGGGGTGGCTCTCGATGAGAAGTCGGTCTGGGTGCGCAACGGCGAGGACTTCCTGATCCAGGTCGACCGGCAGACCGGCGCACGGGTCCAGCAGCTGACCGCCGAGGTCACCAGTGGCGGAGACCTGTTGGTGCTTGACGGCGACGTCTGGACCACGGCTTTCGACGACGAGGTGCTGTTCCGCATCGACCCGGACGGCAGCGGCTGACCCGGTTGGCTACGAGGCCGACCACTTCCGGGCCGGCAGGACGAGGGAGAGCACCACCATCAGGATCGGCACCAGGACATGGACCAGCGCGAGTATCAGGAACGCCTGGTCGACGTAGGCGAAGACGAACAGCACCGCGATCCACAGCGCGCTGAGCACGAGCCTCACGTCGACCTGGGTGTCGCGGTCCGGCCCCGAGTTCGACGTCAACGCCCACGACTTGCCGAGACGTGACAGGCTCGGGTGGTGAGAGAGCACCGCGTCAACCCCGTCGACGCCATCTGGCTCAACATGGACCGTGTCCAGAACCTGATGGTGATCGAGTGCGTCATGTTCCTGGACGGGCCGGTTGACCGGGCCCGCTTCGACCGGGTGGTCCAGAGCCGTCTGATCGAGGCCTACCCCGTCTTCTCGCGGCGACCCACCGTGCCCCGCCACCGCTGGGCGAAGTCGCGCTGGCGCGACGTGCGCGCCTTCGACTTCCGGGACCATGTGCGCGAGGTCCGGCTCCCGGCCCCCGGCGACGCCGCCGCGCTCCAGGAGTACGTCGGCCGCTTCCTCGCCGAGCCGCTTCCGCGCGACCGTCCGCTCTGGGACATCCACATCGTGGAGGGGCTGGACGAGGGTTCGGCGATCTACGTCCGGCTGCACCACGCGCTGGCCGACGGCATCGCGCTCACCCAGGTGCTGCTGTCGCTCACGGATGCGACCGCCGATGCCACCGAGGGCTCCGACGGGGGAGGGGCGCGCCACCACGGGGTCGGTGACCTGATCGAGGCCGCCCGCCGTGCGGCCCCGGAGGTGCAGCAGATGCTCCGGCCCGCCCGGATGAAGGCCGGGATCATCTCCGCGATCCGCAACGGTCTCAGCGGCATCGGCGTGCTCCGCAAGCTGCTGCTCACCACCAACCCCGAGTCGGCGCTGGCTGGTCAGGCGGGCTCGCACAAGAAGGCGGTCTGGTCCGACCCGATCGACCTCCAGCAGATCAAGGACATCGCCAAGGACTCCGAGGCGACCGTGAACGACGTCCTCGTCTCGGCGCTGGCCGGCGCCCTCGAGCGCTACCAGATCGACCACGGCGGGCGGACGGTCGACATCCCGACGATGATCCCGGTCAACCTGCGCCCGATGCACCTGCCGCTGCCCCGGGAGCTCGGCAACCGGTTCGCGCTCGTCCTCCTGCTGCTGCCGTCCGGTCTGACCACCGCAGCCGAACGCCTCGCCGAGACCAAGCGCAGGATGGACCGGATCAAGCGGTCCCCGGAGCCGGTGATCACCTTCGCGATGATCCAGGGGATCGGCCGGCTGGGCCGACGCCTGAGTCGGATGCTGGTCACCTTCTTCGCCGGCAAGGCGAGCGGGGTCACCACCAACGTCCCGGGCCCCCGGGAGCACCGCTACCTCGCGGGGACCAGGATCACCTCCCTGCTCGGGTGGGTGCCCGGGTCCGGCGATCAGACGCTCGGGACCTGCATCTTCACCTACGCCGGGACAGTCCGGGTCGGCTTCAAGACCGACACCAGCGTGATCCCGGACCCCGAGCGGATCCTGGACGCCTTCCACGAGGAGATCGACGACCTGCGCCAGGGCCTCGAGACCAACCCACGCCGCTGATCGGTAGCCGCTGCCGGACCGGTCAGAGGTCGGCCAGCGCCTCGGCGATCATCCGGTGCCCCTGCGCCTCGAACGCCTCGTCCCTCACCTGGAAGGCCCAGGTCGCCGTCCCGATCGCCTCCCGCACCCGGTGACGCTGCCAGGCGTCGGGCTCGCGGGGATCGGGGCCGTAGCCCTCGAGGAACGCCGCCTCGAGCGACCGGTCGCGCCGGAACTCCTGGGCGGCGAGCCGGCCGAAGTCGGAGAGCGCCGGTCGCAGGTCGGCCCGGCCGAGGTCGATGATGCTGACCACGCCCTCGTGGGTCAGCCAGTTCCGCGGCTGCCAGTCCCCGTGCGTCGGGACCAGCAGGGCCGGTGGCGTCGGCCACCCGGCGATCAGCGAGCGCAGCTGCAGCTCGACGTCGGCAGCGATCCGGTGCGGACTGTCGAGCCAGGCCACCGCCCGGCGGTTCTCCCGCGCCTCGCTCTCGTCGTCGGGTACGCCGCTCTGCGTGTGCAGCAGCGCGAGCAGCTCACCGGCCTGACGGTAGGTGTCGGGGTCGTCGGCCTGCTCGGAGCCGAGCACCAGCCGGCCCGGCAGGTAGTCGGTCACCACCAGTCTGGCCTCGCGGTCGAAGTGCCGCAGCGTCGGTGCACGGCCGATGCGGGTCCAGGGGCCGAGCCACTCGAGATGGGCCCGGATCTCACGCCCCAGGTGGTGGTTGTCCGGTCCGCCGGCCTTGACGATCACGCGGGTCCCGGCGTGCACCAGCTGCAGCACGTGGGACTGGACCAGCCCCCAGCTGTGGTCCGCCTCGACGGTCGCCCCCGGGAGCCACTGGTCCACGAGCTCCCGCTGCCGGGGAGAGAGCTGGTCGAGGCCTGGGATCACGCGCGGATCCTATGGGATGGGCTCGTCTGGTCCGGCTTGGCGGATCGGCGACAATGGCGTCATGCCCCGGACCGCTGGACCAGGCCCCCGTTCGGCCGCTGCCCTCGTGGGGCTGACGGCGTTCGCCGCCGTGCTGGTCCGCTCGGCGCCGACGATCGGGCCACGGGCGCTCGCCGGCCTGCGGCGCTCACTGGGGGCACGACCGCTCGCGCACGTGTCGCCACAGTTCCACGACGGTGCCTTCCACAACCGTGAGCCGCTCCGGGACGTGGAGTCCGTGGGCTCGGGCTCGATGGCCATCGACTTCGCGACCAAGGGCGCCATCGGCAGGCCGACCGCGCCGGTGCCACTGGTCCGCCCCTCGTGGGGCGCGGTGGCCGGAGCGTGTGCGGCCACCTGGCTGGGGCACTCGACCGTCGTCCTGGAGATCGGGGGCAGATGGGTGCTCGCGGACCCGGTGTGGAGCGAGCGGGTGTCCCCGTCGGCCACCATCGGCCCGCGGCGGCAGCACCCGGTGCCCGCGCCCCTCGCCGACCTGCCGCGGCTGGACGCCGTCCTCATCTCGCACGACCACTACGACCACCTCGACCTGGCCACGATCGAGGAGCTCACCCGCACCCAGGCGGCGCCGTTCGTCGTGCCGCTCGGCGTCGGCTCGCACCTGCGGGGCTGGGGCGTGCCCGAGGAACGCATCGTCGAGCTGGACTGGGGTCAGTCCGTCGACCTCGACGGGCTCTCGCTGACCTGCAGCGAGGCCCGGCACTTCTCCGGCCGCCTGTTCACGGCCAACCCCACCCTGTGGTCGTCGTGGTTGGTCGAGGCGGGCGGCCGCCGGGTGTTCTTCGGCGGCGACTCCGGCTACACCGAGGCCTTCGCGGAGCTCGGCCGGCGCGACGGTCCGGTCGACCTCACCCTCCTCCCGATCGGGGCGTACGACGCGCGCTGGCCCGACGTCCACATGGACCCGGCGGAAGCAGTGCGCACCCACCTCGACCTGCGCGGCGGGGTGATGCTGCCGATCCACTGGGCGACGTTCGACCTCGCCTTCCACACCTGGTCGGCGCCGGCCGACTGGGCGCGGCTCGAGGCCGACGCGCACGACGTGTCCCTCGCCCAGCCGCGACCCGGGGAGCGGGTCGACGTCGACGGCGAGCTGCCGACCGCGACCTGGTGGGCGGGGAACGGCCGGTCAGCCAGTGAGTGACTCCGCGGGCCGGTAGTGGACGTCGGCGGCCAGGTCCGGACGGAACCTCGCGAAGAAGTCAGCGTCGTTCGGTTGCCACACCTCCAGCCACAGGTCGGCCTGGGCGTTGCCGTACTCATGCTCGTCGCGCCACATGCCCTGCGCCGTGGCCGTCGCCAGGGCGACGTCGATCCACACCTTCACGTCGAACAGGTCGACCAGCTCCGGGGTGAACAGGCCCAGTCCCTCGACGACCACGACTTCGGCGTCGACCAGGGAGACCCACGGCCCGAGCTCCATGGTCTCGGGATCGAGGACCTGATAGCTCGGGGCCTCTCCCCGTCGCGCCGGGGCGAGCACCTGGTCGACGAGGCGCCGCCGGTCGACGTCCCCCCAGTCGTCGGAACGCCGCGTCGGGGGCCGGGAGAGCAGGAACTCGTCGCCGGGCACGACCGCGCAGCCCGGCAGCAACGACTGCAGCTGCCGGGCCAGCGTCGACTTGCCCGCGCCGCCGTAGCCCGAGATGCCGATGACCACCGGTCGGGAGCCGAGCACCTCGAGCAGCTGGATGGCGTCGACGATCCGAGCGGCCGACAGGTCGTGGGGTGGCCCCCCGGTCACGACGCGATGTCAGGGGTGGTGTCGGTGTCGGCGCGGGCGGCGTCCCGGGCCCGCTTCTCGGCGCGGCGGTCGACGAACTTGGTGGCCTGCTCGTCCAGGGCGGTGAGGAACGTCGCCAGCTCCTCGACGGCCTTCTGGCCCTCGGGGCCGAAGCCGTCCCGGTCGAAGACGTTCCAGTGCCGCAGCACGGGCATGATCACCTCGTCGTGGTGCAGCCGGTTGTCGTAGATCCCGGCCTTGGCGATGATCATCGAGTTGCGACGGAAGCCGGCCATGGTCGCGCCCGGCATCTCGAAACCGACGACCTCGTCGGTGATCGCCCGCATGGTCTCGTCGGGCGCGATCTCCAGGGCCGCGGCGACGAGGTTGCGGTAGAAGACCATGTGCAGGTTCTCGTCCTTGGCGATCCGGGCGAGCAGCTTGTCGGCGATCGGGTCGCCGGTCACCTTCCCGGTGTTGCGGTGGGAGACCCGTGTGGCGAGCTCCTGGAAGGAGACGTAGGCGACGGTCTCGAGCGCGGTCTTGTCGCCCGAGTCGTAGCCCGAGGTCATGTAGTCCATCCGGGCACGCTCGAGCTCCACCGGGTCGACGCCGCGGGTCAGGATCAGGTAGTCGCGCAGCGCCACGCCGTGCCGGTTCTCCTCGGCGGTCCAGCGCCCGACCCAGGTGCCCCAGGCGCCGTCCCGGCCGAACCGGGTCGCGATCTCGCGGTGGTACGACGGAAGGTTGTCCTCGGTGAGCAGGTTCGTGAACATCGCGGCCTTGGCCGTCTCGGAGAGCTTCGACTGCTCGGGCGCCCAGTCCTCGCCGCCCAGGAACGCGAAGTCGCGGCCCTGGCTCCACGGCACGTAGTCGTGGGGATGCCACTCCTGGGCCAGGTTGAGATGGCGGTCGAGGTTCTCGGCCACGACCGGCTCCAGCTCCTCGAGAAGGTTGTGCGGCGTCGAGCTCATCGGTGTCTCCCTCGGTCTGCGGGCCCTGATTCGGACCCTACGCCTCGACGGGGCTTGACGGGGGGCCGTGTGGGTACGACATGGATCGACGTCCAGTGGAGAGGAGCACGATGACCCCGGAGTTGATCGCCGAGCGCTACCGCGTCCAGCGGTCCCTCGGCAGCGGTGGGATGGGCGCGGTCTGGCTGTGCCGCGACGAGCTGCTCGGCCGCGACGTCGCGGTGAAGCGGGTCGGCAGCCTGCCGGGGGAGTCGACCCTCCACCTGGCTCGGGCGATGCGCGAGGCGCGCTCGGCAGCGGCGCTCAACCACCGCAACCTCGTCGCCATGTACGACGCGGTCGAGGAGGGGGACCACCTCTGGCTGGTGATGGAGTACGTGCCCTCGCGCACCCTGGCCGAGGTGGTGGCGGCGGACGGCCCGCTGCCGCCCGGGCGGGTGGCCGGCATCGGGGCGCAGGCGGCGGACGGGCTGGCCGCGGCGCATGCCGCCGGCACCACCCACCGCGACGTGAAGCCCAGCAACCTCCTGGTCGCCCGCGACGACTTCACCAAGGTCACCGACTTCGGTATCGCCCGCCACCAGGACGACGAGCCACTGACCAGGTCCGGCATGGTCACCGGCACGCCGGCGTACTTCGCGCCGGAGCAGGCCCGCGGGGAGGACTCGGGTCCGGCCGCCGACGTGTGGGCGTTGGGAGCCGCGCTGTACGCCGCCGTGGAGGGCCATCCGCCGTACCCCGACCAGGGGAACCCGATCGCGATGCTGAGCTCGATCGCCGGCGGCCCGCACACGCCCCCCGCGAGAGCCGGGGTCCTGACCGAGGCGTTGGAGCGGATGATGGACCGCGACCCGCAGACGCGGTGGTCGATGGCCGAGGCCGCCGACGCGCTGCGCCGGGTCGCCTCGGACGCAGAGCGGCCTCGCACCACACCCCTGACGGTGCCTGCGACCGTGCCTGCCGACACGGCCCAGCCGCACCACCACGGTCGGGGGGCGCTGCTGGCGCTCGCCACGGTCCTCGCCCTGGCCATCGTGATCGGGATCGGCGTGACCCTGCTGGGCACTGGTCCGGGGTCCTCGCCCTCCGCGGCCCCGACCGGCGACGGCCCCAGGGAGTCGGGGTCGGGGTCCGCCGAGCCGACGCCCTCGAAGGAGCCCGAGCCGACCGAGTCCGGCAGCACCGCCCCCTCGAAGCCGACCTCCTCGGAGCCGGCACCGTCATCGACTGCGGCGGCCCCAGCGCCCGCGCCGGCTCCCGGGGCCAAGAGCCCCCAGGGCTTCGTGTCCGACTACTACGCAGCGCTGCCCGACGACACCGAGTCGGCCTGGTCCCGGCTCACCTCGGGGTTCCAGTCCGAGATCGGGTCGTACGACGACTACCAGGGCTTCTGGTCGACGATCCGCGACGTCAGTGTCGACAGCACCGATCCCGCCGGTCGGCGGGCCGTCGACGTCACGCTCACCTACACCGACTCGGACGGGGGGACCGAGCGGGAGGTACGCCGGATCTTCCTGGAGCGGTCGTCGGGCGAGATGCTGATCAGCGGCGACGAGGTGGTCGGCTAGCTCGGTCCTCGGTGTCGTTGCCATCCGGCGTTGCCCGGTTCTACGGTGAAGGCGACGGGCGGGAGCGGGGTATGCACGAGTTGGCCATCGCGGAGAGTGTGGTGTCGTCCGTGCTCGAACGCACCGAGGGGATGCAGGTCAGCGTCGTACGGCTCCGGGTCGGCAAGCTCGCGGGGGTCGTGCCCGACTCGCTGTCGTTCTGCTTCGAGCTCGCGACCTCCGGCACCCCGCTGGCCGGCGCCAGCCTGGAGATCGAGGAGCAGCCCGGCACCGCGCACTGCCGCAGCTGCGGTCAGGACTTCGGGCTCGAGGACGCTTTCCTGCTGTGCTCCTGCGGCAGCGCGGACGTCAGGCTCGTGTCCGGTCGGGACCTGTGTGTGACGTCCGTGGAGGTGGCCTGAATGTGCAGTACCTGCGGTTGCGGCGAGTCGGACGTCCGGCTGACGACGCTGGCCCCCGGGTCGACGTCGCACGAGCACGACCACCGTCAGGACCACCCGCACGACCACGCGCACCCGCACGACCACGAGCACCCGCACGACGACCGCACGCACACCCTCGACCTCGAGGTCGCCGTGCTCGCCAAGAACGACGCCCTCGCCGAGCAGAACCGCGCCTGGCTGGCCGAGCGGTCGATCACCGCGCTGAACCTGATGAGCTCGCCCGGCGCCGGCAAGACCACCCTGCTGGAGCGCACCATCGCGGAGACCGCGCGATCGGTGAGCGTGATCGAGGGGGACCAGGAGACGCTCTTCGACGCCGAGCGGATCCGGGCGGCGGGCGCGCGTGCGGTGCAGGTGAACACCGGGTCCGGCTGCCATCTGGACGCCGCCATGGTCCGGCGGGCGCTCGACGACCTGACTCCGGCGGACCACGGTCTCGTCTTCATCGAGAACGTCGGGAACCTGGTCTGCCCGGCGCTCTTCGACCTGGGGGAGCTCCGCAAGGTGGTGGTCATCTCGGTGACCGAGGGTGACGACAAGCCGCTGAAGTACCCGCACATGTTCGCGGCGGCCGATCTGGTCCTCGTGAACAAGACCGACCTGCTGCCGTACGTCGACTTCGACCTCGACCGGCTGGCCGCGGACGCCCGCAGGCTCCAGCCCCGCGTGGAGATCCTCGCCCTTTCGGCGCGCAGCGGGGACGGGTTCGCCGCCTGGCAGGAGTGGCTCGGCAGGCTCTGAAAGGCCCCGCAGCGTGCGGTCTAACCCGAAAGGGTGTGACCCTTGACACATTCTGTGACGCCCTGCAATAACTGAGGAAGGCGTTGCGCAAGCGAGTCGCCGCCAGGGGCGGCCCCGGCAACACGGATGGGGGCTCTCGAGTCCGCAGCCCCCGGGATGTGTGGCGACCTGATGCCCACCGCGGAAGCCAAAGCTGCTGAAGACACCCTCATTCACGTTCTCTGGATCAACGCCGGCCTGAGCTGCGACGGCGACTCCGTCGCCCTGACCGCCGCCACCCAACCCAGCATCGAGGAGATCGCCCTCGGCGCCCTGCCCGGACTGCCTCAGATCGCGGTGCACTGGCCGCTGATCGACTTCGAGTGCGGTCCCAACGGCGGAGCCGACGACTTCCTCGAGTGGTTCTTCAAGGCCGACCGGGGCGAGCTCGACCCGTTCGTGCTCGTGGTGGAGGGCTCGATCCCCAACGAGAAGCTGAAGGACGACGGTTACTGGTGCGGCTTCGGCAACGACCCGGCGACCGGCCAGCCGATGACGACCAGCGAGTGGCTGGACCGGCTCGCGCCCAAGGCCACGGCGATCGTCGCGGTCGGCACGTGTGCGACGTACGGCGGCATCCACGCGATGGAGGGCAACCCCACCGGCGCGATGGGGGTCCCCGACTACCTCGGCTGGCAGTGGAAGTCGAAGGCCGGGATCCCGATCGTCTGCGTGCCCGGCTGCCCGGCCCACCCGGACAACATGTCGGAGACGCTGACCTACCTGCTCTACATGGCCACCGGCCAGGCGCCGATGATCCCGCTCGACGACGCGTTGCGCCCCACCTGGCTCTTCGGCCAGACCGTGCACGAGGGCTGCGACCGCGCCGGCTACTACGAACAGGGCGACTTCGCGACGGAGTACGGCTCACCCAAGTGCATCGTCAAGCTCGGCTGCTGGGGCCCCACCGTGAAGTGCAACGTGCCCAAACGTGGCTGGATCAACGGCATCGGTGGCTGTCCGAACGTCGGCGGCATCTGCATCGGCTGCACGATGCCCGGGTTCCCGGACAAGTTCATGCCGTTCATGGACGAACCCCCCGGCGGCAAGCTCTCGACGACGGCGGTCGGCCTCTACGGCACCACGATCAGTCGCCTGCGCCAGATCACGACCCACACCCTCGACAAGGAGCCCAAGTGGCGCCACAGCGGCACCAAGCTGACCACTGGCGCCACCCGTACGTGGTGAGCCCACCCTTCGACTAGCCCCAACGACCAGGAAGCAGAGGCGACGCGATGACGTCGACCATCCCGATGCCCAGCAGCACCTCCGAGGGGGCCGACGGCCTCGTCGAGATGGCGTGGGATCCCATCACCCGCATCGTCGGGAGCCTGGGGATCTACACCAAGATCGACTTCAAGCAGAAGACCGTGGCCGAGTGCCACAGCACCAGCTCGATCTTCCGCGGCTACTCGATCTTCATGAAGGGCAAGGACCCACGCGACGCCCACTTCATCACCAGCCGGATCTGCGGGATCTGCGGCGACAACCACGCCACCTGTTCCTGCTACGCACAGAACATGGCGTACGGCGTGAAGCCGCCGCACCTCGGCGAGTGGATCGTCAACCTCGGCGAGGCCGCCGAGTACATGTTCGACCACAACATCTTCCAGGAGAACCTGGTCGGGGTGGACTACTGCGAGAAGATGGTCGCCGAGACCAACCCCGGGGTCCTCGAGCAGGCCAACCGCACCGAGTCCCCGCACGCCGCCGAGCACGGCTACGCCACGATCGGCGACATCATGCGCTCGCTCAACCCGTTCACGGGCGAGTTCTACCGTGAGGCGCTGCAGGTCAGCCGCTGGACTCGCGAGATGTTCTGCCTGATGGAGGGGCGCCACGTGCACCCCTCGACGCTCTACCCGGGCGGCGTCGGCACCGTGGCCACGATCCAGCTGATGACCGACTACATGACCCGGCTGATGCGCTACGTCGAGTTCATGAAGAAGGTCGTGCCGATGCACGACGACCTGTTCGACTTCTTCTACGAGGCGCTGCCCGGCTACGAGGAGGTCGGCAACCGCCGGATCCTGCTCGGCTGCTGGGGCTCCTTCCAGGACCCCGAGCACTGCAACTTCGAGTACAAGGACATGACCAACTGGGGCCGGAAGATGTACGTCACCCCCGGGGTGGTCGTGGACGGCGAGCTGGTCACCACCGACCTGGTCGAGATCAACCTCGGCATCCGGATCCTGCTGGGCTCGTCGTACTACGACGACTGGGAGGACCAGGAGATGTTCGTCCGGAACGACCCCCTGGGCAACCCCGTCGACCGGCGCCACCCGTGGAACCAGCACACCAACCCCAAGCCGCAGAAGCGCGACCTCGACGACAAGTACAGCTGGGTGATGTCGCCGCGCTGGTTCGACGGCAAGGACTACCTCGCGCTGGACACCGGCGGCGGCCCGCTGGCCCGGCTCTGGACGACGGCCCTCGCCGGCCTCGTCGACATCGGCTACGTCCAGGCCACCGGGAGCTCGGTGAAGATCAACCTGCCCAAGACCGCCTTGAAGGGGCCGGTCGAGCTGGAGTGGAAGGTCCCGCAGTGGAGCAACACCCTCGAGCGGAACCGGGCCCGCACCTACTTCCAGGCGTACGCCGCAGCCTGCGCGCTGCACTTCGCCGAGAAGGCGCTGGTGGAGATCCGCGCCGGGCGGACCAAGACCTGGGAGAAGTTCGACGTGCCGGACGAGGGGATCGGCTGCGGCTTCACCGAGGCGGTGCGCGGGGTGCTCAGCCACCACATGGTGATCCGCGACGGCAAGATCGCGAACTACCACCCGTATCCGCCGACCCCGTGGAACGCCAACCCGCGTGATGTCTACGGCACGCCGGGTCCCTACGAGGACGCCGTGCAGGGACAGCCGATCTTCGAGGAGAACGACCGCGAGCACTTCAAGGGGATCGACATCATGCGCACGGTGCGCAGCTTCGACCCGTGCCTGCCGTGCGGGGTGCACATGTACCTCGGTGAGGGCCAGGAACTCGAGCTGCTCCACTCGCCCACCCAGTCCGTCAGCGGTTAGTCGACCATGGTCGATCCCAGCACGTCCGACGGTGTGCGGGCCACCGGTGAGCGGATCGACACGCTGCTCGACGCCAGCGGTGCCGCTGGCGTGGTGGCGCGCGAGCGGGCCGAGGAGCTCGTCCGGCTGACGGCGGACCTGTACGGCGCCGGGATCGAGCGGATCCTCGACATCGTCTACGACGCAGGGGGTCTCGGCGAGGAGGTGCTGGCGGCGCTCGCCGGCGACGACCTGGTCGCCAGCCTGCTGCTGGTGCACGGCCTGCACCCGTACGACGTGGGAACGCGGGTCGAGCAGGCGCTGGACAGCGTCCGGCCCTACCTGGGCTCGCACGGTGGGGACGTCGAGCTGCTCGACGTGAGCGACGAGGGCGTCGTACGCCTGCGGCTGCTCGGCAGCTGTGACGGCTGCCCGTCGTCCTCGGTGACCCTCAAGCTCGCCGTCGAGGGTGCGATCGAGGCGGCCGCACCGGAGATCACCACGATCGAGGTCGAGGAGGCGACACCGGAGGAGGGCGAGACGCTGATCCCGGTCTCGTCGCTGCGCTCGCGGCTCGACCAGCCGGAGTCCGGCGAGACGTCCTGGGAGCCGGTGCCGCAGCTCGCCGGCCTCGCTCCGGGAGCCGTCACCCTCGTCGAGGCGGGCGAGACCCGGATGCTCGCGTGCCGGCTCGGTGCGGACCTGTTCGCCTACGTCGACCGCTGCGCGCGCTGCTCCGGCTCGCTGGATGGTGCGGCGCTGTCCCGCCGGCTCGGTGCCGCCGTGGGTGAGGCCGTGCTGCGGTGCCCGACCTGCCAGGCGCACTACGACGTACGCCGTGCCGGGGCCTGTCTCGACGACGAGGCGCTGCACCTGACCCCGGTACCCCTGCTGACCGAGGCCGGGGTCAGCTCGGTGGCCGTCTCGGTGCCGATGGCGAGTCGAGCATGACCAGCGGACGGATGCCGCTCGCCTCGTTGCGGCGGATCACCTCGACCCGGCCCCAGCCGGTGGTGGGGGAGCGCTGCGAGATGTGCGCGGCCGACATCGCCGAGGAGCACCAGCACGTGGTGAACCTCGAGAGCCGGATCCTGATGTGCACCTGCCGGGGTTGCTACCTGCTGTTCACCGCCGAGCACGCCGAGCTGCGCTACCGGGCCGTCCCGGACCGCTACCTCTCGTTCCCGGACTTCGCCTTCGGGCCGGCCGAGTGGGAGGACCTGCAGATCCCGGTCGGGCTCGCCTTCCTGTTCCGCAACTCGGTGCAGGAGCGGATCGTCGCGTTCTACCCGGGGCCGGCGGGCGCCACGGAGTCCGAGCTCCCGCTGGATGCCTGGCAGCGGATCCTCTCCGCCAACCCGCCGCTCGGGCACCTGCGACCGGACGTGGAGGCGCTGCTGCTGCGCGGTCCCGACCGGCAGCACGAGGGCTACGCCTGCCACCTGGTGCCGATCGACGCCTGCTACGAGCTGGTCGGTCGGCTGCGGTCGGTCTGGCGGGGCTTCGACGGCGGCGCTGAGGCGCACGCCGCCATCGACGACTTCTTCGCGACGGTCGAGCAGCGCAGCCGCCCGGCCCCTGCCCTGCCGCCGGCGTTGCCCACGGAGCAGGGTGCGCCATGAGCAGCTACACGTTCTCGGTGGTCGACATCTTCGCCGAGCCGTACGCCGCCGCGCCCCAGCTGACCGCGCGGCTGCGGATCACCGAGTCGACCGGCGCCGCGATCCACGCGATCGCGCTGCGCTGCCAGGTCCGGATCGAGCCCCAGCGCCGACGCTACGACGACACCGACGAGGCCGGGCTGCTCGCGCTGTTCGGGGAGCGCGAGCGCTGGCCCGAGACGCTCAAGCCGTTCCTGTGGATGCAGTGCAACACCATGGTCCAGGGGTTCACCGGCCTCACCGAGGTCGACCTCCCGCTGCCGTGCACCTACGACTTCGAGGTCACCGGGTCCCGGTACCTCCACGCCGTGGGCGCGGGCACCGTCCCGCTCGCGCTGCTCTTCTCCGGGACGGTCTTCACCAAGGGCGCGCACGGTTTCGGGGTGGAGCAGGTGCCGTGGGACTGCGAGGCGAGCTACCAGCTGCCGATCGAGGTGTGGCAGCAGATGATCGCGGCGTACTACCCCAGCTCCGGCTGGATCCGGCTCGACCACGACGTGCTGAAGAGCCTCTCCGACTACCGCGCACAACACGGCCTGACCACGTGGGAAGAGACGGTCCAGGAGCTGCTCGCCACCCGCAACGGGGCTACGTCATGAGCCCCGACCTGAGCCCCGACCTGGCCCGGATCCGGGCGATCGCGGACGCCGTGCTCTACGAGGGCTACCTGCTCTACCCCTACCGCGCCAGCTCGTCGAAGAACCAGTCGCGCTGGCAGTTCGGTGTGCTGGGCCCCCCGCAGGCGGCGGCCGGTTGCTTCGCCGAGGGCCCCCGGATGTCGCTGCAGTGCCTGGTCGTCGTCCCTGCGGGGGAGGGCGACGGCCAGGCGGCGACGGTGGAGCCGCGCCTGCGCTGTCTGCAGCTCCAGGAGCGCGTGGTCGAGCAGCTCGTGGACGGCGCGTACACCCCGGTCGGCGAGCTGCACGTCGACGGGAGTGCGGTGCTGTCCTGGCAGGAGGCGGTCGAGTGCGAGGTGCCGCTGCCGCCGATCCCGGTCCCCGTCCACACATCGACTGCGCGCGAGGAGGACGTCGAGCTCCCCGGTGGCGAGGAGGTCGAACCGATCAGCAACGCCGCCGGAGTGACGGTGGGACGGATCGTCCGGCGCCGTTCGCCCTTGTCCGCCCGCGTGCTGCTCGCGACGGACCCCGACGACGGTTGTGTCCGGCTCTCGGTCAGCGTCGAGAACACCCATCCCGAGCGGGCCGAGACCAAGGACGACGCGATCCGGCTGTCCTTGATCGGCGCCCACGTGCTGCTCGTCGCCGAGGGCGCGGAGTTCGTGTCGCTGCTCGAGCCAGCGGAGCACGCCGCCGAGGCGGCCGCTCGCTGCCGGCAGCAGCGCTGCTACCCGGTCCTGGTCGGCACGGAGGGGTCGACCGACGTGGTGCTCGGCTCGCCGATCATCCTCTACGACTACCCCGAGATCGCGGCCGAGAGCGCCGGGGCGCTCTTCGACTCGACCGAGATCGACGAGATCCTCACCCTGCGGGTGATGACGATGACCGACGCCGAGAAGGCCGAGGCCCGGGCCACCGACCCGCGGGCCGCCGAGATCATCGCGCGCTGCGATGCGATGAGCGACGAGACGCTCCAGCAGCTGCACGGCGTACTGCGCGACCTGCGCAACGTCGACCCGCCCAGCTTCGACACCGGGGACGTCCCCTGGTGGGACCCGGCCGCCGACGAGAGCGTGCAGCCGGAGCTGGACCGGGTGGTCATCGACGGGGTGAGCGTGGGCAAGGGCAGCCTGGTCCGGGTGCATCCGTCACGTCGGGCGGACGCGCAGGACCTGTTCTTCGCCGAACAGGTGGCCAAGGTGGTGGCGGTGCTCTCCGACGTCGACGGCGGCACCCACGTGGCCCTGGTCCTGGTCGACGACCCGGCCGCGGACCTGCACGAGTGGTACGGCCGCTACTTCTACTTCGCACCCGACGAGCTCGAACCGCTGGACCGAGAACGAGAGGAGACCCGCTCATGAGAGCAATCGGAATGCTGACCGTCATCGCCGCCGCCGCAGTAGGCGTCGGCGCGCTGGTGGTCGGTGCGATGTCCATGCCGGACATCAAGCGCTACCTGAAGATGCGACAGATGTGACTCGGGTGGAGCAGCAGGTCCTGGTCGCGGGCATCGGCAACCTCTTCCGCAACGACGACGGGTTCGGTCCCGAGGTCGTGCGGCGGTTGGCCCTGTCCGGAGATCTCCCGCCGGGGGTGCGGGCGGTCGACTACGGCATCCGGGGGATGCACCTGGCCTACGACCTGCTCGACGGCGTCGATGCTCTCGTGATCGTCGACGCCCTGCCCGGCAGCGCCGCTCCGGGCACGATCCGGGTGCTCGAGGTCGGCCCGGGCGACCTGGGATCGGGGGCCTTCGACCCGCACGGGATGGCGCCGGTCGCCGTCCTGGCCAGTCTGCGGGACCTGGGCGGCGGCCTGCCCCCGACGTACGTCGTGGGCTGCGTGCCGGCCGACACCGAGGAGGGCATCGGGCTGTCCCCGGAGGTCGAGGCGGCCGTGCCGACCGCGATGGAGACGGTGCGGACGGTGCTGGCGGAGCGGGTGTCGGTGCCGTCGGGTGCCGAGCAGCGAGCCGACAGCAGTGCCCAGCGGGGAGGAGGCTGACATGTGCCTCGGAATCCCGGGTCGGGTCGTCGAGGTCCTCGAGGGCAACGGCGGCATGCTCGCGCTCGTCGACGTGCTCGGTGCGAAGCGGCCGATCAACCTCGGCATGCTCGAGGAGATGGACGTCGAGCCCGGCGAGTGGGTGCTGATCCACATGGGCTTCGCGCTCGAACGGATCGACGAGGCCAGAGCCGAGAAGGCGATGTCCGGTCTGGAGCTGATGGGCCAGGCCCGCGAGCCCCAGGAGTCGGGGCCGCCTCGTGCCTGACGTCTCGCTCCTCGCGGCGGACCCGGTCCAGCGCCGACGGATCGTGGTCCGGGGAGTCGTGCAGGGGGTGGGCTTTCGACCCTTCGTGCTGCGCACGGCGGCTGAGCTGGACCTGACCGGGCATTGCGGCAACGACGAGGGCAGTGTCTTCATCGAGGCTGAGGGAACAGTGGGGGCCCTGGACGAGCTGGTACGGCGGCTGCACGCCGAACCACCTCCGCTGGCCGTGATCGGTGACGTCGCCTTCGAGACCGTTGCGCCCGTGGGGGATGCATCGTTCCGGATCGTGCCGAGCCGGTCACGGTCCGGCACCCGCACCCTGGTCTCGCCCGACGTGGGCACCTGCGAGGACTGCCTGCGTGAGCTGGCCGACCCGGCCGACCGCAGGCACCGGCACCCCTTCATCACCTGCACCAACTGCGGGCCCCGCTTCACGATCATCGAGGACCTGCCCTACGACCGACCCGCCACCACGATGGCGGCGTTCGCCCTGTGTGCACGCTGCGAGCAGGAGTACGCCGACCCGGCGGACCGCCGCCACCACGCGCAGCCGATCGCCTGCCACGACTGCGGTCCCCGGATGTGGCTGGAGGAGGACGGGCGCGAGGTGACCGGCGATGACGCCGTGCTGGCCAGGGTCCAGCAGCTGCTGCGCGACGGGGCGATCGTGGCCGTCAAGGGCGTCGGCGGCTTCCACCTGGCCTGCGACGCGGGCAACGCCGAGACCGTCCGGCTGCTCCGGGAGCGCAAGCATCGGCCCGACAAGCCGTTCGCCGTGATGGCCCGGGACCTGGCCGCCGCCCGTGCCGTGGCCGAGGTCTCGGCCCGTGCCGAGGCGTCGCTCACCCAGCCGGCGCGCCCGATCGTGCTGCTCCCGAGCCGAGGTATGGCGGCCGACGGGATCGCCCCCGGCCTGGACGAGATCGGGGTGATGCTGCCCTACACCGCGCTGCACCACCTGCTCTTCGCGCCGCTCGCTGACGACGGTGGCTGCCCGCCGCTGCTGGTGATGACGTCGGGCAACCTCGCCGACGAGCCGCTCTGCCACACCAACGACGACGCCCGCACCCGGCTGCGCGACCTCGCCGACGCCTTCCTCATGCACGACCGGGACATCGCCGTCCCGTGCGACGACTCCGTGGTGGCGCTGTGGGACGGCGCCGAGCTGCCGGTGCGCCGCTCGCGCGGGTACGCCCCGCTTCCGGTGACCCTGAGTGCGTCCGGGCCGGTGACCCTGGCGGTGGGCGCCGAGGTGAAGAACACCTTCTGCCTGGCCCGTGACGAGATGGCCTTCTGCTCCGGGCACCTGGGGGACATGGGCAGCCTGGAGAGCCAGGCCGCGTTCGGCACGGCGGTCGCACAGCTGACCGCACTGCACGCCGCGGTCCCGGAGCTGCTGGTCGCCGACGACCACCCGGCGTACTCGACCCGGCGCTGGGCCGAGAGGTACGCCGATGAGCACGACGTCCCGCTGCTGACCGTGCAGCACCACCACGCCCACGTCGCCTCCCTGCTGGCGGAGCACGGCCGGGTCGGTGAGCCGATGCTCGGGGTGGCCTTCGACGGGACCGGCTACGGCTGCGACCGCAGCATCTGGGGCGGCGAGCTCTTGCTGGTCGGCGCCGACGTCGGGGCCGCGGCCCGGGTGGGGCACCTCGAGCCGTTCGTCCTGCCGGGCGGTGACCGGGCCGTGCGCAACCCGTTCCGGGTGGCGCTCTCGCTGCTGGCTGCGGCCGGCGTCCCCGAGGCCGAGGGACTCGACCTCACCTCCGCCTGTCGCGGCGACGAGCAGGACGTGGTCCGCGCCCAGCTGGCCAGTGGTGTGGGCTGCGTCGCCACGACCAGCGTCGGTCGGCTCTTCGACGGGGTCGCCTCGCTGCTCGGAGTGCGGCACACGGTGAGCTACGAGGCGCAGGCGGCGATCGAGCTCGAGGCGCTGGCCCGGACCGCGACGCAGCCTGAGCCTCTGGTCATGGAGGTCGAGGACGACCAGCTGCTGCTGGGCCGGCTGGTCCGCGACCTGGTGGACGGGATCCGGTCCGGACGCTCCCGCGCCGGCCTCGCGCTGGGCTTCCACCGGGCGCTGGCGGCCGCGACTGCGGAGCTGGTCGGTGCCGCGGCGGTCCGGCACGGCGTGACCACGGTCGGCCTGACCGGGGGTGTCTTCCAGAACCGGGTGCTGCTCGGCGAGCTCGCCGGGCTGCTGCGGGCGAGCGGCCTCACCGTGCTCACCCACCGCCGAGTGCCCGCCAACGACGGGGGTCTCTCGCTCGGTCAGGCCGTGGTCGGCCGCGCGCTCGAGACCGTCCGACAACCCGACGCCCCACTCGACGCGACGACAGGAGCCACGAGATGACGACCATCGAACAGCCCGTCGAGCTGATCGACGAGGCGCTCAGCCAGGACCTGGCCGCGGCGTCCCTCTCCCTGGCCCGCCGCTTCGCCAGGGGGGCGACGCTCTGGGCCATCTCGCCGCAGTGGGAGCCGCACGCCCACCACGTGGCCGTCGAGTTCGTGCACCCCGTGATCGTCGGGAAGCGGGCGCTGCCCTCGGTGGCGCTGGTGGACCCGGACCCCGTGGCCCAGACGCGGGTGGCGAGCCGGCCGGGCGACGTGATCATCGCGATCGCCTCCGCGGACGACCGCCAGGTGCAGGACGTGATGCGCCGAGCGCCGGCGTGGGGCGCCACGACGATCTGGATCGGCTTCGGGCCGAGACCGCCGGCGGGCAGCGCGGACCACGTGCTCTGGGTCGGCTCCGAGGACCCGATGGTGCCGGCCACCGGCCGGTTCGTGCTGATGTACCACCTGCTGTGGGAGCTCACCCACGTCTGCTTCGAGCACCCGGGGCTGCTCACCGACCGGTCCGACGACAGCGACGAGGCCGTCGACGCGCACTGTGCCGACGAGACCACCGGCGGTGTCTGCGTCACCTGCAGCGACGAGGGACGGCTGGGCGAGGTGGTGCTGGCCCCGGAGTCGGCGTTCGACACCGCCCTGGTGCGGACCGCGACCGGTGAGGAGCCCGTCGACGTGACGCTGGTCGGCGACGTGGCACCCGGCGACCTGGTGCTGGTCCACGCGGGCTCCGCGATCTCGCGGATCGACGAGCTGAGCAGGGAGACGTCATGACCGAGATGAACCAGAACACCGACTTCCTCTACCCCTTCATCGAGGGCTCCGAGCACGATGCCCAGTCGCTGCTGGCCGACCTCGCGGCGTCGGCACGGGGCAAGGCCGAGATCAGTGCCCGGCTGCAGCAGGCGTCGCTGGAGGAGTGGGGCGACCAGCTGCGCGCAGCGGGGGCGGAGATGGCCGACCGGTTCAGCCGCGGGGGTCGCCTCTACACCTTCGGAAACGGCGGCAGCTCCACGGATGCAGCCACGTTGGCGACGCTGTTCTGCCGGCCGGCCCGAGGCCGCGCCGTGGCCGCCTGGTCCCTGGCTGCGGACCAGGCGGTGGTCACCGCGCTGGGCAACGACGTCGGCTTCGAGCTGATCTTCTCGAGGCAGGTGATCGCCCACTCCAAGCCGGTCGACATCGCGATCGCGATGTCGACCTCCGGCAACTCCGACGACCTGATCACGGCGTTGAGCGAGGCCAAGCGGCGCGGGCTGCTGACGATCGGATTTGCGGGCCACGACGGCGGCGCGATGTCGACCAGCCCGGACGTCGACCACTGCTTCACGATCCGCTCCCAGAGCATCCACCGGATCCAGGAGAGCCAGGCCCTGGTCGGCTTCCAGCTGTGGTCGGTGGTCCAGGAGCTCACCCAACGACGAGCGGTCGGTGCGGCCACCGCAGCGGCCCCTGACGCGGGAGGAACCCCATGAGCCACGAACCGGCCACGCACGTCGACCGCGAGAACCGGATGCTGCTCAAGATCGAGGAGTTCCGCAAGCGGCGGCCCAGGCTGATCGACGAACGAATCACCCTCTCCCACGGTGCGGGCGGCAAGTCCTCGGCGGCACTCACCGATGCGGTCTTCGTCGAGGCGTTCCGCAACCCCGAGCTCGAGCAGCTCGGCGACGGCGCCGTCCTCACGCTGCCGTCCGGGGAGCGGTTGGCATTCTCGACCGACTCGTTCGTCGTCCAACCGCTGGAGTTCCCGGGCGGGACGATCGGGCACCTGGCGGTGCACGGCACGGTCAACGACCTCGCGGTGAGCGGGGCGACTCCGCAGTGGCTCTCGGTGGGGTTCGTGATCGAGGAGGGCTTCGACATCGCCCGGCTCAAGTCGATCGTCGCCGACATGAAGTCGGCCGCCGACGCTGCCGGTGTCCAGGTCGTCACCGGCGACACCAAGGTCGTCTCCCGCGGGGCCGCGGACGGGCTGTTCATCAACACCTCCGGGGTCGGCGTGATCCCGGAGGGACGTCGGCTCGGCGCGCACCTGGTGCAGCCCGGTGACCGGGTGGTGCTCTCCGGCACGCTCGGCGACCACGGGATGGCGGTGATGCTCGCCCGCGGCGACCTCGCCATCGAGGCCGAGATCTACTCCGACACCGCACCGGTGCACGGCATGGTCGAGGCGCTGCTCGCGGCGGCGCCCGGCACCCGGTGGATGCGGGACGCGACGCGCGGCGGGCTCGGCACCGTCTGCAACGAGCTGGCCCAGACGGCTGGGATCGGCGTGATCCTCGACGAGGAGTCGCTCCCGGTGAACCCGATGGTGCTGGGCGCCTGCGACATGCTCGGGATCGACCCCATCTACGTGGCCAACGAGGGCAAGTTCGTCGCCGTCGTCCCGCAGGACGAGGCCGAGGCCGCGGTCGCCGCGCTGCGTGCCCACCCGCTGGGTGGCCGGGCCTGCGTCATCGGGCAGGTGGTCGAGACGCCCGCGGGGATGGTGGCGCTGCGTACGCCGTTCGGGGGGAGCCGGATCGTCGACATGCTGGTCGGCGACCCGCTGCCGAGGATCTGCTGAGCCGACGATCGAGACAGGAGAAGGCTATGTGTTTGGGAATTCCGGGTCAGGTCGTCGAGATCACCGACACCGAGCAGCACCTGGCGAAGGTGGCGGTCAACGGCGTCACCCGGGTGATCAGCGTCCGGCTGCTGGCCGAGCAGGGGCTGCAGCAGGGTGACTGGGTGCTGGTGCACGTGGGCTTCGCGATGGCCCAGATCGACGAGGTCGAGGCACAGCTGACCCTCGACCAGGTCAGGAAGATGGGCGAGGACTACGTGAACGAGATCGACGCCTTCAACTCCTCGCAGATCGCGTGAGTGCCATGGACGAGTCCGACGTAGAGATGACGAGGTGGACACGATGAAGTTCGTCGACGAGTACCGCGACCCCGCTGCCGCCCGAGCCCTGGTCAAGTCGATCACCAACCTGACCGGCGACGACGAGTTCAAGTTCATGGAGGTGTGTGGCGGACACACGCACACGATCTACCGGCACGGGCTGGAGCACATCCTGCCGCCGGGCATCGAGCTGGTGCACGGACCGGGCTGCCCGGTCTGCGTGATCCCGATGGGCCGGGTCGACGACGCGATGTGGCTGGCCGAGCAGCCCGGCGTCATCTTCACGACGTTCGGCGACATGATGCGGGTGCCCGGCTCGAGCGGCAGCCTGCTCGACGCCAAGGCGCGGGGTGCGGACGTCCGGTTCGTCTACTCACCGCTGGACGCGCTGAAGATCGCCGTGGACAACCCCGACCAGCACGTCGTCTTCTTCGCGGTCGGCTTCGAGACCACGGCGCCCTCGACCGCGGTCACCCTGGTCCGCGCCAAGCAGCTCGGGGTGCAGAACTTCTCGGTCTTCTGCAACCACGTGACGATCGTGCCGCCGATCAAGGCGATCCTCGAGTCGCCAGACCTGCGGCTGAACGGCTTCCTCGGGCCCGGACACGTCTCCACCGTGGTCGGCACCCGGCCCTACCGCTTCGTGCCGGAGGTCTACGGCAAGCCGCTGGTGGTTGCGGGCTTCGAGCCGCTCGACATCCTCGCCACCGTGCACATGCTGCTCCAGCAGATCCGCGACGGCCGGTGCGAGGTCGAGAACCAGTACGGCCGGGTCGTCCGCGAGGAGGGCAACGTCCAGGCGCTCAAGCTGCTCGCGGAGACCTTCGAGCTGCGGCCGCACTTCGAGTGGCGCGGGCTCGGGTTCATCTCGCAGAGCGCGCTCAAGGTCAATGCGGCGTACGCCGAGTTCGACGCCGAGGAGCGCTTCTCGATGCCGGGCATCCGGGTCGCCGACCCGAAGGCCTGTCAGTGCGGCGAGGTGCTCAAGGGCGTGATCAAGCCGTGGGAGTGCAAGGTGTTCGGCACGGCGTGCACGCCGGAGACCCCGATCGGGACCTGCATGGTCTCGCCCGAGGGTGCCTGCGCGGCGTACTACAACTTCGGGCGGCTGCACCGGGAGGCCGCCGACATGGTGGGCCAGACCGCGGGCGCCTGAGCGGAGCGGGACGTGCCAGACGGTCCCGGGCCGGGACACCGGCTCTTCGCGCAGTACGCGCATGCGCCCAATTCGCTGGGCTACTGCGGTCCGGAGGAGGCGGCTGCGCTGGAGGCGGTCGCCTGCGGCGCCGGTGCGGGGGTCGACGTACGCGCGCTGGCGCGACGCTTCTCCGGGGCGTGGCCCTACCAGGAGGTGCTCGCCGACCTCGCCGGGATCGGCGACCCGCTCGACGAGCGGGTGGTGCGGGGGTACTGGACCGGCAACGACCTGACCGAGGCGATCGACGCGGAGGAGTTCGGGAAGGCGTTGCTCGAGCGGATCCGTCCGCAGGCCGGCCAGTACTGGAGTCATCTGAGCGACGAGCTGCTCGCCGAGGCGGCGCCGACCCATGCCTTCCACGTCCTCGGCGTCTACCCCTGGTCGCGGCTGCTGGCGACCGGGCAGCCGGAGCCGCTGCAGGTGCTCGACTCCTGCCGGATCGGGTGGGCGCGGGTGGTCGCGGTCGAGGAGGCGAGCCTGGTGGTCCGGCAGCGGCACCTGGCGTACGACGGCAGCGTGCTGTCCCTCGGGGACGAGCTGGAGGAACGCGTCGACCACCGGGTCGGGCAGGGGACCTTCGTCGCCGCGGTCGAGCCGGGGGACCTGGTCGCGGTGCACTGGGGCTTCGCCTGTGACGTGCTGAGCGAGGAGCAGACGGCGAGCCTCGAGCACTGGACCCGGCGGCAGCTGGCGGCGATGGCTGCGCGCCTGGGCCGCGGCTGAGGTGACGTTTGGACCGGCCTCGAGCGCGGTAAGGTAAAGAACATGATCGGATTCCTTGTGGCAGGCCTCATCATCGGAGCGCTCGCGCGCCTCATCAAGCCCGGGAAGCAGAATCTCAGCATCCTGATGACGCTGGGCCTCGGGCTGGTGGGCTCGCTGATCGGCGGGACCATCGCCTGGCTGATCGGCAGCGGCAGCATCTGGGAGCTCAACTGGCTGGGCTTCATCCTCGCCGTGGTCGCTGCCGTGCTGCTGATCGGTGCGGCCGAGGGCATGTCGGCGAAGAAGTCGAACGCCTGAGTCGCCGCTCGGCGAGTCTCCGCCTGACTAGGCGCGGGACTCCTCGACCCTGCGTGTGACGCGCAGCAGCCGCAGCCCGGTGACCAGCCCGATGCCGCCGACCAGGTTGCCGAAGATCGACCAGGCCAGGGCGATCAGCCACTCGGTCGGACCGAAGTCGGCGCCGGCGATCATCGCGGCGAACATGAAGAGCGAGTCCAGGATGCAGTGGAAGAGCTCGCCGCCGGCGAGCAGCGCGCCGAAGAGGATGGCGGGCACCAGCTTCACTCCGAGGCTCTCGGTGGCGTGCTGCATCCGGGTCATCAGGGTGATCACCGCTCCGGCCAGGACGGCCAGCATGAAGCTCCGGAGGCTGACGCCCAGCTCGGCGTAGTGGGTGCCGATCTCGATCGCGGCCTCGTGCAGGTCCGGACGCGCGGTCATCAGGATCCACATCATCAGCAACCCGCCCGCGAGGTTGGTCAGCAGTGTCACGCCCCAGAGCCGACCGAGCTCCCGCACGGTCCCGTGCCGGGCGATCACGGCGGTGACCGGGACCAGGAAGTTCTCGGTGAAGAGCTCGCTCCGGGCGAGCAGCAGCGCCACGAAACCGATCGAGAAGGCGAGGCCGGCGAGCAGGGTGTCCCCGGTGTGCGCCTTGACGATCAGGTAGGCCAGCACCCCGGTGCCGACGTCGATGCCACCGAGGGTGCCGGTGGCGATCATGGCGAGCAGCGGACGCTCGAGTCGCTCCTGGCCCTCCTCCACGAGGCGGTCGAACGCCTCCTCGATCTCGGGCTCGGGCCGGTCGTCGGGTGTGCTCACCTCGGGAGCGTAGCCGTCGGTGTGAAGCGTCAGTGCCCGGTCGCGTTGAGTCCCACCACGCCCAGGACGATCAGGGTCAGGGAGAGGGCCTTGGTCCAGGACATCCCCTCGCCGAGGAAGGCGTAGCCCGCGACCGCGACCAGGGCGGTGCCGGCGCCGGCCCACACGGCGTACGCGACCGAGACGGGGATGGTGCGGACGACGACGGCGAGCAGCCAGATCGAGACCGCGTACCCGCCGAGCACGACCGCGCTCCAGGCTGGGTTCGTGAAGCCCTGGGCTCGGGGGAGGAGGGCGGATGCGGTCACCTCGAGACCGATCGCCGCTGTCAGCAGGATTGCTGCGCCCAACATGTCGCACGTCCGTTCCGTCATTATGTAGCGACTGCTACAGGGATCAAATGTAGCACTTGCTACGCTGAATGCATGGATCGCCGTGAAGACCTGCTCGCGCAGGTGACCGACCACGTGCTCACGCACGGGCTGATCGGGCTCACCCTGCGCCCGGTGGCGGCCGCGATCGGGACCAGTGACCGGATGTTGATCTACCACTTCGAGAGCCGGGACGCGCTGGTCTCGGCGGTGGTCGCGGAGTCCGCCGAGCGGGCGATCGCGGCGGTGGCGGCGATGCCGGGAGCGCCCAGCGTGCGGTCGGCGGTGAACAGGCTGTGGGCGGCGTACCAGGCCGAGCCACTGAACAAGTGCCTCGACGTCTACTGCCAGGCCGCCGCCACCGGCCTGATCGGGCACGAGCCCTACCGCAGCGATGCCCGGGCCAGCAACGAACGCTGGGCGGCGGAGCTGGCGGCGTACTTCGTGCGGAGTGGTGCACCCGCTCGGCGGGTGGACCGGATCGTGATGCTGGTCGACTCGGCGCTGTACGGGTTCCACCTCGACCTCACCACCGACCGTCCCGAGGAGCTGGCGCGGGGGGTGGACGACCTGGCCCGGGCCGCCCAGTCGCTGGCCGGCGCGTGACCTCGGCCCTGCGCGTGCGTTGAACCTCGTATGAGCCGCCTCGGATCCTTCCTCCCCACCGTCGCAGTGCTCTCCCTGCTCGCGGGGTCAGTGGTCGCCAGCGGCAGTGCAGCGGCAACGCCGGTCGCGGCCACGCGGGTGCTTGTCGCGCTGTCGGCTTCTGCGCCGGCAGCGCGGCCGGCGCCGACGATGACGGAGACGAAGGCGGGTGCGACGAGGCTGCCCCGCGTTCGGGAGTACGTCGCGCTGGGTGACTCCTGGTCGGCCGACGTGGTCTTCGCCGACCAGGACGGTCCGCCGGACTCGACCTACGTGCCGGTCGACTGTGCGCAGTCGCACCGCAACTACCCCAAGCTCGTCGCGGCCGCCCTCGGCGTGAAGAGGCTGCGCGATGCGACGTGTGGCTCGGCCAAGACCGACCACTTCACCGCGCCGCAGAAGCTCCCGGCCGGTGGGCAGAACCCGCCGCAGTTCGACCGGCTCACCCGCACGACCCGGCTGGTGACCGTCGGCATCGGCGGTAACGACGCCGGCATCGCGGGCGCCGGGATGGACTGCCTCAACGCGCTCCCGGTCGCCTCGCCGGTCCCGCAGGGGACGGTGCCGCCGCTTCCGGACAACCCGGTGCCGGTCATCGGCTCGGACGTCCCGCTCGGCGGGTGCAAGGAGAAGTACACCGGCGGCGGCACCGACCGGCTCTCCGAACGGATCCGCGAGTCGCAGCCCAAGCTGGTCGCGGCGTTCCGCACCATCCACAAGATCTCGCCGAAGGCCCGGATCCTCGCGATCGACTACCTCTCGATCGTCCCGGACCACGGCTGCTACCCGACGGTGCCCGCCACCGACGAGGACATGGCCTACATCCACGCGAAGTTCCTCGAGCTGAACGCGATGGTGAGACGGGCGGCCAGGCTCGGTGGCGCGGAGTTCGTGAACACGTTCACCCCCACGCTCGGCCACGACCTCTGCCAGCTGCCGCACCTGCGCTACGGCGAGACCTACGGCCCGTCGGTCAACGACCCGGCGGTCGGCGTACCGGCCCACCCCAACGCAGCCGGCGCGCGAGCGCAGGCCGCGGTGGTGCTGGACTACCTGCGCACCCACTGAGCTCTGCCCTCACGATCACGCCTCACGCGATCAGGACCAGCGACTCGAGGATCACGTCCAGTCGCTGCGACGGCGTGGCTGGCCACCCCGGCGGCGGTGGTGAGGTCGAGTCGTAGGCGTGCCCGGTGGGCGTGGTGACCCGGACCGTGTGCCGGGGGCCGGCTCTGGGTCGGGCCCGCCAGCCGGGCGCCTGCTTGGCGAGGTTGCAGCGGACGCAGAGGCCCTGGAGGTTGGCTGCGCTGGTCGGGCCGCCGGCCTCGTGGGGGACGACGTGGTCGTGGTGGCGCACCGGGGCCCCGCACCAGGGGGTGTGGCAGAACTGGTCGCGGGTGGCGATGAACGAGGCGAGCCCGGCCGGGGCGAGCCGGGAGCGGGAGTCCATGGCGACCAGGCGGTGGGAGCCGGGCGCGGTGAAGAGTCGGCGCACCCAGGCCTGACCGCGGTCTGCGGCTCCGGCGACCAGGTCGCGCGCCCACTCGGCGGGGACGACGCCGTACCCCTCGAGGAAGGCGGGCTCGTCGTCGCCGCGCAGCAGGGTCCGGTCGCTCATCACCACCCGGACCTCGACCGGTTGCTCGCCCGGGGCCGAGCGGCCGGTCACCCGGTCGACCAGGGTGTCGGCCATGATCTGGCCGCGGGTCCGGCCGTCGCCGGCGGCAGTGAGCCGGTCGGCCTCCCGGCGCAGCGCGGCGTACATCGAGACGCCGGCCGCGACCGGGAGCAGCCCGGTCACGTAGGTCATGGTGTCGGGCGCCGGCCGGATGGTGACGGTGCGCTCGGTCTCCGCCCGACGGGCTCGGCGGACCGCCGCCTCCGGGTCGAGCCGGTAGGCCAGGCGCTGCGCCTCGGCGACGAGGGCGCGGTCGCTGAGCCCGTCGAGGGTCGCGGGGTCGGCGCAGAGCGCGGCGTCGATCCTCCGGCGGTCCTCGAGGGCGAGGCAGGCGGTCTCCCGGGCCAGCAGGGTGGCGCGCCACTCGCTCAGCCGACCCGAGGTCATCCCGGCCAGGGTGTGGGGCATCTCGCCGGTGAGGACCACGGCGAGGCCGACCGCCTGCGCGCCGCGGGTCGGGCTCACGCGGCGGGCCAGGGCGACCTGGGACGCGACGCCCTCGCCCCGGCGCCGGGCAGGGAGGCCGGCGTCGCACTGCGACTGGCGCTGGGAGCTGGCGAAGGTCGCGGTGATCCGCGCCTGCGCCGCGGCAGCCGCGGCCTTGAGCTCCTCCAGCGCGCGGATCGCGTCGATGCGCGCCGGGTCGGTGGCCGCGCGGTCGTCGAGGCTCGCAAGCGCGCCCACCCAGTGGGTGACGTCGGCGACGGCGAGTGAGTCGAACATGTGTTCGATTCTAGAGAAGGCCACCGACAGTCGCCAGACCCTTGCGGCACTCTGTGGAGAACCCGCGCTCTAGGCTCCGCGCATGGGTTCTGAGTTCGACGGCCAGATCGACGTCCAGCGCCAGGACGATGGCACCTTCGCCGCGGAGCTCTCCGCCGGCTGGCTGGTCGGCGGCGGGCTCAACGGCGGCTACCTGCTCGCGGTGATCGGCAACGCGCTGCGGGCCGCGGTCCCGGCCAAGCCGGACCCGGTCTCGGTCAGCGCCTACTACCTCTCCGCCTCGACGCCCGGGCCGGCGACGGTGAGCATCGACGTACGCCGCGACGGCGGGAGCTTCGCGACGGCGGCGGTCGACCTCAGCCAGGACGGTGTCACCCGGATCACGGCGCTGGCGACGGTCGGCGACCTCGACCGGCTCGGTGACGACGTCCGGACCACGGCGGTGGAGCCGCACCTGCCGCCGCGCGGGGAGTGCGTGCCGAACACGATGGCGCCGGCCGAGGTGCGCGCCTTCGCGCCGTTGATGGACCGCTTCGAGATGCTCTTCCACCCCGACCACGTGGGTTGGGCGGTCGGGAAGCCGAGCGGCAACGGCGTCCTGAGTGCGTGGTTCCGGCTGGTCGACGGCCGCGAGCCGGACCCGCTCTCGCTGCTGATGGTGCTCGACGCGCTGCCGCCGGTGACCTTCGAGCTCGGGATGATGGGCTGGGCGCCCACGATCGAGCTGACGGCGCACGTGCGCGCCAAGCCGGCTCCCGGCTGGCTCAAGGTGCGGCACGAGACGCGCAACCTGGCGGGCGGGATGTTCGAGGAGGACTGCGAGATCTGGGACTCCGCCGGCCGCCTCGTGGCGCAGAGCCGGCAGCTCGCGCGCCAGCCGCGCTGACTCCTCTCCTCACCCTCACTCGGTGTCGGGCCCGCCAGCTTCGGCACCGGGTCCGGGACCACGCGGATGTCGGAGTCGTGGATCGCCGGTCCCTGGTCGAGCCACCAGCGTGCGGCGCGCCGGATCCACTCGGTCTCGTGCTCGGCGAGCAGCTTGAGCTCGTCGGCGCCGCTCATGCCGAGCGCGAAGAGGGTGGCCTGACGGTCGCTCACCCGGTTGGACTCGTCGAACTTCCGCATCAGCGCCCCGATCTCGTCGCTGGCGAGCGCGCCCGTGCTGAGGCCGAGGTTGACCAGCGCGCGCGCCCGGATGGTGGGGCGGGTCTCGGCGAGGGCGTTGAGCAGCACGCGGGAACGGCGTGGGCCGCTGCCGACGCGCATCAGCACGGTCCAGGCGCGGGCTGCGATCAGGTCGTTGGCGTGACCGGCCAGGTTGTGGCAGTGGTGCGAGACGGCCGGGGCGTAGGGGCTCGCCGCGAGCAGCAGCGCTGCATGGTGGCGGCGCGCCTTGTGGGCGTGGAAGAGCGCCTCGCGCAGCAGTCGTCGAAGCATCGCGTCCGGCTCGTGCGGGTGGTGGGTCGGCGTGGAGGCCTGCACCCGGGTGGACAGCTCGTTGACGATCTTCGCGGTCTGGGTGGAGGGGACGATCTCACCGCCCTTGCGGGCGTCGTTGACCAGGCCGTAGGCGCGCCGGTTGAGCAGGCCACCCTTGGCGCGCTCCCAGGACTCGTCCGGGAGGTGGACCGCCAGGTCGAAGGAGTCGAGCCGCCCGTCGAGCGACTCGCCGCGGCGCAGGCTGCCGACCACGTGGCTCTCGAGGTCGCCCAGGCTCTCGGGGGAGAAGTGCCCGCGCGCGACCTTGACCGCGGCCACCATGGCGGCGGCGCTCCGGAAGCTCTTGCTCTCGGCGTGCAGCAGCCGCAGCACCAGGTCGTTGGCCGCGGGGTCCCGGGCCTCGGAGAGCAGCGCGAGCACCGGGGTGATCACCTGGACGTCGGGATGGGTGACGAACGCGCCGAGCGCCCGGGTCAGGTGGCGGCGCGCGTTGGGCTGCCGCATCAGGGCGGCGGCGGTCTCGTAGCGGCGTACGTAGCCGAAGCCGACCGCGGTGCCGAGCTCCAGGACGAGCTGCTCGCAGAGGATCGTCCACTCGTGCTTGCGCAGGAAGACGCGTTCGTACTGCCCGAGCTGGCCCGCGATCTGCAGCCAGTGGGCACCGGTGGCGTTCCCGCGCTCAGCGAGGTCCATGAGCTTGTCGAGCTTCTTGTCGGAGAGGTCCGTCGCGGGGCCGCTCTCGCGCAGGGGGCCACCGGTCCCGAAGGCGCGGCGCATGCCGGCGGTGACCGCCACCAGCGATCCCTCGGTCAGGCCGAGCACCGCTTCGTACGTCGCGGCGACGTGGGAGGGCGTGGTCTGGAGGCCGGACTCCCAGCGGGAGATCCGCGAGTTGTCGACGTGTACGCCGTGCTCGGCGAGCGCCGTGAGGAAGCCGGCCCGGTCGGCGAGCTCGGGCCGCGGGTTCAAGAGGCGGGAGGTGCTGAGCAGCCAGGCGGTGCGCTGGTCGCAGCCCACGGTGAGCGAGCGCATGGGGGTGGAGTCCTCGGGCAGGCGCTGTGGCCGCCCGCGGCGGCGGACCGCGCCGCTGCCGCTGCTTGTCCCCGTCATCGCTGGCCCCCGCCGATGGAATTGAGCTGCAGACGCGGCTGGAGCCCCGTCCGGCCCCTTTATTGCAGAAAGAAGTTCAGGTTGCAACAACACCCTGAGGAATCTCACCGCATACCTAATCTTCGTGAGGCGGTCGGACTTTCTGTGTTCCGGTCGCTGCACACGTGGGCCTGAGAAGGCCCTAACTCGGGTGGGGGAGTGCCCCGGCCGACACACGTAAATCCGGAAGGAACAACATGAACAGCAGCGGCATCAAGCGGGGTCTGGCAGCAACTGCCATCTCCGCACTCGCAGTAACGGGTCTCCCGGCCCTCGCCACGTCCGCGAACGCGGCCGTGGGCGACAGCTTCACCGTCACCTCCACCGGCCCCGCGCTCAACGGCGGCACCGAGGGTGCGGTCGTGATCATCCGCTTCGAAGACGGCAAGATCACCCCGGCTGCCATCAAGGCTGTCGGCACCAGCGGCACGACGGTCGGCAGCGAAGACAACGCCAACCAGAACGTCCAGGTCGTGAGCGCGAGCGCTCCCGTACGATGACCCGTCGAACACCGCCTTCGACCTCGTCGACGTGCGCGTCGCCGTGACCACGTCGACGACCGGCGCAACGGCGACCTTCCGTCTCTTCGAGGACGACAACGCGCCTGGCACCGTCGGCACGCTGGACGCCAACGAGGCGCGCCAGACGGTCTCGATCTCCACCGCAGGCCCGCTCGCGTCGATCGACATCGCCCCGGCGAACCAGTCCACCCCCCAGAACATCGAGAGTGGCGACTACACCGTCACCCTCAAGGACTCGGCCGGCCGCACCACGCAGCTTGCTCCGCGCGACCTCGATCACCGTCGCCGACGAGTCTCCGGTCGACGGCGACCGGCGTCGCCGCTGACGACGCGATCAGCTCGCACGAGATCGCTCTCGGCACCGCCACTTTCACCGTCGACCCGACCACCGCCGTCCCGGCATGTGTACGACATCACCCGTGAGCCAGGGCACGGTCACCAAGACCGCGACGCTGACCGTCACCCAGGCTGCTGCCCTGACCGAGGACGAGATCAACATCGTCACCGCGGCGCGACTCGTGGAACGACTTCGGCGATGGCACCGACGGTGGCACCACCCTCGTGCGCGTCGACCAGAACACCATCCGCTTCGACTTCGACGCTGCCGACACCGAGGCGGGCGCCAACGTCCTGCTCTCGGTCGACGGCTTCGGCGGCGTGACCTTCGCCGGTGAGGACACGGCCAGCTACACCACGACCCTGGACGCCACCGGCAACGGCTCGATCACCGTCACTGCCGACGCTGCCACCATCCAGGACGGTGACGGTTTCGACGTCGACATCAACGGTTTCGACCAGGAGATCGTCTTCGAGCGCGCCGAGGCAGACTCGATCGACGGCGAGTCGGCGCGCTACTTCTGCCAGCTCGACGCCGAGTGCACCGTCACCGCCGTGGTCAAGGACCAGTTCGGCAACCCGGTCACCTCCGGTGAGGTCGAGGCCCGCGCGCATCGGCCCGTCGAACGTCGACACCACCCCGCAGCGCAAGCCGGTCGGGCGCCGACGGCACGGTGGACTTCACGTTCACCGACGTCGAACGCGGTCAACGACGGCACCGACACGGTGCAGTTCCAGTACTTCGTCGACCAGTTCGACAACACCGCTGACCTGACCGACACCAGCACCACCATCAAGTACACGACCACCGGTCAGGGCAACGACTACGTCATCAGCCTCGACGGTGAGAACACCGAGGCGACCGACTACGAGCCCGCCGACGCGCGCCGTCATCCCGCTGTTCGACACCGTGGCCAACACCACGACCGGTGTCAACGACGAGGACGCCGTCATCACCATCGCCGGTGGCGAGGTCGACCAGGCCGTCACCCTCTCGGTCGACAACGGTGCGCTCATCCTCGCGCCGACCGAGACCATGCTGTCCCAGGGCTCTGCCTCGGTCAACGCCACCCTCAGCCGCGCCGGCACCCTGCCGGCCGGCTACCGGATCATCGGCACCAAGTCCGGTCTCGTCACGCTGACCGTCGACATCCGCCGGTCGCACCGAGACGGCGCAGCTCACCGTCAAGGCTCAGGACAACGCCGACTCGGCTCGCAACGTGACCCTGACCGCTCCGGCTACGGTCCCGCACGGCACCAACCAGATCACCTTCACCGCGGTCGTCACCGACGCCTTCGGCAACCCGGTGCCTGGTGTGGCGAACGGCACCTTCAACAAGCAGGTCACCGGGCCCGGCCATCTACCAGGACGGTGACGCGCAGTCCGACGCCAACGGCAGAGCTCAACCTGAACGTCCGGGTCGACAGCGACGCCGCGGGCGACGTGACGCTGACGGTCGACGCCACCGCCGGCGTCGGCCAGTTCGGTGCCGAGCGGACCGTCTCACAGTCGCGGCTCGCCAGCTGACGACGGCGAGGGCCTGCCCGCGTCGTCCGACGTTGCCAGCGCGACCACCACGGTCGAGGCTGCTCCGGCGCCGGTCGTCCGCGAGGACGCTGGTCTGGTCGTTCGCGGCAAGGACAACGGCAAGAAGGACGACAAGATCGTCGCTCGCGCCCAGGTCAAGACCGCCGGTGGCACGGTGACGCTCTACAAGAAGACCAGCAACGGTCTGAAGAAGCTGATGCACCGTCGACCATGAACGCCAAGGGCAACCACAAGTTCCTGGGCATCAAGGACCGCAACGGCAAGAAGAAGACCACCTACAAGGTGATCCTCGACAAGACCGACCTCACCAAGAAGGGCAAGGGCGGCCGCAAGGTTCGCTGATCCGCCCGTAGCACCCGAGTGAGCTCCGGGGCGCGCAAGCGCCCCGGAGCGAGCTCAAACGGGGGCACTGCTCCCGCATCCCCTAGCACTCACGTTTGATCAAGTCGGGACACACAGACGCGGTCCGGGCCATTCTCTGTTCGCCGCTGCGCGAGAATGGTCCGGACCGCCTGTGTACCGTACGACACGCAGGCGGCCGGATCCGGCAGCGGGCGACACCTTGGGTGTCGCCCTTTTCACATTTTGCGATGGCAGCGACCCCTCAGCGGTCGAACCAGGCCCGCCGCATCGCGAAGACCCAACGCCGGCCCGGGTGCTCGGTCACCGACCAGAGGGTGTCGGTCGAGGGCCAGTAGGCGATGTCCTCGGGCCCCATCGGGGTCGCCCAGCGGTGCCGCCGGAAGGCGCCCGGTCGGCCCACGTGCACGGAGCCGGGCGTACCGGGGCCGTGGGACGTGGTCAGGTAGTACTCGCCCCTCGCCACCGCCGCGCCCTGGATGTGGGCGACGCCCGCGTCGTCGAGCGTCAGCGGCTGGGTGCGGCCGTCGTCGTCGCTGTCGAGCAACGACGTCTCCGGGTCCAGCGGGAAGCGCGCCAGTCGCCGGGTCTGCTGGCCGCGGGCGTACTCACCGACCACCAGCTCCGGGGGAGCGGCGCCGCGGTCCAGCGAGAGGAACGAGTAGCGCAGCCGCTCCTGGCCCTCCTCGGCATGAGCCCGGTAGGCGAAGCGGACCGGCAGCAGGTAGCGGTAGCCGTACGACGACACCCGGCCGTCGTGGACGCCCAGCGCCGACTCGTCTCCGCTGGCGAGATCGTCCGGCACCCGCAGCAGGTCGTCGACCCGGCAGGTCATGAAGCCGCGGGCGGTGGCAGCGATGTGCAGGTAGGGCCCCCACCAGACGATCCCGCCCGCGTGCACCTTCAGCGGCTCCAGCCGGAGCGTGCCTTCCTCGTCCAGCGACGGGACGACCAGCAGGACGTGCCGGTAGCGGCGCGAGTCCAGGTCGAGGAAGGTGACCCGCGAGCCGTGGTTGGCGTCGTCCACGTCGCGGGAGTACCACGTGGTGACCAGCACCCGGCGGCCGTTGATCTCCTCGGTGTCGGAGGCGTCGGCCGAGGTGGAGATGCCCTGCGGCCACCAGCGCGGCGTACGCCGGTCCGGGCGGTCCCAGGTCAGCGCCTGGCTGACGGCCCGGCCGGGCGCCCAGGTGCGGTGGGCCCTGCGGTTCAGGTCGTCGAGGACCAGATCGAGGCCCACTCGTCCACCGAGCAGCGCAGCCAGCGCGTCGATCTCCGCGAGGTTCTCATCGGTCCGGGTCAGGTGGACCCCGTATCCGTCGGGCGCCGCGCCCCCTGGTCCTCCGCCTGGCATGACGGCCACGTTAGCCGGACGCTGGTGTCCGCAACGCGTACGGTCGGGGGCATGTCCTCGGTCGTCGGCGCTGCCATCGTCCGCGACGGCCAGGTCTTCGTCGCGCGGCGGACGACGCCGCCCGAAGCCGCCGGGCGCTGGGAGTTCCCCGGCGGCAAGGTCGAGGACGGCGAGCAGCCGGAGGAGGCGCTGGCCCGCGAGATCGCCGAGGAGCTCGGCTGCCGGATCGAGGTCACCGGCTGGCTGGAGGGGTCCACCGACGTCGGCATCAAGTACGTGCTCACGGTCGCGACGGCCAGGCTGATCGGGGGAGAGCCGCACCCGCACGAGCACGACGCGGTCCGCTGGCTCGGCGCCGACGAGCTCCACGAGGTCGACTGGCTGGACACCGACAAGCCGTTCCTGGCCGAGCTCGAGGCGTTGCTCCGGGCTGACCATCGGGGATGATGGGCCTGTGAGAGGGATCTTCTTCGAGGAGGACGCGGCCCGAGCGGTCGTCGCCAAGCTGGAGACCGAGGGGTACGACGCGACCCTCACCCGCGAGCGGCTCGCCGGCGAGGACGACGACGAGGACCACCCGTGGGCGGTCGTCTCCGACGCCCCCGAGATCGTGCTGGAGCTGCTCGTCGACCAGTTCGACGGCTGGCTCGACACCGACGACCCGACCGCGCCTGTCCAGACCGACCAGCCGGTCCCGCCCCCGCTCGTCCTCCCGACCGCACCCAAGCGGATCAAGCGGCCGTAGGATTTCCTCATGACCGCCGACCACCGCCTGCTCCTCGTCCACGCGCACCCCGACGACGAGTCGATCGGGCAGGGCGCGACGATGGCGAAGTATGCCGCCGAGGGCCGCGGCGTCACGCTGGTCACCTGCACGGCCGGTGAGATGGGGGAGATCCTGGTCCCCGAGCTGGAGCACCTCGCCGCAGACAAGACCGACGGGCTCGGCCTGCACCGTCGCGGCGAGCTCGAGCAGGCGATGAAGGAGCTCGGGGTCACCGATCACCGCTTCCTCGGCGGCTTCGGCACCTACCGCGACTCCGGCATGAAGTGGCACGCCGACGGCCACGCGGTCGCCGCCGACGAGGTCCACGACAACGCCTTCTGGCACGCCGACCTCACCGAGGCCGCCAACCACCTGGTCACGATCATCCGCGAGGTCCGCCCGCAGGTGCTGGTCACCTACGACGAGTTCGGCGGCTACGGCCACCCCGACCACATCCAGGCGCACCGGGTCGCGATGTACGCCGCGCAGCTCGCCGCGATCCCGTCGTACCGGCTGGACCTCGGGGAGCCGTGGGACATCGCCAAGATCTACTGGGGTGCGATGTCGGAGAGCCGGATGCGCGCCGGGCTGCGCGCGCTGCGCGACCGCGGCGACACGACGTCGTTCGAGGGGATGGAGCCGGACGGTCCGCTGCCGCCCTTCGTCACCCCGGACGAGAACCTCGCCGCCGTCGTGGACGCTCCCGAGCACGTCGAGAAGAAGATGAAGGCGCTCGAGGCGCACGCCACCCAGATCACGCTGGACGGGCCGTTCTTCGCCCTGTCCAACAACGTCGGGCAGTCGGTGTGGGCGACGGAGTTCTACCGGATCGTGAAGGGCACGCCCACCGACCTGAACGAGGACGGTCTCGAGACCGATCTCTTCGCCGGGATCTGATGCGCGTCCTCGTGGCGGCCCTGCTGCTCGCCGCGGGACTGGCGAGCGGTGTCGCCACGGTGGCGCTGCACGCGCTCGGGTGGGGGCTCGCGCTGGCGGTCGCGGCCGTTGCCGTCACGCTCTACGCGCTGCCCGCGGGCTGGTGGTCGCGGCTTCCGTTCGCGCTGGGCTGGGTCGGGATGGTCGGCTGGCTGGTCGCCCCGCGCCCGGAGGGTGACTACGCCATCGGTTCGGACCTCGCGGGCTACACCTTGATCGCCGTGGCGCTGGTGGTGCTGGTTCTCGCGCTGGTGACCCTGCCCCGGCCGGGGTCCGCCCGGCGGGTGCCGCGCTGAGCCGGTCCCCGGTCGTCCTTAGGATGGTCGGGTGACGAAGAAGCGCAGTGACGGACCGACCACCCCCAAGCGCGAGAGCGCCGGCGGTGGTGTCGTCGTTGCCGTGGTGGTGGTGCTGGCGCTGCTGATCGGCGGCGGCTACGTCGCGGCGTACGCCGTCGCGGGGGACAAGGTGCCCCGCGGCACGACCGTCGCCGACGTCAAGATCGGCGGGCTGACCCAGGCCCGGGCGGAGACCGCCCTCGCCGACGGGCTGGCCGACCGGATGGACCGGCCGATCACCGTCGACGTGGCCGGGACCCCGGAGCAGGTCACGCCCGAGGAGGCCGGGCTCGGCGTCGACATCGCCGCCTCGGTCGCCGCTGCCGGCGGCGAGCAGAGCTGGAACGCCTCACGACTGTGGAACTACTACACCTCCGGCGACGACCTGCCCGCCGTGGTGACCGTGGACGACGCCGCGATGACCGCGCTGGTCGAGCGGCTCGGGGCTGACCTCGGTCGACCGGCCGTGGACGGCACGGTCGCCTTCAAGAGGTCTCGGGTGGTCACCACCGCGCCGCGGCTCGGTGAGGCGATCGACCCGGAGGAGGCCCGTGACGCGATCACGGCGGCGTACCTCGCCGACGACGCGACCGTCGAGCTCAGGCTGCGGCCGCAGGTGCCCGACATCGACGGCGCCGACGTGCAGGAGGCGCTCGCCGACTTCGCGAACCCGGCGATGTCCGCGCCGGTCACGCTGGCGTTCGGCGAGGCGCGGGTGCGGCTCACGCCCCGCGCACTCGGCAAGGCGCTGAAGATGAAGCCGGAGAACGGCAAGCTGGTCCCGGCGCTGAGGACGAAGCGGCTCTCCTCTCTCATCGACACCGCGATCAGCGGCAACGGCGCCCCGGTCGACGCGAGCGTCCGGATCGTCGACGGCAAGCCGAAGGTGATCCCCGCGAAGAAGGGCGTCTCCTACGACCCGGACGACGTGAGCGACGTCTTCCTCAAGCTGGTGACCCGGCCTGAGGGCAAGCGCGAGATGGAGGTCGCGGCCACGGTCGCCAAGGCCGACTTCACGACCAAGGACGCCAAGGCGCTGCAGATCAAGGAGCAGGTCTCGACGTTCACGACCTACTACCCCTACGCGGAGTACCGCAACGTCAACATCGGCCGCGCCGCCGAGATCGTCGACGGCACGATCCTCGAGCCGGGCGACACCTTCTCGCTCAACGACATCGTGGGCGAGCGCACCCGGGAGAACGGCTTCACCGAGGGCTTCATCATCAGCGACGGGGTCTTCAAGGAGGACCTCGGCGGCGGGGTCTCGCAGATGGCGACGACGCTGTTCAACGCGATGTTCTTCGCCGGTCTGAAGGACATCGAGCACAAGCCGCACTCGTTCTACATCGACCGCTACCCGGTCGGGCGCGAGGCGACCGTCGCCTGGGGTGCGATCGACCTGCGCTTCCAGAACGACACGCCGTACGGCGTGCTGGTGCAGGCCAACGTCACCCCGGCAACGCCGTCCTCCTCGGGCGTCGTGACCGTCAGCATGTGGTCGACGAAGGTCTGGGACATCACCACCAAGACGTCCGACCGCTACAACATCACCCAGCCGGAGACGCGGCGGCTGAGCACGAAGGACTGCTACCCCAACAGCGGGTACGGCGGCTTCGACATCGACGTGACCCGGTTCTTCCGCAAGCCCGGGGCGAGCGCGCTGGACCACAAAGAGGTGTTCCACACGCGCTACACCCCGAGCGACACGGTCGTCTGCGAGTCCTAGAAGGACTAGGGCGCCAGCCGGTTCAGGTCCCGCGGGAAGAGCGTCGCCTCACGCACGTTGGCGGCCCCGGTCAGCCGACTGACCCACCGCTCGAGGCCGATCGCGAACCCACCGTGCGGCGGGATGCCGCGCCGGAACGCCTCGACGTACGACGCGTAGGGCGCGAGCGGGTAGCCGCGCTGCTCGAGCGTGCGGACGTAGTCGTCGTAGCGGTGCAGCCGCTGGGCACCGCTGACCAGCTCGATCCCGCGGAAGATCAGGTCGAACGAGCGCGACCAGTGCGGGTCGTCGGGGTCGGGGTGGCTGTAGAACGCCCGGCTGGCGGTCGGGTAGCCCTCCACGACCACGAAGTCGCTGCCGTGCTCGGCCAGCGCCCACTCACCCAGCGCGCGCTCGTGGGCGGGCGCGAGGTCCGGCTCGTCGTCCGGTGCGCCGGCGATCTTCAAGGCGTCCCGAAAGTGCAGCACCGGGAACTCGTCGGGCACGACCGGCACGTCGAGGCCGAGCCGCTCGACCGCGTCCCCGGCCCGGGCATGGATCGCGTCGACCATGCCGGCGACCGTGTCACGCAGGCAGGCCACGACCTCGCGGTGGTCCTCGATGAAGCCGAGCTCGACGTCGAGCGAGACGTACTCCGCGAGGTGGCGCACGGTGTCGTGCGGCTCGGCGCGGAAGACCGGACCGACCTCGTAGACCCGCTCGAAGACCCCGACCAGCACCTGCTTGTAGAACTGCGGGCTCTGCGCGAGGTACGCCTTGCGGCCGAAGTAGTCGACCTCGAAGACGTTCGCGCCGGACTCGGTGGCGGACTCGACCAGCTTGGGGGAGTGCACCTCGGTGAAGCCGGTCGCGTCGAGACTCGACCGGAAGCCGTGCAGGCTGGCCGCGGCCAGCTGCCAGGTCGCCTGCTGCCGTGGGTGGCGCCAGGTCGTGGCGGCGTGGTCGAGCAGCACCGGCAGGCTGACGTCGAGCCTCGGGCGCCAGAGCTCGACGGCCGGGGTGTCGGCCGGCTCGCCGAGCAGCCGGACCTGCGGCTCGGTCACCTCGACGCCGCCCGGCGCCTGGGTGTTGGGCGTGGCGATGCCCACCACCTCGACCGGCGTCTCCTCCGGGGGCACGTCGGCGCCCCCGCGGAGGACGACCTGGGCCAGGCCGGTGCGGTCGCGCAGCACCAGGAAGGTCACCGTCGCCAGCTCGCGGCGGCGGTGCACCCAGCCGGTCAGCCGGACCTGCGAGTCCGGGGACGCCGCGGACAGGTCGGCACAGAGCGTGCGTGGGACTGAGCTCGTCGAAACCATGTTCACCTCCAGTAGACGCAAGCCCTGGAGGTGTGGGCGGGGGCAAAGTCGCGGTGCCACCACACCTTCGCCGGCGGCCCTGGTGCCAGGTGCCGGCCTCTCGTCGGTACGCCGGACGCGCGGGCCACGTTGCGCGAGGGGTGTCAGTCCTCAACGTGGAGCCGGGGGAATCGTGGCACGACGTGCCGGGGTCCGCCAATCCGTTTTCGGCCGTACGCTGCCCCCGTGCTCGTCCACTTCCGCCTGACGGCGCCCCGCGACCTCTCCGACTCCGTGCGCGACGCCCTGGTGGCCCGGGAGTGGGTCACCAACGTCACCCTGCTCAGCGGCGCGTGCATCGACCCCGAGGGCGACCTGATCGAGTGCGACGTCGCCCGTGAGAAGGCCGGCGTGCTGCTGGGTCAGCTCAACCGGCTCGGGCTCGCCGAACGGGGCGGCATCGTGATCTCGACGCCGACGGGGACGCCGTTCGCGGAGGCCGACAAGATCGAGGCGCTGGCGCCCGGCCACCCGGACGACGCGGTGATCTGGGAGTACGTCGAGGCGGAGGCCGAGGACGGCGCCCAGCCGACCGTGTCGTACGTCGTCTTCCTGGTGCTCGCGGTGATCCTCGCAGCCGTCGCGGTGATCACCGACTCGGCGATCCTGGTGGTCGGCGCGATGGTGGTCGGGCCGGAGTTCAGCGCGATCGCCGCGATCTCGGCCGGGCTCGTGCTCGGCCGCTGGGGCATGATGTGGCGCAGCGCGCGACTGCTGCTGCTCAGCTTCGTCTTCGCCATCGCAACGGTCGCGGTGCTGGCCCTGGTCGCCAGGCTCACCGGCGTGATCGACCAGGAGATGATCACCCGGCCGCGGCCGAGCACGAACTTCATCTGGCACCCCGACCTCTGGTCGTTCGTCGTCGCCCTGGTGGCGGGAGCCGCCGGCGCACTGGCGCTGGCGATCGAGAAGACCGCGACCATGGTCGGCGTCTTCATCAGCGTCACGACGGTCCCGGCGGCGGGCAACCTCGCGCTCGGCCTCGCGCTCTGGGAGACCGACGAGATCCTCGGCTCGTTGGAGCAGCTCGGCGCCAACTTCGCCGGGATGATCCTGGCCGGCGCCTTCGTCCTCGCCGTGATGCGCAAGAGCTGGGGCTGGGTGATGGCGCGCTCCGAGACCGTCTTCGGCCAGCGCTCCACTCAGCGAGCCGCCAGGTAGCGGTAGGCGTGGTGGGTGCGGAAGCCCAGCCCCGCGTAGAGCCTCAGCGCCGGCTCGTTGTCACCCAGCACCTGCAGGTACGCCGTGCTCGCGCCCTGCTCGGCACCCCAGTCCAGCAGCGCCGCCATGATCTCCAGGCCGAGGCCGTCGCGGCGGTGGGCGGGGGAGACCTCGATGCTGCGGAAGCCCACCCAGTCCCGGGCGTACGCCGCGACGCCGGACGCCCGGCCGTCGATCCGGGCCTCGACGAAGCCGGGACTCTCGTCGAGCTCGACCTCGGGCTCCTCGGGTCGCCGCGCCGGCCGGGTGCGCAGCAGCCGTTGCACCTGGGCGACGCCGGCGAGCTGGAAGAGCGTGTCCGCGTCCCCGCTCTCGGGTCCCCAGCCATGGCTGCGGAACAACGCGTCCTCGGCCGAGTCCGGCAGGACGGCTGCGATCGGCCGCTCGTAGAACCCGACCACCCGCTCGTAGTCGTCGGCCGCCCCGGACGGCACGAAGGCGAGCACCGAGTTGGCCCGCCTGGCGGACGCGGTGGCCGAGCGGCGCAGCAGCCAGTCGCCGACCGGCTCGGTCACCAGGTCCGGGAAGAGTGCCAGCGCCCGGGTCTGCGCCTCCAGCGGGGAGACCCGGTGCCGGACCGAGGGTCGCGGCGGGACCGGCTTGCCGGAGACGATGTCGGCGAAGGCGATCTCCACCGGCGCCCCGTCCTCGGGCGCCACCACGCAGACGCCGTCCCCCCACGCCGTGCAGGTCCCCAGCAGATCGGTCATCGCCGGCCCCCCGGACGGGCCGGTCTCACCCCGCAGCAGGCGGCGTACGACGACGCGCAGACCGACGACATGAGGGCCCAGGGAGTGGGCTTCCGACGGTGGGGGCACGTCGGGATACTAGGCTGTAGGACAACCGCCCACGCTCCCCGGAGCGTCGGATTTCAGCGTCAGTCTCAGGAGGATCTGGTGACCTACGTCATCGCCCAGCCGTGCGTCGACCTCAAGGACCGTGCGTGCGTCGACGAGTGCCCCGTCGACTGCATCTACGAGGGCAAGCGGATGCTCTACATCCACCCCGACGAGTGCGTCGACTGCGGTGCCTGTGAGCCGGTCTGCCCCGTCGAGGCGATCTTCTACGAGGACGACACCCCGGAGCAGTGGAAGGACTACTACAAGGCGAACGTCGACTTCTTCGACGACCTCGGCTCGCCCGGTGGTGCCGCCAAGATGGGTGAGATCGACAAGGACCACCCGCTCGTCGCCGCGCTCCCTCCGCAGGAGCACGACGAGTGATCACCCCCGCTCGTTGAGCCGGCCCCGCTTCGGGACCGTCTCCGCACGGCTCCCCGACTTCCCCTGGGACCAGCTGACGGCGTACGCCGAGCAGGCGCGCGCGCACCCGGACGGGATCGTCGACCTGTCGGTCGGCACGCCCGTCGACCCGACCCCGCAGGTGGCGCAGGACGCGCTGGCCGGCGCCGCGAACGCGCCGGGCTACCCGCTGACGATCGGCCGGGTCGAGACCCGGCAGGCCTGCATCGACTGGCTGGCGCGTCGGCACGGCGTCACGGGTCTCGGCTTGGACGGCGTGCTGCCGGTGATCGGGTCCAAGGAGCTGATCGCCTCGCTGGCCGGCCACCTCGGGATCGGCGCCGGTGACCTGATCGCCTACCCGGAGCTGGCCTACCCGACGTACGAGGTCGGGGCGGTGCTGGCCGGGGCGCGGGCGGTCGCGACCGACTCGCTGACCTCGCTCGGGCCGGAGACGCCCGCGCTGCTCTGGCTGAACTCGCCGTCCAACCCGACCGGCCGGGTGCTGCCCGCCAAGCACCTGAAGAAGGTCGTCGACTGGTGCCGCGAGCGCGGCACGCTGCTGGTCTCCGACGAGTGCTACCTCGAGATGGCCTGGGAGCCGGGCTCCGAGCCGGTCTCGGTGCTGCACCCGTCCGTGTGTGGCGACTCGCACGAGGGGATCCTCGCGATCCACTCGCTGTCCAAGCGCTCCAACCTGGCCGGCTACCGCTGTGCGTTCGTCGCCGGTGACCCGGCGGTCGTCGGCGAGCTGCTCGCGGTCCGCAAGAACCTCGGGCTGCAGCTCCCCGCGCCGCAGCAGGTCGCGATGGTCGCCGCCCTCGACGACGACGAGCACGTCGTCGAGCAGCACGCGCGGTACGCCGCCCGCCGGGCCACGCTGGTCGAGGCGTTCACGGGCGCCGGCTTCCGGATCGACCACTCCGAGGCGTCGCTCTACCTGTGGGCCACCCGGGGCGAGGACTGCTGGGCGACGGTCGCCTGGCTGGCCGAGCGCGGGATCCTGGTCGCGCCGGGTGCGTTCTACGGCCGTGCCGGCCACCAGCATGTCCGGATCGCCTTCACCGCGACCGACGAGCGGGTCGACGCGGTCCTGGGCCGCTTGACCGACTGACGCGCAGGCTGGGCATGACACCATCGACTCCATGGAACCGGTGCGTGCCCAGAGCGGCTACGAGCGCGCGCTCGCACGGGTCCGCAGCCGGTCGATCTGGTGGTTCGTCGCGCTGGCGGTGCTGCTGGCGTTCCTGCCGATCTCCACACCGGTGCTGGTCGGCGTCTACGCGCTGATGGCGGTCGCCTTCTGGATCCCGCTGCTGCGGCGGACCGGCAGCTCCTTCCGCCGGGGCTACCGCGGCGACCGCTGACCCGGGCTGCGCGGGCCAGACGGGCCAGACGGGCGGGTCAGCGGATCACGCGTGCACCCTCGCGCACCCAGTACCCCGCAGCCGCCCGGACCGCGGCAGGGCGGCGCCGGTCGACGCTGATCGCCGGAAGCCGCGGGTCGCCCGCCATCCCGGCGGCGTAGAGAACCCGGCTCACGGTCTGGGCATCGCCGGCCAGGCTCGCCTCGAGCTGCTCGTCGGGCAGCAGCTGGCCGGAGTGGCCGGACAACACGTGGGCAGTCCGGACGAGCTCCACGTCGGGGGAGGACAACCAACCGTCCAGGACCGGCCGGGCGGTGCGGGTCTGCAGGATGCTCGCGGCGCGCCGCGCGCCTTCCTTGGTGGGGGCGTCCTCGGCGGTCGCCGCGACCTCGCACACCTGCCGGTGGACGGCGTCAGCAAATGGCGAGGCCAGCACCAGGAAGGCCGCGCAGGTCGAGCGGGGGCCTCGGAAGTCGTAGAGGACCTCGAACACCAACCTGGCGAGCAACGGCTCCTCGGGCAGCCCCGCGGCGCTGCACGCCCGCGAGGCCACCTCGCTGGCCAGCCCGAAGTGGACGTTGCGCCGGGTCTTCGTCCAGTCCCGTGGGCCGCTGACCGGCTCGAAGGGCCCGGACATCCGCTCGAGGATGCCCCTGCGGGTCGCCGGTGGCAGGTTCTTGAACAGCCTGGTCAGCACGACCCGCCGGGGCTGGTCGCCGCTGGCCCGGTGGCAGGCGGCGAGGAAGGGTTCCTCGAGCGCGGCCCACGCCTCGTCGGTGAGACCGCCACCCACGCTCCGCATGTTCTGGACGAGGATGTCGCCACCACGCACGAGCATCAGGTCGTCGTGGCTCAACAGCTCACCGGCCCAGGTGAGCAGCTCGACCGTCGGCAGCTCCGAGACGGCGCTGAACAGGTCGAAGACGACCTGGGCGTCCGGCGCCAGCACCAGCTCACGGACGACGTCCTCGACCACGTCGGCGTACGCACTGCAGCGCAGCCGGGCCAGGGCCTCGTAGCGGATCACGAACGCCGCTCCCACGGAGCGACTCATCTCGCTGGCCAGCCTGCGCACCAGGGGCCGCAGCAACGGCCCGGTGAGGCCGTAGCCGCGGGGCGCCTCGTGCTCGCGCGCGAAGCGCAGCCAGTCCCCGGCCGTCACCGCTGACCCGGACACGGCCTCGACCAGGTCGTCGAAGCCGGCGAGGTCCAGAGGTTCTCCGGTGGGGGACTCGTCCCGCGGGGCGTAGGCGAAGGTCCGGCACACGGCATCGACGGTCCCGCGCAGTCGGCCGCTCTCGATCCCGAGGACCTGTTCGTAGCCGTCGATCACCGTGCCGACCCGGCTGCCCTCGGTCTCGAGCCGGCTCAGCGAGGCGGCCGAGATCGGGACCCCGCCGTCGGTCAGTCGGCCGGCCATCGTGCGCAGGTCGAGGCCCGCCGCCGACCGGGAACACCGCAGCAGCCACCCGATCCTCGATGCCACATCGATCTGTGAGCCGTCGAGGGGGGTGAGGTCGTCCAGGACCACCGGCTTGCGCGCCATGGAGCCATAGTTCCATGGAGGGACCCATCTGCAACAACGGCGTCTCGTCGTCGGGTGTCGCCTAGATTTCGGAGCGCCGAGACTGTCGGGGGACAGCGCGGTGGCTGGACGGACCGCTCCCGAGAGCTGGTCCGCTCAGCGGCGGGTCTGCGCCGTTCCGGTGACGATGTCGACAATCGGGGGACCGGAACGTCGCGGACCAGGCCCCCCGCTGCCTCCTCCGGACGAGTCAGTCGAAGACGTCCACGTGGACGTGGTCCCGGTGCTCCAGGATCGCCCGGTCGCCGGAGCCCGACGGCGGGTCGTAGTCGCGCCAGCCGTCGTCCGAGCGGGAGCCGGCCTTCCAGATCCGGTCGTCGAAGATCACGGTCTGGATGGCGAGCCGGTCCGCCTGGGCGACGAGGTACTGCGCGATCGCCCAGCCGCGCTTGCGGTTCTCGTCGTTGACCGGGCGTACGAAGATGTCGACCGCCCGGCCCTCGTAGTGGGTCGAGCCCTCCATGTGCCCGTCGCGCACCCCGCCAGGGGCGAAGCCACCCAGGCTGAGCTCGCCGAACGCGGCCTCCACGTCGCTGCGGACGACGGCCGCGCGGCGGGTCAGCCCGGAGTCGTCGAGCTTGTCCCGAGCCGCGTCCACGTCGTCGGAGACGATGCAGCTGAACGCACGCGGCGAGTTGCCGGTCAGGGCCGAGGCGAGCACCCGGGCGTCGGCCTCGTGGTCGGCGTACGCGCCGGGAAATCCCGAACGCTGCACCTCCTGCGCCGCCTCGGTGACCGGCATCGTCTGGTAGCCGTCGACCTTCTGCAGCGCGTCGTAGAAGGCGTTGGTGGCGTAGTAGGGGTCGGTGACCTGCTCGATGCGACCCCAGCCCTGCGACGGCCGCTGCTGGAAGAGCCCGAGGGAGTCGCGGTCCCCGGTGGTGAGGTTGTAGATCTTCGACTCCTGGTACGCCGTCGCGAGGGCGATCGTCGCGGCCCGCGCCGGCATCCCGCGCTGCACCGAGATCGCGGTGATCAGCGCGGCGTTCTCGGCCTGCTCGGTGCTCAGCGAGACCTCGGTGCCGTTCACGGTGGCGGTGCAGCCGTCGGGCGTGAGCAGCGGAGCGACGTGGTTGACCACGGCGTACCCGGTGGCCGCCACCACCCCGAGCGCGGCGAGGGTGAGGAGTACCCCACCTCGGCGTCTGCTCATCGGGCTCTGCGCGCCATCAGTTGGCGTGCAGGTCGGCGTTGAGCTCGATGCCCTCGCCCTGCCAGGGGCCGGCCTCGATGGTGCCGGTCACGGAGTTGCGACGGAAGAGCAGGTTGTTGGCGCCGGAGAGGGTCAGCGCCTTGACCACCTTGGGCTTGCCGTCCATGTCGAGGATGGTGACCTTGGTACCGGCCGTGACGTAGCAGCCGGCCTCGACCACGCAGTCGTTGCCGAGCGAGATGCCGATCCCGGCGTTGGCGCCGAGCAGGCAGCGCTCGCCGATCGAGATGACCTGGCTGCCGCCACCGGAGAGGGTGCCCATGATCGACGCGCCCCCGCCGACGTCGGAGCCGTCGCCGACCAGGACGCCGGCCGAGATCCGGCCCTCGACCATCGAGGCGCCCAGGGTGCCGGCGTTGAAGTTGACGAAGCCCTCGTGCATGACCGTGGTGCCCTCGGCGAGGTGGGCGCCGAGGCGGACCCGGTCGGCGTCGGCGATCCGGACACCGGCGGGCAGCACGTAGTCGACCATCCGGGGGAACTTGTCGACGCCGAAGACCGTGACGTGCTGGCCGGACGCGCGCAGCCGGGCGCGGGTCAGCTCGAAGCCCTCCACGGCGCACGGGCCGGCGGAGGTCCAGACGACGTTGGTGAGCAGGCCGAAGACGCCCTCCATCGAGATCGTGTGCGGCACCGCGAGCCGGGAGGACAGCAGGTGCAGGCGCAGCCAGGCGTCCTCGGTCGACGCCGGCGCGGCCGCGAGGTCGGCGATCTCGACCAGCCGCACCTCGCGGGTGACCTGGCGGACGTCGTCGGTGCCGGCCAGGTCGGCGAGCTCCTCGGGCACCGCGCTTCCCGACCGCCCGCCGAGAGCGGGCGCCGGGAACCACACGTCGAGGACGGTGCCGCGGGAGTCGAGGGTGGCGAGGCCGAAGCCCCAGGCCTGGGAGGTCTGGTCAGTCACTCCGCGAGTCTACGG
>CAWGWW010000024.1:0-30259 GCA_963826415.1 uncultured Actinomycetota bacterium | reverse complement strand
CGAGCTGCTGCGCGCGGGGCCCGACGTGGGTGCGCTGGGCGACGCCGCACGCCGGGTCAACGCCGAGCTGTCGGAGTTGTCGGGGCTGTCGGGATGAGGCGCACGATCGCCGTGGCGCTGGTCTCGGCGGTGACCCTCACCCTCCTGACTGGCTGCAGCGACCAGAAGGAGAGCTACTGCGGCGCGGTGCAGGACCACCAGGAGGAGCTCACGGGGATCGTCACCGACGGGGGACAGGACTCCCTGCTGCGGGCCCTCGACATCTTCCGCGACCTGCAGGACCGCGCGCCGAGCGACATCTCCGACGAGTGGCAGCAGGTCGTCAGCCGGATCGAGACCCTCGACGAGGCGCTGCGCGACGCCGGGGTGGACCCCGCGACGTACGACCGGAAGTCGCCGCCGGCCGGACTCAGCGACGAGGACCGGGCCCGGATCGACGGCGCCGCCCGCGAGCTCGGCAGCGGTACGACGATCGCTGCCCTGCAGGCGCTGGACCAGCAGGCCCGCGACGTCTGCCAGACCCCGCTGACGCTCTGACCCAGCGCCGGGGACCGGGGCAATTGCTGCACGGTCGGGTTCTGACCTAGATTGACCCAACAACGGCCCCTCAACGACCCGACCGGGTTCACAGCGTCGACCAAAGGACCTCAGCACGTGGCTCTGCCTCCGCTCACCCCCGAACAGCGCCAGGCGGCACTGACCAAGGCCGCCGCCTCCCGTCGGGAACGAGCCGAGGTCAAGAACCGGCTCAAGAACTCCGGAGCCTCCATCGTCGACGTGCTGCACGAGGGCCGGCGCAACGAGGTCATCGGCAAGATGAAGGTCGTCGACCTGCTGCAGTCGCTCCCGGGGCTGGGCAAGATCCGCGCCAAGCAGATGATGGAGCGGCTCGGGATCGCCGAGAGCCGCCGGGTCCGGGGGCTCGGCATCAAGCAGGTCGCCGCGCTCGAGCGCGAGTTCGCCGGACGTGACTGACGTCCGCGACACGTCTGGCTCCACCCCGCGCTCGCGTCTGCTCGTCCTGGCCGGTCCCACTGCCGTCGGCAAGGGCACCGTCGCCGCCGAGGTGCGCGAGAGCCGTCCCGACGTGTGGATCTCGGTCTCCGCGACCACCCGGCGGCCGCGGCCCGGCGAGGTGGACGGCGTGCACTACTGGTTCGTCTCCGACGCGGAGTTCGACCAGATGATCGCCGACGACCAGCTCCTCGAGTGGGCGGTCGTGCACCGGGCGGCCCGCTACGGCACGCCCCGGGGCCCGGTGGAGCGGGCCCTCGAGGCGGGCCGTCCCGCGATGCTGGAGATCGACCTCCAGGGCGCCCGGCAGGTCCGCGAGTCGATGCCCGAAGCGCTGTTCGTCTTCCTCAAGCCCCCGTCCTGGGACGAGCTGGTACGTCGGCTGGTCGGCCGGGGGACCGAGACCGAGGCCGAACGCACCCGCCGGCTGGAGACCGCGCGGCTCGAGCTGGCCGCCGAATCCGAGTTCGACGTGACCATCGTGAACCACGAAGTTCACGCTGCGGCCGCTGAGTTGGTAGCCTTGATGGTGCTCGACCTAGAGCAACCCCCTATCGACAACTTGTGAGGCTCACGCGTGTCTTCGCCCAACATCGCCGCCGAGGGTGTCACCAACCCCTCGATCGACGACCTGCTCACCAAGACCGACAGCAAGTACAAGCTGGTCCTCTACAGCGCCAAGCGCGCCCGTCAGATCAACGCCTACTACTCGCAGCTCGGTGAGGGCCTCCTGGAGTACGTCGGTCCCCTCGTCGACACCCACGTCCAGGAGAAGCCCCTCTCGATCGCGCTGCGCGAGATCAACGAGGACCTGCTGACCTGCGAGGACATCGACCCGGCCGAGCTCGCCGCCGAGGAGGCAGCAGCCAAGGCCGCCGCCCTCGACGCGTCGTTCACGCCCGACGCCTGATCCATCCGGTCCGATGACGACCGAGGCCGAGCCAGGCCAGCACGAGGCCGCGTCACGTGCCCCCGAGGGGGCCGGGACGCGGCCACGTGTCGTTCTGGGCGTCTCCGGCGGGATCGCGGCGTACAAGGCCTGTGAGCTGCTGCGCCGGCTGACCGAGTCCGGCCACGACGTCACCGTCGTGCCGACCGCTGCGGCGCTGCAGTTCGTCGGCGCGGCGACCTGGTCCGCCCTGTCCGGCAAGCCGGTCGCGGCCGACGTGTGGAGCGACGTCCACCAGGTGCCACACGTACGGATCGGGCAGTCCGCCGACCTCGTCGTGGTCGCGCCGGCCACGGCCGACCTGGTGGCCAAGGCGGCGCACGGCCTGGCCGACGACCTGCTGACCAACACGTTGCTCACCGCCCGGTGCCCGGTCGTCTTCGCGCCGGCGATGCACACCGAGATGTGGGAGCACCCGGCCACCCAGGCCAACGTCGCCACCCTGCGCTCGCGCGGCGCCCTGGTCATCGAGCCCGCCGAGGGCCGCCTGACCGGCGCCGACACCGGCAAGGGCCGGCTCCCCGAGGCTGCGGAGATCTTCGAGGTCTGTCTGGAGGTGCTGGCCGGACGCTCCGGCTCCGCCGACCTGGCCGGCCGCAACGTCGTGGTCTCCGCGGGCGGCACCCGGGAGTACCTCGACCCGGTCCGCTTCCTCGGCAACCGTTCGTCCGGCCTGCAGGGCTACGCCCTGGCCCGCGCCGCTGCGGCCCGCGGCGCGACCGTCACGCTGGTCAGCGCCAATGTCACGCTGCCGGACCCCGCCGGGGTCAAGGTGGTGCGGGTCGAGACGACCGCCGAGCTGCGGCACCAGGTCGTGTCCGCCGCGGCCTCCGCCGACGTCGTCGTGATGGCCGCCGCCCCCGCCGACTTCCGGCCGGTCGACGTCAGCGACGCCAAGATCAAGAAGGCCCACGACGGCAGTGCCCCGGCCATCGAGCTGGTGCAGAATCCCGACATCCTGCGGGAGCTCAGCAGCGACCGCGCCCGTGCCGGGTCGGTGATCGTCGGCTTCGCCGCCGAGACCGGCGACGCCACCGGATCGGTGCTCGACCTGGCCCGCGCCAAACTGGCCCGCAAGGGCTGCGACCTGCTCGTCGTCAACGACGTGAGCGGTGGAGCGGTCTTCGGCAGCCCCGACAACGAGGCGGTGATCCTCGCCGCGGACGGGTCCGCCGTGGAGGTCCCGCGCGGCTCCAAGCTCGCCCTGGCGCACGCCGTTTGGGATGTTGTTGCGTCGAGGCTGCAAGATTGAGACGGCGTCCCGACATGCGGGACGGCCGTCGGACGATGGATATCGTTCGCAGCACCACCACACACTCTCTCGAATGGGGTTCGCACTGTGACTGGACGTCTTTTCACGTCGGAGTCGGTGACCGAAGGTCACCCGGACAAGATCGCTGACCAGATCAGCGACGCCGTGCTCGACGCGATGCTGGAGCAGGACCCGAACAGCCGGGTCGCTGTGGAGACGCTCCTGACCACCGGCCTGGTCGTGGTCGCCGGAGAGGTGACCACCACCGGCTACGTCGACATCAAGCAGAAGGTGCGCCAGAAGATCCTGGACATCGGCTACGACTCCTCGCTCAAGGGCTTCGACGGCCACTCCTGCGGCGTCATGGTGGCCATCGGCGGACAGTCGGGCGACATCGCCCAGGGCGTCGACACCGGTCACGAGAGCCGCACCGGCTCCGTGGACGCGATGGACAAGCAGGGCGCCGGTGACCAGGGGCTGATGTTCGGCTACGCGTGCGACGACACCGACGTGCTGATGCCGCTGCCGATCGTGATCGCCCAGCGCCTGGCCGAGCGGCTCTCCGAGGTCCGCAAGGACGGGACGCTCGACTACCTGCGCCCGGACGGCAAGACCCAGGTCACCATCGAGTACGACGCCGAGAACCACCCCGTGCGGGTGGACACCGTGGTGCTGTCGACCCAGCACTCCGAGGAGACCGAGCTCGACACCCTCGAGAGCGACGTCAAGAAGCACGTGATCGACCCGGTGCTCGAGAGCTTCGAGATCCCGTCCGAGGGCTACCGCCTGCTGGTCAACCCGACCGGCCGCTTCGTCGTCGGCGGCCCGATGGGCGACGCCGGCCTGACCGGCCGCAAGATCATCGTGGACACCTACGGAGGCATGGCCCGGCACGGCGGCGGTGCCTTCTCCGGCAAGGACCCGTCGAAGGTGGACCGCTCGGGCGCCTACGCGATGCGCTGGGTCGCCAAGAACGTCGTCGCAGCCGGACTGGCCCGACGCTGCGAGGCCCAGGTCGCCTACGCCATCGGCAAGGCCCAGCCCGTGGGGGTCTTCATCGAGACCTTCGGCACCGGCACGGTCCCCGACGAGGTGATCCAGAAGGCGGTGCTCGAGGTCTTCGACCTGCGCCCCGCCGCGATCATCCGCGACCTGGACCTGCTCCGCCCGATCTACGCCAAGACCGCGGCGTACGGCCACTTCGGGCGCGAGCTGCCCGAGTTCACCTGGGAGCGGACCGACCGGGCCGCCGAGCTCAAGGCTGCTGCCGGGATCTGACCGCCCGGCTGCCCGTCGGCGGGCACTGCTAGACATTGCGCCATGACGCCCGCCGACCAGCCCGACGACCAGCCCGAGCTGCTGCCCGGGATGGTGCGGGCAGAGGTCCGCAAGGCGCAGGCCCGGGCCACGCGAGCCCGCAAGAAGCAGTCCGCTGCCCTCGAGCCGGCGGCCGTCGACCCGGTGGCCCGGGTGCTGGTCGACGTGCCGCTGGCGCATCTCGACCGCCCGTTCGACTACGCGGTCCCGGCGACGATGGCCGAGACCGCGGTCCCGGGGGCCCGGGTCAAGGTCCGGTTCGCCGGTCAGGACGTGGACGGGTTCGTGCTGGCCCGGGCGGCGACGTCGGACCATCCGGGGGTCCTCGCCCCGTTGCGACGCGTGGTCAGCGCCGAGCCCGTGCTCAGCGCCGAGGTCGCCGGCCTGACCGCCGATCTCGCCGAGCGCTACGCAGGGGCGCGCTCCGACGTGCTCCGGCTCGCCGTTCCGGCGCGCCACGCGGGTGCCGAGAAGGGGCCGTCGACCCCGGCGCCACCCGCGCCGCGCTTCGACCTGGCCGCGGCCTGCCAGGCGTGGCGGGACCACGAGCCGGCCGAGGCCTTCCTGCGCCACCTGGCCGACGGGGGGAGTCCGCGTGCGGTGTGGGGTGCGGCGCCCGCGACCGACTGGCCGCTGCTCCTCGCGTACGCCGCCGCTGCGACGTACGCCGGTGGCCGGGGCGCCCTGATCTGTGTCCCCGACGGCAAGGACGTGGCGCGGGTGGGGCGAGCGCTGACCTCGCTGCTGGGCGAGGGCCACCACGTCGAGCTGACCGCAGACGCCGGGCCCGCCCGTCGCTATGCCGACTTCCTGTCGATCAGCCGCGGCGCCCGACGCCTCGTGGTCGGGACCCGCGCCGCCGGCTTCGCGCCCGTCCACGACCTGGGGCTGGTGGCCATCTGGGACGACGGCGACGACCTGCATGCGGAGCCGCGGGCGCCGTACCCGCACACCCGGGAGACGCTGCTGCTGCGCGGCGAGCGCGAAGGGGCGGCCGTGCTGGTGGGTGGGCTCGCCCGCACGGTCGAGGCCGAGTACCTCCTCCGTAGCGGCTGGGCCGCCGAGCTGTCCCCGCCTCGGGGCGTCCTGAGGCAGCGAGTCACGATCTCGATCGCCGGCGCGGCCGACCAGGACCTCGAGCGCGACCCGCACAGCCGGGGCGCCCGGGTCCCACGCCAGGTCCATGACGCGATCCGCGACGGCCTGCGCTCCGGGCCGGTCCTGGTGCAGACGCCGCGGACCGGCTACGCGGCGGCGCTTGCCTGCGAACGCTGCCGCACCCCCGCCCGGTGCGCCACCTGCTCCGGTCCGCTCCAGCTGTCCGACCCGACCAGCCCGCCGTCCTGCCGGTGGTGCGCCGCGGTCGCCGAGAGCTGGGCCTGCCCCACCTGCGGGCACCACGGCCTGCGCGCGCCGGTGCTCGGGGACGCCCGCACCGCCGAGGAGCTCGGACGCTCCTTCCCCAGCACCCGCGTGCGCACCTCCAGTGGGGACCGGGTGCTCAGCGACGTCGAGGACGAGCCGGCGATCGTGGTGGCGACCCCGGGTGCCGAGCCGGTGGCCGCCGGCGGCTACGCCACCGTGGTCCTGCTCGACACCTGGCTGCTGCTGGGCGGCACCGACCTGCGCACCGACGAGGAGGCGCTGCGGCGCTGGTGCACGGCGGTGGGCCTGGTGCGACCGGGAGGTCGAGCCGTCGCGGTGGGGGACCCGGCCCACCCGGCGCTCCAGGCACTGGTCCGCTGGGACATGGCGGGCTTCGCGGCGCGTGAGACGCGCGAGCGCCAGGAGGCGCACCTGCCCCCGGCGTCCCGGCTCGCCACGATCACGGGGGATCCGGGGGCGGTGGACGACGCGGTGACCCTGCTGGCGGCGCCGGCATCGGCCGAGGTCCTCGGCCCGGTCGAGCTGGGCTCGGGAGAGAGTCGGGTGGTGGTCCGAGTGCCGCGCGCACAGGGGCCGGCACTGTCGCGCGCTCTCGGCGAGCTGCAACGGCAGCGCTCGAGCCGCAAGCTCGACCCGGTCCGGATCCAGGTGGACCCGCTCTCGATCGGATGAGTCCCGGCCGGCGCCCGGGACTCAGGTGGGGAGCACCAGGTGACGTCACTAGACTCGCCGCTGCGTCCCCCGTCCCCAGGCGTCACCCGAGGAGCCCCGTGGCCATCCAGCCGATCCGACTGTTCGGCGACCCCGTCCTGCGCAGACCTGCGCTCGAGGTCGTGGACTTCGACAAGGAGCTGCGCAAGCTGGTCGAGGACCTGACCGACACGATGCTCGACGCTCCGGGCGCCGGCCTCGCGGCGCCGCAGCTCGGGGTCGGGTTGCGCGCCTTCACCTGGAACGTCGAGGGCCAGGTCGGCCACCTGATCAACCCGCGGCTCGACCTGTCCACCGAGACCCAGGAGGGGCTCGAGGGGTGTCTGTCGATCCCGGAGCTGTCGTTCGAGTGCCGGCGCGCGCTGTCGGTGGTGGCGCACGGCTTCAACATGTTCGGTGACCCGGTCACGATCGAGGGGTCGGAGTTCCTGGCCCGGGCGATCCAGCACGAGACCGACCACCTCGACGGGATCCTGTTCATCGACCGCCTCGACCCCGATGCCCGCAAGCTCGCGATGAAGGCGATCCGCGAGGCGGAGTGGTTCGGCCTGGAGCGTCCGACCGTCAAGGTCTCGCCACACGCCACCCGTGGGCTCGGCCTCTGATGCGCGTCGTCTTCGCGGGCACCCCCGAGGTGGCCGTCCCCTCGCTCGACGCGATCGTGGCCTCCCGTCACGAGCTGGTCGCCGTGGTGACCCGACCGGACGCCCCGTCCGGTCGCGGGCGCAGGCTGGTGGCGAGCCCGGTCGCGGTGCGCGCCGAGGAGCTCGGGGTTCCGGTGCTGAAGCCTGAGCACCCACGCGACCCCGACTTCCAGGACGCCCTGCGTGAGCTGGCTCCCGACGCCTGCCCGGTGGTGGCCTACGGCGCGATGCTGCCCCAGTCCGCGCTCGACATCCCGGTGCACGGCTGGGTCAACCTGCACTTCTCCGTGCTGCCGTCCTGGCGCGGCGCCGCCCCCGTCCAGCACGCGATCTGGGCCGGCGACGAGGTCAGCGGCGCCACGACGTTCCGGATCGTCAAGGAGCTCGACGCGGGCCCGACGTTCGGGATCATGACCGAGACCATCCGTGCGACCGACACGGCGGGCACGCTGCTCGGCCGGCTCGCCGAAGGCGGTGCCGGACTTCTGGTGGTCACCCTCGACGGGATCGAGGACGGCTCCCTCGAGGCTCGCGAGCAGCCGGCCGAGGGCATCAGCCTCGCCCCGAAGATCCTGGTCGCCGACGCCCGGGTCGACTGGTCGGAGCCCGCGGTCGCCGTGGACCGGCGGGTCCGCGCCTGCACTCCGGAGCCCGGCGCGTGGACGACGTACGCCGGTGAGCGGATCAAGCTCGGACCGGTGACGATCCCGGCCGAGCAGCCGGAGCAGCGACTCGCCGCGGGCGTGCTCGCGGTCGGCAAGCAGCAGGTCCTGGTCGGCACCGGCAGCGACGCCGTGCGGCTCGGCACGGTCCGGCCGCACGGACGCAAGGAGATGGCCGCCGCGGACTGGGCGCGCGGTGCCCGGCTGGACGAGGCGGTGCAGTTCGATGGCTGAGCCGCGACGCCGGACCCCGCGGCCGGGCTCCCGACCGGCGGCCGCGCCGAAGTCGAGCGTCGACCCCTCCCGGGCCGCCGCGCTGGACGTGCTCAAGGCGGTCCGGGTCGACCTCGCCTACACCAACCTGGTGCTGCCCACGGTGCTGCGACACCACAAGCTGACCGGTCGGGACGCGGCGTTCGTCACCGAGCTGGTCTCGGGGACCATCCGCCGCCAGGGGACCTACGACGCGATCCTCGCCGCCTGCGTCGACCGGCCGCTGAGCAAGGTGGAGGCCAAGGTCCTGGACGCGCTCCGCCTCGGGGCCCACCAGCTGCTGTCGATGCGGGTTCCGGCGCACGCGGCGATCAGCACCACCGTCGACCTGGTCCGCGCCAAGGTCGGCTCGGGCGCGGCCGGCTTCTCCAACGCGGTGCTGCGCCAGGTCACCGAGCACGAGCTGGAGGAGTGGATCGGCAAGGTGGCGCCCGATCCGGAGGTGTCGCCGACGCGCTACGCGTCCGTGGCGTACAGCCATCCCCAGTGGGTGGTCGAAGAGCTGCGCCAGGCGGTGGGCTGGGAGGAGCTGCACCGCCTGCTGGAGGCCGACAACGAGCCGCCGAAGGTGACCCTGGTCGCCCGTCCGGGGCGCGCCGAGCGTGCGGAGCTCCCGGGGGACCCCACGCCGTGGTCGGCGTACGGCACGATTCTGCCCGGCGGTGACCCCGGGGCGGTCCCCGCGGTGGCCGAGGGGCGAGCCGGGGTGCAGGACGAGGGCTCGCAGCTGGTCGCCCTCGCTCTGGCGGCGGCGTCGCTCGACGGGCCCGACGAGCTGTGGCTCGACCTGTGCGCCGGTCCCGGGGGGAAGGCGGCGCTGCTCGCCGGCCTGGCCGCAGGTCGTGGCGCGCGACTGGTGGCCAGTGAGCTGCAGCCCCATCGCAGCCGGCTCGTCGCCCGCAACCTGGCCGGCGCGGACGGGGTGCTCGGCATCGTGAGCGCGGACGGGACCCGGCCGCCCTGGCGTCCCGGGACCTTCGACCGGGTGCTGGTCGACGCTCCCTGCACCGGGCTCGGTGCGCTGCGGCGACGGCCGGAGGCGCGCTGGCGACGCAAGCCCGACGACCTGGTCAACCTGGTGCTGCTGCAGCGCAGCCTGCTGGCTGCTGCCCTCGACCTCACCCGCCCGGGCGGCGTGGTGCTCTACGCCACGTGCTCGCCGGTCCTGTCCGAGACCAGGGCGGTCGTCGAGTCCCTGCTCGAGACGCGGGCGGACGTCGGGCTCGAGAACGCCGACGCCCTGGTCCCGGGCATCCCCGACTGCGCCGGTCCGATCCCCGGGACGGTCCAGCTGTGGCCGCACCGGCACGGCACCGACGCGATGTTCCTGGCCCTCCTGCGGAAGCGCTGACCCGTGCCCGCCAAGCCGCCCGCAGTCGAGATCGAGGTCGACGACCGGGTCGTGCGCGTGAGCAACCCCGACCGGGTCTACTTCCCGGAGAGCGGCGCGACCAAGCTCGACCTGGTCCAGTACTACCTCGCCGTCGGTCCGGGGATCGTGAACGCCCTCTTCGAGCGTCCCTGCATGCTGCACCGCTTCCCCAAGGGACTGGCGGGGGAGAAGGTGCACCAGAAGCGGGTGCCCGCCGGCGCGCCGCCCTGGCTGGAGACGGTCCGGCTGCACTTCCCCCGCTGGAACCGCACGGCCGACGAGCTCTGCGTCACCGAGCTGGCCAGCGTGATCTGGGCGGTCCAGATGTCGACCGTGGAGTTCCACCCCTGGAACAGCCGCCGGGAGGACACCGAGTCGCCCGACGAGTGGCGCATCGACCTCGACCCCGGACCGCTGTGCGACTTCGCGACGGTGCAGCGCGTCGCGCAGGTGTCCCGTGAGGTGCTCGACGAGCTCGGCGCCACCGGCTTCCCCAAGACCAGTGGCGGGTCCGGCCTGCACATCTACGTGCGGATCGCGCCGGATCACGGCTTCCAGGACGTACGCCGGGCGGCGCTGGCGTTCGCGCGGGAGGTGGAGCGGCGCGCGCCCGACGACGTGACCACCGCCTGGTGGCGCAAGGACAGGGATCCGCACCACCTGTTCGTCGACTACAACCAGAACGCCCGCGACCACACCATCGCGGCGGCGTACTCCGTCCGAGGCCTGCCCGACGCCCGGGTCTCCACGCCGATCCGCTGGGACGAGGTCGCGGACGTCGACCCGCACGACTTCACGATCTTCACGGTTCCGGAGCGGTTCGCCGCCCTCGGGGACCTGCACGCCGAGATCGATGACCACGTGTTCGACCTCTCGCCGCTGCTCGACTGGGCCGAGCGGGACGAGCATGCGGGTGCCGAGCCGCCCGCCGACCCTGAGGAGTGAGTGCTGTGAGCCGACCCGTCGACCTGGCCGAGAAGCTGGCGCTCTTCTCGGACCACTGGGCTCCCAAGGTGGTGGCCCGGCTCAACGACTACGAGATCAAGCTGGCCAAGCTCAAGGGTGAGTTCGTCTGGCACACCCACGAGGACACCGACGAGCTCTTCCTGGTGATCGAGGGCCGGCTCACCATCCAGCTCCGTGACGGCCACGTGACGCTGGGTCCGGGACAGCTCTACGTGGTGCCCAGGGGCGTGGAGCACTGCCCGGTCACCGACGGAGAGGTGGCCGTGCTGCTGATCGAGCCGACCGGGGTCGTGAACACCGGGGACGCCGTCGGCGCCGAGCTGACCGCGTCGTACGACGACAGCCTGCTGGACGAGGAGGCACCATGAAGCTGCTGCTCACCTCGGGCGGCATCACCAACCCGAGCATCCAGGCGGCGCTCGTCCAGCTCCTCGGCAAGCCGATCGCCGAGAGCCACGCCCTGTGTGTCCCGACGGCGCAGTGGGGCCATCCGATGCTCGGGCCGACGTCGGTCCGAAGGTTCGTCGCCGACGAGTCCGACTCTCGTCACATGTCCGGCCTGGGCTGGGCGTCTCTCGGCGTCCTCGAGCTCACCGCGCTGCCCACCATCGGCGCCGACCGGTGGGTGCCGTGGGTCCGGGAGGCCGACGTGCTGCTGGTGGACGGCGGCGACGCGACGTACCTGTGCCACTGGATGCGGGAGTCGGGGTTGGCGGACCTGCTGCCGTCGCTCCTCGACACCGTCTGGGTGGGGGTGAGCGCGGGAAGCATGGTGATGACACCCCGGATCGGAGCGGAGTTCGTCACGTGGCCTGCCGCGCCGGACGACCGCACCCTGGGAGTCGTCGACTTCTCGATCTTCCCGCACCTCAATGCGTTCCCGGAGAACACTCCGGCCGACGCGGAGCGGTGGGCCGAGCAGATCGGCGTCCCGGCCTACGCCATCGACGAACAGACAGCCATCAGGGTCGTCGGGGGCTCCGTCGACGTGGTCTCCGAGGGGCAGTGGACGAGGTTCGGTTCGTAGCAGGCAGGCCCGAGCACGACCGTCAGAAGGATGCGGAGCGGGCGGCGCGTTCGTGGGTGTGCAGCCGCGAGACCACCGGCATCACCACGACGATCACCAGGAGTGCCACGGTCGCAGGGATCCTGACGTCGTACAGCCCGAGGGTGCCGGCGATCCCGAAGACCCAGGCGAGACCGGCGGCAGCCAGCACGGGGCCGCGCTGCAGTGGGTAGGCGATCCGGCTGACCATCATCAGCCCCGCTCCGGCCAGGGTGAGTGCGACCAGGGCCGGCGACGACGTCAGGAAGGCGACGGACAGCAGCAGCACCGCGGCCAGCGGCGACGGCAGCCCGGTGAACTCGGAGTCCGCGTGCCTGGCGGAGGAGAAGTCGGCGAGCCGGAGCAGGGCTCCGGCGACGTACACGAGGAAGCCGAGGAGCAGCAGCACCCGGTCGACCGAGCCCGCGCCGCGGAGCCCGATCTGGATCAGCAGCACCGCGGGAGCCAGCCCGAACGTGACCGCGTCGGCCAGCGAGTCGAGCATGCCGCCCATCGAGGTTCCTCCGCCGCGGCGTCGGGCGAAGATGCCGTCGAGGGAGTCGAACATGGTGCCGGCGATCATCAGCAGGGCCACCAGCCGCACCCCGGCGTGCAGGAGGTCGGCGTCGGAGCGGGTGGCGAACGAGATCACGACCAGGATCGCCGAGGCGCCGCAGGAGGCGTTGCAGAGCGTCATCACGTCTGCGGAACCGGGTCGTTCGATGCCGAGCAGCCTCATCCGTCGTCTCCGACCACGGTGAGCCGGTCGGGGACCGCGATCACGTCGCGGGCGCCGCGCGGCCGCTGCCCGACCGAGACGGTCGGCCGCAGGCCGCGGGGGAGCAGCAGGTCGACCCGTGAGCCGAACCGGATCAGCCCGATCCGGTCCCCGCGGCGCACGGCCGCGCCCGGTCCGACGTACGGGATGATCCGGCGGGCTGCGGCGCCGGAGAACTGCACCATCTCGAGCTCGCCGTGCTCGGTGTCGATGCACCACTCGAGCCGCTCGTTGACGTGGGCGTCGGAGGAGAACGCCATCCGGTGCTCGCCCTCGAAGTGCTTCTGGGAGGTGATGGTGCCGTCGCAGGGCATCCGGCCGACGTGCACGTTGCGGAGGGCCAGGTAGGTCGAGATGAACCAGCGGCCGTCCTCGCGTTGCTCGACCTCACGGATCAACCCGTCGGCGGCGGCGACCAGGCCGTCGCCGTCCGGCGTGCGGTCCGGGTCGCGGAAGAAGGAGGTCACCGCGGCCGCCACCAGGGCCAGACCGAGGCGTGGGAAGCGGGGTCGCACGAGCAGGGTGGGCACCCAGACCAGGGCGATCCACCACGGCGTTCCCCGGGCCAGGCGTGTGTTCATATGAGGTGAAGTCTTTCACAGCCGCTCACCGGACTCGGCATTCCGACTGCCGCACGGACTGTGGCTTCGACCACCTAGGATCAGCGCTCGTGGGTATCCAGATCACGCCGAGCATCCTGAACGCCGACTTCGCCGACCTCGGAGCGGAGGTGGCTCGGATCGGCAGCGCCGACTGGGTGCACGTGGACGTGATGGACAACCACTTCGTCCCCAACCTCACCTTCGGACCGACCATGGTCGAGGCGCTGGCCCGTTCGACCGAGCTGCCTCTCGACGCGCACCTGATGATCGAGGACCCCGACAACAACGCCGTGACCTACGTCGAGGCCGGCTGTGGCTCGGTGACCTTCCATGTCGAGGCGGCCCGAGCTCCGGTCCGGCTGGCCCGCGAGATCCGGTCCCATGGAGCGCGGGCGAGCATGGCGCTCAAGCCGGCCACCCCGATCGAGCCCTATGCGGATCTGCTGCCCGAGCTCGACATGCTGCTGCTGATGACGGTGGAGCCGGGCTTCGGCGGTCAGAAGTTCCTCGATCTCGTGCTCCCGAAGATCCGCCGCGCCCGTGCCCTGCTGGACCGGCACGGCGTCGAGACCTGGCTGCAGGTGGACGGTGGCGTCTCGCTCGAGACGATCGAACGCTGCGCCGAGGCGGGGGCCGACGTCTTCGTGGCCGGTTCGGCCGTCTACTCGGCCGACGACCCCGACCGGATGGTCGCCGAGCTGCGGGCGAAGGCAGCCTCGGCCTCCAGGGCCTGAGTGGCAGCCCGCGCGCATCAGCCGTTGTCGGTTGGTCAGGTGATGTGCGAGCGAGGCGATGCTGATCCCGGTTCAGCACCGGGCGGGGACAGTTCTGGTCCGACGGAGAGCCCCCTTCATCGAGCCTGCTCGGTCCAGGAGCGAGATCGGGGTTGGTGAGGTACGGCTCGCGATCTACCTCGCCGTGATGGTGCGCGGCTCAGGCCCGAAGAATCTCCAGCTCGCGGCCCCAGGCGTCGATGACCGGCTGCAGCACGGGGTTCGGGCGTTGGGAGTCGAAGAGGGAGCAGAGGGACTCGACCTTGGAGAACGTCGTTCGGATCGCGGCAGGATCTCCGTCGAGGGTGCTGACGACGAGTCGCAGCAGCGCCTCGGCGTCCCAGCCCGGCAGCGGGTGTGTACGCAGCTCCCACGGGAGGTACTTGTGGTAGGGCCGGACCCGTCCGGCGAGGGAGAAGATCACGTCGAGCAACCAGGGCACCGACTCTGCCGCGTCGAGGCGCCGCTCGAGGGCGCGCCCGTCCCGGTCGTTCTTCAGGGCGCGGTAGGCGTAGTTCAGCCACCCATCCAGCCGATCGTGCTCGATGAGGATGGACTCGGCCTCGGTGGCGTCCACGGTCGCGTGACGCCGGACGGCGTCGGGCACTCGTCCAGAGCTTCGGTCCATCAGGACAGGTGCCCAGGCGAACGACCATCGGGAGTACCACCCCTCGGTTCCGAAGGACGGCACGTCATCGAGCTCCGATACCGACACCGGGATCTCATCGACGACCTCCGAGTGCGTGGTGACGCGTCGACCCATTCCCTCATCGGTGAGAACGATGTAGACGTCCAGGTCCGAGCGTGGCGTGGTCATGTCCCGGCCGGCCGAGCCGGACAGGACCATCGCGACGAGGTCGTCTCCGTGGTCAGCGGCGTTTCTTGCCGCGACCTCGCGAAGCAGGTGACAGTGCTCCTCCGACAGGTGGTCGGGGAGGCACAAGCCGTGGTCGGGGGTGGGAGTGGTCACCGTCCGCACTGTCCACGAGCATCACTCCAACAGCAACAGGGTTCTCGCCGATGCGGAGCTCACACCCGCCCGGGTGTGCCAGACCTCACCCGGGCGTCACCCCGGCTGTGTGGCAAACTGAGCCTGACGAGTTGACCAAGCTCGCGTGCTCTGGGGTCGGTGTAATTCCGAGCCGGCGGTGAAAGTCCGCGACCCGTTCGCAGCCAGCGAACGGTTGACCAGGTGAAACTCCTGGACCGACGGTGAAAGTCCGGATGGGAAGCGCACGCAAGGCATTGGCTCCGGTCGTACGCGCTGCGTATGCCTCGGCCACTGCCGTCGCCCCCGGAGTCCGCGACCGGACGAGGGGCGAGCATGACGTTCACCGCAGCCGAGGACCGCGCGATGCGCCGTGCCCTCGAGCTCGCCTGCACTCCCGACGTGCCGCGGGGTCCGAACCCGCGAGTCGGCTGCGTCCTCGTCGATGACACAGGCTCGGTCGTGGCCGAGGGCTACCACCGTGGAGCGGGCAGTCCGCACGCCGAGGTCGATGCCCTGACCCGGGCTGGGGGGGCGGCACGGGGCACCACTGCCGTGGTGACCCTCGAACCCTGCAACCACACCGGCCGCACCGCCCCGTGCTCGGCCGCGCTGGTCGCCGCCGGCGTACGGCGGGTGGTCTTCGCCCAGCCGGACCCGAACCCGGTCGCCAGCGGGGGAGCGGCGACCCTGCGCAGCGCCCGGATCGATGTCGAGGGCGGCCTGCTCCTCGACGAGGCGCGGGAGGTCAACCGGGTGTGGACGTTCGCGGTCGACCACCAGCGCCCCTACGTCACCTGGAAGTTCGCCACCACCCTCGACGGTCGCAGCGCCGCGGCCGACGGGACCAGCCGGTGGATCTCCAGCCGGGCCGCCCGCAGCGACACGCACCGGCTCCGCGCCCTCTGCGACACGATGCTGGTCGGCACCCACACGGTCGAGGTCGACGACCCTGAGCTCACGGTCCGCGACGACACCGACCAGCCAGTCGGCGTCCAACCCCTGCGGGCGGTCATGGGGGAGCGGGACCTCGACCCCGGACGGCGGATCTTCAACGACCGTGCCGAGACCGTGCACCTGCGGACCCGCGACCCCCACGTCGCGCTGGCCACCCTGTTCGCCCGGGACCGGCAGCACGTCTTCCTCGAGGGAGGCGCCACCCTCGCCGCGGCGTTCCTCCAGGCCGGCCTCGTCGACGAGATCGTGGTCTACGTCGCGCCGATGCTCCTGGGTGCGGGGACCCACGCCGTCGCCGACCTCGGAATCACCACGATCGGCGACGCGTTCCGTCCCCGGGTCACCGACGTGACCGTGCTGTCGCCGGTCGGCGACGAGGAGCCGAACCTCCGGCTCACGCTGGCCGGCTCATCGGATCCCACCCACCACGTCACCGAAGGAGCCTGATGTTCACCGGAATCGTCGAGGAGCTCGGCACCGTCGAGTCCGTCGAGGACCAGGGCGACGCCATCCGGCTCACCGTCCGTGCGACGACGGTGCTCGCAGATGCCGGGCTCGGCGACTCGATCGCCGTCAACGGCTGCTGTCTGACCGTGGCCGCCCGCACCCACGACACCTGGACCGCCGATGTCATGCAGGAGACGCTCGACAAGACCAGCCTCCACGGCGTCGCGCCGGGGGACGTGGTCAACCTGGAGCGGGCGGTGACGGCGGCGACCCGGCTCGGCGGCCACATCGTGCAGGGACATGTCGACGGCGTGGGGACGATCATCCGGCGCAGCCCCAGCGAGCACTGGGAGCTGGTCGAGATCGCCCTGCCCGACGGGCTGGGCAGGTACCTCGTCGACAAGGGCTCGATCACCGTGGACGGGGTCAGTCTCACCGTGGTCGAGGTGAGCGACGACCGGTTCACCGTCAGCCTGATCCCCGAGACGCTCGCCCGTACGACGCTCGGCACCCGGCAGTCCGGGGACCGGGTCAACCTCGAGGTCGACGTGATCGCCAAGCACGTCGAGAAGCTCGTCCGCGCCTACACGCAGGAGCAGCAGTCATGAGCATCCCCACCGAGCACGAGAAGGTCCGCCTGGACTCCGTCGAGCGAGCGATCGCCGACGTGGCCGCCGGACGCGCCGTGATCGTCGTCGACGACGAGGACCGCGAGAACGAAGGGGACATCATCTTCGCCGCATCGAAGGCGACCCCGGAGCTGATGGCGTTCACGATCCGGCACTCCAGCGGCGTGATCTGCGTGCCGATGCCGGCCGACATGCTCGACCGGCTCGAGATCCCGTTGATGACGCCGCACAACAAGGACAAGCTCCGCACGGCGTACACGATCTCGGTCGACGCCCGCGACGGAGTCTCCACCGGGATCAGCGCGGCCGACCGGGCGCACACCGCCCGGGTGCTCGCCGACTCGGCGACAGAGCCTTGGGAGATCACCCGGCCCGGACACGTCTTCCCGCTGCGCTACCGCGAGGGCGGGGTCCTGGTCCGGCGCGGCCACACCGAGGCCGCCGTCGACCTTGCCGCGCTCGCCGGGCTGACGCCGGCCGGCGTCCTGGTCGAGGTGGTGAACGACGACGGCACCATGAAGCGTGCCCCCGACCTGCGCGAGTTCGCCGACGAGCACGGGCTGGCGATGATCTCGATCGACGACCTCGTCCGCTACCGCCGACGCCACGAGGTCCTCGTCAAGCGGGTCGCCGAGACCAGACTGCCGACCCGGCACGGCGACTTCACCGCGGTCGGCTACCGGATCACCGTGGACGACTCCGAGCACATCGCCCTCGTGTACGGCGACGTGTCGGGGCCCGAGCCCGTGCTCACCCGGGTGCACTCCGAGTGCCTGACCGGCGACGTCTTCGGCAGCGCCCGCTGTGACTGCGGGCCGCAGCTCGACGAGGCGTTGGAGCGGATCGTCGCGGAGGGACGCGGCGTCGTGATCTACCTGCGCGGGCACGAGGGCCGCGGGATCGGGCTGGTCGCGAAGCTCCAGGCCTACGCCCTGCAGGACGGTGGTCGCGACACCGTCGACGCCAACCTCGACCTGGGCCTGCCGGCCGATGCCCGCCACTACGGGACCGCCACCCAGATCCTGCGCGACCTCGGCATCGAGAGCGTCCGGCTGCTCACCAACAACCCGGACAAGACCACGAGCCTCGAGGACTTCGGGATCCGGGTCGCCGAGCGAGTCTCGCTGACCCCCCACCCCAACGACCACAATCTCGCCTACCTGCTCACCAAGCGGGACCGGATGGGCCACGACATGCCACACCTGACGTCGCCCCCGCCGCCCGCGCCGATCGTCGATCTCACCCCGAACGGAGCTAACCCATGAGTGGTGCCGGAGCACCTGACCAGAAGCCCGTCGACTGTCACGAGCTGCGGGTGGCCGTCGTGGCCGCCAGCTGGCACCAGGAGGTGATGGACGGTCTCCTCGAGGGCGCGCTGCGTGCCTGCCGCGACTGCAAGGTCGAGGCGCCCTCGGTGTACCGGGTGCCGGGCACCTTCGAGCTGCCGGTCGTGGCCCAGACGCTCGCCGCCCAGGGGTACGACGCCGTCGTCGCCCTCGGCGTCGTGGTCCGCGGCGGGACCCCGCACTTCGACTTCGTCTGCAACGCCGCCACCGACGGCCTGACCCGGGTGGCGCTGGACAACCAGACGGCCGTGGGCTTCGGCGTCCTCACCTGCGACACCGACGAGCAGGCGCTCGACCGGGCGGGGCTCCCGGGGTCGCGTGAGGACAAGGGCTACGAGGCGGCCTCCGCGGCGCTGGTCACCGCCCAGACGATCCGGACCATCAAGCGCGGCTACGAGACCTGACCAACGCCGACCCGTCACTTGTTGACGCCCGAACAGCGCCGACCCGTCGCTTGTTGACACGCGACCGGTGAACAAGCGACGGCTCGGCGTCATCTGCCGTGAACAAGCGACGGGTCGGCGTGGTCCGGACGCGAAGAAGCGACGGGTCGGGAGACCCCGTAGGCTTCCGAACCGTGAAGACGTTCGAAGGACTCTGGGCCGAGCTCGAGCACAAGGCGCTGACCCGTCCCGACGGATCCGGCACGGTCCAGCAGCTCGACGCCGGCGTGCATGCGATCGGCAAGAAGCTGGTCGAGGAGGCCGCCGAGTCCTGGATGGCCGCGGAGTACGAGGGCAAGGAGCGCGCCGCCGAGGAGATCAGCCAGCTGATCTACCACGCGCAGGTGCTGATGCTGGCCACCGGACTCTCGCTCGACGACGTCTACGCACACCTCTGAGGAAGACCATGGCCCAGCTCATCCCGTCCGAGAAGCCGACCACCCTGCTCCGGGTCGCGGTGCCCAACAAGGGCGCCCTCTCCCAGTCGGCGTCGGAGATCCTGCGCGAGTCCGGCTACCGGCAGCGCCACGACTCCAAGGAGCTCACGCTCATCGACGCGGAGAACGGCGTCGAGTTCTTCTACCTTCGCCCCCGCGACATCGCGCTGTACGTCGGGGAGGGCACGCTCGACGTCGGGATCACCGGACGCGACCTGCTGCGCGACTCCGGCGCCAAGGCCGAGGAGGCCCTGGACCTCGGGTTCGGACGCAGCCGCTTCCACTTCGCCGGTCCGGCCGGCCGGTTCACCGATCTCGCCCAGCTGCAGGGCACCCGGATCGCGACGTCGTACGTCGGGGTCGTGGAGGCGTTCCTGGAGCAGCGGGGGATCGAGGCCACCGTGACCCGCCTCGACGGCGCCGTCGAGACCAGCATCCAGCTCGGGGTGGCCGACGTGATCGCCGACGTCGTGGAGACCGGCAGCACCCTGCGCCAGGCGGGTCTGGAGGTCTTCGGCGAGGTGATCCTCGAGTCGGAGGCGGTCCTGGTCACCCGCTCGGGCGCGGTGCCGCCGGGCTTCGAGGTCTTCAAGCGGCGCATCGAGGGCGTCCTGGTGGCCCGCAGCTACGTGATGATGGACTACGACATCCGCGACGCCGACGTGAACGCCGCGATCGCGTTGACGCCGGGGATCGAGAGCCCCACCGTGTCCCCGTTGCATCGTGAGGGCTGGGTCGCGGTGCGCGCGATGGTGCCGCGGGCCGGGGCCCAACGGTTGATGGACGAGCTCTTCGACCTCGGTGCGCGGGGCATCCTGCTGACCGACATCCATGCCTGCCGTCTCTGAGCCGCTGCCCCGGCTCCCGCACACCTGGCGTCCGCTCGGCGTCCGGGTGATGGGCAGCCTGCTCAGCGTGATGCTGCTCGTCGTGTGCGCGTTCGCGTGGTTCGGCTTCGACGACGAGACCCGGGCCCGGTTCACCTTCTTCCAGCGCAGCACGCTGGTCTTCCTCGGCCTGCTGGCGTTCACGGCGGGCTACGCGCTGACCCGGTCCCGGGCGGTGGCCACCGCGGAACGGTTGATCGTGGTCAACGGCTACCGGCGCCGCGAGTTCGAGTGGGCGGAGATCATCGCGGTCCATCTCCCGCCGGGTGCGCCCTGGGTGACGCTCGACCTCGCCGACGGGACCACCACCTCGGTGATGGGGATCCAGGGCTCCGACGGCGACCGGGCCCGCAAGGCGGCCCGCCAGCTGCGGGCGCTCTGCGACCGCCGACCCGACTGACAGGCCCGGCTGACAGGCCCGACTGACAGGCGGTCAGTCCAGCGCGCGGATCCCCCACGACCCGGAGTGCTCGTCGCCCCACTGGCCGGCGGCCGCGAGCGTGAGCAGGTGCTCACCGGAGCGGAACGCGTCCGCCGGCGCGGTCATCGGCTCGACCGCCAGCGAACGCCGAGCCGTCGCCGGGACGTCGTCGGCGCTGTAGACCTGCAGGCAGTGGTGGGTGCTGTCCGCCCAGAGCACGACCCCGTGCCCGCTGGCCCGGTCCCGCAGCACGGTCGTCGCCGCGCCGTGCTCGTCCCGGTCGAGGTCGGTGAACCCGTCGTCCAGCACGGTGTCCCGCAGCGGCCGGGTGACCCGGAAGTCGTACGCCGTGCCCTCGACGTCCTCGCGACCCGTGGGCAGCTTGCGCTCGTCCACCAGCAGCCGGGTCGAGGCCGGCAGCGTCAGCTCCCAGTCGTCGATCGGCCCGGGACCCACGGTGAGGTACGGGTGCGCACCACTCGCGTACGGCGCCGGCGCGGCCGACAGGTTCGTGGCGGTCTGGGTGACGGTGAGGCCGTCCGCGGACAGGTCGTAGAGCACGTGCAGGTCGAGGGTCCACGGATAGCCGGTCTGCGCCATCAGCCGGTGGACCAGGGAGACGGAGTTGGCCGAGTGCTCCTCCCGGCTCCAGGTCGCCCAGCGGACCAACCCGTGCGAGGCGTTGTGGCGCTTGGGGTCGGTCAGCGCGAGCTGAAGGTCCCGCCCGTGGAACGCGTAGGCGCCGTCCCGGATCCGGTTCGGCCACGGCATCAGCAGCTGGCCACGCCCCCCGGGCGCCATCTCGTCCTCCGCGAAACCGTCGATGAGCGGCCGGCCGGCGTACTCGAGCAGCCGCAGCGCGGCACCACTCTCGGTCACGACGGCCCGGTAGCCGCCTCCGGAGATCTCGAACTGTTCGCCGCTGGGTGGATGCACGGGCTCACCCTAGGCACCTCCTGGGTCCTTCGCGTGGACGTGATGCTCCGTGGACCGACGGCCGGTGACTTCCCGGCCTGGGCGGGCCTGCTCACGCACAGCCTGGACGGCTACCGGCTGGTCGTACCACCGGTGGCGTGACCCCCAGCCCGTCGACCAGCACGTCGGCGTTCTCGGCGACGGCCTCGCGGGCGAAGTGGTCGTCCTCCTCCCGCATCCACTGCCGCCACTCCTCCTGGAGCCCCGGCCCGTCCCGCTCGAGGCCACGTGCGCGGCGTACCTCCTCCGGCGCCCACACCCAGGCCGTGACCGTGGCCAGGGCGGCGTGTGCGCGCGAGCCGGACCCCACACCCTCGAGGACCAGCAGGCCCCCCGGCGGTACGACGACCGTCTCGGCGTACTCGCCCGCCCACCAGTCGTAGCGCCGGTAGCTGCCCGCCTCCCCGACCGCGAGCGGCAGCAGCAGGGAGTCGAGCTGCCCGGAGACGCGCGGCAGCCCGGTCCAACCGTCGTAGAGGTCGTCCATGTGCACCACCTGCGCGTCGGGGACGAGTGCCGCGACGGCGGCCGCGAGGGTGGTCTTGCCGGACCCGGCGGGGCCGTCGAGCCGGATCAGCCGGCCCGCGCCGAGCGTGGTCGGCCGGTTGCCGGCGAGCTCCACGAGCAGGTGGGCGACCCCGGGGACAGCCCCGGGTTCGGCCGAAGCCATCAGGAGATGCCGTGCCGACGCAGCAGGGCCTCGATGTCCTCGGTGTCGTCGTCCAGCACGGGGGCGTCGCGGCGTTCGGCCCGACCCAGGCGGCCGGGACTCTTCGCGGTCCCGGCAGCCGCAGGACCGGGTGTCACCGGGCGCTGCCGGGAGCGGAGGAAGGCCGAGAGCACGAACAGCACTCCGGACACCCCGGCCAGCACGACGCCGGTCCACACGAACGGGTTGAACACCAGACTGGTCGCCCAGTCGGCGACCGCGGTGACGATCCGGGTCAGCATCCGCAGGGTCTGGGTGAGGTACGCCGCGAGCGGCAGCAGCGTGAAGGCTGCGGCCCGCAGCCCCGAGGCGACGCCCCGGCGCTGGAAGGCCAGCCAGGTCCAGATCGACCCGCACACGGTGAGCGTCAGGGTCAGGGCTGCCCACGTCGCGTCATCCATGTCTCCAGAATCCCACATTCGGGCGCAAACCGGTTGCCCGCGGAACGCCCGGGACCAGGAACCGGGACAATGGGGTGGTGAACGAACCCGAGCGCCGGATCCCCGAGTCCGGCTTCCCCGACGACAGCGGAGCGGTCGACCCCGACGTGGCCGCAGCGCTGCGCGAGTTCGCCGCCGGGACCCTCAGCCACGTGGAGGCGCTGGCGCGGCTGCAGCAGAGCAGGCTCGTCGTCCCGGTGGTCGCCGTGCTCGGTGAGGTCGAGTACGACGCCGCGGGGCTGGCGCACGACAAGTCGAGCGACATGGCCGCGGTGCTGCTGACCGGTGCCGACGGACGGCTGGCCCTGCTCGCGTTCACCGGGACCGAGCCGATGCGGCGCTGGAACGCCGAGGCCCGCCCGGTGCCGGCCACCGCGCCCACGGCGGCCCGGGCCGCCCTGCAGGACGACGCCGCTGCGCTGGTGATCGACGTCGCCGGGCCGGTCACGTTCGTCGTGGAGGGGGAGGACCTCCGGGGCCTCGCGGCCGGTTGGACTCTTGGTCGGGTGGGGGAGCGGACCGCCTGGATCGGGCCCGGGACCGGACCCGGCACTGGACCCGGGATTGGGCCCGACCCCGGATGATCCGCTAGCATCCCTTCTTGACCGATCAGGCTCATCGTGCGTGCACGGCGTGACTGGTCCGACAAGCGGAGGTCGAGCACGACCCGTCCTCCCACCCGCATCGACCGAACCAGGTCGTCGGGTCCGGTCCCGAAGGCTTCGCCCGCGGTTCACGCCGCATCGGACGAGGACGACGGAGATGCAAATCCCCGCAGGGGAGACGTGTCGAGACTGGCTTCCGCTTGTGACAAGCGGAAGCCGTTGTTGATTTCGGGGAGCTCCTCGGGCGACGACGACCTCCGGACGAAGTTTTCATCAGGAGGACACATCAGCACCGAGCTTCGAATCAACGACCGGATCCGGGTTTCCGAGGTCCGGCTCGTTGGCCCCAGTGGCGAGACCGTCGGCATCGTTCCCACCGCCGACGCGCTGCGCCTTGCGCAGGAGGCCGACCTGGACCTCGTCGAGATTGCCCCGATGGCGCGGCCGCCGGTCTGCAAGCTCATGGACTACGGCAAGTTCAAGTACGAGAACGCCCAGAAGGCTCGTGAGGCGCGTCGGAACCAGACGAACGTGATCATCAAGGAGATGAAGCTTCGTCCGAAGATCGACGCGCACGACTACGAGACCAAGAAGGGTCACGTCGTGCGCTTCCTCCGGGCCGGAGACAAGGTCAAGATCACGATCATGTTCCGCGGTCGCGAGCAGCACCGCCCCGAGCTGGGCTACCGGCTGCTGCAGCGCCTGGCCGAGGACGTCACCGAGCTGGGCTTCGTCGAGTCGTCGCCCAAGCAGGACGGCCGCAACATGGTCATGGTGCTCGGCCCGCACAAGAAGAAGGCCGACGCCAAGGTCGACATGAAGGCCGAGAAGGAGTCGAAGGCTGCCGAGCGTGCCGCGCTCGAGGCCGACGAACGTGCCGAGCGCGACGCAGCCCACGCTGCCGGGCCGGTTGCGCAGAAGAAGGAGCGAGGCCGCTCCGAGAACCTCGATCCCGAGATCGAAGCCTGACCCACCCCCGCGGTGGTCTCGGCCCCCACCCCCCGGTGGTCGAAACCCTGTCGAGACCACGCAGCACCAAGTAGAGGAAGAGAAGATGCCGAAGAACAAGTCGCACTCCGGTGCCAGCAAGCGCTTCCGAGTGACCGGTACGGGCAAGATCCTTCGCGAGAAGGCTGGCAAGCGCCACAACCTCGAGAAGAAGCCCTCCAAGGTCACCCGCCGGCTCACGGGCACCGTCGAGGTCGCCAAGGCCGACGTCCCTCGCGCGAAGAAGCTTCTCGGTCTCTGACCGAGCCCCACCCCCACACGGTGGTCGGCTCAGTCCAGACCACGTACCAAGATTTGAAGGAGTAACACCATGGCACGCGTCAAGCGGGCAGTGAACGCCCACAAGAAGCGCAGGGTCATCCTCGAGCGCGCCAGCGGCTACCGCGGCCAGCGCTCGCGCCTGTACCGCAAGGCCAAGGAGCAGGTCACCCACTCCCTGGTCTACAACTACAACGACCGGCGCAAGAACAAGGGCAACTTCCGCAAGCTGTGGATCCAGCGGATCAACGCTGCGGCCCGCGCGCAGGGGATGACCTACAACCGGTTCATCCAGGGCCTCAACCTCGCCGGTGTCGAGGTCGACCGCAAGATCATGGCCGAGATGGCCGTCAACGACGTCGCGGCGTTCAACGCCCTCGTCGAGACCGCTCGGGCCGCGCTGCCCGAGGATGTCAACGCCCCCCGGGCCGAGGCGTCCGCCTGATCCAGCCAGTCGAGACCGCGGTCACCACCGCTGGTCACGCCTGTCGAGATCGACGAGATCACTGACGTGGCGAGCTTCCGCACCAGCCCTGACCAGGGACCACCGCTGACCAGCGGGAACACCCGGGTCAAGGCGGCCCGGAAGCTCGCCCGTCGCTCATTTCGGGCCGAGGAACGGCTCTTCCTCGCCGACGGCCCCAAGGCCGTCGAGGGTGCCCTCGCCGTGGACGGCTGCGTGGTCGAGGTCTTCGCGACCGTCGCCGCCACCGAGCAGTTCGCCGCCCTGGCGGACGCCGCGCCTCGCTGGAGCATCGTGGAGGACGCCGCCCTCGCCTCGCTCAGCGACAGCGTGAGCCCGGCCGGGGTGGTGGCGGTGTGCCGGTTCCTGGACCGGCCGCTGGAGCACGTCCTGGACCGCGTCGCCGAGCACGCAGCAGCCGAGGCAGTCGCCGCCCGGCCCTTCGTCGCCATCTGTGCCGACGTGCGCGACCCCGGGAACGCCGGGACCGTGATCCGGTCGGCCGACGCAGCCGGGGCCGCCGCCGTCGTCTTCGCCGGGCACTCGGTCGACGTGTACAACCCCAAGACGGTCCGTGCCTCGGTCGGCAGCGTCTTCCACCTGCCGGTCGCGACCGAGCCCGACGCGGCTGCGGCCGTCGCCGCGGTCCGCGCAGCCGGCTTCGTGGTGCTCGCTGCGGACGGCGCCGGCGAGGTCGACCTGGACCACGCCGACGACCTGCTCGCCGGTCCGATCGCCTGGCTCTTCGGCAACGAGGCCTGGGGACTGCCCGCCGAGCTCGCCGCCCTGGCCGACCACCGGGTCCGGATTCCGATCCACGGTCGCGCGGAGAGCCTCAACCTCTCCACCGCGGCGGCACTCTGCCTCTACGCGAGCGCCCGCGTCCAGCGCCGTTGACCGCGACCAGGCACTAGGGTTGCCGGCGTGACGGAGGAGTCGTGGGGACCGCTGGACGCGTTGCCGGACGGGGCGGTGATCGCCGGCCCGGACGGTGCGGTGACCGCAGTCAACCGGGCTGCCGGGAGATTCCTCGGCATCTCGCCGCACGAGGCACTCGGGACGTCGCTGCACGAGGTCCTGGCTCTGCAGGACCAGGAGGGCCGCGACTGGTGCTCGCACAACCGGCCGTACGACGGGTTGCACACCCGGACTGCGATCCCCGAGCAGTCCTGGCTGGTGCCCGACGGCACCGAGGTGCTGGTCGCGGCCAGCATCCACCGCCCGGGTCTCGCCGACCCGGTGCACCAGGTCGCCGTGAGCATCCGGTCCGGCCGGGGCCGGGCGCGACTCGACCGGGAGCGTTCGGACCTCGTGGCCACGGTGGCCCATGAGCTGCGTTCTCCCCTCACCGGGGTCAAGGGGTTCGTCCAGGCGCTGCTGAACCGGTGGGACAAGCTCACCGACGACCAGAAGAAGCTGATGCTGCACACGGTGCACGCCGACTCGGAGCGGTTGAGCCGCTTGATCGCCGAGCTGCTCGACGTGGCCCGCATCGACACCGGGCGGCTCGCGCTCTACCCGCGACCCACGGACGCCCGCGTGCTCGTGGGGCGGGTCGTGGACTCGGTCGGCGCCGGGACCTCGCGCACGATCGAGATCGACAGCGCCGACGAGCTGCCGCAGATCCACGCGGATCCGGACAAGTTCACCCAGGTGCTGACCAACCTGGTCGAGAACGCCGTCCGGCACGGTGACGGCCGGGTGCTCGTGTCGCTGCGACCGCTGGCCGACGACTCGGAGTTCACCGGGGTCCTCGTGCTCGTCGACGACGAGGGCTCGGGGATCGCCCCCGAGATCCGCCGCCGGGTCTTCACCAAGTTCTGGAAGCACGGGGAGCGCGGCGGGTCGGGTCTGGGCCTCTACCTGGTCAACGGGTTGGTCCACGCCCACCGCGGCAGCCTGCACATCGAGGACGCCCCCAGTGGCGGCGCCCGGATCCGGATCGCCTGGCCCGAGCACGGTCCGCCGATCGGCTGAGCGGGCCCATCGAGCAACCCGGTCGCGGCGAGCCCCGCGCCGTTCCTAGACTTGGCGCGCACCCGCCCGCTCTCCCAGCTCCCGAAAGGCAGTCATGTCGGGACCGAACTCCGATTACGACCCCGTCGAGGTCACCCCGCTGAAGGCCGAGCAGGTCGAGGCGATGCGCGACGCCGCACTCGAAGCCATCGCAGCCGCCCGCGACCTCGACGAGCTCAAGCAGGTCCGGCTCGACCACGTCGGGGACCGGTCGCCGCTGGCGCTGGCCAACCGGGAGATCGGGGCGCTGCCGCCGCAGGCACGCAAGGAGGCCGGCCAACGGGTCGGCAAGGCGCGCGGCGCCATCAACCAGTCCCTGGCCCAGCGCCAGGAGGTGCTCGAGGCCGAGCACGAGGCGCGGATGCTCGTCGAGGAGACCGTCGACGTCACCCTGCCGACCGGTCGCCGTCGTCGGGGGAGCCGGCACCCGATCACCCTGCAGTCCGAGCTGATCGCCGACCTGTTCGTCGCCATGGGCTGGGAGGTCGCCGAGGGGCCGGTCGTGGAGGCTGAGTGGCTCAACTTCGATGCGCTCAACCTCGGCCCGGACCACCCGGCCCGCACCATGCAGGACACCTTCTGGACCGAGCCGGCCGACCACCACGTCGTGCTGCGCACCCAGACCTCTCCGGTGCAGGCGCGCACCATGCTCACGCGCACGCCGCCGATCTACGTCGTGTGCCCCGGTCGGGTCTTCCGGACCGACGAGTACGACGCCACGCACTCGCCGATGTTCCACCAGGTGGAGGGGCTGGTCGTCGACGAGGGGATCACGATGGCCCACCTGAAGGGCACGCTCGACCACTTCGCCGGGCAGCTGTTCGGTGAGGGCATCACCACCCGCTTCCGCCCGTCGTACTTCCCGTTCACCGAGCCGTCGGCCGAGGTCGACGTGCGGTGCTTCGTCTGTCGTGGCGTGGAGGCGGAAGCCTGCCGCACCTGCCGTGGCGAGGGCTGGATCGAGTGGGGTGGCTGCGGCGTCGTCAACCCGCGAGTGCTGGTCGCCTGTGGCGTCGACCCCGGGGTCTACAGCGGCTTCGCGTTCGGCATGGGGATCGACCGGTCGTTCATGTTCCGCCACGCGCTGGAGGACCTGCGCCCACTCTTCGAGGGTGATGTGCGCTTCAGCTCGTCCTTCGGAACGGAGATCTGAGAGTCATGAAGGCACCCCTGTCCTGGATTCGGGAGTACGTCGACGTGGACGCCGGCGTGACCACGGAGGAGCTCACCGCACGGCTCACCCTGACCGGCCTGAAGCTCGAGTCGATCGAGAGCCCCGGCGCGCAGATCATCGGTCCGCTGGTGATCGGCCGCGTGCTCACCATGGAGCCCGAGCCGCAGAAGAACGGCAAGACCATCAACTGGTGCACCGTCGACGTCGCGGGCGCCAACGGCACCGGCGATCCCCAGGGCATCGTCTGCGGGGCCCACAACTTCGCGGCCGGTGATCTGGTCGTCGTGGTGCTCCCCGGTGCCGTGCTGCCGGGCGACTTCGCGATCAGTGCCCGCAAGACCTACGGGCACCTCTCGGCCGGCATGATCTGCTCGGCCCGCGAGCTCGGGCTCGGCGAGGACCACGACGGCATCATCGTGCTTCCCGCCGACGCAGGAGAGCCCGGCCAGGATGCCCGGGAGGTGCTCGGCCTCGAGGACGAGATCCTCGAGTTCGAGGTCAACCCCGACCGCGCCTACGCGCTCTCGCTGCGTGGCATCGCGCGCGAGGTGGCGATCTCGGTCGAGGGCGCGACCGGGTTCCGCGACCCCGCCCTGCGCGAGACGCCTGCCGCGAACGACGACGGTCACCCTGTCGTGGTCGACGACCCCGCCGGGTGCCCGGTCTTCGTGGCGCGCACCGTGGTCGGCTTCGACCCGACGGCTCCGACGCCCGACCCGATCGCCCGGCGACTGTCCCAGGCCGGGATGCGCCCCATCTCGCTGGCCGTGGACATCACCAACTTCGTGATGCTGGAGACCGGTCAGCCGATCCACGGCTATGACGCGGACAAGGTGCAGGGCCCGATCCGGGTGCGGCGGGCACGTGCCGGTGAGCAGCTGACCACGCTCGACGGCACTCGGCGTGAGCTCTCTCCCGAGGACCTGGTGGTCACGGACGACTCCGGGATCATCGGGCTCGGCGGGGTGATGGGCGGACAGGCCACCGAGATGTCCGAGACCACCAGCCGGGTGCTGGTCGAGGCGGCCCACTGGGACGCCGTGTCGATGTTCCGCACCGGGAAGCGCCACAAGATCAGCTCCGAGGCCGGCAAGCGCAACGAGCGCGGTGTCGACCCGACCATCTGCGAGGCGGCGGCGGACCGCGTCGTGGAGCTGCTCACCACGTACGGCGGCGGCTCGGTCGAGCCCGGTGTCACCGTGGTCGGCACCCCGCCGGTGATGTCACCGGTCTCCGTCCCTGCCGACCTGGCCACCCGGGTCTCCGGGATGGACGTGCCGGAGCAGACCGCCGTCGAGTGCCTGCGCGCGGTCGGCTGTCTGGTCTCGGGCAGCGGAACGCTCACCGTCACTCCGCCGCCCTGGCGCCCCGACCTCACCGACGCGCAGGACTTCTCCGAGGAGATCGTCCGCCTGGTCGGCTACGACCGGGTGCCCTCGGTGCTGCCGACGCCGCCATCAGGCCGGGGCTTGACCCGGGAGCAGCGACTGCGCCGCCGGATCGGCCGCACGCTGGCCGGCGAGGGCTACGTGGAGGTGGTGAACTTCCCGTTCGTCGGTGCCGCGGAGCTGGACGACCTGGGCCTCACCGAGACCGATCCTCGTCGTACCCTGCTGCGACTGAGCAATCCGCTCAGCTCCGAGTCGCCGTCGATGACCACGACGCTGCTTCCGGGGCTGCTGCGGGCCGCGGCCAAGAACGTCGGACACGGAGCGACCTCCTTCGGCCTCTTCGAGAACGCCACGGTGACCAAGCCGCGTGCGTCCGGGCCGGCACCGATCCTTGCGGTCGACCGGCGCCCGAGCCAGGTCGAGCTGGAGGAGCTGGAGAAGGCGCTGCCGTCCCAGCCGCTACACCTCGGCGTCGTCGCCGTCGGTGACGCGGAGGGCGACGGCTGGTGGGGCCCCGGGCGCCCGGTCGGGTGGGACGACGCCGTGGCGGCCATCCGCTCGGTGGCCGACGCCCTCGGCGTGCACCTGACCGCGCGCGCTGCCTCGCTGGCGCCGTGGCACCCGGGTCGCTGCGCGGAGCTCGTCATCGGGGACGTGGTCGTCGGCCATGCCGGAGAGCTGCACCCCAACGTCTGCGCGGCCTACGGGTTGCCGGCGCGCTCGGTCGCGGCCGAGGCCGATCTGGACCTGCTGATGCAGCATGCCGTGGACCTGCGTCCGGCACCGGTCTTCTCCACCTACCCGGTGGCCAAGGAGGACGTCGCACTGGTCGTCGACGAGGCGGTCACCGCGGCCGCGGTCGAGGCAGCGCTGTGCGACGGGGCCGGGGAGCTGCTGGAGTCGATCCGGCTCTTCGACGTC
>CAWGWW010000023.1:0-34581 GCA_963826415.1 uncultured Actinomycetota bacterium | reverse complement strand
CCGGCGAGCGTAGGGGCTGGAGGTGATGCAGATGTCAGCTGCGACCAAGCAGGAGCTGCCGGAGGCGATCAACGAGGTCCGTCTGGTCGGCCGGATCTCGCAAGAGCCCGAGGAGCGTCGGCTGCCCAGCGGGGACTCGGTCTGGACCTTTCGGGTCGTGGTGCCCCGTCCACGAGTTGAGGGGGCGCGGCAGTCGGTGGACGCTCTCGAGTGCGCTGTCTGGCGCGGGCGGGTGCGACGGTCGGTGTCTCGCTGGTCGGCCGACGACGTGGTCGAGGTGAGCGGGGCGCTGCGCCGCCGGTTCTACAAGACCGGCGGTGCCTCGGTCTCCCGAGTCGAGATCGACGTGACCGCCGGGCGGGTCATTCGTCGAGCAGGGAGCGGATGAGCACGCCGGCGCTCGGCTTCGGCTGGAACGAGGTCGCCTTCTCGGGGAGGAGCCGGTCGTCGGCGACGATCCGCAGCACGAGGTCGAAGTCCGGGGCGGGCAGCAGCACCGCGACTCCGGGCCTCCGGGCGATCTGGTTCATGGCGTCGTCGAGGCTGTGGTGGTAGCCGATCCGCGTCGGTGCCAGCCCCAGCGCCGGGACCAGCGCCTGGTGCAGGATCTCCACGGCTGCCTGTCCGGGGGATTCCGGCAGATCGACGCTGGCCCAGCGGTTTCCGTCGGTGACGACCAGCACGGCCGGGGCCAGCTCCGCCACGGCGAGCTCCTCCGAGAGCACCCGGACCTCCGCGCCGACCGCGCGGGCCGCGTCGAGCAGGCCGTCCAGCGTGGTCCCCGTCAGGACCCGATGGATCGCACCGAGGAACAGTGGCGTGTCGTCCTGGTCGACGAGCATCGCGAGGCCCAGATCGCGTGGGCCGCCCGGGGACTCCTGCTGCAGCCGGAGATAGGCGGCGTAGCGGTGGTGCCCGTCGGCGATCAGTGCCCGGGTCCCCGCCAGGGAGTCGTCGATCGCGGAGACCTGGTCCGGATCCGTGATCGCCCAGACCCGGTGCTGCTGCTGGGCCCGGTCGACGAACTCGTGGTCCGGCCGGCGTTCGAGGACCTGCTTGACCAGGGTCTTGGCCGTCGGCGGTGCCCGGTGCACCAGCAGGATGGGTGCTGGGTTGATCTGCATCTCGCCCATGCGTTCGGCCAGCTCGTTCGCCTGCAGCGGGTGCACGCCCTCGTGCGGGAAGACGGCTCGCTCGGCCCGGGTGGTGGCCAACCGCGAGATGTCGAGTGCACCGACCAGACCACGGATCGTGATGCCACCGGTGGTGTACTCGTGCAGGTAGACGGCCCGCGACGCATCGCGATGCGCCTGCCCCTTCTTCTCCCAGTTCGCCAGCCTGGCCGGCACGTCTCGATAGGGCCGGGCGAAGGCACGGGCGGAGGCCGGGTCACCGATCCGGCTCGGCGACAGCATCAGCCCGTGGAACGGGCGCAGGCGCAGCGGTCGTGCCACATAGGGCGGGATGACCACTGCGCCGGAGTCCATCGGAGCATCGTAGGGTGCGACGACGCCCTGACCCGGAGGAGGTGGCGATGCTCGGTTCGTCGGACCAAGCACTCTGCTCGAGCTACGACCTCGCCATGCTGGACCTCGACGGAGTGGTCTACGTGGGCGGGGCTGCGGTGCCCGAGGTGCCCGGACGGCTCAGCACGGTGCGTGAGCGGGGGATGCGGCTGGCCTTCATCACCAACAACGCCTCGCGCACCCCGAGCCAGGTCGTGGAGCACCTCCGGGAGCTCGGGATCGAGGCCCAGCCGGACGACGTGGTCACGTCGGCCCAGGCCGCGGCCCGGGTGCTGCTCGACCGGTACGGCGTCGGCGCGCGGGTGGTGCTGCTCGGCGCTGTCGGTCTCGAGGAAGCCTTGCGCGAGCAGGGCCTGGCCCCGGTCTCGGTGGCCGACGCAGGGGCCGGAGCGGAGGCGGTGGTGACCGGCTACGGCCCGGACGTGCTCTGGCGAGACATCATGCGAGCGGCGGTACTGATCCGTGACGGGCTGCCCTGGGTGGCGAGCAACACCGACGGCAGCATTCCCACGCCGTACGGCGTGGCACCCGGCCACGGTGTCCTGGTGGACACGATCCGCTCGTTCACCGGGGTCGATCCCGTGGTGGCGGGCAAGCCGGCCCGTCCGTTGCTGGACGAGACCGTGCGCCGGGTCGGGGGAGCCCACCCGTTGATGGTCGGTGACCGGCTCGACACCGACATCGAGGGTGCCCGCAACGCCGGGCTCGACTCCCTCCTGGTGCTCACCGGGGTCACCGGCCTGGCCGAGCTCGTCGCTGCCGCACCGCAGGAGCGACCCACCTACCTCGCCCCCGGGCTCGAGGGACTGTTGCAGGCGCACGGGTCGCCGGTCGAGACGGGCGGCGAGCAGACCCTGGCGGGCTGGCGGGCCCGGGTCGAGGACGGCCACCTCCGGGTCGAGGGCGCCGGAGAGGTGGGTGACTGGTGGCGAGTGGTGGCCCAGGCCGCCTGGGCCCACCTCGACCGGGCCGGGGATCCGGTTGCCGTCACCGATCTCGTGCCACCTACCGGGAACGACCTCCGGCCCGAGGTAACCTCGGGCCATGACTGACCACCCGGAGTTCCCCGGATCCGACGAGCCCGCCGCCCCGGACGAGCTCCGCACCGGGGTCGCGAGCGTCGACGCCGTCCTGGCTGAGGTGGCCGGGCTCGAGGGGCGTCCGGTGGACGAGCACGTGGCGGTCTTCGAGCGGGCGCACGAGCAGCTGCGGCAGGCACTCGATGCCCGGCCCGAGCTCTAGCCGCCGTGCCACCGGGTCGGCACCCACGACGACTGCGCCTCGACGCGGAGCTCGTGCGCCGTGGGCTGGCGCGCTCCCGGGAGCAGGCCAGTGAGCTGATCGCCGCCGGCCGGGTCAAGGTCTCCGGCGCGGTGGCCACCAAGCCGGCCACCGGGGTCACCACGGATGTGGCGCTCGTCGTGCTCGACGACCCCGACCGCCCCGACTACGTCTCGCGCGGTGGCCACAAGCTGGCCGGCGCGCTGGAGACCTTCGAGCCCGAGGGGCTGGTGGTGCAGGGGCGACGCTGCCTGGATGCCGGGGCCTCGACCGGGGGCTTCACCGACGTACTGCTGCGCCACGGCGCAGCCGAGGTGGTGGCGGTCGACGTCGGCTACGGGCAGCTGGCCTGGAAGCTCCAGCAGGACGACCGCGTGGCCGTGCACGACCGGATGAACGTCCGTGAGCTCACCCCCGACTCGATCGGCGGACCGGTCGACCTGGTGGTGGGCGACCTCTCCTTCATCTCCCTGGCCCTGGTGCTCGACGCGCTGCTGGGCGTGACCCGTCCCGACGGCGACCTGGCGCTGATGGTCAAGCCGCAGTTCGAGGTCGGCAAGGACCGGGTGGGTCGGGGTGGCGTCGTCCGGGACCCGGAGCTGCGCGCCGAGGCTGTGAACGCCGTGGCCGGCGCGGCCGCAGCGCGGGGCTGGGGCGCCCGGATGGTGACCACGAGCCCGCTGCCCGGGCCGGCCGGCAACGTCGAGTTCTTCCTCTGGCTGCGGCACGGGGCAGCCCGGATCGATGCCGACCACATCCACGACCTGGTGCGGGCTGCCGACCCGCTGGGGGTGCTGGGTGAGAAGGTGGACCCGTGACTGAGACGACCGCACCCGAGTCGCCGGTGGCGCCCACCGGCGTGCGCCGGGTGCTGATGCTGACGCACACCGGTCGCGACGATGCTCGCGAGGTCGCGCGCGCGTTCTGCAAGGCGCTCACCGGCCACGGCATCGTGGTCCGGCTGCTGGCCGCCGAGGCAGCCGATCTCGGTCTGGACGAGGGGTTCGGGCCCGGCCTGGAGATCTCGTCCGCCGAGTCAGCCGCCGACGAGGACTGCGAGCTCGCCCTGGTGATCGGCGGCGACGGCACGATCCTGCGCGCCGCCGAGATCACGCACGGCAGCGGCACCCCGATCCTGGGGGTCAACCTCGGCCACGTCGGCTTCCTGGCCGAGGCCGAGTACGACGACGTCGAGTCCACGATCGATGCGATCGTCCACCGCCGCTACACGACGGAGGACCGGCTCACGCTGGACGTGACCGTCCACCGCGACGGCGAGCTCGTCACGAGCACGTTCGCCCTCAACGAGGCCAGCGTCGAGAAGGCCGCCCGCGAGCGGATGCTCGAGGTCGTCGTCGAGATCGACGGCCGGCCGCTCTCGCGGTGGGGCTGCGACGGCGTGGTCTGCGCGACGCCGACCGGCTCGACGGCCTACAACTTCAGCGCCGGCGGTCCGATCGTGTGGCCGGCGGTCGAGGCCCTGCTGATGGTCCCGCTCAGCGCCCACGCCCTGTTCGCCCGCCCGATGGTGGTCGCACCGACGTCGGTGCTCGCTGTCGAGGTGCTGGCCCGCACGGAGGGTGCCGGCGTCCTGTGGTGCGACGGTCGCCGGACCGTCGACCTGCCGCCGGGCGCCCGGATCGAGGTGCGGCGCGGGCCGCAGCCCGTCCGCCTGGTCCGGCTGCACGAGGCGCCGTTCACCGACCGGCTGGTGGCGAAGTTCGGACTGCCGGTCGAGGGCTGGCGTGGCTCCAGCGAGCGCCGGCGGCGGCTCGCCGAGGGGCACGATGCTTGAGGAGATCCGGATCGGCTCCCTGGGGGTCATCGAGTCGTCGACCCTCGAGCTGGGACCGGGCCTGACCGTGATCACCGGTGAGACCGGGGCCGGGAAGACGATGATCGTCACTGCGCTCGGGCTGCTGCTCGGCGGCAGGTCCGACAGCGGGGCGGTCCGCACCGGCGCCCGCTCGGCCCGCGTCGAGGGCGTGGTCCGCGTCGACGGCCTGGCGGCGTTCGCGAACGCCGTCGAGGAGGCCGGGGGAGAGATCGAGGACGACCGGGTCGTGCTCGCCCGCAACGTCTCGGCCGAAGGCCGATCGCGGGCGTTCGTCGGTGGCGCGTCGGTGCCGGTCTCCACGCTGGCCGAGCTCGCCGAGCCGTTGGTGGCGGTCCACGGCCAGTCCGACCAGCACCGGCTGTTGCGGGCCCGGGCCCAGCGGGACGCGCTGGACCAGTTCGGCGGCGAGGCGATCACCACCCTGACCGCTGCGTACACGACCTTGTTCCGACGTCTCGAGGACACCGAGCGAGAGCTCGACGAGGTCGTGGCCACCGCGCGCGACCGGGTCCGCGAGGCGGACCTGCTGAGGTTCGGCCTGAGCGAGATCGAGGCGGTCTCGCCCGAACCGGGGGAAGACGTCAGCCTGGCCGGCGAGGAGTCGCGGCTCGGGTTCGCCGACACCCTGCGCACCGCGGCCGAGGAGGCCCGCGAGTCGCTGTCCAGCGACGAGGACAACCCCGATGCGTTGGCCACCACGGCAGCCGCCCGCGCCGCCCTCGAGGGCGTGCGCGAGCACGACGTCGAAGCCGGCGAGCTCGCCGACCGGCTGGCCGAGATCACCTACCTGCTCTCGGACCTCGCTGCGGACGTCGCCTCCTACGCGTCGCGGCTGGAGACCGACCCTGCCCGGCTGGCCGCGGTCTCCGCACGACGAGCCGCCCTCACTGCCCTCACCCGCAAGTACGGCGAGACGATCGACGAGGTCCTGACCTGGGCGGAGCAGTCGTCGCTGCGGCTGCTGGAGCTGGACGGGACCGACGAACGGATCGAGCAGCTCCGTGCCGACCAGCAGCAGCTGCGCCGGGAGCTGGGCGAGGCAGCGCTGGAGCTCTCCCGGGCCAGGTCGCAGTGCGCCGGTCGCCTCGCCGAGGAGGTCACCGCGGAGCTGACCCTGCTGGCAATGCCCGACGCACGGCTCGACATCGCGGTCCGCCAGCACGAGCTGCCACCTCCGGCCGACGAGCCGGGCTCGGTGGTCCACGGCCCGCTCCGGGTGGGTGAGCGCTGGCTGCGCTACGCCGCCTCCGGGGTCGACGAGGTGGAGTTCCTGCTGGCCGCGAACACCGGATCCGAGCCCCGACCGCTCAACAAGGGCGCGTCGGGCGGTGAGCTCTCCCGGGTGATGCTGGCCCTGGAGGTGGCCCTGGCCGGCACCAGTCCCGTCCCGACGTTCGTCTTCGACGAGGTCGACGCCGGGGTGGGCGGCGCAGCCGCCGTCGAGGTGGGACGGCGGCTCGCCCAGCTGGCCCGGACCGCCCAGGTGCTGGTGGTGACCCACCTGCCCCAGGTCGCGGCGTACGCCGACCGTCACGTGGTGGTGGAGAAGTCCAGCGACGGCTCGGTGACCAGCTCGGGACTGACCGTCCTGGACTCCGACGAGCGTGAGCGCGAGCTCTCCCGGATGCTCGCCGGCCTCGCCGACTCCGACACCGCGATCGCCCACGCCCGGGAGCTGCTCGAGGTCGCCCAACCGGCCCGGGCCCTGGGCTGAGCCACCCCGCCCGACGACTCGCCCGGCCGTCGGGGATGCGCTCAGCGGGTCGGGTCGGCTGACACCATTGCGAGGTCATGAAATTCGCAACCCGGCAACGCCAGATCCAGCCCCTTCCCGGCCTTCGCGCCACCGCTCGGGTCGAGCGTCGTACCCGCGTCCTGCTGCCGCGGCTGCGTCCCGGCGACGTGGCCGTCCTGGACCATCTCGACATGGACCGGGCCACCGCCCAGGCCCTGGTGGACGCCGAGGTGAGCGCCGTGGTCAACGCGGGGCCGATGATCTCCGGGCGCTACCCCAACCTCGGTCCCGAGGTGCTCACCTCCGCCGGAGTGCTCCTGGTGGACCGGATCGGCCCGGCTGGTCTCGCTGCGATCGGCGACGGTGCCCGGGTGCGGGTCCACGAGGCGACGGTGTACGTCGACGACGAACCGGTCGCGCACGGGCGCGAGGTCGACGCCGAGATCGTGCGCGCCGAGATGGCCGATGCCCGCAGCGGGCTGGTGTCACAGCTCGAGACGTTCACCCACAACAGCACCGAGTTCATGCGCCGCGAGCAGGACCTGCTCCTGCACGGTCGGGGACTGCCCCGGCCGACCACCAGGATCGCGGGTCGGCCGGTGGTGGTCGTGGTGCGCGGCCACGAGCACCTCGTCGAGATGGCCGAGATCGGGGTCTTCCTGCGCGAGCAGCGGCCGGTGCTGATCGGGGTCGGGCGCGGTGCGGATGTGCTCACCGACGCCGGCTTCCGTCCCGACATCGTGGTGCTCGACGCCGGGGTCGACGAGGGTGAGCGACCGTCCGCGAAGACCCTCCAGTCCGCCCGGGACGTCGTGGTCCGCGTCGACCGGGGTGCCGGCCGCTTCGCGGTCGACCAGCTCGACCGGCTCGGGATCCGGCCCCTGAAGGTCGAGTCCGGAGCGACCGCCGAGGACATCGCGCTGATCCTGGCCGACGCCGGCGAGGCTTCGGTCATCGTCGGGGTCGGGATGCACGCGACCCTCGACGAGTTCCTCGACCGCCAGCGCTCCGGCCTGGCCAGCACCTTCCTGACCCGGCTCAAGGTCGGCCCCCGGCTGGTCGACGCCTCGGTCGTGCCCCGGCTCTACTCCGGGCGGGTCCGTCCCCACCACCTGCTGCTGGTCATGCTGGCCGGGCTCGTCGCGATGATCGCGGCCCTGCTGGTCACCCCGGTCGGCCAGCAGTGGGCCGACTCCGCGCTCTCCGGAGCGGCCCAGCTCGTCGACTACCTGCAAGGACTGCTCAGTTGATCTCGTACCGCCACCACGTCGTCTCGCTCATCGCCGTCTTCCTCGCCCTCGCGATCGGCGTCACCCTGGGCGGCGGGCCGCTCAGCGACATCGGCCGGGCAGCACCACCCTCCTCGGAGGTCCAGGCCCAGGACGCCGGCGCCGAGCGCGCGCAGGCCTACGCCGAGACCTTCGCGACGGCCAGCGCGCCCGCGCTGTACGCCGGTGGGCTCCGCGATCGCTCCGTCTCGGTGCTGACCCTGCCCGGCGCCGACCCGGCGGTGGTGGAGAGCCTCGCGACCCAGATCAAGGCGGCCGGCGGCTCGGTCTCGGGCAGCTACACCGCGCTGCCCGCCCTGGTCAGCGCGGGGGAGAAGTCGCTGGTCGACACGATGGGCAGCCAGCTGATGACCCAGCTCGAATCGGCCGCGGTGGCGGCGGAGGCCTCGACGTACGACCGGATCGGCCAGCTGCTCGGGCTGGTGATGTCCTCGCCGAAGGCCTCGGCGGCCACCGCCGAGTCCGTGCGACAGAGCCTGGCCGGTGCCGACCTGCTGACGTCGCCCGAGGGTGACAACCGCAGCCAGCTGGTGCTGGTGGTGCTGGGCGACGACATCGACGACGCCATCCTCTCCGGCCTGGTGGCGGGCCTGGCCTCGAAGGCGACCGGCGTCGTGGTCGCCGGGGACACCGACTCGGGCGCTTCCGGCGACCTCAGCGGGCTGCGTACCGAGCCGGGCGCCAAGGCGGTCGCGACCGTCGATGGCGTGGAGACGGCCCTCGGCCAGGTCACCACCGTGCTCGCCCTCACCCGCTCGCTGGAGACCCCGGGAGGGTCCTTCGGTGCGTCGGGTTCGGACGGAGCGGTCCCACTGGGATAGCATGAAGTCCCGTGAAGAACGCGACGCTGACCAAACACGTATTCGTGACCGGAGGTGTCGCCTCCTCCCTCGGTAAGGGGCTCACCGCTTCGAGCCTGGGCAGTCTGCTGAGGTCCCGCGGACTGCGGGTCACCATGCAGAAGCTGGACCCGTATCTCAACGTCGACCCCGGGACGATGAACCCCTTCCAGCACGGCGAGGTCTTCGTGACCGACGACGGTGCGGAGACCGACCTCGACATCGGCCACTACGAGCGGTTCCTGGACACCAACCTGTCCCAGATCGCCAACGTCACGACCGGCCAGGTCTACTCGAGCGTGATCGCCAAGGAGCGCCGCGGCGACTACCTCGGCGACACGGTCCAGGTGATCCCGCACATCACCAACGAGATCAAGGAACGCATCCTCGCCATGGGTGGCGACGACGTGGACGTGGTGATCACGGAGGTGGGCGGCACCGTCGGCGACATCGAGTCGCTGCCGTTCCTCGAGGCGGCCCGCCAGGTCCGGCACGACATCGGCCGGGGCAACGTCTTCTTCCTGCACGTCTCGCTGGTGCCCTACATCGGTCCCTCGGGTGAGCTGAAGACCAAGCCGACCCAGCACTCGGTCGCCGCGCTCCGCCAGGTCGGTATCCAGCCGGACGCCGTGGTCTGCCGGGCCGACCGCGAGCTGCCCGACTCGATCAAGCGCAAGATCTCACTGATGTGCGACGTCGACGAGGAGGCCGTGGTCACCGCCGCGGACGCCCCGTCGATCTACGACATCCCCAAGGTGCTGCACCGTGAGGGCCTCGACGCCTACGTCGTGCGCCGCCTCGACCTGCCCTTCCGCGACGTCGACTGGACGCTCTGGGACGACCTGCTCCGCCGGGTGCACCACCCCAAGGAAGAGATCACGATCGGTCTGGTCGGCAAGTACATCGACCTGCCCGACGCCTACCTGTCCGTCGGCGAGGCCCTGCGGGCCGGGGGGTTCGCCCACGAGGCCAAGGTCCACATCCGCTGGATCGCGTCGGACGAGTGCGACACCCCGACCGGCGCGGCCAAGCACCTCAGCGACGTGGACGCGATCTGCGTCCCGGGCGGCTTCGGCATCCGCGGGATCGAGGGCAAGCTCGGTGCGCTGACCTACGCCCGCACGCACGGGATCCCCACCCTGGGCCTCTGCCTGGGCCTGCAGTGCATGGTCATCGAGTACTCCCGCTCGGTGGCGGGTCTCGAGAAGGCGGCCTCGACCGAGTTCGATCCGGACTGCCCCGAGCCGGTCATCGCGACCATGGAGGAGCAGAAGGTCTTCGTCGAGGGCGAGGGTGACCTCGGCGGCACCATGCGGCTCGGTCTCTACCCGGCCACGCTCAAGGCCGGCTCGGTGGTGCGCGCGGCGTACGGCGAGGAGCTGATCGAGGAGCGGCACCGCCACCGTTACGAGGTCAACAACGCCGTACCGCGAGCAGCTCGAGGCTGCCGGGCTGGTGTTCTCGGGGACCTCGCCGGACAACAACCTCGTGGAGTTCGTCGAGCTGCCGCGCGACGTGCACCCGTACTACGTCTCCACCCAGGCGCACCCCGAGCTGCGCTCGCGCCCGACCCGGCCGCACCCGCTCTTCGCGGGTCTGGTCGGCGCGGCCATCGAACGCCAGAAGGAGCTGCGGTTCCCGCTCGACGAGAGCGGCCTGCGCCCCGACTACGACGACGAGTGAGGCACCGGACCCGCCCGAGGCATCGGGCGGGTCCGGGATCTCCGTTCCGTCGCCGGGGTCAGCCCTGGGCGCGGAGCACCCGGGAGAGCGTGTCGGCGCCGCCCAGCAGCGTCGCGCGCACCGTCGCGTTGACGTCCGGTGCCTGCGCGATCGACGTGGCCTTCTCCAGGAACGCCTCGTCGGCCACGGTCGGGAACATCGCCCGGACCAGCGAGGACTGGGACAACATGCCGCCGTCGCCCAGGCGGCCGACCTCCGCGAGGTAGCGGTGCGCCCAGGGCAGCATCAGCTGGCGGTCGACCGGACGCCAGAAGCAGCGGGCCAGGCCGATCAGGGTGGAGCCGACCGGCACCGAGCGCTCGTCGAAGACCTTGGCCCACACCTCGGCCTTGGCCTCGGCGTCGGGTCGGGCAGCGAGGACGCCGAGCGCACGGGCGGAGGCATCGGGGTCCGGGTCCCGCTCGAGCATCGCCTTCACGGCGGGCTCGTCGTAGTCACCGAGCGCGGAGCGCCGGACCAGGATGCGCCAGGCCAGGTCGGTGTCGTCGGCGGCTGCCTGGTCGAGCGCGGCGAAGTGCTCGCCGGTCGAGGCGGCTGCGGCCAGCGTCCGCAGGGCCGGGGTGCGGTGCTCGGGGTCGGCGGAGAGCTCGAGGGCAGCCCGGGCCAGCCGGGACAGCTCCCTGGGCACGCCGGCCGGTCGGGTCCACTGCTCGGCCGCCCGCAGCCCCAGGGCCAGGAACGGCTCGACCACCCCGGCGCTGCGCTCGGTGCGCAGCACGCCGAGCAGGCAGGAGAGCAGGTCGCTGCTGGACAGCTCGCCCTTGACCAGCAGGTCCCAGGCGGTGGACACGGCCAGCGCGCGGGAGAGCGGGTCGGGCAGGGCGCCTGCCGAGTCGATCATCGTCCGGGTGGAGCGCACGTCGGCACGCACGGCGGCGAAGGTGAGGTCACGGTCGTTGAGCAGGAAGACGTCCGCCTCGGGCAGTCCCTCCACCTTCGTGCGCGGACCCGAGGTCTCGACCGCCACGCTGCCGACCAGCTCGAGGCCCTCGTCGACCTCGCGGTAGCCGGCGATCTCGAGGCGGTGGGGGCGCGCCGGGGCGCCGTCCGGTCCGCTCGCCAGCAGGTCACCACCGACCAGCGTCAGCGTGTCGGTGCCGGCGCGGTCGAACCACGCGTTGCTCCACTCCGACAGGTCCCGGCCGGCGGCCGTGCCGACCGCTGCGATCAGGTCGGCCAGCCGGGTGTTGCCCCACGCGTGGTCGCGGAAGTAGGCCCGCAGCCCGTCGACGAACGTCTCCTCGCCGACGTACGCGACGAGCTGCTTGAGGACGCTCTCACCCTTGATGTAGGTGATCGCGTCGAAGTTGGCCGTGGCCTGCTCCACGTCGGGGACCTCGCCGCGGATCGGGTGGCTGGCCGGGCCCATGTCCACCCGGTAGCCCTCGAGCTTCGGCCCGGCCAGGAACGTCGCCCAGCCGTCGGTGTACGCCGTGGCGTTGACGCTGGCCCAGGTCGCCGCCCAGGAGGCGAACGCCTCGTTGAGCCACAGGTCGTCCCACCAGCGCATCGTGACCAGGTCGCCGAACCACATGTGCGCCATCTCGTGCAGCAGCACCGAGGCGACCAGCGCCCGCTGCCCGTGCGTCGGCGTGGAGCGGTAGAGCACGGCGTCGGTCCAGGTCACGCACCCCCAGTTCTCCATCGCTCCGGCCATGTTCGGCACGAACACCTGGTCGTAGCGTTCCTGCGGGAACGGCATCGCGAACCGCTCGCCGAAGAACGCCAGCCCGGCCTCCGTGACGGCGAACAGCTCGGCTGCGTCGCGGTCGAGGAACTGCTTCAGCGACTGCCGGCAGTAGAGCCCGAGGCTGTGGCCGCCGCGCTGCTCGCGCAGCTCGTGGAACGGCCCGGCGTTGACCACGACGACGTACGTCGACAGCGGCGGGGTGTCCGCGAACCGCCAGACCCGCCCACCCTCGTCGTCGGCGATGTCCTCGACCGAGTCCGGCGCGCTGTTGCTGGTGACCGTCCACGACTCGGGCGCCAGCACGGTGAACCCGTGCGGGGCCTTGAGGTCCGGCTGGTCGAAGCAGGCCCACACCCGGCGGGCGTCGTCCGGCTCGAAGGAGGTCCAGACGTAGACCAGCTGGTCCGACTCGTCGACGGTCCGCAGGATGCCCGCACCGTCGGCGGTGTCGGTCTGGGTGGCGCTGACCACCAGCACGTTCTCGGCAGCCAGGTCGGACAACGGGATCCGACCGTCGGCGACCGTGGCCAGGTCGAGCTCGCGTCCGTTGAGCGTGGCGCTGCGCACCTCGGCGACGCAGTCCACGAAGGTGCTCGCACCGGGCTGGTCGCAGCGGAAGGTGATCGTGGAGACGGACGCGAGGGCGACCCCGTCCAGGAGCCCCCTCAGGTCGACGGTGATGTCGTAGCGGTCGACCTCGAGCAACGTTGCCCGCTCCTCGGCCTCGACCCTGGTCAGGCTGCGCGCGCTCGCGGTCATCTGGCTCCCTCGTTCGGTGGTCCGGCACGTCGGCGGCCACGGTAGCGTCCCCCCATGACCTCTCTGGCCGACCAGCCCGAGTCGTGGCCGGTCAGGTCCACGTCCGACCTGCACCGTGACGACTGGGTGATGGCCCTGCGGGCCGACCACATCACCCGGCCCGGCCACCCCGACGAGAAGCCCTTCAAGCGGCTGGTGCTCGAGCACCCGGGGGCCTCCATCGTGCTCGCGGTGGACGACGACGAGCGGGTGTTCTGCCTGCGCCAGTACCGCCACCCGGCCCAGCGCCGGTTCGTCGAGCTGCCTGCCGGGCTCTGCGACGGCGCCGCCGAGGAGGACCCGCTCGAGGTCGCCCGTCGTGAGCTCCGCGAGGAAGCCGGCCTGGAGGCGGGGGAGTGGACGCACCTCACGTCGACGTACTCCTCACCCGGGATCTCTGCCGAGGTGATGCACTTCTACCTCGCCCGTGGCCTGTCGGCCGCCGACCGCGGCGACTTCGTGCTCGAGCACGAGGAGGCCGACATGGAGACCATGTGGGTCCCGTTCGCCGATCTGCACGCGGCAGCAGTCTCCGGCGAGGTCGGCGACGCGCCGGTGGTGCTCGCCGTGCTGCTGGCCCGGGCGCGGGGGCTGGTGGCCGCGGTCTGACCCGTGCCCGCACCCGCGCCGGACCGCCGGGTGTCACCGGGTTGTGACGCGGCCCACGGCCGGGCGATAGTCTCGGGCGGCTGCCACATCGTCGTGGCGGGACCATGGATGAGGGAGTCACAGGTGAAGGTCGGCGTTCCGAAGGAAGTCAAGAACCACGAGTACCGCGTCGCGATCACGCCGATCGGCGTGCACGAGCTGGTCTCGCACGGTCACGAGGTGGTCATCGAGACCGGGGCCGGGGTCGGCTCCTCGATCTCCGACGACGAGTACGTCGCTGCCGGCGCGCAGATCCTTCCCGACGCCGACGCCGTCTGGGGCTCGGCGGAGATGGTGCTCAAGGTCAAGGAGCCCGTCGCCGAGGAGTACCACCGGATGCGCGAGGGCCAGACCCTCTTCACCTACCTCCACCTCGCCGCCGACCAGACCCTCACCGAGGAGCTGATCAAGCGCAAGGTCACGGCGATCGCCTACGAGACGGTCCAGCTGCCCTCCGGCGGCCTGCCGCTGCTCTACCCGATGTCCGAGGTCGCCGGGTGCCTCGCGCCTCAGGTCGGCGCCTACTCGCTGCTCAAGGCCGAGGGTGGCCGCGGGGTGCTGATGGGTGGCGTCGGCGGGGTCGCCAACGCCAAGGTCGTCATCATCGGTGCCGGTGTCTCCGGCCAGAACGCCGCCAACATCGCGCTCGGCATGGGCGCGGACGTGACGCTGCTCGACACCGACCTGGACAAGCTGCGGATGTCGTTCTGGCGCTACAACAACCGGGTGCACGGACTGGCCTCCTCCAAGCTCGCGATCGAGCAGCAGGTGCGCGAGGCCGACATGGTGATCGGTGCCGTGCTGATCCCGGGCGCCAAGGCCCCCAAGCTGGTCACCAACGAGCTGGTCTCGCAGATGAAGCCCGGCTCGGTGCTGGTCGACATCGCAGTCGACCAGGGCGGCTGCTTCGAGGACACCCACGCCACCACGCACGCGGACCCGACGTACCCGGTGCACAACTCGATCTTCTACTGCGTGGCGAACATGCCCGGCGCGGTGCCGAACACCTCGACGTACGCGCTGACCAACGCGACCATGCCGTACGCCGTGGCGCTGGCCAACAAGGGCTGGGCGCAGGCCTGCCGCGACGACCACAGCCTGGCGCTGGGGTTGAACACCCACGCGGGGCTGCTGACCAACGCGCCGGTCGGTGAGGCGACCGGGATCGACTCCGTGGCCCTCGACGAGGTCCTCGTCTAGTTGGTGCCGACGACTGCGATGCAGGGCTCGTCCCAGGGGCTCCAGGTTGCGGTGCGCACCTACCTCGACCACCTCTCGGTCGAGCGCGGGCTCGCGACCAACACCCTGACGTCCTACCGGCGCGACCTGAGGCGCTACCTGCAGTTCCTCGCGGGGTCCGGGATCGAGGACCTCGCGGGGATCACCGAGGCGACGGTCTCGGCGTTCCTGGTCCGGCTGCGGGAGGGGGACGCCGAGCACCCGGCACTGAGTGCCACCTCGGCGGCGCGCACCCTGGTCGCGGTCCGTGGCTTCCACCGGTTCGCCGTGCGTGACGGTCTGGCCACGCTCGATCCGGCCGGTGCGGTCAAGCCGCCGTCGCCCGCGAAGCGGCTCCCGAAGGCGCTGCCGCTCTCCGACGTCGAGGCGATCCTCGAGGCCGCCGGCGCGGCCGGGACGACCCTCGCGCTGCGCGACCGCGCGCTGCTCGAGGTGCTCTACGGCACGGGCGCCCGGATCTCCGAGGCGGTCGGTCTGGACGTCGACGACCTCGACCAGGTCGACGGCACGGTGCTGCTGCGCGGCAAGGGGAGCAAGGAGCGGCTGGTCCCGGTCGGCTCCTACGCCCGCGAGGCCGTGTCGGCGTACCTCGTCCGGGGTCGGCCCGAGCTGGTGGCCGCGGCGCCGAGCACCCGGGCGAGCACCGGGGGAGCGCTCTTCCTGAACGCCCGCGGGGGCCGGCTGTCGCGGCAGTCCGCCTGGACGGTGCTGGTCAAGGCCGCCGAGCGGGCCGGGGTGACCCGGGACGTCTCGCCGCACACGCTGCGCCACTCCTTCGCCACCCACCTGCTCGACGGCGGTGCCGACGTGCGGGTCGTCCAGGAGCTGCTGGGGCACGCCTCGGTGACCACCACGCAGGTCTACACGTTGGTGACCGTCGAGAGCCTGCGTGAGGTCTTCGCGACCGCCCATCCGAGGGCTCGCGACTGATGACCGAGACGACTGGTGCGAAGCCCGGCTCCTGGGTCCCGTCCGGCTCATCGGCGACCCCGGACGACGTGTACGACGCGTTCACCGGCTGGGTCGACGGGCAGGGGCTCGAGCTCTACCCGCACCAGGACGAGGCGGTGTTCGAGGTCCTGGCGGGCAACAACGTGATCCTGGCGACCCCGACCGGGTCGGGGAAGTCGCTGGTCGCCGTGGCCGCGCACGCCGCGGCCCTCGCCTCCGACCGGGTCAGCTTCTACACCGCGCCGATCAAGGCACTGGTCAGCGAGAAGTTCTTCTCGCTGTGCGAGGTCTTCGGTGCGGAGAACGTCGGCATGCTCACCGGTGACGCCGCGGTCAACGCCGACGCCCCGATCATCTGCTGCACGGCCGAGGTGCTCGCCAACATCGCCCTGCGCGAGGGAGCGCGGGCCGATGTCGGGCTCGTGGTGATGGACGAGTTCCACTTCTACGCCGAGCCCGACCGTGGCTGGGCGTGGCAGGTCCCGCTGATCGAGCTGCCGCAGGCGCAGTTCGTGCTGATGTCGGCGACGCTCGGCGACGTCTCGAAGTTCGTGAAGGACGTCACCGAGCGCAACGGGCGGCCGACCGCGGTCGTGGACGACGCCGTACGACCCGTGCCGCTGACGTTCAGCTACGCGATGACGCCGCTCGCGGAGACGCTCGAGGAGCTGGTCACCACCAAGCAGGCGCCCGTGTACGTCGTGCACTTCACGCAGGCGGCCGCGATCGAGCACGCGACCTCGTTGCTCTCGCCGGGATCGACCGGGATCGTGCGGCTGTCTCGCGAGGAGCGCGACGTGATCGCGGAGAAGATCGGGGCGTTCCGGTTCGGCGCCGGCTTCGGCAAGACCCTGTCCCGGCTGGTGCGCAGCGGCGTCGGCGTCCACCACGCGGGGATGCTGCCGCGCTACCGACGGCTGGTCGAGCAGCTGGCCCAGCTCGGGCTGCTCCAGGTGATCTGCGGCACCGACACCCTCGGGGTCGGGATCAACGTGCCGATCCGGACCGTGTTGTTCACCGGTCTCGCCAAGTTCGACGGCAACCGCAGCCGGGTCCTGAGGGCGCGCGAGTTCCAGCAGATCGCCGGCCGGGCGGGCCGGGCCGGCTTCGACACCGCGGGCTACGTCGTGGTCCAGGCCCCCGAGCACGTGATCGAGAACGACAAGGCCCGCAAGAAGTCCGAGGCCAAGAACGCCGCCAACCCGAAGAAGAAGAGCAAGGCCCAGCTCAGGAAGCCGCCGGAGGGCCAGGTGGTGTGGAGCGACCAGACCTTCGACAAGCTCGTGGTCGGGGAGCTCGAGCCGCTGGTCAGCCGGATGAAGGTCGACAACTCCATGCTGATCAACGTGCTGGCCCGTGAGGAGGACGCCTTCCCGGTGCTGCGCCGGCTGCTCACCGACAACCACGAGGACGCCCGGGCCCGGGTCCGGCTGTCCCGGCGCGCGTTGCGGCTGGCCCGCAGCCTGGTCCACTCCGGGGTGCTGACCAGGCTGGACGAGGTCGACGAGTTCGGTCGCCGCTACATCCTCACCGTCGACCTGCCGCTGGACTTCGCGCTGAACCAGCCGCTGGCGCACTTCGCGCTCGCGGCGCTCGACGTGCTCGACGCCGAGAGCGAGGCCTACCCGCTGGACGTCGTGTCGGTGATCGAGGCGGTCCTCGAGGCGCCCCGGCAGATCCTGATGGCCCAGCAGAACAAGGCGAAGGGCGAGGCCGTCGCCGAGATGAAGGCCGACGGCATCGAGTACGACGAGCGGATCATCCTGCTCGACTCGATCACCTGGCCGCAGCCGCTCGCCGAGCTGCTGGGCGCGACGTACGAGATCTACCGGCAGTCGCACCCCTGGCTGCCCGAGGAGGCGCTGTCGCCGAAGTCGGTGGTGCGCGAGATGTACGACCAGGGGATGAGCTTCACCGACTTCGTCTCCCGCTACCAGCTGGCCCGCTCCGAGGGGCTGGTGCTGCGCTACCTGACCGACGCCTACCGCACCCTGCGCCAGACCGTCCCGGAGCACCACCGCCCCCCGGAGCTCGAGGAGCTGATCGAGTGGCTGGGGGAGACCGTCCGGCAGACCGACTCCTCCCTGCTCGACGAGTGGGAGGCGCTGACCGACCCCGACGCCGTGCACCGGGTCGCCGCCGACCTCGCCGCGCACCGGCCACCGCCTCCGCCGCGTCCGATCTCGAAGCAGGAGCGGGTCTTCCGGGTGATGGTGCGCAACGCGATGTTCCGCCGCGTGGAGCTGGTCGCCCGAGACGACCTGGACGGGCTGATGGCGCTCGAGCGCGCCGCTGCCGACCGCCTCGACCCACCGCGCGAGGTGGTGATGACCCGGTCCACCTGGGACGCCGCGATCGAGGAGTACTACGCCGAGCACGACACGCTCAACACCGGAGCCGCGGCCCGGGGCCCGTCGCTGCTGGTCGTCGAAGCCGCGATGGGCGAGCCCGCCGGGGCGCCCGAGGAGACCGTGGCGCGGCTGTGGCGGGTCCGCCAGGTGCTCGACGACCCCGAGGGCCACCACGACTGGGTGATCGACGGCATCGTCGACCTGGACGCCTCGGACGAGGCGGGGGAGCTGGTGCTGGCGACCACCGCGATGTTCCGGCTCTGACGGCAGGGCCCCTGCCGGACGGCTTGGGCGGCCTTCGTACCCTCGGGGCCATGGCTGACATCGAGACCACGCACAACGAGGCCGCCAACCGCTACGAGGCGCGGGTCGACGGCCGGTTCGCCGGCTTCGCCGAGTACGTCCCCGACGGCGACGACCTGGTCTTCACCCACACCGAGGTGGAGGACGAGTTCGGTGGCCGAGGCGTCGCCTCGGCGATCGCGACGTACGCGCTCGACGACGTCCGCTCGCAGGGTGGCCTCGGCGTGCACCCGCAGTGCTCGTTCATCCGCCGGTTCATCGAGAAGAACCCGGAGTACACCGACCTCGTCGCCGGCCACTCCTGAGCCACCCTAGTGCTCCAGGCGCCGACCCGGCGTGAAGTGCCCTCCAGAACCCGCCGACCCGGCGTGAAGTGCCCGCGTGGGCGTCTGTCGGGGGTTCGCGCACAGGGGTCGACATCGAGTCGGTGCTCGCCCGTGCGCATGATTGCGCATCACGGCACGCGCGGGTCGCCACTAGCCTGAGACGGTGATCATCATCGCTGGCCATCTACGCGTGGCCGCCCGGGAGCGGGACGAGTACCTGACAGCAGTGGCAGCTGTGACGGCCTTGGCCCGTCGCACGCCGGGATGTCTCGACTTCGTCCAGTCGGCGGATCCGATCGACCCGGAAAGGATCAACATCTACGAACGCTGGGGCGGTGATGAGGCTCTGCTGGCCTTCCGCAGTTCCGCCGGTGCCGGGAACGAGTCGCCCTCGATGCCTGCCGTCCTTGCTGCCGAGGTCGCGAAGTTCCGGATCTCGACCGTGGAAAGCCCGTGACCACCACCAGGCGACAGGCCCAACGACCCCCATGCCGATGACCTGGTGGATGGATTCGAGGCGGCGTCGACTGATCCCACCGGCACTTCTCTCTCCACAGGCCAGTGCACAGGCGAGCGGTCGCCTGTGCACTTGACCGGGGTTGATTCCACAGTTCATCAACAGATGTGACCGATGGCCTGGGGGTTGTCGACTTCGGCTTGTCGCTGCCGGGTACCGGGTCTAGTGTCGCCCGCGGGTTCGGCCACAAGTCGCCGAGTCGACAAACCGAGGGAGCGACAGATGAGCGCGGGCGGCAACTTCTCCGGAGCACACGGCAGCAGCGCATCGGCGATGCCGCCCCTCATCCGCACCCCCCTCCCTTCCCCCACAGAAACGGCCACCGTGAGCGACGCTGTCCCCTTCGAACGCCCCCAGGGCCAGACCCTGCCCGAGGCCGAGCTCCTCACCGGCTCCGGCACCGCCGAGGACGTCGACCGTCCGATCGGGCCGACCGGCAGGCCGATGATCGACCTGCCGGAGCCCCGGCCGCTGACCGAGCACGGCAACGCCCGGGTCATGGCGATGTGCAACCAGAAGGGTGGGGTCGGCAAGACCACCACCACGATCAACCTCGGTGCCGCTCTTGCGGAGTACGGCCGCAAGGTGCTGCTGGTCGACTTCGACCCGCAGGGCTCCCTCTCGGTCGGCCTCGGGCTGAACCCCCACGAGATGGACTTCACGATCTACAACCTGCTGATGGAGCGGGACGTCGACATCGACGACGTGATCGTGAAGACCAACGTGCCGGGCATGGACCTGCTGCCCTCCAACATCGACCTCTCGGCCGCCGAGGTGCAACTGGTGCACGAGGTCGCCCGCGAGCAGACCCTGCAGCGGGTGCTGGCGCCGGCCCTCAAGGACTACGACGTGGTCCTGATCGACTGCCAGCCGTCGCTGGGGCTGCTCACGGTCAACGCGCTCACCGCCTCCGACGGCGTCATCGTGCCCCTCGAGTGCGAGTACTTCGCGCTGCGCGGTGTGGCGCTGCTCGCCACCACGATCGAGAAGGTCCGCGAGCGGCTCAACCCGAAGCTCGAGATCGACGGCGTCCTCGGCACCATGTTCGACGGCCGCACGCTGCACAGCCGCGAGGTCATGGACCGCCTCGTCCAGGCCTGGGGCGACAAGGTCTTCCACACCGTGATCCGGCGCACCGTGAAGTTCTCCGACTCCACCGTGGCCGGCGAGCCGATCACGTCGTACGCCTCCTCGTCGACCGGTGCCGAGCACTACCGGCAGCTGGCCAAGGAGGTGCTCGCACGTTGTCTCGACGGGTGAACCTCCCGGCCGCCGACGACCTGTTCCGCCCGACCACTCCGGAGGAGACCTCCGCGAAGACCGTCCGGGCCGTCCCGGACGACGCCGAGCCGGCCGGTGAGCCCGAGGAGGGTGGCACCACCGGCCCTCGCAAGCCGAGCGGCCGGGTCCGGCACGACGAGAAGATGACGGTGTACGTCACCTCCGACGAGCTGCTCGACCTCGAGCACACGCGGCTGGCGCTGCGCCGTACGCACGGGATGGCGGTGGACCGGGGTCGCCTGGTCCGCGAGGCGGTCTCGCTGGTGCTGGCCGACTTCGAGGCCCACGGCGCCGACAGCGTGCTGGTGCGGCGATTGATCCAGGAATGAGCGGCCACGCGGCGGGGACCGTGCAGGAGTCGGAGGCGGCGGCGACGCCGGGCTTCGAGCTGCACCTCGCCAACTTCGAGGGCCCGTTCGACCTGCTGCTCAGCCTGATCTCCAAGCACAAGCTCGACATCACCGAGGTCTCGCTCTCGCAGGTCACCGACGACTTCATCGCATTCGTGAAGATCGGGGGCAAGGCCTGGGACCTGGAGCAGACCACGTCCTTCCTGCTGGTCGCCTCGACCCTCCTCGACCTGAAGGCCGCTCGCCTGCTGCCGCAGGGCGACGTCGAGGACGAGGAGGACCTCGCGCTGCTCGAGGCGCGCGACCTGCTGTTCGCGCGGCTGCTGCAGTACAAGGCGTTCAAGCAGGTGGCCTCGGTGCTCGACGGGCGGCTGGCCGTCGAGTCGCGCCGCCACCCGCGGGCGGTCGGGCTGGAGGACCGGTTCGCCCGGCTGCTGCCCGAGGTGCTGATCGGGATCGGTCTCGACCAGTTCGCCACGCTCGCCGCGAAGGCGCTGGAGCCCAAGGCGGTGCAGGAGGTCTCGCTGCACCACATCCACGCCGCGAAGGTGAGCGTGCGGGAGCAGGCCGGCATCGTGATGGACCGGCTCCGGCGCTCGGGCACGATGACCTTCCGGGCGCTGTGCGGGGACTCGCCGGACACGCTGACCACCGTGGCCCGGTTCCTGTCGCTGCTCGAGCTGTTCCGCGAGGGTGCCGTCGCGTTCGACCAGGTGAACCCGCTCGGTGAGCTGACCGTGCGCTGGACCGGCAGCGAGGACGAAGAGATCGAGATCATCGACGAGTTCGACGGGGCGCCCCCCGAGGTGGCGCCGGCGGTCGACGAACCGGGCCAGGACGACGCCCAGGCAGAGGGAGAAGAAGCGTGAACGAGGTCTCGACGAGCCCGACCACCGACGAGGAGACCGCCGCCCCGGCGACCTCGGAGACCCTCGAGGTGCCGCTGGCCGAGCTGCGACCGTCGCTGGAGGCGGTGCTGATGATCGCCGACCAGCCGCTCGACTCCTCGACGCTGGCGTCTGCGGTGGGCTACCCGGTCCCCGACGTGGACTCCGCCCTGGCCGCGCTGGCCGACGAGTACACCGAGCAGGGCCGCGGCTTCGAGCTCCGCAACGTCGCCGGCGGCTGGCGGTTCTACTCCCGCGAGGAGTACGCCGTCGTGGTCGAGGGGTTCGTCCTCGACGGCCAGCAGGCGCGGCTCACCCAGGCGGCGCTCGAGACGCTGGCCGTGGTGGCCTACAAGCAGCCGGTCTCCCGTGCGCGGGTCTCGGCGATCCGGGGCGTGAACGTCGACGGCGTGATCCGCACCCTGCTGGCCCGGGGACTGGTCGAGGAGGCCGGTCAGGACCACGAGACCGGCGCCACGCTCTTCCGGACCACCAGCTACTTCCTGGAGCGGATCGGGGTCGGCTCGCTCAACGACCTGCCGGAGCTGGCGCCGTACCTCCCGGACATGGACGACCTGGAGGACGAGCTGTCCGAGGTCGCCGCCCAGGCCGTGCCAGTTGTCGGGTCCGTCGCGGAGGCCGCCGGCGAGCCGGTGAATGCCGAGACCGAGCCCCCCGGCGGTACGGTCGCGGAGTGATCGCGACCGACGACGAAGGACTCATCCGCCTGCAGAAGCTGCTCGCCCTCTCGGGCGTGGCCTCGCGCCGCAAGTGCGAGGAGCTCATGCTCGAGGGACTGGTCGAGGTCGACGGAGAGATCGTGACCCGGCTGGGCACCAAGGTCGACCCGTACACCGCGGTGATCCGCGTCGACGGCCTGCGTCTGCCGCCGGTCTCCGCGAAGGTCTACCTCGCGCTCAACAAGCCGCGCGGCGTGGTGTCCACGATGTCGGACCCCGAGGGTCGCCGCACCCTGGGTGACGTGGTGGCCGACCGCCCCGAGCGGCTCTTCCACGTCGGTCGGCTCGACACCGACACGTCCGGGCTGCTGCTGATGACGAACGACGGCGACTTCGCCCAGCGGATGGCGCATCCGTCGTACGAGGTGGACAAGACGTACGTCGCCGAGGTGGACGGCGAGGTCACCAAGGCGACCCTCGCGGCCATGACGGAGGGGGTGACGCTCGAAGACGGGCCGGTGACGGTCTCCAAGGCCAGGATCATCAGCGTCTCCGGGCGCGGCCGCGGCGCGAAGTCCATCGTCGAGCTGGTCATCCACGAGGGCCGCAACCGGATCGTGCGCCGGCTGCTCGACCAGCTCGACCACCCGGTACGCCGGCTCACCCGCACGGCGATCGGCCCGGTGCAGCTGGACCGACTGCCGTCGGGGGAGATGCGCGACCTGACCCTGGCCGAGCTCGGCGAGCTGCTGGACGCCGCCAAGCTCTGAGCAGGATCCGGTTCGCTCAGTCGACCCGCTCGGCGAGCCACTGGGTCGAGCCCCTGCCGCGGTTCTCCGGGGTGCTCCACAGGTAGTAGCCCTCCGGCGTGCCCCCACCACCGAAGCCGTAGGCCGAGTCAGCCTCGCTGAGGCGCAGGAACCGGCCGGTCCCGAGGTCGTAGACGTAGGTCCCGGACTGTCCGCGCTGGGAGGACGTGACCGTCACGACGTCGGTGTCGCCGCGTAGCGCGCCGTCGATGCTGCTGTCCTGGAGCGTGACGACCTGGTCGCCGTCGGTGCTCACGACCTGCACGCGGTCGTCACGGACACCCCCGTCGTAGGTCCCGCAGTACTGGCTCATCATGATCCGCTCCCCGGTCGCGCCGAAGGAGAGCAGGTTGCACTTCTCACCCGAGCGGGGGTCGAACGAGTGCTCGTCCCCGGTCTCGAGGTCACGCACGTGCACGCGGCCGGCGTTGCCGTTGGTGGCGTCGGTCCACACCATGCTGGTGTCGGTGAACGCGACGTCGCCCACGCTGAGCCCTTCGTCGCGCGCGTCGGAGGGATCGGTCAGGGAGACCGACCAGAGCGCGTAGGTGTCGCCCTGGGCGTCGGCGTCGTCCGCCTCGCCGTCCGGTCCGGTCGGCCACCCGCCTGGCGGGATGCCCCCCGAGGTCGCCGGCACCGGGACGTAGAGGCGGCCGTCGGGTCCGACCGGCCCGATCGCCGGCTGGTCGAGCCCCGGGAGGTCGGGCCACTCGAGGCGCTGCCAGGCGCCGGCAGCACGGTCGTAGACGAGGGCGAACGGCTGCTGGTCGAGCACGGTGGCGCCCTCGCTGTCGGTGAGGTCGCTCTCGCTGATCTCGAGCCCGGTGAGCACCAACCGATCGGCACCCAGCTCGACCGGCCAGAGCTGGCTGTCCGCCACGTCGGGCAGGTCGGGCAGCCATTCCTTGTCTCCGCTCGTGGGGTCCATCAGCGCGTAGCGCGCCACTCGCTGCTCCTGCCGCGGTCCGTCGCGGAAGAGGACCAGCCCGTCATCGGTCACCCCGTCGAAGTACTGCCCGTTGTCCTTGTCGAGGTTCTCGTTCGTGTACTTCGTCAGCACGCGGAAGTCACCGCCCTCGACGGCGTCCTGTGCGTCGGCCAGTCGCAGCGTCGGTGCGTCCGGGGCGGGCACACCGGCGGCCACGAGGTTCGGCTCAGAGGGGGAGAGGATCGAGGTCAGCCCCACGACGGCGACGGCTGCGGCCGCCGTACCTCCCAGGACGGTCAGTCGGCGACGGCGGACCCGGCGGCGCCCACCCGTGAGCACCGCGGCGAGATCATGGTCCTCGGGCGGCGGGGACGCGACGTTGTCCCGCAGCAGGTCGCGCAGCTCGTTCACCATGACGACGTTCCTTCCGTCACCAGCTCGCCGAGTGGCGAGCGTTCGAACATGGACCGGAGCGAGGCCAGCGCCCGGGAGGTCTGGCTCTTGACCGTCCCTTCCGTGCAGCCCAGGACCGTCGCCGTGTCGGCGACGCTCAGGTCCTCGAAGTAGCGCAGCACCACGCAGGCGCGCTGCCGGGGCGGCAGCGTGGCCAGGGCGGCCGTCAGTGCGGCCCGAGCCGTGACGGTCTCGGCGACGTCGTGCCCGGAGGGTGCCTGGGGGTCGGGCTCGGCCGAGACCTCGGTGCTGGACCGGCGGCGGACGTGGTCCAGGAAGGCGCTCACCACGGCCTTGCGGGCGTAGGCGTGCTCGCCGCCCGTGCGGGTGAGTCGTGGCCAGGCCACGTAGACCCGGATCAGCCCCTCCTGCACATGGTCGGACGCCTGGTCCCAGTCGCCGCACATGAGGTACGCCGTACGGCGCAGCCGACTCCGTGCGGCCTGCGCGAACTCGACGAACGCCGCCTCGTCACGCATCAGTCACTCGCTCCATGTCCAGTAAACGAGATGGGGCCGCCGAAAGGTTGCCTGACCGGGGGCCCATCGTGCCCGAGGTGGCGGCACGCAGTGTCAGCGGTCGAGCCGGGGCAGGGTGGGCCACCGGTCACTCGCCCAGTGGGGCCAGGTTTCGAAGCCCGCCGGTGGCGGGGGAAGCGGGCCGCCCGACAGCTCGTGCGCCGATGGCGGCTGACACCGGGACACGAAACGGTCGTGGTCCTCGCTCGTCATCTCGAACGTCGTCTCGGGCGCCGTCACCCACCGGCGGTCGCAGCGCGCTCGTCGTTCCGGCTCCGGGATCCTCAGGTACTCCATCCGGAAGGTGGCGTTCGCCAGCTCCGTGATGGCACGGATGGCGTAGCGCTCCTCGGGCGACCAGCAGCCGAAGTCCAGGACCACGGATGCTCCACTGACGATCACCTCGTGGGCGACCCAGATCAGGCGACCCTCGAGGATGTCGCGGCGACCGTGGGCGTCGTTGTGCCCGAACAGCGGTGCCATCCAGTCGTCCGGAGTGAGCCGCAGGATCGAGTGCTCGCCGGCCAGCTCGCGCGCCCGCGTGGTCTTGCCGGCTCCGGGCAGGCCCACGGTCAGGAACAAGGTCGGAGGGCGGGAGTCCACGGGACCGACTGTGGCCGTTCCGGTCGTCGTCCGGCAAGCGGGTTGGCTCGGCCGCGACGACGGGGTTGACATCGTCTGGTGCGCCGTATGCAATATATCGCATGCCCGTACCCACTGCGCCGCACACGCTGGACCGTCGACTGCTCCGCGACGACGTCTTCGGCAGGCTGCGCGACGCGATCGTGGACGGGACGCTGGCGCCCGGCGAGCAGCTGCGTGACCTCGAGCTCGCCGCCTGGCTCGGAGTCAGCCGTACGCCGGTGCGCGAGGCCCTGCTGAGGCTGGCCGGCTCGGGCCTGGTCGAGTCCAGCCCGGGTCGTTCCACCGTCGTCACCTCGGTCGACCTGCGAGCGGTGCGTGACGCCCGCGACGTGGTGGCCGCGATGCACGAGGTGGCCGTGCGTGAGGCGGTGGGCAGCCTGACCCGCGCGGATCTCGCCACGATGCGCGAGGCCAACGAGCGGTTCCGGACCGCGGTTGCTCGCCAGGACGTGGAGGCGGCCGTGCGCGCCGATGACGACCTCCACGGCGTGGCCGTCAGGGTCGCGGCCAACCGTGCGGTCACCTCGGTCCTCGACCAGTTCACCCCGGTGCTGCGTCGCGCCGAACGGCTGCGGTTCTCCACGCCCGCCGGGCACGCCTCGGTGGCGCGCCACGACGAGCTGATCCGGCTGTGCGCCGACGGTGACACCGAGGCTGCCGCCGCGGTCGCGTTCGACACCTGGCACACCCTCCCGACGACCGATTCCGAACCCTCGATCACCCGCCCAGATCCCCAGGAGTCACCCGATGACGCTCGATGATTTTCCCCGCTACCCCCTGACCTTCGGTCCGAGTCCGGTGCATGCCCTCGATCGGCTCACCGCTCACTTGGGGGGCGGCGCGAGCATCTGGGCCAAGCGGGAGGACTGCAACTCCGGTCTCGCCTACGGCGGCAACAAGACCCGCAAGCTCGAGTACTTCATCCCCGACGCGATCGCGACGGGTGCGGACACCTTGGTGTCGATCGGGGGCTACCAGTCCAACCACACCCGACAGGTGGCTGCCGTCGCGGCGAAGATCGGCATGAAGGCGGTCCTCGTGCAGGAGAACTGGGTCGACTGGCCCGACTGCGTCAACGACCGGGTCGGCAACATCCTGCTCAGCCGGATCATGGGGGCGGAGGTGCGCCTGGACCCCGCCGGCTTCGGGATCGGCATCAAGGACTCGTGGACCCGTGCGCTGGAGGACGTGAAGGCTCGCGGTGGTACGCCGTACGCCATCCCGGCCGGTGCCTCCGACCACCGCCTGGGCGGACTCGGCTTCGCGAACTGGGCGCGCGAGGTGGCGGCCCAGGAGCGGGACCTCGGCGTCTTCTTCGACACGATCGTGGTCTGCTCGGTCACCGGCTCGACCCACGCCGGCATGATCGCCGGCTTCGCCGCCCTCGAGCAGGCGGGTGGACGCCCGCGCCGCGTGATCGGCATCGACGCCAGCGCGAAGATCGACGAGACCCGCGACCAGGTGGCCCGGATCGCGCGCAGCACGGCGTCGCTGATCGGGCTCGAGCGCGACCTGCGCGACGACGAGATCACCGTGCTCGAGGGCTGGGCCGGCGACCTCTACGGCATCCCCGTCGAGTCCACGATGGAGGCGATCCGGCTGACCGGCCAGCTCGAGGGCGTCATCATCGACCCGGTCTACGAGGGCAAGTCGATGGCCGGCCTGATCGACCTGGTCTCCACCGGTGAGATCCCCCGGGGCTCCACCGTGCTCTACGCGCATCTGGGTGGCCAACCCGCACTCAATGCCTACAGCGGGCTCTTCACGCACAGCCAACCGATGTCCCTGTGAGGGGCGGGCAACCCGCCTGAGGCGTGCTGCAAGGTCAGGAAAGACCGACGATCGTCCCGTCGTCGAGCAGGTCGATCCGCGAGGCGGCGGGGTTCGCCGGCAGGCCGGGCATCGTCATCACGTCCCCGCACACGAGCACGACGAAGCCCGCTCCCGCGGAGAGCCGCACCTCCCGCACGTGGAGGTCGTGGCCGGTCGGGGCGCCGCGCAGCGTGGCGTCGGTCGAGAACGAGTACTGCGTCTTCGCGATGCAGACCGGCAGGCCGCCGTACCCGTGCGCCTCCAGCCGCTCGAGCCGCCGCTTGGCCTTGCCGTCCCACGTCACGCTGGAGGCGCCGTACAGGCGGTGTGCCACCGTCTCGGCCTTCTCCTTCAGCGACACGTCGTCGGGGTAGGTGAAGGAGAACGTCGACGGGTCGGCCTCGTCGAGCAGGCTGAGCACGCCCTTCGCGAGGTCGGTGGCTCCGGTGCCGCCGTCGGCGAAGTGCGTGGCGGCGTGGGCGCGGACGCCGAGTGCGTCGACCAGCTCGCAGACCCGGGCGACCTCGGCGTCGGTGTCGGTGGGGAACCGGTTCAGCGCGACGACGCACGGGATGCCGTACACCTCGCGGACGTTGCGCAGGTGTCGGGCCAGGTTCTCCATGCCGCGCTCGACGGCGGCGAGGTCCTCCCGGGCGATGTCCGGCAGGTCCACCCCGCCGTGGAACTTGAGCGCCCGGACCGTGGCCACCACCACGGCGGCGTCCGGCCGCAGCCCCGACTTGCGGCACTTGATGTCGACGAACTTCTCCGCGCCCAGGTCCGCGCCGAAGCCCGCCTCGGTGACGACGAAGTCCGCCATTCGCAGCGCCGCCCGGGTCGCGATCACCGAGCTGCAGCCGTGGGCGATGTTGGCGAACGGGCCACCGTGCACGAACGCCGGGGTGTGCTCGAGCGTCTGCACCAGGTTGGGCGCGAGGGCGTCGCGGAGCAGCACCGCCACCGCGCCGTCGGCCTCCAGCTCACGAGCCGTGACCGGCTTCTTGGCCCGGCTGTAGCCGATCACGATGTCGCCGATCCGGCGCTTGAGGTCGGCCCAGGACTCGGTGAGGCAGAAGATCGCCATCAGCTCGGAGGCGACCACGATGTCGAAGCCGTCCTCACGCGGGTAGCCGTTGGAGAGTCCACCGAGCCCGACGACCAGGTCACGCAGCGCGCGGTCGTTGAGGTCGAGCACCCGCTTCCAGTCGACCGAGCGGACGTCGATGTCGAGGGCGTTGCCGTGGTGGATGTGGTTGTCGATCAGCGCCGCCAACAGGTTGTTGGCCGCTCCGATCGCCGCGAAGTCACCGGTGAAGTGCAGGTTGATGGCGGTCATCGGCACCACCTGGGCGTAGCCACCGCCGGCGGCACCGCCCTTCATGCCGAAGACCGGGCCCATCGACGGCTCGCGGAGACACGCCATCGACCTCAGGCCCAGCCCGTGCAGCGCGTCCGCGAGCCCGACCGTGGTGGTCGTCTTGCCCTCGCCCGCGGGGGTCGGGGACAACGCCGTCATCAGGATCAGCTTGCCGAGTGGACGGTCGGTCAGGGACTGCAGGTAGCCCAGATCGACCTTCGCCATGTGGTGGCCGTAGGGCACGAGGTGCCCCGGGTCGATGCCCAGCTCCTCCTGCGCCACCTGCGTGATCGGGTGCAGCTCCGCCGCGGTGGCGATCTCGATGTCCGACAGCATTCAGTTCCTTCCCTTGGCGACGCCGATTCGCCTGAGCAGTGCCGACCGTTCCTCGGAGTGGGGCAGCGATCGGAGGTTCGACTCCACGTTCATCCGGGCGATCGACGACCCGGCCCGCGCGACCTCGCCGGCGGCGACCAGGTCGGCCAGCAGCCCGGGCCGGCCGGCTGGACGCAGCCGGTCGATCAGGACCAGCACCTCGATCGCGACCTCGACCACGTGGGCCTGCGGCACGGCGGCCTCCAGCAGCGCCTCGTCGATGGCCGAACGACGCACCTGGACCTCTGCCGGCGTACCTCGGGGGAGTGCCCACGCCGCAGCGACGGCGCCGAAGGCCTGCTCGTCGTCGTCCGCGAGCTGCTGGGCCCGGGCGATCAGGGCCTCAGCCTGCTCGACCAGCTGCGGGGTCCCGCAGAAGCGCGCCACCATGGCCACCAGAGCGGCTGCCTGGGCGGTGCACAGGGCCGCGACCGAGCCACCGGCCGGGGTGGGGCTCCGGGCCGCGAGGCGGCCCAGGAACTCGGTGACCGTGCCGGAGCTCGCATTCACATCGGGGACCACACCGCCACGCTAGCCCTGCGGATGCCGGGTGTCAGCGGCACGACGGTGGGATTCAGCGCGCGCTGGCTGCGTCGCGGCGCTTGTTCTCCTGGTCGACGGCGACCGCGATGTCGTGGACGAGGCGCGAGTGCCAGCGTTCGTGTGCGGCCAGGTCAGCGGTCAGTGCTTGGCAGTCGGGGCAGGCCTGCGCCTGTGCGGGCTGTTCCATGGGGGACTCCCCTCCGGGTAGGTGTTCGTTCCACGGTGGCACGAACCGGCGGGACCGTCCATGGCCGTCCCCAGCCGGTCACGAACTCGCAGGGCAGGCTGACGCGGACACCTCGCGCCGTGGGCCAGTCCGCTCGCTAGCCTTGCTCCGTCCGACCAGGCCAGACGGAGGAGCAGACGTGGCAGTGCGAGCGGTCCGAGGGGCGACCCAGCTCGAGGAGGACGTGCGCGACCACCTGCTCGAGCGCGTGGCCGAGATGGTCACCGACGTGATGGCGTCCAACGGCCTCGAGGTCGACGACTTCATCTCGGTCGTCTTCACCTCCACCTCCGACCTGGTCTCGGAGTTCCCGGCGTACGCCGCGCGGCGCCTCGGCTTCGGCGACGTGCCGCTGCTGTGCGCCCGCGAGCTCGAGATCGCCGGGTCGATGCCGCGGGTGGTGCGGATGATGGCGCACGTCGAGACCGACCTGCCCCGCTCCGAGATCACGCACGTGTACCTCCATGGTGCGGCTGCGCTGCGCACCGACCTGACCAAGGTCCGGTCGGTCCCCGACGATGTCTGAGCCGTCCGATCGCAGTGGTCGCCTGCGTGGTCCCGTCGAGGTCGTCGGAGCCGGCCTGCTCGGCACCTCGATCGGGCTGGCCTGCCGTCGTGCGGGACTCGAGGTCCTGCTCACCGACACCTCCGCCGAGAACGTGCGCACCGCGTCCGGACTCGGCGCCGGCCGTCCGCGCCGAGCGGGCGACCTGCCCCAGCTCGTGGTGGTCGCCGTGCCACCCGACCACCTCGGCTCGGAGATCGCCCGGGTGCTGGCCGAGTCCGACGCCGTGGTCACCGACGTGGGCAGCATCAAGACCGAGCCGCTTGCGCCGGGTGGCGGACGTGCCCGGCGTCGAGCGGTACGTCGGTGGGCACCCGATGGCGGGCAGCGAGCGCTCGGGTCCGCTGGCCGCCAGCGCCGCCCTCTTCGACGGCCGGCCCTGGGCGTTGACCCCGCACCCCGGCTCCTCGACGGAGGCGGTCGAGCTGGTCGGCGAGCTCGTCGAGCTCTGCGGAGCGGTCGCCGTCCGGCTCGCGCCGGAGGAGCACGACCTGGCGGTGGCCCGCACCTCCCACCTGCCGCACCTGCTCGCCGTACTGATGGCCGGCCGGCTGGCGGACGCCCCCGCCGAGCACCTGGCGCTGTCCGGCCAGGGCGTCCGCGACGTGACCCGGGTGGCCGGGGGAGACCCGGGCCTGTGGGAGCAGATCGTGACCGGGAACTCCCACGCCGTGCTGGGGCTGCTCGACGAGGTGCGCGACCAGCTCGAGCTGCTGATCCGGGCGGTGTCGAGCGGGGAGCGCACCGACCTCGGCGAGCTGCTCGCGCGGGGCGTGGCCGGCACCCGCGCGATCCCGGGCAAGCACGGTGGACCGGCCCGCCCGATGCGCTCGCTCTTCGTCTCCGTGCCCGACCACCCGGGCGAGCTGGCCCGGCTCTTCGCCGACGCAGGCGCGATCGGGGTCAACATCGAGGACGTGCACATCGACCACGACCCGGGCCGCCCGGTCGGGCTCGTCGAGCTGATCGTCGAGGAGGCCGGCGCCGAGCACCTGCTGGCCTCTCTGGAATCTCGCGGATGGGTGACCCACCGGTAGGCTGCAGGCTGCCCCAGCCATGCGCGTCCCGCGACTTTGTCGCGTCCTGACGGGCATCCAGCAGTAGTCGCCGAGCAGAGAGCAGACCGGATCGTGCCCAGCAGCACCCAGCCCACCACGCACCCCGGCCAGCACCCGACGTCCGACCACGTGGTGGCGATCGACGGACCGTCCGGCTCGGGCAAGTCCAGCACCTCCCGCGGGGTCGCGGTGCGCCTGGGCCGGCGCTACCTGGACACCGGCGCGATGTACCGAGCGATGACCTGGTGGATGCTCCGCGAGGGCGTCGACGTGACGGACCCGTCGGCCGTTGCGGCTCGGGTTGACGAGCCGGAGATCATCTCGGGCACCGACCCGTCCGCTCCGAGCATCACCGTCGACGGTGTCGACGTGGGCGTGGCGATCCGGGGCGACGACGTCACCGGGGCCGTCTCGCCGGTCAGCGCGGTCCCCGAGGTCCGCGCTCGGCTGCTGGAGCTCCAGCGCCGGGCGATCATCGAGGCCGGTGACGCGGGCGGCATCGTCGTCGAGGGCCGTGACATCGGCTCCGTCGTCGCTCCCGACGCCCCGGTCAAGGTCTACCTGACCGCCGACCCCGCCGCCCGCGCCGTACGCCGCGCGGCCGAGGAGGGCGGCTCCGACGTCGCCGCGACCGAGGCCTCGCTCCTGGCCCGCGACACGATCGACTCGGGCCGTGCTGTGTCCCCGCTCACCATGGCCGACGGCGCGGTGCACATCGACACGACCAACTACACGCTCGACGAGGTGATCGACCTCGTGGTCGGCCTGGTCGAGGTGGGGGAGACCTCCGCGTGACCGCGCCCCCTCACCGGGAGCTGCCGCGCACGGACGGGGTGCGGCATCCGCCCCGCGCCCTGCTCCACGCCCTGCGCTCGCCCGCCCGCAGGGTGGTGCGCCGTCGCTTCGCCGTCCACGTGCATGGGGAGGCCCAGGTCCCCTCGCAGGGGCCGGTGATCTTCGCGTCCAACCACATCGGCGTCGCGGACGGTCCGCTGCTGGCGACCTTCGCCCCGCGCCCCGTGCATGCGCTGACCAAGGCCGAGATGTTCCGCGGCGGGCTCGGTGGGTTCCTCCGGGCGTCGGGACAGATCCCGCTGGACCGTTTCCACGCAGACCCGGCCGCGGTCAAGAGCTGCCTGCGGGTGCTCCGCGACGGCGGCGCGGTCGGCATCTTCCCGGAGGGCCGGCGCGGCAGCGGCGAGCTGGAGCGCTTCCACCGTGGCGCGGCGTACTTCGCGCTGGTGTCGGGTGCGCCGGTGGTGCCGGTGGCGATGCTGGGGACCCGCGAGCCCGGCGCCCGCACCGGCGCGCTGCCGCCCCGTGGGGGCGTCGTCGACATCGTGTTCGGGTCGCCGCGGACTCTCGAGCCCACCCCGTGGCCGCGCTCCAAGGAACAAGTCGACCATGCGTCGATGTTGCTTCGGGAGCACATGCTGGTCCACTTGGACCATGCGCGGGCATCAACCGGCCGTGAACTGCCCGGCCCGCTGCCCGCCACAGACGTCGAACCAGACCCCGCCACTGGGGTCACCGAGCAAGGAGCATCATGAGCAAGGGGCACCCCGAGCCCGACGAGACCACCGCGAGCGACGCCGAGTTCGGCGCCGAGGTGCAGGGTCCCGTCCCCATCCTGGCGGTGGTCGGCCGACCGAACGTCGGCAAGTCCACGCTGGTCAACCGGATCATCGGTCGCCGTGAGGCGGTCGTCGAGGACGTCCCCGGCGTCACCCGCGACCGCGTGTCGTACGACGCCAACTGGAACGGTCGCTCCTTCACGGTGGTCGACACCGGTGGCTGGGACCCCGACGCGCGGGGACTCGCGGAGCGGATCGCGGCCCAGGCCGAGATCGCGATCGGGCTCGCCGACGCAGTGCTCTTCGTGGTCGACGCCACCGTCGGCATCACCGACACCGATGCGGCCGTCGTGAAGATCCTGCGCCAGTCGAAGAAGCCGGTGATCCTCGCCGCGAACAAGGTCGACGACCAGCGCACCGAGGCCGAGGCCTTCGGTCTGTGGAACCTCGGGCTGGGGGAGCCGTACTCGGTTTCCGCGCTGCACGGGCGCGGGTCCGGCGACATGCTGGACGCCGTCCTCGCGGCGCTTCCCGAGCCGCCTCCGATGGAGGACGCTCAGCTCGGCGGGCCGCGCCGGATCGCGATCGTCGGCAAGCCCAACGTCGGCAAGTCCTCGCTGCTGAACCAGCTGGCACAGGAGGACCGCGTCGTCGTCGACAACGTCGCCGGCACCACCGTCGACCCGGTCGACGAGCTGGTGCAGCTCGGTGGGCGCACCTGGCGCTTCATCGACACGGCCGGCATCCGCAAGCGGGTGAAGACCGCCTCCGGCCACGAGTACTACGCGTCCTTGCGCACCAGCACCGCGATCGACCGGGCCGAGGTGGCCGTCCTCGTCATCGACGGTGGCGAGTCGATCTCCGAGCAGGACCTGCGGATCATCCAGACCATCCGCGAGGCCGGGCGGGCCCTGGTCATCGCGTTCAACAAGTGGGACCTGGTCGACGACGAGCGCCGCTACTACCTCGAGCGCGAGATCGAGCGCGACCTGGTGCAGGTCCACTGGGCGCCGCGGATCAACATCACCGCCCGCACCGGTTGGCACGTCGACCGGATCGTGCCCGCGCTGGACAAGGCGCTGGCCGGCTGGGAGACCCGGATCTCGACCGGCACGCTCAACGCGTTCCTCGGTCGCCTCGTCGCCGAGCACCCGCACCCCGTGCGCAGCGGCAAGCAGCCGAAGATCCTCTTCGGCACCCAGGCCGGCACGGCGCCGCCGATGTTCGTGCTGTTCACCAGCGGCAAGCTGGAGGCGGGCTACGAGCGGTACATCGAGCGTCGCCTGCGCGAGGAGTTCGGCTTCGCCGGGACCCCGATCGTGATCCAGCAGCGCCCGCGCGAGAAGCGCAAGCGGTAGTCCGGGAGCCGGATTCCGCGTCTCGGCAGGCCTGCGATAGTCTTCCCCCGGCCTTCCAGTGGAAGGCTTTCGGGCTGTAGCGCAGCTTG
>CAWGWW010000022.1:0-187255 GCA_963826415.1 uncultured Actinomycetota bacterium | reverse complement strand
CGGGCGCGATCCTTTCCCACCTGCACCCCGAAGGCTCGTTCGCCGTCGAGGACCACGCGGTCCCGACGGGGCGCGAGGAGATCTGGCGCTTCACCCCGCTGAAGCGGCTGCGTGGCCTGGCCTCCGACGCGGAGTTCATGCCGAGCGAGACCGCGTGCACCTGGAACACGCCCGACGGCGTCCGGATCGAGGGCGTGGACGGCGACGAGGCGCGCAGCCTGCGCGGGATCAGCGGCCTGGTGCCCAACACCCGCTTCGCGGCCCGTGTGCTCGCCGAAGTGCCCGCGAGCCTGCTGGTCGACGTGCCGGCCGACCTCGAGGTCGCCGAGCCGATCGTGGTCGACCTCACCGGCTCGGACGCCTCGGTCACCGAGGCCGGCCACGTGGCCCTGCGCTTCGGCTCCCACTCCAAGGCCGTCGTGGTGCTCAACCACACCGGTCACGCCTCGATGGCGCAGGTCGTCGAGGTCAAGGTCGGCGACGGCGCCCAGGTGTCGGTCATCTCGCTCCAGGACTGGGCCGACGACGCCGTCCACCTCACCCACCACGAGGCCACGGTCGGCCGTGACGCGACGTACAAGCACGTGGCGATCTCCTTCGGCGGCGACCTGGTCCGGATGGACAGCAACGTGTCGTACTCCGGTCCCGGCGGCTCCGCGGAGATGCTCGGGCTGTACTTCGCCGACGAGGGCCAGCACATCGAGCACCGGCTCTTCGCCGACCACACCGCTCCCCGCACCAAGAGCAACGTCGTCTACAAGGGCGCGCTGCAGGGTCAGGGTGCGCACACGGTCTGGGTCGGCAACGTGCTGATCCGCAAGGTCGCCGAGGGGATCGAGACCTTCGAGGAGAACCGCAACCTGGTGCTCACCGACGGCTGCCACGCCGACTCGGTCCCCAACCTCGAGATCGAGACCGGTGAGATCGAGGGAGCCGGGCACGCCTCGGCCACCGGCCGCTTCGACGACGAGCAGCTGTTCTACCTGCGGGCGCGCGGCATCGACGAGCCCGAGGCCCGTCGCCTGGTCGTGCACGGCTTCTTCAACGACCTGATCCGCAAGATCGGTGTCGCCTCCCTCGAGGAGAAGCTGATGTCGACGGTCGAGATGGAGCTGGCCAAGAACGTCCTGAAGGACACTCCCGGGGTCGCGGGCGAGGTGACCCGCTGATGGCGTTCGTACGCGTCTGCGCGCCCGACGAGGTGCCCACGGACGAGGCGCTGGCCGTCACGGTCGGCGACCTGGAGCTGGCGATCGCCCGCGAGGGTGACGAGTTCTTCGCCGTCCAGAACCTCTGCTCCCACGCCGCCGTGGCGCTGAGCGAGGGTGAGGTCGAGGACTGCCAGATCGAGTGCTGGCTGCACGGCTCGCGCTTCGACCTGCGCACCGGGAAGCCCACCGGCTTCCCCGCGACCGAGCCGATCTCGGTCTTCCCGGCCGAGGTGCGCGCCGACGGCGTGTACGTCGACACCGCCGAGACCACCAACGGCGTCCGCCCGAGCTGACCTTTCCGTGGTCGAGCCCCACGCGACCACTCACGATTTTCGAAGGAGACAACAGATGAGCACGTTGGACATCAAGGACCTGCACGTCACGGTCGACACCGAGGACGGCCCCAAGGCCATCCTGAAGGGCGTCACGCTCCGGATCGGCGACGGCGAGACGCACGCGATCATGGGCCCGAACGGATCGGGCAAGTCGACGCTGGCCTACTCGATCGCCGGACACCCGAAGTACACGATCACCGGCGGCACGGTCACCCTGGACGGTGAGGACGTGCTCGCGATGTCGGTCGACGAGCGGGCCCGCGCCGGACTCTTCCTGGCCATGCAGTACCCCGTCGAGGTCCCCGGTGTGTCGGTGACCAACTTCCTGCGCACCGCGAAGACCGCGGTCGACGGCGAGGCGCCCAAGCTGCGCACCTGGATCAAGGACGTCAACACCGTCCTCGAGAACCTCAACCTCGACCCGACCTTCGCCCAGCGCTCGGTCAACGAGGGCTTCTCCGGTGGCGAGAAGAAGCGGCACGAGATCGCCCAGCTCGAGCTGCTCAACCCCAAGGTCGCCGTCCTCGACGAGACCGACTCCGGCCTCGACATCGACGCGCTCAAGGTCGTCTCGGACGGTGTCAACCGGTTCCGCGAGCAGGAGGGCAAGGGCGTCCTGCTGATCACGCACTACACCCGGATCCTGCGCTACATCCAGCCGGACTTCGTCCACGTCTTCGTCGACGGCCGGATCGCCGAGCAGGGCGGGCCCGAGCTGGCCGACCAGCTCGAGGCCGAGGGCTACGACAAGTACCTCAAGGCCGGAGTCTGACCATGACGAGCGAGCTGTCCGGTCTGCTGCCGGAGCTGGAGGTCATCCGCAAGGACTTCCCGATCCTGTCGCGGACCGTGGCAGGTGGACACCCCCTGGTCTACCTCGACAGCGCCAACACGTCGCAGAAGCCGCAGGTGGTGATCGACACGATGGTCGACCATCTCGAGCGGCACAACGCCAACGTCGCTCGCGCCATGCACCAGCTCGGCGCCGAGTCGTCCGAGGCGTTCGAGGCTGCACGCGACAAGGTGGCGGCGTTCATCCACGCGCCGAGCCGCGACGAGGTCGTCTTCACCAAGAACGCCACCGAGGCGCTCAACCTGGTCGCCAACACCCTGGCCTGGGCCGAGGGTGACCTGGCGGTCGGTGCGGGCGACGAGGTCGTCATCACCGAGATGGAGCACCACTCCAACATCGTCCCGTGGCAGCTGCTCACGCAGCGCAAGGGCGCGACGTTGCGCTGGTTCGGTCTCACCGACGACGGCCGGCTCGACCTGTCGAACATCGACGAGCTGATCAACGAGCGCACCAAGGTCGTCTCGCTCACCTGGGTGTCCAACATGCTGGGCACGATCAACCCGGTGGCCGAGATCGCCCGCCGGGCGCACGAGGTCGGCGCACTCGTGGTGGTGGACGCCTCGCAGGCGGCCCCGCAGCTGCCCGTCGACGTGGTCGCCTCGGGCGCGGACCTGCTCGCGTTCACCGGCCACAAGGTGGTCGGACCCACCGGTGTCGGCGTCCTGTGGGGTCGCCAGGACCTGCTCAACCAGCTGCCGCCCTTCCACGGTGGCGGCGAGATGATCGAGACCGTCACGATGGAGCGCTCGACGTACGCCAAGGCGCCGCACCGTTTCGAGGCCGGCACGCCGCCGATCGTCGAGGCCGTCGGCCTGGGCGCAGCGGTCGACTACCTCACCCACATCGGGCTCGACAACATCCACCGGCACGAGCAGGCGATCACCGGCTACGCCCTCGAGGGCCTGGCCACGATCCCGGGGCTCACGGTGCTCGGGCCGATGGACGCGGCCGAGCGCGGCGGCGCGATCTCCTTCGAGATCGACGGCGTGCACCCCCACGACATCGCCCAGGTGCTCGACTCGCGCGGCATCGCCGTCCGGGCCGGACACCACTGCGCGAAGCCGGCGCATGCCCGCTTCGGGGTGCAGAGCTCGACCCGGATGTCGTCGTACCTCTACACGACCCCTGCCGAGATCGACGCCCTCGTCGAGGGCCTCGAGTACACCCGTTCCTACTTCAAGTTGGGCTGAGAGACATGAGCCAGGAGCTGGATGCGCTCTACCAGGAGATCATCCTCGACCACTACAAGAACCCGCACCACAAGGGACTGCGCGACCCCTTCGAGGCCGAGGTGCACCACGTCAACCCGACGTGTGGTGACGAGGTGACCCTGCGGGTGCACCTCGCGGACGCGGGGGACGGGCTGCGCGTCGAGGACGTCTCCTACGACTCCGTCGGCTGCTCGATCTCGCAGGCCTCCGCCTCGGTGCTGACCGACCTCGTCATCGGCAAGCCGGTCGACGAGGCGATGGCGATCCACCACGAGTTCCTGACCCTGATGCAGGGCCGTGGCAACGTCGAGCCGAACGAGGACGTCCTGGAGGACGGCATCGCGTTCGCCGGCGTCGCGAAGTTTCCCGCGCGCGTGAAGTGCGCACTACTGTCCTGGATGGCGTGGAAGGACGCGACCGCCCAGGTGATGGAGGAGAGCAATGGCTGACCACAGTGACCTGCCAGACGTGCCCGAGGCGACCGGAGCCGCGGGCACCGCGACCGTGACCAAGGATGACGTCACCGAGGCCATGAAGGACGTCGTCGACCCCGAGCTCGGGATCAACGTCGTCGACCTGGGGCTCGTCTACGACGTGCACCTCGACGAGGGCCACAACGTCGTGCTCGACATGACGCTGACCTCCGCGGCCTGCCCCCTGACCGACGTGATCATGGACCAGACGAACGCCGCGCTCGAGGGCATCGTCAACGACGTGGCGATCAACTGGGTCTGGATGCCGCCGTGGGGTCCCGACAAGATCACGCCCGACGGCCGCGAGCAGCTGCGCGCCCTCGGCTTCAACGTCTGATCCGCCCACCAGCCACGTGGACGAGTCCGAGGTCGAGAGCTACTGGATCCGGGCGCGCAGCCAGGCCCGGCTGACGTCGCTGCCGGGGTACCTTCCCCAGAACACCATCGAGATGCTGCCGCCTCCGGCCTGGTCCTTCGGGGGCACGCCTGAGGAGGCCGACGAGCTGCTCGCCCTGGTGCTCGACGGTCGCAAGACCGCCACGGCCAGTGCGCTGCGCGACTACGACACCGATGGCGAGGCGCTGCCCGAGCCGGGGACGCTGGGCATCGTGCTCGACGGGGCCGGCCACCCACGGGCGCTGATCGAGACCACCGAGGTCTCGGTCGTCCCGTTCGACCAGGTGTCGGCCGAGCACGCAAGGGCCGAGGGCGAGGGAGACGGCAGCCTGGCTGCGTGGCGTGAGATCCACCAGGCCTTCTTCCGGAGGACCGGGGGTGCCGAGGTGACGCCGGACCTGCCGGTCGTCCTGGAGCGGTTCCAGGTCCTGCACCGTGCCTGAGGTGCTCGTGCCCGCCGAGCGGATCGAGCGATGGGTCTCGAACTTCGCCGAGCGTCACGAGGGTGCCGACCTCAGCGTCGTGTCCGGTGCCCTGGTCGGCACCGGGGGTGACGGCTCGCGCTTCTCCGCGCGGCTCCCGTTCGCCGCGTCGTACGACGGAGCGGCCGCCGCTGACGCGTTCACCTCGGCCGTGGGTCCGCCGGACTCCTGGGGAGTGCTGCTCGTCCGCAAGGGTGGCTTCGCCATCGCCAGGCTGCACGGGCGCGAGATCGTGGACTCGAAGGTGGGCCAGCGGCATGTGCAGGGCCGCACCAAGGCCGGCGGTCAGAGTCAGCAGCGCTTCGCGCGCCGACGTGGCAACCAGGCCCGGCAGGCCTATGAGGCCGCCGCGGACCACGCTGCGCGCATCCTCGAGGGACTGGGCCGGCTTGCGACCCCGGTCGTGACCGGGGGAGACCGTCCGGCCGTGGACGAGGTGCTCGCGGACCCCCGGCTCGCCGGGCTGCGCGTGGTCGAGCCCTGGCTCGCCGTTCCGGACCCACGACGTCGGGTGCTCGACCAGGCGGTCCTCGATGCCTGCTCGGTGGCGGTGCACGTGGAGAATGTCTCCTCGTGAGTGCCACCCTCGTTGCCAAGGGCCTGTCCGGTGGACATGCCCACCGCACCCTCTTCGAGTCCCTCGACCTCACGGTCGCTCCCGGCGACGTGGTGGGCGTGGTCGGTGCCAACGGTGCCGGCAAGACGACCCTGCTGCGGCTGCTTGCCGGGCACGCCGAGCCGTTGGACGGCGCCGTCTCGACCGCCCCGTCCGACGCGTTCGTCGGGTGGTTGCCCCAGGAGCACGAGCGGATCCCGGGCGAGACCGTCGCGGACTACATCGCCCGGCGTACCGGTGCGACCGAGGCCACGGCGGCGATGGAGTCCACCGCGGAGGCGCTCGGGTCGGGCTCCGCCGAGGCGGACGACGCCTACGCGGCGGCCCTCGACCGGTGGCTCGCCAGTGGGGCTCCCGACCTGGCCGACCGGATCGCGCCGATGCTCGCCGAGCTCGGCCTCGACACCGGCCCGGACGCGCTGATGACCTCGCTGTCGGGCGGGCAGGCGGCCCGCGCGGCCCTGGCCGCCCTGCTGCTGAGCAACTTCGACCTGGTGCTGCTCGACGAGCCGACCAACGACCTCGACCTCGCCGGCCTGGAACGGCTCGAGGGCTTCGTCCGGGGCCTGCGCAGCGGCGTGGTGCTGGTCTCGCACGACCGGGAGTTCCTCGCCCGGTGCGTCACCCGCGTCGTCGAGCTGGACCTCGCGCAGAACCAGGTCGCGGTCTACGACGGCGGCTACGACGCGTTCCTGGCCGAGCGGGCCGTCGCCCGCCGGCACGCCCGCGAGGCCTACGACGAGTTCGCCGACAAGAAGGCCGACCTCGTGGGCCGGGCCCGCACCCAGCGCGAGTGGAGCTCGCAGGGCGTGCGCAACGCCATCAAGAAGGCTCCGGACAACGACAAGATCCGGCGCAAGGCCAGTGTCGAGTCCTCGGAGAAGCAGGCGCAGAAGGTGCGGCAGATGGAGTCGCGGATCGCCCGACTCGAGGAGGTGGAGGAGCCCCGCAAGGAGTGGACGCTGCAGTTCACCATCGGGGCGGCACCGCGGTCGAGTTCCGTCGTCGCGACGCTCAACGGCGCCACCCTGCGTCGCGGTGACTTCCGGTTCGGACCTGCGTCCCTCCAGGTCAACGCCCGCGACCGGATCGGGGTCACCGGGCCCAACGGCGCCGGCAAGACCACCCTGCTCGAGCTGATGCTGGGCCGACTCGCGCCCGACGAGGGCCTGGCGAGCCTGGGGGCCACGGTCGCGGTCGGGGAGATCGACCAGGCCCGCACGGGCCTGGCCGAGGACCTGCCGCTCGGTGACGCCTTCGAGGCCGTCCTGCCGGAGACCGCCCCGGCAGAGCTGCGCACGCTGCTGGCGAAGTTCGGGCTCAAGGCCGACCAGGTGGCCAGCCCGGTCTCGCGGCTGTCACCGGGGGAGCGGACCAGGGCAGGGCTCGCCCTGCTCCAGGCCCGCGGCGTGAACCTCCTGGTGCTGGACGAGCCGACGAACCACCTCGACCTGCCCGCGATCGAGCAGCTCGAGGAGGCCCTCGAGAGCTACGAGGGTGCCCTGCTGCTCGTCTCCCACGACCGGCGGCTGCTCGACAACGTCAAGCTCGACCAGCGTTGGCACGTCGAGGACGGCCAGGTCACCGTCCTGCGCTCCTGACTGGGTGCGTCTCCCTGCGCGTGGCCGTGTGCTCGGCCGCCGGTGAGAGGCCCCGTCGTCACAGTTTCACCATGGGATGCAGTCGAACCGGTGCTTCCCACGGCGAATTCACCATGGGAACCGTCACTTCGCCTGCATCCCATGGTGAAGCGAGCGACTGTGAATCGTCAGGTGGGGCGGCATGATCACCCTGCTCCGGGGCCGTTCACGGCAACGGAAACACTCGCGTGGGGGTACGCCACGCCGTACGTCGTCGGGCTCAGCCTGACGGCCCGGTGGCGCGGGATCCGCTAGCGTCCGAGGCATGTGGCAGCCCGAACCGGGGTGGCATCCCTTGCCCGGCAGCACCGGCACCTCGACGGTGGGGGTGTGGCGTACCGCGCTCGGGGGTCAACCCGTGGTGATCAAGCGGCTGGCCGCTCCCGGCGAGCACGACCCACCGGAGCTGAGCGACCCCCAGCACTTCGGCTACTGGCGACGCGCCGCCGACGTGGTCGTCTCCGGCGTCCTGACCGACACCCCCGGCCTGCGCTGCCCGGCGCAGTCCGCGGTCGACGAGGACGTCGAGGGGATCACTCTGACCCAGGAGTGGGTCGAGGACGCCGCGAACAGCGGACTGTTCGTCGCCCGGTCCCTGGGTCGCTTCGCGGGTGCCGAGGTCGGGGAGCCTGCCTGGCTGGCCCGTGACCAGCTGCGCCACCGGATGGCCCGGGTCGAGCGTCGGGGTGGCTGGACCACGCTGGCGCGGACGACGGTGGCCGACGTGGCAGACCACCTGTGGCGCCGGCGCGGCGCCCTGCTGACTGCTCTCGACGACCTGCCGCAGGTGCCTCAGCACGGAGACCCGGTCCCGGCCAACCTGCCCGGGCGCGAGGGCGACGAGGTGCTGGCCGTCGACTGGAGCACGTTCGGCACCGGACCGGTGGGAGGGGACCTCGGCTACTACTCCCTCGCCGCCCGTGAGGAGCTCGAACCGTTGCTGGACGCCTACCTGATCGGGCTGCCGGAGGGCTTGGCGTCGCGCGAGGAGGTCACGCTCGGCGCCCGGGTGACGTCCGTCTTCACGGCATTGAGCCGCGCCGAGTGGGCCCTGGCCCGGGTGGCCGGAGGCGAGGGCGCGCTGGCCGGGAAGTACCGGCACCCGTCCGTCGCGCCCCACCTGCGCGCGCTGCAGCGGCAGTTCCCCGAGATCGAGGCCCTGCTCGCCGGCTGAGCCTCTGCGAGAGTGAGGCCATGTCCACCGTCCTGCTCACCGGGGCCTCGGGGTTCCTCGGTGCCCACACCGTCCAGCACCTGCTCGAGCGCGACCACCGGGTGCGCGCGTTCGTGCGTACGCCGGCCCGGCTCGACGACGCCCTGCTGCCGCTCGGGCTGTCCACCGACGACGACCGCATCGACGTCGCCACCGGAGACATGACCGACGCCGCCGCGGTCCGGGAGGCGGTCGCCGGGTGTGACACGGTCGTGCACGCGGCGGCGACGTACTCCTTCCGGAGGCGCGACGGCGAGCGGATGCTCCACGACAACGCGGTCGGGACCCGCACCGTGCTCGAGGCGGGTCGCGACGCCGGTTGCCGGACCCTGGTGCACGTCTCCTCGACCGTGGCCCTGACCCGTCCGGGGCGGGCGGTGCTCGACGAACGCAGCCCGGTCGGCCCGGGTCACGGGCCCTACAGCGCCAGCAAGGTCGCCTCCGAGCAGGTGGCACGTGAGCTCCAGGGCCGCGGCGCGCGCCGTCACGATCGTCTACCCGGGGAGCATCGTCGGCCCGCACGACCCCTACCTCGGTGAGACCAACGAGCTGGTGCTGCACATCCTGCAGGGCAGGCTGCCGGTGTTCCCCCGCGGGCAGCTGCCCTACGTCGACGTACGCGACACCGCTGCGGTGATCGCGGCCGCTGCCGGTCACGCGCCCGGCGGCCGCTACGTCGTGCCCGGGACCACGATCCCCAGCCCGCACGCGCACCTGCGGGAGATCACCGGACGACGGGTGCCGGTGGTCTTCCTTCCCTCGCCCGTGGCCGTTGCTGCCACCTGGCCGGGGTACGTGTCCGGGCTCGGGTTCCTTCCCGGGGCGATCGAAGGCGTGCACATCGCAGCCTGCGCCAACTCGATCGACGCCGGTGCGACGACCGGCGACCTGGGTGTGGAGGCCAGGCCGCTGCGCGAGTCGCTGACCGACACGGTGCGGTGGCTGGTGGACGCCGGCCACCTGCGGGCGAAGGCCGCCGGTCGCGCGGTCGGCGGCTGAGCCTGCGCTCGGTCAGAGATCGTTGGTGGCGAAGGTGTCGCACGCGCGCAGCGAGCCGGTGGTGTAGCCGGTCTGGAACCACTTGACCCGTGAGGCCGCGGACCCGTGCGTCCACTGCTCGGGGTTCACCCGCCCACCGGTCTCCTCCTGGATCCGGTCGTCACCGACCGCCGTGGCGGCCGCGATCGCCTCCTCGATGTCCTGGTCGTCGAGGGACTCGATCAGCACCTGGCCCGGACGCGTTGTCGGTGGAGGTGGCGTTCTTGGTCCACATGCCGGCGTAGCAGTCGGCCTGGAGCTCGAGGCGGACCGAGTCGCTGCGCGGGCCCTGCTGCGTCTTGACCTGACCCATGGTGCCCAGCAGGTTCTGGATGTGGTGCCCGTACTCGTGGGCGAGGACGTAGGGCTCGACGAAGTCACCGCTCGGGCCGTTCAGCTGGCGCTCGAGCACGGCCTCGAAGAACGTCGTGTCGAGGTAGATGGTCAGGTCGCTCGGGCAGTAGAACGGGCCCACGTCGGAGCTCGCCCCGCCACAGCCGGTGTCGATCGCGCCGCTGAACGTCTCGATGCGTCGTTCGGGCTGGAAGTCGGCGTTCGACTGCTCGGGGAGCGCCAGGGACCAGTACTGGTAGAGCGAGTTCTCCACCGCGACGCGGGCGCAGTCGGAGCTCTGGTTGGCGTCGGCACCGGTGTCGCAGGCGGCGTAGCGGTCGGTGTTCGCCATCCGGCTGGTGTCCAGCCCACCGTCCCCGCTCGGCAGCGTGCCCCCGTCACCGAGGCACTGGGTGAGCACCAGGAACAGCACGATCACGATCACACCGCCGATGCCACCTCCGGCGCGGATGCCGCCGGGGAGCTGCACACGCTGCGCGCCGGCGCCCGAACGTCCGGATCGGCGACCCCGCCCGGCGTCCCCGATCCTGCTGGTGTCCAGGCGGGCCTTGGGGTTGAAGCGCATGGGGGGTCCCTTCGTGATGCCGGGGTTCTGCCCCGGGGCGCCTAGACTAACCAGCCTCATGATCAACGCCCAGCAGCTGGAAGTCCGTGCCGGCGCCCGTCTCCTGATGGACAACGTCAGCTTCCGGGTGGCCCCCGGCGACAAGGTCGGTCTGGTCGGTCGCAACGGCGCCGGCAAGACCACGCTCACCAAGATCCTCGCCGGTGAGGCCCTGCCTGCCTCCGGCAAGGTGCTGGTCACCGGCGAGGTCGGCTATCTGCCGCAGGACCCACGGATCGGTGACCCCGAGGTGCTCGCGCGCGACCGGATCCTGTCCGCCCGCGGTCTCGACGACGTCGTACGCCGGTTGCGCCAGGCCGAGGTGGACATGGGCAGCGAGGACGACGCCGTCCGGGACAAGGCGATGAAGCGCTACGGGGTCGCGGACTCCGAGCTGCACGCCGGCGGAGGGTACGCCGCCGAGTCCGAGGCCGCCACGATCGCCAAGAGCCTGGGCATCGAGGAGCGCATCCTCGGTCAGCAGCTCAAGACCCTCTCCGGTGGTCAGCGCCGACGTGTCGAGCTGGCCCGGATCCTGTTCTCCGGTGCCGAGACGCTGCTCCTCGACGAGCCCACCAACCACCTGGACGCCGACTCGATCGTCTGGCTGCGTGAGTTCCTCAAGGCCCACAAGGGCGGACTGATCGTGATCAGCCACGACAACGACCTCCTCGAGACCACGGTCAACAAGGTCCTGCACCTCGATGCGAACCGCGGCGAGATCGACGTCTACAACATGGGCTGGAAGGCCTACCTCACCCAGCGCGAGACCGACGAGCGTCGCCGCAAGCGGGAGCGGGCCAACGCGGAGTCCAAGGCCAAGACCCTCACCGACCAGGCCAACAAGATGCGGGCCAAGGCCAGCAAGGCCACGGCTGCGCAGTCCATGCTCAAGCGCGCCGAGAAGATGATGGCCGGGCTCGAGGGCGAGCGCGCCTCCGACAAGGTGGCCCGGATCAAGTTCCCCGCCCCGGCGGCCTGCGGCAAGACGCCGCTCATGGCCAAGGAGCTGTCCCGCTCCTACGGCTCGCTCGAGGTCTTCACCGACGTCGACCTGGCCATCGACAAGGGCAGCCGGGTGGTCATCCTGGGCCTCAACGGCGCGGGCAAGACCACGATGCTGCGGATCCTGGCCGGGGTGGACAAGCCGGACACCGGCGAGATCATCCCGGGACACGGGCTCAAGGTGGGCTACTACGCCCAGGAGCACGAGACGCTGGACACCAGCCGGACGGTCCTCGAGAACATGCAGAGCGCCGCCCCGCAGCTCACCGACAGCGAGGCGCGCAGCGTGCTCGGGTCCTTCCTGTTCTCCGGCGACGACGCCCACAAGTCGGCGGCCGTCCTGTCCGGTGGCGAGAAGACCCGGCTGGCCCTGGCCGCGCTGGTCGTCTCCAGCGCCAACGTGCTGCTCCTCGACGAGCCCACCAACAACCTCGACCCTGCCTCCCGCGAGGAGGTGCTCGCCGCCATCCGCAGCTACGAGGGCGCGATCATCCTGGTCACCCACGACGAGGGCGCGGTGCGTGCGCTGGAGCCGGACCGGGTGCTGCTGCTCCCCGACGGCGACGAGGACCTCTGGAACGACGAGTACGCCGACCTGGTCTCCCTGGCCTGAGCGCCGGGGTGTCTGTCGGTACGGGTTCCTACACTTCGCACATGACCCCCGAAGCCCTGGCCGCCTCCGGCCTGATCTACGAGCAGGTCGGCCCGGTCGCCACGATCACGCTGCACCGGCCGGAGTCGCGCAACTCCCAGACGCCGGCCATGTGGCGTGCGCTGGCGGCGCTCGGCGCCGGCCTGCCCGACGAGACCCGGGTCGTGGTGATCCGGGGCAGCGGCCCCACCTTCTCCGCCGGGTTGGACCGGTCGATGCTGGCCGGCGGCCCCGGCGGCCCCGGCGTACCGGGCGAGGCGGGGGAGTCGGGGGCCGAGACCGTGGTCGGGCTGCTGGCCCTGAGCGACGAGGAGATGTCCGCGACCATCGACGCCTACCAGCAGGGGTTCACCTTCCTGCGGGATCCGCGGTTCGTCTCGGTCGCCGCCGTCCAGGGGTACGCCGTCGGCGCCGGCTTCCAGCTGGCGCTGAGCTGCGACCTGAGGGTGGTCGCGGAGGATGCGCAGTTCTGCATGAAGGAGTCGGCCCTGGGGCTGGTGCCCGACCTGACGGGAACAAAGCCGCTGGTCGAGAGCGTTGGCTACGCGAGGGCGCTGGAGATCTGCGCCACGGCGCGGATGGTCGGCGCCCAGGAAGCCGTGGCGATCGGCCTGGCGCTGACCGCCGTACCGGCCGAGGAGCTCGAGGACACCGTCGCCGACCTGGTGGCGGCCCTGACGGCTCCGCTGGCGGGCGTGGTAATCGAGACCAAGGCTCTCCTGCAGGGAGCAGCGCGGCGGGACCTCGAGGAGCAACGTCGCCTCGAGCGTGAGGCGCAGGTACGCCGACTGCGTGAAGTGGCCCGGCTGATGGACAGCACCGGGCCGGGCACGGACTAGGAGTCTCACTTGTCAGGCATGCATGGAGTCGGACCCGCGTGGAGGCACCTGCGCTCGGACCGCAGCGTCGTCAACAACCGGATCGAGGGCGCGACGGTGCGCCGCGTCTTCTCGTTCGCGCGCCCCCACCGTCGGCTGATCAGCATCTTCCTCGTCCTCACCGTCATCGACGCGGGCATGGTCGTGGTCTCCCCGCTGCTGGTCCAGCGGATCGTGGACGACGGGATCCTCGCCGGCGACTCCCGCCTGATCACCCTGCTCGCGCTCGGAATGGCGGCCACGGCGGTGGTCAGCGCCCTGCTGACCGTGGGTTCTGGGTTCTTCTCCTCGCGGATCGGTGAGGGCCTGATCTTCGACCTGCGCACCCAGGTGTTCGCGCACGTGCAGCGCCAGTCGCTGGCGTTCTTCACCCGCACCCAGACCGGCGCGCTGGTCTCCCGCCTCAACAACGACGTGATCGGCGCCCAGCGGGCGTTCACCTCGACCCTGTCGAGCACGGTCTCCAACACCATCTCGGTGGTGGTGGTCGGTGTGGTGATGTTCGTGCTGAGCTGGCAGGTGACCCTGCTGTGCCTGATGATGTTCCCGATCCTGCTGGTCGCGTCCCGGATCGTCAGCGGCAAGCTCGCTGGGCTCACCCGCAGCCAGATGGACGGCAACGCCGACCTCGGCAACCTGATGACCGAGCGGTTCAACGTCGGGGGAGCGATGCTCCTCAAGCTCTTCGGCCGTCGAGACGAGGAGGACGAGCTGTTCGCGGTGAAGGCGGGCCGGGTTCGTGACCTCGGCGTCCGGATCTCGCTGATCACCCGGATCTTCGCGGCCAGCATGATGGCCGTGCCGGCCCTGGCCATCGCCCTGGTCTACGGCGTCGGTGGGCAGCTGGCCGTCAACGGCACGCTCCAGGTCGGGACGCTGATCGCGCTCGCGACCCTGCTGCTGCGGCTGCTGGGTCCGATGCAGGGGCTGTCGAACGTGCGGATCGACGTGATGACCGCGCTGGTCAGCTTCGAGCGTGTCTTCGAGGTGCTCGACCTGCCCTCCCTGGTCGAGGAGAAGCCCGATGCGGTCGAGCTCCCCCGCCAGGCCTCCCGCCTGGAGTTCGACCACGTGGCGTTCACCTACCCGGGCGCAGACGCGATCTCGCTGGCCTCGCTGGAGGGCATCGCGCGCACCGACTCGCGTGACTCCGGCCAGGTGCTCGCCGACATCACCTTCACCGCCGAGCCCGGGCAGATGATTGCGCTGGTCGGGCCCTCGGGTGCCGGCAAGACGACGGTGACCAACCTCGTCGCCCGGCTGTACGACGTCGACTCCGGCTATGTGCGCGTCGGCGGCCAGGACGTGCGCGAGGTGACCCTCGACTCGCTCGAGGACGTCGTCGGGTACGTCACCCAGGACGCCCACATGTTCCACGACACGATCCGGGCCAACCTGGTCTACGCCCGGCCGGACGCCTCCGAGCAGCAGGTCTGGTCGGCGCTGGAGGCAGCGCAGATCGCCACGTTGGTCCGCTCCCTGCCGGAGGGCCTCGACACCGTCGTCGGAGACCGTGGGTACCGGTTGTCCGGCGGCGAGCGCCAGCGGCTGGCGATCGCCCGCCTGCTCCTCAAGGCGCCGCCGATCGTCGTGCTCGACGAGGCGACGGCCCACCTCGACAGCGAGTCGGAGGCCGCCGTGCAGCGGGCGCTCGACGCCGCCCTGGCCGGGCGTACCTCGCTGGTGATCGCGCACCGGCTCTCCACCGTGCGCAACGCCGACCGGATCCTGGTGCTCAACCAGGGCCGGATCGTGCAGACCGGCACGCACCTCGAGCTGCTCGCCGAGGGCGGCCTGTACGCCGACCTCTACCGCACCCAGTTCGCCGGTGACGGCACCCAGGAGACGGTCCCGGCCACCTGACGCCGACCCGTCGCTTGTTCACGCCATAACCACGCCGACCCGTCGTCAACTAACGACGGGTCGGTGCAGGTGAGCGTCAACTAACGACGGGTCGGTGTCAGCAGGCGTCGGGGTAGGTGCGCTTGCGGGCGCGGGGCGCCTTGATCGACTTCGAGCTGGGCCGGTCGAGCGTGTAGTAGCGCAGCCAGTCCATCTGCATCCGGCTCTGGTTCATCCTCGCGCCGGGCTCGGCGGCCATCGTGAACCGCACGGTGAAGGGGACCCCGGAGCGGGCGCGCGCGCGGCGCTCGGTCGTGATCACGTGGGCGTCGACGAACCACGAGATGTGCTTCTTGGTCACTTCGACGGCGAAGGTGTGCCAACGGTCGTTGCCGAGGTTCATCCCGGTGAACGCGTTGTACGAGCGGCTCGGCAGGTTGCGGATGTAGAGGTGTGCCCGGTTGCCGCCCAGCCGGTAGCTCTCGAGGGCGATGTTCCGCGCACCGCACTTCTGGGCCAGCTTGCGGTGCGGGACGAGCTCGGTCTTGACCTGGTAGTTCGTGTCGGACTTCGAGTACCGGCGCGAGCGCAACCGGATCTCCCACCGGCCGACCTTGTGCCCCTTGCCCTTGAGGGTGGCCACGGTGTCACCGGACTTGCCGGTGTTCAGCGTGAGCATGCCGTGCTGGGTCTGGACGTTGCCGTTGCCCTGCACCCGCCAGATCTTCTTGCGCGGACCGACGAAGTCGTCCTGCCACTTCGGCTTGCCCCAGTCGTAGGTCGTCTGGGCGTTCACCGGGCCGGGCGGGTTCGCGTGGTCGGCACTGCCCGGCGCGGAGGTGAGGGTGAGCGCGAGCACGAGGGCTCCACCCAGGGCGGTCAGGCGGCGGGCGACGTGGTGCGAAGTCATCGCGACAACGTACGTCGGATGCCGCGGCATGTCACAAATCGGCATCGATCGGGTCGGTCCGAACCATCGGCGGAGCTAGGGTCGGCGGATGGATCTCGAGCTGGATGAGCGCGTCTACATCGTGACCGGAGGGGCCCGGGGGCTGGGTCGGGCGACCGCCGACTGCCTCGTCGCCGAGGGTGCCCGGGTGGTGGTCTCGGGTCGTACGCCGGCCTCGCTGGACCGGGCGGCGAACACCTGGGGTGACGCGGCGGTCACGGTCGTGGCCGACAACGCGGACCCCACCACTCCCGCCCGGCTGATCGCTGCGGCCCGGGAGCGGTTCGGCCGCCTCGACGGCGCCCTGATCAGCGTCGGCGGACCGCCCACCGGAGCCGTGATGGAGGTCCCCGACGAGCAGTGGACGAGCTCGTTCGAGGCGGTCTTCCTCGGAGCCGTCCGGCTCTGCCGGGAGATCGGGGCCGCCCTCCCCGCGGGTGGGGCGCTGGGACTGGTGCTGTCGTCGAGCGTGCGGTCGCCGATCTCCGGCCTCGCGATCTCCAACGGTCTGCGCCCGGGCCTGGCGATGGTTGCCAAGACGCTGGCCGACGAGCTGGGACCGGCCGGGGTCCGCGTCAACGGGCTGTTGCCGGGACGGGTCGGCACCGAGCGGGTGGCCGAGCTCGACGCGGCGAGCGGCGACCCGGAGCGGGCCAGGGCAGCGGCCACGGCCACCATCCCGCTGGGGCGCTACGGCGAGCCGGAGGAGTTCGGTCGGGTCGCAGCCTTCCTGCTGTCGCCGGCGGCGTCCTTCGTGACCGGGTCGATGGTGCCCGTCGACGGCGGCATGCTGCGCTCGCTCTGAGGGCCCCGCCCGGCTCCGCGCCGACTGCCGCCGCGCCACTCGTCGTACATCAGGTAGAAGAAGCCGAAGACCGCCAGCACCCCGAAGAACCACCACTGCAGTCCGTAGAAGAAGTGCGGACCGTTGTCGAGCTCCGGGAGCTCGGCGCCGGCCAGGGGCTGGTCCGCTGCGGGGCTCTCGGACTTCAGGTCGATGAAGCCGCCGTACACCTCCCGGTCGAGCGCGGCGCCGATCTCGGTGCTGGAGATCGCACGCGTGGACTGGTCCACCACCCGGGTGCTGTCGCCGGCGGCATCGGCCCGGACCCAGCCGGTGACGGTGACCTGCCCCTCGGCCGGCGGCGGTACGTCGGAGGCGTCGGCGCCGTTGTTGCCGGTCGCCATCCAGCCCCGGTCCACCAGCAGGGCCGGGCCGGCGGCGGTGGACAGCGGCACCACCACGTCGATCCCGGACGAGCCGTCGCGGGTGCGGTAGCGCACGATCACGGTGTCGTCGGTGTCGTAGCTGCCGGTCGCGGTCACCAGCCGCCACTCGTCGGAGTCCTGCACGGGTCTGCCCGGCTGGAGCACGTCCGCGACCGGGGCCGGGGCCAGGGCCTCGTTGGTCCGGATCACGGCGTTGCGCTCCTTGCGGTCCTCCAGCCGGTGGAACTGCCACTCGCCGAGCAACCACGCCGCCCACGCCAGCAGCACCACGACGAGTGCGAACAGCACCCAGCGACGACTCACCAGGAAGCTCAAGGACCGCACGCGGCGAGGTTATCCGGGCGCTGGGAGGCATCCTGCCCGGGGGCGACCTAGACTGACCAGCGTGATGACACGCAAGCTCGAGGACCGCTACGGCAGGGTGGCCACCGACCTCAGGGTCTCGCTGACCGACCGGTGCAACCTGCGCTGCTCCTACTGCATGCCGGCCGAGGGCCTGGACTGGCTCCCGGACGACAGTGTGCTCAGCGACGACGAGGTGGTCCGGCTGATCCGGGTCGGCGTCGAACAGCTGGGGATCCAGGAGGTCCGGTTCACCGGCGGCGAGCCACTCGTCCGCCGCGGACTGGTCGACATCGTGCGCCGTACCCGCGCCATCGACGCCGCCCTCGAGCTCTCCATCACCACCAACGCCCTCGGCCTCGCTCGCAACGCCCAGGCGCTCGCCGATGCCGGGCTGGACCGGGTCAACGTCAGCCTCGACACCGTGCGTGCGGACACCTTCCACGAGATCACCCGGCGCAACCGGTACGACGACGTGGTGGCTGGCCTCGAGGCTGCCAAGGCAGCCGGACTGGGCCCGATCAAGATCAACGCGGTCCTGCTCCGGGGCGTCAACGACGACCAGGCGGCCGAGCTGCTGAGCTGGTCGATCGGGCACGGCTACGACCTGCGCTTCATCGAGCAGATGCCGCTCGACGCCCAGCACGGCTGGAGCCGCGAGGGCATGATCACCGCCGACGAGATCTTCGCCCGGCTCGAGGCGGAGTTCGAGCTGTCCCCGGCGGCCGAGCCCCGGGGGAGCGCGCCTGCGGAGCTCTTCCTGGTCAACGGCGGACCGGCGACCGTGGGCGTGATCGCGTCGGTCACCCGGCCGTTCTGCGGCGACTGCGACCGGGTCCGGCTGACGGCCGACGGACAGGTGCGCAACTGCCTCTTCGCCCGCGAGGAGTCCGACCTGCGCGGCGCCCTGCGCGCCGGCGCGTCCGACGAGGAGCTCGCCGAGCGCTGGGTCGTGGCGATGCGCGGCAAGCGAGCCGGGCACGGGATCGACGACCCGACGTTCCTCCAGCCCGACCGACCGATGTCGGCCATCGGCGGCTAGCGGCCGCAGGGGCGGGAGCTGCTACCTCGCCGGGTCGTGCGGCTCGACGTCGCGCAGGAAGTTCCGGGCGCCCAGGAACGCCGACAACGACTCGCGGTGCTCGTCGCACGCGAGCCAGACCTTGCGGCGCTCGGGCGTGTGCAGCTTGGGGTTGTTCCACAGCAGGTCCCAGCGCGCCTCGGCCTGGCAGCCCTTCGCCGAGCACAGCGCGGGGCCGACCTCTTCGGGGCCCGACCTCTTCGGGGCCCGGCTCATCCGGTCCGGCATCCTGCTCGGCCATGCATGACCCTTCGGTGCTGACTGGCGGGGACGAGGGGTGGTGCCGGACAACCACGGGGGGAGCCGTCCGGCACCACGTTCGACCGACAGCGCTGGCGCCTCGGTCGAAGGCGCAGTCTGCCAGAAGCCTGAGGGTCTTACAGAGAGCGGGGTTCCGAGCTCCTCGCTCCCGTCAGCTCGGGTCGCCCGTAGCCACCCCCGCGCAGCTCGAAGCCGTCGGACCGGGAGCTGGCGGCGTTGGCCAGGACGACGGCGATGTAGGGAAGCACCAACGCGCCCGCGATCAGCACCCACTGGAGCCAGCCGCTCGCGATCACGGCTCCGACGAAGCAGAGCGTGCGCAGGCTCATCGAGAACAGGTAGCGGCGCTGCCGCGCGTTGATCTCGTCGTTCCGGCTGGAGGAGGCGGTGGTGATGCGAACGGCGTCCTCGCGGTGTCGGCTCAGGTCCCGGGCCATGCCTCCATCGTACGTCGCTACCCTAGGGCTCCCACTTCGTCTCCGGAGGTCCTCATGTCCAACCGCACCTACCGCATCAGCGAGATCGTCGGCACCTCCCCGGACGGGATCGACCAGGCGATCCGGAACGGGGTGGAGCGGGCCAGCCGGACGCTCCGCCACCTCGACTGGTTCGAGGTCACCCAGGTCCGCGGCCAGGTCAAGGACGGTGCCGTCGAGCACTTCCAGGTCGGCCTCAAGGTCGGTTTCCGGCTCGAGGACGACTGACCCGCGTGGTGGGTTTAGGCCTACCCCGGGGTAATGGATAGCGTCGTCGGGTGACCAGATCTGTGCTCGTGACCGGCGGCAACCGCGGAATCGGCCGCGCCATCGCGGAGGCGTTCATCGCCAACGGCGACCAGGTGGCGGTGACCACCCGCAACGGCGGTGCGCCCGAGGGTGCCCTCGACGTCCGCTGCGACATCACCGACCCCGCAGCCGTCGAGGCTGCCTTCGTCCAGATCGAGGCGGCCCACGGCCCGGTCGAGGTCCTGGTGGCCAACGCCGGGATCACCGCGGACACCCTCGTGCTGCGGATGTCCGAGGAGGACTGGTCCTCGGTCATCGACACCAACCTGACCGGGTCGTTCCGGCTGGCCAAGCGCGCCACCAAGGGGATGCTGCGCCTGCGCCGCGGTCGGATCATCTTCATCTCCTCGGTCGTCGGTCTGCTCGGCTCCGCCGGACAGGTCAACTACGCGGCCTCCAAGGCCGGTCTGGTCGGCATGGCCCGGTCCCTGGCCCGCGAGCTCGGCTCGCGCTCCATCACGGCGAACGTCGTGGCGCCCGGCTTCGTCGAGACGGACATGACGTCGGTGCTCACCGACGAGCAGCGCACCACGATCAAGACCCAGGTGCCGCTCGGCCGGTACGCCGCCCCCTCGGAGATCGCCTCCGTCGTCACCTGGCTGGCCGGCGACGGCGCCGCCTACGTCACGGGTGCCGTGATCCCGGTCGACGGCGGACTCGGCATGGGGCACTGACCACAGGCTTCACCACACATCCCGCTCCACCACCACAAGGGGAACTCACATGGGCATTCTCGACGGCAAGCGGATCCTCGTCGCCGGCGTCACGATGGACTCGTCCATCGGCTTCGCCACCGCGAAGGTCGCGCAGGAGCAGGGCGCCACGGTCCTCATCTCCAACTTCGGCCGGGCGCTGGGGATCACCAAGCGGATCGCGAAGCGGCTCCCGGTCGAGCCTGCGGTCCTCGAGCTGGACGTCACCGACCCCGAGCACCTCGAGCGACTGCCCGGCCTGGTCCGTGAGCACGTCGACGGGCTCGACGGAGTCGTCCACTCGATCGCCTACGGCAATCCCGAGACGCTGCTGGGCGGCAAGTTCCTGACCGGCCCGTGGGAGGACGTCGCGCAGGCGGTCCAGGTGTCGGCGTACTCCCTGATGTCGCTGGCCAACGCCTGCAAGCCGCTGATGGGCCCGGGTGGGTCGGTGGTCGGCATGACCTTCGACGCCACCGTGGCCTGGCCGGCGTACGACTGGATGGGCGTGGCCAAGGCCGGGCTCGAGTCCTGCTCGCGCTACCTCGCTCGCGACCTCGGCCCGGACGGGATCCGGGTCAACCTCGTCGCCGCGGGTCCGTTGCGCACCCTGGCCGCGAAGGCGATCCCCGGGTTCGAGGACCTGGAGGCGATGTGGAGCACCCGCGCCCCGCTGGGCTGGGACAACACCGACCAGGAGCCCACTGCCAAGGCGGTCGTGGCGCTGCTGTCCGACTTCTTCCCCGCGACCTCGGGCGAGATCGTCCACGTCGACGGCGGCTTCCACGCGATGGGCGCCTGAGCGGGGGCGCTGGCCGGCCGCCGACGCGCCCTTCGGTAGCGTGCGTCGGTGACTTCCTCCCTGCTGGAGCTACGGGTCCTCGAGGGTCCCAACCTCTACTTCCCCCGCGCTGCCATCAAGCTCACCCTCGACATCAGTGGTCTCTCGGCGGCCTCCGACCAGACCGCCGTCCGGTTCGCCAAGCGGATCGGGCTGCGCAACGCGCGCCCGGGGCACCCCGAGACCGGCTTTCGCCAGCGGTTCGCCGTCCGGGCGGTCGCCCGCCTGGTCCGGGCCCTCGCGTCCGAGGCCGGCACCAACCGGCTCGCGGTGCGGGTCCGGCCGACCAGTGACCCCCACCAGATCGTGGTCGCCTACCCCTGGCGCAACCGGGAGCGGGCCCAGGAGATGGGCCGGGCCATCGGCGACGTGCTCGACGCGCTGCTGCGCGCCGACATCGACACGGCCGTCAGCGACGCCGCAGCGCGGGTGGCCGCGTCCGAGCGTGGCGCCGGACCCACCACGATCACGCCGAGGATCCCGGTGGTCGCGGTCACCGGCACCAACGGCAAGACCACGACCTCCCGGATGATCGCGCACATCGCGCGCACCGACGGCAGGCTCGTCGGCTGGTCCAACACCGACGGCATCTACATCGACGGCGAGCTGATCGAGGCCGGCGACTACTCCGGGCCGAGTGGCGCGGGGAGGATCCTGGAGCACAAGAACGTCGAGTTCGCGGTCACCGAGACCGCCCGCGGGGGCATCCTGCTCAAGGGGATCGGCCTGACCCGCAACGACGTCTCGGTGGTCACCAACGTGACCGCCGACCACCTCGGGCTCCAGGGGATCGACACCGTCGACCAGCTCGCCGAGGTCAAGTCGGTGGTCCCGCAGATCACCCGCAAGGACGGCTGGGCGGTGCTGAACGGTGACGACCCCCGGGTCTACGCGATGCGTGGCCAGATCAAGGCCCAGCCGTGGGTCTTCTCGCGCTACCCCGACTCGCCCTCCGTGCGCGAGGTGGTCGGGTCCGGCGGTCGCGCCACGACCGTGATCGACGGCTGGGTCGCGGTGCTGGCACCCAACAGCGACGCCGACCCGCTGGTCGAGCTGGTCGACGTGCCGATGACCCTGGCCGGCCTCTCGCGCTTCAACGTCGAGAACACGCTGGCGGCGGCGTCGGCCGCGCTGGCGATCGGGATCAAGCGCGACGTGGTGATCGAGGGACTGCGCACCTTCCGGCCGGATGCCGAGCACAACCCGGGGCGGATGAACTTCTTCAGCATCGGTGAGGTGTCGGTGGTCATCGACCTGGCCCACAACGAGGCCGGTCTCGAGGCGCTCTTCGAGATCATGAACGGCGTACGACGCCCCGACTCCCGGCTGCTGATCGGGCTGGGGGTGGTCGGCGACCGCACCGACGAGCTGATCGAGAAGCTCGGGGAGATCGCCGCGCGGGACAGCGACGTGCTCGCGATCGGCCACAAGGAGCGCTACCGCAGGGGTCGCAGCTACGAGGAGCTGGACGGCCTGATGCGATCCGGCGCGGCCCGGGTCGGTGCCACCAGCTTCGCGTCGTACCCGACCGAGGTGGCCGCGCTGTCGGCCCTGGTCGGTCAGGCGCTGCCCGGTGACGTCGTGGGCCTGATGTGCCACGCCGAGCGTCAGGAGGTCTACGACTGGATCGCCGAGCAGGGTGGCACCGCAGACTCCGCCGAGGTGCTCACGAAGAAGGTGCGGGCGGCCGCCGAGGTCAGCGACGCCTGACCCATGGGGTGGCTCAGGGTGGGTCGGCCGCACCGGCAGGCCCGGTCGCGATGTCGAGGTCGCCCTCGACCACGAAGGCGGTGAGGCCGCCCTCCGAGCGGGTCTCGTGGGCCTCGCCCGGCTCCCAGACCGCGGCCTGGCCGGGTCCGAGGTCGACGGACTCGCCGTCGCCGCCGGACACCGTGGCGTCGCCGCTGACCACGACCAGGAGCTGCCGGCCCGCGGCGGGATGCCGCCCGACCGTGCCGCCCGGCCGGACGGTGACCACCACGAGGTGGGCGTCAGCGGTCAGGCCGAGGCCGCCCACGGCACAGCCGGTGCTGCCGTGGGCGTCGAGCAGGCGGCGCGGCACCGCGTCCAGTGACAGCACCCGCACCGGTCGGTCAGCCCTGGCTGCTCGCGGCGACGTAGTCCGGGTCCGCGACCGGGGTGTCGGGGTTCGCGCCGCTGCCGGCCTGCGCCTGGTGCGACCAGGTCTCCAGCTCGCCCATCACCTCACCGTGCTTGTCGACGCAGACCACGACCAGGTCGCCGCGGTTGGCCTGGCCGAGGGCGTACCGGACGGCCTCGATCTCGTCGAGCACCTCCTCGACCTGCTTGCACAGGGCGCCCTCGGACATCGCCTCGCGCACGCCCTCGACCACGAGAGCCGCGGTGTCGCCGCGCTCCCGACCGCGCAGGGAGACGTCCTCGCGCACCACGAGCACGTCGAAGTGCTGGGCTGCGATGTGGCCGAGCTCGCGCATGTCCTGGTCGCGTCGGTCACCCGCGGTGGCGATGATGCCGATCCGGGCCGGTCGCGGCGACGAGCCGAGGGAGTCGGAGACCCGGTCGACGAAGTCGCCGAGCGCCTTCATGCCGGGGGCGTTGTGGCAGTAGTCGACGATCACGTTGATGCCCTCGACCTCGACCTCGTTCAGGCGCCCGGGGGAGAGGTAGTAGTTCGTCGAGAACGTCCGGAGTCCCTGCCGGATGTCGTGCAGGGGTGCCCCGGCGGCGAACGCCGCAGCGGCGGCGCCGAGCACGTTCTGGACGTTCATCCGGGCCCGGCCCCCGAAGGTGGCCGGCAGCAGGTGGGTCCAGGCGAGCTGCATCTCGCGGCGGCCGTGCTTGACCACGATCATCTCGCCACGCTCGGACGGGTTGAGCACGAGGGCCTTGCCCCCACGGCGGCAGTGCGCGTCGATCATCTCGCGCACCTCGGAGCCGGGCTCCTCCATCGAGAACCACACGACCTGGCCGGAGCACTTGCGGCGCATCTCGCGCACCAGCGGGTCGTCGGCGTTCAGCACGGCGTGCCCGTCGCGGGGCACGGCCTCGACCAGCACCGCCTTGACGTCGGCGAGCTGCTCGACGGTGTCGATGCCGCGCAGGCCGAGGTGGTCGGGCTGGACGTTCAGCACGACGGCGACGTCGTTGCGCTCGTAGCCCAGCCCCTCGCGCAGGATGCCGCCTCGGGCGACCTCGAAGACGGCGAAGTCGACGCGCGGGTTCTGCAGCACCATCCGGGCCGACCGCGGACCGGACGCGTCCGAGCGGATCAGCAGGCGCTCGTCGATGACCACGCCGTCGGTGGAGGTCATGCCGACCTTGCGGCCCATCCCCTTGAAGATGTGCGAGATCATCCGCGAGGTCGTGGTCTTGCCGTTGGTGCCGGTCACGGCCACGATCGGGATCCGGGCGGACGCGCCCGGGGGGAAGAGCATGTCCACCACGGGCTTGGCGATGAACTGCGGCTCGCCGATCGTCGGGTGGGTGTGCATCCGGAACCCGGGTGCCGCGTTGACCTCGCAGATGGCGCCACCGGTCTCGCGCACGGGCTCGGTGATGTCGGGGCAGATGAAGTCGATGCCGGCGATGTCGAGCCCGATCATCCGGGCCGCCTCCTCGGCGATCTCGATGTTCTCCGGGTGGGCCTCGAAGGTCCGGTCGATGGAGATGCCACCGGTCGACATGTTGCCGGTCAGCGCCAGCTTCACCATCTGGCCCTCGGGCGGTACGTCGGACATCGCGAAGCCCTGCTCGCGCACCCGGGCGACCGCGCCGTCGTCGATCTTGATCCGGGTCAGCACCTTCTCGTGACCCACGCCCCGGCGGGGATCCGCGTTGGCGGTGTCGACGAGCTGCTCGACCGTGCTGGTGCCGTCACCGGTGACCGACGCCGGGACGCGCTCGGCGATGGCGGCCATCCGGCCGTCGATGATCAGGCAGCGGTAGTCCTTGCCGACGACGAGGGACTCGACGATCACCCAGCCACGTCGCGACTCGCCCTCGGCGGTGACGAACGCCTCGCGGACGTCGTTCTCGTCCATCAGGTCGAGGCAGACCCCTCGGCCGTGGTTGCCGTCGAGCGGCTTGACGACGACCGGGTAGCCGATCCGGTTGGCCGCCCGCACGGCCTGGTCGGCGGTGCGAACGGACTCCTGCTTCGGCACGGGCAGGCCGGCGGCACCCAGCAGGCGCGTGGTCAGGTCCTTGTCCGAGGCGATGTCGACCGCGATCGAGCTGGTCTCGGAGGTCATCGTGGCGCGGATGCGCTTGGCGTGCACGCCCTGGCCGAGCTGGACCAGCGAGTGCTGGTTGAGCCGGATCCAGGGGATGTCACGCGAGATCGCCTCGTCGATGATCGCCTGCGTGGACGGGCCGAAGGCGGTGCGCTCGGCGCGCAGGATGAACGACTCGAGCTCGGCGTCCCAGTCGAAGTCCGGGTCTGCCTCGACGAGGTGGTTCACCAGTCGTACGGCGAGCTTGGCGGCGGCGAGCCCGACCTGCTCGTCGACGTACCCGAAGATCACGTTGTAGTGGCCCGGCTTGCCCTTGACCGCGCGGGTCTTGCCGCGACGGATGTCGTGGCCGACGACCTGCTGGAGCGCCAGGGCCGCGTGCTCGGCGACGTGGCCCAGCCAGGTGCCTTCGTTGAGGCGCTCGACGAAACCGCCGCGTCGGCCTCGCGAGCAGGAGTGCTCGCGCAGCCCGGGAAGCATCTGGAGGATGTTGTCGGTGAACGTCGGGATCGAGTTGGTGGGGAACTCCTCCAACGAGCCGAGATCCACGACCAGGTGGATCGACCGGTCGTAGGACCAGACGTTGGCGCCGCGGTAGACGCGGGTCTCGACGATCGTGAGGTCTGGCAAGGGTCGTTCGGTCATGAGGAGGCTCCATCTGGGGTGGTGGTCGTGGAGGCACCGAGCTTGCGTCGGGTCCGGGCGAGACGACGCTTCAGCACGCTGGGGGAGGCGTCGGCGGCGGCGATGTCCCGAGCCAGCTGACGCAGGTCACGGCCGGCCTCGGCGGCCTCCTCGGAGTCCGGGTCGCCGGGCTTCGGAGGAATCAGCGTCCGCGTCGTCAGGTCGAACTGCACGCCGCGCGGGAGCACGTGCAGCACCACGCCGCTCGCGAGCAGCGGCGAGGCCCGTTGGGCGTCGTACGCGTTCGTGGTGATCCGGGAGGGGTCCATGATCGTCACCGCACCGCGACCCGACACGGTGAGGATCTCGTGGTCGTCCACGAAGTCGATTGTCGCCGCGGTGTCCTCGTCGACGCCGATCCCGAGCAGCTGGGGGGACTGGGAGACGATCATCAGCAGCCGGCCGTAGCGGTTGCGCTGGTCGAAGTGCTGGTCGATCACGGTCGATTGCAACAGACCGATCCCCGCGGCCACCTGGGTCATCCGCTGCTTGGGCGTGGCGCCCGGCCCGCCGAAGGCGACCATGTGGCTCGACTGGATGCTGGCGCCGGCCGACGTCCCCGCGATCACGACGCCGCGGTCGTTGGCCGCGACGATCTCGTCGGCCAGGGGAGTCCCACACACGAGGGACGAGAGCTTGAGCTGGTTGCCCCCGGTCATGAAGATCCCGGTGGCCTTGGCCAGCCGCTCCACCAGCTCCGGGTCGTGGGCGTCGGCCCGGCTCTCCGGGCGGATCGCGATCACGTCGGCGGCTCCGAGCCGGCGGAAGACCGCGTCGTACACCTCGATGACCTCCGGGCCCAGTGACGAGGCCGTCGGAATGACCGCGATGGTGGCCTCCGGACCGCCGCTGGCGGCGACGAAATCGGCGAGGATCGTGCGCTTGCGGAGCTTGTCCTCGGCGCCGCCGATGATCATGAGGGGTCCTCTGGGCATGACAGCGAGGCTAGCCGGTGACAGAGTGGCGCCGTGCAGCGCCAACCCCGTCTCGTCATTGTCATGCGTCATGCGAAGGCCGAGCAGGTGGGCCCGAGCGACCTCGAGCGTGAGCTGGCCGCTCAGGGGCTGGCCGACTCCCTCGTGGCCGGGACCTGGCTGAGCGAGCAGGGAATCGTCCCCCAGCACGCGCTTGTCTCGGCCGCGGTGCGCACCCGCCAGACCTGGGACGGTGTGGCCAGGGGGGCCGGCTGGGACGTGGTGCCCACCTTCGACGAGGGCCTGTACGCCGCCGGGCCGGAGTCCGCTCTCGACCTGATCCGCGCCGTCCCCGACGACGTCTCCACGCTGATCGTGATCGGGCACAACCCCACGATGGCGCTGCTGGCGGCCCTGCTCGACGACGGCGACGGGGTCGCCGAGGCAGCGCAGGAGATGACCCAGGGCTTTCCGACGAGCGCCATGGCCGTCTTCGAGCACACCGGGAGCTGGTCCGACCTCGACCAGCAGCTGGCTCGGCTCGTGGCCTTCCACGTCGGGCGAGCCTGAGCGTCGTACCTCCCGGTCAACAAGCGACGGGTCGGCGTGCTTTCCCGGTCAACAAGCGACGGGTCGGCGTGCTTTCCCGGTCAACAAGCGACGGGTCGGTGCTAGACGGGGGGAGCGGGGGTGACGATGCCGGCTTCGGCGTCGGCCGCCTCGATCTCCTCGCGGGAGATGCCGAGCAGGTACATGATCGCGTCGAGGTACGGCACGTTCACCGACGTGTCGGCCGCTTCGCGCACCATCGGCTTGGCGTTGTAGGCGATGCCGAGACCGGCAGCGTTGAGCATGTCGAGGTCGTTCGCGCCGTCACCGATCGCGATCACCGCGCCCTCCGGGACGCCGACCTCGCCGGCGAAGTGCCGCAGGGCGGTGGCCTTGCCGGCCCGGTCGACGACGTCTCCGACGATGCGGCCGGTGAGGCGTCCGTCCTCGATCTCGAGCTCGTTGGCACGCGCGAAGTGGATGCCGAGGTCTGCGGCCAGCCGGTCGGTGATCTGGCTGAAGCCGCCGGAGACGATCGCGAAGCGGTAGCCCAGCCGGCGCAGGGTCCGCACCATGGTCCGCGCGCCGGGGGCCAGCTCGATCGCGTCGTAGACCTTGTCGAGGACCTCGACGTCGAGCCCGGCCAGCAGGGCCACCCGCGCTCGTAGGGACTCCTCGAAGTCGAGCTCACCGCGCATCGCCGCCTCGGTGATCTCTGCGACCTGCGGCTCGCAACCGGCGTACGCCGCGATCATCTCGATCACCTCGCCCTGGATCAGCGTGGAGTCGACGTCCATGACGATCAGTCGCATGCCGCGCCGCAGCAGGTTGGCCGGCTGCACGGCGATGTCGAGCCCCTGCCGGGCAGCCTCCCCGGCCAGGAGGGTGCGGAGCCGGTCGGGGTCGGCGCCCGAGACGTGGAGGTCGATCGCCGTGACGGGGTAGCGCGCCATCCGCTCGATCCGGTCGATGTTGGCGCCACAGTCTGCGATCCGGCCGGCCACGGCAGCCATCGCGGCCGCCTTCAGCGGGGTCCCGATGATCGTGACGTGCGAGCGGCCGCCCTTGCGGGAGCGGTTGTCGCCGGTGCCGCGGTCGATGTCGACGCTCATGTCCAGCGCGCTGGCGGTGGCCTCGACCGCGTCGGCCAGCTTCTTCCAGTCGCGCGGCGCGACCACCAGCACCCCGAGGATCAGCCGACGCCGCAGCACGATCTGCTCGATGTCGACCACCTCGACGTTCGCCTCCGCGAGGGTGGCGAAGATCGCCGAGGTCACGCCGGGCCGGTCCTTCCCGGTCAGCGTGATGAGCAGTGTCTTCGGCAGGTCGGTCATCGTGGCTCGAGGTTATCGGCAACGCCCGGTGGCGCTGTTGTCAGTCCGGGGGCCAGACCTCGGGGGAGCACGCAGCCACCAGGGCCCGCCGACCGGCACGGGCCAACGGTTGCAGCGCCTCGTGCCGAGCCCGGATCTCGGCCGCGGTGATGGCGCCGCCGTCGTCCTCGAGCGCGAGCTCGACGATCTCGTTGGCCTGCAGGGCGCGGGCCGCGAGCTCCACGCAGCGCGGGGGTACGCCGTCCGGAGCGTGCAGCGCCTCGCGGTGGCGCAGGTTGAGCAGCGTGTCGGCGACCTCGGGCCGCCACCGGGCGACGTCCAGGGCGGCCAGCGCGTTGGCGGTCTCGACGAGTGCCGCCCGCAGCGCGCGGTCGGCCTCCCCGACGTCCGGCAGCTGACGTCGGTCGGCGCGGTGGATCACCCAGGTGACCGCGGCGCCGACCCGCTGCGGCACCAGTCCGTATCCGGTGCCCACCGCGACCACGGCCTCGCCGGCGTCGAGTGCCGCCGTGTTGAAGGCGACCGGCCCGCCGAGGCCGACCAGGTCACCCTCGGTGGGGAACGCCGTGCCGAACCCCGTCGCTCCCTCCGCGCGCAGCTTGCCCAGCCCGATGACCAGCCCGACCGGGGCTTCGGGGCCGTCGGCTCCGAGTCGCGACCCGGAGATGACGTGGGTCGCGTCGTCGCCGATGACCGCGTCGATCAGCAGGTCGAGGACGACGTGGCCACGCAGCCACGAGGTCCCCCACCAGGCCAGACGCACCGACGGCGGAAGTGGGGAGGACACGGCCGGTGACGATACGCCGGAGTCGCCGAGACCGGTCGCTAGGGTGACCGCATGGCCGCAGTCTTGGAGTTCGCCGATGTCACCGTGCGGCGAGGCGGGGCGACCCTGCTCGACCGGATCAACTGGACCGTGGAGGAGGACGAGCGCTGGGTGATCCTCGGACCCAACGGTGCCGGCAAGACCACCCTGCTGCAGGTCGCGGCCGCCCAGGTGCACCCGACCTCGGGTGTCGCCGGGGTCCTCGACGAGGTGCTGGGCACCGTCGACGTCTTCGACCTGCGCCCCCGGATCGGGCTGACCAGCGCTGCGCTGGCCGAGCGGCTGCCGCGCGACGAGCGGGTCCACGACGTCGTCGTCTCCGCGTCGTACGCCGTGGTCGGCCGCTGGCGCGAGTCGTACGACGGGCTGGATCACGACCGGGCCCACGGGCTGCTGGTGGAGCTGGGCGTCGGGCACCTCGCCGACCGGACCTTCGGGACCCTGAGCGAGGGCGAGCGCAAGCGGGTCCAGATCGCGCGCGCGCTGATGGCCGACCCCGAGATGCTGCTGCTCGACGAGCCGGCGGCCGGGCTCGACCTCGGTGGTCGTGAGGACCTGGTCTCGACCCTGACGGTCCTCGCGATGGATCCCGACTCCCCGGCCACCGTCCTGGTCTCCCACCACGTCGAGGAGATCCCGCCCGGGTTCAGCCACGCGCTGCTGCTCCGGCAGGGCAGGGTGATGGCGTCCGGCCTGCTCGAGCACGTGATCACCGAGCACCACCTGGCGGCGACGTTCGGGATGCCGCTGGCGGTCACCCAGGAGGACGGGCGCTGGTCCGCGCGCCGCAAGTCCCGTCACAGCAGGTGAGTCGGAGCCATTGAGCCCATGGCCACACCGGATAGGCTCACCACATGGACTGGTTGCGCGACAACATGTGGGAGGCCTGGCTCGGACTGGCCATCCTGCTGGGCGTGGCCGAGATGTTCAGCCTGGACCTCGTGCTGATCATGCTCGCGGTCGGCGCGATGGCGGGGGTCTTCACCGCCGCCATCGGGGCGCCGTTCGTGCTGCAGGTGCTCGTGGCCGCCGCTGCCTCCGTCGCAGCGCTGGCGGTGGTGCGTCCCGGGCTGGTGAAGAAGTTCCATGCCGGGCCCGAGCTGCGGCTCGGTCACGGCAAGCTGGTCGGGCACCAGGGTGTGGTCACCGAGCGGGTGACCTCGTTCGAGCACGGCCGGATCAAGCTGGACGGCGAGATCTGGTCCGCTGCGCCGTACGACGAGAGCCTCGTCATCGAGTCCGGCGAGACCGTTGAAGTCCTCCAGATCCGAGGCGCCACCGCGTACGTCCACCCTGTTCCCAGTCTCGAATCCTGAGGAGGTGCCCATGCCCGACTTCCTGCTCGTGCTGCTGGCGCTGGTTCTGCTCTTCGTCGTCGTCCTGCTCGCCAAGACCGTCCGGATCGTGCCGCAGGCGCGCGCCGGCGTCGTCGAGCGCTTCGGCAAGTACAAGCAGACCCTGCCGGCCGGCCTGAACATCGTCGTCCCGTTCATCGACCGGGTGCGCTACATGATCGACCTGCGCGAGCAGGTGGTCTCGTTCCCGCCCCAGCCCGTGATCACCGAGGACAACCTGGTGGTCTCGATCGACACGGTCATCTACTTCCAGGTCACCGACCCGGTGGCTGCGACGTACGAGATCGCCAACTACATCCAGGCGGTCGAGCAGCTGACCATGACCACGCTGCGCAACATCGTCGGTGGGATGGACCTCGAGGAGACGCTGACCAGCCGCGACGAGATCAACACCCGGCTGCGCGGTGTGCTCGACGAGGCGACCGGCAAGTGGGGGATCCGGGTCAACCGGGTGGAGCTCAAGGGCATCGACCCGCCGCCCTCGATCAAGGACTCGATGGAGAAGCAGATGCGCGCCGACCGTGACAAGCGCGCCGCGATCCTGACCGCCGAGGGTGGCCGCCAGTCGGCGATCCTGACCGCCGAGGGCCAGAAGCAGTCGGCGATCCTGACGGCCGAGGGTGCCCGGGAGTCGCAGATCCTGCGGGCCCAGGCCGACCGCGAGGCCGCGATCCTGCGGGCCCAGGGTGAGGGACAGGCGATCCTGACCGTCTTCCAGGCGATCCACGACGGTCGTCCCGACCAGTCCCTGCTGGCCTACCAGTACCTCCAGATGATGCCGAAGATCGCCGAGGGCGACGCCAACAAGGTGTGGATCGTCCCCTCCGAGATCGGCAAGGCGCTCGAGGGTCTCGGCTCCACGATGACCAACATGGCCGGCATCCCGACCGAGAACGACGGCCCGACCAAGCGCGTGGACATGGGCAGCATGGACCCGCCCACGCTCGGCGGCAGCGCGGCGCTCGGCAACACCGAGCTCGGCAAGGCGAACGCCGCGGTCGAGGCGGCGATCGCCGAGGCAGCGAACGCCGCGAACCCCGGCAAGCGCTCGGGGCCGAAGCCCGGTGACGCTCCGACGACCACCCGTGAGGACGCGGAGCCCACTCAGGAGTGACCGGGTTCGAGGTCGTCGCGATCCTGCTCGCCGGGGTCGCGGCCGGCACCATCAACACCGTGGTGGGGTCGGGAACGCTGATCACGTTCCCGACCCTTCTCGCGTTCGGCATCCCCCCGGTGACCGCGAACGTCTCCAACACCGTCGGGCTCGTCCCCGGGTCGATCTCGGGCGCGATCGGCTACCGCCGCGAGCTGTCCGGGCAGCGGTCCCGGGTGCTGCGGCTCTGCGGCGCCTCCCTGGTCGGAGGACTCGCCGGCGGGCTGCTCCTGCTGGTGCTCCCGGCCGCGGCGTTCGCGGCGATCGTGCCGGCGCTGATCCTGCTCGGTCTGGTGCTGGTCGTCTTCCAGCCGCGGATCTCGGCCTGGGTCGCCGTGCGCCACGCGGCCGCGGGCGGACTGCCGAGTCACGGTGTGTGGTGGGTCTGGCCGGCCGTGCTGCTGACCGGTGTGTACGGCGGCTACTTCGGCGCCGCGCAGGGGGTCCTGCTGATGGCGGTGCTGGGGATCGGCATCGACGAGACCCTGCAACGCCTGAACGCCGTCAAGAACGTCCTGGCCGCCGTGGTCAACGGCGTGGCCGGGATCCTCTTCGTGCTGGTCGCCGACGTGGACTGGCGGATCGTCGGACTGATCGGGGTCGGGTCGGTCATCGGGGGCCAGCTCGGGGCGACCGTCGGCCGGAGGCTCCCGGCCGCGGTGCTGCGCGGGTTCATCGTGCTCGTCGGCGTTGCCGCCCTGCTGGCCTTCCTGCTGGACTGACCACTGCACTGACTGCTGGACTGACTGGGTGTGTCCCTGTTGGCGGCCGGGTGCCGACACCCCGTTTACCGGGATAGCCGAGTTGAGGTTCGTCGTCACAGCTTCACCATGGGATGCAGTCGAACCGGTGCTTCCCATGGCGAATTCACCATGGGAACCGACACTCCGCCTGCATCCCATGGTGAAGCGATCCCCCTGCGACACACGGTCTGGGCGATGCAGAGCATGACGTCCACCACGTGGGCAGGTCATCGGCGTGCTGGCGGCCGCGCTTGCCCGGCGCGTTGATACCGGCTCGCGCAGGGCTCACTGGGCATCGGTCAGGGCGCGTGGATACGACACGCCGGGGCGCGGTGCCCACGGTCACGATGCGTGCAATGGGGACACGCCCGGTGAGCGCGGGCGCGGGTCAGCGCCTGCTTCAGGGACGGACCTCCGCGCTCAGGTCCCGCTCGACCTCGACGTACGCCCTGAGCCAGCGGTCCATCTCCGAGTACGCGGCGGCCCGGGGCACCGGCAACGAGAGCACCACGTCGTGCCGGGCGTCCTCGACGGAGACGTAGGTGACGTGGCGGCCGAGCGCCGTGGCCCAGCGGCGGATCTGGGTCACGTTCAGCACGATGTCGTGCCGGTGCACGTCGTCCCCCATCTCGGTGGGCAGCGCCGAGGCGGCCGACGAGAGTACGAGGGCCGGGCAGCCGACCTCGAGACCGCGGTGCAGCTCGGCGTGACCGCGCCGCACCGCAGCGAGCCAGCCGGCCAGGACGGGCCAGGAGTCGACCGGCTTCCAGTCGAGGTTGAACTCCCACTCGCCCTCGTGGTCCCGGTGCAGGCTGCGGGTGTAGAAGCCCGTGACGTTGCGGGGGATCACCCGGCGCGGCAGACGGGGTCCGAGCTGCTTGATCGCGGACGTCCCCACCGTACGCAGCAGCGGTGACCCGTGCAGGTCGAACCACGGCGAGTTGAGGATCATGCCGTCGAGACCGGTCAATTCGCTACGTCGGTGGTTGGCCCACAGCGGCAGGATCAGGCCGCCGGTCGAGTGGGCGGTCACCACGACGTGGTCGTGCCCGTCCCGCTCGGTGATCCGGCTCCAGGCCGCGTCGAGGTCGGGGAAGTACTCCCGCAGGTCGGTGACATAGTTCGGCGTCTGGTGCGGGCGCAGCGAGCGGCCGTACTTGCGCAGGTCGATCGCGTAGAAGTCGTAGCCGCGCGCGTTCCACCACTCGGCCAGAGCGGTCTGGAAGAAGTAGTCGGCGAACCCGTGGACGTAGAGCACCGCCCGGGACGTCGCGACCGGGGCCCGCCTGGTCACCAGGGTGGCGACCACCGCGCCCTCGTCGTCCGGCGGGAACTCCAGGGTCTCCGCGAGATAGGGCTCACCCAGGATGTCGGGTGTGGGCTCCGCGGGCATGACGTGAGTCTGTCAGCAGCCTCAGGTCGGCTGACGCGAGGCGACCAGGTTGCGCAGCTCGAGCGCCCGCTCCGGGTGGTTGGTGGTCACCAGCCAGGCGCGACCCGGTTGCAGCCAGTGCCGCAGCGAGGCCCGGGAGTCGAGGGTCCACACCAGGAGTGGCAGGTCGTGCTTGCGGGCGAACCTGGCCGCCCCGATCCGCGCGAGCGCGTGGTTGGCCACCACCAGGTTGGCCCGTGACTCGAGGTAACGGAGGTGGGGGAGCAGCTCGGAGATCCGCACCCGGATCTGGGTGTGCCACGGCAGGCCGGAGACCCGGCGGCCGAGGGACAGCCCGACCAGCAGCTGGAGGCCGGCGTCGTCGGCCCAGTCGCGGACCGCGCGCACGCCACGGTCGTCGTGCGAGGTGACGATGACGTTCTCGACACCGAGGCGCTCGATGGCTCGTCGGGTCACCGCGACCTCGTAGGTCTGCTCGGGGTCGTCATAGGCCTCGTCCGGAGACGCGAACTTGAGGTCGAGGTGGGCTCGGGCGCGCCCGGCAATCGCCTCGAGGACCTCGGAGTACGCCATCACCGGCCCGCCGACGATCGTGGAGAGCTCGGCAAGGGTCACGTCGGAGACGGGGATGGTCACCCCGGCCTCCACGACCCACTCGTCGTGGAAGACCACGAGAGCGCCGTCACGACAGCGCTGCACGTCGAACTCGATGAAGTCGACGCCGAGGGCCAGTGCCTCATCCAGCGCGTGACGTGAGTTCTCCAGGGCGCGGTCCTCTCCGGCTCCACACCGGTGAGCGCTGACCAGCACAGCGTCTCCCATCACGATCGTCTTGAGGCGTAGGTCGCGGCGGCACGCACGAGGCCGGTCAGGAGGCCGACGTCGGCCTCGGTCTCCGGATGCCATTGCACCGCTACACAGAATCTCGCCCCGGGGGCTTCCATGGCTTCCAGTATGCCGTCGGAGGAGCGCGCCGTGGGGAGAAACCCGGGATGTGTGGCCACGGATTGGTGGTGGTGGCAGCGCACCTCGAGACGGTCGCCGACGAGGGTGGAGAGCCTGGTGCCCGAGCGGGTGGCGACCTCGATCGTGCCGTACTGGTCGCCGCCCGGGCTGTGCTGCTCGTGCTCGACGAGATCGGGCGTGTGCTGGTCGAGTGTTCCGCCGGCGTGCACGGCCATGATCTGCATCCCGCGGCAGACGCCCAGCACCGGCAGGTCGGCGGCCTGGGCGGCGTCGAGCAGCGCCACCTCCCAGGCGTCCCGGTCGGGGCGCCAGCCGGCGGTGCGGGGGTGCGGTGCCGCGGCGTAGCGGGACGGGTCGACGTCCGCGCCGCCGCTGATCACCAACCCGTCCAGCCGCGCGACCACCTCGTCGGCAGCGCCGGCCTGCGCCTGGGGTGGCAGCAGCACCGGGAGCCCGCCGGTCGCCTCGACCGCCGCGGCGTACGCCGTGGGGAGCAGGTCGGCGCGCTCGTGCCAGACCCCCCAGGCGGCGTCCTCACGGTAGGTGCTGAGCCCGATGATCGGCAGCGTCACGTCAGCCTCACGTCAGCGTCACAGGGGGGTGACGTAGGCGCCCGAGATGCCGCCGTCGACGAGGAAGGTGTTGGCCGTGATGAAGCTGGACTCGTCCGAGGCCAGGAAGAGCACCGCGTTGGCCATCTCGACCGGCTCCGCGAACCGGCCCAGCGGGACGTGCACGAGGCGACGCGCGGCCCGCTCGGGGTCACTGGCGAAGAGCTCCTGCAGCAGCGGGGTGTTGACCGGCCCCGGGCAGAGCGCGTTGACCCGTACGCCCTGGCGGGCGAACTGCACCCCGAGCTCACGCGACATCGAGAGCACGCCGCCCTTGGACGCCGAGTAGGAGATCTGGGAGGTCGCGGCACCCATCACGGCCACGAACGACGCGGTGTTGATGATCGAGCCCTTGCCCTGCTCCAGCATGTAGGGCAGTGCCGCCTTGCAGCAGAGGTAGACGCTGGTCAGGTTGACCTCCTGCACCCGACGCCAGGCCTCCAGCTCGGTGTCCAGGATGGAGTCGTCCTCAGGGGGCGAGATGCCGGCGTTGTTGAAGGCGATGTCGACCGAGCCGTAGGTCTCCTTGGCGGTGCGGAAGAGTGCATCCACCTGGGCCTTGTCGGTGACGTCGACCTGGACGTACGTCGCGGTCACCGCACCCCCGAGCCGTGCGACGAGCTCGTGCCCGCGCCGTTCGTCGATGTCGCCGATGACGACCTTCGCGCCCTCCTCGACGAACCGCTCGACCGTCGCGAGACCGATGCCCGAGCACCCGCCGGTGACCACGGCGACCTTGCCCTCGATACGTCCTGACAATGTTCTCTGCCTTTCTGGCTGGGGAAGAAGGCGCTCTGGCGGGCGCCTAGTGCGAGATGAAGACGTTCTTCTCCTCGGTGAACGCCTGGGGGGCGTCCGGCCCCAGCTCCCGGCCGAGGCCGCTCTGCTTGTAGCCGCCGAACGGCGTCCAGTAGCGGACCGCCGAGTGGGAGTTGACGCTGAGGTTGCCGGCCTCGACGGCGCGCGCGACCCGGAGCCCGCGGCCGAGGTCGCGGGTGAAGATCGAGCCGGACAGCCCGTACTCCGTGTCGTTCGCCAGGGACACGGCGTCGGCCTCGTCGTCGAACGGCATCACCGCGACCACCGGGCCGAAGACCTCCTCGCGCCAGATGCGCGCGTCGGGATCCTCGGTGGTGACCACGCTCGGGGGGACCCAGAAGCCGTCACCGGCGGGCGTCGACCCGGCGAAGGCGACCTCCACCTCGTCGAGGTAGCCCCGCACGGCGCCCAGCTGCTGGGCCGAGATCAACGGACCCATCTCGCTGGACTCGTCGGAGGGGTCCAGCACCCGCATCGCGGTCACGGCGGGCTCGAGCAGGGACAGGAACTCGTCGTACGCCGAGCGCTCGACCAGGATCCGGGAGCGGGCGCAGCAGTCCTGGCCGGCGTTGTCGAAGACGGCGTACGGCGCTGCGGCGGCGGCAGCAGCGAGGTCGGCGTCGGCGAAGATGATGTTGGAGCTCTTGCCGCCCAGCTCGAGGGTCACTCGCTTCACCTGGTCGGCGCAGCCGGCCATGATCTTCTTGCCGACGGCGGTGGAGCCGGTGAAGCAGACCTTGCGGACCAGCGGATGGGTCACGAACCGCTCCCCGACCACGGAGCCCTTGCCGGGGAGGATGGTCAGCACATGCTCGGGGAGCCCCGCCTCGAGGGCCAGCTCGCCGATCCGGATCGCCGTCAGCGGGGTGAGCTCGGCCGGTTTCAGGACCACCGTGTTCCCGGCTGCCAGGGCAGGGGCGAAACCCCAGGCCGCGATCGGCATCGGGAAGTTCCACGGCACGATGATCCCGACGACCCCCAGCGGTTCGTGGAAGGTCACGTCGATGCCCCCCGCGACGGGGATCTGGCGGCCGAACATGCGCTCCGGCGCAGCGGAGTAGTAGTTGAGGCAGTCCCGGACGTTGCCGGCCTCCCAACGCGCATTTCCCCAGGTGTGACCGGCGTTGCGCACCTCGAGCTCGGCCAGCTCCTCGATGTGGGCGTCGACCACCGCCGCGAACCGGCGCAGCAGCGTCGCCCGCTCGCCGGGCGACATGAGGCGCCACGTCGTGAACGCCTCGTGCGCCCGGTCGATGGCCGCGTCCGTCTCGGTCAGGGAGGACAGCGGCACGTCGACCACCGGCTTGCCGGAAGCCGGGTTGATGACGGTGAACAGCTCGTCTGTCGACACCATTACAGCCTCTCGAATCCGCGACGGAGCTCCCAGTCGGTGACGGCGGCGTTGTAGGCCGCCAGCTCCACGTCAGCCATGTTCACGTAGTGGTCCACGACGTCGTCGCCCAGGGCCTTGCGGGCGATGGTCGAGGTGGCGAAGGCCTCACGGGCCTCGGTCATGGTCGCCGGGACCTTCGGCAGCCCCGAGGTGTACGCGTTGCCGACCAGCTCGTCCCCCAGCTCGAGCTCGTTCTCGATGCCGTGCAGCCCGCCGGCGAGCATGGCGGCCAGCGCCAGGTACGGGTTGACGTCCGCACCGGGGACGCGGTTCTCCATGCGGGCTGCTGGCCCGCGGCCCACCAGCCGCATGGCGCAGGTCCGGTTGTCGAGTCCCCAGGCGATCGTGGTGGGCGCGAAGGAGCCGTCGGCGAAGCGCTTGTAGGAGTTGATGTTCGGCGCGTAGAGAAGGGTGAAGTCGACGACCGTGGCGAGCACCCCCGCGACGAAGTGGTCGTAGAGCGGGGTCCGGGCGTTCTTCTCGTCGTCCCAGAAGACGAGCTCACCGTCGAGGCCGCGCAGCGAGAGATGGATGTGGCAGGAGCTGCCCTCACGCTGGTCGAACTTCGCCATGAACGTGATCGACTTGCCGTGCTGGGCGCCGATCTCCTTGGCCACGGTCTTGTAGACGGCGTGGTTGTCGGCCGTCTCCATGGCCTCCGCGTAGAGGAAGCCGATCTCGTGCTGGCCGAAGTTGCACTCACCCTTGGCGCCCTCGACGTCGAGACCGGCGGCGTACATGTGGTTGCGGATGTCGCGCAGCAGCGGTTCGACCCGACTGGTGCCCAGGATCGAGTAGTCGACGTTGTACTGGTTGACCGGCGTCAGGTTGCGGTAGCCGTCGAGGTGGGCCTGCTCGTAGGTCGTGTCGAAGGCCACGAACTCCAGCTCGGTCCCCGACAGCGCGGTCCAGCCGCGGTCGGCCACCCGGTCCAGCTGTCGCTGCAGGATGGTGCGCGGCGACTGGACCACGGGGGAATGGTCGGGCCAGACCAGGTCGCACTGGATCATCGCGGTGGCCGGCAGGTGGGTGAGGACCCGGATCGTCCGCTCGTCCATCACGAACTCCATGTCGCCGTACCCCCGCTCCCACGAGGAGATGGCGTAGCCGTCCACGGTGTTCATGTCGACGTCGACCGCGAGGAGGTAGTTGCAGCCCTCGGTGCCGTGCGCGACCACGTGGTCGACGAAGTAGCGACCGTGCAGACGCTTGCCCTGGAGCCGGCCCTGCATGTCGGTGAACGCCACGACCACGGTGTCGATGTCGCCCTGGTCGATGCGGGCGACGAGGTCGTCCATGCTGAGATGCCGGTCGTTGCGGCGGGCCATCGGTTCTCCTAGCGGTGGGGGACAGGGTGGTGGGTCAGGCCAGGAGGCCTCTCAGGAGCGCGGCGGTGTCGTCGCAGTGCTCCTCCATCACCACGCGGGCACGCTCGGCGCGACCGGCGAGGATGGACTTGACCAGCGCGGCGTGCTGCCGGTCGGAGTGGGCGATGTTGGTCTCCAGCATCGGGATGGCCAGCAGCATCTCGTGCAGCGTCCCCTGCACGGACGTCACTGCCTCGATGACGCGAGGCGAGCGCGTGACGGCGGCAACGGTCAGGTGGAAGCGGGAGTCGGCCTGCCGGTGCGCGGCGGGACGCCTGGCCTCCCTGACCTCGTCGTGGGCCTGCTCCAGCCGGGCGCGACCCTCGTCGCCGAGGTCCAGCTGCGCGGCCAGCTGAGCGGCACCCGGCTCCACGATGCGCCGGAAGTCGAGGGCGTCCAGCCAGTCTCGGCGGGTGGCGACCGACGCCCGTCCGGCGGCGCGAGCCGAGGGCGACTTGGCCTTCAGTGTCACCACGGTGCCTCCGCCGCGTCCGCGAGTGGTCTCGACCAGTCCGGCCTCGCGCAGGGCGGCCATCGCCTCGCGCAAGGTCGCCCGGGACACGTTCAGCCGCTCGGCGAGCTCCCGCTCGGAGGGCAGGGTCGAGCCGCGGGGGTACACGCCCAACCTGATGGTGGTGGCGAGCTGTTCCACGCAGGCCTCGAAGGCGTGGTGACCACGCACGGGGCGGAGCACCGCCTCGGGGAGGTGGTGGTCAGCCGGTGAAGACATGCGGTTCATCCTTCGGACTCCGAGAGTCCCTGTCAATGGCCATTGGTCTGAGTTCATACCAATCGTTCACGAGGCTGGACACCGGTCTCGGGGGAGGTCTAGCGTCCTATTTCACCAACGCACAAGTACCCGGATGACGTCGTACTGCTGGATCCCCGGCGGTGCCTCTCGGGCCCCGGGCCGGCAGGAGAGGAACCATCGTGGCGGACAACCTCAAGAACCCCGAGTCGCGACCCGCGGCTCGGCGGGCTGGTGCGGGAGTCACCTACGCCCAGGCCGAGACGGGATACTTCGACAAGCGTGGCCTCACCCGGCACGCCGGGGCCTGGTCCTTGTGGGCGCTGGGGGTCGCGGCTGTCATCTCCGGCGACTTCTCGGGCTGGAACTTCGGCCTCGGTGAGGCAGGTTTCGGCGGGCTGTTCATCGCCACGCTGGTGATCGGGCTGATGTACCTGCTCATGGTCTACAGCATCGCGGAGATGTCGGCGACGATGCCGCACACCGGAGGCGCGTACTCCTTCGGTCGCGCCGCGATGGGCCCCTGGGGCGGCTTCATCACCGGCCTGGCGGAGACGATCGAGTACGTCATCACGACGGCGGTCGTCGGGACCTTCGCGAGCCTGTACGCGGATGCGATCACGGAGGACCTGTTCGGGCTGAACCTGCCCATCTACGTCTGGGTGATGATCTTCTACGCCTTCTTCGTCACCCTGAACTCAGCCGGCTCCGCGGCGTCGTTCAAGTTCGCCGTGGTGATCGCCGTCGTGTCGCTGGCGGTGCTGGCGTTCTTCTTCATCGCGGCCCTGGTCTCCGGAGCCTTCGCCTGGGACAACCTGTGGAACATCGCTCCCGAGGCCGGCAACTCCAAGTGGCTGCCGTTCGGCGTGAGCGGCGTCCTGGCAGCGCTGCCCTTCGCCATCTGGTTCTTCCTGGGGATCGAGGAGCTGCCGCTGGCCGCCGAGGAGACGCACAGCCCCGAGAAGGACGTCCCGCGGGGCTCGCTGATGGGCATGTTCACCCTCCTGGTCACGGCGTTCCTCGTGCTCGTCCTCAACCCCGGCGTGACCGGGGCTGCCCAGATCACGGAGAGCGGCGAGCCGATTCTCGACGGGTTCCGGGCGATCTTCCCGAACAGCAACATCGCCTCGCTGCTCGCGCTCTTCGCGCTGGCCGGCCTGGTGGCGTCGTTCCAGGGGATCATGTTCGCAGCCGGTCGCAACATGTACTCGTTGTCCCGGGCCGGGTACTACCCGCGGTTCCTGTCGCTCACCGGTGAGCGCAAGGTGCCGTACGTCGCCCTGCTGGCCAGCGCGTTCATCGGCATGGTGCTGATCTTCGGCCTGACCCTGTTGCGGGACGCTCCCACCGAGTCGTCTTCCGACAAGGCCGCGGTCGTCGCCGCCCAGCTGCTCAACATCGCAGTGTTCGGCGCGGTGATCGCGTACCTCCTCCAGATGGTGGCGTTCGTGATCCTGCGCAAGAAGTTCGCCGATGTGCACCGGCCGTACGTCAGCCCGGTCGGCGTGGGTGGTGCAGTCGTTGCCGGGGTGATCGCCGCGGCCACGCTGGTGATCCTGCCCTTCAACCCCGACTACCGCTCGGTGATCCTGGGTGTGGGTGCGTTCTTCCTCATCGGGATCAGCTACTTCGCGATCATGGGCCGGCACAAGCTGGTCCTCTCGCCGGAGGAGGAGTTCGCGATGTCGCACGGCAAGGACGTGCACAACCTCCCGCCGGAGTGAGCCCGCACGCCACCTGAGACGCAGCCGACCCGCCCGGATCCCGGGCGGGTCGGCTGCGCCCGGGGACCCAGCGGAGACTCAGCCGGGCGCGACCGGCTCGCTGCGCTGGTGCCTGGCCACCAGCAGCCCGGCGACGATCGCGCCGAGCGTGCCGAGAGCCAGGTCGCCGAGGGTGTCCTGGTACGCCGTCTCGATCTCGGTGCCGTGCCTGATGAACGTGTACCACTCGCCGAGCTCCCAGCCGATCGCCAGCAGCGCGCCCAGGCCGGAGATCAGCAGGATCACGATCCAGCGCTGCGGGACGCGGGCGCAGATGATCAGCCCGATGCCGCCGGACAGCAGCACCCAGTTGACGAAGTGGTTGAGGTCGTCCCACCACACCACGGCGTCGTAGAGGTCCAGGCTGTTCCCCGTGACATCGATCAGGAACGGCAGCATCACCAGGGTGAAGGCACCGTACGGCGCGGGGACCGCGGGGTCCCGACGCCGCACGACGAGCCACCAGATCGCCGGGGTGAGCAGCATCAGCAGCGGGTAGGCGACCAGCCTTGCCCCGAAGGCCTTGTCGGCGAACCGGTCGATGCCCGGCACCCACTGGGCGACGGCCAGCTGGGCGACGGTGAGCAGCAGGACCAGGGCGGGGAGCCAGCGAGTGAGTCGGGTCACCGGCTCATCATGGCGTCAGTACCGGTAGGTGCCGTGCAGAATCGCCCGGCCCGCGGTCTTGAAGGCCAGGTTGAACGAGACGACAGCCGGTGAAGCGTCCGAGTCGACACCGAGTGACTCCTCGGTCACCGCGTGCACCACGAAGAAGTAGCGGTGCACCTGGTCTCCCTCGGGGGGCGCCGCACCCATGAACCCCTTGTCGCCGCCGTCGTTGCGGCAGTGGAACGCCTTGCCGGGCAGGGTCTCGGCGGCCGCGCCGGTGTCGAGCGAGGTCACGTCGGCCGGCACGTCGACGAGGACCCAGTGCCAGAAACCGCTCGGGGTCGGGGCGTCGGGGTCGAAGCAGGTGATCGTGTAGCTCCTGGTGTCCTCCGGGGCCCCCGACCAGGACAGCTGCGGCGAGGTGTTGCCCTTCGCCGCGACCTGGTCGTCCTTGAGCGGCTGTCCGTCCTGGACGTCGGCACTGGTGACCGGGAACGTCGGCACCTGGGGCAGCAGGTCGTAGGGATTCGGGTGCACCGGGCGGTCGAGGCTCATGTCGCTCCTAGCTCAGGGGTCAGGTGTCGGCCAACGTAGTCCGGGGGGTGAACACTTCCCAAGGGTTGCGGTGCCGCGACGATGATGGAGCGGTGGACGACTTCCCGACGTACCCCTCCGGCCTGCGGCTCGCCGGCAGGCTCGTGGTCGTGGTCGGCGGGGGCCACGTGGCGCAGCGTCGGGTGCCCGGACTGCTCGCCGTGGGAGCCGTGGTGCATGTGGTCTCACCGGTGGTGACGCCCGCGATCGAGGGGCTCGTGGGGTCGGGCGAGGTGACCTGGTCGGAGCGGGTCTTCGCGGACGACGACCTCGACGGTGCCTGGTACGTGATCGCCGCCACGGACGACCGAGCCGCCAACGAGTCCGTGAGTGCGGCGGCCGAGGCGCAGCGGATCTTCTGCGTGCGCGCCGATGATGCGACCCGCGCCACCGCCTGGACGCCGGCGGTCGGCCGGCATGCGGGCGTGACCGTGGCGGTCCTCGGCAACCGGGACCCTCGGCGGTCCGCCTCGGTCCGCGACGAGATCCTGGAGGGGCTGCGCGAGGGACGGATCGTGGCGCGCGACCACCGGGACCGGTCTCCCGGCGTGACGCTGGTCGGGGGCGGCCCCGGGGACCCGGAGCTGATGACGGTGGCCGGGCGCAAGGCACTGATGGAGGCCGACGTGGTGGTGGCCGACCGGCTCGCGCCGCGGGAGCTCCTCGGCGAGCTGGCCAGTGACGTGGAGCTGATCGACGTCGCCAAGCTGCCCCGCGGCCGGTCCGCGCTGCAGGAGGAGATCAACCGGGTCATCGTCGAGCGGGCCCGGGCCGGGAAGCGCGTCGTGCGCTTCAAGGGCGGCGACAACTTCGTCTTCGGCCGCGGCTACGAGGAGGTGCTCGCCTGCCGGGAGGCCGGGGTGCCGGTCACGGTCATCCCCGGACTGCCGAGCCCGATCGCGGTGCCGGGCGTCACCGGGATCCCGGTCACCCACCGCGGTGTCGCCCACGAGTTCACCGTCATCTCCGGCCACCTGCCCCCCGGACATCCGGACTCGCTGGTCAACTGGGCGGCGGTCGCGGGAATGACCGGGACCGTGCTGCTGATGATGGCCGTGGACAACGCGCCGCTGATCGCCGACGCCCTGATGTCGGGCGGCCGCCCGGCCGGCACCCCGGTGGCCGTGATCTGCGACGGCACGATGCCGGGGGAGCGGACCGTGCTGTCGACGTTGGCCAAGCTGAGCGACGACCTGGTGAGCGAGCAGGTCCGGCCGCCGGCGATCATCGTGGTCGGTGACGTGGTGGCCGTGGCGCATCCGCGACACTTCTCCTGATGGCCACCGTTCACCAGATCTCCGACCCTGCCGACCCGCGACTCTCGGACTACCGCGACCTGCGCGACGTCCAGATGCGCAAGCACCTCGAGGCCGAGCACGGGCTCTTCCTCGCCGAGGGGGAGAAGGTCGTCCGGCGCGCCGTCGAGGCGGGCTTCACGCCGCGCTCGTTCCTGATGGCTCCACGCTGGCTGGACGGCCTGGCCGACGTGCTCGGCACGACCGATGCGCCCTGCTTCGTGATGCCCGAGGCCCTCGCGGAGGAGGTGACCGGCTTCCACGTGCACCGCGGCGCGCTGGCCTCGCTCGAGCGCCGCCCGCTGCCGACCGTGGCGGAGGTCCTCGACGGCGCCCGGTCGGTGCTGGTGCTCGAGGACATCATCGACCACACCAACGTGGGGGCGATCCTGCGCAGCGGCGCTGCGCTGGGCTTCGACGCCGTGCTGCTGGCTCCTCGCTGTGCCGACCCGCTCTACCGGCGCTCGATCAAGGTCGCCATGGGGGCGGTCTTCACGATGCCGTGGACCCGCCTGCCCGACTGGTACGACGCGCTGCCTGAGCTGTCGGCGGCTGGTTTCACCACGGTGGCGCTGACCCTGGCCGACGACGCGACCCCGGTCGAGGAAGCGGTCGCGGGGCTGGACAAGGTGGCTCTGGTGCTGGGCTCGGAGGGGCACGGGCTCTCCGCCCGCTGGCAGGACACGGCGGACCGGCGGGCGATCATCCCGATGCGCGAGGGGATCGACTCGTTGAACGTCGCTGCTGCCACGGCGGTGGCCTGCTACATCACCGCGCGTCGCTGACCCGCACCGCTCGTCGTTCTATCGTGTCGCCATGGACACCTCGGGAGACCTGGAACTTCACGCCGACTCGGCGTACCACCGACTGCTGCCGATCGGTGAGCGACTGTCCGGCGACCCCTTGGTCGACGACAGCCTGTCCTGCTTCGAGGAGGTGACGCTCAAGCCCCTGGCGCCGATGCTGGTCCCGGAGGCGCCTCGGGCCGGAGAGCTGGACCGGTCGCAGTGCGGGCACTGCCGGCCCTCCGAGTTCACCATCTGGCGCGACGACCTCTGGCATGTCAATGCCGGGTTCGAGCCGATGCGCATCCCCTTCATCGGCGGTCTCGCGCCCAACCTCCACTGCCGGCTGGAGGACGCGCCGCTCGACGTGCTCACCTCCCTCGGGCCGCTCCTGCAGCGACTCAGCGAGGCGGTGAAGGCGATCCCCGGCGTGGCGCGCACGCACTTCTCCCGCTGGGGTGACGGCTCGGAGCACTTTCACCTGTGGGCGCTCGCCAGGCCGGCGGGGATGATGCAGGGTCGGGGACCGATGCTGGCCTTCTGGAACGACGTGCTGCCGACGATGCCGGACGACCTGGCGGCCGAGCACCTGCGGATCGTCGCCGAGTCGCTGGCCGCCGGCGGGGGAGAGGCCTTTCCGATCCGCTGAGTCAGTCCACCGGCATCTCGTAGATCATCTCGAGGCCGTCCTCGTCGTCCCACTGCTCGCCGACCTCGAGGAACTCGAACTGGTGGATCAGGTTCAGCGAGGCGGCGTTGGTTGGTGACACAGTCGCCCGGAGCACATGGACGGTGGGCTCGCGCCGGGCTCGCTGGATCAGGGTGCTCAGGGCGGCGCGCGCGTAGCCACGGCGCCGCGCCTCCGGGTCGATCGCGTAGCCCAGCTCGACCATGCCGTTGCTGTCCGGAGCGCCGTGGAACCCCGCCTTGCCGACAGACTTCCGCGCCTCCTCGTCCCAGATCACCCCGGTCATCCAGGGCAGGTCGTCAGGAGTCTCGATCGCCTGCTTGGCACGGTAGCGCCAGGTGCCCACGCAGTCCGGGCCGGCCAGCCAGGGCGTCAGCTCGACCGGCGAGGTGAGCCGCGCGGTCTCGAGGTCGCCGTTGGCCAGGGCCGTGAGCGTCGCGGGGTCGAGCTGGATGATCCTGATCTTCACGAGCACAGTATGTCGGTCGGCGGGCGGTTTACGGGCGGTGCCGCTCGACCAGCGTCGCGACGTCACCGAGCCCGTCCCGGGTCAGCCCGGCCACCACGCCGTCGATGTCGGCCGCGGGACGGTTCTGGCTCAGCTTGAACTTGACCTCGATCCGGGAGATCACCACCTCGACGCCGACGATCGCGCGCAGCTGGCCGGCGATGTACGACGCTGGGGCGTCGTCGACCTGCCACGGCTCGTCGCGGCCGCCCTCGTGCCGCGCGGTGAGCCGGCGTACGTGCTGGTCGAGCCAGTCGACGTCGTCGTGGATCTCGAGATCGCCGTAGACGTGGGCGGTGGTGTAGTTCCAGGTCGGCACGGTGCGACCGTGCTCGGCCTTGCTGGCGTACCAGGCCGGGCTGACGTAGGCGTCCGGACCGTGCACGATGACGAGGGCCTCGCCCCGGGGGGCGCGCCGCCACTGGTCGTTGTTGCGGGCCAGGTGGCCGACCAGCGACCCTCTCGCGCCGCGCTCGGGGTCGAAGAGCATCGGCAGGTAGGTGGCGACCAGTCCGTCCTCGGTCGCGGTGACCAGGTCGGCCGCCCGGACCTCTCGCAGGAACCGCCCGGCTGTCTCGTCGTCCACCTCGAAGTGGGCTGGGGTGTACATGCCGACGATTCTGCCCCGGCTCAGCCGGCAGAGGCGTCCTCGGCGGGCCAGTTCCGCGGATAATCGGCAGCGGCCTTGTCGTGCTGCTTCTGCAGCTTCTTGCGGAGCTTGGTGGGCAGTCGGTCACCGAAGACGGTGCCGAGCGTGTGGTCGGTCTCGTGCTGCAGGCAGCGCGCCAGCATGCCGTCGCCGTGGAACTCGACCGGCTCACCGGTCAGTCCGGTGCCGCGCACCGAGGCAGCGTCCGGGCGGGCGCACTCGACGAAGGCTCCGGGGAACGAGAGACAGCCCTCGTCGTCCTCGTCGAGCCGGCGTTCGCCGACCGCGGGCAGGCTGAGCTCGGGGTTGCAGACCACGCCGACGGTGCGCTCGCCGGAGGAGTCCGGGCAGTCGAAGACGAAGACGGCCCGGTCGACGCCGATCTGGCACGCGGCCAGCCCCACCCCGTCCGCGGCGTACATGGTCGCGACCATGTCGGCGACCAGGCTGCGCAGCTCGTCGTCGTACGACGAGACCAGCTGCTGCGGCCGGTGCATCACCGGATCGCCCCAGCGCGTCATCGGGCGGACCGAGCCGCCGGAGGGGAGCGGTCCGTGCGGTGCATGCTCGGGGGCATGCTCGGGGGCGTGCTCGGGGGCGTCCACGGCGGTGTGCGGCGATTCCTGGGGAGCGTCGGGCATGCGCGGAATCCTAGGTCGCGACCGTCCGGGGGGCCGAAACCGGCCGGTGCCCACGGCCTGTGACCCGCGACACGGAGCAGCCTGTAGCAATGAGTGTAACTCCGAGTTACATTGGCGGTATGTCCTCGACCAAGAGCTTCAGGCCCCGAGCGGTGTCGCCCGACAAACGGGGCGGCAGGCACGGCATGTCCGCAGCGGAGGTCCGCGACCCGATCGGGTTCGCGGTGGCCGCGCTGACCCGGGTCGCGCAGAGCGACCTGCTCGAGCGGATGGGGTTGCGCAAGACCGCGGAGCAGGCCGTCTTCACCGTCACCCGTCACGGCTTCCGCACCGTCACCACGGCCAGTCGCACTTTCGCGCGGGCCGGGCGGAGGGGCAAGCCGGGGGTGCGCGTCCCCGCTGCCGTCCGCCGCGATGTCTTCGACCTGACCCCCACCGACGACGAGCAGATGCTCGTCGACGTGGTCACCGAGTTCGCCGCAGAGGTCGTCCGGCCGGCCGCGGCCGAGGCCAACGAGGCCTGTGCGGCCCCGGAGGCGCTGCTCGAGGCCAGCCTCGAGATCGGACTGCCGATCCTGGGCGTTCCCGAGTCCTTGGGAGGCATCTCCGAGGAGCGGTCGGCCATGGCCGGCGCGCTGGTTGCCGAGGCGCTCTCCCGAGGAGACATGGGGCTCGCCGTCGCGGCGCTCGCCCCCGGGTCGGTCGCCACGGCGATCGGGCTCTGGGGGACCGACGCGCAGCAGGCCACCTACCTGCCGGCCTTCACCGGCAGCGACGTCCCCGCGGCCGCGCTGGCGCTCACCGAGCCGACCGTGCTCTTCGACGTACTCGACCCCGCCACGACGGCGGTGCGGACGGCCGACGGCTACCTGCTCAACGGCGTGAAGTCGCTGGTCGTGCGCGGCGCCGAGGCGGAGCTGTTCGTGGTCGGGGCCAGCCTCGACGGACAGCCGGTCCTGTTCCTGGTCGAGTCCGGCACCCCAGGACTCGCCATCGAGGGCGACCCGGCGATGGGGGTGCGCGCAGCGTCCCTGACCCAGCTTTCTCTCGACAACGTCACCGTCCCCGCCGACGCGGTGCTCGGCGCGACCGACGGCACGACGTACCTGGAATGTGTGCGGCTCTCCCGGCTCGCCTGGTGCGCGCTCGCCGTCGGCACCGGCCAGGCGGTGCTCGACTACGTGACGCCGTACGTGAAGCAGCGGGAGGCGTTCGGCGAGCCGATCGCCCACCGCCAGTCGGTGGCCTTCATGGTCGCGAACATCGCCATCGAGCTGCAGTCGATGCGGCTGCTCACCTACAAGGCGGCGGCCCGCGCAGCCGCCGGCAAGGACTTCTCGCGCGAGGTCGCCCTCGCGCGCAAGCTCTGTGCCGACAAGGGCATGCAGATCGGGCTCGACGGGGTGCAGCTGCTCGGCGGGCACGGGTTCGTCAAGGAGCACCCGGTGGAGCGGTGGTACCGCGACCTGCGGGCCGTCGGAGTCATGGAAGGAAGCGTGCTCGTCTGATGATCAACCTCGACGATCCCCAGAAGTTCCGCCCGCTGGTGTCGCAGGCCCACCAGGTCGCGATGAACATGCTCCGCCCGATCTCGCGCAAGTACGACCGGGCCGAGCACGAGTACCCCCAGGAGCTCGACATGCTGGCCGCGATGATCGACGGCCTGTCCGAGTCCGGCGCCAGCTCCGGAGCGGGAGCCTCCGGCGTACGCCGCGACGAGGTCGACGACCCGCGGACGGGCGTGAAGAACGGCTCCAACCTCGCGTCGGTGATGTCCATCGCCGAGATGTGCTGGGGGGATGTGGGCCTGCTGCTGTCGATGCCGCGGCAGGGGCTCGGCAACTCCGCGATCGCCTCGGTCGCCGACGACGAGCAGCGCGAGCGCTTCGCCGGGGTCTGGGCCGGGATGGCGATCACCGAGCCCGGCACCGGCTCCGACTCGGCCAACATCAGGACCACCGCCACCCTCGACGGTGACCACTACGTGCTCAACGGCGAGAAGATCTACGTCACGTCGGGCGACCGGGCCGACGCAATCGTCGTCTGGGCGACGCTGGACCGGGATCTCGGCCGGGCCGCGATCAAGTCCTTCGTGGTGCCGAAGGGCACTCCGGGGATGCGGGTCGACCGTCTCGAGCACAAGCTCGGGATCCGGGCCTCGGACACCGCGACGATCATCTTCGAGGACTGCCGGGTGCCCGCGGAGAACCTGCTCGGCTCCGCCGACGTCGACCCCAAGCAGGGCTTTGCCGGTGCGATGGCCACCTTCGACAACACCCGACCGCTCGTCGCGGCGATGGCGGTCGGCTGCGCCCGGGCCTCGCTCGACCTGACCCGGGAGCTGCTCGAGCAGGCCGGCATCACCATCGACTACGACCGCCCGGCGATCACGCAGTCCGCGGCGGCCGCGCGATTCCTCCAGATGGAGGCCGACTGGGAGGCCGCGCACCTGCTCACACTGCAGGCGGCCTGGATGGCGGACAACCGCAAGCCGAACTCGCTCGAGGCCTCGATGGCCAAGGCGAAGGCCGGGCGGGTCGGCTCCGACATCACGCTCGGGTGCGTCGAGCTCGCCGGGTCGGTCGGCTACAGCGAGACCGAGCTGCTGGAGAAGTGGGCCCGCGACTCCAAGATCCTCGACATCTTCGAGGGGACCCAGCAGATCCAGCAGCTCATCGTGGCCCGGCGCATCCTCGGCCTCTCGAGCACCGAGCTCAGGTAGGCCTGCCGCCCGGCCTCGTCAGGGCTTGGTCTGCGCAGGCTTGCGCGGCGGCAGCTTGTCGCCCGGGGTGGACGGCGGCTCCTCCGTCGGCGGGTGCGGTGCAATGTTGCGCGCCACGTCCGCAGGGGTCGGCTCGTGGTGAGGCGTGCTGGGCCCAGGCTTCTTGGCGGCGGGCTTCTTGGCGGCGGCCTTCTTGGCGGGGGGCTTCGTCGTCCCGGCCTTCTTGGCCGGCGGCCTCTTCGCGGCCGACGTCGTGGTGGGCGTCCTCTTCGCCGACGGCTTCACCGGGTCGCCCGCGATCTTGCGGGACTCCGCTGCCGGCTGAGGAGCGGCTTTCGCGGCCGGGGGCGGCGCCGGGCTCTTCTGCGGCGTACTTGTCGGGGCCGGGCTTGTCGGGGCCGGGCTCGCCGGGGTCGCCTGCGAGGAGGGTGCAGGGTCGCTGCTGCCGCGGTGCCGGCTGGCGCGCGTGTGGTGGGCCAGGGCACTGGCCGTGTCCGAGGCACGTACCGCCGCCCGGGTCGCGAGCGACCGCGCCACGGCCGTCGTCTCCTTGACCTGCCCCACTGCCTTCTCGGCGGTTTCGCGCCGGTTCTTCAACGCGTCAACGGCGAGGTCGGTGATCTTGGTGAGCGGATTCTTGCGCGCCACGGGATTCCCTTCGTTGGACGACGGTCTCCCGGAAGATTCAAGCACGCGGGCGACGGCCTTCTGCCGGGGCGTCTCATGGCGTGCGCCCGAGGGCCGCACTCGACGCGCGGTCCTCCCGGATGTTCCGATGACCTCATGGCTGGCTCGCGCACCGACCTGATCGTCTCGACGCTGGGGGATGCCTTCGACGGGCTGATGCAGGCGGATCCCGCAGCGTTCCGGGGCAAGTACCGCAAGATGGCGGCCGATCCGCATGCCTTCTTCCGGGGGAGTGCCTGCGTGTTCTACGCCGACGTCACCCGGCAGGACGACCCGTTCGCCGACGAGCGCAGCGGCCACATCTGGATCCACGGCGACCTGCACGTGGAGAACTTCGGCACCTACCTCAATGCCGACGGCCGGCTGGTCTTCGACGTGAACGACTTCGACGAGGCCTACCTGGGCAGCTTCACGTGGGACCTGCAGCGCTTCGCGGCGTCGCTGGCCCTGGTCGGCTGGCAGAAGGCGCTGCCGGACGAGGAGGTCCGCGGGTTGGTCGGCAAGTACCTCCGGGCCTACCTCGCCCAGGTCGACCAGTACCGGCGCAGCGCGGACGACGACGACTTCGCGCTGCACCTCGACAACACCCACGGTCCGGTCGAGGCGGCGCTCACCGGCGCCCGGCTCCGGCGGCGCGCGGACCTGCTGGACGCGATCACGGTGGTCGACGGTGCCGCCAGGATGCTGCGCGAGGACGCCTCGCTGCGCCGGCTCGGCAAGACCGAGCGGGCCAAGGTCGTCAAGGCGTTCGAGCGCTACCTCGAGACCATCCCCGAGGACAAGCGGTTCGACCGCAGCCTGTTCTACGAGCTGCGCGACGTGGCCGGCAAGTCGGGGTTCGGGATCGGCAGCGCCGGCCTGCCGGCCTACAACCTGTTGGTGGAGGGGTACACGCAGGCACTGGACAACGACGTCGTGCTGTCGATGAAGCAGGCCAACACCCCGGCCGTGAGCAGGTTCGTCGACTCCGCGGAGATCGAGGGCTACTTCGAGCACGAGGGACACCGGACCGTCGTCAGCCAGCGGGCGCTGCAGGTGCACACCGACCCGTTGCTCGGGTACACCCAGATCGATGGGGTCGGCTACGTCGTGGCGGAGGTCTCGCCGTACGAGGTCGACCTGGACTGGAGCGAGCTCACGGAGCCCGGCGACATCGGCGCGGTGGTCGACCTGCTCGGCCGGGCCACGGCCAAGGTGCACTGCGCCTCCGACGAGGACAGCGAGCAGGACCTGGTGGACTTCCAGGTCGAGGAGGCGATCGCCGCGAGCCTCGAGGGTCGCCGCAAGGAGTTCGTCAGGTGGGTCACCGACTTCGCCGTCGAGTACGCCGAGCAGGTGCGTGCGGACCACGCCGCATTCGTCAACGCGTTCCGTGAGGGCGTCATCGGCGTCTCGTCCACCTGAACGAGTACCGTCTGCTGACGTGCAGTTCCTCCATGACGCGGCGCCGCCGCACGACCTGACCTACGACGACGTCTTCATGGTGCCGCGGCACTCGTCGATCGCCAGCCGCTACGACGTGGACCTGTCGACGTCGGACGGCACCGGCGCCACCCTCCCGCTGGTGGTCGCGAACATGACCGCGATCGCCGGCAAACGGATGGCCGAGACCGTGGCCCGGCGGGGAGGGCTCACGGTGATCCCCCAGGACATCCCGCTGCCCGTGGTGGCCGACGTGGTGCGGTTCGTGAAGTCACGGCACCTCGTCTTCGACACCCCGATCGAGCTCACCCCGCACCAGACCGTCGCCGAGGCGCTGTCGCTGATCCCGAAGCGCTCGCACCGGGCCGCGGTCGTCGTCCGCGACGAGCGGCCGGTCGGCGTCGTCTCCGAGGCGGACTGCGTCGACGTGGACCGGTTCGCGCAGGTGCAGCACGTGATGAACCCGGCGCCGGTGACGATTGCGGCCGATGCCGATCCGCGCGCTGCCTTCGACGCGATCGACGCGGCACACGCGGCCCTCGCGGTGGCCGTCGACCCGGAGGGACGGCTGGTCGGCGTCCTGAGCCGGATCGGCGCACTGCGCGCCACGCTCTACCAGCCGGCGGTCGACCAGGGCGGGCGGTTGTCGCTCGCCGCCGCGGTGGGAGTCAACGGTGACGTGGCGGACCGGGCCGCCCAGCTCCTCGAGGCCGGTGTGGACTGCCTGGTCGTGGACACCGCCCACGGGCACCAGGACCGGATGATCGAGGCGTTGCGCGCGATCCGGGCGCTGTCCCCGAGCGTCCCCGTCGCGGCCGGGAACGTCGTGTCCGCAGCCGGCACCCGCGCTCTGATCGAGGCCGGCGCCGACATCGTCAAGGTGGGCGTCGGACCGGGCGCGATGTGCACCACCCGGATGATGACCGGCGTCGGTCGTCCCCAGCTCTCAGCCGTCATCGAGTGTGCGGCGGCTGCGCGTGAGCTGGGCAAGCACGTGTGGGCGGACGGCGGGGTCCGGCACCCGCGCGACGTGGCGCTGGCCCTGGCGGCGGGGGCGTCGTCGGTGATGATCGGGTCCTGGTTCGCCGGCACCCATGAGTCGCCCGGGGACCTGATGCAGGACAGTGACGGCCGCTCCTACAAGGTCTCGTTCGGGATGGCGTCGGCGCGGGCCGTGGCGAACCGGACGTCGTCGGAGTCGGCGTACGACCGGGCCAAGAAGGGGCTCTACGAGGAGGGGATCTCGTCGTCGCGCATGTATCTCGACCCGGTCCGCCCCGGGGTCGAGGACCTGATCGACCAGATCTGCTCAGGACTGCGGTCGTCGTGCACCTACGCCGGCGCGTCCACGCTGGAGGAGCTGCACGAGCGGGCCGTCCTGGGCGTGCAGTCCGCGGCGGGCTTCCACGAGGGACGCCCGCTCGCCACGAGCTGGTGAGGAGGCGCCGTCAGACCGCGAACCGGTCGACGTAGGCCACGACGCGGTTGAACAGTGTGCTGACCGCACCCGCGTCGAGCGGAGCCGCGATCGGGTCGTCCGCCAGCTCGTAGAGCAGCGGCGTCGCCGAGGCCATGCCGTGCTCCTGCGCCACCCGGGCACACACCCGGGCGGCGTCGCGCACGGCGCGCGGCTCGACGGTCCACAGGGACTCGAAGAGGCGGTCGCGGTCCGGCGTCTCGGTCTGCCCCGGGATCTCCCAGGCGGCGAGCACGACCGGGAGGTCGACCGCATCGCAGACGACCGACCACTCGCGCCGCATCGGCTCGTCGGGCCTCAGCGCGACCTTGGCGATCCCGCCGTCGACGGCGTCCTGGCTGGCCTCGAAGTCCGCGAAGACGACCGTCGACCGGGCCACGCGGGCCAGCTCGGTCCAGCGTGCCCCGGCCTTGTCGAAGAAGTCGGCGCGCTGGAACGAGCCGAAGATCCGGGCCCGCTGCGCGCGGGCGCAGAACTCGTCCTCGATCGCCCAGGACAGCGCCAGCAGGGTCGACTTCTTGAGCCGGTGCGTGGCCAGCTGGGGGTGTCGTCGGCGGAGCTCGGCGAAGACGCTCGGGGCCGCCACCTGCGCGTGCGACATCGCCTCGGCGATCGCGATGTCGAGTCGTACGCCGGCGTCCCGTCGGCGTACGACGTGGTCGACGGAGGCGATGTCGGCCTCGGAGTAGCGGCGGTGGCCGCTGTCGAGCCGCTGCGGACTGGGGAAACCGTGCCGGGTCTCCCACATGCGGATGGTCGCCGGACTCAGTCCGGTACGTCGGGCGAGATCGCCGATCGAGAGGGACGGATCGGTGGCCGGGCCTTGCGCTGAGGCACCTGTTGGGGTCATGCTGGGAGCATACCTCAACAATCCGTTGAAGTAACCGTCTAAGTTTTTGGAAGGTGATGGACATGTCCATCGACAGTCAGTCAGCACAGGGCGGCAGCCCGGAAGTCGTGGACTGGACCGATCTCGGCTCGAAGATGTGGTCGTTTCTCACCGGCCGCGAGGCAGAGATCAACTACCGGTTCATCGACATGAGTGTAGAGGTTCCGCGCGACACCGGAGCCAACGCGCCGCGGGCCACCTGGAAGCTCAACGGCACGCTCCAGGTCACGACCAGCGACAACGCCTCGGGCACCGATCGCGCCGCGGGCGCCTGACCATGACGGTCACCACGCTCGTGTCCGCCGATCTCGACTTCGAGGTGGCGGTGCCGGGGGAGGACCCCGTCCGGGGCACGCTCCGGGGCGCCGGCAACCTGTTGCGACTCGAGGTCGACGACCCCTCGGCGTTCGCCGGTGGTCGGGACGCGCCGGTGATCCGTGCCCTGGCGGGCCAGCTCGCGGTCTGGGGGATCGCGATCACCGTCGTGCACCGCGGCACCGAGCTGGTGACGATCGGGGCGACCCGGGCGCCCTGGTGGCAGCGAGGCGCAACCGGCTCGCGGCACATCCGTCTGGCCAGCCTCCGCGGCGCCTGGACGGCGGCCCGGTCGAGGTCCCGGGCCACCAGTCCGGTCCTGCCCGGTGCGGCCCTGGTGCCGCCGCCCACGATGTTCCCGATCGCGCCGACCATGCAGCGTCGGCCACGCCGCGTCGCCACCACCACTCACGACCCCGCCCGCGGAGGAGCGGCCCGGCTGGTCATGGCGAGCCCGTCGCAGTCCTGGACCGGGGCCCAGCCCCGGGTCCTGTGGCTCAACGACGACGTGACCACCATCGGGAGCGACCCGACCTGCGACATCGTGCTGCCGGGGATCGCCGGACAGCACGCCCGGATCCTCCACAACGAGTACGACGAGTTCGTCCTCGAGGCGCTGAGCCCGGAGGTGCGGGTGCACGGGGCGCCGAGCAGCAAGAGCCTGCTGCGCACCGGCACCCGGGTGGAGCTCGGCGGCTGGCGGCTCGCGTACTACCGCGAGGAGTTCGCCGACCACGGACGTCCGTACGGCGGCCGGATCGGCGGGGAGCTGGGACGGCAACGCCCGCAGCCACCCCGCCGGGCGGAGGTCACTCCGCCTCGGGATCCTTCTCGACCGTGAGCACGAAGTCGTCGCCGTGCTCGATGACTCCGGCGATGACCGCCTGCTCGACGGCGTCGGCCGCGTACTTCTGGCGGACGATCAGGGGGTCCTGACGCAGGTCCTTGACCAGCGCGATGGCCAGTCCGACCATCACCACGACGAAGGGCAGCGCCGCGACGATGGTGATCGTCTGGAGCCCGGACAGCGCGTCCTGACCTCCGACGAGCAGCATGACCGCCGCGACGGCGCCGGTGGCGCAGCCCCAGAAGATGACCGTCGGCCGGCTCGGCTCGATCGTGCCGCGCTCGGACAGGGTGCCCATCACGATCGAGGCGGCGTCCGCCCCGGAGACGAAGAAGATCGCCACCAGGAGCATGACGAGCACACTGGTGACCGTCGACAGTGGGAAGGACTCCAGGGTCGTGAACAGCTGCGACTCCACACCGCCGGCACCGGCGATGTCCGTGCCGGTCTGCTGCAGGTTGATCGCTGCGCCGCCGAAGATGCAGAACCAGACCAGACTGACCAGGCTCGGGACGAGCAGCACGCCACTGACGAACTGGCGGATGGTGCGTCCACGCGAGATGCGGGCGATGAACATGCCGACGAAGGGCGTCCACGACAGCCACCAGGCCCAGTAGAAGATCGTCCAGCTCTGCAGCCACTCGCTGGAGGCCGGGCCCTCGGCGCTGGTCCGGGCGGACATCATGGCGAGGTTCTGGACGTAGGTGCCGAGCGAGGTGGGCACCAGGTTGAGGATGAAGACGGTCGGGCCGACCAGGAAGACGAACAGGGCCAGCACGATCGCGAGCACCATGTTGATGTTCGACAGCCACTGGATGCCCTTGGCGACGCCGGTCACCGCCGAGACGACGAAGGCGACCGTGAGCAGGCCGATGATGACCACCAGGATGCCGTTGCCGACCTCACCGATGCCCGCGACGATGTTCAGGCCGCTGCGGATCTGCAGGGCGCCGAGCCCCAGCGACGCGGCCGAGCCGAAGAGCGTGGCGAAGATCGCCAGCATGTCGATGACCTTGCCCCAGCGCCCGTTGGCGTGGTGGCCGATCAGCGGCTCGAACGCCGCGGAGATCAGCTGCAGGCGACCCTTGCGGTAGACGCCGTACGCGATCGCGAGGCCGACCACGGCATAGATCGCCCACGGGTGCAGCGTCCAGTGGAACATCGTGGTCGCCATCGCGTTCTGCGCGGCCTCGGGGTTCCCTTCGGCGCCGGTGCCGGGCGGGGGAGCGACGAAGTGGCTGATCGGCTCGCTGACGCCGTAGAACATCAGACCGATGCCCATGCCGGCGCTGAACATCATCGCGACCCACGAGATGGTCCGGAACTCCGGCTCCTCGTCGTCGCGGCCGAGGGGGATGTTGCCGTAGCGGCTCAGGGCGAGCCAGATCACGAAGACCACGAAGCCGCTCGCCGTGGTCACGTAGAGCCACCCGGTGTTCGCCATCGTCCACGCGAGGGACTCGCCCGAGACCGTGGCGAGCGAGCTGGTGCTCACGAAGCCCCAGACCAGGAAGGCCACCGCAATCGCGGCGGTCACGCCGAAGACGGCCTTGTCGAGACCGGGACGCGCGTGCTCACCGGGCTCGACGTCCACGTCGAGCGCAGGGTGGGGCAGGACGTCGCGGGTGTGGACGGTGTGCCGGCGGTGGGCGGACTGGCCGTCGTGGCCGCGCGGTGTGGCCTCGTTGTCTGTCTTCACTTGTGCGTCGGCGTCCGGCTGGACGCCTCCTCCTCGAGGTCGGGGGCAGGTCGGCCAACGACCGTGTCAGGGTCGGCGGCCTGAGAGCAACCTGAAAGCGGGGCGGGGCGAGTGATCTCGCGCACGCCCGCATTCCTTCCCCGGACCGGGCGCTGTCAATCCCTCGAGCTCCGCGCGGTCCGACCGCGGACGATGCCGATGAAGGTCTGCACCCGCGGGTCGTCGTTGTCGAGCAGCCAGGCGAGCCCGACAGTGGTGGGTGGCAGGTCGACCACCGGACGGTATGCCGTGTCCCTGCGCTGGTGCAGCCGGGCCACCGCCATCGGCAGGATCGCCACCCCGGTGCCGCTGGCGACCACCTCGACCGCGTCCTTGACCGACATCTCCGGCCAGTCGAGCTGGGGCGCCGACGGGGTCCACCCGGACGGATGCGGGACGACCAGCTGCTCGTCGTCGAGGTCGGCCAGGCGGAGCTCCTCGACCACCGTCGCCACGTGCTCGTGCCCGACGACGGCCACGGCGACCTCGTCGTACAGCGGGATGCAGTGCAGCCGGTCCCGGTCGACCGGGAGCCTGACCAGGCACATGTCCAGCTCGCCGTTGATCAACCCGACCTCCTGGTCGGGCTGCTCGACCGGCACCAGCTCGAAGGGGTCGCGCGGGTGCCGCTCGCGCCACACCCGCGCCCACTTGTCGGGGGTGGCGCCGGTGACGAAGCCGACGCGGAAGGGGCTCGAGGGTGGTCGTTGCACGGGTTCACCGTAGGCGAGAGCGTTACCCTCGGTCGGGTGCGCCTCTCACGAACCTGTCGCCTCGCGGGCGCGTCGATCGCGCTGGTCGCACTGACCGTCCTCGCTGCCGGGTGCACGGCGGGCGCCGAGCCGCCCAGCGACTCTTCCGCGGGTGGGGCGTCCACGTCCGACGCGACGCTGCCGCCGTCCGACGCTCCGACCGAGCTGGAGCCCGTGAGCAAGCTGCTGGTCTTCATGGTCGAGAACCACTCGTTCGACGCGATGCGCGAGCAGATGACGTGGACGTTCGACCTCTCGGAGCAGTACGGCTACACCACGGAGTACCGCGCGCTGACGCACCCGTCGTTGCCGAACTACCTGGCCATTGCCGGAGGCAGCCTGTTCGACATCGAGGACGACCACCCGCCGGACCAGAACCCGGTCTCGGGTGAGTCCGTCTTCGGGCAGGCGCTCGCGCTCGGCAAGACCGCTCGGGTGTACGCCGAGGGAATGCCGGAGAACTGTGCGACCGAGGACGGCGGCGACCGGTACGGCGTACGGCACAACCCGTGGGCCTACTTCGTCGACGAGCGCGACGCGTGTCTCAGCCACGACGTCTCCATGGAGCCCTTCGCGGTGGATGTCTCCTCGGGATCGCTGCCGGAGGCGGGCATGGTGGTGCCGGACACCTGCCACGACGGTCACGACTGCGACCTGTCGGTCGTGGACGACTGGATGCGCGCGCAGGTCGGGCTGGCGATGACCGGTCCCGACTGGGAGTCCGGCCGCCTCGCGATCGTGATCACCGCCGACGAGGACGACAACGACGCGGAGAACCACGTGCTGACCACCGTGGCACACCCGTCGCTCGATGGCGTCGTGGTGGATGTCCCCCTCGACCACTACGCGCTGACCAGGCTGTACGACGAGGTCCTGGGGGCGCCGCTGCTCCGGAACGCCGAATCGGCGCCGTCGATGGCCGACGCGTTCGGACTGACCGTCGGCGAATAGGGGCGGGTCGCGTTCGCGGCGATGATGGGGACATGCTCGAGCCGCTGCGTCGCCACTGGGTGTGGCTGCGCCTGGCGCTGCTGCTCGTCCTCCTCGTCGCGGCGGCGGCGATCGCCCTGCTGGTGGACCTGCCGAGCGCCGCGGAGGTTCGCGCGCTGGTCGACCGCAGCGGAGCCGTCGCCCCGGTCGTCTTCGTCGTGATCTACGCCCTGGTCACCCTGGCCCCGCTGCCGAAGAACGTGCTCTCCGCGTTGGCGGGAGCAGTGTTCGGGTTCGCCTACGGGTCGTTGCTGGTCTACCTGGCGGCCCTGGTCGGTGCCGGGATCGCCTTCTCCCTGGGCCGCACCCTGGGCCGGGAGTCGGTCGAGGGTCTCACCGGCGGCAAGGTGGCGAGGGTGGACGCCCTTCTCGCGCGCCGTGGACTGGTCGCCGTGATCGGTGCCCGGCTGATCCCCGTGCTGCCCTTCACCGCGATCAACTACTCGGCCGGGCTCACGGCGATCCGGTTCCGGGACTTCGCGCTGGGCACGGCGATCGGCATCATCCCGGGGACCCTGGCGTACGTCGCGCTCGGCTCCTTCGCCTGGGACCCGACGTCGTGGCGGTTCGAGGTCGCGGCGGGCGTCCTGCTGCTGCTCACCCTGGGCGGCCTCCTGGAGGCCTGGCGACGGCGGCGGACCGGTCGCTGAGCGTCGCCGTCAGTCGGTGAGGTCGCCCAGCGCGTCCTCGATGCCGCGGTGGAACGTGGGATACGCGTAGATCATGTGCCGCAGCCGCTCGACCGGCACCTTCCCGTGCACCGCCACCGCCAGCGCGCCGAGCACCTCACCGCCGTTCGGGCCGGCCGAGGTGGCGCCGACGATGAGGTCGGTGTCGCTGTCCACGACCAGCTTGATCACCCCGGCGTTGCCCGCCTTGTGGATCCAGCCGCGGGCCGTCGAGGGCACCTGCGCGAGGCCGGTGCGCACCGCCATCCCCTGGTCGCGGGCCTGCGCCTCGGTGAGGCCGACCGCACCGACCTCGGGATCGGTGAAGGTGACCCGTGGGGTGGCCGCGTAGTCGGCCGGTGGTCCGGGCTCGCCCAGGATGGAGCGGACCGCGATCCGGGCCTGGTAGGTGGCGATGTGGGTGAAGGCACCCCGTCCGGTGACGTCGCCGACTCCCCAGAGCTTCTCGCCTGCGCGCAGCTGCTCGTCGACGTCGAGCTGTCGAGCGTCGGGGTCCAGGCCGAGGGTGTCGACGCCCAGGCCGGTCAGGTCCACACGCCTACCGGTGGCGACGAGCAACTCCTCGGCCGAGAGCCGGTCGCCACCGCCGAGGTGCAGGGTGAAGGTGTCGCCGTCGTGGCTGACCCGGTCGACCTCGACCCCGACCCGCACGCTGAGCCCGTCCTCGACCAGGGCGTCGTGGACGACGCTCGAGGCCTCGGGCTCCTCGGCGGCGAGCAGCCGGTCGGCGACCTCGACCACGGTGACGGTGACGCCGAACCGGGCGAAGACCTGCGCCAGCTCGAGACCGATGGCGCCGCCGCCCAGCACGATCAGGGACTCCGGCAGGGTGGTGGTCGCCACGGCCTCCCGGTTGGTCCAGAACGGCGTCTGCTCGAGGCCCGGGACCGGCGGCACCGACGGGACCGTACCGGTGGCGAGCACGACTGCGCGCCTGGCCTCGATCACCCGGCCGTCGACGTCGACGCGGCCGGGGCCGACGATCCGGGCCCGACCCCGGACGAAGAGCCCGCCCTGCTCGACGAACCGGTCCACGGCCACCTTGTCGTTCCAGTCGTCGGTCGCCTCCTCACGGATCCGCTGGGCGACCGGGGCCCAGGACGGGGTCGCGGTGGCGGTGCCGGCGAGTCCCTCGACGCGGCGGGTCTCGGCCAGGGTGTGGGCGGCGCGGATCATCATCTTGCTGGGGATGCAGCCCCAGTAGGGACACTCGCCGCCGACCAGCTGGCTCTCGACGCCGATCACGGTGAGGCCCTCGGAGGCGAGTGAGCCGGCGACCGCCTCGCCGGCGACCCCCATCCCGATGACGATCACGTCGACTGCGTCCGGGCTGTCATTCATGGTGGATCTCGCTCTCTGTGGGCAGTGGGGCGGCAGGGACATCGTGGCGAGTGCGGCGTCGGTTGACCAGACTGACCGCGCCGCCGAGAACTGCGAGGCCGGCCGCGACGAGGACGAAGCCGCCCGGTCCGACGGAGTCGACGCCCGAGACGAGCCACTGCTGGAGGTCGAGGGCGGCGTCGATCACGGGGTCCTGCGCCGACCCCCCGGCCAGCACCCGGATCTCCCACCAGCCGTAGTAGGCGACGTACACGCCGACCAGCAGCAGGAGCACACCGCCGAGGACGGGCACCCCCCTGCCGAGGCGGCGCGCGCCCCTGATCAGCGACTGCTGGGCCAGAGCCACAGCGAGGGCGGCGGTGCCGACGACCAGGCCCATTCCGGCGGCGTACAGCAGGAAGAGGAGGGCGCCCGATCCCAACGAGTCGGCTCGGAACGCGGCCACCACGACCGCGAGGAAGGGTGCCACGGTGCAGGTCAGGCTCGCGACCGCGTACGAGACACCGAACCCGAACATCGAGGCGACCGAGCCGGTGATCGGCGATCCGCCGGCCTTCGGGGTCGTCCCGCCGCCTCTCAGGCTCGCCAGTGTCAGGCTGCGCCCGGCGAGCAGCCAGATCCCGGCGGCGGCAAGGAGGACGCCGACCACCACCGTGAACCACGGCAGGTAGCGCTGAGCAGAGCTGGCGACCGGGGCGATCACGAGCCCGAAGACCGCGAAGACCGTGGTGAATCCGGCTGTCATGGCAGCCGTCATCTTCAAGGCCCGCGCCACCGCCGTGAGCCGGGTCGGCTGGTCGGCGCTGATCAGGAGCGTCAGGTAGGCAGGGAGAAGTGCGAACCCGCACGGGTTGAGCGCGGCCAACATCCCGGCGCCCAGGGCCAGTGCTGCCGTTCCCTCGAGCACGTCAGCTCACGAGCTCGGCGACCTTGTCGGCCAGCACCGAGTCGTCGAGGTAGCCGTCGGCGACGATGGTGCCGTCGGTGTCGATGACGACGTAGGAGCTCTGGGCGGTGATGCCGAACTGGCGCCAGATCGCGCCCTGCTCGTCGACCAGATGGGTGGGTCCCTCGACCTGCTCGGCGTACTCGCGGATGTCGGTGGGATCAGCGAGGCCGCCGACGCCCACCACGTTGACCTGGCCGGCGTACTCCGTGGCCAGCCGGCTGACGCCGGGCGCCTGGGCACGACAGGTGGGACACCAGGGTGCCCAGAACCAGAGCACGGTCGGCCTGCCCGCCAACGTGGCGCCGTCGAAGCTGGACCCGTCGAGGAGCTCCCCGGTGAAGTCGAGCTCCGCAGGGACCGCCGAGCCGTCCGCCGCGGGCGCCTGACTGCTGCTGGTGGTGGGGTCCTGGCCGTCCGCGGCCGCCGGGTCGGTCGTGGTCTGGCTGCCGCACGCGGCGAGCAGCAGCATCACCACAACCAGCAGTGCGGCCTTGGCCTCGGTACGCATGAGTCCTCCGTCAGGGTCGTTGGGACCAGTCTGCCCCAGCGGTGGGCAACCCACGGTGACCGCGCTCACGGAACGGCCGCGGTCGGGTGGTGGATGCTGGGACCATGTCGCGTCGTCGCCGCACCGCGCTCACGGTCGCCGGGCTGCTGCTCGCCACCACCGGCTGCTCGGGAGCAGACCCCGCCGAGACGGTCGCCGAGCCCGCGGGAGCCTCGTCGAGCTCCTCAGGCGGGGTCGCGCCGGTCGAGGAGGAGGTCGCGTCGGCGCTGGACGACCGGAACGACCCGAGCTTCCCCGACCCGTTGATCGACCCGGACGAGGTGAAGTCCGGTGGTCCGCCGCCGGACGGCATCCCACCCATCGACGACCCGACGTTCGAGCGAGCCGATCGGGTGGACTGGCTCGAGGACACCGAGCCGGTGCTGTCCCTGACGGTCGGGGGCGAGACCCGCGCCTACCCGCTGCGCGTGCTGACCTGGCACGAGATCGTGAACGACACCGTCGGGGGTGTGCCCGTGACCGTGACCTACTGCCCCCTGTGCAACTCCGGGGTCGCGTTCGAGCGTCGGATCGACGGGGAGCTCTTCACCTTCGGGACGTCCGGGATGCTCTACGCGGACAACCTGGTGATGTACGACCGGACCACCGAGTCGCTCTGGCCGCAGCTGACCGGGCTGGCCTCCATCGGGGCGCTCACGGGGACCCAGCTGGTCGCGATCCCGATGGGCACGGTCGGATGGGCCGACTTCCTGGAGGACCATCCGACCGCTCGGGTGCTCTCGCAGGACACCGGGTTCGACCGCCCCTACGGGACGAACCCGTACGTCGGCTACGACGACCCGGACGGCGACGTCCTGTTCGCCCTGCCCGGCGCCCTGGACGAGCGACTGCCGATCAAGGAGCGGGTGATCGGGCTCAGTGACGGCGACGCCCACGTGGCCGTGGCCAGGCAGGCCCTGCGGGACCGCCCGCCGCTGGAGCTCCGCGTGGGCGACCGCACCGTCGTTCTCTGGCTGCGCGCCGGGCAGGCCTCGGCCCTCGACGAGCGGGAGATCTCCGAAGGCGCCGACATCGGGACGGTCGGCGTCTTCTCGCCCAGGCTGGACGGGCGCCGGCTGCACTTCTACTCGATCGGGGACCAGGTCCTCGACCGGGAGACCGGCAGCACCTGGAACGTGCTGGGCCGCGCGACCGAGGGATCCTTGGAGGGCAGCCGGCTCGACCTGGTCCAGCACCTGGACACGTTCTGGTTCGCCTGGGCACAGTTCCATCCCGACACCGCCCTGGTCGACCCGGCGAGCCCGGGGTCGTGATGGGCGGTTCGATCTGGAGCAGGCTAGAGCTCGCCACGCGTCCGGTCAGCGCGGTGACCCGCCGCGTCCTCGAGGAGCGTTGGGCTGCTCTGCCCGCGGGCGTGCGTACCGACGCGCAGCTCCTCGGCCGGCATGCGGTCGGCTGTGAAGGCACCCACGGGGTGTTCCCGAAGTGCGACCTGACGTGTTCCCCCTGCTACCACTCGGCCGATGCGAACAAGGTGCGGGTCGACGGCCGGCACACCCTCGACAACGTGCGCGAGCAGATGGAGCTCTTCGCACAGCGCCGGGGCCCGCGTGCCCACGCCCAGCTGATCGGCGGCGAGGTGAGCCTGCTCGATGCGGAGGACCATGCCGAAGCGTTGACGCTGATGCGGTCCCTCGGCCGGGAACCGATGTCGATGACGCACGGTGACTTCTCGGCCGGCTACCTGCGGGCGCTCGCCCTCGGGGCGGACGGTGCTCCGCGGTTCCGGCGGCTGTCGTTCGCCGCGCACTTCGACTCGCTGATGCGCGGTCGCTCCGGCATCCCGCGGCCGCGCAGTGAGGCCGAGCTGAACCCGTTCCGGGCGCGGTTCGTCGAGATGTTCCGGCAGCTGCGCCGCGAGCACGGCGTCCGCTTCTACCTCGCGCACAACATGACCGTGACGCCGGCGAACCTGGCCGAGGTGGGGGAGACGGCAGCCGAGGTGAGCCGGATGGGCTACTCGATGCTCTCCTTCCAGCCGGCCGCGCACGTCGGCGACGAGCGGCGGTGGCGCGAGGACTACCGCGAGGTCGGGATCGACGACGTCTGGGACGAGCTCGAGGCGGGCCTCGGGCAGCGGGTGGCCTGGCAGGCGCTGCAGTTCGGTGACCGACGCTGCAACCGGACGGCGTTCGGCTTCCGGGTCGACGACCACTGGGTGCCGCTGTTCGACCCCGACGTCCCGCGCGACCTCGTGACCCGGGACCGCGCGCTCGACCACTTCGGGGGGATGAACTTCGGCGGCACCCCGCCCGCGCAGCTGGCCGCGAAGGTGGGGCGCGTGCTCGCCCGGCATCCGGGCGACCTGCTCGTCGCCCTCGGCTGGGCAGTCCGCCTGGCCGACCGGTCCGGCGGGTGGCGTCGGCTGGTGGGGGCCTGGCGCCGGGGCACGGTCCAGCCGATGACGTACGTCGTCCATCGCTTCATGGATGCAGACGACGTCGCACCGGCCTGGGAGCTGATGCGTCAGGGACGGACGTCGGACGACCCGCACATCCGGGCGACGCAGGAGCGGCTCGCCGCGTGCACCTACTCGATGGCGCACCCCGAGACCGGTGAGCTCGTGCCGGCGTGTGCCCAGCACTCGGTCCTCGACCCGGGGGAGAACACGCGGCTCCGCAGGCTGCTGCCGCTCGTGGTCGTCGACGGCCGAGCGGCGACGGACTGAGCGGCGCTGCTCGGCATCGGGGGTTTCCGGGTGCTCGCTCGGGGACATGCTCTGGTCAGCGACCCGGGTGGTCGACCCCATCAGAAGGAGCAACCGCGTGAGCAAGATCCTCTTCGTCGTGACCGGCTCGGACCACTGGACACTCAAGGACGGGTCCAAGCACCCGACCGGGTTCTGGGCCGAGGAGCTGGTGGCGCCGTACCGCGCGTTCACCGGAGCAGGACACGAGGTCGTGATCGCCACCCCGGGCGGCGTCGTCCCCACCGTGGACCAGGGGAGTCTGGGAGCGGACGCCAACGGCGGTCAGGAGCGGGCGGACGAGATCGAGCAGCAGCTCGCCTCGATCTCCGAGCTGGCCTCCCCGCTGGCACTCGAGCAGGTCGAGCTCGACGACTACGCCGCCGTCTTCTACCCGGGCGGCCACGGGCCGATGGAGGATCTCTCCGTGGATGCCCGGTCGGCTGACCTCCTCGTCGCCACGCTGGCGTCCGGCAAGCCGCTCGGGATCGTCTGCCACGCGCCGGCTGCGCTGCTGGCGACCGAGGGTGCCGAGGGCGGGTCGCCCTTCGCCGGGTACCGGTTGACCGGGTTCACGAACGCCGAGGAGCAGCAGGCCGGGCTGGCCGAGAATGCTCCCTGGCTGCTCCAGGACCGCCTGGTCGCGCTCGGCGCGGACTTCGAGGAGGCCGAGCCGTGGTCGGAGAACATCGTGGTCGACCGCTCGCTGTTCACCGGCCAGAACCCGGCGTCATCCGGACCGCTCGCCGAGCGGATGGTCCTGAGCCTGCAGATCCTGACCCGCCCGAGCTGGGGAGCCAGTTCATTGTCGGGAATCGCTCCCACGGTTGTGTGGAGGCGGATATCTTGACCGCAACGGCGTACTCGGCGCCCGGACCGGAGCCCCGGGAGGTCCCATGCCACAGTCTGAAGACTGGTGCGCACGCCTGGTCGGTGACGGCCCGGACGCGCTGGTCACGGTGGACACAGACGGCATCGTCGTCTTCGCGAACCGCCGGGCGGAGGAGCTGTTCGGCCACCCTCCCGGTGGGTTGCTGGGGCTGGGCCTGCGGGCGCTGCTGGCGGACAGCTCCGGGGCGACCCGGGAGAACCCGTTGGACCCCCTGGCCGAGACCGGGCAGCTCGGGGCGAACCTGGACCTCTACGGACGACGCGCCGACGACAGCACGTTTCCGATCGAGGTGAACTACAGCCGGCTGCCCGATTCCGATCACGTTGCTGCGTCGGTGCGTGACGTCAGCCATCGGCAACGGACCGAGAGCGAGCTGCGAGATGCGCTCTCACTGCTCAGTGCGACGCTCCAGTCCACCGCCGACGGCATCCTCGTCGTCACGGCCGACGGTCGGATCGCGGCTCGAACGAGCGTTTCGCGACGATGTGGGGGATCCCCGCGGACCTGCTCGCCTCGGGTGACGACGAGCGGGTGATGGGCTTCGTGCTCGACCAGCTGGTCGACCCGGGCGGGTTCGTGGACAAGGTCCAGGCGCTCTACCACGACCCGGACGCCGAGAGCAACGACGTGCTGGAGTTCCTGGACCGGCGGATCTTCGAGCGCTACTCACGACCGCAACGGGTGGGTGACCAGGTGGTCGGCCGGGTGTGGAGCTTCCGCGACGTGACCCCCAGGCGGGACGCCCAGGAACAGGCCCGCCAGGCGCTGGCCGAGCTCTCGTCCTCGGACGCCAGGTTCACGGCGCTGGTCGAGTCCTCCGACGATGCGATCCTGAGTACCCGACCGGACGGGACGATCACCAGCTGGAACCCAGCCGCCGAACGGCTCTTCGGCTACCCCCAGGACGAGATCGTCGGCCGTCCGCTGTCGGTCCTGGTGCCCGGAGAAGACTGCCAGGCCGGGGTCGACGCCGAGCAGCTGGCCGGGGGTACGGTTCGGCGCAGCTCGGAGGCGGACTGCCTCCGCCGCGATGGAACGGTGGTCCCGGTGTCGCTGACCGTGTCACCCATCTACGACGGTGACCGGGTCGCGGGCATCTCGGCGATCATCCGCGACATCACCCCGGCACGGGCGCGACAGCAGGAGCTCGAAGAGGCCCGGAGCGCCGCGGTCGAGGCGTCCCGGGTCAAGTCCGAGTTCCTGGCCACGATGAGCCATGAGATCCGGACCCCGATGAACGGCGTCATCGGACTCACCGGACTGTTGCTGCGCACCGAGCTCGACGACGTGCAACGCAGCTATGCGGCGGGGGTTCGCGGAGCCGGAGAGGCACTGCTCGGCATCGTGAACGACATCCTCGACTTCTCCAAGCTCGAGGCCGGCAAGGTCTCCCTCGAGCAGGTGGAGTTCTCCCCTCGCTGTCTGGTCGAGGAGGTCGGAGTGCTGCTGGCGGAGTCGGCGGGCGGACAGGGCCTCGAGCTGATCATCGCCTGTGACCCGGGGGTCCCCGACGCCGTGGTGGGGGACCCCGGGCGGTTGCGCCAGACGCTGATCAACCTGGCCGGGAACGCGGTCAAGTTCACACAGGTCGGTGAGGTCGTCCTCAGCGTCGGGCTGGACCGCGCCCAGTCGTCCAGGGGACGCGTCGGTCTGCGGTTCGAGGTCAGGGACACCGGCATCGGGATCGACGTGGGCATGCTGGACCGCCTGTTCGAGCCCTTCTCGCAGGCGGACGCCTCGACGACGCGCAGGTACGGAGGAACCGGGCTCGGGCTCGCGATCTCCCGTCGGCTGGTGAGCGCGATGGGCGGCGAGCTCGTCGTGTCCAGTACTCCCGATGTCGGCAGCGTCTTCGGCTTCTCCCTGCTCCTGCCCACGGAGTCCGAGCACGCACCCGTTGTGGACGAGACGTTGCGCGGACTACGCGCCCTGGTGGTCGACGACAACGAGACCAACCGGCAGATCCTGGTCGCTCAGCTCGAGGGCTGGCGGATGGAGCCGACCGCAGTGGCGGACGCCGGTGCCGGGATGGCCGAGCTGACCGCGGCGGCAGGGGCCGGAGCGCCGTACGACCTGGCGCTGCTCGACCTGAGGATGCCCGGCACCGACGGGATGGAGCTGGCGGTTGCCATCGCTGCGGACGACCGGCTCGTCAGGACGCAGTGCCTGATCCTCAGCTCAGGTGGGCTCCCCGAGGGGCTGCGCACGGCGAAAACCGGGTTCACGAGTGGATCAGGAAACCAGTCCGGACCTCGGAGCTCCGCGCGGCACTCGAGCGGCTGTCCTCGCGGGCGCGTCTCGACCAGCCGACGATCGCCCCCGCTCGCACACCGGCGGAGCCGCCTGCCGGCGGTCGCCGTCTCGGACGCCTCCTGGTGGCCGAGGACAATCCCGTCAACCAGCTGGTCGCGGTCGGCGTTCTGGAGTCCCTGGGCTACACCTCACTGCTCGTCCAGGACGGAACCGAGGCGCTGGAGGCGCTGGAGACCCAGACGTTCGACGCCGTGCTGATGGACTGCCACATGCCCCGGGTCGACGGCTTCGAGGCGACGCGTGCGCTACGACGGGCAGAGGAGGGTGGTCGCCGCACGCCCGTCATCGCCATGACGGCTGGTGTGCTGGACGAGGATCGCGAACGCTGCCTCCAGGCCGGATGGACGACTTCGTGCCGAAGCCCGTGAACGTGGAGCAGCTGCGGGTGACGCTTGCGCGCTGGATCCCGGCTGCGGCCGATGCGGAGACCGGAGCCGGCGTCGGCGCGATGCGGCTGCTGTCGCCGGCGCGTCTCGACGAGCTGCGGCTCTCGGGCCGGACGACGGCTGGGGGGTGCTGCCCGCCCTGGTCCGGGCGTTCGCGCTCAATGCCCGTGAGCAGCAGGCCGAGCTGCACGAGGCCCTGCGGCGGGCGACCGGACGGAGCTCGTGCGCGTGGCGCACAGCCTCCGGGGTGCCGCGGCCAACATCGGGGCCGAGACGCTGACGTACGCCTGCGCCGCGATCGAGACGAGCGACGGATCTGACGACGCGGCGCTGCTGAGCGACCTGACGGCCAGCTGGCCTCCTGGTGAGCACTCACCGCTGTTGCCAGACCATCTGACGGCTTCGAAGGGTTACGGTCGAAGCCATGAATGAAGACCAGCTGCAGCCCGAGGACACCCTGGACGACAGGGGAGTGGCCGACATACTCGACGAGGGCATCTCCCCGCCGGAGCGACCACGGGGGGTGTTCGCCAAGGGCGTCACGGCTCGCGAAGAGCTCGAGGGCGAGACCATCGACGAGCGGATGGCCCAGGAGGAGCCCGAGGTATGGGACGAGCTGGACGGCGAGGCCGACGCGGACACCCTGGCTGAGTCGGTCGGTGGAGAAGTCGGTGACGCGCGCACGGGCCGCCTGCTGGCGAACTCTGCCGGTGATGACCGCTTCGCGGAGGACGAGGGCATCGACGGTGCCGGCGCCAGCGCCGAGGAGGCCGCGGTCCACACCATCGAGGAGTAGTTGGGCGGCCCTGTCAGAATCTGGCCATGGCTGACGAGACCACCGCGCACCGCGCCTCGACCCTGCTCCGGCTCCACCGAGACCCGGAGCTGCTCCTGCTGGTCAACGTCTGGGACGCGGTCAGCGCACGGACGGTCGCCGCGGTCGAGGGCACCACGGCCCTCGCCACGGCCAGCCACTCGATCGCAGCGGCGTACGGCTACGAGGACGGCGAGAACATCCCTCTCGACCTGATGATCGAGCACGTCGGCCGGATCGTCGCTGCCACGGACCTGCCGGTGAGTGCCGACCTCGAGGCCGGCTACGGCAACGCGGCCGAGACGGTCCGCCGCGCGATCGGCGTGGGGGTCGTCGGCGCCAACATCGAGGACCAGATGAAGCCGCTCGGTGAGGCCGCCGCGCAGGTCGAGGCGATCATGAAGGCCGCGGCCGCCGAAGGCGTCGACGACTTCGTGCTCAACGCCCGCACCGACGCCTTCCACCTCGGGCGTGACCGGGACCCGGCCGACAACCTCGCCGCCTCGATCGAGCGCGGCAAGGCGTACCTCGACGCGGGTGCCCCGGTCGTCTTCGTGCCTGCGCGCCTGAACGAGGAGCAGACGCTGACGCTCGTCGACGCCTTCGGCCCGCAGCGGCTGACCACGATCGCGATCCCGGGGACCCCGTCGACCACGTGGCAGGGAGAGAACGGTGTCGCCCGGGTCTCCTTCGGGCCGTTGTCGCAGAACGTCGCGCTCACGGCCCTGCAGGAGCTTGCTGAGGACGCGCTCCGCGGCGGCGGCGTACCCGGGAACATGCGGATCCTGAACTGACCTGCGCCAGTCGCGGCGGCGGAGGCCGACCGCGTCCGGGCCGGCCCAGGACGGGCCGACCCGGACAGGGCCTCAGCTCAGGTCGAACCGGTCCAGCATCATCACCTTGTCCCAGGCGGCGACGAAGTCCCGGACGAACTTCTCGCCGGCGTCGTCGCTCGCGTAGACCTCGGCGACCGCACGCAGCTCGGAGTTCGAGCCGAAGACCAGGTCGGCACGGGTTCCGGTCCACACGACCTCCCCGGACGCGTTGCGCGCCTCGAAGGTCTCCTCGTCGCCGGACAACGACGACCACGTGATGCCCATGTCGAGCAGGTTCACGAAGAAGTCGTTGGTCAGGGTGCCCGGACGCTCGGTGAGGACGCCCGCGGTGGACTGGGCGTGGTTGGCGCCAAGGACCCGCAGGCCACCCACGAGGACCGTCATCTCGGGCGCGCTGAGGTTCAGCAGGTTGGCGCGGTCGACCAGGAGGAACTCTGCCGGCAGCAGACCGCCCTTGCCGACGTAGTTGCGGAACCCGTCCGAGGTGGGCTCGAGGGGCGCGAACGACTCGACGTCGGTCTGCTCCTGGGTCGCGTCGGTCCGACCCGGGGTGAACGGCACCTCGATGTCATGTCCGGCGTCCCGGGCTGCCTTCTCGACGCCCGCGCAGCCGGCGAGCACGATCAGGTCGGCCAGCGAGACCTTCTTGCCGCTCTGCGCGGCGTTGAAGCTCTCCTGGACCCCCTCGAGGGTGCGCAGCACGGCCGCGAGCTGGTCGGGGTCGTTGACCTCCCAGGCACTCTGCGGCTGGAGACGGATCCTCGCGCCGTTGGCTCCGCCGCGCTTGTCGCTGCCGCGGAACGTCGAGGCAGACGCCCAGGCCGTCGAGACCAGCTGCGCGACGGACAGCCCGGAGCCGAGGACCTGCTCCTTGAGCGCGGCCACGTCCGCAGCGTCGACCAGCTCGTGGTCGACCGCCGGGACCGGGTCCTGCCAGACGAGGGTCTCCTGCGGCACGAGCGGGCCGAGGTAGCGCTGGATCGGACCCATGTCGCGGTGGGTGAGCTTGAACCAGGCGCGGGCGAATGCGTCCGCGAACTCGTCCGGGTGCTCCAGGAAGCGCCGCGAGATCGGCTCGTAGACCGGGTCGAAGCGCAGGGCCAGGTCGGTCGTGAGCATGGTCGGGGGTCGGGTGAGCGAGCCGTCCTCCGGGTCGGGCACGGTGTTCGCGCCGGCGCCGTCCTTCGCCTGCCACTGGTGCGCGCCTGCCGGGCTCTTGACCAGCTCCCACTCGTAGCCGAAGAGGTTCTCGAAGAAGCCGTTGCTCCACTGGGTCGGTGTGGACGTCCAGGTGACCTCCAGACCGCTCGTGATCGCGTCCCGGCCCTTCCCGCTGCCGTAGGTGTTGCTCCAGCCCAGGCCCTGCTGCTCGAGTCCGGCACCTTCGGGCTCGTCCCCGATGTGCGGCTCGGGGTCGGCGGCACCGTGCGTCTTGCCGAACGTGTGGCCGCCGGCGATCAGCGCGACGGTCTCCTCGTCGTTCATCGCCATCCGGCTGAACGTCTCGCGGATGTCGCGGGCCGAGGCGACCGGGTCAGGGGTGCCGTTGGGGCCTTCGGGGTTGACGTAGATGAGGCCCATCTGGACCGCGGCAAGCGGGCCTTCGAGCTCGCGGTCGCCGGTGTACCGCTCGTCGCCGAGCCAGGTCTGCTCCGGACCCCAGTAGACGTCCTCGTCCGGCTCCCAGACATCGGCCCGCCCGCCGGCGAAGCCGAAGGTCTTGAAGCCCATCGTCTCCAGGGCCCGGTTGCCGGTGAAGACCATCAGGTCGGCCCACGAGATCTTGTTGCCGTACTTCTTCTTGATCGGCCACAGGAGGCGTCGGGCCTTGTCGAGGTTGGCGTTGTCCGGCCAGCTGTTGAGCGGTGCGAAACGCTGCATGCCGGCGCCGGCGCCGCCGCGGCCGTCGCTGATCCGGTAGGTGCCGGCACTGTGCCAGGCCATCCGGATGAAGAGCCCGCCGTAGTGGCCGAAGTCGGCCGGCCACCACTCCTGGGACGTGGTCATCAGCTCGTCGACGTCCCGGGTGAGCGCGTCGAGGTCGAGGCTGTTGAACGCCTCGGCGTAGTCGAACTCCTCACCCATCGGGTTGGCCACGGCCGGGTGCTTGCGGAGGATCTTCAGGTTGAGCTGGTTGGGCCACCAGTCGCGGTTGCCCGCACCCTCGGTGGGGTGGTGGCGGGGGCCGACCGAGGCGACCGGGCAACCGGCCTCGCTCTCCTCCGAGTTCATGTCGCCGACGACGGCATCGTGGTTCTGAGGCACGGGAATCCTTCCAAGACGTTGCGATTGACTGGAGATTTCAGGAACGGGCAGCGGTGGAGCACGTGGGGCAGTGGCCCCAGTAGATGACCTCGGCCTCGTCGATCGAGAAGCCGTGGTCGTGTGAGGCGGTGAGGCAGGGCGGGTCGCCGACGGCACAGTCGACGTCGGCGATGACTCCGCACGAGCGGCACACCACATGGTGGTGGTTGTCACCCACTCGCGCTTCGTAGCGAGCCACCGAGCTGGACGGCTGGATGCGCCGCACGAGGCCGGCGGAGGTCAGCGCCCGCAGTACGTCGTACACCGCCTGGTGGGAGACCTCACCGACGTCCCGGCGTACCGCCGAGATGATCGCGTCCGTGTCCGCATGCGGGTGCAGGTGCACCGCGGACAACACGGCGACGCGGGGTCTGGTGACCCGCAAGGAGGCGTCGCGCAGCAGCTGCTCGAAGCCGGTGGTGGTCATCCCCACACCCTGTCCCATTCTCTGGAATGAATCAAGAGAAGGCTCACCGTGAGGTGCCGGAAAATGAAGAAAAGGCCCCGTGGAGCCGGGGCCTTTCCAGTGTCCGAGGGGGGACTTGAACCCCCACGCCCTTTTGGGGCACTAGCACCTCAAGCTAGCGCGTCTGCCAATTCCGCCACCCGGACGAGTGCCTCGGAACCATAGCAAAGCAACGCCCCGAATCCTCAATCGGCATCCAGTACTGGGGATGTCAGGATGGGGCCATGGCCAACGACGTCCAGGACCCGACCCACGACCCCGCCGCGGAGGTCGTGGACCTCTGCCGCGACCTGATCCGGATCGACACCTCCAACTACGGTGACCAGGAGGGCCCGGGGGAGCGGAAGGCCGCCGAGTACGTCGCCACCCTGCTCGACGAGGTCGGGATCGAGGCCCGGCTCTACGAGTCCGAGCCGGGGCGCACCTCCTTGGTCGCGAGCTGGGGCGGAAGCGCGTCCGGCGCCGGCGCGGACCAGGGTGCGCTGCTGCTCCACGGTCATCTCGACGTGGTGCCCGCGGCGGCCGACGACTGGCAGGTCGACCCGTTCTCCGGGGAGATCCAGGACGGCTACGTCTGGGGTCGTGGAGCGGTCGACATGAAGGACTTCGACGCGATGCTGCTGTCCGTGGTCCGCGCCCGGACCCGCGCTGGTCGCGTCCCCGAACGGCCGATCGTGCTCTGCTTCACCGCCGACGAGGAGGCCGGTGGCCACAAGGGGGCGGAGTACCTCCTCGACCACCACCGCGACGAGCTCGAGGGCTGCACGGAGGCGGTCGGCGAGGTCGGGGGGTTCAGCACGACCGTCCGCGGCCGCCGGCTCTACCTGATCGAGGCCGCCGAGAAGGGCATGGCCTGGATGAAGCTGACCGCACGCGGTCGAGCCGGCCACGGCTCGATGATCAACCGGGAGAACGCCGTCACCGACCTCGCTGCGGCGGTCGCCAGGATCGGGACGCACGAGTGGCCGGTCCGGCTCACTCCGACGATGAAGACCCTGCTCGCCGCGGTGGCTGAGCTGGCCGGCACCGAGGCCACGCCGGAGAACGCCGAGAGCCTGGTCGAGGAGTTCGGGGGAGCGGCCCGGATGCTCGGGGCGGTCCTGCGCAACACCACCAACCCGACGATGCTGGACGCGGGCTACAAGGTGAACGTGATCCCCACCGAGGCGAGCGCGCACGTCGACGGCCGCTTCCTGCCGGGCTTCGAGGACGAGTTCTTCGACACCCTGGCCGAGCTGTGCGGGGACCGGATCAGCATCGAGTACGTCTCGAAGCAGTCGCCGTGGGAGACGCCGTACGAGGGGAACCTGGTGGAGGCGATGTCCCGGTCGATCCTCGCCGAGGATCCCGGCGCCGTGGTGGCGCCGTACCTGATGAGCGGCGGCACCGACGCGAAGCACTTCAACAAGCTGGGCCTGCGCTCCTACGGGTTCGCGCCGCTCCGGCTGCCCGCGGAGCTCGACTTCACGGCACTCTTCCACGGCGTCGACGAGCGGGTCCCGGTCGACGCGCTGGAGTTCGGTGCCCGGGTCTTCGACCGCTTCCTCGACGAGGCGTGAGGACCACGTCTCGCTGGGCGTGTCCCTCTTGGCGACGCCAGTTGCCGGATCTGGCGAGGTGAGGTCCCGTCGTCCCAGCTTCACCATGGGATGCAGGCAAACCTTCGCTTCCCACGGCGAATTCACCATGGGAACCCACACTTCGACTGCATCCCATGGTGAAGCGAACGCCGAGACGGAGCGACGTCCCAGAGGAACGGCTGTCAGAGGAACGTCGGACGCGCCTGACGGATGATCTTGCGGCGCAGGGTCACCCGCCGGGTGCCGTCGGGCGACATCCGCACCTGGTCCAGCTCCCAACCGCCGTGCTCGGCGCGCTCGACGAGCATCCGGGTGACGACGTTGCGGGAGAACTCCGGGGCGAGGGTGAGCCTCTCGAACTCCCACTCGACGCCCCGGTTGAGCGGGCGGGACCGGGCGCGCGTCTCCATGTCAGTCTCCGTCAGTCTCCGGACACGTCGTCGAGAGCCTCGACGATCTCGGGGGGCAGGGTCAGCTCCTCGACACCCAGTGCACCGCGGAGCTGTACCGCGGTCCGGGCGCCGACGATCGGGGCGGTGACGCCGGGACGGTCCCGGACCCAGACCAGGGCCACCTCGAGCGGGGTCCAGCCCAGCCCGTCGGCGGCCTTGACCACGGCTTCCACGATCTGGCTCGAACGGTCCGAGAGGTAGGCGCCGACGAAGTTGGCGAAGTGCGACGACGCGGCCCGGGAGTCCGACGGCGTGCCGCCGCGGTACTTGCCGGTGAGCACGCCACGACCCAGTGGTGACCAGGGGAGCACGCCGAGTCCGAGTGCGTCGCACGCCGGGAGCACTTCGTGCTCGACGTGCCGGTTGAGCAGGGAGTACTCCACCTGGGTCGAGGCCAGCGTCGCCCGACCGGGGACGGCACGCTGCCAGGTCGCTGCCTGTGCGGTCTGCCAGCCGGCGTAGTTCGAGACCCCGACGTAAGCCGCGCGTCCGCTGGTGACCGCCTGGTCGAGCGCGCTGAGCGTCTCCTCGATCGGGGTGTCGTCGGACCAGATGTGCACCTGCCACAGGTCGACGTTGTCGACGCCCAGTCGGCGCAGGGAGGCGTCGAGGGTGGCGAGCAGGTGCCCCCTCCCGACGTCGTACGCCCGGTTGCCGCGGCGCGACGTGATCCCGGCCTTGGTGGCGAGCACGACGTCCTCACGCGCCACCACGTCGCCGATCAGGGTCCCGATGAGCTCCTCGGACGCGCCGTTGCCGTAGCCGGCCGCGGTGTCGAGGAGGCTTCCCCCGGCCTCGGCGAATGCGATCAGCTGATCGCGGGCTTCGTGCTCGTCCGTGTCTCGGCCCCAGGTCATCGTCCCGAGGCCGAGCCGGGAGACCTTGAGCCCGGTCGCTCCGACCGACCGCTGTTGCATGGCCACCAGTAAACCGTCTCGACGGTGAGGGGTCCGGTCGGCACGCCGTCCGGCTGGCTGCGTAGTCTGTCCGGCGGCCCATCTCGACGAACGAAAGCGGCTGCATGAACTACCTGGACGCCGTGATCCTCGGCATCGTTGAGGGCCTGACGGAGTTCCTTCCGGTCTCGAGCACCGGCCATCTGACGATCGTCGAGAAGATGCTCGGTCTCGACCTGGCGGACCCGGCCGTGACCGGCTTCACGGCAGTGATCCAGATGGGCGCGATCGTCGCGGTGATCGTCTACTTCTTCACCGACATCTGGCACATCATCCGCGCGTGGAGCCTGGGGCTGGTCAAGCCGGAGTACCGGGGCCAGCTGGACCACCGGATGGGGTGGTACGTGATCGTCGGCAGCATCCCCATCGGGATCGCCGGCCTCCTGCTCAAGGACGTGATCACCGGCGGGCTGCGCTCGCTCTGGGTCGTCGCGGCGGGCCTGATCCTGTGGAGCGGCGTGATGTGGATCGCCGAGCGGATGGGCCGGCAGAAGCGAAGCCTGCGCGACCTGCGGATGCGCGATGCGATCGGCGTCGGCGTCGTCCAGATCATCGCCCTGGTCCCGGGTGTCTCCCGGTCCGGCGCCACGATCTCGGGCGGGCTCTTCCTCGGCCTGGACCGGGTGACGGCGACCAAGCTGAGCTTCTTCCTCTCCATCCCGGCGTTGCTGGCTGCCGGGTTGTTCGAGATGAAGGATGCGCTGGGCGGCTCGATCAGCGTCGGTCAGACGCTGGTCGGCACCGGGGTCTCGTTCGTCGTGGCGTACGCCGCGATCGCGTGGCTGCTGAAGTTCGTCGCGCACAACTCGATCGCCTGGTTCGTGCCCTACCGGATCGGGCTGGGGCTGCTCCTGCTCGGCCTGCTGGCCACCGGCACGATCAGCGCCACCTAGTTCAGAGTCGACCCGGCGTGAAGTGCCCCTCCCAACCTGCCGACCGGGCGTGAAGTTCCCCGCCCGAGCGAAGAGTCTGACCGCGCGACCCTCGCCCAGTCACCTGTTCGGCTTTGCAGGGTTTCTGGGCGCGCCATCTGCCATCCCGAAGTCCGCTGGTGAGACCGAGGCCGGACGGCCCTGTCGGCCCGGGCGAGGCGGTGTGGTGCCGGATACGCAGCGCTGCGGCACAGCGGGACATCACGACCATCGAGTCCGTCGTGCCGGCCGGCGCGGCCAGCGGCAGCGGTGGGAGCGCGTAGCTCTGCACGAGGGAGGGGCCCCTGTCCGATTGAGGTGTGATGAATCCCGTCGTGCAGGGGCGTCCGGACATGCCGAAGAGCGTGAGGTCATGCCGATGAGCGGACAGTGGGTCGAGTGAGGTGATAGCCCGTCGCTGCGCCAGTGGCGACGACCACAATCGCCGCGCCTACCCATTGCCGGTCGCTCAGCCGGTCCCCGACAAGGTAGCCAGCGGCGATCCCGAATACCGGAATCAGTGGGAAGAGGCTTCCGGCGACCGAGGCCGGGACTCCCCGCAGGCCACCGATGAAGAACCAGAACGCAAGGCCGTAATAGACCATGCCGGATGCCGCCGCAAGGGCCCAGGTCACGAGGTCAGGTGGTAGCCCGAGATTCGTGATCCCCATGGCCCAAACCACTCCTGCGAGGACCACCGCGAAGCACAACGCGGCGCCCTGCTGCACGAGAACGACGTCCAGCGAGCCGTCGTCGAGGAGGAGTCTGCGGGTCAGCACGGTGTAGAACGCGCACGCTGTGACCGCACCTACCGTGAGGCCGATCCCGATCCCGTCGCCGGACGCGCCGGGTCGGTACAGGACCAGCAGTACGCCGACCAGGGCTATCGCTACGCCGACCATGGTGGCGGCCGCGATGCGTTCCCGCAGAAGAAGGGCGGCAAGCAGCATGATGAGGACTGGTTCGGTGGCCCAGAGGAGCACTGACAGGCTCGCGGTGATCGTGACCAATCCAAGCAGCCCAAGCGCGTAAGCGACACCGGGGTTGAGCACGCCAAGCAGTGCGAGCCGTCTGAGGGCGGGCGACCATCTGGGTCGAACCCCCAGCATCAGCGCACCGAGCCCCAGCAGCAGGGTGCTGGCGGCCAGTTCGATGGCGAGCAACGTCAGCGGGGCGACGCCACGGTCGAGGACTTGCTTGCTGAGTACAGTGCCGCCACCCCAGCATGCAGTGGCGAACACGATGAGAAGGGCATGACGGTACGACGTGGTTGCGGGCATGACTGCGACTCCCGTGTACGAGATGTGGGGTGAGTGGACGAGACGGGCCGACGGGCGGGCTAGCCGTCAGCGAGCGCGGTCTTCGTCGTCACAGCAGTCGTAGGCAGGCAGTCGGCAGCAGCGTCCGACGCCACCAACCGTGCCTGTGCCCATGCACTCATGCTACTCACGACCCTGACTCGGGACATCCCGCCGTTGACCGCCTGAACCCGCACCGCGATCCGCGCGCTTGGCTATCGCACCTCAATCGCAGAGGGGGGAGTGGAGTCGTTCGAGTCCGGGGTCGCGGCACACCGCGCCCGGCGTCCCACACGCGCGGTGCCACGGTGGTGGGAGTCCTCTCGAAGCTGGCTCCCGGGTATGGCAGATCGCGCGCCGTCCATGCCCTGTAGAAGCCGAATAGGGCCCAGTCACCAGCCGGCGGGGATTCGGCACGTCCGGATCCCGCCGCGCTCCAATCCTCCCCGGCGGCGCCAACTGGGTGTGTCCCCGGCCTGGCTCGCGCATCCGCACTCTCGTGCCGATGAGGCCCCGTCGTCACAGCTTCACCATGGGATGCAGGCGAACCGGTGCTTCCCACGGCGAATTCACCGTGGGAAGCGACACTTCGACTGCATCCCGTGGTGAAGCAACCCCCGTGCAGGCACGTCCAGGGTGGCGGCCAGCAGGAACCAGACGCACGCTTCTGCCGCACGCAGTTCAGAGCCAGCCGGACTTCTTGAAGAAGACCCAGAGGGCACCTGAGGTCAGCACCATCAACGCCAGGGCGAACGGGTAGCCGTAGTACCAGCCGAGCTCCGGCATGTTCTGGAAGTTCATCCCGTAGATCGCGGCGATCAGCGCCGGCGCGACCACCAGGCCGACCCCAGCCGAGATCTTGCGCATGTCGTCGTTCTGCTGGACCGAGATCCGCGCCAGGTGCGCGTTGAACGCGGTGGACAGCAGACTGTCCAGCGTGTCGACGGTGTCCGCGGCCCGGGCGAGGTGGTCGGCGACGTCGCGGAAGAACGGCGCGGCGTCCGTCGCCACGCCGGGCACGGTCCCCGAGGCGAAGCGCTGCATCGGCTCGCGCAGCGGCAGCACGGCGCGCCGCACCTCCGCGATCTCGCGCTTGAGCGTGTAGATGCGCACCGAGTCGTCGGTCCGCTTGGGGGAGAAGACCGAGGTCTCGACCTCGTCGACGTCGGTCTCGAGAGCCTGTACCACCTCGATGTAACCATCCACGACCCGGTCGCAGACGGCGTACACGACCGCGGACGGGCCATGGGTGAGCACGGACTCCTCGGACTCGAGGTAGCTGCGGGCCGAGTGGAGCTCCGAGCCGCTGCCGTGCCGCACGGTCACGATGAAGTCGCTGCCGACGAAGATGTGGATCTCACCGGTCTCGACCGCGTCCTCCTCGTCGACGTACCAGAGCGTCTTGAGGATCAGGAACAGGCTGTCGCCGTAGCGCTCGAGCTTGGGGCGCTGGTGGGCGTTGAACGCGTCCTCGACCGCGAGCGGGTGCAGCCCGAACGCGGTGGCGACGTCCTCGAGCTCGTCCTCGCTCGGCTCGTGGAGACCGAGCCAGACGAAGTCCCCGTCCGCGTTCGCGAGCGACCGCAGCTCCCGGAGGTCCTGCGGGCCGCAGTCGACCGGGACCCGGACTCCCTTGCGGTAGAGCGCGCTGTCGACGATCACGAGTCGAGGCTAGCCCCACTAGGCTTCGCGGCATGGCAACCGTGATCCTCGTGCGACACGGCCGGACGACCGCGAACGCGACCGGGGTCCTGGCCGGCCGGCTCCCCGGAGTGAAGCTCGACGACGCCGGCCACGGGCAGGCAGCCCGGACCGCGGAGCGGCTGGCCGGGGTCCCCCTGGCGGCACTGGTGAGCAGCCCGCTGGAGCGGTGCCGCCAGACCGCCAAGGCGATCCTGAAGGCTCAGTCCGGCTCCCTCACGGTCACGGGCGAGCGCGGGATCACCGAGTGCGACTACGGGGAGTGGCAGGGCCGAGCGCTCAAGGACCTGGCCAAGGAGAAGCTGTGGGGCACGGTGCAGACCCAGCCGTCGGCCGCGGCGTTCCCCGGGGGAGAGTCGCTGGCCGCGATGCAGGCGAGGGCCGTGGCCGCCGTACGTCGGTACGACGCGGAGGTCGAGGCCGAGCACGGCGCGGGCGCGGTGTGGGTGGCGGTGAGCCACGGGGACATCATCAAGTCGCTGCTGGCCGACGCGCTGGGCCTGCACCTCGACCTCTTCCAACGGCTGCACGTCGACCCCGCGTCGATCTCGATCGTGCGCTACACCGCGGCCCGTCCCTACGTGCTGGCCACCAACACCCACGAGGGTGATCTGGGGTGGCTGGCTCCCAAGCCGGGTCGCCGCAAGCGCAAGCACACGGACGCCGTCGTGGGTGGGGGCGCCGGTCCGGACCGTCACCCGGCCCACACCTAGGGTGGTGGACATGGCTCCCCTCGTCCATGAGTTCGACCCGCCGGAGCGCTTCGTCGCGGGCACGGTCGGCCAGCCCGGCCAGCGCACCTTCTTCCTGCAGGCGCGCACCGGCACCCGCGTCGTCAGCGTCTCCCTCGAGAAGCAGCAGGTGGCCGCGCTCGCGGAGCGGGTGGACGAGCTGCTCGACGAGGTGATGACCAGCGAGCTCAACGAGAGCATCATCCCGGCGGTCGCGCCGCTGGGCCTCGATGACTCCGAGCCGCTGGAGCAGCCCATCGAGGAGGAGTTCCGGGCGGGCACGATGACGCTGTCCTGGGACCCCGGCGACGAGCGGATCGTGATCGAGGTCTTCCCGTTCGTGGAGGCGGCGGTGGTCTCTCCCGACCAGCTGGACGAGGAGTTCGAGGAGCCGGACCCCGAGGAGATCTTCCTGGTCCGACTGCCGGCGGGCATGGCGCGAGCCTTCGTGAAGCGGGCCGGCCAGGTGCTCCAGGCCGGCCGCCCGAGCTGCCCGTTCTGCGGTAACCCGATGGATCCCGACGGCCACCTCTGCGTGCGCGCCAACGGATTCCACCGCCGCGACCCGTGACCGACATGACCGAGGACGTGGGGGAGCGACTCACCGAGGGCGAGCTCGTGCTGCACGGTCGAGTGATGCCCGCCTCGAACGCGACGTTCGTCGGCGAGATCGACGGTGTGCGGGTGGTCTACAAGCCCGTGGTCGGAGAGCGGCCGCTGTGGGACTTCCCCGACGGGACCCTGGCCGGCCGCGAGGTGGCCGCCTACCTGGTCTCCGAAGCCCTGGGCTGGGACGTCGTGCCGCGCACCTGGCTCCGCGACGGCCCCCACGGGGTGGGCATGGTCCAGCTCTGGAAGGAGCCGGACGACGAGCAGGTGGCGGTCACGCTCGTGGCCGAGGGCGACGTCCCCGAGGGTTGGCGCCACGTCTTCGACGGCATCGACGGGCGCGACCAACCGGTGTCGTTGATCCACGAGGACTCCGCAGCACTGCGCCGGATGGCGATCTTCGACATCGTCGTGAACAACGCGGACCGCAAGGGCGGGCACGTCCTCGCGATGAGCGACGGGCACCGGTACGGCGTCGACCACGGCGTCACCTTCCACGTCGAGAACAAGCTGCGCACCGTGCTCTGGGGCTGGCTCGGCGAACCACTGACGCGTGCGGAGCTGGCGCCGGTCCGGGCGCTCTGCGCGGCAGTCGCCGGCGACCTGGGCGCTGCCCTGGGCGAGCACCTCACCGGGCAGGAGATCGAGGCGTTGCTGCGCCGGAGCGAGCGGCTGGTCGCCACGGCCGCGCTGCCCGCCCCTCGGGGCGAGTGGCCCGCGATCCCGTGGCCGCCCTTCTGAGCACGAGTCCGCTGCGCGCTTTCGGGGTTCTCAGGGCCCTGATCTAGGCTTCCGGACATGCGAACCTGGGCGGCACCGGCGATCCCGACACTCCCTGTGAAGGGCCCGGACGTCTCCGTCCACGACACCGCGACCGGCACGTCGGTCACCCCCGCTCCGGACGGTGCGGCTCGCCTCTACGTCTGTGGCATCACGCCGTACGACGCGACCCACATCGGTCACGCAGCCACGTATGTCGCGTTCGACCTGCTCTACCGCGCCTGGCGCAGCGCCGGGCACGAGGTCACCTACGTCCAGAACGTCACCGACGTCGACGACCCGCTCCTGGAGCGGGCCACGAAGGTCGGCGTCGACTGGGCCGAGCTCGCCGAGCGCGAGACCGAGCTGTTCCGGCAGGACATGACGGCGCTGCGCGTGATCCCACCGGCGCACTACATCGGGGCCGTGGAGTCGATCCCGCTGGTGATCGACCTCATCACCCGGCTGCAGGACGCGGGCTCGGTCTACCGCGTGGACAACGACCTCTACTTCTCGGTGACCGCGGACCCGGCCTTCGGCTCGGTGTCGGGGCTGGACCGCGACGAGATGCTCCGGATCTTCCCCGAGCGCGGTGGCGACCCCGACCGGGCCGGGCAAGAAGGACCCGCTCGACTGCGTCGTCTGGCTGGGCGAACGCCCCGGCGAGCCCGCGTGGGAGAGCCCGTTCGGTCGCGGTCGACCCGGTTGGCACATCGAGTGCACCGCGATGGCACTGGAGTTCCTGGGGACGTCCTTCGACGTCCAGGGCGGGGGCAGCGATCTGGTCTTCCCGCACCACGAGATGTGTGCCGGTGAGGCCCAGGTGGCCGAGCCAGGAGCGCCGTTCGCCCAGGCCTACGCCCACGCCGGGATGGTGGCGTACGACGGCGAGAAGATGTCGAAGTCGAAGGGCAACCTGGTCTTCGTCTCGGCCCTGCGCAACAGCGACGTCGACCCGATGGCGATCCGGATGGTGCTGCTGCGTCACCACTACCGTTCCGACTGGGAGTGGACCGATGCCCAGCTGTGGGAGTCCGTGGACCTGCTCGCCCGATGGCGGCAGGCGCTGGCGCTCGGTGCCGGTGCCCCGGCGGCCCCGGTGGCCGAGGAGGTGCTGGCCGCGCTTGCCGACGACCTCGACGCCCCCCGTGCCGTCGCAGCCGTGGACGCCTGGGCGTCCGCGACCCTGGGAACCGACGGGCTGGCCGACACCAGCGACCCGGACGCCGCGATGACGATGCTGGCGACCCTCGACGCAGCCCTGGGCCTGGCCTTCTGACGGGCCCAGCGCCCGCCGTAGCCTTGCGGAGCCGGCTCGCCTGACCACAATGGGGCCATGAGCAGTCCCAACATCCGACCCAAGCTCGTCGTGGACGACGCGGACGCGGCGATCGACTTCTACCGCACGACGCTCGACGCGGAGCTCGTGAGCCGCTACGCGATGGCCGACCGGGTGGTCTTCGCCGAGCTGGCGGTGCTCGGCTCCCGGCTCACCCTCAAGCAGGAGGACGACGCCGACCCGGCCCCGGGCACCTCGGGCGCGCCCGGCCCGATCCTCGACGTCGTGGTCGCGGACCCGGACGCAACCGCCGCCCGGATGGTCGCGGAGGGCGCCACCGTCGTCTACGAGATCGCCGACCAGCCCTACGGCGCGCGCGGCGGTCGGGTGCAGGACCCGTTCGGGACCCAGTGGCTGCTGCAGACCGAGACCACGATGACCCCGGACGAGTGGGAGAAGCTGGTCGCCGACGGATCGTGAGCCGCGGGCTGGGTGATCAGGACTCCTCGGCCGGGTCATCGTCGGTGCGCCGGCGCAGGTAGCGCTCGAACTCCCGGGCGATGGCGTCCCCGGAAGCCTCCGGGAGGTCGGTGGTGTCGCGGGTCTCCTCGAGGGCGCGCACGTAGTCGGCGACGTCCTCGTCCTCCTCGGCCAGCTCGTCGACCCCTCGCTCCCAGGCGCGCGCGTCCTCCGGGAGGTCACCCAGCGGAATGCTCACCTCGAGCAGGTCCTCGAGCTGCCCGATCAGCGCCAGCGTCGCCTTCGGACACGGCGGCTGGGCGACGTAGTGCGGGACGGCTGCCCAGTACGACACCGCCGGGATGTCCAGCTGGACGCACGCATCCTGGAACACACCCACGATCCCGGTGGGACCCTCGTAGGTCGACTGCTCGAGCTTCAGCCGGTCCACCAGCTCGAGCTCGGTGGCGGTGCCGGTGACCGGGATCGGGCGGGTGTGCGGCGTGTCGGCGAGCAGCGCCCCGAGGGTCACGACCAGCTGACCGCCCAGGTCGTCGCAGGCGGCCAGCAGCTCGGCGCAGAACTGGCGCCACCGCATGCTCGGCTCGATCCCACGGATCAGGATGATGTCGCGGTCGAGGTCCGGGGGAGAGGCGATGGCGATCTGCGTGCTCGGCCAGGTCAGCCGCCGATGCCCGTTCTCGTCGGTGCCGACCACGGGCCGGTTCACCTGGAAGTCGTAGAACTCCTCGGGGTCGATGGCACCGATCACCCGGGCGTTCCACACCCGGATCAGGTGGTCCACGACCGACGACGCCGCGTCGGCGGCGTCGTTCCAGCCCTCGAAGGCGGCGATGACCAACGGGTCGACCAGGTCGTGGGAGTCCTCGATCTCGATCACCGTTCCACCCTAGTCATCGAACCGCTGCGCGAGAGCCCCCCGGGCCCGTGGCCGGCCCCGGGGATTTCACCGGGCTGGACCGCGGGTGTCACGATCTGAGAAGCCGGTCCACCTCGTGGACCCTCTTCCTAGTCTTGAACCGTGGCGGTCAGCCACGAGAGGAGCTCCGTTGCCCGAGTCATCGGCACCCACCCTGCGCCCCGACGCCACCGAGGCGCTCGAGGCGACGCTCCGCGAGCGGATCCTGGTGCTCGACGGCGCCATGGGCACCCTGATCCAGGGGTTCCAGCCGGGTGAGGTCGAGTTCCGTGGCGACCGCTTCGCCGACTGGGCGAGTGACGTCAAGGGCAACAGCGACCTGCTCAACCTCACCCAGCCCGAGATGATCCGGTCCATCCACCGGCAGTACCTCGAGGCCGGCGCCGACATCCTCGAGACGAACACCTTCACCGCCACGTCGATCGCCCAGGCCGACTACGGCATGGAGGCCCTCGCCTACGAGCTCAACTTCTGGGGGGCCCGGCTCGCGCGGCAGGCGTGCGACGAGGTCGCCACCGAGGAGCAGCCGCGCTACGTCGCCGGCTCGCTGGGGCCGACCAACCGGACCGCGTCGATCTCGCCCGACGTCAACGATCCCGCGGCCCGCAACGTCACCTTCGACGAGCTGGTGGCGGCGTACCTCGAGCAGGCGCAGGGGCTTGTCGACGGGGGAGCGGACCTGCTGCTGGTCGAGACGATCTTCGACACCCTGAACGCCAAGGCGGCCATCTTCGCGCTGGAGTCCCTCTTCGAGCAGCACGGTCGGCGCTGGCCGGTGGTGCTCTCGGGGACCATCACCGACGCCTCGGGAAGGACCCTGTCCGGGCAGGTGACCGAGGCGTTCTGGAACTCCGTCCGGCACATCCGTCCGCTGGCGGTCGGGCTGAACTGTGCCCTCGGCGCCGGCGAGCTCCGTCCCTACGTGGCCGAGCTGAGCCGGCTCGCGGACACCAACGTGTCGGCGCACCCCAACGCCGGTCTGCCGAACGCCTTCGGCGAGTACGACGAGCTGCCGGAGCAGATGGCTGCCACGCTGGGCGAGTTCGCCAGCAGCGGTCTGGTCAACATCGTGGGCGGCTGCTGCGGCACGACTCCGGACCACATCCGGGCCATCGGCGACGCGGTCCGCGCGGCCGAGCCGCGGGTGCCCGTTGAGCTCCAGCCAGGCATGCACCTCGCCGGCCTGGAGCCACTGACGATCACCCGCGACAGCCTGTTCGTGAACATCGGCGAACGCACCAACATCACCGGCTCCGCGAAGTTCCGCAACCTGATCAAGGACGGCAAGTACGACGCGGCGCTCGCCGTCGCGACCCAGCAGGTCGAGAACGGCGCGCAGGTCATCGACGTCAACATGGACGAGGGGATGATCGACGGTGTCGCCGCGATGGACCGGTTCCTCAAGCTGATCGCCTCCGAGCCGGACATCAGCCGGGTCCCGGTGATGGTCGACTCCTCGAAGTGGGAGGTGATCGAGGCCGGGCTGAAGAACGTCCAGGGCAAGCCGATCGTCAACTCCATCTCCATGAAGGAGGGCGAGGAGAAGTTCATCGAGCAGGCCCGGCTCTGCCGCAAGTACGGCGCGGCCGCCGTCGTGATGGCCTTCGACGAGGACGGTCAGGCCGACAACCTCGAACGCCGTCAGGCGATCTGCGAGCGCGCCTACCGGATCCTGACCGAGCAGGTGGGCTTCCCCGCCGAGGACATCATCTTCGACCCCAACGTCTTCGCGGTCGCGACCGGCATCGAGGAGCACGCGTCGTACGGCAAGGACTTCATCGAGGCGACGCGTTGGATCAAGCAGAACCTGCCCGGGGCGCTCGTCTCCGGAGGTATCTCCAACGTCAGCTTCTCGTTCCGCGGCAACAACCCGGTCCGCGAAGCCATCCACGCCGTCTTCCTGTTCCACGCGATCGAGGCCGGCCTCGACATGGGCATCGTGAACGCCGGTGCGCTCGAGGTCTACGACCAGGTGGAACCGGAGCTGCGCGAGCGGATCGAGGACGTGATCCTCAACCGGCGTACCGATGCGGCCGAGCGACTGCTCGAGATCGCCGAGGCACACAACTCCTCGGGTGAGCAGGTCGAGGCGACCGAGGCCGAGTGGCGCTCGCTGCCGATCGGGGAGCGGATCACGCACAGCCTGGTGAAGGGCCTCGACGCCCACATCGAGGCCGACACCGAGATCCTCCGCAACGAGATCGAGCTGCGTGGAGGCCGGCCCATCGAGGTGATCGAGGGTCCGCTGATGGACGGCATGAACGTCGTGGGCGACCTGTTCGGAGCGGGCAAGATGTTCCTTCCCCAGGTGGTCAAGTCGGCGCGGGTGATGAAGAAGGCCGTGGCCTACCTGATCCCCTACATCGAGCAGGAGAAGATCGACAACCCGCAGTACGCGACGGCCAAGGAGACCAACGGCACGATCGTGATGGCGACGGTCAAGGGCGACGTCCACGACATCGGCAAGAACATCGTCGGCGTGGTCCTGCAGTGCAACAACTTCGAGGTCATCGACCTCGGCGTGATGGTTCCCGCGCAGAAGATCCTGGACACCGCTGTCGAGATCGGGGCGGACGCGATCGGGCTCTCCGGGCTGATCACCCCGTCCCTGGATGAGATGGTCAACGTCGCCTCGGAGATGCAGCGCCGGGGCTTCGAGATCCCGCTGCTGGTGGGCGGGGCGACGACCTCTCGCGCGCACACGGCGGTCAAGGTGGACCGCAAGTACGACGGCCCTGTGGTGTGGGTCAAGGACGCGTCCCGCTCGGTGCCGACCCTGGCCGCGCTGCTCAGCGACGCCCAGCGACCCAAGCTGCTCGCCGACGTGCAGACCGACTACGACGCGCTGCGGGCCCGGCACGCCACCAAGCACGACCGCCCGATGGTCACGCTCGAGCAGGCCCGGGCCAACCGGACCCCGATCGAGTGGGACGGCTACCAGCCGCCGTCGCCCAAGTCGCCCGGTGTGCATGTCCTGGAGGACTACGACATCGCGGAGCTGCGCGACTACATCGACTGGCAGCCGTTCTTCAACGCGTGGGAGATGAAGGGCAAGTTCCCCGACATCCTGCACAGCCCCACCACCGGCGAAACGGCGCGCGCCCTGTACGACGACGCCCAGGTGATGCTCGACCGCATCATCGCCGAGAAGTGGCTCCGGGCGAACGCGGTCTTCGGCTTCTTCCCCGCGAGTGCCGTCGGTGACGACATCGAGCTGTACGCCGACGACACCCGCACCGAGGTGCTCACCACGTTGCGCAACCTGCGCCAGCAGGGGGAGCACCGGGAGGGCGTGCCCAACCGGTCACTGGGTGACTTCGTCGCGCCGCGGGAGACCGGGCTCCCCGACCACGTGGGCGCCTTCGCGGTGACAGCCGGGCTCGGGGCGCAGGACCGGATCGTGGCGTTCAAGGCCGAGCAGGACGACTACTCGGCGATCCTCCTGGAGTCACTGGCCGACCGGCTGGCCGAGGCCTTCGCGGAGCGCCTGCACCAGCGGGTGCGCACGGAGTTCTGGGGCCACGTCGTCGACGAGACGCTCGACAACGAAGCGCTGATTGCCGAGAAGTACGAAGGCATCCGGCCCGCCCCCGGCTACCCGGCCTGCCCCGAGCACACCGAGAAGCAGACCCTCTGGGAGCTGCTCGACGTCGAGGCCAGCACCGGGATCGAGCTCACCGAGAGCATGGCCATGTGGCCGGGGGCCGCGGTCTCCGGCTGGTACTTCTCGCACCCGCAGTCGCAGTACTTCGTGGTGGGGCGCGTCGGCCGGGACCAGGTCGCCGACTACGCGGAGCGCAAGGGCTGGACGATGACCGAGGCCGAGCGCTGGCTCTCCCCGAACCTGGGGTACGACCCTGAGGACTGAGCCGGCGGCCGTCCTGTGGGACATGGACGGCACGCTTGTCGAGACCGAGCCGTACTGGATCGCGGCGGAGTTCGAGCTCGCCGACCGGTACGGCGGTGCCTGGAGCACCGAGCACGCCATGAACCTCGTCGGCAACGACCTGATCGACTCCGGCCGCTACATCCGTGAGCACATGGGGATCGACGTCGAGCCGGCGGTGATCGTCGAGGAGCTGCTGGCCTCGGTGGTCGCGCAGGTCGAGAAGGCTGTGCCGTGGCGACCGGGGGCCGTCGAGCTCCTCGCGGACCTGGGTCGGCACGGCGTTCCGTGTGCGCTGGTGACGATGTCGTACCGCAGCTTCGTGGCCCCGGTGCTCCGTGCGTTGCCCGACGACTGCTTCTCAGCGATCGTCACCGGCGACTCGGTCTCGCACGGCAAGCCGCACCCGGAGCCCTATCTGAAGGCAGCCCGGGCCCTCGGGCTCGATCCGCACGACTGCCTCGCCATCGAGGACTCCAACACCGGAGCCCGGTCCGCGGAGGCTGCCGGCTGCACCGTTCTCGTCGTGCCCAACCACGTGCCGGTGCTCGACGGCCCGAGGAGGGTTTTCGTCCAGACCCTGGCGGGGTTGGACACGCCCGGGCTGATCGAGGCCACGTGGCGCACGTCTCACCGACGGCAGTAGGGTCCGGAGAAACCCGTCTCGGAGTTCCCGGGCACGACATCTTGAGGTGAAAACGTGCGATTCAAACAGACTCGACCTCTTCGTTCGGCGACCATCGGGCTCGCTGCGGCAGCTCTGGTCCTGACCGGCTGTGCGTCCAGTGACCGTGAGAGCGGCAGCGGCGACTCCGGAGGTGGCGGCACCTTCGTCTTCGCCGGTACCGCCGAGCCGGTCACGCTGGACCCCTTCTTCGCGTCGGACGGCGAGACCTTCCGTGTCGCCCGGCAGATCTTCGAAGGTCTCGTCGGCACGGTTCCCGGCACCGCGGATCCCGCGCCGCTGCTGGCGAAGGACTGGGAGGTCAGCGACGACGGCCTGACCTACACCTTCAACCTGCAGGAGGGGGTGAAGTTCCACGACGGCACCGACTTCAACGCCGACGCGGTCTGCTTCAACTTCGACCGCTGGTACAACATGCCCGAATCGGCGCAGACCGACGACCTGACGTACTACTACGCCAGCCTCTTCCGCGGCTTCGCCACCGGTGAGCGGGCCGACGAGTCGATCTACGACTCCTGCACCGCTGACTCCGAGACGACGGCGACCATCAAGCTGTCGAAGCCGTTCGCAGGCTTCCTCTCGGCGATGTCGCTGCCGGCGTTCTCGATGCAGAGCCCCTCGGCCCTCGAGGAGTACCAGGACGACAGCGCCACGAACCCGCGCAACTCCGAGTACTCGACGGCGCACCCCACCGGGACGGGTCCTTTCGAGCTGGAGTCGTGGGATCGTGGCCAGTCGGTCACCCTCGCGAGCTACGACGACTACTGGGGTGAGAAGGCCTCGATCGACAAGGCAGTCGTCGTTGCGATCGACGAGCCGAAGGCCCGCGCCGACGCCCTGCGCAACGGCGAGATCGACGGGTTCGACCTGGTCGGCCCTGCCGACATCGCGCCGCTGGAGAGCGACGGGTTCCAGATCATCAACCGCGACGCGTTCAACGTGCTGTACCTCGGCATGAACCAGAAGGCGAAGCCGCTCGACGACCCGAAGGTCCGCCAGGCGATCGCCTACGCACTGAACAAGGACGAGGTCGTCAGTGCCTCCATGCCGGAGGGCACCAAGACCGCGATCGAGTTCATCCCCGAGGTCGTGAGCGGCTACGCCACCGACGTGACGACCTACGACTACGACCCCGACAAGGCCCGCGCCCTGCTCAAGGAAGCCGGTGCGGTCGGCGCCACCATCGAGTTCAACTACCCGACCGGGGTCAGCCGCCCCTACATGCCGCAGCCGGAGGACACGTTCAACGTGATCCGCACGCAGCTCGAGGCCGTGGGCCTGAAGATCAAGCCGACCGCTGACCAGTGGAGCCCCGACTACCTGGAGAAGATCCAGGGCACGCCCAAGCACGGCATCCACCTGCTGGGCTGGACCGGCGACTACAACGACACCGACAACTTCCTGGGCGTCTTCTTCGGGGCCAAGTCCTCGGAGTGGGGCTTCGACAACCCGGAGATCTTCGACGCGCTGAAGGAGGCCCGAGGGATCCCGACCCAGGAGGAGCAGGAGCCGCTGTACCAGGAGATCAACCGCACGGTGATGGACTACCTGCCCGGTGTCCCGCTCGCGCACCCGGTGCCCTCGCTCGCCTTCTCGCCTGACGTCGAGGGATACCAGCAGAGCCCGGTCCAGGACGAGGTCTGGAACGTGATCACCCTCAAGTGACCCGGGCCTGACCGACCCATCTCGGAAGACAAGGATGAACGCCACCGATGCTGCGCTTCGTGATCAGGCGACTCGCGCTGATGGTCCCGGTCCTGGTGGGGCTCTCGATCCTGCTGTTCGCGTGGGTTCGGGCCCTGCCCGGGGACCCGGCGCGGGCGCTGCTGGGGGAGAGAGCCACCCCGGCTGGCCTGGAGCGGATCAACGAGGCGTACGGCTTCGACCGGCCCCTCCTGGAGCAGTACTTCATCTACGTGAAGGCACTGCTCCAGGGGGACTTCGGTAGCTCGATCCAGACCGGACGTCCGGTCGTCGAGAGCTTCACCGAGCGTTTTCCCGCGACCATCGAGCTCGCGCTCGTGGCGCTGCTCTTCGCGGTCCTGGTCGGCGTGCCGCTGGGCTACCTGGCGGCACGCAACCAGGGCCGGGCGCTCGACACGGCCGTGGTCTCCGGCTCCCTGCTGGGGGTCGTGACCCCGGTCTTCTTCCTGGCGATCCTGCTCAAGCTGGTCTTCGCCGACAAGCTCGGACTGCTGCCCACGGTCGGCCGGGCGGACGCCCGGATCAACGGCACCCATCCGACGAACTTCTTCGTGCTCGACGGGCTGCTCACCCGGGAGTGGGACGCCGCCTGGGACTCCATGGTCCACCTGGTCCTGCCGGCGATCGCGCTGGGCACCATCCCGCTTGCGATCATCGTCCGGATCACCCGCGCCTCGGTCGCGGAGGTGATGCACGAGGACTTCGTGCGCACCGCCGAGTCCAAGGGGCTCTCCCGATGGGTGATTTCACGTCGCCACGTGCTCCGCAACGCGCTGCTCCCGGTCGTGACCACGATCGGGCTCCAGGCCGGGCTGCTCTTCTCGGGCGCCGTGCTCACCGAGACCGTCTTCTCGTTCAACGGGATCGGTGAGTATCTGTTCCAGGCGATCGGCCAACGCGACTATCCCGTGCTGCAGGGGTTCATCATCTTCATCGCGATCGTCTACTCCCTGATCAACCTCCTGGTCGACGTGTCCTACGGCCTGATCGACCCGAGAGTGAGGGTCTCGTGAGTGTGACCCTGCCCCCGCCCAGCGCACCGGGCCCCGGAGCGGCCGTCGACGAGGAGGTGCACGGCGTCAGCCTCTGGCGCGGTGCCTTCCGCCGAATCCGGCGCAACCCGTCCGCGATCGCCGGCGTCATCATCGTGGTGGCCTTTGCGATCGTGGCCCTGGCGGCACCGCTGCTGACCACCTACCAACCCGGCTCTGCGGAGTGGGCCGGACAGGTGACGCCCTCGAGCGTGCCCGGACCCTCCTCCGACCACTGGCTCGGGCTGGACCGCTTCGGCTCGGACATGTGGACGCAGATGGTCTACGGCGCCCGCCAGTCGCTGGTGTACGGCGTCGTGTCGACGGCGATCGGACTCACCGTCGGTGCCTCGCTGGGGGCCCTGGCCGGTGGGTTCGGCGCGGTGGGTGGCCGGTTCGGCGGCTGGGTCGACACCGCGATCATGCGTTTCGTCGACGTGATGCTCTCCATCCCCAGCCTGCTGCTGGCGGTGAGCATCGCCGCCGTGCTGGGCCAGAACTCCTACGCGATCATGATCGCGATCGGCACCGCCCAGGTGCCGATCTTCGCCCGGCTGCTCCGCGGCTCGATGCTGAGCCAGGGCAAGTCCGACTACGTCCTGGCGGCCGGCGCCCTGGGACTGCGCAAGCGCCGGATCGTGATGGGGCACGTGCTGCCCAACAGCATCGGCCCCACGATCGTCCAGGCCACCCTGAACCTCGCCACCGCCATCATCGAGGTCGCAGCCCTGTCCTACCTCGGCCTGGGCTCCTCGGACCCGGCGGTCGCCGAGTGGGGGCGCATGCTGGTCGCCGCCCAGGACCGGTTCGACGCGGCGCCCCGGCTGGCGGTCCTGCCGGGCATGGCGATCGCGATCACCGCTCTCGGCTTCACCCTCTTCGGTGAAGCCCTGCGCGAGGCACTCGACCCGAGGACAAGGCGATGAGCACCGCGATGACCCAGGAGACACCGGCCACCCGGTCCACGGAGCCGCTGCTCTCCGTGCGCGACCTCGGCGTGCGCTTCGGCGTACGCGGCCAGAAGGAGGTGCAGGCGGTCGACGAGGTCTCCTTCGACATCCGTCCCGGCCAGCACGTCGGCCTGGTGGGGGAGTCGGGGAGCGGCAAGTCCGTGACCTCGTTGGCCGTGATGGGGCTGCTGCCGAAGCGAGGGGTCCGCACCAGCGGTGAAGTGCTCTACGACGGGCGCAACCTGCTCGAGCTCGGCCCCAAGGAGATGGGGTCGCTGCGGGGCCGGGACATCGCCATGGTGTTCCAGGACCCGATGACCTCGCTCAACCCGGTGGTCCGGATCGGGGTGCAGGTCTCCGAGGCGATCCGCCGACACCTCGGCGTGGACCGCACCGAGGCGCGGGACCGCAGCGAGGAGCTGCTCCGCAAGGTGGGCATCCCCGACCCCGGCCGCCGGCTGCGCGACTACCCCCACCAGCTGTCGGGCGGGATGCGGCAGCGGGTGCTGATCGCGATCGCACTCGCCTGTGAGCCCAAGCTGCTGATCGCCGACGAGCCGACGACCGCGCTGGACGTCACCATCCAGGCGCAGGTGCTCGAGGTGCTCAAGGACCTGGTGACCGACACCAACGCCGCACTGCTGATGATCACCCACGACCTCGGGGTGGTGGCCGGCCTGTGCGACGAGGTCAACGTCATGTACTCCGGACGGATCGTCGAGTCGACCAACCGGAGCCGGCTCTTCGCCGAGCCCCGCCACCCGTACACGGGTGGTCTGCTCGAGAGCATCCCGCGGCTCGACGCCCCCAAGGGCGCCCGGCTGCGGCCGATCCCTGGCTCGCCCACCCTGACCATTCCCTGGACCGAGGGCTGCGCGTTCTCGCCGCGGTGCCGCAACGCCGTCGACCGGTGCGCCAGCGAGACCCCGCGGCTGGAGCAGGTCGGCGACCGCCAGCTGCGCTGCTTCAACCCGCTCGATCCGACCGCCGCAACCCCGACGGAGGAGAGCCGATGACCGCGTTGGTCCAGGTGCGAGGCCTGAAGGTCCATTTCCCGATCCGGGACGGGCTGCTGCTGAACCGCCAGATCGGCGCGGTGAAGGCGGTCGACGGCGTGGACCTCGACATCGAGGAGGGCAAGACGCTCGGCTTGGTGGGTGAGTCCGGCTGCGGCAAGTCCACCCTGGGCCGGGCGCTGCTCAAGCTGGGTCCGGTGACGGAGGGGACGGTGCACTTCGACGGCGTGGACGTCGCGTCGCTGCGGGGCAGCAAGCTGCGCCGGATCCGTCAGGACATGCAGATGGTCTTCCAGGACCCGCTGGCGAGCCTCAACCCTCGGCAGAGCGTGGAGACCATCCTCACCGAGCCGCTGCGTGCCCACCAGATCGAGTTCGACAAGGCCACCAAGGTGCGCGACCTGCTCGACCAGGTGGGGCTGCCCGCGTCGGCGGCGCTGAAGTACCCGCACGAGTTCTCGGGTGGGCAGCGCCAGCGGATCGGGATCGCCCGGGCGATCGCCCTCGAGCCCCGCTTCGTGATCGCCGACGAGCCCGTCTCGGCGCTCGACGTCTCGATCCAGGCCCAGGTGCTCAACCTGCTCGAGGAGCTCCAGGAACGGTTGGGCCTGACCTACCTGGTGATCGCGCACGACCTCGCCGTGGTCCGGCACGTGTCCGACGAGGTCGCGGTGATGTACCTCGGCGGCGTCGTGGAGCAGGCCGACTCCGACGAGCTGTACGCCAACCCGCTGCACCCCTACACCCGGGCGCTGATGTCCGCGGTCCCCGTGCCGGACCCGGTGATCGAGGCCACCCGCGAGCGGATCCTGCTCCAGGGGGACCTGCCGTCACCGGCGAACCCGCCGACGGGCTGCCGGTTCCACACCCGCTGCCCGTTCCGGCAGGAGACCCGGTGCGACACGGAGCTCCCGGTGCTGCGCGAGGTGCAGGCCGGTCACACGGTGGCCTGCCACTGGGCGGAGGAGATCGCGGCGGGAACGATCACGGCCCACGAGGTCACACCCGAGCAGCTCGCCGTCTGATGGCCGTCCGGGCCGCCTGGTTCTGTCCTAGTACCACTGGACAATGGCGGACAGGGCGCCTTGGGCGGCAGAGTTCTCCTCAATCGGGGGTTGGCACACTCACCCTGAGAGATCAGGAAGTTGGGTTACATGTTCGTCCGACGCAGTCCCGCCATCGTGCTCAGCCTCGTGCTGGGTGCAGCGGCCCTCGTCACCGCGCCCAGCGCGGCGGCGGGTGATGGCGGGACTGCGAAGGACGTCGACTCCTGCAGCAGCTCCAGCACCTACAAGCTCAAGGTCACCACGGACGACGACGGCCGGCTCACGGTGATCGGCGTCGTCTGGAGCGACGACGACGACGTGTGGGACTGGAAGTTCAAGCACAACGACGACGTGTCCGCCAAGGGTGACGTGAAGGCGAAGGACGCCGACCGGTCGTTCAAGATCGTCCGGACCATGGTGAATCTCGCCGGTCCCGACACCGTCACCTTCCGCGCCGAGAACGAGACCACCGGCGAGGTCTGCCGAGGCGACGTCAGCTTCTGACCCGCACGACCTATCCTGAGGCCTCCTCGAGGAAAGGCGTCGCGTGAGACTGCTGCGGAGCCCGATCACCCAGTTCCTGCTCATCGGCTTCGTCACGGTCGCTGCGATCGTCGTCGGGATCAACGTGCTCGCCGACCGGGCGGCCTCCGACGAGGCGATCCAGGAGGCCCGGGGCACGACCGAGGTCCTGGCCCGCTCGGTCGCCCAGCCGGACCTCCCCGCGCGCCTGGTCGCCGGCCGGCCGGGTGCGATCGACCGGTTCGACCGGTCCGTGCTCAAGCGGCTGCTGGTCGGCGACGTGCAGCACGTCAACATCCGCTCGGCCGACGGTCGGATCATCTACTCCGACCGCACCTACCTGATCGGCCAGCAGTACCCGCTCGCCCCGGACAAGCAGCAGGTCCTCGCGGCTGGCGGGACCGGCTCGGTCCAGGCCGACCCGGAGGACGCCGCCGACTCGTCGGCGGACGGCACCACGGGGATGGTGCTGATCTACACGGCGATCGAGACCCGGAAGGGTCAACCGCTGCTCTTCGAGGCGTTCTACACCTTCGACCAGATCGAGACCCGTCGGGCACAGATCTTCTCCGCCTTCCGCTGGATCATCGTGGCCCCGCTGCTGCTGCTGATCCTGGTCGTCACGCTGATGCTGCGGGTCCTGACCGCACAGCTCACCAACGCGGCCCAGGAGCGCGAGCGCCTGCTGCGCTCGGCGATAGACGCCTCGGAGGCGGAGCGGAGAAGAATCGCCCGCGACCTGCACGACGGCGTCGTCCAGGACCTGGCCGGGGTGTCGTTCTCGGTGAGCGCGTTGTCGCGCGACCCGGTCACTCCGTCGGGGCCGCGCGCCACCCTGGCCGTGGCCGGCAGCGCGCTGCGGGACTCCCTCAAGGCCCTGCGCTCGCTGGTGGCCGAGATCCACCCTCCCGACCTGCACGCGGACGGACTGGCGGCAGCACTCGCCGACCTGATCGCCCCAGCCGCCTCCGCCGGCATCCAGGCCTCGGTCAGCCTCGAGGGGACGGAGACCGCCTCCCGGGACAGGGCAGCCCTGGTCTGGCGGGTGGCGCAGGAGGCGGTGCGCAACGCGATCCGGCACTCGCAGGCGTCCACGCTCGCCGTCACGGTCCGCGGTGAAGGCGGGCGGATCTGCCTCGAGGTGGTGGACGACGGGGTGGGGTTCGACCCGGCCGCGGCGGCTGACCCGTCCAGCTACGGCCTGCGCGGGCTGCGGACACTGGTGGCAGACAGCGGGGGCGAGCTCGACGGTGCAATCCTCGCCGGGAGAGGGTACGGAGGTCAGGATGGAGGTGGACGCGCAATGACGGACGACAAGATCCGGGTGGTGCTGGTCGATGACCACGCCATGATCCGCGCCGGGGTCGAGCAGCTGCTTGCCGGCACCGACGACATCGAGGTCGTCGGTGCCGCCGCCGACGGGCGGCAGGCGATGGACGTGATCCGTCGGCTGCGACCCGACGTCGTCCTGATGGACCTGCAGATGCCCGTGGTGGACGGCGTGGACGCCACCAGGATGATCATGGCCGAGCGGCTGGGCGTCGACGTACTCGTGCTGACCACGTACTCGGACAGCGAGCGGATCCTCGCAGCGCTCGATGCCGGGGCTGTGGGTTACCTGCTCAAGGACGCCGACCCGGAGGACGTGCTGCACGGCATTCGCGCGGTCAGCCGCGGGGAGTCGCCGATCCACCCCAAGGCCGCTCGTGCCCTGCTCGGGGTGCGTGCCGGACCGGCGCAGATGCAGCTGACCAGCCGCGAGTCCGAGGTGCTCGGTCTGGTCCGCGACGGACTGGCCAACAAGCAGATCGCCCGGCGCCTCGACATCAGTGAGCGCACGGTCAAGGCGCACCTGACCTCTGCGTTCGCCCGGATCGGCGTCAGCGATCGCACCCAGGCGGCGCTGTGGGTGCAGCGCAACACCTGACCACTGCCGAGCCGGCGTGAAGTTCCACCCAACTCCTGCCGGGTCGGCGTCAAGCTCCCCCCAACTGATGCCGAGTCGGCGTGAAGTTCCCCCCAACCGATGCGAGTCATCTGAGCCGCGGGCACTTCACGCCGGGTCGACGGGAGATTGCGGGCACTTCACGCCGGGTCGACGGGAGATTGCGGGCACTTCACGCCGGGTCAACGGGAGATTGCGGGCACTTCACGCCGGGTCGACGGGAGATTGCGGGCACTTCACGCCGGGTCGGCGGGAGCTTGCGGGCACGTCACGCCGGTTGGACGGGGGCCTGCGGGCACCTCACGCCTGGTCGGGGGTGGGCAACGGTGGGGGAGTTCCGCCGAACGCCGGGCAGATGGCCTGGTGGGCGCACCAGTCGCACAGCCGGCTCGGACTGGGCTGCCAGTCGCCGGACTCCTCCGCTCGTCGGATCGCCCGCCAGATCGCCTCGACCTTGCGCTCGGTCGCGAGCAGGTCGGCCTCGTCGGGCTCGTAGCGCAGCATCTCGCCGTTGCCGAGGTAGACCAGCTGCAGCATGGCCGGGATCTGCCCGCGGATGCGCCAGATGACCAGGGCGTAGAACTTCATCTGGAACAGCGCCTTGGACTCGAACTGGGCGCCGGGGGAGCGACCGGTCTTGTAGTCGACCACCCGGATCGCTCCATCGGGAGCCACGTCGATCCGGTCGACGAAGCCGCGCAGCAGCAGCCGGGAGTCCAGCAGCGTCTCGACGTAGAGCTCCCGCTCGGCGGGCTCGAGCCGACGCGGGTCCTCGAGGGTGAAGTAGCGATCGAGGACGGTCCGGCAGGAGGCGAGCCAGGCCGTGACGTCGGGACCGGCGTCTGCGCTGCCGTCGCCGAACATCGCGCCGATCTCGGGCTCCGCCGCCAGCAGCCGCTCCCAGGCCGGCACCAGCAGATCACCGGCCTCGGCAGGGGTACGCCGGGCGGCCGGGAGGTCGAACAGGTCCTCCAGCACCTTGTGCACCACCGTGCCGCGGACGGCGTCGGGGGAGGAGGGCTCGGGCAGCCGGTCGATCGTGCGGTACCGGTAGAGCAGGGGGCAGGTCAGGAAGTCGCCCGCGCGGCTCGGGGAGAGCGCGCCGAGCACCTCGACGCCGTCGACCGGGGTCGAGATCCGCTCGGCGGGTGACTGCTCCTGGACGCTCATGGCGCCAGCCTAGGTCTCCCCACCGACAGCGCGGCGACGGGCCGCCGGAGACCCGGGTGCGGTCGGATAGCCTCGACATGTGCCTGCTTCCGATCACCGCCCAGACTCCCGACCCGTCGGGTCCGGAGGCGCGGGCGCAGGCCCGCCTCGACCACCCGGCACCTTCAAGATCGGCACCGTGGCCGGGAGCGACGTACTCGTCTCCTCGTCGTGGTTCCTCGTGGCGGGACTGATCGCGGTCATCGTCGCCCCCCGGGTCGAGGTGGCCGCCCCCGGCCTCGGCGCTCTCAAGTACGTCGCCGGTCTCGCCTTCGCGGTGGTCCTCTACCTGTCCGTGCTGCTGCACGAGGCCTCGCACGCGTTCATGGCGCGCCACTACGGCTTCCCCGTCACCTCGATCACGCTGCACTTCCTGGGCGGCATGACCGCCATCGAGGGCGAGGCCCGCAAGCCGCGCCAGGAGTTCATGATCGCCGTGGTCGGCCCGCTCACCTCGATCGCGGTCGGGCTGGCGGCGGTGGGCCTCTGGTTCATCACGCCGGACGGGCTGCTGCTGATGGGCGTCGAGGGCCTGGCTCTCGCCAACCTGCTGGTCGGCGTCCTCAACCTGGTCCCCGGCCTTCCGCTCGACGGCGGACGGGTGCTCAAGTCCCTGGTGTGGGGTGTGACCGGAAACGTCCACAAGGGCACGATCGTCGCCGGCTGGGGCGGCCGGATCACCGCGGGCGCCGTGCTGGCGTGGCCGCTCCTGCAGGAGCAGATCACCGGCAAGAGCGCGCAGCTGATCGACTTCCTGCTCGCCTTCATCATCGCCACGTTCCTGTGGTCCGGGTCGACTGCTTCGATCGCCTCCGCGCGGCTGCGCCGCCGGCTGCCCCGGCTGGTCGCGCGCAACCTCGCCCGCCGCACCCTGACGGTGCCCGAGGACCTGCCCCTGGCCGAGGCCGTACGCCGGGCCCGGGAGTCGCAGGCCGGCAGCATCGTGACCGTGACTGCCGGTGGACAGCCGGTCGGCGTGGTCAATGAGACCTCCCTGCTGGCCATCCCCGAGGACCGGCGGCCGTGGGTCCCGGTCTCGGCGGTGGCCCGCACCCTCGACCACGGGCTCAGGCTGCCCGCCACGATCGGCGGCGAGGAGCTGGTCCTGGCGATCAACCGGGCACCGGCCGAGGAGTACCTCCTGGTGGAGGAGGACGGCCGGATCTACGGCGTGCTCTCGACCACCGACGTCGATAAGGCCTTCCGCGAGGCTCCCCACTAAGGTTCCCCGCATGTCCAGCACCCCCGGTCCGACCGCACCCGACGTCCCGGAGGAGGCCTGGTCAGGCGTCCACCGCGGCCCCCTGCGGGCCGGGGAGTGGGTGCGCCTGGTCGACCAGAAGGCCCGTCGGCACAACATCTGCCTCGAGCCCGGCAAGCGCTTCTTCTCCAACCGCGGCCACTTCGACCACGACGACCTGATCGGGCGCGAGGAAGGCTTCACGGTCACCTCGTCCGCCGGCGGCGAGTACCTCGTCTTCCGCCCGTTGCTCTCGGAGTTCGTCGTCTCGATGCCGCGTGGGGCGGCAGTCGTCTATCCCAAGGACGCCGCCCAGATCGTCTCCATGTGCGACATCTTCCCGGGCGCCGACGTGGTCGAGGCCGGGGTCGGCTCGGGAGCGCTCACCTGCTCCCTGCTGCGCGCCGTCGGTCCGCACGGGCGGGTCCTGTCCTACGAACGCCGTGAGGAGTTCGCCGACGTGGCGCGCAAGAACGTCACGCAGTTCTTCGGTGGCGACCACCCCGCATGGCAGCTGTCCATCGGCGACCTCGCCGAGGCACTGCCTGCCTCGGGTGAGCAGGTGGACCGGATCATCCTCGACATGCTCGCGCCCTGGGAGTGCCTCGAGGCCGCTGCGGGAGCGCTGCGCCCCGGCGGGATCGTGTGCGCGTACGTCGCCACCACGACGCAGCTCTCGCGCTTCGTCGAGACCGTGCGCGTGCAGGGTGAGTTCACCGAGCCGCAGGCCTGGGAGTCACTCGTCCGCGACTGGCACGTCGAGGGCCTCGCGGTGCGCCCCGGCCACAAGATGATCGGGCACACGGCGTTCCTGGTCACCGCCCGACGGATGGCTCCCGGCCAGCGCCCGCCGCTGAAGAAGCGGCGCCCGGCGCCTGGTGCCTATGGGCCCGACTACACCGGGCCGCGTGCCCCTGGCGTCCCTGTGGAGGACGTCGCAGACTGATTTCTCGGGGCCAGCCCGGCGCTGGGGGGTCTCGTGGTCGCGTCCAAAACGTGACCGACACTGCGGCCGATCTGCTTCCGTGGAGCGGAGACGCAGGTAGGGTCGCAAGAACAGGAGGTGACGCTGATGTCCACATCAGAAGGCGTTCCCAGCACAGGTGGCCGCAACCCCGACGAGCTCGCGAGCCAGGTGCGCTTCCTGGAGGCCGAGATCACGGACCTCCGGCGCCGGTTGACCGAGTCCCCCTCCCACTCGCGTGCACTCGAGCTCCGGCTCGCCGACGCGCAGCGCTCCCTGGCCGGCCTGACCTCTCAGAACGAGCGGTTGGCCCAGACGCTGCGCGAAGCCCGCGACCAGATCATGAAGCTCAAGGAAGAGGTGGACCGGCTGGCGCAGCCGCCGGCCGGTTTCGGCACCTTCCTGACCCGCAACGAGGACGACTCGATCGACGTCTTCACCGGCGGCCGCAAGCTCCGGGTGAACGTGAGCCCGACGGTCGACCTGGACGCGCTGCAGCGTGGCCAGGAGGTCATGCTGAACGAGGCACTCAACGTCGTGGCCGCGCTGGAGTTCGAGCAGGTCGGCGAGGTGGTGATGTTCAAGGAGCTGCTGGCCGACGGTGAGCGCGCCCTGGTCATCGCCAGCGCCGACGAGGAGCGGGTGGTCCGGCTCGCCGAGCCCCTGCGCAGCCAGACCCTGCGGGCCGGGGACTCCCTGCTGCTCGACACCCGGGCCGGCTACGTCTACGAGAAGGTGCCGAAGTCCGAGGTCGAGGAGCTGGTCCTCGAAGAGGTGCCGGACATCGACTACTCCGCGATCGGCGGCCTGATCAGCCAGATCGAGCAGATCCGCGACGCGGTCGAGCTTCCCTACCTGCACCCGGAGCTGTTCAAGGAGCACGAGCTCAAGCCCCCGAAGGGGGTCCTGCTCTACGGGCCACCCGGCTGCGGCAAGACGCTGATCGCCAAGGCGGTCGCCAACTCGCTGGCCAAGAAGGTGGCGGCCAAGACCGGCCACGAGGGGAAGTCGTACTTCCTCAACATCAAGGGCCCCGAGCTGCTCAACAAGTACGTCGGCGAGACCGAGCGCCACATCCGGCTGGTCTTCCAGCGCGCCCGCGAGAAGGCCAGCGAAGGCACGCCGGTGATCGTCTTCTTCGACGAGATGGACTCGCTGTTCCGGACCCGCGGCTCGGGGGTCTCCTCCGACGTCGAGAACACCATCGTCCCTCAGCTGCTCAGCGAGATCGACGGTGTGGAGCTGCTGGAGAACGTCCTGGTCATCGGCGCCTCGAACCGTGAGGACATGATCGACCCGGCGATCCTGCGTCCCGGACGGCTGGACGTGAAGATCAAGATCGAGCGCCCCGATGCGGAGTCGGCGCGCGACATCTTCAGCAAGTACCTGACGCCCACGTTGCCGCTGCACGCCGACGACATGGCCGAGTTCGGTGGCGACAAGGAGGCCTGCGTGGCGGGCATGATCCGCGCCACCGTCGAGCGGATGTACACCGAGACCGAGGAGAACCGCTTCCTCGAGGTCACCTACGCCAACGGCGACAAGGAAGTCCTCTACTTCAAGGACTTCAACTCCGGCGCCATGATCCAGAACATCGTGGACCGGGCCAAGAAGATGGCGATCAAGGACCTCTTGGACCACGACCAGCGCGGGCTGCGGGTGGCGCACATGCTCCAGGCCTGCGTGGACGAGTTCAAGGAGAACGAGGACCTCCCGAACACCACCAACCCCGACGACTGGGCCAGGATCTCCGGCAAGAAGGGCGAGCGGATCGTCTTCATCCGGACGCTCATCACGGGCAAGCAGGGCACCGAGCACGGTCGCTCGATCGACACCGTGGCGAACACCGGTCAGTACCTCTAGGCGATGGCCGGCGACGAGCTGGAGCACAGCGAGATCGAGGCTGTGCTGGAGACCCGGCGCGAGCTCGGCCTGAGCTACGACACCGAGCTGGTCGAGGGCTTCGCCGAGCGGATCGAGCGGGCGGTGGACAGACGGGTCTCGGACGAGCTCTCCGCCAGGTTCTTCACGGATCAGACGCGGGAGTCTGCCGGAAAGCGACAGCTCGCCCTCGGCATCGTCTCGCTCGCCGCCGGCATCCCGACCACGGCGATCGCACTCGCCGTGCCGGAGAGCGGTGAGCTGAGCTTCATGAGCCTCATCGTCGCGTGGGGCGGCATCACCGTCATCAACGTGGCGCACGCCTTCCAGGGGCGCTCGCGGGACTGACCGCCCGGCCGAGGTAGCCGTAGCTCCACGGACGGGCGACGCGGGGCCCCGGCAGATAGCGCTGGTCGAGTTCCACGACGTCCAGGCCCGCCGCGGTGGTCAGCCCGGCGATGTCGCGGGTCAGGTGGCAGCCGGCGAAGGCCCGTCGTTGCAGCGGCTCGAGCCGTCGCTGCCACGCGGCCACGGACGCGTCAGGAGCAGCGCCGTGCTCCAGGAAGTGGAAGCCGCCACCCGGCCGCAGCACCCGGCGCACCTCCGCGAGGGCGGCGGCGACGTCCGGGATGGTGCAGAGGGTGAACGTGCTCAGCACGGCGTCGTACGACGCCGACGGGACGGGCAGCACCTCGCCGTTGAGCCCGACGCGCTCGATCGGGAGGGACGTGCGTGCCCGTCGTCGTGCCGAGATCTCCCAGGCGTCGTCCGAGGGCTCGACCGCGCTCACCGAGGTCACCTCGGCGGGCAGGTGGGGGAGGTTGAGCCCGCTGCCGAACCCGAGCTCCAGCACCCGGCCCTGCAAGCCCGCGCACACGGCGGCCCGGAGCTCCCCGATCCCGGCAGTGGACAGCGCACGGTCGGTGAGGTGCGGCACGACGCGTTCGCTCCACAGTCCCACGCTGTCAGTGTGCCGCACGTTTCGGCTCGGGTGGTGCCGCCGGCGGTCAGTAGGAGTGCGGCACCGAGAGCACGCCCCGCACTGCATCCAGGTCGAGCTCCTCACCCAGCCACGTGAAGAGCGGCGCGAGGGCCGTGGGGTCCCGGACGTAGTCGTCGTACCGGATGTGGAACGCGCTCTCGCCCAACACGTCACGCAGCTGGAGCAAGCGTGTCTCGACAGCTGTCAGCTCCGCCAGCGCTCCGGGGGAGTCCGCCCACCACTTGCTCTGCGAGACGTCGTCCAGGTTCCGCGTGTTGATCACGAACCGCGCGCGCGGGAAGACTTCACGCAACCAGTCGACGAAGTCGGCGACATCGTCCTCGGCCCAGCGGATCTCCTTGTAGCCGACGACTCTGGTGTCAGCCTCAGGGCGCAGCAGGGTGCGAACCGCCAGCTGTCGGCTCCCGGACAAGGAGCGTTTCCGGGGGAAGCCGTCCAGACCGTAGAACGGGCTGAGCGGTTCCAGGCCACCCACGGGAATGCTCTTCCGCCGCTGTTTCCGTCGCAACTGGGCGCGTTGGGCGAGGGCACTCGTGTGGTAGTCGTAGAGGTGCCGGAGCACTTGGCGGTTCTCCCCGCGAATCAGATAGCCGGGAATCGAGTTCAAGATGCCCTGGAGCAGCGTGGAGCCGGACCGCCCGTAGGTGATCACGAACAGGTATCCCAGTTCGGGGTCCACCGTGGCCTTGGCCAGGCGTCGGCGCGCCCGGTTGCGTTGCCGGCGGAGACGCGTCACCTCCGCCTCGAGGTCGGCCCGCTGCCTATGTGCTGCGGCGTCAGGGCGCAGTCGCCGGAGGATGCCGAGCGCTCGCGGGGAGATCGCGGCAGCGCGGGTCACCTCGTCGGGCATGTCTGATCGCCTCCTGGGTCGGGGGATATTCAAGCACGCGACCCTCGTCCGGTCGGCCTGGTCCCGGACACCACGCAGCGTAGGCTCGACGCATGAGCGTCCGCCGGGTCATGGGCACCGAGATCGAGTACGGCATCTCCGTGCAGGGCCAGCCGTTGGCGAATCCGATGGTGGCCTCCTCGCAGGTGGTCAACGCCTACGCCTCGGCGACCGCCCAGGCCCGACGGGCGCGGTGGGACTTCGAGGAGGAGTCGCCGCTGCGTGACGCGCGCGGCTTCGACATGTCGCGGCAGGTGGCCGACGCCAGCCAGCTCACCGACGAGGACATGGGTCTCGCCAACGTCATCCTCACCAATGGGGCCCGGCTGTACGTCGACCACGCCCACCCGGAGTTCTCGACCCCCGAGTGCACCTCGCCGCTGGACATCGTGCGCTGGGACAAGGCGGGCGAGCAGGTCATGCTCGACGCCGCGCGCCGAGCAGGTCAGCTCCCGGGCGGCGCCACGATCGTGCTCTACAAGAACAACACCGACAACAAGGGTGCGTCGTACGGAGCCCACGAGAACTACCTGATGCGGCGTTCCACGCCGTTCGCGGACATCGTGCGGCACCTGACGCCGTTCTTCGTGAGCCGGCAGGTGGTCTGCGGGGCCGGCCGGGTCGGGACCGGGCAGGACGGTCGCGGGCACGGGTTCCAGATCAGCCAGCGCGCCGACTTCTTCGAGGTCGAGGTGGGCCTCGAGACGACGTTGAAGCGGCCGATCATCAACACCCGCGACGAGCCGCACGCCGACCCCGAGAAGTACCGGCGGCTGCACGTGATCCTGGGTGACGCCAACCTGTCGGAGGTGTCGACGTACCTCAAGGTGGGCACCACGGCGCTGGTGCTGGCGATGATCGAGGACCGGTACATCAGCACGGACTTCCGGATCGACGGGTCGGTGGCGACACTTCGGGCGGTCTCCCACGACCCGACCCTGCGCCACCTGATCACGCTGCAGGACGGGCGCAAGCTGACCGCCATCGAGCTGCAGCTGGAGTACCTCGACCTGGCCCGCAAGTACGTCGAGGACCGGCTGGGCAGTGACGCAGACCCCCAGACCGTCGATGTGCTGGCTCGCTGGGAGTCGGTGCTCGGGCGGCTGGAGCGGGACCCGATGCTGTGCGCCACGGAGCTGGACTGGGTGGCGAAGCTGAAGCTGCTCGAGCAGTACCGCCAACGTGACGGCCTCGAGTGGGACGACGCCAAGCTGCAGCTGATCGACCTGCAGTACGCGGACATCCGCCCCGAGAAGGGGCTCTACCACCGGCTCGTCGGGATGGGGAAGATCGAGCGGCTGCTCGACGACGTCACCGTCGAGAAGGCGATGCACGACCCGCCCGAGGACACGCGGGCCTACTTCCGCGGCCGTTGCCTCGAGAAGTACGCCGAGCACGTGGCGGCTGCCTCGTGGGACTCGGTGATCTTCGACCTGCCCGGCCGCGAGTCGCTCCAGCGGGTGCCGACGATCGATCCGCTGCGCGGCAGCAAGGCCCACGTGGGGGCGCTGCTGGACCGGTGCGACACCGCCGAGGCACTGTTCGCGGCACTCACCCGCTGACATTCCGGCCGTGTCGGGCCCGGCGGAACCAGCAACTGGATAAGGTCGAGTCATGGCACAGGAGCAGAAGCAACCGCGCAAGTCATCGGAGACCGAGGAGACGACCGAGGTCGCCCCCGAGACCGACGTGGCCGAGCGCAAGGAAGCCCTGGACGACGACATCGACGCGATCCTCGACGAGATCGACGACGTGCTCGAGACAAACGCCGAGGACTTCGTGAAGTCGTTCATCCAGAAGGGTGGAGAGTGACCGGATGACCTCCGACAGCCCGCGGCTGCCGGCGGCCTATCTGGTCCCGGGCACGTCCTCCTTCAGCGACTTCCTCGCCGTCCAGGCTCCTGACCTGCTGCCCTCGCGCCGCGCCGTGCCCCAGGGCCACGCGGGTGACCTCGCGCCGCACGGCACGACGATCGTGGCGGCGACCTTCCCCGGCGGCGTGGTGATGGCCGGTGACCGGCGCGCCACCATGGGCAACATCATCGCCCAGCGCGACATCCAGAAGGTCTTCCCGGCCGACGAGTTCTCCGCGGTCGGCATCGCCGGCACGGCGGGGCTGGCGGTCGAGATGGTTCGCCTCTTCCAGACCGAGCTCGAGCACTACGAGAAGATCGAGGGCAGCACGCTCTCGATGGACGGCAAGGCCAACCGGCTGGCCGCCCTGATCCGGTCCAACCTCGGCATGGCCATGCAGGGGCTCGCCGTGGTCCCGCTCTTCGCCGGCTACGACCTCAACCACGACCAGGGCCGGATCTTCAGCTACGACGTGACCGGGGGCCGCTACGAGGAGACCGCCTTCCACTCGGTCGGCTCCGGTTCCTTGTTCGCCCGCGGAGCGCTCAAGAAGCTCTACCGCGAGGACTTCACGGCCGAGCAGACCGTGCAGGCCGTGATCGAGGCGCTGTACGACGCGGCCGACGACGACTCCGCCACCGGCGGTCCCGACATCGCCCGCCGGATCTTCCCGGTGGTGCAGGTGATCACCGCCGACGGCGTACGCCGGCTGCCGGACGACGAGGTCGCGGCGATCGCCGACCGGGTGATCGACGGACGGATGAACCGGCCCGACGGACCGGGCGCGCCGCTGGACGGACGGGGGAACTGACGTGAGCATGCCCTTCTACGTCTCGCCCGAGCAGCTGATGAAGGACCGGGCCGACTTCGCCCGCAAGGGCATCGCCCGGGGCCGCTCGGTCGTCGTCATCCAGTACGCCGACGGCGTCATGTTCGTCTCCGAGAACCCTTCGCAGGCGCTGCACAAGGTCTCCGAGATCTACGACCGGATCGCCTTCGCGGCGGTCGGTCGCTACAACGAGTTCGAGAACCTCCGGATCGCCGGCGTCCGGCTCGCCGACATGCGGGGCTACGCCTACGACCGCCGGGACGTGACCGGCCGGGGGCTGGCCAACGCCTACGCCCAGACGCTCGGCACGATCTTCTCCAGCGGTGGCGAGAAGCCCTACGAGGTGGAGCTCTTCGTCGCCGAGATCGGTGACAGCGCGAGCGCCGACCAGATCTACCGGCTGACCTACGACGGCCAGGTGGCCGACGAGCACGGGTACGCCGTGATGGGTGGCGCGGCGGACACCGTGGCGGCGTACCTCAAGGAGCACTACTCCGAGGGCGCGGAGCTGACCGAGGCGCTCCGGCTGGCGGTGGCTGCTCTCGGCCACACCGTGAGCGACAAGGGTGAGGCCGCGGACCGGGTGATCCCCGACGAGGACCTGGAGGTCGCCATCCTCGACCGCACCCGCGCCCAGCCGCGCAAGTTCATCCGGCTCCGGCCCGCCCGGCTCTCGACCCTGCTCGGCGACCGGGGACCGGCCACCCATGCCGAGCTGCCGGCCGAGCCCGCGTCGGAGTCGGTCGACCCGCCGGTCAGCCCGACCAGCGACGACGAGCCGCCCACCGCCCCACCTCTTTCCTGACGGCGCTCGTCGGGTGGCGGATCCCCGGCCAGTGGTCGCAAACCGCATGATCTGAGCGGCAAATGTCGCGGCTGGGGACCAAACCGCAACCTCCGGGTCCGCCGAGTCGCTGCCGGATGCCTTGACTGGGCCGTACTCTGACGGAGTGGACCGACGCATCTTCGGCATCGAGAACGAGTACGGAGTCACGTGCACGTTCAAGGGTCAACGCCGTCTGAGTCCGGACGAGGTGGCTCGTTACCTCTTCCGCAAGGTGGTCAGCTGGGGCCGCAGCAGCAACGTGTTCCTCCGCAACGGCGCGCGGCTCTACCTCGATGTGGGCAGCCACCCGGAGTACGCCACCCCGGAGTGCGACGACATCGCCGAGCTGGTGACCCACGACAAGGCGGGGGAGCGGGTCCTCGAGGGGCTGCTGCTGGACGCCGAGCAGCGGTTGCACGACGAGGGCATCGCCGGCGAGATCTACCTGTTCAAGAACAACACCGACTCCGCCGGCAACTCCTACGGCTGCCACGAGAACTACCTCGTCGGGCGGGCCGGCGAGTTCTCCCGGCTGGCCGACGTGCTGATCCCGTTCCTGGTCACCCGCCAGATCATCGTCGGCGCCGGCAAGATCACCCAGACCCCGCGCGGCGCCAGCTACTCGGTCAGCCAGCGCGCCGAGCACATCTGGGAGGGTGTCTCCAGCGCGACCACCCGGAGCCGGCCGATCATCAACACCCGTGACGAGCCGCACGCCGACGCCGAGAAGTACCGCCGCCTGCACGTGATCGTCGGTGACTCGAACATGAGCGAGACCACCACGATGCTGAAGGTCGCCAGCTGCGACCTGGTGCTGCGGATGATCGAGGAGGGCGTGGTGATGCGCGACCTCACGATGGAGAACCCGATCCGGGCGATCCGGGAGATCTCGCACGACGTCACCGGGCGCCGCAAGGTGCGCCTGGCCAACGGTCGCGAGGCCAGCGCGCTGGACATCCAGGGCGAGTACCTCAGCAAGGCCCGCGACTTCGTGGACCGGCGCCAGGTCAGTACGCCGCTGATCGAGCGGGCCCTGGACCTGTGGGAGCGCAGCCTCAAGGCGGTCGAGTCCGACGACCTCGGCCTGGTCGACCGGGAGATCGACTGGGTGATCAAGTGGAAGCTGATCGACCGCTACCGCGCCAAGCACGGCCTGCCGCTGGGGCACCCCCGGATCGCCCAGCTCGACCTCGCCTACCACGACATCCACCGCGGCCGCGGCCTCTACTACCTGCTCGAGAAGCGGGGCGCGGTGGCCCGGGTCAGCACCGACCTCAAGATCTTCGAGGCCAAGACCGTCCCGCCGCAGACCACGCGCGCCCGGCTGCGCGGCGAGTTCATCCGCAAGGCTCAGGAGCGCCGCCGGGACTTCACCGTCGACTGGGTGCACCTCAAGCTGAACGACCAGGCTCAGCGCACCGTGCTCTGCAAGGACCCGTTCCGGGCGTACGACGAGCGTGTGCAGCGCCTCATCGACGGCATGTGAGTCCCAGCGCGGGCCCGGCTGCCGGATTCACTCAGGTACGCCGGATATGGTGACCGCGCCGTGCCCGGAGCCCCAGTCGACTCCTGGCACCCCATGACCCCCATGTGATCTGTGAAGGTGAAACCCGTGTCCCGACGTTTCCGTCGTCTCTCGCTCGTCCTGCTCCCGCTCCTGCTCGCCACGGCCCTGACCGCCTGCGGGAGCGACGACGGTGGCGACTCCTCGTCGTCGACGTCGGGCAAGAGCGGGCTCGACGCCGTCACCATCACGGGCACCCCCGGCGAGGCCATCGAGGTGAAGTGGGACGGTCAGATGTCCGCCGACAAGCTGGAGACCGAGGTGCTCGAGGAGGGCGACGGTGCCGAGGTGAAGGCCGACGACCAGGTCTTCGTGCACATCTGGATCGGCAACGGATTCACGAAGGAGCAGTCCTTCAGCACCTACGACCAGCAGAAGCCCGAGCTGGTCACGGTCGATGACAACCTGAGCCCGATCTTCGCCGACGCGCTCGAGGGCCAGAAGATCGGCTCCCGCGTGGGCGTCACCGCTCCCGCCGACCTGGCCTTCGGCGAGTCCGGCAACCCGCAGCTCGGGATCGGCAACAAGGACACCGTGCTGGTGGTGATGGACCTGATCAGCATCAACGACGTGCTGGACGGCCCCGAGGGCGACGCCAAGCCGGCGCCGAGCTGGGCCCCCGAGCTGGTCGAGAAGGACGGCGCCGTCACCTCCCTGGACTTCGCGAACGCGCCGAAGCCCAACGGCAAGCTGCGCTCCGCAACCCTGATCGAGGGCACCGGCGACGTGGTCCAGAAGACGCAGACGATCACCGTCAACTACCTCGGCCAGGTCTACGGCGGCAAGAAGCCGTTCGACGAGAGCTACAGCAAGGGCGCCCCGGCGTCGTTCGCCATCGGCGCCGGCCAGGTCATCCCCGGCTGGGACAAGACGCTGGTGGGCGCCAAGGTCGGCAGCCGGGTCCTCCTGGCCATCCCGCCCAAGGACGGCTACGGCTCGAAGGGCAACGAGGGCGCCGGCATCAAGGGCACCGACACGCTCTACTTCGTGGTCGACATCCTCGGCGCGAGCTGATCCGAACGTCCGGGGCGCGGCAACGAGAGGGCGGGGGAGCCGGATGAAGGTCCGCAAGACCGAGCGACTGCTCAACCTGCTGATCATGCTGCTCGTGCAGCGGCACTACGTCTCGAAGGAGCGGATCCGGGAGATCCTCTACCCCGGCTCCTCCGACGAGGCGTTCGAGAAGATGTTCGAGCGTGACAAGGAGGAGCTCCGGAGCCTCGGGGTCCCGATCGAGGTCGGCAACATCGACGCCTTCTTCGATGACGAGCCCGGCTACCGGATCCGCCCCGACGAGTTCGCCCTGCCGGAGATCAACCTCGAGGCGGACGAGGCCGCGGTGATCGGCCTCGCGACCAAGGTGTGGGAGCACGCCCGGCTGGCGGAGGCGACGACCGAGGCGGTCCGCAAGCTCACCGCGCTCGGCGTGCCGCTCGACGTGTCGGCGCTCGACATCGCCGAGCCGCGGCTGACCGCCGACGAGCCGTCGTTCGACACCTTCTGGGAGGCGACGCAGGAGCGCACCCCCGTCGAGTTCGAGTACACCCGGTCCGGTCAGACCGAGACCACGACCCGGCACCTCGAGCCCTGGGGCGTGGTGCGCTACTCCGGCCGCTGGTACGTCGTCGGCCTCGACACCGACCGCGGCGAGGAGCGCGTCTTCCGGCTCTCCCGGGTCCAGGGCGACGCCCGCAAGGCCGGGCCGCCCGGTTCGTACGACGTCCCGGCCGGCACCGACGTCCGCGCCACGACGCATCGGCTGGCGCCGCCCCCGTCGGTCGAGCGCGCGGTCGTCCTGGTCCGCCACGGGGCCGGTCACGCACTGCGCCGCAACGCGGAGCGGGTGGAGCCGGACGTGACCGGGGCCCGACGCGCGCACCGGCTGGGACCGCCTGTTCGTGGCCCGGGGCGGGGTCGGCATGGCCGACGAGCTGCTCGGGCACGGCGCGGACGTCGTGGTCGAGGAGCCGGACGAGCTGCGGGAGGCCGTCGTCGAGCGGCTGCGCGCCGTCCTGGGGGCCAGCGCATGACCACCCCGCGACCGTCGCCCAGCGGCGCCAAGGACCAGGTCGGCCGACTGCTGACCCTGGTGCCGTTCCTGCACGCCCACGGCCAGGTGCGCGTCGACGAGGCAGCCCTGGCGCTGGGCATCCCGGCCAAGCAGCTCGTGAGCGACCTCAAGGTGCTGCTCATGTGCGGCACACCGGGGGGCTATCCCGATGACCTGATCGACGTCGACCTCGACGCGCTCGAGGGCCCCGAGGGCTACGGCGTGATCCGGGTGTCGAACGCCGACTACCTGGCCCGGCCGCTGCGGCTCTCGCCTACGGAGGCGACCGCGATCATCGTGGCGCTGCGGGCCCTGCGCGCCGGCGCCCGGGACGAGACCCGCGAGATCGTGGACCGCGCGCTCGCCAAGCTCGAGGCCGCGGCCTCCGAGGGGTCGGCCGCCCCGCGGATCGACCCCGGCGACGAGCCCGACCCCACCGACCAGTCCGGGCTGCGCCGACGGCTCAGGGACGCCGCGGACCGGGGCCGGCAGGTGCGGATCAGCTACTTCGTGCCGTCCCGGGACGAGGAGTCCGAGCGCACCGTGGACCCGCGTGGGGTGGTCACGGCCAACGGCTTCGCCTACCTCGACGCCTGGTGTCACAGCGCCGAGGCTCCGCGCCTGTTTCGCCTGGACCGGATCCACGAGGCGGAGGTGCTGACCACGCCGGTCCAGACACCTCCTGAGGCCCCCCGGGACCTCGGGGACGGGATCTTCGCCCGGTCGGCCGACACGACGCTCGCGACCCTCCGGCTGGCGCCTCCGGCGCGCTGGGTGGTCGAGTACTACCCGGTCGAGGACGTGCGTCCGCAGCCCGACGGCAGCCTCGAGGTGGACCTGCTGGTCGCCGACGAGCGCTGGCTCCAGCGGCTCCTGCTGCGGCTCGCCCCGCACGCGAGCGTGGTGTCTCCCGCGGAGTTCACCGAGACTTTCCACGCGGCAGCCGCCGACGCACTCGGGCTTTATTCGTAGTGCGGGCTACGATTGTGCTGATTCATCCACGACCGTGAGGACACCATGATTTCGCCTCAACTCATCGGCGGGCTCGGCACCACTGAGCTGCTGCTCATCCTGGCCGTCGTCGTGCTGCTGTTCGGGGCCTCCAAGCTCCCCGAGCTGGCCCGCGGCAGTGGCCGGGCGCTGCGCATCTTCAAGGCCGAGACCAAGGGCCTCATGGACGACGATGACGACACCAAGACCGAGGAGCAGCGTGAGCTCGAGGCGCGTCAGGAGCGCCAGGCCCGCCTGGACGCCGAGGCGGACCGCATCGCGCGCGAGCGTCGCGACGACACGACTGCCTGACCTCCGTTGTTCTTCAGGGGTGTCGTCGAGCTGCTGCGCGGCCGGCCCCATCACCCGATCGGTGCAGACGGCCGAATGGCCCTCTCCGACCACCTGCGGGAGCTGCGTGCCCGACTGATCCGGGCGGTGCTCTTCCTGGTGCTGGCGTTCTCCGTGGCGCTGTTCTTCTACGACCAGCTGCTCCAGCTGGTGCTCAGCCCCTACAACGACGCCCGGCTGGCGCTCGACCAGAAGACCGAGACCACGGCGTACGTCGCCGGCGCGACCGGTCCGCTGCTGCTCCAGCTGAAGCTCTGCGGAGTGGCCGGCATCGTCGCCTCCAGTCCCTACTGGCTCTACCAGATCTGGGCCTTCATCGTGCCGGGGCTGCACCCCAACGAGCGCAAGTGGTCGCGGGTCTTCGGTGCGGTCGCCGGCCCGCTGTTCATGGTCGGCGTGGTCACCGGCTACTACGTGCTCCCCAAGGGGCTCGAGGTGCTGATCGGCTTCACGCCCGCACAGCTGCAGAACCTCGTCGAGTTCGGCGAATACTTCAGCTTCCTCACCCGGATGCTGCTGGTCTTCGGCATCTCGTTCGAGATCCCGCTGTTCGTGATCATGCTCAACCTCGCCGGCGTGGTCTCCGGCAAGCAGATCGCCCGCTACCGGCCCTGGATCGTGATCGGGACGTTCGTCTTCGCCGCGGTCGCCACCCCGTCCACGGACCCCTTCTCGATGCTGATGCTGGCCCTGCCGATGCTGCTGCTGTTCTTCCTGGCCGAGGTGATCGCCCGTACGGTCGACCGGGCCCGGCACCGCGACGCCAACCGCACCGACCAGTGGTCCGACGACGAGATCTCTCCCTTGTGAGCGGCCCTGCCCCGGTCGGTGACGTCGACCCCTTCGACCTGCCCGACTGGCTGGGAGAGTCGGAGGTGGTCTGGTCGGCGGCGGTGGGCGTGCGCACCGGACACCACGTGAGCGGCACGCTGTCCACCGAGGTCACCGACGGCCAGGGCGCCCTCGATCCCACGAGCCTGGCCTGCGACCTGCTCGCCGTCGACGAGGCCTACCCAGCGCCCGTCGCCGACGACCGGGTGCGCCTGCGGGCGCACCAGGCCTGGCGGCACGGCGAGATCCTGCTCGTGTCCCGGGAGGACCGGCTCACGCTCGCGGTGCCGGGCACGTCGTTCACGGCCGACCTCGTGCTCGACGCGCTGGGGCGGCTCGCGAAGGCCGTGGGTGCCTCCCAGGAGCGGTACGCCGCCCGCCTGCGGATCGGCTCCGACTCGCCGTCGGCCTCCGGTCGCTAGTCTCGGCCCGTGGTGGGCAACCCGCGCGAGGTCGCGCTCCTGACGAACCCGACGGCCGGCAAGGGCATGGGCGCGCGCGCCCGCGACCTCGCCCTCGGACGGATGCGGGACGCCGGCCTGGTGGTCCGCAACCTGGCCGCGCGTGACGCCGACGAGGCGCTCGACCTGGCCGGCCAGTGCGTGGCCGACGGGGTGGACTCGCTCGTGGTGTGCGGGGGCGACGGCATGGCCCACCTGGGCGCCCAGGCGGTGGCCGGCACTGCGGTCCGGTTGGGCCTCGTCCCGTGCGGGACTGGCAACGACGTGGCCCGCTACTTCGACCTGCCGCGCGCCGACCCCCTGGCTGCGGCCGACCGCGTGATCGCCGGGCGCACCCGCACCATCGACCTGGCGCGCAGCGGGTCGCGCTACTTCATCACCGTGCTGGCGGCAGGTTTCGACGCCGTCGTCAACGAGCGCGCCAACGCGATGACCTGGCCGAAGGGCCAGATGCGCTACAACCTCGCCACGCTGGCCGAGCTGCGCACCTTCACACCCCTCGCGTACACGCTGGAGCTCGACGGGGTGGTGCGGCGGCTGGACGCGATGCTGGTCGCGGTCGGCAACGGGCCGTCGTTCGGCGGCGGCCTGCGGATCACCGAGGGGGCGCTGCTCGACGACGGGCTGCTCGACGTCGTGATCATCAAGCCGATGACCAAGCGCGGACTGATCCGCACCTATCCCCAGCTGTTCCGCGGCACGCATGTCACGCACCCGCAGTACGAGCACCACCGCGTGCGCACGGTCACGGTCGCCGCTCCCGGCATCGTCGCCTACGCCGACGGTGAGCGCTTCGGCCAGCTTCCGCTGACGATCGAGTGCGCTCCGGGAGCGTTGACCGTACTTGCCTAGGCTCCTTGCATAGGGTGTGGCAATGAGGGTGAACCGATGAGCACCACGGACGACCTGTCGCCCGCCGACCGGTACGCCGGCTACCAACGGGGGCGCAAGCACCCGGTGTTCAAGACCTTCCAGGACCTGTACTCCTTCCCGCTCGACCCGTTCCAGGTGCGCGCCTGCCACGAGATCGAAGAGGGGCGGGGCGTCCTCGTCGCGGCGCCCACCGGCTCGGGCAAGACGATCGTCGGCGAGTTCGCCGTGCACCTCGCGCTGGAGACGGGGCGCAAGTGCTTCTACACCACTCCGATCAAGGCGCTCTCGAACCAGAAGTACCACGACCTCGTCGCCCGCTACGGCCAGGACCAGGTGGGCCTGCTGACCGGGGACAACTCCGTCAACGGCGAAGCCCCGATCGTGGTGATGACCACCGAGGTGCTGCGCAACATGTTGTACGCCGGGTCCCGCACCTTGCTGGGGCTCGGATTCGTGGTCATGGACGAGGTCCACTACCTCGCCGACCGGGCGCGTGGCGCGGTGTGGGAGGAGGTGATCATCCACCTGCCGGAGTCGGTGGCGCTGGTCTCGCTCTCGGCCACCGTCTCGAACGCCGAGGAGTTCGGCGAGTGGCTCGCGACCGTGCGCGGTGACACCACCACGATCGTCGAGGAGAAGCGCCCCGTCCCGCTCTACCAGCACGTCATGGTCGGCAAGCGGTTGCTCGACCTGTTCGCCGGGTCCGACGTCGACGCCGCCGCGGGCTTCGTGAAGGAGGGCGCACCGGTCAACAACGAGCTGCAGAAGATCGCCCGCGACGACTGGGCCAGCAACCGGATGAAGGACCGTCGTTCGCCCCGGGGCCGCTCCGGCCCCAGCGGAGGCGGGGGACGCAACGTCGGGAACGGTCGCCGGGTCTGGATCCCGAGCCGCTTCGACATGATCGAACGGCTGGACCGGGAAGGCCTGCTGCCGGCGATCGTCTTCATCTTCAGCCGGGTCGGCTGCGACGCGGCCGTCACCCAGTGCCTCAGTGCCGGGACCAGGCTCACCTCGCCGGAGGAGCGCGACGAGATCTTCGCCTTCGTCGAGGACAGCTGCCGCCACCTGCCCGAGGAGGACCTGCACGTCCTGGGCTACCACGACTTCCTGGACGGTCTGACCCGCGGCGTCGCGGCCCACCACGCGGGCATGCTCCCGGCGTTCAAGCAGTGCGTGGAGGCGCTCTACATCCGCGGACTGTGCAAGGTCGTCTTCGCCACCGAGACGCTGGCGCTCGGGATCAACATGCCGGCGCGGACGGTCGTGATCGAGAAGCTCAGCAAGTGGAACGGCGAGACCCACGCCGACATCACCCCGGGGGAGTACACCCAGCTCACCGGTCGCGCCGGCCGGCGCGGCCTGGACGTCGAGGGCCACGGGGTCGTGCTCTGGCAGCCGGGGATGAACCCGCGCGAGGTGGCCGGGCTGGCCTCGACCCGTACGTATCCGCTGCGCTCGTCGTTCCGGCCGTCGTACAACATGGCGGTCAACCTCGTGCACCAGTTCGGTCGGGAGCGTGCCCGCGAGCTGCTCGAGCAGTCGTTCGCCCAGTTCCAGGCGGACAAGGCCGTCGTCGGGCTGGCCCGGCAGCTGAGCAAGAGCCAGGACGCGCTGGCCGGGTACGCCGAGGCCGCGTCCTGCGACAGGGGCGACTTCATGGCCTACGCCGCGCTGCGGCACCGCATCGGTGAGGCCGAGAAGGGTGCGGCGCGGGTGCGACGCTCGGACCGGCGAGAGGAGGTGCTCGCCTCCCTCGAGCGGCTCAAGCCCGGCGACGTGATCGAGGTCCCGGGCGGCAAGTTCGCCGGGTTCGCCGTCGTGGTCGACCCCGGCTACTCGCCGGACGGCCCACGGCCGTACGTCGTCACCGCCGAGAGGCAGGCCCGACGGCTCGGGCTGATGGACTTCCCGACCCCCGTCGAGGCGTCCACCCGGGTGCGGATCCCGAAGAACTTCAACGGCCGGAACCCGCAGATGCGTCGCGACCTGGCCTCGGCGCTGCGCTCACGCACGCACAACCTGACTCCGCCGCCGCCCCGACCCAGCTCCCGGACCGAGGGGCCGGCCCGGCCCGCGCGGGATCCCCGGACGGATCTCGAGATCGCCCGCCTGCGGGACCAGCTCAAGGCACACCCCTGCCACACCTGCGACGACCGTGAGGAGCACGCCCGGTGGGCGGAGCGCTGGTTCAAGCTGGACCGGGACGCGGCCACGCTGAAGCGTCGGGTCGAGCAGCGCACCAACACCGTGGCTCGGCAGTTCGACCGGGTGTGCGACGTGCTCACCGCGCTGGAGTACCTCGACGGCGACACGGTGACTCCCCGCGGACGCCGGCTGCAGCGGATCTACTCCGACATGGACCTGGTGGCCGCCGAGTCGCTGCGGCACGGGATCTGGGACGACCTGTCCCCGTCCGGTCTGGCCGCGGCACTGTCCGTGCTGGTCTTCGAGGCCCGCCGCGCAGACGACGCGTCCTCGCCGCGGCTGCCCGGCGCCGAGGTGAAGGAGTCGATCGGCGAGATGGTGCGGCTGTGGGGCGAGCTGGACGCGCTCGAGCGTGAGAACAAGCTCGACTTCCTGCGCCAGCCGGACCTCGGCTTCGCCTGGATCGCCTACCGCTGGGCCGAGGGCGACGAGCTGGACGACGTACTCGGCAGCAGCGAGCTCGCGGCGGGCGACTTCGTCCGCTGGATGAAGCAGCTCCTCGACCTGGCCGGACAGGTGGCCGACGCGGCCGGCGACCTGCCCCTGCGCGAGACCGCCCGCGAGGTGGTCCGTCGGCTGCGCCGCGGGGTCGTGGCCTACTCCGGCCTGGCGGACTGAGAACCGGGCGAAGCTCGCCCGCCGGGCTCCCGCGATCGACGTCAGCGATCTCTCGTACGCCGCGGCGCCGGGACCGTCGTCCGGGGTCAGTCCCCGGTCCGGGCCCGGCACAGGAATCGTCAAGGTGTCGACGCCTACCCTTCAGGAGCCGGGCGGAGCAGGCCACCGGTCCGGCCGAGTCACGACAACTGAATTTCGAAGCGCCGTCGCCCACGCCACTGCCGAGTCTTGAGACGGCGTGGCCACGAGGTGCGGAGGAGCCGCCGAGGCGCCAGGGAGGAGCCTTCCGGACCTCGAAAGGTGTGGCGCTTCGATTCCGGAGCCCCGGCTGTTACCCCCGACAGTCCGGTGCCCGGGGACGGTGGGCGCCTGTCCAGCAGGCGCCCACCGTTCATGTGGGCACGTCGCTGGGTCAGCCGCCGAGCACCTCGAGCAGCCGCGCCGTCGGGCTCTCCAGCCGCCATCGCTCCGCGAGCGCGGCCACCCGCGCCGGGTCCCGAGGCTCGGCGGGGAGGCGAGCCTCCGGTCGGACCAGGTCGATCTGCCGGGCCACGGCCACCACCTCCGGTGCCACGGCCAGGTAGTCGGCGGCGGCCTTGAGCTTGCTGCGCGGCCCGGGGCCCATGTCGGACTCGGGGTCGTGCGCGGCGGCGATGATCGCGTCCATGTCGGGGAACCGGTTCAGCAGGGTCGCGGCGGTCTTGTCCCCGATCCCGGGCACACCCGGCAGCCCGTCGGAGGCGTCCCCTCGCATGGTGGCGAAGTCGGCGTACTGGCGCGCGTCGATGCCGTACTTGGCGCGCACCCAGTCGTTGGTGACCCTTTCGTGGTTGCCCACACCGCGCGCGATGTAGAGGACGCGGACGTCCGCCTCGTCGTCGACCAGCTGGAAGAGGTCGCGGTCGCCGGTGACGATGTCGACCGGTTGTCCCGCGTCCGTCGCCAGGGTCCCGATCACGTCGTCCGCCTCGTAGCCGTCGGCGCCCAGCACGCTGATCCCGAGCGCGTCCAGGACCTCGAGGATGATCGGGATCTGCACCTCGAGCGGGTCCGGGACCTCCTCGACGTCGGGTGCCGGGCCCGGCACCTCCTCGACCACCCGGTGCTGCTTGTACGTGGGCAGCAGGTCGACCCGCCACTGGGGACGCCAGTCGTTGTCCCAGCAGCAGACCAGATGGGTGGGCCGGTACTCACCGACCAGGCGACTGATGAAGTCGAGCAGCCCACGGACGGCGTTGACCGGGGTGCCGTCGGGAGCGGCGATCTCCGGCACCCCGTAGAAGGCGCGGAAGTACATGGACGCGGTGTCGAGGAGCATCAGTCGACCGGGTTCAGGGCTGGCCACCTGCCGCATCCTGCCACGCCGCGCCGCTACTGTGTCCCGCGTGACGACGTCTGAGCTGGAAGGCACCGACCGCAAGATCCTGGAGCTGCTGGCCTCGGACGGACGGATGTCGTTCACCGACCTCGGCAAGGCGACCGGACTGTCGACGTCGGCCGTGCACCAGAGGGTGAAGCGTCTGGAGCAGCGCGGCCTGATCCTGGGCTACGGCGCCACGGTCAACCACGACGGCATCGGGCTGCCGCTCACGGCGTTCATCTCGATCCGCCCGATCGACCCGTCGCAGCCGGACGACGCGCCCGACCGGCTCCGCGAGATCGCCGAGATCGAGTCCTGCTGGTCGGTGGCAGGAGACGAGTCGTACATCCTGAAGGTCCGGGTCGCCACGCCGGTGGACATCGAGGAGCTGCTGGCCCGGATCCGCTCTGCGGCCAACGTGTCCACCCGGACCACGATCGTGCTGTCGACGCCCTACGAGAACCGGCCCGTCACCGGCGGGTGATCGTCGACGGCTGGTGATCGGGGCATAACCGAGCCGGTCTCCGTCTCGTTGGGTGCAGCGACGCCCATCTCTCGGAGGATCCGTGCGCCCCAGAACTCCAGTCCTGCTGTTCGTCGTGCTCAGCACCGTGCTCAGCACCCTGCTCGGGGGCCTCGCGGACACGGGGTCCGGTCCGGGCAGCCCCGCTGTGGCGGCGCCACCGCCCGAGCTCCTGCGGGTCGGGGTCGGTCGCGCCGACATCACCCCGCCCACGGGGTACTTCACGATGGGCAACGTCCGCTCCGATGCCCGGGCGAACGGCGCCCAGGGCCGGCTGCAGGCCCGCGCGATCGTGCTGCAGAGCGGCGAGCAGAAGGTGGCCCTCGTCGTCACCGACCTGTGCTGCGTGGCCGGTGGCCTGCTCACCGAGGCCGCCGCGATGCTGGCGGACCGCGGCTTCGACGAGACCAGGATGGTGGTCGCGGGCAGCCACACCCACAGCGCTCCCGGGCAGTACTTTCCGTACGGCGCGTACGACGTGACCTTCCCGAACGTCGGGACGGCGACCGAGTTCAGTGCCCGTCCCGATCCCCAGCTGTACGCGTTCCTTGCACGTCGGCTGGCCACGGCGATCGCGCGCGCCGACGACGACCTCGCGCCCGGAGCGGCGGCCTGGGGCCACACCGAGATCCCGGAAGGGCTCACCGAGAACCGCTCGATCGAGGCGCACCTCGCCAACTACGGGATCGAGCGGGACCTCGGAGAGGGCCGGCCGACCGACAGCCCGCGCGGCGCAGCCAGCACGATCGACCCGGCTCTCGACGTGCTGCGGGTGGACAAGCGCATCGACGGTCGCCTGGTGCCGGTCGGCATGTGGTCGACGTTCGCCAACCACGGCACGGTGAACCTCGGCTCGCGCGCCCGGAGCTACAACGCCGACCACCTGGGTGCCGCCATGCTGGCCGGCGAGGATGCTCTGCGCAGGATCGGCGGCGCACCGGCGGACCAGGACGTGGTGTCGGTCTTCTCGAACGCCGACGAGGGGGACACCTCCTCGGCGCTGCACCGCACCGGCCCGGCGGCCGCCGACTACGTCGGTCGGGTCGAGGCGGCCGCGATGCTCCGGGCCTGGCGGGACGCGGGGGATCGTCTCGCCGAGCGGCCTGTGCTCGACCTGCGCTGGACCCGCTTCTGCTTCTGTGGTCAGGCGACGGCCGGCGGTCGGGTCGACGACAAGGCGGTCCCCGGCCTGCCCCTGCTCAGCGGCTCCGACGAGCACCGTGGGCAGCTGCACGAGAACACCGGGCTGGTCTTCGAGGGCGAGCGCCTGCCCGCCGAGGTCGGCCCGCAGGGCAACAAGATCCAGCTCGAGCCGCAGGGGGTCCCGATCCCGCAGGGTGCCCCGGTGGCCCTGGTCCGGCTCGGCGACGGGGTCGTCGTGTCCAACCCCGGCGAGGTGACCGTCGAGGTCGGCCGCCGCATCAAGGAGGCGGTGGCCGACGAGCTGCGTGGCAGCGGGGTCCGCTCGGTGGCGATCAGCGGGCTGGCCAACGAGTACCAGGGCTACTTCACCAGCCCCGAGGAGTACGCCTGGCAGGCCTACGAGGGCGGGCAGACCAACTTCGGGAAGTTCAGCTCCACGCTGCTGGTGGAGCAGACCGGGCTGCTGGCCCGCACGCTCGCTCGCGGCGAGCCGGCCCCGGCGCCGTACCCGTTCGACCCGACCAACGGGTTGGAGCCGGACCGGACCCCGTTCCCGGACGGCGCGAGCGACGCCGTGGTGAAGGCCCATCCCCGCACGACCGCCCGGCTGCGCCACGCGGCGTTCCGGTGGAGCGGCGGGCCGCGCGGGGCGGACCGACCGCTCGACCGGGCCTTCGTCAGCGTCGAGCGGCACGACGCCCGGGGCTGGCACCGCGTCGCCGACGACCGGGACGCGACCATCGCCTGGCAGGTCGACGGCGACGAACAGGTCCCACTCGGGCCCGGGTACGCCGTGGAGGCCGGCGCGGGGACCTACCGGGCCCGCTGGGAGGTCCCGCTCGATGCCGCACCCGGTCGCTACCGGTTCGTGGTGACCGCCAATCGCTATCAGCTCACCTCGCACCGCTTCCGGGTCACGCGCGGACGGATCCTGGACGTCGTCCCGGTCCGTGCTCCCCGGGGCCGGGCCGCCTTCGTGCTGACCTACCCGGAGCCGGTGCCCTACCGGGACCTGACCTACCGGCCGCGGGCCGCCACCGGGGGAGTGGCGCGGGTGCGCGTGGACGGTCGGTCCGTCCAGGTGGCGGCCGACCGCGCCGGAGTCTTCGTCCTCGACGCGGCTCCGGGGGCACGCGTGACGGTGCGGTCCGGTGCCGCCCGCGACGGCTTCATGAACCGCAACGGCGCAGCGGCCCGGTTCGTCGCCGGCGAACCGACCCGGCCCCGCCCCAGCGAGCCGTACCCGGTGCTCAGCCCCTGGTGATGCCGCGGCGGTCGGACGATCAGGTCCGACCGCCGCGGTGGGCTCAGTACGCCTGCAACGCCGCCGTACGCCGCGAGGCCTCGGCCATCTCGGCAGCCTTCAGCGCCGACTCGTCGAGCTTGCCGTGCTCGGCCCACCAGGCCTGGCCCTCGGGCGGCAGGGTGTGGATCGGGTCGTAGTACTGGTAGGTCTTGCTGAGCGCCTCGGTGTCGTTGGCCTCGATGGACGTCCGGTAGTTCTTGGTCCACCCGGAGATCCCGCGCACGGTGTCGTACTCCGCGAGCTGGTGCACCCACCGCTTGCCGACGAACGGGACGTCGCAGACGATCCGCGGCGTCGCGAAGCCGGGCAGATAGCCCATGATGTGGTGCTGCAGCCGCTGGGCGTCGGCGACCGAGACCCGCCAGTGCTCGGAGTACGGGATCATGTCGCACATGTAGAAGTAGTAGGGCATGATCTGCGCGCCGTCGAGCAGGCCGAAGCACAGGTCCAGCAGCGCGTGCGGGTCGGCGTTGACGCCGTTGAGCAGCACACCCTGGTTGCGGACGTCGCGCAGGCCGGCGTCGAGCATCGCCCGGGTCGCGTCGGCCACCAACGGCGTCACGGAGTTCGCGTGGTTGGCGTGCGTGTGCATCGCGATCGAGACGCCGCGCGAGCGCGCGATGCCCGCCACGCGGGTCATCCCGGCGACCACCTCGTCCTGCAGCCAGTGCTGGGGGAGGCCGATCAGGGCCTTGGTGGCGAGCCGGATGTCGCGGATGTTCTCGATCTCGAGGACCCTGGTGAGGAAGTCCTCCAGCCGGGGCCACGGCATGTTGGCCACGTCGCCTCCGGAGACCACCACGTCGCGCACCGAGGGCGTACGGCGCAGATAGTCCATCATGTCGCCGAGCCGGTCGGCCGGCTTGCCGGCGAACTTCAGCTTCTCGATCACCGGCGTGGAGTTGCCGACCAGGTCCATCCGCGTGCAGTGGCCGCAGTACTGCGGACAGGTCGGCAGCAGCTCGGCCAGCACCTTGGTCGGGTAGCGGTGCGTGAGGCCCTCGGCCACCCACATGTCGTGCTCGTGCAGGGAGTCACGGGTGGCGTGCGGGTGCGACGGCCAGTCGGTCCGCCGGTCCGAGAAGACCGGCAGCATGTAGTGCCGGATCGGGTCGGCGTAGAACGCGTCGGTCAGCGACCCGGGCCCGGCCGGGGTGTCGCGCGGCATCATCGTGTTCATCATCTGCGGCGGCACGAGCATGGACATCGTTGCGCGCTCGGCCTGGTCCCGCTCCAGGTCCGCGTAGAAGCGGTCGTCCACGAGGTCCCCGAGCAGCTCCCGGAGCTGCTTGACGTTCTTCACGCAGTGGGCACGCTGCCACTGGACCGAGGCCCACTCATCGGCGGTGACCTCCTTCCATCCCGGGAAACGCGTCCAGTCGGGCTCGACGAGCTCGACCCGGCGGTAGGGGTAGGGCTGTGTCGATTCCAGACCGATGGCGGTCTCGATGCTCATGGCTGTCTCCCAGCAGTCGCGGCACTGGCCCGACACTGCGTCGGGCGGCGGCGCGTCAGTTGTGTGTGCTGCGCCTCCTCTGTCAGAGTACGAGGAGAATGTGCGGGTCGTCCAATGCCGCGCCGAATAATGTCCTGTCATTGCCATCTTACGCCGGAGGAACGACCGTCATGACGTCGCGGAAGAGTGATCCGATCGGTCTGCACCGGGTGCTCGACGAGGGAGTCGTGCTGCCCCAGGCCGCCGTTCGCCTCGACACCACCCCCGAGCTCCGGCCGGACGAGGTCCGGATCCGCGTGGAGAAGCTCAATCTCGATGCCGCGTCCTTCCGCCAGCTGGAGCGCAAGCACGGCGGTGACGGGGCCGCGGTGCGCGCCGAGGTGCTGGACATCATCGCCGCGCGCGGCAAGATGCAGAACCCGGAGACCGGGTCCGGGGGGATGCTCGTCGGCACCGTCGAGGAGGTCGGCCCGGAGTCCCCGCTGGGTCTGGCGGTGGGAGACCGGGTCGCGACCCTGGTGTCGCTGACGCTGACCCCGTTGGTGATCGAGGACGGACTCGCGGCCTGGGACGGACGCGGAGAGCAGGTGCCGTGCGACGGCTACGCGGTGCTCTTCGGCCGCTCGATCGCCGCGGTGCTGCCTGACGACCTCCCGGTCGACCTGAGCCTGTCGGTGATGGACGTCTGCGGCGCACCCGCGCTCACGGCGCGGGTGGTCGAGCAGTACGTCGCCGGCGGCTCGGCTCCGACCGTCGCCGTGATCGGCGGGGGAGGGAAGTCCGGTTCGCTCAGTCTGGCCGCTGCCCGCCGGGCCGGCGCCCGTCGGACGATCGGGGTCGTGCCGCACGAGCGGGAGGCGGCGCTGCTGCGCACCGCGGGCCTCGCCGACGAGGTCGTGGTGGCCGATGCCCGGCACCCGATCGCCCTGCGTGACGCCGTCACGGCCGCCGGAGGCCCCGCCGACGTGACCGTGGTCTGCGTCGACGTGCCCGGTTGCGAGGGCGGAGCGATCCTGTCCACCGCGGACCGCGGCACCGTGATCTTCTTCTCCATGGCCACCTCGTTCTCCGCGGCGGCGCTCGGGGCCGAGGGGGTGGCCGCGGACGTGACCATGCTGGTCGGCAACGGCTACCTGCCGGGACATGCCGCCTACGCGCTCGAGCTGCTGCGCGCCGACGCCGGGGTTCGTGGCCTCTTCGAGGGGCGCCTGGCCCACGAGGTCTCCGGATGACCCGCGTGCTCTACCGCAACGGGCTGGTCCACGACGGCCGGACCGACCGGCCGTCGACCAGCCTGGCGGTGGAGGACGGTCGCATCGTCTCGACCGGGGACGAGGACCACGCCGACTCCTACCTCGGCGCCGGCACGGGTGCGCCCGCGGTGGTCGACCTCGCCGGCGCGCTGCTCTCGCCGGCGTTCGTCGACAGCCACGTGCACACCGTGCGCACGGGCTTCTCGCTGATCGGCCTGGACCTCTCGGGGATGGCCAGCCTGCAGCTGACCCTGGACGCCCTTGCCCAGCATGCCGTCACGCACCAGGACGCCGGGGTGCTGGTCGGCCAGGGATGGGAGGAGACGGACTGGACGGACTCCCGGCCGCCGACCGGAGCGGAGCTCGAACGGGCCGCGCCCGGCCGGCGCAGCTACCTGACCCGGGTCGACGGACATTCCTCGGTCATCTCGCCCGCGCTCGCGGCGCTGGTGCCCGGGTTGGAGCAGCTGGACGGCTGGACTCCGGACGGCAGGGTCGAGCGCGACGCCCACCACGCCGTACGCAACGTCCTCGAGGGCCTGATCGGTCCCGACGACCGGCTGGCCGCGGCGCGGGCCGCGTGCCGGGAGATGGCGGCGCGGGGCATCGTCGGCTTCCACGAGAACGCCGCTCCCCACATCGGCCCCGAGACCGAGATCGAGGTCGTCCGCGAGGCAGCGGCCGAGGTCGGCCTGCGGGCCACCGTCTACTGGGGTGAGCTGATGGCGGTCGACACCGCCCGGCGGCTCGGCGTCGCGGGCCTGGCCGGCGACCTGGTCGCCGACGGCGCGTTCGGCTCGCGCACCGCGGCCCTGTCTGCGCCGTACACCGACCGGGCCGAGACCTGCGGGCACGGCTATGTCTCCGCGGAGCAGGTGCGCGACCACGTCGTGGCCTGCACCGAGGCGGGGATCCAGGCCGGCTTCCACTGCATCGGCGATGCCGCCGTGGAGGCGATCGGCGAGGGGTTCGCGCTGGCCGAGCGGATCCTGGGTGCCGAGCGACTGCAGCGCAGCCGGCACCGCCTCGAGCACGTCGAGATGCCGTCACGCCGGGTGATCGAGACCCTCGCCCGCCTCGGCGTGGTGGCCAGTGTGCAGCCGATGTTCGACGCCCTGTGGGGTGGCCCCGACGGCATGTACGCCGACCGGCTGGGCGACCGCTGGCGCGACACCAACCCGCTCCTGGACCTGGAGCTGGCGCCGATCCGGCTCGCGTTCGGCTCGGACAGCCCGGTCACGGGGCTCGACCCGTGGGCCGCCATCAGGGCAGCCGTCCACCACCGCAACCCCGACCAGCGGCTCCCGGTCGGCTTCGCCTTCCGCGCCCACACCCGCGGGGGCACGTACGCCGCTCGCGACGACGAGGGCGGCACCCTGGCCCAGGGTGCGCGTGCCGACCTCGCCGTCTGGGACGTCCCCGGCGGCCTGGGAGAGGCCTCGCTTCCCGACCTGACCCCCGGCACTCCGTTGCCTGTCCTGCAGCGCCTGGTCGCTGCGGGCACCACGATCCACGACCGCGAGGAGGCGGCATGACCAAGCTCGACCTGGACCCGGCCACCGTCAGACAGGCGCGGGCTCTGGCCCGCAGGGTGGGCCGCCCGATCGTCACCACCGCCAAGAAGCACACCACGGTGTCGGTCGAGCGGGCGACGCTGCGGCTCGCCGGCCTCGAGGGCGCGGATGCCGAGGGCACGCCCTGGGTCAACCGGCTGCTGGACGTGGTGCGCGCCGACCTCGCCCAGGACGGTGGGCTCGGCCACGGTGTCTCGCTGCCGGTCTGGGACGCCCTCCTGCGTGGCGAGGCCGACGACCTGTCCACGCTCGCGCAGAAGGCCTCGGCCGGCTCGGTGCGGTTCCGGGTGCCGGAGGGCAAGGACGCGGTGCGGGCGCGGGCCGCGGCCCGCAAGCAGGTCGGCACCGGGATCCGGCTCATGGACACCCGGCGCAAGGAGCGTGAGCGGCTGATCAAGCGGCACGGCGACGCCCCGCGCCAGCCGTGGATCTACCTGATCGTGGCCACGGGCGACATCTACGAGGACATCCCGCAGGCCCAGGCCGCCGCCCGGGCCGGGGCCGATGTCATCGCGGTGATCCGCTCCACGGGCCAGAGCCTGCTCGACTTCGTGCCGGAGGGTGCGACCCGCGAGGGCTTCGCCGGGACCTACGCCACCCAGGAGAACTTCCGCCTCATGCGGGCGGCCCTGGACGACGTGAGCAAGGAGCTGGGCCGCTACATCCGGCTGACCAACTACGCCTCGGGCCTCTGCATGCCCGAGATCGCCGCGCTGGCGGGCATGCAGCGCCTCGACATGATGCTCAACGACTCGATGTACGGGATCCTCTTCCGCGACATCAACCCGATCCGTACCTTCGTCGACCAGCGCTTCAGCCGCCAGGTGCACGCGCGGGCCGGGATCATCATCAACACCGGCGAGGACAACTACCTCACCACGGACGACGCGATCGACGCGGCGCACACGGTCACCACGAGCCAGCTCCTGAACGAGTTCTTCGCCAAGGAAGCCGGCCTGGAGGACTGGCAGCTCGGCCTGGGTCACGCCTTCGAGATCGACCCGTCGGTGCCCGACTCATTCCGGCTCGAGCTGGCCCACGCGCTGCTGGCCCGTGAGCTGTTCCCGAAGGCGCCGCTGAAGTGGATGCCGCCGACCCGGCACATGACCGGCGACGTCTTCCAAGGCTTCCTGCTGGACGGGTTCTTCAACCTGGTCGGCGCGCTCACCGGGCAGGGGATCCTGCTGGTCGGGATGATGACCGAGGCCGTCGTGACGCCGTGGATCTCCGACCGGGACCTGGCCCTGCAGAACGTCCGCTACGTGATGAACGCCGCCGGCAACCTGCACGAGGACTTCCAGCCTGCCCCCAACGGCTTCATCGTGAATCGGGCCCGTCAGGTGCTGGGGGAGTCGATCGAGCTGATGGACCGCATCCTGGAGCACGACCACGGCCTGCTCGACGCGATCGCCGACGGCACGTTCGGTCTGATGAAGCGGCCCGCGGACGCCGGCCGCGGACTCGACGGCGTGGCGAAGAAGTCCGCCACCTACTACAACCCCGCCACTGAGCTGTTGGAGGAGAAGTCATGAGCTCGACCCCGGACCCGGTTGCCTCGAGCCCGGGAGGCCCGATCCTGCGGCCCTACGGCGACACCACCGGGGACGGCATGGTGCAGGTCAGCTTCACCCTGCCGATGCCGCACTCCAAGGTCGCCGAGGGCGCGGCCGCGCAGCTGGCCAACAAGATGGGGCTGGACCCCGCCCTGGTCGTGCACGCCAAGCCGATGGGGCCGGACTTCACCTTCTTCGTCGTCTACGGCCGCGTGCACCACCTGGTCGACGTCAGCAAGGTCGTCGTGGTCGAGCGGGACTACCCGCTGCTGACCCCGAAGGAGGCGAACGCCGCCATCAAGCGGTCGATGCGCCGCCGACTGGTGGTGGTCGGCGCCTGCATCGGGACCGACGCCCACACGGTGGGGATCGACGCGATCTTGAACATCAAGGGGTTCGCGGGGGAGAAGGGGCTGGAGTACTACCGCGAGGTCAAGGTGGTGAACCTCGGCGCCCAGGTCTCGGTGCCGCAGCTGGTCGACCGGGCGCGTGCCGAGAAGGCGGACGCAGTGCTGGTCTCCCAGGTGGTGACCCAGCGCGACGCACACCTGCTCAACACCCGTGAGATGTCCGCGGCGTTCCGCGAGTCCTATCCGTCCGACAAGCGGCCCCTGCTCGTGGTCGGGGGTCCGCGCTTCGACGAGGCGATGGCCGCCGAGCTCGGCGTGGACCGGGTCTTCAGCCGTGGCACCACTCCGGGCGAGGTGGCCAGCTTCCTGGTGCACCGCCTGACCGACCGGAAGGCCGCCTGATGGCCGCGGAGGTGGGCGCCACCGTCGTGCACCGACGGTACGTGCCGTACTCGCACGCGCACTACGCCGGCAACCTCGTCGACGGTGCCTACAGCCTGGGGCTGTTCGGGGACGTGGCGACCGAGATGTGCATCCGCACCGACGGCGACGAGGGGCTGTTCGCGTCGTACTCCGACGTCCAGTTCCGGGCCCCGGTCCGAGCCGGTGACGTCCTCGAGATCAGCTGCGAGCTGGTCCGGGTCGGCACCCGTTCTCGGGTGATGGAGTTCGTCGTCTCGGTCGTGGCCCGCGGCGCTGCCACCGAGAGTGCACCCGGCGCGGCAGAGGTGCTGCCGGAGCCGATCGTGGCGACCACGGCCACCGGAACGGTCGTCGTGCCCGGCACCTGACCGGTTGCTGACCAGTTTGTGACCAGCAGGCGACGGGACGCCTCTCACGACCTTCGGGCGTTTCGTGCGCGACACGCCGTTCGAGTGGGCCATCTTCTGACTATTTTTCGCCTGCCCGGACTCCGCTGACCTGCACACTCTCGTGTCCGTGCAGGTCAGCGGGCGGTTGACAGGTGGCCCGCCGGCGTTCCAGTCTGTGCCGTCCGCCCATGCAGATCGTGGCCGGTGGACCGGCGTCCGAGTGACCGGGTCGGAGGGTGGGGTGCCAATCACCCGTCCGCTCCGGTTCGCGGGGGTCGGTTCGCTCCGCGAGGGTGGATACGGAAGGGACCCGGGTCCCCTAGACAACAGCTCGACCTAGGCAGCCGGTCGATCTCGAGTTGGACCGAAGGGTGCGGGTCCCTTCCGGAGCTCTGCAGGAGTGGCGCGAGGGTGGCTTCGCTACCGTGTGCCCCGTGCTCATGCGGACGCTTCTGGCCCTGGTCGCCGGCGTATCGCTGGCGCTGGCCTTCGAGCCGGTCGCTGCCGCCGTGCTCGTGCCCTTCGCGGTCGCCGGCTTCGTGCTCACCACGCGTGGGTTGCGGGCCGGCCGGGCCTGGGTCCCGGGCCTCGCCTTCGGCATCGGGTTCTACTTCGTCCTGATCTTGTGGATGCGGGCAGTGGGCTCGGACGCGTGGGTCGCGCTGGCCGGCATCGAGGCACTCTTCTACGGCGTGCTCGGCGCGGCCACGACAGTCCTCGCGCGGCGCACGTGGTGGCCGCTGTGGGTCGCCGCGGCCTGGGTGGCCATGGAGAGCGTGCGCAGCACCTGGCCGTTCAGCGGCATGCCGTGGGGCCGGCTCGCGTTCGCCACGGCGGACACACCCTGGGCCGACGCGCTGCCGTACGTCGGCGCCACGGGCGTCAGCTTCCTGCTCGCCCTGACCGGGGCGCTGCTCGCCCACGTCGCGCTGGCGCTGTTCGTCCGTCGCACCGGCCGGCTGCCCGCGACCGCAGCGCTGGTCGCGGTCGTGGCCGTGGTCGCGTTGCCGGCGCTGGCGCCGTACCAGCCCACGATCGACGGGCAGGCCACGGTCGCCGCCGTCCAGGGGAACGTCCCCGGCGAGGGCGACGACATCCTGCTCGACTTCCGCCAGGTCACCCAGAACCACGTCGACGCCACCGTCGGCCTCGCGGAGGACGTGGCCGCAGGCCGGGTGCCACGACCCGACTTCGTGATCTGGCCGGAGAACTCCACCGCGGTGGACCCGTTCACCGACGCGCGGACGAACGCCGGGATCCGGGTGGCCTCGGAGGCGATCGGCGTGCCCCTGCTCGTCGGCGCCATCGTCGATGCGGGCGAGCGGTACGTCCTCAACCAGGGGATCGTCTACGACCCGGAGACGGGCGCGGGGGACCGGTACACCAAGTGGCACCCGGTGCCGTACGGCGAGTACATCCCGTTCCGGCGGTTCTTCAGCGGAAACTTCGGCCGGCTGGCGCTGATCCCGCGCGACATGCTCAGCGGCACCCGGCAGAGCCCCCTCACGATCGCCGGAGTGCAGGTCGCCGACGCGATCTGCTTCGACGTGGCGTACGACGACGGGATCTACGCGCAGCTGCGCCGCGGTGGTCAGCTCGTGACCGTGCAGACCAGCAACGCCACCTTCATCAAGACCTCGCAGATCGACCAGCAGTTCGCGATGAGCCGGCTGCGGGCACTGGAGACCGGACGCGTGGTGGTGGTGGCCTCCACCAACGGGGTGTCCGGCATCGTGGCGCCGGACGGCAGCGTGCTGAGCGAGGCGGGGGTCCGCGAGCAGGCCGTCCTCGTGGAGCAGATCGGCCTGAGCACCAGCATCACCCCTGCCGTGTGGATCGGCCCGTGGTTCGGTCGGCTGTGTGCGGCGCTGGCCGCTCTCGGCGTGCTCGCCACCGTCGTCCCGTATCGTCGGAGGAGACACCAGCAGGTGACCGGGAGCCCCGCGCAGGACCCGGCACCGGCCCTACGCAACGACTGAAGGCGGCACCCGTGGACATCGCTTCTCTGGGGCGCGTCGTGGTGGTGATTCCGACGTACAACGAGGCCGAGAACCTCGCCGGCATCGTCGAGCGGCTGCGCCGCGCCCAGCCCACGGTCGACGTCCTCGTGGTGGACGACGGCTCCCCGGACGGCACCGGTCTGATCGCTGACGAGCTGGCCCTCGCCGACCCCCAGGTCAGCGTGCTGCACCGGTCCGCGAAGGAGGGCCTGGGGGCTGCCTACCTGCACGGCTTCAGCCGGGCACTGGCGGCCGGCTACGACGTGATCGGCGAGATGGACGCGGACGGCTCCCACCAGCCGGAGCAGCTGCACCGCCTGCTCGGGGCGCTGGCGGACGGCGCCGACCTGGTGATCGGCTCGCGTTGGGTGCCGGGCGGGTCGGTGGTCAACTGGCCGGTCGGCCGGATGCTCCTCTCGCGCGGCGGCAACCTCTACGTGCGGCTGCTCCTCGGCATCGACGTCCGGGACGCGACCGCCGGGTTCCGGCTGTTCCGTCGGGCCACCCTGGAGAAGATCGACCTTGCCTCGGTGGTGTCGACCGGCTACGTCTTCCAGACCGATCTCGCGGCGCGGACCCTGCGCGCCGGGCTGGAGGTCCGCGAGGTGCCGATCGAGTTCGTCGAGCGGGTCAGGGGTGACTCCAAGATGAGCCGCGACGTCGCGATCGAGTCGCTCAAGCGGATCACCGTCTGGGGAGTCCGGGAGCGCCTCGTGGCGGCCCGCCGGTTGGTCGGGGCATCGCGATGAGCCGCCGGTCGCCCGTGGCCTGGGTCCTGTTCGTCGCCTTCGTGGTGGTGCCGCTGGTCGAGATCTACACCCTGATCCAGGTGGGCCAGGTGATCGGCGCCTGGTGGACCGTGCTGCTGCTGGTCCTCGACAGCATGGTCGGTGCCTGGCTGGTCCGGCGCGAGGGAGGGCGGGCCTGGCGGGCGCTGACGACCGCGCTGCAGACCGGACGGATGCCGACCCAGGAGCTCGCCGACGGGGGCCTGGTCCTGGTCGGTGGCACCTTGATGCTGACGCCGGGGTTCGTCACCGACGCCGTCGGCATCCTGCTCATCCTGCCGCTCACCCGTCCGCTGGCCCGCCGCCTGCTGGCGAAGGTCGTGGCCCGCCGACTGCTGGGGGGACAGACGAATCGCCCCGGACCTGGATCTGGAGGATCCGTGGTCCGGGGCGAAGTCGTGGACGAGTGACGCTCAGGCGGTGGCCTTGCGCTTCTTGGCGTTGGCCCGGTGCAGGTGGGCCGGCCCGATCTGGCCGCCGCGGAGCAGCTCGAGCCGCTCCTTGAGGATGTCCTCGAGCTCCTTCTCGGAGCGTCGCTCGAGCAGCATGTCCCAGTGCGTGCGGACCGGCTTCTCGTTCTTGACGACCTTCTCGATGCCGGAGATGCTCAGCCCTTCGGCGCCACAGCGCGGGCATTCCCAGACGGCCGGGACGTCGGCCTCGACCGACATCGTGATCTCGAACTCGTGTCCGTGGGTGCAGCGGTAGCCGACCTGCTGACGGGCTGCGAACTCGATGCCGCGCTCGTCCTCGAAGCTCTGGCCACCGAGCCGCGCTCCACGTAGTGTGCGCTCTGCCATGAGCCACCTCCCAATCTGGTGTTCCCCCGTGAAAAGGTCCTGAGAGCAACGACGACGGGGTCGTGTTGCCGTGCTGCCGCCCGTGGTGAAGTTGTACCCAGACGACGACGTCTCAATCTTCCCAACGGTAGTCCTGCCCCGATGATTCCGACAATCGGCACCGGGCCGGCGCGTCAGGTGTCACATGTGTCCCGCGCCACCCAGGAATCCCACCGGGTCCGGGTCGCGGGCCGGTGGTGGGGCAGGTCGTGGGGCAGGTGGGGGTCAGATGACCTGCGGCACCACGTTGCCGGCCTCCTCGATGCCGCGTCGCGGGTCGACCCGGTAGAGCAGCGCGCCGCCGACGGCGAAGAAGACGACCAGGGCGAGGATCGCCGGTCGGTAGGAGTCGGTGACCTGGTGCACGACGCCGAAGACGAGGGTGCCGAGCCAGCTCGTCCCGCGCTCGCAGGCCTGGTAGAGCGAGAAGTACTCCGCCTCCCGGCCGCGGGGGATCAGCTGGCTGAAGAACGACCGCGACAGGGCCTGCGTGCCGCCGAGCACCAGACCGATGGCCGCCGCGAGACCCAGGAAGAGACCCAGGCTGCCGGCCGGGATGAAGAACCCGACGATCACCACGAGCATCCACACACCGAGGCCGTAGAGGATCACCCGGTGGCTGCCCAGCCTGGCGGCGAGCCGGCCGAACAGCAGCGCACCGAAGAACGCGACGAACTGCACCAGCAGGATCGTCGCGATCAGCACCGAGGTCCCGAAGCCGAGCTGCTTCTCGCCGTACACCGAGGCCGAGACGATGACGGTCTGGATGCCGTCGTTGTAGAACAGGTAGGCGAGCAGGAAGGTCAGCGTCGTCGGGTAGTTCTTCATGTCCCGCAGGGTGGCGAAGAGCTGGCCGAAGCTCTGGCGCACCAGCCCGCCGGGCTCCCGCTCGACCGCCCGCGGCGCCCGGTTGCGGATGCCCCGGTAGGGCACGATCGTGAACAGCGCCCACCAGGCCGCGGCGGACAGCAGGCTGACCCGGACGGCCATCTCCGTGCTCATGCCGAGCGAGTCGTGCAGCGTCACCACCGCGAGGTTGACGGCGAGCAGCAGTCCACCGCCGAGGTAGCCCAGCGCCCAGCCTCGTGAGGACACTCGGTCCCGCTCGTCGGGCTCGGCGATCTCGCACAGGATCGCGTCGTACACGACCAGGGACGCGCCGAGACAGATGTTGGCCAGGAAGATCAGGACCACGCCGAGCTGCCAGTTGGTGCCGGCCACGAAGAACATCAGCCCGGCCGAGAGACTGCCGGCCCAGGCGAACCCGGCCATGATGTTCTTCTTCTTGGCCGAGCGGTCGGCTGCCGCCCCCACGACCGGCAGGATCAGGGCCGACACGATGGTGGCCGCGGTGACGACGTAGAAGACCAGCGAGCCGGGGGAGACGCCGAGGCCGAGCACGCTGAGGTGCTCGGTGCACTTGCGTCCGGCGCCCTCGTCGGTGACGAAGCCACAGGCGGCGCGCTCGGCGACCGAGATCAGGTACGGCGCGAAGAGCACCGTCGCGATCGTCGTGACGTAGGCGCTGTTGGCCCAGTCGTACCAGTACCAGGCCTTCTGCTCCTTGGCCCGAGCCAGTGGACTCAGATCGGCGATCCCGGCTGGTCCACTCATGACGGCCCCCTCCACTGCCCGCGTTCGACGAGCACTCGCTTGAGTATGTCGGTGCGGTCGGTGATCAGTCCGTCGACACCACGATCGAGGAGCTCGCGCATCTCGTCGGGGTCGTCGACGGTCCACACGTGCACGTGCTTGCGGGCGGCGTGCGCGCGTCGGACCAGCCCGGGGGTCACCAGCCACAGCCGGCCCCGCCGGTGGGGGATCTGGAGCGCGGCGACCCGGCCCCGGGTCACCACGTCCGCGAGCCGGCCGCTGGGCAGCAACCGGTAGGCCGCGACCTCGAGCGGATGGGCCGAGGTGGGCACCCGCCCCCTGGTCAGCCGCCGGAACCGGTTCAGCCGCGCCCGCGAGAACGACCCCACCAGCACCCGGTCGGCGGCGTCCTGGCTGACGACGAAGTCGGCCAGCGCGGGGACCGCACTCTCGGACTTCAAATCGATGTTGAAGCGACAGTCGGGGAAGGCCTCGAACAGCTCCGCCAGCGTCGCCACCCGCTCCCGGCCGCCGATCATCGCCTCCTGGACCTCGGCGACGGTCAGGTCGGCGACCTGGCCACGGCGATCGGTGACCCGGTCGAGGGCCAGGTCGTGGAAGGCGAGGAGCACGCCGTCCCTGGTCACGTGCACATCGGTCTCGAGGTACCGGTAGCCCAGGCCCACCGCGTGGCGGAAGGCCGCCAGGGTGTTCTCGAGTCCCTCGATGTCGGGGTGGTAGGAGCCACCGCGATGCGCGAAGGCGAGCACCGATCCGGGTGGATCGAGGACGTGGTCGAGGTAGGCGAACCCGGTCCGCGGTGACGTCACCGGTGCAGTATCGCGGTTGTGGTCCAGGGGTTCGGGCATTTCGCAGCGCGAGGTCGAAGCGCAGAAAGTCGGCGCGGGCCGTACGCGCGCCGTGGGGGAGGGCGGTAACGTCGCGGTATGGAGAACCTGACCTGTCCTCGATGCGATGCCGAGATGGTGACGCGAACTCTGGGTGGAACGGCCGGAGACGGTGAGATCAGCCAGTGTCCAGAGGGGCACGGCGTCTTCCTGAACCGCGCCGACCTGGGCTCGCTGATCGAGGCCGAGAACGACTGGCATCGCCACGCCAGCCACCAGACCGCGCCGATGCCCCGGATCACGGCCGACATGCAGGCGCCGCCGAGCCCACCGGCCCCGGCCCGCGCCTGGGTGGAGACCCTCTTCAGCTGAGCCCGGTCAGCTGAGCCCGGCCGTCGGTCACCTGGCCCGAACGGCGCCGACCCGTCGTTGGTTGACGACGGGTCGGCGGTGTTTCTGCGTCAACAAGCGACGGGTCGGCGTCAGATGTCGCGGAACGGCTCGATGTTGGCACCGAGCAGGTTGAGCCGCTCGGCGAGGTCCTCGTAGCCCCGGTGGATGACGTACGTCGAGCGGAGCACCGACGTGCCCTTCGCTGCGAGCATCGCCAGCAGGATCACCACCGCCGGACGCAGCGCCGGCGGGCAGACGATCTCGGTGCCCGTGAAGTGGGTCGGCCCCTCGATCATCACCCGGTGCGGGTCGAGCAGCTTGACCTGGCCACCGAGCTTGTTGAGCTCGACGAGATAGATGGCCCGGTTCTCGTAGACCCAGTCGTGCAGCAGGGTCTGGCCGGTGGCCACCGCCGCGATGACGGCGAAGAACGGCAGGTTGTCGATGTTGAGGCCCGGGAACGGCATCGGGTGGATCTTGTCGAGCGGGGCGCGCAGCTGTGACGGCTGCGTGGTGAGGTCGATGAGCCGGGTGAAGCCGTTCTGGGCGACGTACTCCTCGGAGCGGGTGTACTGGAAGCCCATCTCCTCGAGCAACGCGAGCTCGATCTCGAGGAACTCGATCGGCACCCGCTTGATCGTGATCGACGACTCGGTGACGATCGCGGCGGCGAGCAGCGACATCGCCTCGATCGGGTCCTCGCTGGGCGCGTAGTCGACGTCGACGTCGATCGTCTCGACCCCGGTCACGGTCAGGGTGGTCGTGCCGACGCCCTCGACGGCCACGCCGAGCTTCTTCAGGAAGAAGCAGAGGTCCTGGACCATGTAGTTCGACGAGGCGTTGCGGATGATCGTGGTGCCGGGGTGCAGGGCGGCCGCCATCAGCGCGTTCTCGGTGACGGTGTCGCCGCGCTCCGTGAGCACGATCGGCCGGGTCGGTGAGGTCGCCCGGTTCACGCTCGCGTGGTACATCCCGTCGGTGGCCTTCACGTCGAGCCCGAAGGGACGCAGAGCGGACATGTGCGGCTCGACGGTGCGTTCGCCGAGGTTGCAGCCACCGGCGTACGGCAGGTCGAAGGTCTCCTGGCGGTGCAGCAGCGGCCCGAGGAACATGATCACCGAGCGGGTACGACGCGCCGCGGCCTCGTCGATCCGGTTCAGGTCGAGCACCTTCGGGGGGATGATCTCGAGGTCGTTGTCGTCGTTGAGCCACTTGGTCTGGACGCCCATGCTGCCGAGCACCTCGAGCAGCCGGTTGACCTCCTCGATCCGCGCCACCTTCCGCAGCGTCGTGCGACCGCGGTTGAGCAGCGTGGCGCACAGCAGCGCGACCCCGGCGTTCTTGGAGGTCTTGACGTCGATGCTGCCCTCGAGCTTCGTGGGACCGGTGACCCTCAGGTGCGTCGGTCCGGCACCGAGGGCGACGATCTCGGAGTCGAGGGCCGCGCCGATCCGGGCCAGCATCTCCAGCGAGAGGTTCTGGTGTCCCTTCTCGATCCGGTTGATCGCGCTCTGGCTCGTGGCGAGCAGCTCAGCGAGCTGGTGCTGCGTCAGGCCACGGTGCTTGCGGGCATCGCGGATGAGATTGCCGATCCGGCCCTTGTATCCCTCACTCATGGCGACGACGGTATCTCAGATATGAGATACCGCCAAGGTTGGAACGCCGGCGGGTTGTCGTGGGAGCAGGGGAGCGTCTGCCGGTCCTGCCGGGCCACCACCGCGACACACCGGCGGTCAGGAACCGTCTGACAGGATTGCCGCATGCGTGCCACGACGATCCATGCCCCCCGCGACATCCGCGTCTCCGACGTGCCCGACCCGACGATCACCGCGCCCACGGACGCCGTGATCAAGGTGACCGCCGGCTGCATCTGCGGCTCCGACCTGTGGCCCTACCGCGGAGAGAACGACATCGACGCCGGCAGCACGATCGGCCACGAGTGCGTCGGCGTCGTGGAGGAGGTGGGCTCCGAGGTCACCTCGTTCCGCCCCGGCGACTTCGTGATCGTCCCGTTCTGCCACAGCGACAACACGTGTGCGCACTGCCGGGCCGGCATGCACTCGGCCTGCGAGCACTCCGGCTTCACCGTGAGCGGCCAGGCGGAGTACGCCCTGGTCAAGCAGGCGGAGGGCAGCCTGGTCAAGACCGACGGCATGCCCGACGCGTCGCTGATCCCGTCACTGCTCACGCTCTCCGACGTGATGGCCACCGGGTGGCACGCCGCGGTCGCCGCCGGCGTCCGCAAGGGCGGCACCGCCGTGGTCGTCGGTGACGGCGCCGTCGGCCTGTGTGGGGTTCTCGCGGCCTCGGTGATGGGCGCCGAGCGGATCGTGGCGATGTCGCGCCACGAGCCGCGGCAGGACATCGCCCGCCAGTTCGGAGCGACGCACATCGTCGCGGAGCGGGACCAGGCCGGGACCGACGCGATCTTGGAGATCACCGGGGGAGTGGGGGCCGATGCCGTGCTCGAGTGCGTCGGCACCGACCAGTCCATGAAGACCGCCTTCGGGATCGCCCGCCCCGGTTCCACGGTGGGGTTCGTCGGCGTTCCCCACGGCGTGGAGCTGCCGATCCGCCGGATGTTCCAGAAGAACGTCGGCCTCGCCGGCGGCATGGCCCCGGTGCGCGCCTACCTGCCCGAGCTGCTCAAGCTCGTGACGGACGGCAGCATCAACCCGGGCCTGGTCTTCGACCTGACCCTGCCCCTCGACCAGGTGGCCGAGGGCTACCGGGCGATGGACGAGCGGCGCGCCATCAAGGTCCTGATCGAGCCGTGACGAGATGAGCGCGCTGGTTCTCGGGCCACTGCTGCGCTACGTCGATGCGAGCTCGGCGACGCTGTGGGTGGAGACCTCCTCGACCGCCGTGGTGACGGTGACGGCGGGGAGTCACCGGGCCTCTGCCCGGACATTCGCAGCCCACGGCCACCACTACGCGCTGGTCGAGCTCGTCGGGCTGGAGCCCGGCACCAACACGGCGTACCAGGTGGACCTCGACGGCGAGCGCGTGTGGCCTCCGAGCGACTCCGAGCTCCCGCCGTCGGTGATCGCCACGCTCCGCCCCGGCAAGCCGCTGCGGATGGCGTTCGGGTCCTGCCGGGTCAGCGAGGGCCATGACCACGAGAGCAACCAGCGCTACGGCGTCGATGCCCTGCGTGCGTACGCCCTGAGCATGGCCGGACGCACGACGGGCGGCACGGCCGAGGACCAACGCTGGCCCGACCTGGTGCTCTTCCTCGGCGACCAGGTGTACGCCGACGAGACCAGCGACGAGATGCGCGAGTTCATCCACGCCCGGCGGAGCACCGACCAGCCGCCCGGCGAGGAGATCAAGGACTTCGAGGAGTACGCGCACCTCTACGACCTGGCCTGGAGCTACCCGGTCAACCGGTGGCTGCTCTCGACCCTGCCCAGCGCGATGATCTTCGACGACCACGACATCCGCGACGACTGGAACACCAGCTGGTCGTGGAAGCAGGAGATGGATCGCAAGCCGTGGTGGCACGAGCGGATCGTCGGGGGACTGGCGTCGTACTGGATCTACCAGCACCTGGGGAACCTCGGGCCTGCCGCCCGTGCGGAGGACCCGCTGTGGCAGCGCATCGTGTCCCACGCGGGCGAGGACGAGCTCGACATCACCGGCCCACTCGACGAGCTCGCGGAGCTGGCCGACCAGCGTCCCGACTCCTACCGGTGGAGCTTCGCGCGGGACTTCGACAGCCAAGCCCGACTCATCGTGGTGGACTCGCGGGCGGCCCGGCAGCTCGAGCCGGACCGGCGCTCGATCCTGGACGACGCCGAGCTGGCCTGGCTCGACGACCAGCTGACCGGCGGTTTCGACCACCTCCTGATCGGTACCTCCCTGCCGTTCCTGCTGTCACCGGGACTGCACCATGCCGAGGCCTTCAGCGAGGCGATCTCGGAGGGAGCCTGGGGGCGGGTCGGCCAACGGGTCGGCGAGCGGCTCCGGGAGGCGGCGGACATGGAGCACTGGGCGGCGTTCCAGGACGGCTTCCGGAAGGTCGCCCGGATCACCCTCGAGGTGGCCTCGGGACGACGCGGGCGGGCGCCCGGGACGATCACGTTCCTCTCCGGAGACGTGCACCACAGCTACCTGGCGGAGGCCGGACCGGATCGTCGCGACGGCGACGAGCCCGCCACCAGCCGGATCCTGCAGGCGGTCTGCTCACCGATCCGCAACCCGTTGCCACCGGCGATGCAGCGGGTGACGGCGTTCTCGGCGCGTCGGAGCGTGGGCCGCTTCGCGAGGGGGCTGGCGCGGACGGCGAAGGTGCCGCGGGGGCCGCTGACGTGGAAGCTGGTGCGGGGGCCGTGGTACGACAACAACCTGGCGATCCTGGAGCTGCGCGGACGCGGGGTCCGGATCTGGTGGTCGGGTGGCGAGCCGGGGTCGGACGCCGCCGAGACTCCGGTGCTGCGGCGCGTCGCGACGGTCGACGCCGCCGGCTGAGCGGATGCGCTCAGCGCAGGACGAGGCGGCTGTCGTCGGTGCGCTGGAAACCGGGCGGGCTGACCCGCTCGCAGTCGCACCCGTCGCCACAGGCGAGGAAGGTGTGCATGGCGTGCCCACAACGAGCGCACGGCATGTCGTGCGACAGGTGCTCACGGCTTGATTCGACGGTGTCCCACATTGCTCTGTCCCCCTGGTTGGAATTCCCACGCCCCCCGGCGTCTGGATTCCATCGTGCTCCCGCTGTAACGGAATTCAGAGTAATTCGGGGGAACATGCAAATACCTTGAGGCGCGCTTGAGGAATCCTCACTGGTGTGGACATTTCGGGCCGCTGAGAGGCCTTGCCCGGCGTTCACCGCCCTGTGGGTCGCTTCATCATGGGATGCAGGCGGAGCATCGCTTCCCATGGTGAATTCGCAGTGGGAACCAACGTTTCGACTGCATCCCATGATGAAGCTGTGACGACGGGCCGCCCACCGGGAGGAGCGGGTGACTCGCGGTGCCGCTTGTTCAGCCGTGCAGCGCGGGGGGACGACCGACCGAGGGGGAGGGGACCGAGCTCAGAGACCGCCCCTGCTGTTGCGAATCTGGTTCGCCTGCTGGCTGATGATCGCCTGGTTGGTGGCGGTGTCCCGGTTGATGTTGTTGCGGTCGTCGTTGGGGCTTTCGCCACCGGCCAGGCGCTTCTTCTGACGCGCCGACGACCAGCGCTCCACGAACAACAGGGCCAGCAGGCCGACCAGGATCGGCACGACAGCGAAGATCACGAAGTCCGACATGGGTGGCTCCCGAGGTGAGGTGGGTGACGGCTCCCCGATGGAGACCGTGGGTTCGCGTCACACCATTCTTCGGGACTTTCCCGTCGGACGGGTCGGTCCAGAACTGGTTAGATCGAGCCGGAGGAATCTCGACCGGGCGCCAGCGCCCACCACACCAGACGGGAGACGCGACCAGATGGCCCCGAGGAAGCAGCCGCAGTCGCAGCCGGTCGGACATGTCGCCGACCAGCACGACCTGATCCGCGTGCACGGTGCGCGGGTGAACAACCTCAAGGACGTCGGCCTCGAGATCCCGAAGCGGAGGCTCACGGTCTTCACCGGGGTCTCGGGGTCGGGCAAGAGCTCGCTGGTCTTCGGCACCATCGCCGCGGAGTCCCAGCGGCTGATCAACGAGACCTACAGCTCCTTCGTCCAGGGCTTCATGCCGTCGCTGGCGAGGCCCGACGTCGACGTCCTCGAAGGGCTGACGACCGCGATCATCGTCGACCAGGAGCGGATGGGGGCCAACCCACGCTCCACCGTCGGGACCGCCACCGACGCCAGCGCGATGCTGCGGATCCTCTTCAGCCGGCTCGGGCAGCCGCAGATCGGCCCCCCGACCGCCTTCTCGTTCAACATTCCCACGCGCCGGGCCAGCGGCGTGATGTCGACGACGAAGGGCGATCGGGTCGAGAAGAGCGTCGTGCGCGACGCCGTCTACCTCGGCGGCATGTGCCCACGGTGCGAGGGCATGGGCAACGTGAGCGACATCGACCGCTCGGCGTTGTACGACGAGACCAAGTCGCTCCGCGAGGGCGCGCTGACGGTCCCGGGATACTCGATGGACGGGTGGTACGGCCGGCTGTTCGAGGGTGTCGGCCTGCCGATGGACAAGCCGATCGCGTCGTTCACCAAGAAGCAGCTCGACACGATGCTGTACGCCGAGCCGACCAAGATCAAGGTCGAGGGGATCAACCTCACCTTCGACGGGCTCATCCCCAAGATCCAGAAGTCGATGCTGTCCAAGGACCCCGAGGCCATGCAGCCGCACGTGCGCCGGTTCGTCGAGCGGGCGGTGACCTTCCAGGTGTGCCCCGACTGCGACGGGACACGTCTGACCGCGGAGGCGCTGTCCTCGAAGATCCAGGGCAAGAACATCGCCGACCTCTGCTCGATGCAGATCAGCGATCTGGCGGACTGGGTCGCCGGGATGGACGAACCGTCGGTGGCGCCACTGATGACGGCGCTGGGGGAGACCCTCGACTCGTTCGTGGAGATCGGGCTCGGCTACCTCTCCCTGGACCGGCCGGCAGGCACCCTGTCGGGTGGCGAGGCGCAGCGCACCAAGATGATCCGGCACCTCGGCTCGTCGCTGACCGACGTGACCTACGTCTTCGACGAGCCGACGATCGGCCTGCACCCGCACGACATCGAGCGGATGAACGACCTGCTGCTGCGACTGCGCGACAAGGGCAACACCGTGCTGGTGGTGGAGCACAAGCCGGAGACGATCGCGATCGCCGACCATGCGGTCGACCTCGGTCCGGGAGCCGGTACGGCGGGGGGAGAGGTGGTCTTCGAGGGGACCGTCGAGGCGCTGCGCGCCAGCGACACCCTGACCGGCCAGCACCTCGACGACCGCGCGTCGCTGAAAGAGTCGGTGCGGACGCCTGCTGGTGTGCTCGAGGTCCGCGGTGCCGACACCAACAACCTGCAGGACGTCGACGTCGACATCCCGCTCGGCATGCTCGTGGTGGTCACCGGGGTGGCCGGGTCCGGCAAGAGCTCGCTGGTCACCGGTTCGGTGTCCGGGCGAGAGGGTGTCGTGTCCGTGGACCAGGGCGCGATCAAGGGATCCCGCCGCAGCAACCCCGCGACGTACACCGGGCTGCTCGAGCCGATCCGCAAGGCCTTCGCCAAGGCCAACGGCGTGAAGCCGGCGCTCTTCAGCTCGAACTCCGAGGGTGCCTGTCCCACGTGCAACGGCGCGGGGGTGATCTTCACCGAGCTCGGGGTGATGGCCACGGTCGAGTCTCCCTGCGAGGAGTGCGAGGGCAAGCGGTTCCAGGCGGAGGTCCTGACCTACACCTTCGGCGGCAAGAACATCAGCGAGGTGCTTGCCCTGTCGGTCGCCGAGGCCGAGGCGTTCTTCGCCGACGGCGAGGCGAAGACGCCGGCCGCGCACAAGATCCTCGGCCGGCTGGCCGACGTCGGGCTCGGCTACCTGACGCTCGGTCAACCGCTCACCACGCTGTCCGGTGGCGAGCGACAACGGCTCAAGCTGGCGACCCGGATGGCCGAGAAGGGCGGCGTCTACGTGCTCGACGAGCCGACCTCGGGGCTGCACCTCGCCGATGTCGAACACCTGCTCGGGCTGCTGGACCGCCTGGTCGACTCCGGCACGACAGTCATCGTGATCGAGCACCACCAGGCCGTCATGGCCCACGCCGACTGGATCATCGACCTCGGACCGGGCGCCGGCCACGACGGCGGCCGGATCGTGTTCGAGGGCACCCCCGCGGATCTCGTCGCCGCCCGCGGCACGCTCACCGGCCAGCACCTCGCGGAGTACGTGCGATGAGCCGGGACCTCCAGGTGACCTTCGACGCACACGACCCGCGGGCGTTGTCGTCCTTCTGGCGAGACGTGCTGGGCTACGTGCACCCGCCGCCTCCCGGCATCGACCTGCCGGAGGGTGCCGACCCGTTGGCCGCCTGGGACGACTTCCTGGCGCGGATCGGCGTACCGGAGGACCAACGCAACTCGCGGTCGGCCATCGAGGATCCCGCCGGGCAGGGCCCCAGGATCTTCTTCCAGCAGGTTCCCGAGGACAAGACCGCCAAGAACCGGGTCCACCTCGATGTCAGGGCGGCTCCCGGACTCGAGGGAGCCGAACGCATGGCGGCACTCGACGCCGAGTGCCGACGACTCGTGGCCCTCGGCGCCACCCGCGTGCGCCGCTTCGAGCCCGAGCCGCCGATGAGCGCGGGTTTCATCGTGATGGCAGACCCCGAGGGCAACGAGTTCTGCCTGGACTGACGTCACGGGCACGCGCGGCGAAGGCCCTCGCACGCGCGTGCCCGTGACGGTCAGTGGGCTACCTGGCTCGGGTGGTGAAGGTCCAGCTGGTCGCCTTGAGCGGATTGCCGGCGGCGTCCTCGATCCCGGGCGAGAGGTTCATCCGGTACCTGGTGGAGCGGGCCAGCCGTTTCGTGGAGGACCCGAACGGATTGAAGACTCCCCTCCCCGAGGTGGCGCTGTACCGCAGGGTGCCGGAAACCGTACCGACGACGGCACCGGCTGCGTTCAGGCGCTGCAGCGTCACGGTGGACTTGCTCCACCCCGTGACGTCCTCCGAGAAGGTGACCTTGATGTTGGTCCGTCGGCTGACTCCCGTGGCCTTGCCGGCAGGGGTGCGGCTCGTCACGGTGGGACGCGGCCCGGTGGTGAAGGTCCAGGTCGTCGTCGCGAGCGCGTTGCCTGCCGTGTCGCGGATACCACTCGTGAGGGTTGCCGTGTACGACGCATCGACGGCCAGTGTGTCCGCCGACGAGCCGCCCGGGTCGAAGGTCGCGACCCGCGAGCTGGGGTCGTAGGAAACGGCTCCGGAGACGCTCGTGCCGGCAGCGTTCTGCAGGGTGAACGTACTCTCCGACACCCCGGTCACGGCCTCGCTGAACGTCACCTTGATGCTGCGCTTCCTGGGGACCGCGGAGGCGTCGGCCGCGGGGGAGCGGGACGAGATCGTCGGCGCGACGGAGTCAGCGCCGGGGGTGACTTCCGATGAGCGCGCCGAGCGTGGCCCCGTTCCGGCCGAGTTGATCGCGGCCACGTCGAAGGTGTAGCTGGTGCCGTTGACGAGCCCGGTGATCGAGGTGCTCGTCACGTTGGGGACGGTGGTGGTCCTGACGAGCGTGGGACCGGTGAACGTGCGCACGGAGTAGCCCGTGACGGGGGCCCCTCCAGTCGCTGCGGGAGCCGTCCACCGCACCGTCGCCGCAGCGTTGTCGGCTGTCGGCGTGCCGATCGTCGGCGCACCCGGTACGCCGGCCACGGTGCCGGTGGTGGCGGTGGCGGTGGCGCTCAGGGCGGAGACGTTCGGCGGCGAAGCCGCGTCGAACGCGGCCACGCGGTAGGTGTGGGTGGATCCCGGGGCCAGGCCGGTGTCGGCGAACGACGTGCCGGTCACCGTGGACAGGGGTGTGGCGCTGCCGTCCCGGAAGACGCGGTAGCCCGCGACTCCCACGTTGTCGGTCGAGACGTTCCACGACAGGTCGATCCGGCTGGTGCCTACGGCGGTCGCGGTCAGTCCTGTCGGTGCACTGGGTGCTTGGGTGTCCGCCGGCGCCGTCGCGTTGCCGCTCAGCGTCGCGCTGCTCACGACCCCGTCTGCGGTGACGTTGAGGGTCCCGGCCTTGAGCCCCGCACTGGTCGGGCTGAACGCGACCTGGATCACGCACGAGGTGCCGGGGGAGACGTTCGTGCCGACCGTGCAGGTGTTGGCACCGAGCCGGAAGTGGGCGGCACCGGCGCCACCCAGGCTCACGTCTCCGATCGAGACCGGCGCGCTGCCGCTGTTGGTCACGGTGACGGCGCGGTTGGCGCTCGCGGTGCCGATGGGCTGGTCCCCGAACGCGATGGACGTGGGAGCGACCGCGACGACCGGTGTGGTGCCGGTGCCGGACAGGGCGACGCTGGCATTGCCGCCGTCGGTCACGAGAGACAGGGCCGCGGTCTTGGCGCCGTTGCTCAGCGGTGAGAAGACGACCGCGATCTCGCAGGAGCTGCCAGGGGCGACGGCGCCCGTGCAGCCGTTGGAAGGCACCTTGAACTGACCCGAGCCGGCCCCGGTCAGGGTCGCGGACGAGACCTGGAGCGGGGCTACCCCGCTGTTGGAGACGGTGATCGGCTGGGAGGCCGAGTCGGTGCCGACCTTCTGGGTCCCGAAGGCATGCGTGGCTGGGCTGACGCCGGCCACCGGCAGCGATGAACCGGTCAGCGCCGCGGTGCGCGGCGAGCCGGTGGTGCTGTCGGTGATGACGATGGAGCCGGTGGACGAGGTCCCTGGCCTGGGCGTGTAGGTGACGTCCACGGAGCAGCTGCCGCCGGGAGCCACCGTGACGCCGCCGCAGCGGTCCGCGGCGATGGTGAAGTCGGCCGAGCCGCTCCTGGTGACCGTCCCGACAGTCACGTTCACCGAGCCGGTGGAGGTATAGGTGAGGACCCGGGTGACGGGGGAGCCGACGTTGCCGAAGTTCAGCCTGGCGGGGCTCAGCGTGGCCGACGGGCCGGGGTGGACCTTGCCCTGGACGACGAACAGGTCGGTCTCCGCACAGTCGGCTGCTGGTCCCGTCCAGTCTGCCGCGCACGGCTGACGCCCGTTCGCGTTGATGCCGGGACCGGTCACCCGCACCTTGTTGAACCCGTTGGGGCTGCCCACGACCTTGTGTGGAGTGGCGTTGTCGCCGATGTAGCCGGCCGGTGGCGGGGCGCCCAGGGCGGGGTTGCCGTAGGTGTCCCAGGTCAGGAAGGGACCGATCCGGCCGGCCAGGGCGCCGTTGAAGTCCAGTGCCGCGGGCACGGTCTCGGTCCTGCACGCGTTGTTGACGATGTTCCCGGTGGCGCTGGCGGTACAGGACCTGAGTGTCCCGTACGGGTCGGTGACGGTGTAGACCCCTCCGGGCTGCAGGCTGTTGGCGGTGCGCGCCGAGATCTGGTTGCGCACGAACACCAGCTCCTGGTCGGGGCCCTCAGCAGCGTAGGCGGCCTCGAGCGCGTTGAACACGGTGATCGGTCCCACGGTGGCCTCGGCGTGGAAGTAGAACGCCTCGGCGTCGCCCCCGTCCTGGTGCACCGGGATGAACTCATCAGCCGCGACCAGGCAGTTGGGAAGCCCGTCGAGACACGGCTCCAGGGCGAGGCCGGTGCTGTCGCCGTACCAGGCCGGGAAGCCCTCGGCGGCCGAGCCGGCCGGACTCACGGGGCCGACCCTGCTGAGCGTCGCGGTGGCGGGTGTGGCGGCGGCGAGGACGCCCACGGCCAGGAGGGTGGCTGCCACCAAGGCGGTCGCTCGGCGCGCCCGCGACGGCGCGCTACCACTGCTCTTGCTGTGCAATCCGCGAGTCATGATTCCCCGTTCCCGAGCTACAGGTCTGCTGGTGAGTGCACGGCTCCGAAACCGGCGCACGTCCTACGGTCCGTCGCGGACCTTGGAAGATCCTTGTGGCGTCAGCAGGGAGCCAGGAGCCGGTCGTCGAGCCCTGATCCTCGCGGCGAATGTCAGCTGAAAGATCTGTTCAGGGCTGGCTCGGCTCCGCCGCCGGGCCCCTCGATGGCCTTCGTCAGGCGGGCGTCCACACCCGCGTCAAAGGGACGGCAACGCCGGCGAATCACACGGATGGGGCCCTGGTGCACCACCGCCGTGGCCACAGCCTGGCGGTATCGCCGATAACTGACATTATGTCAACATCGACGAGATCGGGACCCCTCCCCGGGCCACCAGCTGTCCCCGGAGGTCTCAGCCGGCCTCGAGGACGAAGAAGAGGAAACAGAGGAACGACGTGCGGTCCCCGATGTCCGGCGGCAACAGGTCGCGCGGCGTCTCGGGCGAGAACGGCGGCTCGCTGATGACCGAGATCCTGAATCCGGCCCTCGTGAACGCGTCGGTCATCGCGTGCAACGGTCGGTGCCAGAACGTCAGGTACGCGACCTGCCCGTCGAACGTGTAGTCCTCGGTGTACGGCGAGATCGCGAAGTAGTCCTCGTCCGGGTAGACCACCGGGCGGATCACCGGATGGTTCACCGAGAGGATCAGCCGTCCTCCCGGCCGCAACACCCGGCGCAGCTCCGCCAGGGGGCCCGACCAGTCCTCGAGGTAGTGCAGCACCAGGGAGGCCACCACGTCGTCGAACTCCCCCGTCCCGAACGGCAGCGGCTCGGCGAGGTCAGCGACGAGCACCCTGGTGTCCGTGCCGAGTCGCCGCTGCGCCAGCGCCACCATCGCCGGGCTCGAGTCGAAGCCGGTGACCTGGGCGCCCCGCTCGCGGAGGGCCGCCGCCAGCGGTCCCGCGCCGCACCCGGCATCCAGGATGCTGCGGTCGGCCACGTCCCCGGCGAGGTCGATCATCGCGGGTGTCGCGTAGTAGGCGTTGAACAGTCCGGTCTCGTTCTGCCGCGCGTAGCTCTCGGCGAACGTGTCGTAGTGATCAGCCTTCATGGTTGCCTCCCTGGGTCGGCCACGTGAGCTGACCGACCAGCTCGCTCGCGACCCGGATCTTCAGCTCCGCCAACGTCGCCGGAGCCAGGCCGGCCACGTCGACCAGCACGTTCTGGTGCTGTCGGGTGGCCAGGCGCACGGCGCACTCGGCCACGACGGTCGGCCAGAGGATGTCGTTGCGCGCCTCGGGGACCGCAACCACCCGTTCCACCAGGTCGTCGATGGGCGCCAGGTCCAGCCAGCGACCGGGTGGGGCAGTCGGGGACGACTCCCGGTCGATCCAGACGACCACTCCCCCGGTCGTCTGCGGCGGAGAATCATCCGGGCGATCCGCCACCTCGGGGACCGACGCCGAGGCGGCCGCGATCCTGGGCGGCGTACGTCGCGTGCTGCCGGCCAGCTGGAGCTTGGCCTCCGACAGGACGATGGGTGCCAGTGCGTCCAGCGCATGCGCCACGAAGTAGCCGTCCGGCCCCTGGGCCGCGATGCGGGACAGCGGTCCGGCGAAGCTGATCCCGCGGCCACCGTCGTGCAGCTCGGTGAACAGGATCCGCGCGCGGGGGTACAGGGCGCGCAGGCTGCCCAGGAGCTGGGCGCTCACCACCGGTGTGAGCAGGATGTTGACGGTCGTCGGGGCCCTCTTGATGTCGACCACGGCGTACCCCTCGCCGAGCATCTCGCTGAGGTCGGCCCGGGCCGTTGACGACAGGGGCATCGCGGTGGCCACCACCACCACCGAGCCGATCGCGTCCGCCGCACACATGCCGTCGAACCTAGCGACTGGCCTGCCGCCGGTGCGGAGCCCACGCCGGGCCACCCCGCCACCGGAGCTCGCCGCACGACACCGAAGTCCGCACTCCATGCCGTGGGGTGACCCGAAATGGCCGGACGACGGCGTAGCGTCCTTCACGTGAGCGAGTCTCCGCAACGGCACCTCTCGACCGAAGCCCCTCGGTCCGGAGTCGCCCAGCAGCTGCAGGCAGCGATGCTGACCACGCTGCCCGAGGTCGCCGGACTGTCCCTGGCCGCCTGCTACGTCGCGGCCACGCCCGAGGAGAGCCTCGGAGGCGACTGGTTCGACGCCCTCGTCCTGCCGCGGACCGACCAGACGCACGACCTCACCGTCGTGGTCACCGTCGGGGACGTCACCGGCCACGACATCAGGGCCGCCAGGGTGATGGGTCAGGCGCGGGTGATGCTGCGCGAGGCGGCGCTCGACCTGCCGGACGGCGGTCCGGGCGAGGTGTTCACGCACTTCGAGCGCGCGTGCGAGGCCCTGGGCCTCGAGGCGCGCGGGACTGCCGTGCTGGCGCGACTCGCCCGGGCTGCCACCGGGTCGTGGACGATGACGTGGACGTCCGCCGGCCACCCGCCGCCACTGCTCGCGCTGCCCGACGGGACCGTACGTCGGCTCGAGCTCTCGGACGACGACCAGGGGCTGCTCTTCGGCTACCGCGACCTCGACGACAGCCCCCGACGGGACAGCACGATCGAGCTGCCGGCCGGGTCCACGGTGCTCTTCTACTCCGACGGCGTGATCGAGTTCCCGGGACTGCAGCCGGACGACCAGACAGACGAGCTCGGTGACGTGCTCCTCGACCAGCAGTCCCGCGGCCCCCAGGCGGTCGTCGATGCGGTCAGCATGCAGTTCGGCTCCGGGAACGACGACCTCGTGGCGCTGGCCGTCCAGGTCCACTCTCCTGGCCTTCGACCGACAGACTGACTAGCGCCCCCACCCGACCAGCCAGCCGCTGCCGACGACCAACGTGCCGCCCGTGCTGGCCAGGAAGAACCCCACCCACACGATGCCGGGCAGCCGGGTCAGCCCGGCGAGGACCTCCGCGTCCGACCCGCGGGCCCGACCCCGGAACCGCTGCGACTGCAGCTCGACCACCGGTCGCGGCGCCGCGAGCAGCAGGAACCAGGTCCCGGCGTAGGCGGCCAGCGACTGGACCTGGCCACTTCCCCACCACGAGACCGCGAGCACGCCGAGCCCGGCCACGAGCACGGCGTACAACCCGTAGAAGTTGCGGATCTGGACCAGCAGCAGCCCCAGCAGCAGCACTGCGAGCCACAGGACCGCGAGCGCGTGCTCCTCCCGGAGCAGGAAGGCCGCGCCGAGGCCCAGCAGACCAGGTCCGACGTAGCCGGCTGCGGCCGTCGCGATCATCCCCGGACCGGTGCGCTTGCCCCGCGACAGTGTCAGTCCGGAGGTGTCGGAGTGCAGCCTGATCCCGGCCAGGCTGCGACCGCTGAGCAGTGCGGCCACGCCGTGCGAGCCCTCGTGGGCGATGGTGACCACGTGCCGGGTGACCCGCCACGTGGTCGGCAGCAGGACCAGGCCCAGCGCCAGCGCAGCCATGGCCAGGACCGCGGCGTCCGACGGTGCGGGCTGGGTGCCGGTCACGTCGTCCCAGATCCGGCCGACGACATCGAGAGCGCTCACGCCCCCAGCCTGCCGGGTGGCCCGCACACCGCCGACCCCACCCTCTCCGAGGACCCCGATGTGGGACTCCCCGCTAGCCTGCCCGAGTGCAGCGCTTCGATTTCGCCTTCGCCCCGACGTACCGGCTGCCGGCGCTCGCGTTCGGCATCCTTCCGGCCACGACCTGGGTCGAGGTGGACGCCGAGGAGCTGCGGTGCCGCTTCGGACCCTGGTCCCTGCGCACTCCGAGATCGAACATCGCGTCGACCGAGCAGTCGGGAGGTTTCGCCTTCCTCAAGACCGCCGGGCCGGCCCACCTCTCGTTCTCCGACCGGGGCGTCACCTTCGCCACCAACCCCGACCGGGCGGTCTGCCTGAGCTTCCACACCCCGGTCCGGGCGATCGACCCGCTGGGCCTGATCCGTCATCCCGGCGCCACCCTGACCGTCGCCGACCCCGCCGCCCTGATCGCCGCCCTGGAGGACTGATGGCCGACCAGCCCGCACCCGAGCACCGCCGACCCGAGCACGTCGACGACGCCACCGTCGAGGCCCTCGGCAAGCTCTCGGAAGCGCTCGAGGTGGTCGAGCAGGCGCGCGGCAACCTGTACGCCTTCCACCGCCTGTGCGGGACCGGCGACCTCACCCTCGGCGCTGCGGTCGAGCTGCTGCGTGACGCCGGGCACGCGGAGCTGGCCGACCGGATCGAGCGGGAGCTCGTCGGCCGCAACGTCCTCGACGGCCGGTGGAGCTTCCAGATCGTCGAGGAGTACGACGACTCGTACTACGCGACCTTCCGCGAGCTCGAGTCGGTGGCGCGCGACCAGCTGGTCGGCGGCCGGCGCCACCTCTTCGAGGCCGAGATGAAGGAGGACCGGCGTACGCACGGTCACCGCGCGCACACCGCCCGGCCGACGTCCTAGGTTGGGTCCATGGCCAGCACCAGCATCCCCACGCACACGCTGAACGACGGCACGACCCTCCCGGTCGTCGGCTTCGGCACCTACCCCCTCTCGGGGGCCGACGGGACCGCCGCGATCATCTCCGCGCTCGAGTGCGGCTACCGGCTGCTGGACACCGCGGTCAACTACGGCAACGAGACCGAGGTCGGCGAGGCGATCCGCCGCTCGGGCGTGCCACGCGACGAGATCCAGGTCGCCAGCAAGCTGCCGGGGCGACATCACGCGTACGACGACGCCATCGCCAGCCTGCACGGCTCGTTGGAGCGTCTCGGTCTCGACCGACTGGACCTCTACCTCATCCACTGGCCCAACCCGGGCGTCGGTCGCTACCCCGAGGCCTGGCGGGCGCTGGTCGACCTGCGCGAGCGCGGCCTGGTCCGCTCGATCGGGGTCTCGAACTTCACCGAGCAGCACCTGGACCGGATCATCGGCGAGACGGGCGTGACGCCGGTCGTCAACCAGATCGAGCTGCACCCGTACTTCCCGCAGACCCCGATGCTGGACGCGCACGAGCTGCGCGGGATCAGGACCGAGTCGTGGAGCCCACTGGGCAAGCGGCAGGCACCCTTCACCGAACCCCCGGTCGCTGCGGCGGCCGAACGGCACGGGGTGACTCCCGGTCAGGTGATCCTGCGCTGGCAGCTCCAGCTCGGGGCGATCCCCATCCCCAAGTCGGCGACGCCGTCGCGGCAGCGGGAGAACCTCGACCTGTTCGGGTTCACGCTGACCGACGAGGAGATGGCTGCCATCACCTCCCTCGGGCGACCCACGGGGAGACTCTTCGGAGGCGACCCGGACACCCACGAGGAGCAGTGATGCCGGCCACGCCGTACCTGCGCGTGGACCTCTCCCGGCTGCGCGCCAACATCCGGCGGGCGGCCGGCAACGCCGATGCGGCCGGGGTGCGCCTGCGTCCGCACGTGAAGACCCACAAGACGGTCGAGATCGCCCGGCTGCAGCTGGCCGCGGGTGCGGTCGGGATCAGCGTCGCCACCATCGGTGAGGCCGAGACGTTCGTCCGGCACGGGGTCGAGGACGTGTTCGTCGCGTACCCGCTCTGGCTGGACGACGTCTCCGCCGGTCGGCTGCTCGACCTCACCACGACCGCGAAGGTCGCGATCGGCGTGGACTCGGTCGACGGCGCCGCCAACGCCGGTCGGCTGCTGGGCGGGTCGGCGGTCGAGGTGCTGGTCGAGGTCGACTCCGGTCACCACCGCAGCGGCACCCTGCCCGGCGACGCCGGCTCGGTGGCTGTCGCCGCCCGGATGACCGGGCTGACCGTGCGCGGCGTGTTCACCTTCCCCGGCCACAGCTACGCCGCCGGGGCGCTCGAGTCGGCCGCCCGGGACGAGTCCGCGGCCCTGTCGGCGGCCGCGGCGGCGCTGCGCGCGGAGGGGTTCGAGTGCCGTGTGCTCAGCGGCGGGTCGACCCCCAGCCTGGCGCACTCGGACACCGACACGCTGACCGAGCTCCGGCCGGGCGTCTACGTCTTCGGCGATGCCCAGCAGTGGGAGCTGGGTGCGATGGACCCCTCCGAGATCGCGCTCACCTGCTCCGCCACCGTGGTCAGCCATGCCGGGGGCCGCGTCGTGCTCGATGCCGGGAGCAAGATCCTGGGGGCCGACCGGGCTCCGTACGCGACGGGCTTCGGCCGGGTGCTGGACCATCCGGGAGCGCGCATCGTGCTGCTCTCGGAGCACCACGCCGTCGTGGAGCTCGGGGGCGCCTCGCTGCCCAGGCTGGGCAGCCGGCTCGACGTCGTCCCCAACCACGTCTGCAACGCCGTGAACCTGGTCGACACGATCCACGCCGACGAGTCCGGAGAGCTCCGGGTGTGGACGGTGACCGCCCGGGGACTGAACTCCTGACCCCTCGCCTACCATCGTGCCCATGCTGAAGCGACCCCTTGCCATCCTGGCCGTCCTGACTGCCGCCTCCTTCCTCGTGGGCTGCTCGGGCGACTCGTCCGAGACCGCGCGGGACGCGTCCCCGACGGGCCCGGCGTGCGCCTACCCGACCGACGGCCAGGCGTCCGAGAAGGTCGACCTGCCGCCGGACCAGGCCGCAGTCTCCGGTGACGTCGCCGTGACCATGAAGACCAGCGCCGGTGACCTCGCTGCCACGCTCGACGCCGACACGACGCCCTGCACCGTCAACTCCTTCGTGTCGCTGGCCGACCAGGGCTACTTCGACGGCACCGAGTGCCACCGGCTGACCACGCAAGGCATCTTCGTGCTCCAGTGCGGTGACCCGACGGCCACCGGCACCGGCGGCCCGGGCTACTCCTTCAAGGACGAGCTCTCCGGTGAGGAGACCTACGGTCCCGGCACCCTGGCGATGGCAAACGCCGGCCCGGACACCAACGGCTCGCAGTTCTTCATCGTCTACGGCGACAGCCCCCTGCCGCCGTCGTACACGGTGTTCGGCCAGATGGACGACGCCAGCCTCGACGTCGTCAAGGCCATCGCGGACAAGGGCACCGACGGGGGCGGCCCCGACGGGGCACCCCAGGAGAAGGTCGAGATCGAGTCCGTCACGGCTGAGTGACGTCGGCCTCCAGCAGCCTCTTCAGGGCGGCGAGGTCCTTCGTGGTGGCGCGGCGGACCGCGGCACCCATCAGCGGGGCCGCCAGCCGCGAGAAGCCGGCGGGGTTCCCGGTGTTGCGCAGCGTCATCCGGGTCCCGTCTCCGGGCGCGGGCTCCCACGTGTAGGTGGTCCGCATCGGGAAGGGACCCTGCGCGGTCTGCATCACCAAGTGGCGTCCGACCTCGAGCTCGATGACCTCGTAGGTGTACGCCAGTCGCCGGCCCAGGAACGAGGCGACGAAGTCCATCCGGGACCCGACCGCCACCGGCGGCGGGGTCTGCCACTCCACGGACCTGATGTTGACGTACCAGGTCGGCGCGTTGCTCGGGTCCCCGGCGTACGCCGCCACCTCGGCGACCGGTCGCTGGATCACCGTCTCCACCACGACGTCGATCCCACGCGGCCGGGACACCGGCCTCAGCCCTTCTCGACGTAGGAGACCGGCTCGCCGAGCGCGACCGTCCGTCCGACCGTGCACAGCCGCTCCTCGATCTGGCGCAGCGTCCGCGGCATCACCGCGCGCGCCTGGTCCCCGTCCTCACCGTCGGGGAAGACCAGGTCGAAGGTCACGGTGAGCCCGACCAGGCGGCTGCCCTGCTCGTCGCGGATCTTGTGACCCTTCGCGTGGACGTCGAAGGAGACCGGCTCGGCGCGCTTCCCGGTGATCAGGTCCGCATCCACGGCACCGCACCCCGCCAGGGCCGCCAGCAGCAGCTCCACCGGCGAGAAGTCCGGGTCGTCACCGGGGCCGATGGGCAGTACGCCGCCACGGCCGTTGGTGGCCTTGTACCTGCGTTCGCCGATCCGGGTGAGATCGATGCTCCGCAGGGTCGGGTCCGGGGCTGTCTCGGGGATCTCGTCACTCATGGCGCCCAGCCTGCCAGACGTCACCGGCCGCCTCCGAGCACGCCGTACGCTCGCTGCATGCGCACCGTCTTCCGCTGCGGCGATCCCGAGGTCAACCCCTACCGGTTGCTCACCTCACTGGTCGTCCCGCGGCCCATCGCCTGGATCTCGACGCTCGACGAGCACGGAGTCGGGAACCTCGCTCCGCACTCGTTCTTCAGCGTCGCGTGCGCCAGCCCTCCGATCGTGTCGTTCACGTCGGTCGGTGAGAAGGACACCCTCGCCAACGTGCTCGCGACGAAGGAGTTCGTGGTCAACCTCGCCACCCTCCCGATGCTGGACCTGGTCAACAACAGCAGCGCCCGCTTCGGCCACGAGGTGGACGAGGCGGACGCGCTCCACATCGCGCTCGAGCCCAGTGCGCTCGTCGCGCCTCCGCACGTCGTCGACTCGCCGGCCTCGATCGAGTGCCGACTCCACTCGACGCACCGGCTGGGCGACTCGACGCTGGTGCTCGGCACCGTCGTCGCCTTCACCGTGCGCGACGAGGTCCTGGTCGACGGGCTCCCGGCGTTCGACCTGCTGCAGCCGGTCTCCCGGCTCGGCGGCAGCCAGTGGGGCCTGCCGCCCGAGGCGGTCTCCGTGACCCGCCCGGGCCTGCCGTCCGAGATCGTCTGACAACCCGACGAACACGCCGCTGGTTTGCGTCCGGGCAGTGCCTTGGGGATGGTGGAGGTTGCCCATGCATCCCCATCGGAAGGCGAGTCAATGCTCACCCTCACCGAGAACGCCAGCACGATCGTCAAGGACATCACCACCCAGCCCGGCCTCGCCGAGACCGCCGGCCTCCGGATCACCTCCGGCGGCGACGAGCAGTCCCTCGCCGTCTCCGCTGCTGAGGCTGCCGAGCCCGGCGACCAGACCATCGAGCAGAACGGGGCGACGGTCTACCTCGACGAGAACGCCGCGCTCATGCTCGACGACAAGGTGCTCGACGCCGGGGTCGACCCCGATGGCAAGGTCGAGTTCGCGATCGGCCTCCAGGCCTGATCGTCCCCAGACACACCACGAACCCCGGGCAACGCCCGGGGTTCGTTGCGTCTGGAGCGGGTCAGCGCGAGCGCGGGAACAGGTGGCGGCGGCTGCGCCGAGCGTCCTGCCGGGCGAGCATCACGTTGCGCAGCAGGGCGCGATCCTGATCCGAGTGGGCCCGCGCTTCGACGATCCCGTAGGCCAGGTGCAGCTGCGTGTTCATGGTGTCTCATTCCCTTCGACCCGCTCTCCGGGTCGTTGCTGTGTAATAAGTAGTGCCGCTGATGCGACTCTTACATACTACCTATGGCGACGGGGTGTTGCACGTCAGCGGCGACGTGATCTCGCCCACCAGTGACCGGCCTCTCACTCGCCCCGACGGCGACTCGACGACGTCGGCGGCGACCACCTCGAGGCCGCGATCTTCCGCCTGCGCGACCACGGCCGAGTCGCGATCTGCGGGGCGATCGCGGAGTACCACGAAACCGCCCCGAGCAGCGGGCCCCGCACTATGCTGATGATCGTCAGCAAGCGGCTCACGCTGCGCGGTTTCATCGTGTCGGACTCCCCGGGGACGTCGCCGGGGAGTTCCACCGGAAGACCGCCGCCTGGGTCGCCGAGGGCAAGCTTTCGTACCGCGAGACCGTGGTGGACGGTCTGGACCGGGCCCCGGGAGCCTTCCTGGACCTGATGCGGGGCGGCAACACCGGGAAGATGCTGGCCCGCCTGGCGGGACACCGCGGGAGGCGCTACCCGAAATCCACGGCGCGCCGGGTGAAATCCTTGACATTTGTGCATTCCTGACACTCACGTCACTTTCGTACCTACACTCCCATCCGTGTCTGTCTTCTCTCGCGCCGTCGCCGTACTCGGCTCCGTCCTGCTGCTCTGCGGCCTCGGTCCGGTGCTCGTCGTCGCCCCCGCCGAGGCCACCTCGACGACCCTCTGCACCGGCTACGTCGGGTGCCAGAAGGCCGGCATGCCGCACGCCGGCTACAAGAAGGCGGGCGGCACGATGTACTGGCGGATGTACGCCGGGCACAACTGCACGAACTATGCGGCGTACCGGATGGTGCAGAGCGGGATGCCCAACGAGCGCCCCTGGACCGGTGGCGGCAACGCCACCTACTGGGGCACCTCAATGCCTGACATCACCGACGGCGTCCCCGCGGTGGGGGCAGTCGCATGGTGGAAGGCCAACGTGAAGCCCGCCGGATCGGCAGGACACGTCGCCTACGTCGAGCAGGTCATCTCCGACACCGAGATCATCGTCTCCCAGGACAGCTGGGGCGGTGACTTCTCCTGGGCGCGGATCACCAAGGAGGGCGGCAGCTGGCCGAGCGGCTTCGTGCACTTCAACGACGTCTCGCTGCAGAACGTCGAGAAGCCCGCCGTCGTCGGTGAGGCCAAGGTCGGCTCCGTCGTGGAGGCCACCGACGGCACCTGGGACCCCAGTGGTGCGACGTTCACCTACCAGTGGCGGGCCAACGGCGTCGACATCGCAGCCGCGACCTCGCCCACGCTCAAGCTGAAGCTGGCCCAGCAGGACAAGCGGATCTCCGTGCTCGTCACCGCGACCCAGCCCGGTCTCCCCACGACCACCGTCGCTTCCCCCAAGACGCCCGCGGTCGCCCCCGGCCAGATCACGAGCACGGTGGCACCGAGCATCTCCGGCGTCCCACGAGTCGACGCCACCCTCACCGCCGCACCCGGCAGCTGGACCCCGGCACCCAGCACCCTGGCCTACCAGTGGCTGGCCGACGGCCAGGCGGTCCCCGACGCCACCGCGTCCACGTTCACGCCCGGTCCCGCCCATGTGGGCAAGGCGATCACCGTGCGCGTCACGGCCGGCAAACCCGGCTACGAGGACGTCGCGGCCAGCTCGCCCGCGACGGCACCAGTCGTGCGCGCCACCTTCACGGTCCTCGGCAGTCCGACCCTGAGCGGGTCGCCCAGGCTCGGCGAAGTGCTGACCGCCTCCCCGGGCAGTGTCTCCCCCGCTCCTGCTGAGCTGACCACCACCTGGCTACGCGCCGGCCAGCCGATCAACGGCGCCACCGGTCCGACGTACACCCTGACCGAGGACGACCTCGGCTCCCGGGTGGCGGCCCGGACGGTGCTGACCCGACCCGGCTACACACCCCTCGCGCTCGACTCCCCCGCGACCGACCTGGTCAAGACCGAGCCGACGCTCAAGGTCCGCACCAAGCGGCCCGGACGCGGCCGGGTGAAGTTCATCATCCGGGCCAGGGCGCCCGGAGTCGACCGGGTGTCCGGATCGCTGCAGATCGTCTCCGGCGGCGTCGTGCTCAAGGAGAAGGACCTGGGCCGGCGCGGCAAGAGGTCCACCACCGTCTGGCGACTGCCGCGCGGCACGCAGGACTTCACCGTGCGCTACCTCGGCTCCGACTCGGTCCTGCCGACCGAGTTCACCAAGACGGTGCGGGTCAAGTGACCTGACCGGATCCCCCGAGCAGTCGGGCGGATCGCCTCGGCTCAGTCCGGCAGGCACTCCACCGGCAGGTCGAACCAGCGCAGGTGCTCGAAGTCGGCGCTCACGCTCGCCGGGTGCCGGGAGAGGTCCGGCGCCTCGGACGCCCCGAGCGCGACGGCCGCCTCACGGAGGTGCTCGGCCAGCAGGTCCACTCCCCCGGTCGCCGTGCTCGTGGGCGCCGACATGGCGCCGCCGGCGTACGAGATGTCGTGGAGGCTGAGCGGCGGGGCGACCACGCCGTCGCGATGGCGCCACATGCCCGTCGTGATCTCGAAGCGGTAGTCGCCGAGCAGCCGCCACCCGTCCCGGGCGACCAGGCGCACCGCCTCCACGAGGTAGTCGGCGACCGCGTCCGAGATGAAGTAGTTGAAGTTCACTCGTACCCACCCGGGCTTGATGCCCTCGCACCCACCGGTGATCTCCCGCTCGAACTCGTGCGAACGCTCGAGGTCGATGCCGAGCAGCCGGTGGCCGTAGGGCCCGGCGCACGAGCAGCCGCCGCGCGACTGGATCCCGAACAGGTCGTTGAGCAGGGCCACCACGTAGTTGTGGTGCAGGTAGCGGCCCGAGGGCGAGCGAATCACGAAGGAGACGATCGAGAGCCGTTTCGCGTCGAGGTTGCCGAGCAGCTCGATGGCCGGCTCCTCCAGCCAGGCCGCGACGGCGCGGCGTAGGTGTCGCTCCTCCTGGGCGCGGATCGTCTGCGTCCCGACGGCCGCCTTGAGCTGGAAGACCAGACCTGCGCGCACCGACTCGATGATCGCCGGGGTGCCGCCCTCCTCGCGGTGGGTGGGGTCGTCGAGGTAGCGGTGGTCGTCGTCGTTGACGTAGGCGACGGTGCCTCCGCCCGGCACGTCCGGCACCCGGTTGGCAAAGAGCGCCCGCCGGGCGACAAGGACCCCGGGCGTGGACGGGCCGCCGATGAACTTGTGCGGCGAGAGGAAGATCGCGTCCTTGTAGGACCCCGGGCGCTCCGGATCGACCGCCCCCATCTCGATGTCGACGTACGGCGCAGCGGCCGCGAAGTCCCAGAAGCTGAGAGCGCCGTGGTCGTGCAGCAGCGTCGAGATCCCCGCAGTGTCCGAGACGATCCCGGTGACGTTGGAGGCGGCCGAGAAGGAGCCGATCCTGAGCGGCCGATCGGCGTACTTCTCGAGCTGGACCTGCAGGTCCTCCTGGTCCACTCCCCCGTCGGGGTCCTGCCGGATCACGACCACGTCGGCGATCGACTCGCGCCACGGGATCTCGTTGGAGTGGTGCTCGTAGGGGCCGATGAAGACGACCGGGCGCTCGGCCGGCGGGATGTGCTGGGTCAGGTGGTGCCGGTCCTCGAGGACCGAGGGCAGCCGGAGCCCCAGGATCCCGATCAGCTTCGCCAGCGCGCCGGTGCAGCCCGAGCCGGCGAAGATCACCACCGTGTCCTCGTCGCCGCCGACGCCGTCGCGGATGATCGACCGGGCCTCCTCGCGGAGCCGGGTGGTCTGCAGACCGGTGCCACTGGACTCCGTGTGCGTGTTCGCATAGCTGGGCAGCACCTGCTCGCGGATGAAGTCCTCGATGAAGCCCAGGGCCCGCCCGGACGCGGTGTAGTCGGCGTAGGTCACCCGACGGGCGCCGTAGGGCGTCTGCATCACGTGGTCGTCACCGATCACCGACTCGCGGATCAGGGCGAGGAGCCGGTCCTTCTCGCGTGCCCCATGTGCTGGCCCCTCCGGTGGCCCGACCGGTGTCGCGTCGTTGTGCTCCGTCATCTGCTGCCGCCTTGCTCGAGGGTGGTGCTGCCTCCCAGCGTACGCAGAAGGCGGGCCGGGGGTGATCTCCCGGCCCGCCTCCTAGGTGCGGACTAGCGAAGGACGACCTTCACGGCCTTGCGGCCCTCGACGACCTTGTCGGTCGGGTCGCTGACCTGGCTCTCCGTGCTGCTCCGGCGACGACCCGGCAGGCTCAGCTCGACGGAGACCTGGTCGTTGCGGACCAGCGTCGCGACGTACTTCTCGGCCTGCTTGACCGAGCGCGGCCAGCTGTTCCGTGACCACACCTGGGCGCCACCCATGACCATCAGCCGGCCCCGCGAGCCCAACACCTTGTCGGGCACGTCGACCACGACGGGCACGGTGGTCGTGGTGCCGTCGGACCCCTTGAGCACGGCCTGCAGCTTCACCGGCTTGCCGGCCCGGGCCAGGACCGGGGACCCCTTGCCGACCTTGGTCCACTCCTTCGCGCGGTACTGCTCGACCCGCGACACCTTCCACCGGGAGGCGTCGTCGATCACGGCGGAGTCGGCGGTGACGCTGTCGATGGTGACCCCCGGCACGGCGCTGAGCGCCCACACGAAGTCGGCGAGCTCCCAGACCGCGTCGATGGTGATGTCGTAGTCCGAGGAGTACCGGTCGGTGACGGCCAGCTCGAACGGCGACCCGTCCGCACCCCGACCGGCGATCGTCCAGGACAGCAGCTCGGAGCCGGGGATGATGCCGTCGACGACCCGGTCGTGGTTGGCGATCTGCTGGAAGAAGGTCGCCATGGCGGTGCCCTGCGGGACGGAGACGTGGCTCGCGCCGACGCGGTGCCGGTCTCGGTAGGTCACCGAGGAGGTGAGGTCGGTGGTGGCGGGCGCCGCACCGAGCAGGCCGGTGATGCCCGCGAGGTGGTCGTCGGTGATCGTGCCTGCCGGCGCACCGAGGTTGGCGACCTTGAACGGCGGACCGAGCGACTCCGGCTGGACGAAGAGCGCGTCCGCCGGGTGCAGGGTCAGCGTGGTGTCACCGAAGAACCCGAACGGGTGCCCGAAGCCGACCACCCGGTCGTTGCACACCGACGTCGCGGTACCGACGCCGCCGAGGGTGATGTCGCCGTACGACAGCGAGCCCGCGAGGTTGCCGCCGGCCACGATCGTCTCCGGGCCGGCTCCAGCCCCGGGTGCGGCCGCCGTGCCCATCGCGTACGCGGTCCTGGGCATCCACCTGTGCCCCCGCACCTTGGTGACCTGGCTCAGCCGGCGGGCGCCGACCCCGGAGACGCCGGTGGGCATCGGGATCTGGGCGAAGCCCTCGGCTGCCTGAGTCTGGGTGACCTCGGAGCGGCTGGCGATGGAGCGGGCGGTGGCCCGGTCGACCTTGATCGACTTCGGCGCGGCGCCGTCCAGGTAGTTGTCCATCTCCTCGAAGGGCGTCACGCCGGCGACCGGCGTCGGCCCCCACGAGAGGCCGTACGCGACGGCGCCGATCAGGCGGCCGTCCGAGGCGTAGACCGGCGACCCGGACATGCCCTGCCAGATGCCTCCGACCCGGTCGATCTCCGGCGAGCTGAGCTCGACCATGACCATGTCGAGTCCCGGGGCGATCCCGTCCTCGAGCACACCGAGGACCTCACCGTCGAAGCCCTCCGGCGTCGTGCCCGACGAGACGGTGAGCCCGGTGACGGCGTCACCCTTGTGCAGGTCGGCGATCGGGAACGGCGCGATGCAGTCGCCCGCGACGGCCGCGGACTGGGCCGGGCCGGACACGAGGGCCGCACTGCCGAGGCAGAGGCCCAGGACGGCGGAGAACGAGGCCAGGGCACGGCCCCGGCGCATGACGGTGTTGGGTGACATGAAGCCACTTCCTCCCAAGACGGGGGCGTGACCTCACGCCCGTTTGCTGTTCAGACGCCGCACGGATCGGTTTGGTTGCGCGTGGCCGTCGAAAGATTTCTCGACCCGCATTTCGTCACCGGGTGGAAGCGTTGCCGGAACGTATCCGGCGCAGGGGGATCTGGCGTCGAGCCACGCTGGATCTTCCCCGGATCGAGACCATCGGGGCCCGACATAGGGTGAGTCCCGTGACGAATCCCTTCCACAGCCTCCAGCACACCGAAGCCACGACCCGGTTCGACCTCCTCGACGTCGAGGAGTACGACGTCCGTCTCGACCTCGCCTCCGACGACGCCACCTTCCGGTCGGCCACCACCATCCGGTTCCAGTCGCGGGGCGGCTCGACCTTCGTGGACCTCAAGCCGGCCAGCGTGCAGTCGATCGTGCTCAACGGCACCCCGGTGAGCGCGGACCTCCTCCAGCGCGGCCGCCTCCCGATCGAGACGGTGGCCGGCTCCAACGAGCTCGTCGTCGATGCCGTGATGCGCTTTCGCAACGACGGCGAGGGCCTGCACCGCAGCGTCGACCCGGCCGACGGCAAGCACTACGTCTACGGCATGAGCTTCATGGACGCGGCGCCGAGCATCTTCGCCTGCTTCGACCAGCCCGACCTGAAGGCGCCGTACACGTTCCACGTCACCGCGCCCACCGACTGGGTGGTGATCGGCAACGGCCCCGGCGAGCAGGTCGAGCCCGGCGTCTGGGAGTTCCAGCGCACGCAGCCCCTCTCGACGTACTTCGTGACCCTGGTCGCGGGGCCGTACCACCTGATCCGCGACGAGCACGACGGCATCCCGCTCGGGCTCTCCGCCCGCGCCAGCATCGCCAAGGACCTCGACGCCGACGCGGACGAGCTGCTCACGATGACCCGGCAGTGCTTCGACGAGTTCCACCGGCTGTTCGGGATCCGCTACCCGTTCGGCGACTACCACCAGGCGTTCGTCCCCGAGTTCAACGCCGGCGCCATGGAGAACCCCGGCTGCGTGACCTTCCGCGATCCGCTGATCTTCAGCTCCCGGGTCACCCGCGGGGTCCGCATCCAGCGTGCCACCACCGTCGCCCACGAGATGGCGCACCAGTGGTTCGGCAACATCACGACCCCGAAGTGGTGGGACGACCTCTGGCTCAACGAGTCGTTCGCCGAGTACATGGGCAACCGGGTGACGGCCGACGTCACCGAGTACGACGATGCCTGGACCCACAACGCCTACGCTCGTCGCCAGTGGGGGCTGATCGCCGACCAGCGTCCGAGCACCCACCCGGTGGCCGGCAACGGAGCGAAGGACGCGACCACCGCGCTGCAGGACTTCGACGGGATCTCCTACGCCAAGGGGTCCAGCATCCTCAAGCAGCTGAACACCAGGCTCGGCGACGACGTGTTCTTCGCCGGGGTGATCGACCACTTCTCCACCCACCGCTTCGGCAACGCGACGATGCACGACCTGTTCGCGAGCTGGGAGCGCGCAGGGGCCGGGGACCTGTCGTCGTTCACCTCGAGCTGGCTGCGCACGGCCGGGCCCGACACCATCGTCCTGGACCGTGCCGCCGGCCTGCTGCGGCGTACGCCGCCGGCGGAGCACCCGGCCGAGCGCTCGCACACGCTGCGGGTCGCCACGGCTGAGCCCGAGCACAAGTGGGAGGTCGCCTCGGTGACCATCGAGGGTCCGGAGACCCCGTTCGCTGCCGGCCCCGGCGCCGCAGTCGTGCTGGACCCCTACGAGGACACCTGGGCCCTGGTGCAGCCGGACGCCACCACGGTCACGGCGCTGAAGTCGCTGCTCGCGTCGACCGACGACACCCGGCTCCGGGCCGGCGTCTGGAACAGCGTCCGCAGCGCGTTCCACCACGCTGCGATCGACCCCGCCGACGTCCTCGACCTGCTCGAGGTGGGCATGCCTCGAGAAGACAGCGACGACGCCGTCTTCTACACCATGCCGTGGGCGGTCGGGAAGGTCGCGGCGCTGTCCGCCGACCCGCACGTGGCGCTGGGGCGGGTGAACGCCACCGCGGTCGCCAAGACCGCCTCGGCGCCGGAGGGATCGACCCTGCAGCTGGCGGCGTTCCAGGCTGCGGTCAGCTCGAGCCGGGACTCCGGCCAGCTCCGCTCCTGGCTCGACGGGAGGGTGCTCCCGGACGGGCTCGAGGTCGACCTCGACCTGCGCTGGCGGATCCTGACCCAGCTGGCCACGCTGGGTGAGACCGACCTCGAGGAGCTCCAGCACGCTCTCGAGGCCGAGCCCACCGCACGGTCCCGCGTCGAGCACGCCCGGGCCCGGGCCTCGCTCCCGGACGCCGCGGCCAAGCAGTGGGCCTGGCAGCTCTTCACCGGGGAGGTCTCGGCCCCCAACTACGAGCTGGAGGCAGCCGGGCTCGGCATGTGGCGCCCGGGGCACGAGGAGGCGACCGCGCCGTACGTCGACCGGTACTTCGCCGAGCTGCCCGCGACCGTCGACACCTTCAGCGGCTGGCTGCTCGCCGACGTGGCCGAGGCGTTCTTCCCGATCACCTCGCTCGACGACGCCACCCTGGACCGCGCCCGCACGCTGATCGGGCTCGACGGGCTCGACCTGTCCCTGCGCCGCAAGGTCGTGGACATGACCGACGAGCTGGAGCACCGGATCGCCGTACGCCGGGCCTTCGCAGGAGCCTGAGCCGATGATCGACAGGCCGCGCCGCCCGGGGCCGACCGTCCGGACCAAGGTGCACGAGCTCAAGGCCGACGGGTCGGTGCGCCATCACGAGGACCGGCTGGCCACCGAGGAGCCGCTCGAGATCCGACTGGCCTGGCCCGGCGCCCCGGCCCGGCGGGTGTGGGTCACCATGCGCACCCCCGGCAACGACTTCGAGCTCGCCGCCGGCTGGCTGCTGCACGAGGGCCTCGCTGCTCGCGACGGCATCGCCGGGGTCGCCTACTGCACCGACGTCGACCTCGCGCCCGAGCAGGAGTTCAACGTCGTCACGGTGACGCTCTCGCGGCCACCGCTGTCCGACCCGGGTCACCGGCACAGCACCCAGAGCTCCGGCTCGTCGGCCTGCGGGGTGTGCGGCAAGGACAGCATCGCCTCGGCGCTGACCGTCTCCTCCGGCGAGCGCTGGGCGGGCGCACTCCCCGGGGATGACGTCGTACGCCGGTTGCCGGACCTGCTCCGCGAGCACCAGAGCGTCTTCGCGCGCACGGGTGGGGTGCACGCGGCGGGCCTGTTCGAGGCGACCGGCAAGCTGCTCGTCGTGCGTGAGGACGTCGGCCGGCACAACGCCGTCGACAAGGTCAGCGGAGCCCGGGTCCTCGCCGGAGAGTCCCCGGCTGCCGCCTGCCTGATGGTGAGCGGACGGGCCGGCTTCGAGCTCGTGCAGAAGGCCGCGGCCGCGGGCATCGGCTCGTTGGCTGCCGTCGGCGCGCCCACGAGCCTGTCGGTGCAGCTGGCGCGCGAGAGCGGGCTGGTGCTGTACGGCTTCACCTCGGCCCACCGCTGCGTGCGCTACACCTGAGTCGGCGTCGACCCCGCCTCGGTGGCGTTCCTCCCGGCGTGGGGACACCGGACTGTCGGTGCTCGTTCCTAGGCTGATCGCATGCGCATCCTCCACACCTCCGACTGGCACCTCGGTCGGTCGTTCCACCGCGAGGGGATGCTGGTCCACCAGGCGGCGTACGTCGACCACCTGCTGGCGGTCGTGGAGTCCGAGCGGGTCGACCTGGTCGTCGTCTCGGGTGACATCTACGACCGGGCGCTGCCCGCCGTCGACGCCGTCCGGCTGGCCGACGAGACGCTGGCCCGCCTGGCCGGCTCGCGCGCCCAGGTGGTGCTCACCAGTGGCAACCACGACTCCGCGCAGCGCCTCGGCTTCAGCTCCCGGCTGATCGACGCCGCCGGGGTGTTCATCCGGGCCGACGCGTCCGCGGTCGGGACCCCGGTCCTGCTCGGCGACGAGCACGGCCCGGTCGTCGTCCACGCCATCCCCTACCTCGACCCCGATGCGGTGCGCGAGCCGTGGCAGCTCGGCACGCGGTCCCACGCCGCGGCCCTCGGCGAGGCGATGCGCCGGGTGCAGGTCGACCTCTCCGGCCGCCCTGCGGGCACCCGCTCGGTGGTCATGGCGCACGCGTTCGTCGCGGGTGCCGAGCCCAGCGACTCCGAGCGCGACATCAGTGTCGGCGGGGTCTCGATGGTGCCGACGTCGGTCTTCGACGGGATCGACTACGTCGCTCTGGGCCACCTGCACGGCCGGCACACGCTCACCGAGAGCGTGCGCTACAGCGGTTCCCCGCTCGCCTACTCCTTCTCCGAGGCTGGCCACCGCAAGGGCTCGTGGCTGGTCGAGCTCGGCGCCGCCGGCCTGTCCACCTGCGAGTTCATCGAGGCTCCGGTCCCGCGTCCCCTGGCCCGGCTGAGGGGCACCCTCGACGAGCTGCTCGCCGACCCGCGAGCCGGCCAGCACGAGCAGTCCTGGCTGCAGGTCACGCTCACCGACGACGTCCGGCCGGCGCAGGCGATGGACCGGTTGCGGGCGCGGTTCCCCCACACGCTGGTGCTGGGCTTCGAGCCCGTCTCCGGGCCGGGCTCCGACCGTGCCGTGGCCCGGGTGCACGGCCGGCCCGACCACGAGATCGCCCTCGACTTCGTCACCGACCTGCGCGGCGCCGCAGCCACCCCGGCCGAGTCGGCGCTGCTCCGTGACGCCTTCGACGCCTGCTGCGAGGACGCCGACGTCGACATGCTGCTGACGGAGGCAGCACGATGAAGCTCCACCGGCTGGCGATCACCGCCTTCGGTCCGTTCGCCGACAGCGTCGAGGTCGACTTCGACCACCTGTCCGGTGCGGGGCTCTTCCTGCTGACCGGGGCGACGGGCGCCGGCAAGACCAGCGTCCTCGACGCCGTCTGCTTTGCGCTCTACGGCGACGTCCCGGGCGATCGCAACGCCGCCAAACGGCTCCGCTCCGACCACGCGGCGCCGGGCGTGGCGCCCCGGGTCGAGCTCGAGGCCACCCTGTCCGGCCGCCGCTTCCGCATCGTGCGCTCTCCCGCCTGGGAGCGGCCCAAGAAGCGGGGCCTCGGGACCACCTCCCAGCAGGCGTCGGTGACGATCGCGGAGCGCATCGACGGCACCTGGCAGACGCTGTCCAGCCGGCTCGACGAGACCGGCCACCTGGTCACGGGACTGGTCGGCATGAACGTCACCCAGTTCACCCAGGTCGCGATGCTGCCCCAGGGCCGGTTCCAGGCCTTCCTGCGCGCGCGCTCCGAAGAACGCCACCGGCTCCTGCAGCAGCTCTTCCGCACGGGCCGCTTCGAGGAGGTCGAGCGCTGGCTGCGGGAGCGTCGCCTGGCGCTGCGCCGCGACTCGGAGGCCGCGCGGCAGCGCGTGGCGGCGCTGGTCAGCCGGATCAGCGAGGCCACCGCCGCGCCACTGCCCACGGGCTGGGACGCCGACGACCCGGACGAGACCGCCGACCCCGAGGTGCTGCCCTGGGCTGACCGCCTGCTGGAGCTCGCCGTCGGAGCGCGCCGGGTCGCCGAGCACGCGGCGATCACCGCGGCCAACGACGAGCGCGAGAGCCGCACGGCCCTCGAGGACGCGCGGGCCGCGGCCGACCGACGCCGCCGGGTGCGCGAGGCCCTCGCCGAGCAGCAGCGGCTGGTGGCTGACGAGGTGGCCCGCGCGGGCGACCGGCTGGCCCTCGACGCAGCCAGGCGCGCAGTGGGTGTCGCTCCGCTGCACCGGATGGCGGCTGCGGCAGAGGCGGCCCGGGATCGACTGTCCGCGACCGCCGAGCAGGCCGGGGTCCGCGCCGCCACCGAGCTGGGGCTGCTGCTGGTCGACGAGGAGAGCCTGACCGAGGCGTTGCAGCAGGCGACCGACGACGCCGCGCAGGTGCGCGCCGCCCAGCCTCGAGCCCGTCGCCTCGGGAGCCTCTCGACGGAGATCGACCGGGCGCACGAGCGGCTCACCGCCCTCGCCGCGCGCCGGCAGGACCTCGAGACGTCGCGGGCGCGGCTCCCGGACCGGCTGCGAGAGCTCCGGGCCGCACGCTCCGCGGCCGGCACCGCTGCCGGCGACGCCCTGCGGCTCGAGACGGGGCTGCTCGAGCTGGAGGCCCGACTGGACGGCCACGAGCAGGTCGGGCAGCTGACCGGCGAGCTGGAGGTCGCTCGCGCGGAGCTGGCCACCGCGAGCCGACGCGTGACCGCCTGCCGTGAGCAGTGGCTCGACCTCCGCGAGGCGCGGCTCGACGGGATGGCAGCAGAGATCGCCGGCGCCCTGGCCGTGGGAGCCTGCTGTCCGGTCTGTGGGTCCGCCGAGCACCCGCAGAAGGCGAGCGCCGCTGCCGACGCCCCCGACGCCCGCGCCGAGAAGGCCGCGCTGAAGCGGCTCGATGACGCGAAGGCCACCGAGCACCTGCACGACGAGCGGGTCCGCGACCTCACCACCCGGCTCGCCGTCGCCCGGGACAAGGCCGGCGACAGTCCAGTCACCGAGGTCCGCGACCAGGTGAGCCGCCAGCGGGAGGAGCTCCGGGTGCGGCGCGCCGACGCCGACCGCGCACCCGCGCTGGACCGCGAGATGTCGGAGGTCGAGCGCGACGTCGAGCGGCTGGCGGACGAGCTGGGCGCCACGGCCCAGGAGCTCGCCGCGCTCGAGGCAACGCTGGCGGAGCGCATCGCCGAGCACCGGGCCCTGCAGGTCGAGATCGGGGCGCTGCTGGGGGGCTCCGGCGACCTCGACAGCCGGCTCGAGGCGCACCTGCGGCGCGCCTCCACCGGACGAGCTGCCCTCCAGTCGCTGCGGGAGCTGGCGACGGCGGAGCAGTCCCTCCGTGACGCGGAGGCCGCGCTCGCCGAAGCAGTCTCCGACGCCGGTTTCGCCTCGGCCTCGGAGGCCAGTGCGGCACTGCTGCCGGAGGCGGCTGTGGCTGCCGCGCAGGAGCGCCTCGACGACCACCAGCGGCGGCTCGCCGCCGTGCAGGCGGTGCTCGAGTCGCCCGACGCCGCGGCCCTCGCCGCGGGCGACGATCCCGACCTCACTGCCCTCGCGGGCAACCACCGCGCTGCCCTGGCCGCGCTCGGCGAGGCCGGGTCTCAGGTGACGCTGTGGCAGAGCCGCGAGCAGCGGTTGGGGCAGCTCACCGGCGACCTGGAGCAAGCCTTGGAGGGCTGGGCCCCGTTGCGCCAGTCGCTCGCGCTGGTCGCCGGTCTCGCGTCGTTCGTGGACGGCAAGGCCCCCGACAACCGGCTGCAGATGCGGCTCTCCGCCTACGTGCTCGCCTACCGGCTCTCCCAGGTGGTCGCCGCTGCCAACGAGCGGCTCGCCCGGATGAGCGACCAGCGCTACTCGCTCGAGCACACCGGGCGGCGGGGTGCCGGAGAGACCCGTGGCGGGCTGAGCCTGCTGGTGCGCGACGACTGGTCCGGCGAGACCCGCGACCCGGCGACCCTGTCCGGCGGCGAGACGTTCGTGGTCTCCCTCGCGCTGGCGCTCGGCCTGGCCGACGTCATCACCCAGGAGGCCGGGGGCGCGGACCTGGACACCCTCTTCGTCGACGAGGGCTTCGGCTCGCTCGACGCCGACACCCTCGACGACGTGATGGACACCCTCGACTCCCTGCGCGACGGCGGCCGGGTCGTCGGCGTGGTCAGCCACGTCGCCGAGATGCGGGACCGGATCCCCACCCAGCTGCAGGTGACGAAGTCGCGGCGCGGATCGACCGTCTCCGTGACCCGCTGACCCGGCCGAGCGCCTCGGATCGGATAGGTTCGCCCGCATGAGTGGAACCGGCCTCGATCCGACCTTCACCGCGCTCCCCTACCGACAGCTCGGCGACGCCGCCTTGGCCCGGGCCCAGGAGCTCGGTGCCGCGCACGCCGACTTCCGGTTCGAGAGGGTCCGCTACCAGGATCTCGGGGTCCGCGACGGCGTGCTCCAGGGCGCCAGCGACCGCGAGGACATGGGCATGGCGGTCCGGGTGATCCACCGCGGGGCCTGGGGGTTCGCCAGCGGCGTGGCGCTCACCTCCGAGGAGGCGGTGCGGCTCGCCGAGACCGCGGTCGCCGTCGCGCTGGTCGCGGCCGAGATGACCAGCGCTCCGGTCGAGCTCGCGCCGGAGCCGGTGCACGACGACGTCACCTGGGTCTCGTCGTACGACGTGAACCCGCTCGAGGTGCCGGTCGCCGACAAGGCCGCCCTGCTGATCGGCTGGACCAACCGGCTGCGCGCCGCCGAGGCCGTCGAGCACGCCTCCGCGAGCCTGCAGCAGGTGCAGGAGAACAAGTACTACGCCGACCTGGCGGGCACGCGCACCACCCAGCAGCGGATCCGGATGCAGCCGGAGTTCGAGGCGATGGGCTCGGGCGCGGACACCTTCGACTCGATGCGCTCGATCGCCCCGCCGGTCGGGCGCGGCTGGGAGTACCTCACCGACGGCAGCTACGACTGGGACGCCGAGCTCGAGGAGGTGCCGCGGCTGCTCGCAGAGAAGCTGGCCGCCCCCAGCGTGGAGCCCGGCAGCTACGACCTGGTGATCCACCCGTCCAACCTCTGGCTGACCATCCACGAGTCGATCGGGCACGCCACCGAGCTGGACCGGGCCCTGGGCTACGAAGCCAACTACGCCGGCACGTCGTTCGCCACGATCGACCACCTGAACACCCTCCAGTACGGCTCGCCGATCATGCACGTGACCGGCGATCGGACGATCGAGCACGGGCTGGCCACGGTCGGCTTCGACGACGAAGGCGTGCAGACCCAGACCTGGGACATCGTCCGCGACGGTGTCCTCGTCGGCTACCAGCTGGACCGGCCGATGGGCCAGATGCACCCCGAGCTGAACGACGGTCGCTCCAACGGCTGCGCCTACGCCGACTCTCCGGGCCACATCCCGATCCAGCGGATGGCCAACGTCTCGCTGCAGCCGGCCACCGACGGGCCCTCGACCGCCGAGCTGATCGGCCGGGTGGAGCGCGGGCTCTACGTGGTCGGCGACAAGTCCTGGTCGATCGACATGCAGCGGTTCAACTTCCAGTTCACGGGCCAGCGGTTCTACCGGATCGAGGACGGCGAGCTGGTCGGCCAGGTCCGCGACGCGGCGTACCAGGCCACGACGACGGAGTTCTGGAACTCCATGGAGGCCGTCGGCGGCCCCGAGACCTGGGAGCTCGGTGGCGCCTTCAACTGCGGCAAGGCCCAACCCGGACAGGTGGCCAGCGTGAGCCACGGCTGCCCGACCTCGCTGTTCCGCGACGTCCGCATCCTCAACACGAACGACGAGGCAGGCCACTGATGAGCATCCCGCAGACCGTGATCACTCCCCAGTCCCTGGTCGAGCAGGCCGTGGCCGTGTCGACCGCCGACGACTGTTTCGTCATCGTCCAGGACTCCACCAACGCCAACCTGCGCTGGGCCAACAACACGCTCACCACCAACGGCGTGATGCACGACATCACCGTCACGGTCATCTCGTTCATCCGCCGGCCGGACGGCATCGCGACCGGCTCGGTCAGTGGCAACGCGACCACGCAGGCCCAGGCCACGGCCCTGGTCGAGGCTGCCGACGCGGCGGCCCGCGCCTCCTCGCCGGCCGAGGACGCCAACGACCTGCTCCGGGACCGGGTCTCGGCGGACTGGGACCAGGCCGCCGTGCCGACCGACATCCACGTCTACGACCGGTTCGCGCCGGCCCTGGGTGAGGCGTTCGGCCGGGCGGCTGCCGGCGACCGGGTGCTCTACGGCTTCGTCGACCACCAGATCACCACCACGTACCTCGGGTCCACCACCGGCCTGCGGTTGCGGCACGTCCAGCCGACCGGCCACTACGCCTGCACCGGCAAGACCGCCGACCTCTCGCAGAGCGCCTGGACCGGGGGCGCGACCCGCGACTTCGCCGACGTCGACGCGCTCGCCATGGAGGAGACGGTGGCGCAGCGGCTCGGCTGGGGTGCCCGTCGGGTCGACCTCCCGGCCGGTCGCTACGACACCATCCTGCCGCCGGGATCGGTGGCGGACCTGATGATCGACGCCTACTGGTCGGCCGGGGCCCGGGTCGCCCACGAGGGGCAGTCGGTCTACAGCAAGCGGGGCGGCGGCACCCGGATCGGTGAGCAGGTCACGGCGTCGGGGGTCCACCTCTTCTCGGACCCGGCGTACCCCGGGCTCGAGTGTGAGCCGTTCGCGCTCACCTCCTCGTCGGGGAACGAGTCGTCGGTCTTCGACAACGGGCTCGCCCTCGACCGCACCGACTGGGTCGACGACGGGCGCCTCACCGCGCTGCTGCAGACCCGGCACTCGGCGGCGATGACCGGGCAGCCGGTCACCCCGGCGATCGACAACCTGGTCCTCGAGGTCGACGGCGCCACCGGCGGCATCGACGACCTGGTTGCCGGCACCGAGCGCGGACTGCTGCTCACCTGCCTGTGGTACATCCGCGAGGTCGACCCGCAGAGCCTGCTGCTCACGGGGCTGACCCGCGACGGGGTCTACCTGATCGAGAACGGCGAGATCACCGGGGCGGTGAACAACTTCCGGTTCAACGAGAGCCCGATCGACCTGCTCAACCGGTTCAGCCAGGCCTCACGGACCGAGCTGAGCTTCAGCCGCGAGTGGGGCGACGAGTACTTCTCCCGGACCGCGACCCCGGCCCTGCGGGTCCCCGACTTCAACATGTCGAGCGTCTCCCAGGCGATGTGACGGACCGCCCGGCGGATGGAGGGAACTTCACGCCGGGTCGGCAGCCGTTGGAGGGAACTTCACGCCGGGTCGGCAGCCGTTGGAGGGAACTTCACGCCGGGTCGGCTGGTGTCAGTGGCCCGGAGGTCCCCCGGGGATCGGGGCGTCCGGGTCGTACGGCGTCCGGGTGTAGATGAACGTCGCGATGTCAAGGTGACTGACCGCGCCGTCCGGGCGACGTACGACGTGCAGCGGCTCGCCGGCGTGGTAGCCCGAGGTGCCCACGACCCGACCGTCGACGACGGCGAACCGGTACTTCTCGGCGCCGTCCTTGCTCGCCACCAGCTCGTCTCCCGCCATCGCGAAGACGAACGGCGTGTTGCCCCAGTGCCAGACGCCCAGCGCGTCGGCGAGCTCGTCGGGCACGCTCGAGGTGGCGGTCCACGCCGGCACGACGGTCGGTTCGCTCTGCTCGAGGTCGTCGAGGAGCGCTGCTGCCAGGTCGCTCGGCGAGTGACCGGCCGTGGCGTTGGCCAGCACCACCGCCCCGACCCCGCGCGGCCAGTCGACCAGGCAGGCGGCCAGGAAGCCGGGCATCGAGCCGGTGTGGCCGGCCAGCATCCCCGACCCGCCGCGGAACAGCTGGAAGCCGAGACCGTGCGCGTAGCCCAGCGCGTCGGCCCGGTCCCCCGACTGCGGGTGCGCCGCGCCGCGCAGCAGGTCGGCGGAGAGCACGTCGGGGTGTCCGTGCAGCAGGAACTGTGCGTAGGTCGCCAGGTCCGCGATCGTCGCCCACACCTGGCCGGCCGGCGCCATGGCGCCGGTGTCGGTGGCGGGCTCGTCGACCAGCGTGCCGGCGTAGGGGTGGACGCTCTGGCCCTGGGCGGCCGGCCCGGACGGCAGGTACGACGTGCGGGTCAGGCCGAGCGGGTCGAGGATCCGCTCCTGCACGCACTCCCACCACGAGACGCCGTGCACCCGGGCCGCGACCTCGCCGAGCAGGGCGTAGCCGAGATTGGAGTAGTGGAACTGCTGCCCGACCGGGAAGACCGTGCCGGAGCCGTCGTTGGCCTCGGCCAGCTCGGCGAAGCTCAACCCGGCCGACCGCTCCCACCAGGAGCCGACCGGCTCGGACTGCATCCCGGAGTCGTGCGCGAGCAGTGAGCGGACGGTCCGGTCGGCGTAGCCGACGTCCCCGAGGACCCGGGAGGCGGGCTCGTCGAGCCGGAGCCGGCCGTCGCGCACCAGCTGGAGCACGAGGACGGCGGTCAGCGTCTTGGTGATCGACCCGATCCGGTACTGCACGTCGGCCGGGTCGTGGTCCGGCAGCCCGGCCGCGCCGTGCGACCCGGTCCACACCACCTCGCCGTCGCGGACCAATGCGGCCACCACCGACGGCAGACGCCCCGACGACTGGGCCGCGGCCAGGCGGGCCTGCAGCCGACGGGCGGTGACGTCAGCGACCCCGGTCATTCGGCAGGGGCCTCGGAGGGCGCTTCGGCGAACGCCTCGGGCGGCGGGCAGGCGCAGACCAGGTTCCGGTCGCCGTACGCCTGGTCCACCCTCGCCACCGGCGGCCAGTACTTGTCGGGGTCGATGCCGGTCGGGAACACCGCCAGCTCCCGCGAGTAGCCGCGGTCCCACGCGCCGACCAGCGCCCGTGAGGTGTGCGGGGCACCCCGCAGCGGCGAGGTCTCGGGGGTCCACTCCCCCGCCGCGACCCGGTCGATCTCGGCCCGGATCGCGATCATCGCCTCGCAGAACCGGTCGATCTCCGGCAGGTCCTCGGACTCGGTCGGCTCGACCATCAGGGTGCCGGCGACCGGGAAGGACATGGTCGGTGCGTGGAAGCCGTAGTCGACCAGACGCTTCGCGACGTCGTCGACGCTCACTCCGGTCTCCTTGGTCAGCCCGCGCACGTCGAGGATGCACTCGTGCGCGACGAGTCCACCGTGGCCGCGGTAGAGCACCGGGAAGTGCTCGTCGAGCCGGGAGGCGATGTAGTTCGCGGAGAGCACGGCGACCGCAGTCGCCTTGGCCAGCCCTTCCGCGCCCATCAGACGGATGTAGGCCCACGAGATCGGCAGGATCCCCGCAGAGCCGTAGGGCGCTGCGCTGATCGGCCCGATGCCGGACCGCTTCTCCACCTCGGGGTGCATGTCGTGCGAGGGCAGGTACGGCGCCAGGTGCTCCCGCACCGCCACCGGGCCCACGCCGGGGCCACCGCCACCGTGCGGGATGCAGAACGTCTTGTGCAGGTTGAGGTGCGAGACGTCCCCGCCGAACTCGCCGGGCTTGGCGTGCCCCAGCAGGGCGTTCAGGTTGGCGCCGTCGACGTAGACCTGACCGCCGTGCCCGTGCACGATCTCGCAGAGCTCGGTGATCGTGTCCTCGTAGGCGCCGTGCGTCGACGGGTAGGTCACCATGATCGCCGCGAGGTCCTGTGCGTGCTCGTCGCACTGTGCCCGCAGGTCGTCGAGGTCGATCCCCCCGTCGCCGGAGGCCTTGACGACCACCACCTTCATGCCGGCCATGACGGCCGACGCGGCGTTCGTCCCGTGGGCGGAGGACGGGATCAGGCAGACGTTGCGTGCCTCCTCGCCGTTGGCCCGGTGGTACCCCCGGATCGCGAGCAGCCCGGCCAGCTCGCCCTGCGACCCGGCGTTCGGCTGGATCGAGACCCGGTCGTAGCCGGTGACCTCGGCCAGCCAGCCCTCCAGCTCGGTGACCAGGTGGCGGTAGCCGGCGGCGTCCTCGGCCGGCGCGAAGGGGTGCAGGTCGGCGAAGCCGGGAAGCGAGACCGGCTCCATCTCCGTGGTGGCGTTGAGCTTCATCGTGCAGGACCCGAGCGGGATCATGCCGCGGTCGAGGGCGTAGTCGCGCGCCGACAGCCGGCGCAGGTAGCGCAGCATCGCGGTCTCGCTGTGGTGGGTCGAGAAGACCTCGTGGGTGAGGTAGTCGGTCTCCCGCCGCAGGACGTCGGGCAGCGCATCTCCCGCCGCCTCGTCGAGAGCCGACAGGTCGACCGAGCCGCTGGCGCCGGTCACCACGCCGAACGCCTTCAGCACGCTGGTCAGCGTGGAGCGCGTGGTGGTCTCCGAGGTCGAGACCCCGACCCGGTCCTCGTCGACCAGCCGGAGCTGGACGCCGTACGACCGCGCGGCGGCCACGACGTCGGCGGCCCGGCCGGGCACGTGCACCGACAGCGTGTCGAAGAACTCCGCGTGCTCCACCGCGATCCCCGCGTCGGCGAGCGCACGGGCGAGCACTGCGGCGTACCGGTGGGCCCGGGTGGCGATCGCCCGGAGCCCGGCCGGGCCGTGGTAGACGGCGTACATCGACGCGACCACGGCCAGCAGCACCTGCGCGGTACAGATGTTGGAGGTCGCCTTGTCGCGGCGGATGTGCTGCTCACGGGTCTGCAGCGCCAGCCGGTACGCCGGGCGGCCCTCGGCGTCGACCGACAGGCCGACCAGACGCCCCGGCAGATGCCGCTCCAGGCCCGCGGCCACCGCCATGTAGCCGGCGTGCGGACCGCCGTAGAACAGCGGCACGCCGAAGCGCTGGGACGAGCCCACCACCACGTCGGCGCCGAGCGCACCCGGAGCCTCCAGGACGGTCAGGGCGAGCAGGTCGGCGGCGACGACCGCGAGCGCGTTGCGCTCGTGCGCCTGGTCGATCACCCGCCGCGGGTCGAGGATCCGGCCGGAGGCTCCGGGGTACTGCACCAGGACGCCGCTCAGCGCGCCGTCCGCCAGCGTCGTCGGGAGGCCATCGGTGAGGTCGGCCACGACCACCTCGATGCCCATCGCCTCGGCCCGGGTCCGCACCACGGCGATCGTCTGCGGCAGCGCGTCGGCGTCGACGACGAAGGGGCCGGCGGCCTTGCGGTTGCCGCGGCGCACCAGCGTCATCGCCTCGGCGGCGGCCGTGGCCTCGTCGAGCAGGGAGGCGTTCGCGGTGGGCAGGCCGGTCAGGTCACCGACCACGGTCTGGAAGTTGATCAGCGCCTCGAGCCGGCCCTGGGAGATCTCCGGCTGGTACGGCGTGTACGCGGTGTACCAGCTCGGGTCCTCGAGCACGTTGCGTCGGATCACCGGCGGGGTGATCGTGCCGTGGTAGCCGAGTCCGATCATCGCCTCCCCCGGTCGGTTGGCGGCCGCGATCGCCCGCAGCTCCCGGGCCGCGGCCTCCTCGGTCAGCGGGGCGGGGAGGTCCAGCTCGGCAGCGGCCCGGATGCCGCCGGGCACGGCGGCCTCCATCAGCTCGTCCAGCGAGCCGAAGCCGAGGTGTGCCAGCATCCGCTCGATGTCGGCGGGGCGCAGCCCGATGTGCCGGTCGACGAACGGCGATGCCGCGTCGAGGTCGGACAGGGTCGGGTGATCGGACACGGGGGCTCCTCGAATCGGGGTCGATCGGGTCGCCTCCCCCTCTGTCGCGGCCGGTGGCTTCCGGCACTGCTCCAGAGTTGCCTGGTCCACACGGTCCTGGCGCCTGAGAGGTTCCGGGGAGGAATTGCCCCTTCGGCGCTCCGCAACCCGACCTCGCGGTCGGTCCGGAGACTCTCCCGTGCGGGATTGTCGGCAGCCGTCAATCTACCACCGGCCCGCGCGTCGGCCGCACGGCGACGGCCCGCCACCAGGAGGTGGCGGGCCGTCGACGTCGGTCGTGCGGGTCGCCGAGGCGACAGTCAGGCGCTCAGCCGGTCTGCCGGGCCGCGCGACGTGCCGCGAGCTCGTCGTTCGCGGTGGTGACGACGTCGTCCTCGGCGGTGCGCTCGCTGGGCAGCTCGGCGAGCGTGCCCTCGATCTCCGACCAGACCCCACCGATCGCGATCCCGAAGACGCCCTGGCCGCCCTGGAGCAGGTCGATGATCTCGTCGTTGCTGGTGCACTCGTAGACCGAGGCGCCGTCGCTCATCAGGGTGACGCGGGTCAGGTCGTCGGTGCCGCGCGCCCGCAGGTGCTGCACCGCGGTGCGGATCTGCTGCAACGAGATGCCGGCGTCGAGCAGGCGCTTGATCACCTTGAGGATCAGGATGTCGCGGAAGGAGTACAGCCGCTGCGAGCCCGAGCCCTTGGCGCCACGCACGGTCGGCTCGACCAGCCCGGTCCGTGCCCAGTAGTCCAGCTGGCGGTAGGTGATCCCCGCCGCGCTGCACGCCGTGGGGCCGCGGTAGCCCGCGTCGCTCGGGAGGGTGGAGACGTCTTCGGTGAACAGGAGACCCTGCTCCTCGGCCACCTCGGTGGCCAGCGCGACCTCGGCGGTCTCGCCCTTCTCCAGCTCGTTCTCGTTCACACGGTCCTCCGCGGGTCTACTCCGTCGGAACGTAACCCTCGGGGAAGCCTGTGCCGCGGAAACGCGGGCACCACAGCAGTGGAGTTACAACGAAGACACTTCAAGGTAAGCCTCTGCCGGAGAGTGGTCAACGACAGCGGCGGCGTGTCGAAACACTCAACCTCTACTTGAGGGTGAGACTTCCGCGGGAGAGCCCGGTCGCGTTGCGAGGTCGACTCACTGGGCTTCGAAGTCCTCCGGGGTCACCTGGTCCAGGAACTCGCGGAACTTCTCCACCTCGTCCTCCTGCTCGGCCGGCACCGCCAGCCCGGCCTCGTCGAGGACCTCCTCCGAGCACATGATCTTGGTGCCGGTGCGCAGCGCGAGCGCGATCGAGTCCGACGGACGGGCGCTCACCTCGGCCCCCGAGCCGAAGACCAGGATGGCGTAGAAGACCCCGTCGCGGACCTCGGTGATGCGTACCTCGGCGAGCTCGTTGCCGGTCGCCTCCAGCACGTCCTTCATCAGATCGTGGGTCAGTGGTCTCGGCGGGATCACTCCCTGCTGGGCAAACGCGATCGCGGTGGCCTCGACCGCTCCGATCCAGATCGGGAGATAGCGCTCCCCCGTCACCTCGCGCAACAGCACGATCGGCTGGTTCGACGGCATCTCGACCCTGACTCCCATGACATCGACTTCGCGCACGTCCTCACCCTACTCCGGGAGGAACAGCGCGCGTCCGACCCCGCTGGCGAGTCAGGAGGAGCGGAGCCCGATCTTGACCAGGGTCGCGTGCAGCCGGACCGACAGGGCTGCGATCTCGCTGACGGCCTCCTCCGCACGGGCCTTGGCGGCCGTGTCACGGCTGCGCTTGTGCGGGGCGACGATCTGCTCGACCAGACCGACCTCGCGGTCCGCGGAGGTCTTGAAGGCCCGCAGGTGCCGGGGTTCGAAGCCGAACTCGGCCAGCTCCCGAGCGGTGCGCGCCACGACGAGCGCATCGGTGTCGTAGTGACCGGTGCCCGTGCGCGGCGAGAGCAGTCCGTACTGCTCGAGCTGCTCGAGCAGCTCCTCGGGGATCTCGGCGATCTTGACCAGCTCACGGCGAGAGAGCCGCAGCTTGTCGTTGCGGGTGAACGACGCGGGGCTCGGCAGTCCGTCGGCCGCGAGCGCGACGGTCGGCACGGTGGGCACCACGGCGTCGATCGGCGGTGGCTCCAACCCGCGGTCGATGGCGTCGAGGTGCTCGCCGATCACCTTCAGCGGCAGGTAGTGGTCGCGCTGCATCCGCAGGACGTAGCGGAGCCGCTCGACGTCCTCTCCCGAGAACTTGCGGTAGCCGGCCGGGGTGCGTTCCGGCTTGATCAGCCCCTTGTCCTCGAGGAAGCGGATCTTGGGGATCGTCACGCCCGGGAAGTCCGGGCGGAGCCGGTCGAGCACCTCACCGATGTTCATCCGCTGTCGGGACGAGCCCGACGGGGCGGCCGACGATGCGGTCACGGTCACTCGCCCTCGTGTCCGGAGAAGAACACCAGGCGGTACTTGCCGATCTGGACCTCGTCGCCGTCCTTGAGCTGCACCCGGTCGATCCGGTCCCGGTTGACGTAGGTGCCGTTCAGACTGCCGGAGTCACTGACGGTGAACGTCTCGCCGGCCCGGTTGAACTCCGCGTGGCGGCGCGAGACCGTGACGTCGTCGAGGAAGATCTCGCTGTCCGGGTGCCGGCCGGCCTTCACGAGATCGGCGTCGAGGAGGAACCGGCTCCCCGCGCCGGGACCGCGCTGGACCACCAGGAGGGCGTGCCCCGAGGGCAGGGCGTCCACGGCCGCCGAGTCCACGGCGTTCAGCTGGCGGTCGGAGGTGTCGGTCTTCTCGCTGGTCTGACCCAGCGAGATCGAGGCGGTGGTCTCCCCCGGCGCCTCGCTGCCCGACGGATGACCGTGGGTGGCGTCGCCGTCGGCGCCCACGAGGCGCGTTCCGCACTGGGCGCAGAAGCGGGCGTCGTCAGGGTTCTGCCTGCCACATGAAGTGCAGAAGGGCATCTGTCATCCTCCGGGTTCGGGTTCGCCATCACCCTTGACCGACCAGTGGGTGAACCCTCAAGGCCGGGCTGAGGTTGATGGTTGGCCAAAACCTACCAGTCGGAGCGCTGCGGGCAACCCAGGACCGACGACCGGTTCAGCCCTGCAGCGACGCCTCGTAGGTGGCGGCGTCCATCAGGGAGTCGAGCTGGCCGGAGTCGGTCGGCACCACCTCGAAGAGCCAGCCGCCGCCGTAGGGGTCGGTGTTGACCAGCTCGGGGGTGGTGTCGAGCGACTCGTTGCGGGCCACCACCTCGCCGGAGACCGGCGCGTAGACGTCGCTGACCGACTTGGTCGACTCGAGCTCACCGCAGGTGGTCCCGGCGTCGATCTTCTCGCCCACCTCGGGCAGCGAGACGTACACGATGTCGCCCAGGGCGTCCTGGGCGTAGTCGGTGATGCCCACCCGGACCGAGCCCTCGCTGTCTCCGGGGGTACGCAGCCACTCGTGCTCGGAGGTGTACTTCAGGTCATCGGGGTACAAGGAGGTGCTCCTGTTCGACGGGCGGTGGCAGTGACCAGCGCAGGCTACTGCCCCGGATCGGGTTCTGCGTACTGAGGTTGCTCGGCGTCGCGGACGCTCTCGATGTCGATGGAGTTCAGCTCGACGATCTCCACGCTCTGGCCGTCGTCCTCGAACTGCGACTTGGGTCCCTGCACGAAGGTCATGCCGCCGGTGAGCGTGTGCGGCTCCCCGATCACGTCGATGACGTACGGCGCGGAGAGCGGCGTCCCGTCGATGACGACCCCACCCACCGCGTCCTCGAGGGCGCTCTGCGCGATGATCCGCACCTTGCCGTTGATCTGCATGGCCTCGGCGCCCGCGGCGCGCAGCTCCTGCATCGTGTCGAGCAGGGTGTCGATGTCGACCGGTCCGGTGACTTCCTTGATGGTGATCCGGATCCCCGGACCGGTGACCGGGACCAGCCCGGCCAGGATCGCCAGCGTGTCCGCCCGCGTCTGGGCCTGCTCCAGCGCCGCCTGACGAGCATCGGTGTTCGACTGCAGGTCGCTCCGGGTCGACTCGAGCCGGGCGATCTCGTCCTGGGCGCGCTGGGTGGTCCCGGCCAGCCCGTTGAGGACCTCGATCAGGTCCTGCTCGCGGTAGCCGGCGTAGGTGTCGTCGACCTGGTTGGCCCGCACCTGGACGATCGCCGCGAAGCCCACGACCGCCATCAGCAGGGCCACGACCAGCTGGGCGCGCGAGGGCTTCATCAGCGCGGCGGTCAGCCGCTGCCGACCGGAGAGGGGTTCTGACTCAGGCATGGAAGAGATGCCTCCGGATCGCGGCCACGTTGGAGAAGATCCGGATCCCCAGCACGACGATCACACCGGTCGACAGCTGGCCACCCACCCCGAGCTTGTCGCCGAGGTAGACGATGGCCGCAGCGATCACGACGTTGCTGAAGAACGAGACCACGAAGACCTTGTCGTCGAAGATGCCGTCGAGGTACGCCCGCAACCCGCCGAAGACCGCGTCCAGTGCCGCCACCACCGCGATCGGCAGGTACGGCTCGACTCCGAGCGGCACGTCGGGCTGGAAGAAGAGTCCCAGCGCGATGCCCACCAACAAGCCGAGCGCAGCAATCACGGCGTGGCCTCCTCGTTCTTCTGCAGTTCGCGGTTCCGCTCCGCCGTGCCCGCCACGACCGACCGGAGAGACAGCAGACCGGGCGATGCCGCAGGTAGGGACAATGAGTCCACATTCTGCATCGCGAAGTCGAATCCGAGCTGATCGACGAGGCTGAACCACTCCTGGCCGTGGTCGCTGTCGAGGAGGTTGGCCTGGAGGTTCCGGGTGTTCCCGATGGCCAGCACGGTGTACGGCGGCGAGATGGGTCGACTGTTGACGTGGATCGCCACGTCGACGTTGCGGATGGCGCTGAGCACCGTCAGGCGGTAGCCGTTGATCGAGATCGCCTCGGCACCGGCGTTCCACAGGCCGTCGACCAGGATCGCGAGGTCCTCGTCGCGGACGACCTGGGTGGCGTCGCCGTCGGGTGCGTCGTCCACCACGATCCGGACTCCCTCCCCCGTCACCGCGACGAAACCGGTCAGCGTCTCCAACCGGCGCAGCCGTGCGACAGCGGACTGCTGCGTGACGGTGAGCTGGCTGAGCTGGTCCCCGAGGACGACGTTGTTCTCCCGCATCCGGACGATCCGGTCCTGCATCTCCGACACCGCCGAGCGTTTGCTGGTGATCTGGGTGATCAGGGTGGCGCGGCTGGCGTCGTTGACGCCGGCGTTCCGGTTCGTCTGGATCGCGGCGGTGGCGACCAGGATCCCGAAGACGGCGATGACCACGGCCGCGGTCCGGTGCGGAGAGCTCACCAGCGCCGGACGTGCCGCTCCGGGACCGCCGCCGTCCACCGCGTCGGCATCAGCGGCTGACTGGGCCGCCGAACGGGCAGCCGACCGGCGCTCGGCCGCGACCAGGTAGTCCTCGTCCAGGGACTGCTGCGTGATCCGGGCCAGCAGCGGCATCGTCACCCGGTCGGGCAGCTGGATCGGGGTCCGCGGCTCACCCGGCATCGGGGACCACCACCTGACGGCGTTCGGTGGTCGCCAGCAGCCGCCGCACCTGCAGGGCGTAGATCACGCCGGCCCACCAGTAGAGCCCGATCCCCCAGAACGCGAACGCCCAGCCGAACGTCTCGGCGAGCGTCGCGACCGTGCCCTCACCGTCACCGAGCAGCAGCAGCGGGAAGGCGTAGAGCAGGTTGAACGTCGCGGCCTTGCCGAGGAAGTGCACCGGCAGGGAGCTGTAGCCGCGGGTCCGCAGCAGTGGCACCAGGCCCCACATCAGGGCGTCGCGCAGTGGGAGCGAGATCGCCATCCACCAGGGGATCACGTCGCGCAGGGCGAGGCCCAGCACCACCGCGAGGATGTACAGCCGATCGGCCACCGGGTCGAGGATCTGGCCCACGATCGAGGTCTGGTCCAGCCGTCGAGCCAGCCAGCCGTCCAGGAAGTCGGTGATGCCCGAGACGACCAGCAGCCCGAGGGCCCACCCGTCGGCCTCGGGGCCGAGGACCAGCCACAGGAAGACGGGCACGCCGGCCAGGCGCAGCATGCTCAGCAGGTTGGGCCAGGTCCACACGCGGCTGCGTGCTGAATCATCCGCCACTTGTCCCTGCATTTCGGTCGTCCGGGTCCCTTGCCTCGTCAACCTTAGCCGCCGGACGGCGCCCGGGACGGCTGCCCCACGCGGGGGTCAGACCGACTCGTCGAGGTGCGCCGCATCCCGGATCTCGCCCACCAGCTCCTCGAGCACGTCCTCGAGAGTGGCCAGGCCGAGCGTGCCGCCGTCCGGACCCACGACCAGGGCCATGTGGGCCCCTCGACGCTGCAGCGTCTCCAGCGCGTCGTGCAGCAGGTCCTCGGACCGGACGGGCGCGAAGGGCCGGATCGCCTTGTCGTCGAGTGGGAGCTCGCGCAGGCTCTCGTCCGGCACCAGGGCGTCCTTGATGTGCAGGTAGCCGAGCAGGTCGCCCGCCTCGCTCGTGACCGGGAACCGGCTGAACCCGGTCGCTGCGCAGAGCGCCTCGACGTCCGCCGCACTCGAGCCCCGCCGGACCGTCGTCAGTGTCGCGGTCGGCATCAGCACGGAGGTCACCGTCTTCTCGGTGAAGTCCAGGGCGCCGGACAGCCGGTGGTACTCCTCGGCCTCGAGCAGCCCCTCGCCCCGGGACTCCTCGACGAGGGCGGCGACCTCCTCGCGGGTGAAGGTCGAGCTCACCTCGTCCATGAGCTTCACGCCCGCGAGCCCGAGCACCGCCGAGGCGATCGCGTTGATGACCACGATCACGGGTCGCAGGACGGTGACGATCCCCCAGATCGGCGGACCGAGGATCAGGGCCATCCGGTCCGGTCCGGCGAGCGCGAGGTTCTTGGGGATCATCTCCCCCATCACCACGTGCAGGTAGACCACCACGGTCAGGCTCGCCGCGAACGCCGCCGGATGCAGGAAGGCGTCCGGGACTCGCGCAGCGTGGAGCACCGGCTCGATCAGGTGGGCCACGGCCGGCTCGCCGACGGCGCCGAGCACCAGCGAACACACGGTGATGCCGAGCTGGTTCACCCCGATCACCAGCGAGATGTTCTCCATCGCCTTCAAGGTGGTGCGCGCGAAGGGCGACCCCGCCTCGGCGCGCGGCTCGATCTGACTGCGGCGCGCGGAGACCAGGGCGAACTCCGCCGCCACGAAGAAGGCGTTGCCCAGCAGCAGTGCGATGGCGACCAGGATCGCGGTCAGTCCGCTCATGAGGGGGCCTCCTCGTCGACGGGCTGGTCGTGGAGGCGCAGCCCGACGCGGTCGATGCGCAGGCCGTCCATCCGCTCGACGGTGAGGACGGCGAGGTGCTCGCGATCGTCGTTGGACGAGGACGACGAGGTGGACGAGGCGGACGAGGACGTCGAGACCGGCACCGGCACCTCGGCGATGTCACCGACGTCCGGGATCCGGCCCAGCACCCGGAGCACCAGGCCGGCGATCGTGTCGTAGTCCTCGTGGTCGGGCAGGGCGATGTCGGTCAGGTCCTCGACCTCGTCGGGGCGAAGCAGCCCCGAGAGCGACCAGGAGCCGTCCCGCCGCTGCCGGCCCCGGGAGCCGAGCCGGTCGTGCTCGTCGGAGATGTCGCCGACGATCTCCTCGATCACGTCCTCGAGGGTGACGATGCCGGCGTGCCCGCCGTACTCGTCCAGGACGACGGCCAGCTGGAAGCCGTCCGCGCGCAGCAGCGCGAGAAGCGGGTCCAGGCGCAGCGTGTCCGGCACGACGATGGGCTTGGCCATGAGGTGCTTGACCTTGGTGGTCGAACGTTCGTAGACCGGCAGCGCGACGGCCGCCTTGATGTGCACCGTGCCGACGACCGTCTCGTCGGTGTCCAGCACCGGGAACCTCGAGTGCCCGGTGGTCCGGGCCTGCTCGATCACCGCGCTCGCGCGGTCGTTGACGTCGAGGCTCACCGTCCGGACCCGGGGCGTCATGATCTCGCCCGCGGTCCGCGACCCGAACTCCACCGAGCGCTCGATGAGCTCTGCCGTCTCGGCATCGAGCGTCCCCTGGCTCGCCGACCGCTGGATCAGCGAGGCGAGCTCGGTCGAGCTGCGGGCAGAGCGGAGCTCCTCCTGCGGCTCGATGCCCAGGCGTCGGACGAAGGCGTTGGCCGACCCGTTCAGGAAGATGATCGGGAGCCGGTTGACCGCGGTGAACGTGCGCTGGAAGCGCTGGGTGGCCCGAGCTGTCTCCATCGGCTTGGCCAGCGCCAGGTTCTTCGGCACCAGCTCACCGAAGATCATGGTCAGGAAGGTGCCCAGTGCGAGCCCGATGCTCACCGCCACCGGAGTGACGAGGCCGTCGGGAGTGCCGGCCGCGCGGAGCGGCCCGTCGATGATCGCCGCGATCGCCGGTTCGGCCAGGAACCCGATCGCCAGGTTCGTGACCGTGATGCCGACCTGGGCGCCGGAGAGCTGGGTGGAGAGGGTGCGCAGGGCCTCCTGCACCCCCAGCGCAGCACCGTCGCCGGTGGCGGCCGCCTGGTCGACCCTGGTGCGGTCGACGGTGACGAAGGCGAACTCGGCTGCCACGAAGACACCGCACGCCACGATCAGCAGCAGTGCGATGGCCAGCAGGATCCAGGGGGTCATCTTCGGCCTCCCCAACAGCGTGGGGAAGCCGGGCGACTTTGAGAGCCGTCCATGGGAGGAGCTCGGGGTCCTAACGGTTGCGGAACGTCTGTCCCCGAACTCTAGCCGCAGTGCCCGCGCGGGCCGCACACCATGGCCCATCTGGGTGGTTGTGCCCGAACCGATCGGAGGCTCCGGCGTACGCCTGCGCCCGCCTAGCCTGAAGGCGCGCGGGCGTCCCCTCCCTTCGTCTGCGTTCTGCCGGTCTGGAGTAGTCAATGCCCACCCTCCCTCCCATCCACAGCACCTCCGCCAGCCGCCGTGCCTTCCTGGGCCGGGCGGCTGCTGTCGGTGCGGTGGGGGCGACTGCCCCACTCCTGCAGGCCGAAGCCGCGAGCGCGGGCGCCTACTCACCCGCCCGTTTCCGGGGCGCGCCACTGCTGTCGAGCGCCGACCGGCACCTGGTCGGGCGCTTCTCGTACGGCGTGACTCCCGCGCTCGCGGCCCAGGTCAGACGGGCGGGAGGGGCCAAGGACTGGTTCGAGAAGCAGCTGGACCCCGGGCGCATCTCCGACAACAAGGCCGCACAGCTGGGGAGCTGGTGGTCCGGCCTCGACCGCGACGCCGCGG
>CAWGWW010000021.1:0-88665 GCA_963826415.1 uncultured Actinomycetota bacterium | reverse complement strand
GGTCACCTGATCGTGACCTGACGGTTCGCCAGTCCCGATCGCGCCGACCGCTGCTCCGTCGACAGCGCGGTGTCGTCGGCCAGGGCCTCGCGCAGGTCGGCGGCGAACTTCTCCGCCGGCTCCTCGAGCGGCTCGGGACCGGTGCCCAAAGGCAGGTCCCAGACCGGGGCCAGCAGCCCGTGGGCCCGGAACATCCCGACGAACCGCGAGCCGGGGATGATCTCGTCCCGGCCGGCGGCGTGCAGCCGCGCCAGCGCGTCGAGCAGCTGGTCCTCGGGCTCCGGCATCACCCAGCGCAGGTGCTCCTTGGTGCCCACGTCGGTCCAGTACGCCGCCTCGACGGTGGTCAACCGCGCGGTCGGCGACGCTGCGTCGTTCGCCTGCTCGAGGGCGCCGGCCACGCTCTCGCGGTCCTCGACGTCCGAGACCCAGTAGTCGAAGCCGTCGTGCACCGTGACGTCGAGCCGCTCCCCGGTGATCAGGTCCTGCAGCCGCGGACCGGGTCCGGGCGGGTCGGTCAGCCCGACGATCCCGACCTCGGCCTCGAGAGCCTTGAGCAGCACCGCAGCCAGGTCGCGCGCGGGGTCTCCGAAGCCGTGCTGGACCTGCAGCCCCAGCCAGACCTCGCCGCTCTCCCGCACCATGGCGGGCGCGGCCATCGGCAGCAGCGAGCACAGCTGCACGACCCGGTCGGAGTCCTTGAGTGTCAGCGGCGCCGTGGCGGCGGGGACCAGCTCGCGGAGCGCGACCACGTCGCACTCCGACGGCATGCCTTCGAAGGGACGGCTGACGAACAGGTCGGGGGCTCCTCCGGCGGCCCCGTGGCAGGCCTTGTAGCGGCGTCCCGACCCGCAGGGGCACGGCTGGCGGGGTCCGACCTCACCTGCCTTGGTCTCCTGCTGCTGGTCACGGGCCTTGGTGCGAGAGCTCTTTCCCATGCCCGCGAACCTATACGCCGAGCAGCTCCAGCATGTACGCCGGTCGGTCGCTGATGACGGCCTTCACCCCGAGCTCGACGCAGAGCTCCAGCTCGGCCCTGGTGTTGACGGTCCAGACGTGCATCTCGTGGCCGGCGGCGGTGATCTTGCGGCCCAGCTTGGGATGGTCCTGCAGCTCCCTGATGCCCGGACCGACGATCCAGTCCTCCCCGATCAGTGGCCGCAGCATCCGCCAGTGGTGGGCCCGCTCGACCAGGATCACCACGGGCAGGCCGGGAGCCATCTTCTCGACGCGCTGCAGGGCGGTCCACGAGAAGCTCATCACTCGCGCGGGCGAGTCCTTCCCGGCCCAGCCGAAGTCGCGCAGCATCTCCACCACCCGCCGTTCGACCAGGCCTCCGTAGCGGGTGGGGTGCTTGGTCTCGATCGCGAGCTCGACGCGACGGTTGTAGTCGGCGGCGGTCTCGAGCAGCTTGCGCAGGGTGAGCACCTTGTCGAGGTTCTCGTCGCGGTCCGGGGCCTCGTCGTCCAGCTCCGACCACGGGTGCTTCCAGGACGAGAAGTCGAGCTGGTCGAGCTCGGCCAGCTCCATGCTCGAGACCAGACCCGCTTTGCTCGCGGTGCGGCGCAGGTTGCGGTCGTGCACACAGACCAGGTGACCGTCGGCGGTCAGTCGTACGTCGCACTCGAGGCCCTCGGCACCCCCGTCCAGAGCGGCGATGTAGGCCCGCAGGGTGTGCTCGGCGTTCTCGTGGCTCGCCCCTCGGTGGGCGACGACCTGCGGCCTCATACCGGCATTGTTGCGGTCGAGCGCTCCCCGTGGGGAAACGCGCCGACAACGGTCGGGTGCTGGATGGTCGGCACGGGTCGGGGGCGAGGACCCCATGGCCGGCTACACCGGCGGCTGGTCCCTGCCCGCGATGATCTGCTCGCGCAGGATGTCGGCGTGGCCGCAGTGCTGGGCCAGCTCACGGATCGCGTGGAGGTAGACCCACCGCACGGGCAGGGGCCCGCGCCGGTTTCCCGACACCACGCCGTCCGGCCCGAGGGTGGCCGCGCGGTCGCGCGACGCGGCGCACACCCGGGCATGGGTCTCGCGGACCGACTCGATCGTGTCGCTGTCGTCCAGCTCGAAGGACTCGTCCGGGTCCATCGGGCACCCGATCTCGGCGCGGGAGCGGCAGGTGATCGCCTCGTCGAACCACACCTGCTCGACGAACGTCGCGTGCTTGACGAGGCCGAGCAGCGTGGTCCGGGACGGCACCAGCGAACGCCGGGCCTCGGCCTCGGTCAGGCCGTCCAGCGAGTCGCGGAGGGCCCGCCGGTGGTCATCGAGGAAGGACTCGAGCTGTTCGTGGAGCGGGGCCCCGAACATCGCCGGGTCGTGGCTCGAGGGTGAGGTCATGCGCGGCACTGTAGCGACGCTCAGATTCGGAGGACGTGCGCGGTCCGGCCCCGGAGTGGCGGTGGATCCCGGCCTCAGGCGTGCTCGCGGAGGTACCGCCCGAAGTGCGGCACGGTGAACGCGATCCGGCCGCGCTCGCCGGAGTAGATCAGCCCCTTCTTGAGCAGCGAGTCGCGCGCGGGCGACAACGACTGCGGCTTCTTGCCGAGGGCCGCCGCGACGTCCGACGTCGGGACGCTCTCGATGTCGTCGAGCGGTTCCTCGCCACGCTCGGCGATCGCGATGGCGGCGTCGGCCATCGCCCGCAGGTACTCCCGCTCCCCCGGGGTGGCGCGCTCGTAGCGGCTGCCGAAGAAGCCGACCGCGAGCTCGCTCTCTGCCTGGGGGGCCGCGACCGCGACGTCCTCGGTGGTGATCGGCGAGCTCGGCGCGAGATCCCAGACCACCTTGCCGTAGGCCTGGATGAAGTACGGATAGCCGCCGGTGGCGGTGTACATCGCCTCGAGTGCGTCCACGGAGTACGCCGCCTCCTCGTCCTCGGCGGGGGCGCTGAGCGCCCGGTCGGCGGCGTCGCGGGCCAGCCGGTCGATCCGCTGGTAGCGGAAGAGCCGCTCGGAGTACGACTTGCTCGCGGAGAGGACGGCCGGCAGGTGCGGCAGCCCGGCGCCCACCACGATCACCGGCAGTCCTGACTGGCTGATCTCGTGGCACGCCGCGCACAGCGCCGAGACGTCGTCCGGGCCGAGGTCCTGCATCTCGTCGATGAAGATCCCGATGCCCTTGCCGATGTCGGCCGCCAGCCCACCCACGTCGGTCAGCAGCTCGACCAGGTCGATCTCGATGTCGCCGGAGTCGGCGCGCCCGCGCACCGCCGCGACGTCGATGCCGGGGCTCCACCGGTCACTCAGCTTGGCGCCGGTCCCGGCCTCGCGCTGAGCGAAGGAGCGGATCACCCCCAGCACGTGGTCGACGTCGTCCGGCTTCGGGTGCCCGAGCTCCCGCACCGCCTGGTGCAGGGCGCTCGACAGCGGCCGGCGGAGCCGCTGGTCGGGGCGGGCCTCGAGCTTGCCGGTCCCCCAGTGGCGCCGGACCGCCGCCGAGCGGAGCGCGTTGAGCAGCACGGTCTTGCCCACGCCGCGCAGTCCGGTCAGCACCAGGCTGCGCTCGGGGCGCCCGTTCGCGACCCGCTCCAGGACGACGTCGAAGGCGCGCAGCTGTTCGTCCCGGCCGGCCAGCTCGGGCGGACGCTGGCCGGCGCCGGGCGCGTAGGGGTTGCGAATCGGGTCCATGACAGGACCGTATCGGTGAATCTAGGTTGAGCCGTAGATGTGTGGATACGCGGCGAGTCAGGCGCCGGACGCCCAGGGGTGCTCCGAGTCGGACCCCTCGAGTGGCCCCCGCCGCCGGGTCAGCGCGACGTCGTACGCCGTGTCCAGGCCGCTGCGGAGCAGCGCGATCAGCTCGGGCACCTCGTCGACGGCCAACCGGAAGGAGCCGGCGCAGACGTTCTCCCGCCACAGCGAGAGCACGACCAGCCCCGCGTCGTGGTGCCAGGAGACCCGCATGGCGCGGTCGCCCCCGCGGGCGTCGAGATAGATCGACCCCGCCTCCGGCAGCGGACGCGCGGTGGCCATGGGTCCATCATCCCTCGAAAACGGGCTCCGGGGTAGGGAAGTCGGTGAGCTCGGCTCCGGGTGGCCAGGTCGCCGGGTCCCCCTAGACTGGTGCGCGTGCCCGAGCTGCCCGAGGTGGAAGCCCTGGCCCTGGATCTCAAGGGCAGGCTCCAGGAGCGTGCCATCGTCCGGGTCCACATCGCGGCGTTCAGCGCGCTGAAGACGTTCGACCCGCCGTTGAGCGCCCTCGAGGGCACGATGGTCGACGACGTCACCCGGCACGGGAAGTTCCTGGACTTCCACGCCTCCGGGCTGCACCTGGTGCTGCACCTGGCCCGGGCCGGGTGGGTGCGCTGGCGCGACGAGGTGCCGACGATTCCGCCCAAGCCGAGCAACAAGTCACCGCTCGCCGCCCGCGTGGTCCTCGACAACCAGGCCGGGCTCGACATCACCGAGGCCGGTACCAAGAAGAGCCTGGCGATGTACGTCGTGCGTGACCCCGCCGACGTCCCCGGCATCGCCCGGCTCGGGCCCGACCCGCTGGACCAGGCGTTCACGATCGACCGGCTGGGCGAGATCCTGGCCGCCGCCGGACGCGCGCAGATCAAGGGGGTGCTGCGGCACCAGGGCACCATCGCCGGGATCGGCAACGCCTACTCCGACGAGCTGCTGCACGCCGCCCGGCTCTCGCCGTTCAAGCCGGCCAACGGCTTGAGCGACGAGGAGCTGCAGACGCTGTACGACGCGATCCGTGGCGTGCTCGGTGACGCCGTCGCGCGCTCCCGGGGGCTCGCCGCCAGCGAGCTCAAGGGCGAGAAGAAGTCCCACCTGTCCGTGCACGGTCGGACCGGGGAGACCTGCCCGGTCTGCGGCGACGTGGTCCGCGAGGTGTCGTTCGCGGACTCGAGCCTCCAGTACTGCCCGACCTGCCAGACCGGCGGGAAGCCGTTGGCCGACCGTCGGCTGTCCAGGCTGTTGAAATGAACCACGACCCCACTCGAGGACCCATGAACCAGATCCCGACCGTGACCGTCGCCGGCGTACCCGACCCGCTGCCCCCGGGGCTCGGCGTGCTCGACGTACGCGAGCCGGCCGAATGGCGCCACGGCCACATCGACGGCGCGGTGCACATCCCGCTGATGGAGCTGCCCGACCGCCTGCACGAGCTGCCGACCGGACCCCTGCTGGTGGTGTGCCGGATCGGTGGCCGGTCCGGCCAGGCGGTCGGCTACCTGGGCCAGCAGGGCCTGGACGCCACCAACCTCGACGGCGGCATGGTGGACTGGGCGGCCGCCGGGAGGCCGATGGTCAGCGACACCGGCGACACGCCCCACGTGGTCTGAGCTACTCGGCGCTCTCGGACTCCGAGGGCAGGCTCGGGGTCGGCGTCGGGCAGGTCTCGGTGGCGTACTTGCCGAACGCCTCCGAGTCGGTCTTCTCCTCGGCGGAGAAGTCGTCGCTCAGCGCCTGGATGTCGGCCTGCGTGGCGTCGTCCGGCACGTCCGCGACGGTGTCGATGACCAGGTCGAAGCCGCGCTGAGCATCCTCCGGCATGTCCTCGGGGGTCCCGGTCTGCTTCATCTCCGCGGACCAGTCCTTGAGCGCCTGCACCGACTCCTCGTCCGTGGGGGGCTCGGCGGCGGAGAACGACTCGAACAGGCTGTTGTACGCGGCGCAGAACTCGTCGGTGGTGGCAGCAGTGGGAGCGGCTTCGTCGCTTCCGCCACCACCACAACCCGCGGTCAGGGAGCCCGCGACCACCAGGGTCGCGGCTACTAGCAGGGCACGCATGGGGATCCTCCGAGTTGGGTCGTGGGGTGCTGCAGTGCCCCCAACCCTGCCCCATCGGGGCAACCTCACGCCTCGCCGGGGCCCTGGAACGCCCTGGGCAGCGGCAGCGCCAAGGTCGCCGGGAGCCGGCGCAGGTAGGCGTTGCGGGAGATCTCCGACACCCCCAGGCTGGCCAGGTGCGGCGTCGACCACTGCACGTCGACCACCCGGTCGGCGACGTGCTCATCGTCCAGCAGCCCGACCAGGCCGGTGAGCGCAACCTTCGAGGCGTCCCGCTCCCGGTGGAACATCGACTCGCCCGCGAACAGTCCGCCGATCGCGACGCCGTACAGTCCGCCGGCGAGCCGGCCGTCGCGCCACGCCTCGACGGAGTGCGCCCAGCCGAGCTCGTGCAGGCGCAGGTACGCCGCGCGGATCTCCTCGTCGATCCACCCCGAGTCGCGAGCCGGGTCCGCGCACGCGTCGATCACCTCGGCGAACGCCGTGTCCACCCGGATCTCGAAGTCCCGCTGCGCCCGGCGCAGCGAGCGCGACACGAGCAGCTGCCGGGGCTCCAGCACGCCGCGACGGACCGGGCAGAACCAGTACATCGGGTCGCCGCGGCTCCCCGACGGCATCGGGAACAGGCCCCGCCGGTAGGCGGCGAGCAGGGTGCCCGGCGCCAGGTCCGCCCCGACCGCCACCAGGTCGTCCTCGGAGTCGAACGAGGCCGGGTTCCCGAACGTCCAGGCGGAGGACGCAGGCTCGACGGGCACGGCGCCCACCGTAGTGGCCCGTACGATGAATCCATGAGCGTGAAGGGCAGCATCGGCAAGCACCTGGCCCCCCGGATCACGAACCTGGCGCCGGAACTCACCACGTCGTTCGTCCGGGAGGCCCTGCACCGGGCGATCAACGGGGTCGGGCCGCTACCACCCGCCGCGGACGCCGCGGACGCGCAGCTGCGCGAGCAGAAGGGCAACGTCGACAAGGCGATCCACGAGGTCATCGAGAACCACGTCCGGTACGCCGGGCTCCAGGGGTTCGCCACGAACCTCGGCGGCCTGGTGACCGCCGCCCTGACCATCCCCGCGAACATCAGCGGGCTGGCCCTGGTCGAGTGCCGGATGATCGCCGGCATCGCCCACCTGCGCGGCTACGACCTGGCCGACCCCCGGGTCCGCAACGCCGTCCTGGCCTGCCTGCTCGGGGAGGACCGGGTCAACGCCCTGGTCAAGAAGAAGCAGCTGCCGGCGCCGCCGATGGCCCTGGCCACCGCGCCGACCCACGACCCCGACCTGGACCGGATCATCTCCGCGGAGGTGGCCGCCGACCTGATCTCGAAGGTGGCCGGCAAGCGGCTCGCGATCACGGTGGGCCGGCGGGTGCCGGTGGTCGGCGGCCTGGTCGGCGCCGGTGCCGACGGTTACGCGACCTGGCAGATCGGTCGCTACGCCGACCGCGAGCTCCTGCCGCGCGCACGCCGGTAGAGCTTCAGCAGCCCGCGCCCGGTGCTCCCCGTCTGGAGCCGCCGGACCAGCTTCTCCCGCCAACGGTACGTCGGGCGCAGGTAGCTCCGCTCGAGGGCGATCCGCGTCTCCCGGAGCTCCGCCTCGAGCCGCTCCTCGGAACGCCGGAGCCGGGTCGTCTCGAGCAGCAGCGCCTTGATCGCGTCGACGGCGGCGCCGGCGACCTGCCGCTCCGGCGGCCGGTCCGGGTCCACCCAGTCGGCGATCGCGGGCGGCCCGGTCAGGTCGTCGAGATCGCCGACCACGTCGTACCCACGTCGGTCGATCTCGGTCCGCCACGCATCGGTCACCGCCTCGGCCCACGGGTGCACGTCGGGCGGCAGGGTGAGCCGGGGCGACCTGGTCCGGTGCGACAGCGTCTGGTGGGCGAGCAGCTCACGCACCAGCGGCCGGTAGTCGGGTGGGGCGACCTCACTGTTCACCGAGCGGTTGATCCGACGCACCAACGCGGTCTCGGGGGCGCCGAGCGACGGGTTGACCCGCTCCGCCTCGAGGTCCAGATCGAGGCCGGTCAGCCCGAAGGCGCGGCTGAACCGGTCCCACAGCAGCTGCGGGGAGCCACCCGGCGGCGGCACGGTCACCAGGTGGATCCGCTCGGGCGGCAGGTCGTGGCCCCAGCGGTTGAGGATGTCCGGGACCTCCTGCACCCCCCAGAACCACGTCGCGATCCGGCTCTCCCGCTGCGGGTCGCGGATCTGCTCGAGGAAGTTCGCGTAGCTGATGGTGCTGCGGTGCTTGACGTTCTCCTGCCACTCGGCCGGGATCTGGCGGACCAGGTCGCGCACCGAGAGCACCACGTGCACCTCGACGTCGTCGTGGTGGCCGAGCGACTCCAGCGCCCGGCCGACCTGCGAGCGGCTCGCGGTCGCGAGGATCTCGTGGCTGATGATCGAGGTGCCCCGCCAGCCGCGGACGTCGGCCGCCAACCGGTCCCAGGCGCCGACCGCCTCGGTCTCGAGACCGCCCCAGGGCAGCCGCATCAGGTCGAGCGCGGCCAGGAAGTGTGCGTCGAACCGGTCGGCGGGGTAGTTGATCCCCTGGCCGGCGAGCATCCGTCGGTTGCGGAAGAGCACGTCCTGGAGGTACGACGTGCCGGTCTTCGGGGTGCCGACGTGGAGCAGGACCCGCTTGGTCACGTCTGCTCCTCGTCGTCCAGGTGGTCGCCCGGGTGGTCGCCCGGGTGGTCGTGGTGCGGGTCGTGCGCGTCACCGGCGAGCAGCAGCGAGACGGCCAGGGCCAGGGTGCCGGAGTCCGACGGCCCCTCGGCGCCCGTCCGGTCGGGCCGGCTGCCCGCGCCCGGCTGCAGGTGCTCCAGATCGCCGTGCACAGCGTAGCCAGCGCGCAGCAGTGCGGCGCGCATCCGCGCGGCCCGCCGTTCGACCCACTCGAGGTGCGCCGCCGGCACCGCCAGGGGTGGGCCCTGGTCGGCGACCAGGCGGGGCTGCAGGGTGTGGCGCAACAGGTCGCGGCGCCGGTCCGGGCCGACCAGCATGCCCAGGACGCTGCCCACCCTTCGGGCCACCTCGATGCTGTCGGCGGAGAGCTCGGCCGGCGGGGCCGGCAGGCGACGTACGCCGAGCACCGCGGGCAGGGCGCGGGGGTCGAGCACGACCTGGACGCGGTCCCGACCCACTCGCTCCGCCCAGACCCGGGCGGCCCGGACCAGGTCGACCCGGGGCGGCAGCGCGTCGCGGCGCACCGTCGCCGAGAGCCAGTCGGCCCACGCCGGAGCGCCCGTGCCCAGGCTGCGCGCCGTCCAGGCATGGACGAGCATCCGGTCGAGGGAGTCGGCCCGGAGCACCACCACGGCACCACGTCCTCCGGGCGGGCGTCCGCGAGCCGTCAGCTGCGCGCGAACCGGAGCGATCAACCAGGGGTCGCCGAGCAGCCGGTAGCGGGTCCGCCACGGGCGGGTCAGCGGTGGCGTGGGCCGCGGCGGCACCCCGGCGGCGACGACGTCCTCGGCCAGCAGGCCCGCGGCGACCCGGACCAGCTCGTCCAGCGCCAGCGTCGACGGGTCGACCGGCCGCGGCCCGAACTCCGTGGCCTCGACCGCGCCCTCCAGCTCGAGGTCCGGGCGACCCCGGCCGGGAGCGGAGGCGGACAGCACCCGCTCGACCAGCCGGGGCGACGGCGGGCCGGCGAGGTTCAGCCGTCGGAGCAGCTCCAGCTGCTGGGCGCCCGGGAGCGTGCGCCCCCCGGCCGGGCCAGCGCTCGACCAGTCGTGCCACGGCTGGGTGCCGCCCTCGCGCAGGTGGCCCACCCAGCCCCACGCGCGGCGTACCCCCGGGAGGCCCGCCGAGAGCTCGGAGTCGCGGGGGGTCACCTCTCGCGCAGCCGCTGGGCGTGGGTGCGGACCCGCCTCACGAGCTGCCGGTCCGGGTCCGGCCGGCTGGCGGCCTCGCGGGTCATCGCGGCCAGTGCGTCCATCGCGACCTTGAGCTGCTTCTTGGACCGGACCTTGTCGGGGTTCACCCAAGGGTCGTCCCCGAGGGGGCGGACCGGCCGCAGCTCCTCGAGATCGCCGACCACGTCGACCCCGCTGGCGGCGATCCACTCGAGCCAGCGCTCGGTCTGGGCCTCGGCCCAGTCGAAACGGCCGGGAGGCAGCCTGACCGGCGGCGAACCGCGGCCGACCAGCTCGCCCTGGGCGAGCATCTGGCGGATCAGCTCGTCGTACTGCGACTCGCGCCGGGTGGCGCGGTCCATCCGCTTGTTGAGCTTGCGGACCACCTGGGTCTCCGCGACGCCGAGCGAGCGGTTCGAGCGATCGCTGTCCAGCGGCGCCCACCTGGGGTCGATCCCGTAGACCTCGCACAGCCGGAGCCACAGCAGGTCGCCACGGGGGTCGCGTACGCCGCTGGGGGGCACGGTCACCACATGGACCCGCTCGGGCGGCAGCTGCGCACCCCAGGTGCTGAGCACGGTGGGCAGGTCGAAGGCCCGGTAGAACCAGGGCTTGCCCTTCTCGACCTTGCTCAGGAAGCGTCGGTAGGACCAGTTGCGGCCCTGCTTGATGCTCTCCTGCCAGGCGGCCGGGAGCTGGCGGCCGAGGTCGCGTGCGGTGTAGACGACGTGGACCTCGTTGCCGGCGAGGTCCGCGAGCGCGCGGGCCACCTGCTCGGGAGTCGCCGGCGCGAGGATCTCGTGGCTGACGATCACGGTGCCGCTGCGGCGGTTGATCCGGCGCACCAGGGCGTCCCAGCTGCCCTGGGCGTGGCCGGGAGCTCCACCCCAGTCCTGGCCGAGCAGGTCGAGGGCCGCGCGGAAGTGGAAGAGCCCGGGGCTGACCAGCGCCGACTTCCCGGGGAAGTGCACGCCGTGCTCGGCGAGGGACCGGGCGTTGACCGCCAGCCGGTGCTGGACATAGGTCGTGCCGGTCTTGGGTGCACCGATGTGCAGGTAGACGACCCGACTCATGCGCCAGATTGTGCCGTACCCCCCGAGGAGTGCGGGGCGAGGGCGCGCACCACGGCCGACGGGCTCGGTCGGCCCAGCTGTCCGGCCATCCAGGCGCTGGTCGACACGACCTCCTCCAGGTCGACCCCGGTCTCGATCCCGAGGCCGTGCAGCATCCACACCAGGTCCTCGGTGGCGAGGTTCCCGGTGGCGCTCTCGGCGTACGGACAGCCGCCCAGGCCGCCCGCGCTGGCGTCGAACGTCGTGATCCCCGACTGGAGCGCCGCGTAGGTGTTGGCGAGCGCCTGGCCGTAGGTGTCGTGGAAGTGCATCGCCAGCTGGTCGGTGCCCAGGCCGGCTTCGACGAAGGCCCGCAGCAGGGTGGTGACGTGACCGGCCGTGCCGACCCCGGTGGTGTCCCCGAGGCTCAGCTGGCTGGCACCGAGCTCGAAGAGGCGCTTGCCGACCGAGACCACCTGGTCGACGGGGACCGCGCCCTCCCACGGGTCGCCGAAGCACATCGAGACGTAGGCCCGGACGTCGAGGCCGGCCTCGCGGGCGCGCACCACGGTCGGCTCGAACATGGCGAACTGCTCGTCCAGGCTGCGGTTGAGGTTCTTCTGCGCGAAGGTCTCGGTCGCCGAGCCGAAGATCGCGATGTGCCGGCAGCCCAGCTCCAGCGCGCGGTCCAGCCCGCGGTCGTTGGGGACCAGCACCGGCAGGTCGCGGCCGGCCTCGCCGAGCAGGCCCATCAGCTCGGCGGCGTCGGCGAGCTGTGGCACCCACTTCGGGTGCACGAAGCTGGTCGCCTCCACCACCGGCAGTCCGGCCGCGAGCAGCCGCCGGATGAACTCCGCCTTGACCTCGGTCGGGACGATCGCGGACTCGTTCTGGAGGCCGTCGCGCGGGCCGACCTCGTAGATCGTCACCCGCTCCGGCATGGGGGCGACCGGGGCCACGGCGCCGGGAACCACTGCTGGGGCGCGCATCATGCCGGCTCCTCCTCGTCGCCCGGGCTCGCGTCGGGCTCGACGACGAAGAGTCGCGCACCCAGGGCGACCTGGTCGCCGGCGGCCGCGCCGACCTCGGCGACCGTGCCCGCGAACGGCGCCTTGAGACTGAGCTCCATCTTCATCGCCTCCAGGGTGCCGAGCACGTCGCCGTCCGCGACCGTCTGCCCCACGGCCACCCGGACGTCGAGGACGGTGCCCGGCATCGGCGACACGATCGTGCCGTCGCCGGCGGCCGGGCCGTGGTCGGCGAAGACGTCCGGGCGCTCGAAGACGTGGCGGTGCCCCTCGTGGATCACCTCCACGACGTGCGCGCCGACGTCGACGACGGCCTGGTGGCGACGGCCATCCACGACGAGGACCACGACGTGGCCCTCCGCGAGCAGCTGGCGCACCTCGACGTCGTCCACCCGACCGGCGCCGCCGTCGCGCGGCCGGTCGACCCGGACCACCCGGTCGAGCTCGACGAACTGGGCTGCTGCCGGGCCGCCGAGGCGGAAGCCGTCGCCGTGGAAGGGGTCCCCGGCGTCGGTCGCATCGGCCACGAGCATGGCCTGGGTCCAGGCCGCGAAGACCCGGGCCAGGTCCTTGGCCGGCTCCGCGATCGTCGCGGTGTCCAGCCAGGCGGTGTCGATGGTGGCGTCCCGGAACTCGTCGCCGGCAGTGAGGGCGCGCAGGAAGCCGAGGTTGGTGGTCAGCCCCAGGATCGCGGTGTCGTCGAGCGCGGCCACCAGCGCCCGCCGGGCGGTCTCCCGGTCGGGGCCGTGCACGATGATCTTGCCGAGCATCGGGTCGTACGCCGTGGAGACGACGCTCCCGGTCTCGAGCGCCGCGTCCACCCGGGCCCGGGTCGGCCAGCGGACGAAGGTGGCGGTGCCGGCCTGGGGCAGGAAGCCGTTGAACGGGTCCTCGGCGTACACCCGCGCCTCGATCGCGTGACCGCTGAGGGCCACCTCGTCCTGGGTCAGCGGGAGCGGCTCCCCCGCGGCGACCCGGAGCTGGAGCTGGACCAGGTCGACGCCGGTGACCAGCTCGGTGACCGGGTGCTCGACCTGGAGCCGGGTGTTCATCTCGAGGAAGTAGACCTCCTCGGTGTCGGAGTCGAGGAGGAACTCGACGGTGCCGGCGTTCTCGTAGCCCACGTGCTGCGCGAGCGCGACCGACGACTCGGTGACCACCCGGCGGATCTCCGGGCTGATGGTCGGCGCCGGAGCCTCCTCGAGCACCTTCTGGTGCCGGCGCTGGGTGGAGCAGTCCCGCTCGAAGAGGTGGATCACGTTGCCGTGGGCGTCGGCCAGGACCTGGACCTCGATGTGACGGCCGTGCTCGACGTACTTCTCGACGAGCATGGTGTCGTCGCCGAACGCCGACATCGCCTCGCGGCGGGCGGAGGCGACCGCCGCGTCGTACTCCGCCTCGGAGCGGACGATCCGCATCCCCTTGCCACCGCCGCCGGCCGTGGCCTTGACCAGGACCGGGTAGGCCATCGAGCCGGCCGGTGCGTCGGGCGCGTAGGCCGGGACGACGGGTACGCCGGCAGCGACCGCGATCTCGCGGGCGGCGTCCTTGCGGCCCATCCGCTCCATCACGTCCGCCGAGGGCCCGACCAGCTTGAGGCCGGCCTTCTCGACGGCGGCCGCGAAGGCGGGTCGCTCGGACAGGAAGCCGTAGCCGGGATGGATCGCGTCGGCGCCGGCCCGCTGCGCCGCGGCCACCACCTCGTCGATGTCGAGGTAGCTCTCGACCCGGATCGCCTCGTCGGCCGCGCGCACGTGCAGCGCGGCGAGGTCGAGGTCGGTGTAGATCGCGACGCTACGCAGGCCCAGCGCGCGGCAGCCCCGGATCACCCGGAGCGCGATCTCGCCGCGGTTGGCGATCAGGACAGTGTTGAGAGTCATGGGGTGAGCTCACATCCGGAAGATGCCGTAGGAGGGATCCGGGATCGGGGCGTTCGCGGCGGCCGCGAGCCCCATCCCGAGGACGCGCCTGGTGTCGGCGGGGTCGATCACGCCGTCGTCCCAGAGCCGGGCGGTGGAGTAGTACGGCGAGCCCTGGGCTTCGTACTGGTCGCGGATCGGGGACTTGAACTCGTCCTCCTCCTCGGCCGACCACTGCCCGCCCTTGGCCTCGATCCCGTCCCGCTTGACGGTGGCCAGGACGCTGGCGGCCTGCTCCCCACCCATCACCGAGATCCGGGCGTTGGGCCACATCCACAGGAAGCGCGGGTCGTAGGCGCGCCCGCACATGCCGTAGTTGCCGGCCCCGAACGAGCCGCCGATCACGACGGTGAACTTCGGGACCACCGAGCAGGCCACCGCAGTGACCAGCTTGGCGCCGTCGCGGGCGATGCCGCGGTTCTCGTACTCGCGGCCGACCATGAAGCCGGTGATGTTCTGCAGGAAGACCAGGGGCACGCCGCGCTGGTTGCACAGCTCGATGAAGTGCGCGCCCTTGAGCGCGGACTCGCTGAACAGGATGCCGTTGTTGGCGATGATGCCGACCGGGTAGCCGTGGATCCGGGCGAAGCCGCAGACCAGGGTCTCGCCGTAGAGCTTCTTGAACTCGTGCATCCGGCTGCCGTCGACGATCCGCCGGATCACCTCGCGCACGTCGTACGGCGTGCGGGTGTCGGCGGGGACCACGTCGTACAGGGTCTCGGGGTCCTCGTGGGGCTCCTCGGACTCGTGCACCGGCAGCGAGCTCGCGGTCGGCCGCTCGAACGTGGCCACGATGCTGCGCACGATCGCGAGCGCGTGCGCGTCGTCGTCGGCGAGGTGGTCCACGACGCCCGGAGGTGCGGGCGTGCACGTCGCCGCCGCCGAGGTCCTCGGCGGTGACCACCTCACCGGTCGCGGCCTTCACCAGCGGCGGTCCGCCGAGGAAGATCGTGCCCTGCTCCTTGACGATCACGGTCTCGTCGGACATCGCCGGGACGTAGGCGCCGCCGGCGGTGCAGGAGCCCATCACGCTGGCGATCTGCGGGATCCCCTGCGCCGAGAGGTTGGCCTGGTTGAAGAAGATCCGGCCGAAGTGCTCGCGGTCGGGGAAGACCTCGTCCTGCATCGGCAGGAAGGCTCCGCCGGAGTCGACGAGGTAGAGGCAGGGCAGCCGGTTGTCGGCAGCGACGGTCTGGGCGCGCAGGTGCTTCTTGACCGTGACGGGGTAGTAGGTGCCGCCCTTGACGGTGGCGTCGTTCGCGACCACCACGCACTCGCGACCGCTGACCCGGCCGATCCCGGTCACCACGCCGCCGGAGGGCACCGGGTCGTCGCCCTCGGGGGTGCCGCCGTACATCCCGGTCGCGGCCAGCGGACTCAGCTCGAGGAACGGGCTGCCCGGGTCGAGCAGCCGGTCGACGCGCTCGCGGACCAGCAGCTTGCCGCGGTCGGTGTGCTTGGTGCGGGCTGCCTCGCTGCCGCCCTGCCGGGCGCGCGCCAGCCGCTCGCGGAGGTCTTCGACGACGGCCCTCATGTCCTGGGTCACACCGGCAAGGTTAGCGATCGTTAACCGTCGCGTCCACACCCTGCGGATCTCCCGCCGATCGCGTTAACGAACGCTAACCTTGCCGGGTGACCAGCGAGCTGACCGGCGAGGTGATCAGTCGGCGCGAGCAGATCCTCGCGACCGCTGCCGAGCTCTTCGCCGCCCGTGGCTTCCACGGCGTCTCCGTCGCCGACCTCGGGGCGGCCTGCGGGATCTCCGGGCCGGCGCTCTACAAGCACTTCGTCTCCAAGGACGCGGTGCTCGCCGAGATGCTGGTCTCGATCAGCGAGGAGCTCCTCGCCGTCGGCCGGGACCGGGTCGCGCACGCGGCCGACCCCGGCGCGGCCGTGGCCGCACTGGTCGACTGGCACGTGGACTTCGCGCTGCGGCACCGCCCGCTGATCATCGTCCAGGACCGGGACTGGGAGTCGTTGCCGATCGCCGCCCGCGAGCAGGTACGCCGGCTGCAGCGCGACTACGTCGACCTGTGGGCCGAGCAGCTCCGACTGGTGCACGCCGGGCTGGGGCTCGGGACCGGCTCGACCTGGACCGGGCCCGCGCGATGGCCCACGCGGCGTTCGGGCTGATCAACTCCACGCCGCACAGCGGCCTGCTGCCCGACGCCTCGATGCACGACCTGCTGTGCCAGATGGCGCTCGGTGCCCTCGGTATCCCGCCCACCCGTCGTTAGTTGACGACGGGTCGACGGTCTGGGGCGTCAACAAGCGACGGGTCGACGGGGTTGCGGCGTCAACACGCGACGGGTCGGGGTCAGAGGAGGTGGTCGAGCGGGGCTTCCGGGTCGGCGAGCAGGTCGAGGACCCGGGCCGCCCGGAGCGCGGCATCGAGGCCGGTCTCCACGTCGTCCGCCGCCTCGATCCCGGCTGCGGCGTCGGGGTCGACCGCCGCTTCCTCCCGGGCGTGCAGCAGCCCGAGCAGCCGGTCCCGGGGCAGCCCGCGCAGGTGGAGCAGGACGAACGGATCGTCCTCGAGCAGCCAGGTGACCTGGTAGAGCACGGCCAGGGCGTGCACGCACGGATCGACCCAGGCCTCGCAGGTGCAGGTCGCGCCCAGCTCACCGCCGTACGGGAGCAGCTCGACGCCGGCCTCCTCGGCGTGCTCGACCAGCAGGTGCGGCAGGTCTCCGCCGAGCAGCGCCGCCACCCGGCCGGACTCGGCGGCAACGGTCTCCACCAGGGCGTCCCGGCCGGGGCCGTCGAGGACCGGCACCGACGCCGCCACGGTCCACAGGCCGCGGTCGTCCTCGACGGAGGCCACCACGGACCCCTCGTCGATCGTGATCTGTCCGATCCGTCCGGAGCGCGACATCGTCCGGGCCCGCACCAGGTCGCGTTCGGCGTACGCCGACTCCTCCACGGCGCGCGCCCAGGCCTTGCCCCACCAGGTGGACGCCCGGGCCCGACCGCGTCTGGCCACGACGCGGGGGTGGACGACCACGCTCGGGAGCTCGCTCACGGCGGCTCCTCGGCGTCGGTGTCCTCGCTGTCGAGCTCCCGGTCCTCGGCGGTCCGTCGCAGGCTCACGAAGTCGCGCAGGTCGTCGTTGCTGAGCTCGGTCAGGGCCGCCTCGCCGCGGGCCAGTACCGAGTCGGCCAGCGCCCGCTTGCGCGCGAGCAGCTCGGCGATCTTCTCCTCGATGGTGCCGCGGGTGATCAGGCGGTGCACCTGGACGGGCCGGGTCTGGCCGATCCGATAGGCGCGGTCGGTGGCCTGCTCCTCGACGGCGGGGTTCCACCAGCGGTCGACGTGGACCACGTGGTCGGCCCGGGTGAGGTTGAGGCCGGTGCCGCCGGCCTTGAGCGACAGCAGGAAGACCGGCACCTCGCCGGCCTGGAAGCGGGCCACCATCGCCTCGCGCTCCCGCACCGGCGTCCCTCCGTGCAGGAACTGGTGCTCGATCCCCGCCCGGGAGAGATGGGCCTCCAGCAGGCGCGCCATCGCGACGTACTGGGTGAACACGAGGACCGCCCCGCCCTCCGAGAGCACGGTGGCCAGCAGCTCGTCGAGCAGGTCCAGCTTCTGTGACCGGCCGGCGAGCCGGCTGCCGGACTGCTTGAGGAAGTGCGCCGGGTGGTTGCAGATCTGCTTGAGCCCGGTGAGCAGCATCAGCACCAGGCCCCGCCGGGTCTCGTCGTCGGCCCGCTCGATGCGGTCCATGGTGTCGCGGACGAAGGCCTCGTAGAGCACGACCTGCTCGCGGGTCAGCCCCAGCGGATGGTCGGTCTCGGTCTTGGCGGGCAGCTCGGGGGCGATCCCGGGATCGGACTTGCGGCGGCGCAGCAGGAACGGGCCGATCAGGCCCGCGAACTGGCGGGCCTTGGTCGGCTCCAGACCGGACTCGATCGGGGCCGCCCACACCTTGCGGAAGGCGTTGCGGCTGCCCAGCAGCCCGGGGGTCGCCCAGTCCAGGATCGCCCAGAGCTCGGTCAGGTTGTTCTCGACCGGAGTGCCGGTGAGCGCCACCCGGGCGGCGCTCGGGATGGCCCGCAGCCCGCGGGCGGTGGACGACCGGGCGTTCTTGACGTGCTGGGCCTCGTCGGCGACGACGATGTCCCAGGGCACGGTGGCCAGGGCGGCGTGGTCGACGCGCATGGTGCCGTACGTCGTGAGCACGAACCCCGGGCTGTCGGCCGGACCCTCGCCACCGGCCACGGACCCGGCGCCGAGCCCGCCGAGGTCGCGCTGGCCGCCGTGGTGGCGCCGGACCGGCACGCCGGGTGCGAACCGGTTGATCTCGGCCTCCCAGTTGCCGAGCAGGCTGGCCGGGCAGACCACGAGCGTCGGACCGACCGGGCGCCCTTGTGCGGCACCCTCGGCGACCCGGTGCAGGTGCAGGGCGATCAGCGTCACGGTCTTGCCGAGCCCCATGTCGTCGGCCAGGCAGGCGCCGAGCCCCAGCCGGGTCAGCTCGACCAGCCAGGTGAGGCCGTGCAGCTGGTAGTCGCGCAGGGTCGCCTCGAGCGCTGCCGGGGGTGCGACCGGCGTCCGGGTGGCGGCGCCGAGCAGCCGCTCGCGCAGCTCCAGGAGGCTCGCCCCGACGACCACCTGCTGCTCGAGGTCGTCGACCTGGACCACGCCGGTCAGCGTGGCGGCGACGGCCTGCGCCGGCTTGACCGTGCGGACCAGCCGCTTGCGGGCCTTGCGCGCGATCGCCGGGTCGACCACGGTCCAGTTCCCCCGCAGCTTCAGCACCGGCGCGGCCGACTGGGCCAGCTGGTCCATCTCCTCGTCGGTCAGCGGCTCGCCGTGCAGCGCGATCTGCCAGTTGAAGGCGAACATCGCCTCCGGGCCGAACAGCCCGTCGTGCAGGGGCTGCTCCCGGCTCCCGCGGCGGTCGGCGGTGTGGTCCAGGACCGTGGTCGCGGTCAGGTCGCGACCCAGACTCCGCGGCCAGAGCACGTCGACGCCGCGGTCCCGAAGCGCAGCCACGCCGTCCTCGAGCAGGCTGACCAGCTCGTCGGTGTCGAGCGTGATCTGGTCGGGGACCCGCAGCTCCAGCAGCCGGTCGAGGACCGGCCAGGCGTCTGCGGCCGCGCGCAGGGCGATCGCCGCGTGGGTGCGGGCCCGCTCCCCGAAGCCGTGGGCAGCGTCCCGACCGGACTCGGTCCACAGCTCGGCCGCGTCGCAGAGATGGAGCGGGTTCTGCTCGTCATGCACCTGGAGGACGAGCCGGACCGCACCGGCGACCAGCTCCTCCTCGTCCGCCTCGACCCGGAGGGACAGCGTCACCAGCTGCGGTCGGTCGTCGGGTGGCGTGGCGAGATGCCGCTCGATCCGCGCCTGCAGCCGGGCGGCGAAGTCGGTGCCGCGGACCTCCGGGGTGCCCTCGCGACGGGCGGGGGGCGGACGGCGTTGGGGGTCCGGGGCGCTGCGCGGCATCACGTCCGCGACCGCGTCGAGCACCTGCCGGACCACCTGCTCGGCCGCGGTGGGATCGGCGTCGTCCGGGGTGCGGGCCCGGGCCAGCATCGCGACCCGGTCCTGGTCGTCGGCCCCCAGCGCCGTCACCCGCCAGCTGAGCGAATCCTCGGCCGGCTCGAACTTGCCGGCCGCGACCAGCCGCATGCCCAGCAGCGCGGCACCGGAGAGCAGCCCGACGCTGGGGTGCAGGTCGTCCCGGCTGTGCGCCCGGGTCAGGATCGGCAGCGCCGCCCGGATCGGCAGGCTGACGGTGCGTCGCTCGTCGGTGAACTCGACCACGCTGTCGCGCGGCAGGTCGGCCGTGCGGAAGGTGGCCGGTCCGGTGACCGGGACGAAGCTCAAGCGGATGCCTCCCGGAGGCGCGGTGGGTTCGGAGGATCCGACGGTAGCGACCAGGGGGGACGTTTCCCGGCGGGGGCGGCGTCAGGTCGGCGCGGGGACGCCGATTCCACGGAGCTGGGGGCGGCTTCGTAGGCTCGGCGCATGAGCATCCTGGACTGCCCGATCGCCCGCCTCGACGGTACGCCGGCCACGCTCGGCGACCTGACCGCCCGCGGCCCGGCGCTGCTGGTGAACGTCGCCAGCCGGTGCGGGCTCACCCCGCAGTACACCGCGCTGGAGCAGCTGCACGAGAAGTTCGCCGACCAGGGGTTCCGGGTCGTCGGCATCCCGTGCAACCAGTTCGGCGGGCAGGAGCCGGGCTCGTCCGAGGAGATCGCGGAGTTCTGCTCCGCGACGTACGGCGTCACCTTCCCGATGAGCGAGAAGGTCGACGTGAACGGCGACCAGCGCCACGAGATCTACCGGACGCTGGTGCAGACGCCTGACAACAAGCGACGGGTCGGCGACGTGGCCTGGAACTTCGAGAAGTTCCTGGTCGACGGGGCCGGTCAGGTGGTCGCCCGGTTCGACCCCGGCGTGGAGCCGCTGGACCCGATCATCGTCGAGGCGGTCGAGTCCCTGCTCGGCTGAGTCAGGCCCGCTTCTTGGCCTGCTTGACCTTCAGCGGCCTGACGATCTCGTCCGCCACGTCGCCCTCGGGGGTCACGGTCATCACGTCGACCGTCATCGTCCCGGCGTCGTCACCGAAGCACGTCTGCGGGATCCGGAAGCGCGAGTTGCCACGCTTGCCGGCGGAGATGGTCGTCTTCATCCCCTCGCAGGTGACGGGCTCGACCACGTCGGAGCCTGTGGCGACGAACTCCAGGGTCGCCCCGAACTTCTTGCCCTTGCCTTCTGCGGCCACGCTGCTCACGGTGTAGACGCCGCGCGGCTCGACGGCTGGCTCACCCTCGACCTGGGCCGGGACCGGGGTCAGCGTGACGACGAGATTCGTCCGCCCGGCGCTGGCCCGCGCCATCTTCACCCGGACGGAGAGGTTCCCGGCGGCGTTGTTGATCTTGACCTTGTGCAGGTCGGCGGTGGCCGTCTCGGCGTCGCCGTGCTTGTCCTTGACCGTCTTCTGGGCGGCCGAGGCCATCCCACCGGTCAGGACCAGGCCGGTGGTGACGGCGACGACTGCTGCTGTGCGCGAACGCGACATGACTTTCCTCCAGTGACGGTGGGCATCCGGCCGGGGCCGGCGACATCATCCGAGGCTAGGTCCGTCGGAGCGCTCTCGCTGGAGAACGCCGAAATGCCTGCGTCAGGACTGCAAGCCCAGGGTCAGCGGCAGGACCTCGGTGGCGCCGGCCCGGCGGATCGCCCGCGCGGCCAGCGTGGCGGTCCAGCCGGTGACCACCAGGTCGTCCACGAGCAGCACCCGCCGGCCCTGGACCGCATCGGCGTCCACCTCCAGCGAGTAGCGCCGGCCGACCGCCGCCACACGCTGGGCGGAGTTCATCGCGCCCTGCCCGGGCGCGACCCCGGGGTCGACGATCGCGAAGCGACCGAGGACCGGAACCTCGAGGTAGCGGGAGAGACCGTCGGCCAGGTCCGCGGTGAGCGTCGGCCGGGTCGCGGACTCGACGACCACGATGCCGTCGACGCCCGGCCGCCAGTCACCGAGCACCTCGACGACAGCCCGGACCAGCGGGACCGGCACGGCCCCGTCCGGCTGACCGGGGCGGAAGAGGTCGCGCAGGGCCTGGCCGTAGCCGAGGTCGGTGAGCCGAGCGACCGCCCGGCCCTCGCCGGCGCCGTCGGAGATCTTGCCCTTCAGCTCGACGCCGAGGTTGGCCAGTGCGGTCGGCCACATCTTGCGGGGCTCGAGGACGACCCCGGGCCGGGAGAGCCGGGCTCCGGCCTCCTCCACCGCCGCGTCCGACACCTCGGCGGAGAGGTCGAGCCCGCCACAGTTGTCGCAGCGGCCGCACTCGGTCGCCTCCGGGTCGTCGAGCTGGTGGCGCAGGAACCACATCCGGCAGCGGTCGGTGCCGAGGTAGTCGATCATCGCCGCCTGCTCCCGCTCGCGGGCCTCGCTCACCCGGCGGTAGCGCTCCTCGTCGTAGACCCAGTCCTGGCCGGTGGCCTCCCAGCCGCCGCGGACCCGGCGTACGGCGCCGTCGACGTCGAGGACCTTGAGCATGGTCTCCAGCCGGGTGCGGTTGAGCTCGACGAAGGTCTCCAGGGCGGCCGTGCTCATCGGGCGGCCGTGCTCGGCGAGCACGCCGATCGTCTGGCGCACCAGCTCCTCGCGCGGGAACGCGAGCGAGGCGAAGTAGGCCCAGATGTCGCGGTCCTCGATCGCCGGGAGCAGCACCACGGTGGCCTCGTCGGTGCCACGGCCGGCTCGGCCGACCTGCTGGTAGTAGGCCACGGGCGACGCCGGGGCCCCCATGTTGACCACGAAGCCGAGGGTGGCGTCGAACCCCATGCCGAGGGCGCTGGTGGCGACCAGGGCCTTGACCTTGCCGGAGATCAGGTCCTGCTCGAGCGCCTGCCGCTCGGTCGGGTCGGTCTGCCCGGAGTACGCCGCGACGTCGTGCCCGCGCGAGCGGAGGTAGTCGGCGATCTCCTGGGTGGCGGCGACCGTCAGGCAGTAGATGATGCCCGAGCCCGGCTGCTCGGCGAGGTGGTCGGCCAGCCAGGCGAGCCGCTGCTGAGCGGTCTTCAGCCGGACCACCCCGAGCCGCAGCGACTCACGGTCGAGCGAACCTCGCAGCACGAGCACGTCGGTGCCGAGCTGCTCGGCGACGTCGGCGGTGACCCGCGAGTTGGCGGTGGCGGTCGTGGCCAGCACCGGGATGCCGTCGGGGAGGTCCCCGAGGAGGGTGCGGATCCGCCGGTAGTCGGGCCGGAAGTCATGGCCCCAGTCGGAGATGCAGTGCGCCTCGTCGACGACCAGCAGCCCGCAGGTGGCCGCGAGCCGGGGCAGCACCTCGTCGCGGAAACCGGGGTTGTTCAGCCGCTCGGGGCTGACCAGCAGGACGTCGATCTCGCCGGCCAGGATCGAGTCCTGGATCGGCTGCCAGTCCTCGATGTTGGTCGAGTTGATGGTGACCGCGCGGATCCCCGCGCGCTCGGCAGCCGCGATCTGGTTGCGCATCAGCGCGAGCAGGGGCGAGACGATCACGGTGGGACCGGCACCTGCCTCGCGCAGCAGCAGGGTCGCCACGAAGTAGACCGCCGACTTGCCCCAGCCGGTGCGCTGCACCACCAGCGAGCGCGCGCGAGCCACGGCGAGCGCCTCGATCGCGGTCCACTGGTCCTCGCGCAAGGTGGCGTCGTCGCGGCCGACCAGGGCGCGCAGGTGCGCCTCGGCGGCTGCGCGGACCTCGACCGGATCGGCGACCGGGAGTGCGGTGGTGGTCATCCGCCCTGTCTACCAGCGGTCGCCGACGGGGTCGTCAGACGGTCGGGCCCTGGCTGCGTACGTCGGCGACCGCACCCATGGCGGAGCGGAGCTCGCCGAGCCAGTCGTCCTCGTGCTGCCCGACCAGGCGCACGCACCAGGCCAGCGCATCGGCTCGGGAGCGGGCCACGCCGGCGTCGACGAGCGTGTCGAGCACCCGCCGCTGCGGCTGGCGCAGCCGGGTCATCACGGGAGCGGCGACGTGGGTCCACAGCTCGCGACGCTCTCCGACGACGACGCCCCAGGAGACCTTGCGCTCGTAGCGGTGCTCGGCCTCTCGGGCGAGCTTCATCCGCTCGGCGCGGGTCTCCTCGCGGAACGCCTTGGCGCGACCCGCGCGGGCCTCCTCCAGGGTGGCCTCGGACGGGGCCCCGCCGTCCGCCCCGCCGTCGGTCTCGGCCAGCTCCACGTCGGGGACGGTGAGCAGGATGGTGATCTCCTCGCGGTCGATCGTGATCTCGGCAGGCGCGGCCTGCCAGTCGCTCGGGAGCCGGCCGGTGAACCAGCCGCGCACCCGTTCCTCTGTCTCGTTCGTAATCATGATTACAACATTACACCTCACCGCAGAGCCCCCTGAGCCGGCGAGTGCGAGGGCGGACAGGAGGAGGGCCGACCCACCCGGACGGGGGTCCTCGGGTGGGTCGGCCCGTTCGTGGCCCTCAGGCGGTGAGGGGATCGCCGGCGTAGTCGGGGTGCCGGTGCAGCTCCTGGACATCCCGCGTCCCCGCGCACGACCGCGTGGCCGGCCGGGTCCAGCGCGACGCCCTCGGCGACCGGACGCTGGGCGACGGCGCGGCGCTCCAGGACGCGGACGCGCGCCATCAGCTCGGCGAGCGCGAAGGGCTTGCCGAGGTAGTCGTCGGCGCCGGCCTCGAACCCGGAGATCCGGTGGTGCACGCCGTCCTGCGCGGTGAGCATCAGCACCGGAGCCTGCACGCCGTTCGCCTTCAACGCGAGGCAGACGTCACGGCCGTCCACGTCGGGCAGCCCGAGGTCGAGCACGATCACGTCCGGCCGGCGCTCCGTGAACGCCCGCAGGGCCTCCGCGCCGGTCGCGACCGCCACCACCTCGAAGTCGTGGGCGGCGAAGGCACGGACCAGCACCGAGCGCAGCTGTACGTCGTCCTCGCAGACGCCGATCGTCGTCACGTCACCAGATCCGGACCCGCTCCGACGGGTCGAGCCAGAGTCCGTCACCCTGGGCGGTCTCGAAGACCTCGTGGAACTCGTCGAGGTTGCGCACGATGTTCGCGCGGAACTCCGGCGGCGAGTGCGGGTCGATGGTGAGGTACTGCAGCTCCTGCTCCTTGCGGCGCTTGGTGCGCCAGCAGTAGCTCCAGTTCATGAAGAGCCGGCGCCGGGCGTCGGCCGAGGCGGCACCGTCCTGCGAGATCACGTACGCCCGGTGGCCGATGGTCAGCCCCCCGAGGTCGCCGATGTTCTCGCCGACGGTCAGCGCGCCGTTGACCTTCTCGCCCGGCAGGGCGCGCGGCTCGAAGGCGTCGTACTGCTCGATCAGCGCCTTGGACTTCACCTCGAACGCCGCCTTGTCGTCGGCGGTCCACCAGTCGTTGAGGTTGCCGAGCCCGTCGTACTGGGCCCCCTGGTCGTCGAAGCCGTGGCCGATCTCGTGCCCGATCACCGAGCCGATGCCGCCGTAGTTCTCGGCGGGGTCGGCGTCGGGGCTGAAGAACGGCTTCTGCAGGATCCCGGCCGGGAAGCAGATCTCGTTGGTGCCCGGGTTGTAGTAGGCGTTCACGGTCTGCGGCAGCATGAACCACTCGTCGCGGTCGACCGGAGCACCGATCTTCGCCAGCTGACGGTCGGTCTCGAAGGCCGAGGCCGAGGCGACGTTGCCGAGCAGGTCGTCCGGGGTGATCTGCAGCGCCGAGTAGTCGCGGAACTTCTCCGGATAGCCGATCTTCGGGCGGAAGGTGTCGAGCTTCTCGTAGGCCCGCTGCTTGGTCTCCTCGGTCATCCAGTCGAGCTTCGAGATCGACTCGCGGTAGGCCGCGAGCAGGTTCGCCACGAGGTCGTCCATCAGCGCCTTGGACGACGGCGGGAAGTGGCGGGCGACGTACTCCTTGCCGACCGCCTCTCCGAGGGCTCCCTCGACGAGGGCGACGCCTCGCTTCCAGCGCGCCCGCAGCTCGGGCGTGCCGTTGAGGGTGCGGCCGTAGAAGTCGAAGTTGGTCTCGACGAAGTCGTCGGTGAGGTACGGCGCGGCCGAGCGCAGCACGTGGACCAGCATCCAGTGCCGCCACTGCTCGATCGGCACCTGGTCCAGGACGGTCGACAGGTGGGCGAGGTACGACGGCTGCCGCACGCAGCTCTCCGCGATCGTCTCCGCGGAGCCGCCGAGGTTGGTGACGTAGGCGTCCCAGTCGAACGACGGGCAGAGCTCCTCGAGCTCGGCGGCGGTGGTGAGGTTGTAGGTCTTCTGCACGTCGCGGGTCTCGGAGCGCTCCCAGTGGCCCACGGCCAGCAGGGTGTCGATGTCGAGCACGGTCGCGGCAGCACCGGCGGGGTCGTCGTGCCCGGCGAGCTCCAGCAGCCGGGTCAGGTAGGCGACGTACTTCTCGCGGACCTCGGCGAACTTGTCCTCGCGGTAGTACGACTCGTCGGGCAGGCCGAGCCCACCCTGGACGATGTGGAAGAGGTAGCGGTCGGAGCTGCGGTCGTCGGTGCTGATGTAGCTGCCGAAGAGCCCATGGCCGCCGACCCGCTCGAACTCCCCGAGGAACGCCGCCAGGTCACGGACGTCGCGCAGCCCGGCCACGGCGTTCATCAACGGGTGGGCCGGTCGCAGCCCCTTGCGGTTGAGCGCCTCCTCGTCCATGAACGAGGCGAACAGGTCCCCGATCTTGCGGGCGTCCTCGTCGAGCTCGCTGCCCTCGGCGCTCACCGTGGTGGCGAGGTCCTCGATGATCTGGCGGACCTGCTCCTCGGCGGCGTCGGCCAGCTGCACGAACGGTCCCCAGCTCGACCGGTCCGAGGGGATCTCCACCTCGTCCAGCCAGCGGCCGTTGACGTGCCCGAAGAGGTCGTCCTGCGGGCGAATGTCGGGGTTCATGCCCTCACGGGCGTCATCCAGGATGGTCACGAGGCGACCCTAACCGGCTGGCGGTCGATCGGCTCGCGATCGCCGCAGCGCGGTCAGTCGCGCAGACGTACGACGGACTTGCCGAGCGTGCGGCGTTCGTCCATGTCGACCAGCGCCCGGCCGAACTCCGCCAGGGGGTACGACGCCCCGATCGGCGGCTGCACCACCCCGCTGGCCATCATCGGCTCGAGGGCCTGCCACTGCTGCTGCAGGTAGCCCGGCCGCACCATCGCGTAGGCACCCCAGCCGACCCCGCGGACGTCGACGTTGTTGAGCAGCAGCCGGTTCACCTTGACCTCGGGGATGCCCTGCCCGGCCGCGAAGCCGACGACCAGCAGCCGACCCTGCGGCGCCAGGACGCGCAGCGAGTCCATGAACAGCTCGCCCCCGACCACGTCCAGGACCACGTCGACGCCGCGTCCGTCGGTGAGGCCGAGGACCGCGTCCTTGAAGCCGTCGACCAGCACCACCTCGTCGGCGCCGGCCTGCCGCGCCATCGCCTGCTTGGCCTCGGAGCTCACGACGGCGATGGTCCGGGCGCCGTATCCCTTGGCCACCTGGAGGGTCGCGGTGCCGACCCCGCCCGCCGCCCCGTGCACGAGCACGGTCTCGCCGGCGCGCAGCTGGCCCCGCTCGGCGAGCGCGAACTGCGCGGTCAGGTAGTTCATCGGCAGCGCGGCGCCCTCGTCGAAGGACAGCGAGTCTGGCAGCGCGAAGGTGAACATCGCGGGACTCGCCACCCGCTCCGCGGCGCCCCCGTAGCCGCCGACCCCGGCGACCCGCTGTCCCACCACGAAGCCGCCGGCACCGGAGGCGGCCGGAGCCAGCACGGTGCCCGCGAAGTCGACCCCGAGCGTGAACGGCGGTTCGGGCTTGAGCTGGTACTCACCCTTGCTCAGCAGCAGGTCCGGGAAGGAGACGCCGACCCGGTGCACCTCCACCAGCACGTCGTCCGGTCCCGGGGCCGGCTCGGGGACGTCGCGGATCTCGAGTCCGCTGGGACCGGTGGTGCTGATGACCTGGACGGCGCGCATGACGCGAGGCTAGTCGGCGCGCCGTCCGAGGTCGGTGTCGGTCAGGGGGCGGTGTAGGCCCAGACGAAACGGAGCAGCTGCTCACCCGTGGTCGGCGCAGAGGCACCGACGTAGAAGCCCGTGCTGTCCGCACCGTCGGGACCAGCGTTCGAGCCCGGGAAGACGAAGCTCAGACCGTTGGACACGTTGGTGGTGCTTCCGCTGACGTACACGCACATGATGCCCGGGGCGGCCGTCGGGAATTCGGCACTGCCGGAACACAGACCCTGGTTCGACTCGCCGGGATACGCGATGCCCGTGTTCCCGAAGTAGAGGTTGCGGCCAGGACCGCTGCTGGTGAGCGGGACCTTCGTCGTGAACGGCAGCGCGGCGTAGCCACGCCCGTACCGCGAGTCGCTCGGGACGTTCGAGGCAATGATGCCGCCCCCGATCACCGTGGTCCCTCGTGGCGGGGTCGCCAACGGCCAGGACTTCTTGTTGATGTCCTTGAGGTGCAGGCTGCCGTTCTTGATGTCCTTGCTGGTCACCGAGCTGTTCTTGATCTGCTTGCCGGTGATCATCCCCCCCGCCACGGCCGCACCACCCATCGAGAGCACGAGGGCGAGGACCGCGATCAGGTACGCGGCGATCGAGTGCGGGCGTCCGGTCATGGACAGGCGGCGAGTACGAACTGGGGTCAACGGAGCTCCTCGGGTTGTGGCCCGAGATCGACCAGACGGTCGAGGTCCACATCGAACCTAGGGAGGCGCCCCCAGACCGTCCATCCCTCGAATGGACTACGGAATACCCCCCGGCAGAACGAGCAGCGATTGCTCGTCTGTGCATGCCTTGACAGATCGGTACGACGTCGTGGTCCCCGGTCGTCGTCAGCGCGGGTTGACCACCGCGTTCATCTCGAAGTGCATCGGGTCGGTGTAGCGCCAGTCGCCACCCCAGGCGAAGCCCCACTTCTTGAAGATGGAGACCACGGTCCGGTCCATCTGACCGACCGTGCCGCGCTGGTTGCCGGGGACGTTGAGGTCGAGGGCCAGCCCGAAGGAGTGGTTCGACAGCGACGTGCTGCCCGCGATGAAGCGCGGGTAGTAGCAGCCGGCGTACTCCCCGGGGTGGATCTCGTCGGCCAGGCCCCGCTCCACGATCTCGCGGAGCGCGGCAGTGAGCTGCGGGAAGATCAGCTTGTTGCACGTCACCGAACCCAGGATCGGGACGGTCGCAGTGCCGATGTGCGAGGAGACCCAGGCGGGGTCGGGGGCGATCCGGCCGCCCCCCAGCACGGTGTAGTTGAACGTCCCGACCGCGTCGGCGACGCTGCCGACCAGGAAGGCGGTCTGCTGCACACTGGTGTCGAGCCCGAACCGGGCCACCGCGTCGAGCATCTGGACCGAGGCCTTGCCCCCGGCGATCCGCTGGATCGGCTTGCGCAGGGACAGCGGCGCCGTGGTGCCGGTGTTGATGATCAGGGCGTTGCCCGGCTTCATGCCCAGGGTGGGGATCCAGGACTCGTTGACCACCGCGTCGACCTGCAGCACCTGGGGAGCAAAGGCACCGATGTGCACCTCGGGAGCGTCCTTGCCGCTGCCGAGCCGGAAGTAGCCCTGCTCGTCGAGCGGGACGCGCTTCTTCAGTGCCGGCCGCAGCGCCAGCTCTCCCCCGGCGACCCGGTCCCAGACGTCCTGGGTCTCGGCACTCTCACGCGGCGTGAAGTTCCGGTAGCTGGCCGGATCGACGGCGGCGACGTTGACCACCCGGTTCTCGATGCCGACCTGGGCCAGCGCGAGCGACTCGACTCCGACGACGCCCTTCAACCGGCTGATCCTGGCGATCGCGCGGCGACCGAGCGAGTCGGGGTCGTAGACCAGGATGTCGCCGTACGTCAGGGCACCCCTGCGCGGGCCGGGCGGCTCCACGGCGTGCTCGGGGTCGGCCGGTGTGGTGCTCGCACTCCCGGACGCGGGCCCGGACGGCGACGAGCTCGCCGTCGAGGAACCGGTGCCCGAAGGTGCTGCATCGGGGACCGTCCGGGTCGCCGAGCCGCCCGTGCAGGAGGTCGCCAGCAGCAGCGCGACCGGCAGCAGCACTCCGGCCATTCCGGGCACCCGCATGGCACTCCCCTTCCCCGGGTTTCAGGGTAAGGGTCCGGCGCAAGAGCAGGCGTTCGACCCAGGAGGACGACCACAGTCCGCCCACTCCTTCGGCCGGCGTCAGCCCCGACGCCGGCGGATCTCGGCGTTGATCGCGGGGACCACCTCGTGCAGGTCGCCGATCACGGCGTACGTCGCCTTGGTGACCATGGGCGCATCCTCGTCGGTGTTGATCGCCAGGATGTTCTTGGCGGACGAGCACCCGGCCCAGTGCTGGATGGCGCCGCTGATCCCGCAGGGGATGTAGAGGTCCGGTGAGATCCGGCTTCCGGTCTGGCCGACCTGTTCGTGGTGGGGGCGCCAGCCGAGGCTGGTCACCACCCGCGAGACGCCGATCGCGCCACCGAGGAGCTCGCTCAGCTCGAGCAGGTCGGTGAAGCCGTCGGCGCTTCCTGCACCGCGCCCAGCCCCGACCACGACCCGCGCCGACTTCAGGCCGCCGGACTGGTCCGGCGCCGGGGGCTCGGCGGAGACGACGCGGGCGACCAGGTCGGCCTCCGCGACCTCGGGCCGCAGGTCGACCAGCACTGCGGCGACCGGCGTCGGTGCCGGAGCGGGCTCGACGGCGTGGCCGGCGACCGTGAAGACGGCGGGTCGCTCGCTCAGCTGCATCTCCTCGAGGGCGGCTCCCCCGACGACCTGCCGGGTCACCACGAACGGGCGCCAGGCCCTCGAAGGAGATCACGTTGGCGGCCATCGGCACCCGGGTCCGGGCTGCCACATGGGCGAGCACCTCGTTGCCGCGTGGCGTACCCGCAGCCAGGACCACCACCGCGCCGGTGTCGTCGCGAGCGGCCTGCACGGCCGCGGCCCACGCCGCGCCGGAGAACGCCGCGAACTCCTCCCCGGACGCGTGGTGGACCTGGCGCACGCCGTACTCCCCGAGCTGGTCCACCAGCTCGGCCCGCGGACCCGCCGGCTCGCCGATCACCACTGCGTCGATCGGGATGCCGCCACCCGCCTCGGCCAGGGACCGCGCGAAGGTGACCGCCTCCCGGGACACCTCGATCGCACCCGTGGGGTCGGTCTCCACCAGCACCAGGATCATCGCGCCAGCACCCCCAGCCGCTCCAGCAGGTCGACGACGGCCGGCGCCGCCTCGGGGCCCTTGCCCAGGACCTGGACGTCGCTGGGCTGCGGCGGGGGCAGCAGCAGCCGGACCCGGCTCGGGCCCACCGGCTCCGCCGCTGCCGCACGCTGCTCGATCGGCACCTTCTTGGCCTTCATCCGGCCGGGGACGGACGGGTAGCGCGGCTCGACCCCGCCCTCGAGGATCGTCACCACGGCGGGCAGCGGCACCCGGTAGGTCTCGTGCCCGTCGGGCCCGGCGCCGCTCGCGATCACGACCCCGTCCTCGACGCTGACTCTCGACACCCCGTTGACGACCGGCCAACCGAGCTCGTACGAGAGGCGGATGCCGACCTGGAAGTCGCCGCTGTCCGCGGCGTCGTTCCCCAGCAGGACCAGGTCGGGTCCTTCTCCGGCGGCGGCGTGGTCGCGCACCACCGCCGCGATCTCACGCGCCACGTCGGCCGGCCCGAAGCGGGACGGCTCGACCTCCACCAGGGTGGCGGCAGTGCAGCCCACCGCGAGAGCCGAGCGGAGCTGCTCGACGGCATCCCCGTCACCGAGGGTGAGCACCCCGGCGCGCCCGTCGGTCGCGGCGGCCACCTGGACCGCGAGCTCGACCGCACACTCCTCGTGGGCACTGGTCGTGAACCCGGCGTACCTCCCGTCGACGGCCTGCTCGTCCTCGGTGAGCACGACCTCGCCGGAGGAGTCCGGCACCCGCTTGATGCAGACCAGCACGTCGGTCATCAGCGGATCCGCTCGTTGCCCGGGTCGAGCAGCGGCGTGCTGTCGACCGAGCCGACGGTGACCGGGTAGAGCTCCTCCATGTACGAGACCGCCAGCTGGTTGCCGATCGTGGCCTGGTCGGGCGGCAGGTAGGCCAGCAGCACGTGCTTGCCCAGGGACGGCGCCGACCCGGCCGAGGTGACGTAGGGGTGGTGGCCGTGGCCGTCGGTGAGGACCGCGCCCTCCCGGGTGAGGATCGGTTCCCCACCGAGCATGTAGCGCTTGGTGCCGTCCGCGGAGGTGTGGTCGTCGACGGTCAGGGTGCACAGCACCGTGGCGGGAGGCTGCTCGCGCTGCTCGAGGTACGCCGCCCTGCCGACGAAGTCGGCCGCCTTGACCTTGGGGCGCTGCATGCCGGCCTCGACGATGGTGCGCTCGCTGTCGAGCTCGGCCCCGTAGGCGCGGTAGCCCTTCTCGATGCGGCCCGTGGTGCCGTAGACGGCGATCCCGACGGGGACCGCCCCGTGCGGACGCCCGGCGTCGAGCAGGGTCTCCCACAGCGCAGCCGCATCGGCCATCGGCACGTAGAGCTCCCAGCCGAGCTCGCCGACGTAGGAGATCCGCGAGGCCAGCACGACGAGGTCGCCGGCGCCGGTCGACACGGTGATCTCGCGACAGCTCAGGAAGCCGAAGCCGGCGTCCGAGACGTCGTCAGAGGTCAGCGAGGCGAGGATGTCGCGGGCCCGCGGCCCCCAGATCCCGACCGTCGACACCGCGTCGGTGCGGTCGTCCAGCGTGGTGGCGCCGTCGCCCGGCAGCTGGTCGGCGAAGGTCTTGCGGTCGGCCATCCCATGGGCGCCGCCGGTGACGACGCGGAAGTGGTCCTCGGCCAGGCGCATCACGGTGAGGTCCGATGTGAACCCACCCTTGGCGTCGAGCACCGGCGTGTAGACGACCTTGCCGAGCGCCACGTCACACTGCGCGACGCAGGTGCGCTGCACCGTGTCGAGAGCGCCCGGCCCGGTGATGTCGAAGATGCAGAACGCCGTCAGGTCGATCACGCCGGCGGCCTCGCGCATCCGCAGGTGCTCGGCGTTCACGATCGGGCTCCACCAGCGCGCGTCCCACTCGTGCTCGCGCGGCATCACGGCGTCGCCGTACGTCTCGAGCAGGGCGGCGTTGGACTCGTACCAGTGCGGCCGCTCCCAGCCGGCGGTCTCGAAGAAGACCGCGCCGAGCTTCTTCTGCGACTCGTGCATGGGCGCCAGGCGCTGGTCGCGGTCGGACTCGTACTGCTCGGCCGGGTGGATGATGCCGTAGGTCTTGATGAACGCCTCGGTGGTGCGCAGGCGGGTGTGCTCGCGGCGCTTCTGGTGGGCGTGGAAGCGCGCGATGTCGCTGTGGTGGACATCGATCTCGGAGTGCCCGTGGGTCATCCACTCGGCGACCGCACGGCCGACGCCCGGCCCCTCCTTGATCCAGACCGCGGCGGCGGTCCACAGGCCGCGCACCTCGCTCTCGCCGAGGATCGGGTTGCCGTCGCAGGTCAGCGACAGCAGTCCGTTGATCGCGTAGCGCATCTCCGCGCCCTCGGCACCGAGCAGGTCGGGCATCAGGTCGTAGGCCTGCTCGAGCTGCGGGTCGAAGTCGTCCGAGGTGAAGGGCATCTCGGTCGGCGACAGCTTGGCCTGCTCGATCGAGGGGATCTCCTCGGGCTCGTGCAGGATCGCCCGGTGCGCGTAGGAGCCGACCTCCATGTCGGCGCCGTGCTGGCGCTCGTAGCAGAAGGTGTCCATGTCCCGGATGATCGGATGGTTGATCTCGCCTTCTCCTCCAGCGAGCTGCGGGCACGGGCCGACGCTGATCATCTGGTGCACCGCGGGGGTGAGCGGGATGCTGACCCCGGCCATGTCGCCGATCTTCGGGCTCCACACACCGCAGGCGATCACGACGTACGCCGCCTCGATGTCGCCGCCGGTCGTGCGGACCCGGGTGATCCGGCGGCGCCCGTCCGCCTGCTCCTCGGTGTCGAGGCCGACCACCTCGACCGTGGGCACCACGGTCAGTGCGCCGGTGGCCAGCGCCTGCTCGCGCATGATCGTCCCGGCCCGCAGCGAGTCCACCACGCCGACCGACGGGGTCCAGAAGGCGCCGATGAACTGGTCGGTCTCGATGAACGGGACCTTCTCCTTCACGAAGTCCGGGCTGACCAGCTCGGACTCGATCCCCCAGGCCTTGGCGCTCGACATCCGGCGCCGCAGCTCCTCCATCCGCTCCTCGGTCCGGGCGATCTCGAAGCCGCCGGACCGCGTGAAGACCCCCATCTCCTGGTACTGCCGCACCGAGTCCAGCGTCAGGTCGGTGATCTCACGGGAGTGGTCCACCGGGAAGATGAAGTTGGAGGCGTGCCCGGTGGAGCCGCCCGGGTTGGGCAGCGCTCCCTTGTCGAGCTGCACGATGTCGCGCCAGCCCAGCCTGGCGAGGTGGTGCACGAGGCTGTTGCCGACGATGCCGGCGCCGATCACCACGACGCGGGCGGTGCTGGGGACGGTGGCCATGGGGCCCTCTTTCGGTCGATCCGTGGTTGTTGCGTATTGCGCAACGTGATTCATGATGCGAGACAAGTCCAGAATCGGCTGCGCCCGGCCGGGTGTCAATCCCCCGGCCGGGCGCAGCCAGACTTTTCTCGAGCTCCGGACTCTGGCTGGTCGCGGAGCTGCGGTCTCAGCTGAGCCAGGCGTCGACCTTGTCCTGGTTGTCCTCGACCCACTTGGCGGCGGCATCCTCGGGATCCATCTTGTCCTGGGCGATGTACTTCGCGACCAGGTTCTGGTCGTCGTTGGTCCAGGTGAAGTTCTTCACCAGGTCCCACGCAGGACTACCCGAGTCGACGAAGTCCGTCGCCACGATCTTGTTCAGGGTGTACTCCGGGTAGTCGCAGGCCACCTTCTCCGCGTCGGCGTCGCAGCCCTCGGTGTACGGCGGAAGGTCGATCTTCACGAGCGGGACCTCGGCGAGGAACCACTGCGGCGCGTAGAAGTAGCCGAGCGCCGGCTCCTTGTTCTCCTCGGCCTTCCGGAACTCCGTGATCAGCGCGGCCTCGCTGCCGGCGAAGACCACCTTGTAGTTGAGGTCGAGGTTCTTGACCAGCGCCTCGTCGTTGGTGACGAACGACGGGTCACCGTCGAGCAGCTGGCCCTTGCCGCCGGACTCGGAGGTCTTGAACAGGTCCGAGTACTTGTTCAGGTTCTTCCAGTCGGTGATGTCCGGGTACTCCTCCGCCATCCACGGCGGTACGAACCAGCCGATCACTCCGACGTTGCCGTTGGGGCCGGCGTCCTGGGCGGTGCCGTTGCCGTCGATGTACTTCGCGACCAGGTCGTCGTGGCCCCAGTTCTCGATGACCACGTCGATCTCGCCACTGCCCATGCCCTGCCAGGCGACCTCTTCCTTGACGTCCTTGTACTCGACGTCGCAGCCGAGCTGCTGCGAGGCGACGTACCCGACGACGTGCGCCGACGCCTCGTAGCCGACCCACGGGTTGATGGCGATGTCGAAGGCGCCACAGTCGCCGGAGCCCTGCGGGGCGGCGGTGTCCTCGATGTTGCCTCCGCCGCACGCGGACAGCCCGAGGCCGAGCAGTGCGACCAGGGCGACGGCGCTCAGCTGGCGCCCATTCTTTCGTGCCATGGTGTTCCTCTTTCGTTGACCGACCCGGTGGAGCCGGAGGTTGTGGTGCGCCGGCGACGACGCCGGCGCATGGTCCGTCATTGCCGTCCGTAGCGAGCGGCGGTGTACTTGGTGATCCGGTCGAGCATGATCCCGAGCGCCGTGATGGCGATGGCGGCCGCGAGTCCCTTGCCGAACAGCTGGGCCTGGGAGAAGCCGGAGACGACGAGGAACCCGAGTGCGCCGCCGCCGACCAGGCCCCCGATCACGACCATCGACAGCACGTAGAGCAGCCCCTGGTTGGCGGCCAGGACCAGTGCGGAGCGGGCCATCGGCAGCTGGACGCGGGAGATCACCTGCCAGGTGCTGCTGCCCACCGAGGTCGCCGCCTCGACCGAGCCCGGAGCCACCCCGCGGATCCCGTCCGCGACCAGCTTCGTCGCGACCGGGACGGCGTAGAGCACGGCCGCGACGATGGCGGTGAACCTGGTCGGACCGAACAGGGCCAGCACCGGGACCAGGTAGACGAACGACGGGATGGTCTGGAAGCCGTCCAGGAACGGCCGCAACATCAGGTCGGCGCGTCGGCTGCGACCCATCACCACCCCGATGAAGATCGCGATCGCCATCACCATGGCGGTGGCGACCAGGGTCATGGTGAGCGTGATCATCGAGTCGTGCCACAGGCCGGTTCCCAGGATGACGAGCAGGCAGACGCCGGTGACCAGGCCCGCCCGGAGGCCGCCCAGGAAGTACGCGATCGCGAGCAGCACCAGGGCCATCAGCCACCAGGGCGACTGGGCCAGCAGCGACTGCATCGGGTTCAGCACGCCGGACGTGACGAGGTTCTTGAACCCGTCGGTGACGCCCTCGATGTTGGTGACCAGCGAGCTGGTCCACTCGTTGACCCGGTCGGCGATCTGGCGGCTCGCGTCCCACCGGTCGGGGAACTCCGCCGCCCACAGGTAGGTGCGGGAGATCCAGATGCCGACCCCCACCAGCACGAGGCCGCCCAGGATGATCATCCGGTTCAGCCGCGGCGGGATCCCCCCCACCCGGGACTGCACCTCGGCGCGCTCGCTGGCCGCCGTGGTGGTGCGGTCGAGCATGATCGCGATCAGCACGATCGCCAGGCCGGAGACGAACGCGGCACCGACGTCCAGGGCGCCGAGGGCCTTCACGACCGGCTTGCCGAGCCCGGGCCCGTTGATCAGTGCGGCGATCGTCGCCATCGACAGCGCGGCCATCGTGCACTGGTTCAGCCCGACGACGATCGTCCGCTTGGCCATCGGCAGCTGCACCTGGCGCAGCAGCTGACTGCGCGAGACCCCCAGCGAGTGGGCCGCCTCGATGGTCGAGGCGGGCACGCTGCGCAGGCCGTGCTCGGTGATCCGCACCAGTGGCGGCAGGGCGTAGATGAGCGTCGTCACGATCGCCGCCGCCGGACCGATCCCCCAGAACAGCACCAGCGGGGTGAGGTAGGCGAACGCCGGCAGCGTCTGCATGGTGTCCAGCACCGGCGTGATCACCGCGGACACGGCCGGACGCCGCGCCATCGCGATCCCCAGCGGGACCCCGATCACCACACAGATCACGACCGAGACCAGCGTGACGATCAGCAGGTCCATGCTGTCGCTCCACACCCCGAGCACCCCGAAGGAGAACGTCGACAGCCCGACCAGGAGCGCCGGCTTCCAGCCGGCGACGGCGTAGGCGCCCCAGACGAACAGCACGAGAACGCCGAGCCACCCGATCTCCGGCACCGGTCGCGGGAAGGAGGCCACGCTGATCAGCTGGGCCAGGGTCGAGAAGGTCCAGTCCAGGCCGTCGCTCGCCGTACCGATGACGGTGTCGAGCCAGAAGTTGCCCGGCCGGGCCGCCTCGATGTTGTCGCGTACGTCGATCAGCCACCGGTGGAAGTCGGTGAGCTCGGCCCCGCCGATCGTCAGGGTCTGCCTGCCCTTGAGCAGCGCCCAGCCGATCACCCAGACCACGAGGACGACCAGCAGCTTGAGCCCGGTCCGTCGCGGCGCCGGCGTGGGCAGGGCCGGGGCCTCGCGGCGGGGCGCCCGCTCTTGCGGGGGCGTCGAGGCGGTGGTCGCGGCGCTCACGCCGTCGCCTCCTCCGCGACGACCACCCGGAGGATCGCGTCGTCGTCGACGATGCCCACCAGCTCGCCGTCCTCGACGACCCGCACGGGGTGGTCGGAGGCGAGCGCGGCCTGGGCGGCCGCACGGACGATGGTCGTCGACTCCATGACCGGGCCGTCCATCGAGTCGCTGTCGCGCGGCGGGCGCATCACCCACTTGAGGGTCAGCACGTGGGACTTGGGCACCTCGGAGACGAAGTCCTTGACGTAGGCGTCGGCCGGCGCCCCGACCACGTCGTCGGGTGCGCCGATCTGCACGATCTCGCCGTCGCGCATGATCAGGATCCGGTCGCCGAGCTTGAGCGCCTCCTGCAGGTCGTGGGTGACGAAGACCATCGTCTTGCCCAGCTCCTTGTGCAGCCGGATGACCTCGTTCTGCATGTCGCGGCGGATCAGCGGGTCGAGGGCGGAGAACGGCTCGTCGAACAGCAGGATCTCGGGGTCGCCGGCCAGGGCGCGAGCCAGCCCGACGCGCTGCTGCATCCCGCCGGAGAGCTGGTCGGGGTAGGAGGTCTCATAGCCGTGCAGGCCGACGAGGTCGATGATCTCGGCGGCCTTCGCGCGCCGGTCCTTGGCCTTCACCCCGCGGATCTCGAGACCGAAGGCCACGTTGTCGACGACCTGGCGGTGCGGGAGCAGCCCGAAGTGCTGGAAGACCATCGCCACCTCGTTGCGCCGCAGGTCGCGCAGCTCGGCGTCGTTGGCGCCCGTGACGTCGTGCTCCGCGATCCGGATCGTGCCCGCCGTCGGCTCGATCAGCCGGGTCAGGCAGCGGATCAGGGTCGACTTCCCGGAGCCGGAGAGTCCCATCACCACGAAGACCTCGCCGGGCGAGACCTCGAAGGAGACGTCCTTGACCCCCGCGACGCAGCCGGTCTTCTCCTTCAGCTCGGCGCGCGGGAGGTCCGCGTCCGGCGTACCGATGATCTTGTCGGCCTTCGGGCCGAAGATCTTCCAGAGTCCGTCAACCTTCACCGCAGCGGTCATCGCCGCACCTCGCCTTCGTCGTGGGACTTGTCGTTGCGCGGATCGCCGGGCGGGTAGAGCGGACTGTCGTTGCGGTGGCGGTAGTACGGCACCGTGGCGGCGGGGAGCGGGGTGTTGCCCGCGATCAGGTCGGCGGCCTTCTCGGCCACCATCATCACCGGCGCGTAGATGTTGCCGTTGGGAACGTAGGGGAAGACCGAGGCGTCGACGACCCGGAGCCCCTCGGTGCCGTGCACCTTCATCGTCGAGGGGTCCACCACCGCCCTCTCGTCGATCCCCATCTTGGCGGTGCAGGACGGGTGCAGCGCCGTCTCGGCGTCCTCGGCGACCCAGTCCAGGATCTCCTGGTCGGTCTCGACGCCCGGGCCGGGCGACAGCTCGCCGTCGTTGTACGGCGCGAACGCCGGCTGGGTGAGGATGTTGCGTGCGACCCGGATCGCCTCCACCCACTCCCGGCGGTCCGTGGGGGTGGACAGGTAGTTGAACAGGATCGAGGGGTGCTCCTTGGGGTCCGTGGAGCGGATCTTCACGTGGCCCCGGGTGTCGGCGTACATCGGTCCGATGTGCACCTGGTAGCCGTGGCCCTTGGTCGGCGCGGTGCCGTCGTAGCGGATCGCGATCGGCAGGAAGTGGAACATCAGGTTCGGGTAGTCGACGTCCTCGTTGCTGCGCGCGAAGCCACCACCCTCGAAGTGGTTGGTGGCCCCCAGCCCGCGGCGGTGGAAGAGCCAGTCGTAGGCGATCTTCGGCCGGGCCCGCATCCGCAGGCCGGGTGCGATCGAGACGGGCAGCTTGGAGGCGTACTGGATGTAGACCTCCAGGTGGTCCTGGGCGTTCTCGCCGACGCCGGGCAGGTCGTGCACCACGTCGACGCCGAGGGCGGACAGCTCGGCGGCGTTGCCCACACCCGAGAGCTGGAGCAGCTGGGGCGTGTTGATCGCGCCGCCGCAGAGGATCACCTCGCCGGCGCGCACCTCACGCTGGAGCCGGCCCGCGCGGAGGTACGTCACGCCCACGGCCCGCTTGCCCTCGAAGAGCACCCGGGTGGCCAGCGCCACGGTCTCCACCGTGAGGTTCTTGCGGTGCCGGACCGGGTGCAGGTACGCCCGCGCGGCCGACAGCCGGCGACCGCGGTAGACGTTGCGGTCGAACCGGGCGAAGCCCTCCTGCCGGTAGCCGTTGACGTCGTCGGTGAGGTGGTAGCCGGCCTCCTGGGTGGCCTGGAAGAACGCCGCGAAGAGCGGGTTCTCGGCCGGGCCGCGCTCGAGCTTCAGCGGACCGTCGCCGCCACGCCAGTCGTCGGCTCCGGCCAGGCAGGTCTCCATCTTCTTGAAGTACGGCAGGCAGTGCAGGTAGTCCCACTCGGCCATGCCCGGGTCGGCGGCCCAGCGCTCGTAGTCCAGCGGGTTGCCGCGCTGGAAGATCATCCCGTTGATGCTGCTCGAGCCGCCGAGGATCTTGCCCCGGGCGTGGAACACCTTGCGCCCGTTCATGTGCGGCTCGGGGTCGGTCTCGTACTTCCAGTCGTAGAGCCGGTTGCCGATCGGGATCGGCAGCGCAGCCGGCATGTGGATGAACGGGTCGATCCGGTAGTCCGAGCGGCCGGCCTCCAGCACCAGGACGCTGGTGCCGGGGTCCGCGGAGAGGCGGTTCGCGAGCGCACACCCTGCCGACCCACCACCCACGATGACGATGTCGTACCGGTTCTCGCTCACGGGCCTGCCCCTACTCGCTGAACCAGTGCTGCACGGCGGGGCGGATGTTGTGCCACACGTGTTTGGTCTCGCGGTACTCGTCGAGGCCTGCGTTGCCGAGCTCGCGGCCGATGCCCGACTGCTTGTAGCCGCCCCACTCGGCCTGGGCCACGTAGGGGTGGTAGTCGTTGATCCAGACCGTCCCCATCCGCAGCCGGCCCGCGACCCGCTGTCCCCGGCCACCGTCCTGCGTCCAGACAGCGCCGGCCAGCCCGTAGATGCTGTCGTTGGCGATCGCGACCGCCTCGTCCTCGGTGGCGAAGGTCTCCACGGTGAGCACCGGGCCGAAGGACTCCTCCTGGGTCACCGCCATCGAGCTGGTGCACCGGTCCAGGACCGTGGGCAGGTAGTAGAAGCCGTCGGCGAGAGCCGGGTCGTCCGGGCGCTTGCCGCCGCAGCGCAGCTCGGCGCCGGCGGCGAGGCCGCTCGCGACGTACGCCTCCACCTTCTCGCGGTGCTGGGCACTGGTGAGCGGACCGGTCTCCGCCTTGTCGTCGAAGGGTCCGCCGAGCCTGATCCGGCCGGCGCGCTCCACGAGGGCGTCGACGAACTCGTCGTGGATCGACTCCTCGACGAGCAGCCGGGCCCCGGCGGAGCAGACCTGTCCGGAGTGCAGGAAGACGGCGGTCAGCGCGAAGTCCAGCGCCACCTCGAGGTCGGCGTCGGCGAAGACGATGTTGGGGTTCTTGCCGCCGAGCTCCAGGGCGACCTTCTTCACGGTCCCGGCCGCCGCCGCCATGATCGCCTTGCCGGTGGCCAGGCCGCCGGTGAACGAGACCAGGTCGACGCGCGGGTCCGTGGACAGCGGGGCGCCGGCGTTGGGGCCGTCCCCGACGACGAGGTTGGCGACCCCGGCCGGGAGACCGGCCTCCTCGAGCAGCTTCATCAGGTGGATCGCGGTGTGCGGCGTGAGCTCGCTGGGCTTGAGGACGAAGGTGTTGCCGGCGGCCAGGCACGGCGCGACCTTCCAGGACACCTGCAGCAGGGGGTAGTTCCATGGGCTGATCAGCCCACAGACCCCGATCGGCTCGTGCACGATGCGGCTGACCACGTCGGGGTTGCCGGTGTCGACCACCCGACCGGCCTCCTCGGCGGCGACCCGGCCGTAGTGGCGGAAGACCGACACGATGTCGGCGATGTCGTACTCGCTCTCGACGAGCCGCTTGCCCGTGTCGAGGGACTCGAGCCGGGCCAGGGTGTCCACGTCGCGCTCGAGCAGGTCGGCCACCCGCAGCAGCAGGTCGCCCCGCTCACGGGCCGGGGTGTGCGGCCAGGGACCGTCGTCGAAGGCACGCCGAGCGGCCTCGATCGCGGCCGCGGTGTCCTCAGGTCCGGCCTCGTCGATCTCGGCGACCAGGGTGCCGTCGGCGGGGCACCGGATCTCGCGGCGTCCGCCGCCGCGTGCCGATGTCCATCGGCCCTCGATGTAGTTTTCCGGCACTTCGGACCTGCTCTCCGAACCCAGAGGCTTGTTGCGTATGTCGCAACCCGGTCGCTGCCCACGCAACCATTGCCTCGTTCGAGCATCGTGCGGTCCGACCCTCTGCGTCAAGCACCGCCACCACCCTGTGACCTAACGATGACCCCAGCCGAGACGGTGCGAGACCTCCAGAGCGGCCGCCACCAGCATCCGCACCACCTCGTCGACACGGTCGCCGTTCAGCCGGAAGGTGGGGCCGGAGACGCTCATCGAGGCGACGATGTCGCCGTGCGCATTGCGGATCGGCGCCGCCGCGGCAGCCAGCCCGACCTCGAGCTCGTCGACGGCCAGGGCGTACCCCTGGTCACGCACGACCTCGAGCTCGGCGCGCAGCTGCGACTTCTTCGTGATGGTCAGCGGGGTGTAGGTCGACAGGGTGCCGAGCAGGGCATCGAGGGCGGGGAGGTCCAGACCGCTGAGCAGGACCTTGCCGTTGCTGGTGGCGTGCAGCGGGATGTGCTGGCCGACCCAGTTGTGCGACTGCAGTGCCGAGGAGCCCGCGACCTGGTCGAGGTAGAGCGCCGAGCTCTCGGAGAGCACGGCGATGTTCACCGTCTCCCCGGTCTGCGCGGCCAGCTGGCGGCAGACCGGCCGGGCCTCCTGGACCACGTCGAGCCGCGCACTCGTCGCGCCGGCCAGGCGCAGGACGCCGACCCCGAGCCGGTACTTGCCGCGGTCGCCCGCCTGCTCGACCAGCCGGTGCGCCTCGAGGGTGGCCACCAGCCGGAACGCCGTGCTCTTGTGGACCCCGAGCTCTCCGGCGATCTCGGTCACCCCGGCCTCGCCGATCCGGGCGAGGACCTCGAGGATGGACAGTGCCCGGTCGACGGACTGGACGCCGCCGAGCACGGCCGTGTCACGGCGCGAGGACCCGACGTCTGCGGGTGGAGCCATGGCTCGCACCCTAGCGCAGCCCTGTTGCGTATCGCAGACCGAGTTTCGGCCAGCGCAACACCGACCCGGCGTGAAGTTCCCCCCACCACCCCCCGACCCGGCGTGAAGTTCCCCCCACCACCCCCCGACCCGGCGTGAAGTGCCGTCAACAAGCGACGGGTCGGCGGGTGTTCTGCGTCAACAAGCGACGGGTCGGCGGGGGTGCGGTCGTTGTCAGCCCGCCGGACAGTGCGGTTAGGGTCCCACCGTGCCGTCACTCACCCGAGAATCCAGCAGTGCGACCGAGCCGTCCGGCGACTTCGTGCTGGTCCTGGTCTGTCCCGACCGGCCGGGCATCGTGCACGCCGTGAGTGGCTTCCTGGTCAAGCACGGCGGGAACATCCGGGAGAGCCAGCAGTTCGGCGACCCGCTCGTCGGCCGCTTCTTCATGCGGATCGACTTCGCCGTCGCGGACCACAGCCTGCCGGCAGACACCCTGCGCGCCGACTTCGCGGCGGTCGCGACGGAGTTCGCGATGGAGTTCGAGCTCTGGGAGGCGGGAGCGCCGTACCGGACGCTGATCATGGTCTCCAAGCACCTGCACTGCCTCAACGACCTGCTCTTCCGCGCGAGCACGGGGTCGCTGCAGATCGAGATCCCCGCCGTGGTCTCCAACCATCCCGACGCCGGGGACCTGGTCCGCTCGTACGGCCTGGACTTCCACCACATCCCGGTCACGCCGGACACCAAGCCCGCCGCCGAGGCTCAGCTCCGGGGCCTGGTCGCCGACCTCGACATCCACCTCGTGGTGCTCGCGCGCTACATGCAGGTGCTCTCCGACGACCTGTGCCGGCACCTGTCGGGTCGGGCGATCAACATCCACCACTCGTTCCTGCCGAGCTTCAAGGGCGCCAAGCCCTACCACCAGGCGTTCGACCGCGGGGTCAAGCTGGTCGGGGCCACCGCCCACTACGTCACCGGCGACCTCGACGAGGGACCGATCATCGAGCAGGACGTGATGCGGGTCGACCACGCCCACACCCAGGACCAGCTGGTCTCGGCGGGCCGGGACGTCGAGGCCCAGGTGCTCTCCCGCGCGGTGCGCTGGCACTCGCAGTCTCGGGTGCTGCTGAACGGCAACCGCACGGTGGTCTTCCGGTAGTCGGGCAGGATCTGCCCATGCCCCAGACCACCTCGCAGGAGCACGTCGAAGCGCTGCTCGACCGGATCGACACGGTCGACCCCCTCGTCAACGCCGTGTGCACGCTCAGTCTCGACGCGCTCGAGCAGGCCGCGGCCCGGGACCGGGAGGTCGCCGACGGCCGGAGCCGCGGTCCGCTCCACGGCCGCGCGGTCCTGGTCAAGGACAACGTCGACACCCACGACCTCCCCACGACGGCCGGCTCGCTGGCCCTGGCCGACGTGCCGCCGCCGAGCCGCGACGCCACCCTCGTGCAGCGGCTGCGGGACGCGGGCATGGTGGTGCTCGGCAAGACCAACCTCTCCGAGTGGGCCAACCTGCGCGACGAGCTCTCGGGGTCCGGCTGGAGCGCGTACGGCGGGCTGACCCGCAACCCGTACGCGCTCAACCGGTCCGCCGGCGGGTCCAGCTCCGGCAGCGGAGCGGCAGTGGCCTCCGGCCTCGCCCGGTTTGCGATCGGCACCGAGACCGACGGCTCGATCACCTCACCGGCGGCCTTCAACGGCTGCGTCGGCCTCAAGCCGACCGTCGGCACCGTCCCGACCGACGGGGTCGTCCCGATCTCGCGCTCCCAGGACTCCCCCGGCCCGATGGCCACCACGGTGCGCGACGCCGCCGCGCTGCTCACGGTCCTGGCCGGCGACGGGGTCGACTACGCCGCGCACGCCGCACCCGGGCGCCTGGCGGGGAAGCGGATCGGGGTGCCGCGCGCGACGTACTGGGGCTACTCCCCGCACGCCGACGCCGCGGCCGAGCGAGCCGTCGCTCTCCTGGCGGCCGAGGGCGCGATCGTGGTCGACCACACGGACCTGCCTTCCTACCCCGACTCGCTGTGGGACGACGAGCTGCTGGTGCTGCTGGCGGAGTTCCGCTCCGGGCTCGCGGCGTACCTCCGGACCCGTCCCGGGGACGGACCGAAGACGCTCGAGGAGGTGGTGGCCTTCAACCTCGACCACGCCGATCTCGAGCTGCGCCACTTCGGCCAGTCGCTGTTCGAGAAGGCCCTGAGCGGGCCGGGTGACGAGAGCCCGTTGTACGCCGCCGCGCGCGCCCGCTGCGTGGCCGCCACCCGGGAGGGCGGCATCGACCGGGTGCTGCGCGAGCACCGGTTGGACGCGCTGGTCACCCCGTCGTACGCGCCGGCCTCGCCGATCGACCTGGTCAACGCCGAGCAGTTCCCCGGCTCCTGCACGGGCCCGACCGCCGTCGCCGGCTACCCGCTGCTCACGGTGCCGACCGAGCTGGCGGCCGGCCTGCCGGTGGCGATCTCCTTCTGGGGCACCGCCCACAGCGAGGCCGCCCTGATCGAGATCGCGCACGGCTACGAGCTCGCGCGCGACCGGACGTCCGGGCCGCTGGAGCCGCCGACGTTCCCGACCTTCGTCTGACCGGCCTTCGGCTGACCCGACTCCTCGTCTGACCGGCCGTGACCGCTCAGCCAGGCGTGCTGGTCAGCGCCGTCGCGACGAAGCCGCCGCCCGCACAGCGCACGACGGCCGTCAGGCCACCGCCCTCGTGCAGGGAGTCCTGCACGTCCGATGGGCCGAGCGTCGGGTCGGTCGCCTCGGTGGCCCGGATCGTGACCCGGGCGCCGCGGTAGTCGGCCGGCCCCTCCGTCACGTGCACCTCCACGCGGAACGGCGGGCGCAGGTCCCCGTCGAACGCCGCCGCGTTCGGGCTCTGTACGCCGAGCCAGTCCCCGCTCAGCTCGAGCTCCCCGTCGCTGGTGCAGCGAACCGGCGAGAACCAGACCCGCGCGGCCTCGGGGAACGGCCGGTCGGCGCGGACGTAGACCGTGCCCTCGGCGAGCACGGCCCGCTCCATCGAGACGCCAGCCAGCTCGGCCACCTCGATCTCGCGACTCAGGTCGCAGTCCGCACCGGTCGCGGTGCCCGACTCGACCCGGCCGGTGGTCGCGGGGTCCCGGAGCAGGTCGCCGTGCCCGACGTAGTGGTGGTCCGCGTACTCCAGCTCGGCAGCGCACAGGCCGGACCGGGTCACCGTGGCCCCACCCTCGGACTCGGCCGCGGTCCCACGCGGAGCACCGGCCGGACCGGCTGGACCCACGTCCTGCCCACAGCCGACCAGCAGCCAGCCGGCGAGGACGAGCATGGTGGCGGTGCGCATGCCCCGAGTGTTGCTCATGGGGCTGTGACGGATGCGGAGGCCGGGCGGTTCCCGGTCAGGGCGAAGTCAGTCGCCGAGCTCCTTGCGCCGTCGGATCACGTACTCCTCCAGCTCGAGCCGAACCGCCTCGTCGAGGTCGGGCGCGACGTACTCCTGCAGGCGGGCCCGGTAGATCTCGCCGGCCCGCTCCGTCGCGTCCTTGCCGCCGTTGCGCGTCCAGCGCTCGTAGTTCTCCGAGGAGGAGAGCAACGGGCGGTAGAAGCACGTCCGGAAGCGCTCCATCGTGTGCGCCGCACCCAGGAAGTGCCCACCGTGGCCGACCTCCTCGTGCGCCCCGAACGCCATCGACGCCTCGTCGATCTCCAGCGGGGTGAACTCCGCCTTCATCATCTGCAGGATCTCGATGTCGACGACGAACTTCTCGTAGCCGGCGACCAGCCCGCCCTCGAGCCAGCCGGCCGAGTGCATCACCCAGTTCGCGCCGGCCAGGAACGTCGGCATCATCGTCATCAGGGCCTCGTAGCCGGCCTGGGCGTCCGGGACCTGCGAGGAGGTCAGGCCGCCACCGGTGCGGAACGGCAGCCCGAAGTGCCGGGCGATCTGCCCCGTGCAGAGCAGGCCGATCCCCGACTCCGGGGTGCCGAACGTCGGGGAGCCCGACTGCATGTCGATGTTGGACAGGAACGACCCGAAGATCACCGGCGTGCCCGGCCGGATCAGCTGCGACAGCGCGATCCCCGAGAGGGCCTCGACGATCTGCTGGACCAGGGCCGCCGGGATGGTCACCGGCGACATCGCACCCATCAGGATGAACGGCGTCAGCACCACGGGCTGGCCGGCCGCGGAGTACTCGAACTGCGACTCCAGCATCCGGTCGTCCCAGCGCAGCGGGGAGTTGCAGTTGATCAGCGAGATCGTCGCCGGGGTCTCCTCGATCGCCGCGCGCGAGCCGAAGACGATGTCGGTCATCGCCAGGGTGTCGCGGGCGTTGACGCCGGAGACCACGTTGCCCATGTAGACCTTGTCGGTCAGCGTCTGCAGCGCGTACGTCATGTCGAGGTGCCGGCTGTCGAGCGGGGTGTCGTTCGGCTCGCAGATGATCCCGCCGGCCGAGTCGAGGGCGGCGAAGGACTGGGCGAGCTTGCTGAAGTTGCGGAAGTCGTCCATCGTCGCGTCGCGGCGCACCGCGCCCTCACGCACGAACGGCGGTCCGTAGACCGCACCGAAGGCCATCGCGTCCCCACCGATGTGGATGTTGTGCTCCGGGTTGCGCGCCTGGACGTCGAACTCCCGTGGCGCCTTGGCCACCTGCTCCAGCACGAAGTCGGGGTCGAGGAAGACGGTGTTCTCCTCGACCCGCTGGCCGGCCTTGCGGAACAGCTCGAGAGCCCGCTCGTCCATGAACTCGATGCCGATCTCGGTCATCAGCTTGCGCCAGCCCCGGTCCAGGGTGGCCATCGCCTCTTCGGAGAGCACCTCGTAGCGCGGCATGCGGTTGTGGAACATCGAACCTCCAACGGATGGGTCGCGAACCGGACTGACGGACGGGCTGCGCGCCGCCCTTGACGGGCCCCCGCGGGCATCCTAGCCTCATCATGTGGGACCACAGTTCCACATCATGGAACGTCTGACCAGAGGAACCTGTGACCGCCTCCCCCACCGCAGCGCCCCCGACCGCGACGAACGGCACGAACGGCACGGCCAGCGGCACGCAGGCCGTCGACCGGGCCGCCCTGCTCGTGGCGACCGTCGTCGAGGCGGACGAGCCGCTGAGCTTCGCCGACCTCCAGGAGGAGTGCGGGCTGGCCAAGTCCACGACCTCCCGGATGCTGGCGGCGCTCGAGCGCTCCGGGCTGCTCGAACGGGACGCCGCCGGCTCGTACGTCGCCGGCAAGCTGTTCTGGCTCTACGCCACCCGGCACGACCCGTGGCAGGAGCTGGTGCGCCTCGCGCACGGCACGATGGCCGAGATCAGCGAGGACACCCACGAGACCGTGCACCTCGCCGTCACCCGCGGTGACCACGTCGTGCAGGTGGCCCAGGTCGACTCGCGCTTCATGCTCGGCACCCGCGACTGGACCGAGGTGGACGTCCCGCCGCACTGCTCCGCGCTCGGCAAGGTCTTCTACGCCCATGGCGCCATCCCGCTGCCGACCGCTCAGCTCCCGCGACCCACCGCAGCAACCCTGGCCGACGCCGAGCAGCTCCGGCGCGACGGCGTGCGGACGCGGCGTACCGGCTGGGCGTGCACGGTCGACGAGCTCGAGGTCGGCCTCAGCGGGATCGCGGTCCCCGTGCACGGCAGCCACGGCGAGCTCATCGCCGCCCTGGGCATCTCGGGCCCCACCCCACGACTGGAGGGACGACACGACGAGATCGGTCACCACCTCCTGGAACACGCCGCGCAGCTCTCCAGCCTGCTGCGCGGCCGGCGACGCAAGGAGGGCGTGGCATGACACCGGAAGAGATCCTGCAGGGCCTGTACGACGAGACGCTGGTGGGCAACGCCCCCCGGGTCCTCGAGCTCACCCACGAGGGCCTCGCCCTCGACATGGAACCCCAGACGCTGCTCTTCGACGCACTGATCCCGTCGCTGGAGGAGGTCGGGGCCAGGTTCGAGCGCGGCGACTTCTTCGTGCCGGAGATGCTGATCGCCGGCCGGGCGATGGCCGGCGCCATGGAGGTGCTGCGCCCGCTGCTCGCCGAGACCGGCGTGCAGACCATCGGCAAGTTCCTGATGGGCACGGTCAAGGGCGACGTGCACGACATCGGCAAGAACCTGGTCAACATCATGCTCGAGGGTGCGGGCTTCGAGGTGATCGACCTGGGCGTCCAGGTCGCCCCGGAGAAGTTCGTCGCAGCGATCGAGGAGCACCAGCCCGACATCGTCGGCTTCTCGGCGTTCCTGACCACGACGATGCCGATGTTCAAGGCGAACATGAACGCGCTCACCAAGGCCGGCATCCGCGACTCCGTGATCGTCATGGTGGGCGGGGCCCCGGTGACCCAGGAGTACGCCGACGCGGTCGGCGCCGACGGATACGCCTCCGACGCCTCCGCCACGGTCAAGCGCGCCAAGGCGCTGCTGCACGAGAAGCGCTCGAAGGTGCCTGCATGAGCGGCCTCAGCGGCCCCGCCGCGCAGCCGCTGGAGACCGTGCTGCGTTCGGCCACCCAGCAGGTCGTGATCGGGCACACCACCCGCTTCTGCCTGATCGGGGAGCGGATCAACCCGACCGGGCGCCGGATCTTCCAGGACCAGCTGCGCGCCGGCGACCTCTCGGCGATCGAGCGCGACGTCAAGTCCCAGGTCGAGGGCGGCGCCGACGTGCTCGACATCAACATGGGTGTGCCGCTCACCGACGAGGCCGACCTGCTGTCACGGGCGATCCAGCTGGTGCAGTCGATCTCCGACAAGCCGATCTGCATCGACTCCTCCGTGGTGGAGGCGCTCGAGGCCGGACTGTCCGTCTACCAGGGCCGGGCGCTGGTCAACTCGATCACCGCAGAGGACGAGCGGATGGAGCAGATCCTTCCGCTGGTCAAGAAGTACGACGCTGCCGTCATCGCGCTGCCCAACGACTCCGACGAGATCCCGATGGAGATGGAGAAGCGCCTGGTGCTGACCCGCAAGATCATCGAGGTCGCGACGAAGGAGTACGGCATCGCCGCCGCGGACATCGTGATCGACCCGCTGGCGATGCCGATCGGCGCCGACCAGGAGGTCGTCAACACCACGCTCGAGACGATGCGGCAGATCCGCCACGAGTTCGGCGTCAACATGACCTGCGGCGCCAGCAACGTCTCCTTCGGGATGCCCTCGCGGCACGCCATCGGCGCGGCGTTCCTGCCGATGGCGATGACCGCCGGTCTGACCAGCGCGATCATGGACACCCGCACGCCGCAGATCGTGGAGTCCGTCAAGGCCGCCGACCTGCTGCTCGGCCACGACGAGTGGGGCGGCGCCTGGATCGCTGCGCACCGGGCGAGGCAGGCCGCTGCGCTGTGAGCTTCGACGGGACCAACAAGGTGACGCGCGACTCGACGGACCTGGTCGGCGACCAGTTCTCCCTCGACGCCGTCCGGCGCGAGGGGCTGATCCCCCCGCCCGGCGCCGAGACCACGCCGCACGACGGCACCGGCCGGGTCGAGCTCGCGTTCACCGTCGAGGACGCGGACGGCGCGGCGTCCACCCAGCGCAAGGTGCGGGTGCCGCCGGGCGTGACCGTCTTCGACTCGGCCTCGTGGAACGGCATCGCGATCGACTCCACCTGCGGCGGCCACGGCACCTGCCACAAGTGCAAGGTCCGGGTCGAGGGGTCCAACCCGGTCACCCGGCACGACCTGCGCACGTTCACCCGGCCCCAGCTCGACCAGGGCTGGCGGCTGGCCTGCCTGGTCAACGCCACCCGCGACCTCGAGGTCGTCGTACCCCCACTGACCACGCGGCCCAAGGCGGCGACCGTGGGCGTCGGACGCCAGGTGATCCTGCGACCGGCGATCCAGAAGCGGTACGTCGAGCTCACCGAGCCCACCCTGGCCGACCAGCGCACCGATCTGGTCCGGCTGCTCGACGCGATCGACGACCTCGAGCCGAAGGCCGACCTGGCGCTGCTGCGCCGGCTGCCCGGCGTACTGCGGGCCGCGGACTTCAAGGTGACCGCGGTGATCGTCGACGAGGAGCTGGTCGACGTCGAGCCCGGCGACACCACCGAGGTGCGCTACGCGATCGCGTTCGACCTCGGCACCACGACGGTCGTGGCGACCCTGCTCGACGTCGGCCTCGGCACGCCGGTCGGCGTCGCCTCGATGCTCAACAAGCAGCAGCCCTTCGGCGGCGACGTGATCACCCGGATCAGCGCGACGATGATGGACCCCGAGACGCTGCCCCGGTTGCAGCGGGCGGCCGGGGAGACCCTCGCCCAGCTGGCGACCCAGGTGTGCCGTGAGGGCAACGTCGACCCGGCCCACGTCTACGAGGTCGCGCTGGCCGGCAACGCGACGATGACCGCCCTCGTGCTCGGGATCGACCCGGAGCCGCTGGGCGTCGCGCCGTTCGTGATGTCGAGCGCGCAACCGCCGAGCGTGCTCGCCTCCGAGGTCGGGCTCGCGCTGCACCCGCGGGCCAGGATGGTCTTCTTCCCCGCCCTCGGCGCGTACGTCGGCGGCGACATCGTCGCCGGCATGCTCGCCACCGGCATGGACCGCGACAAGCGCACCCGGCTGCTGATCGACGTCGGGACCAACTGCGAGATCGTGCTCAGCGACGGCGACCGGATCCTGGCCACCGCGGCGCCGGCCGGGCCGGCGTTCGAGGGCGGGGCGATCCGGTGCGGCATGCGCGCTGCGGACGGGGCGATCGAGGTCGTGAAGCTCACCGACACCGTCGAGCTCAGCGTGATCGGCGAGGTCGAGCCGCGTGGGCTGTGCGGGTCCGGCCTCGTCGACGCCGTGGCGGAGCTGGTCCGGGTCGGGCTGCTCGACGCGTCGGGCAGGTTCGTGCCCGAGGACGTCGCCAAGGCGCTGACGCCCGCGCTGGCCGACCGGCTCACGATGATCGGCCAGGAGCGCGTCTTCGTGCTGTTCCGGCCGCACGAGCATGCGGACCCCGAGGACTGCGTGGTGCTCTCGCAGCGCGACGTCCGCGAGCTGCAGTTCGCCAAGGCCGCCATCTCCACGGGGTGGACGCTGCTGCTCGAAGAGCTCGGCCTCGAGCACCGCGACGTCCAGCAGGTGCTGATGGCCGGCTCGTTCGGCAGCTACCTCTCGGCCGCGTCGGCGGTGCGGATCGGGCTGGTGCCGAAACTGCCGGTGCTGCGGATCATCTCGGCGGGCAACGTCGCGGGCGAAGGGGCCAAGATGGCGCTGCTCTCCGTGCGCGAGCGTGCCGGGGCGGCGGCGCTGCTCGAGGAGGTGACGTATGTCGAGCTCTCCGACCGCACCGACTTCAACGACCGCTTCGTCGACCAGCTCGGCTTCTGAGTCCCCGGCGTCGGGCGGCCGGGTGGCGCTGATCGCGTGCGGAGCGCTGGCCCAGCCGGCGGCCGCGATCGCCCGGCGTCGCGGGTGGGCGCTCGACGTACATCCGCTGCCGCCGCTGCTGCACAACCAGCCACAGCTGATCGCGGGCGAGGTCCGCCGGCTCGCGCTCGAGCTGCGCTCGTCGTACGACCGGGTGGTGGTGGGGTACGCCGACTGCGGGACCTACGGCGCGCTCGACGAGGTCTGTCGCGACCTCGGGCTGGCTCGGCTGCCGGGGCTGCACTGCTACGACGTCTTCGCGGGCGAGTCCCGGCTGGAGCGGTTCTTCGACGAGCAGCCGGGGACCTATCTGTTGACCGACTTCCTGGTCCGCTCGTTCGCCCGCACGGTGCTCCAGGAGCTCGGGCTCGACCGGTGGCCGGAGCTGCGGGACGCCTACTTCGGCGAGTACACCCGCGTGGTCTGGCTGGCCCAGGCGCCGGACGACGAGCTGCGTACCCTCGCCGCCGAGGCCGCCGCCGGGATCGGGCTCCCGCTCACCGTGGTGGAGACCGGCGTGACCGGCCTCGAGGCCGCCCTGTCCGACCTCGTCACCACTTCCTGACCCCGCCGACCCGGCGTGAAGTTCCCTCAAAACCCTGCCGAGCCGGCGTGAAGTTCCCTCAGAACCCTGCCGAGCCGGCGTGAAGTTCCCGCGCACCGTCGGCCGGGCGTCAACAAGCGACGGGTCAGCGAGGTTTCCGCGTCAACAAGCGACGGGTCGGCGAGGTTTCCGCGTCAACAAGCGACGGGTCAGGGGTGGAGGCGGTCGAGCAGGTCGTTGCGCCAGGCCTCGGTCTCGGCGATCTGGTTGAACGTGAAGACGTGCAGGCCCTCCACCAGGGCGTCCGGCGGGGCCAGCGCGGGGGCGCACTTCTCCAGGAACCGTTCACCGGTGAAGCCGCCCGGAGCCGCGAGCCGCGCGAAGGTGCCCTTGTGCTTGACCAGGAACCGGGTGGACTCGCCCACCCCGATCCGGGTCGCCATCGCCAGCAGCTTGGTCCGCTCGACGGGGCCGGGGAGACCGACGATCAGCGGCATGGTGATCCCTCGGTCGCGCATGCGGCGCAGCCAGCCGTTGATCACCGCGGGGTCGAACGTCAGGTTGCTGACGACGTGGGTGGCATGGCGTCGCTTGTCCCACATCGCCTGGATGGTGAGGTCGTCGTGGATCGTGGGGTGCGACTCGGGATAGCCGGTGATCCCGACGTGGGCGAACGGCCGACCCAGCACCGTGAGGTCCTCCAGTACGCCGAGCGCATCGCGGTAGTCACCGGCCGGCTCGGCATCGCCGCCGGGCACGAAGACCCGGCTGATCCCCTGCGAGGTGAGCCGGTCACAGATCTCCTCGAGCTCTCCACGCCCCGAGATCATCCGCGCGGCCAGGTGCGGCACCACGACGTACCCGTGCTTGGCGAGGCGTTCGGCGAGGTCGAAGGTCGCCTCCAGCCCCTTGCCCGGAGACGCGGTCACCGTGACCACCCGGTCGGTCGGCACGTGCTCGAGCAGCTTGTCCTCGGTGCTCGCGGTCGGCAGCACCTCGTAGCGCGCGTGCTCGAGCAGGCGGACCATGGTCCCGGCAATCAGTTTGTTGCGCATGAAGCAACTCGTTTCGTGATACGCACCGGCTGGCGCCAGCCTAGTCGTCCCGCCCCGCCCGGTACAGGCCCCGCTACGAGAAGCGGGGGACCCGGATCGTCAGCCACGACAGCACGCCGCCGAGCACCAGCAGCCCGGCGCAGACCAGCATCGCCGCCTGGTACGCCGCCCCGAAGGCGACCGGGTCGGCGTACTGGTCGCCGGTGAGCCCGACGACCAGCGGCAGCGCGGCCACCGCGAGCAGCGACCCCGACCGCGCGACCGCGTTGCTCACCCCGCTGGCCACCCCCGCGTGCTCGTCCGGCGCGGCCGCCAGGACGGTCGCGGTCAACGGCGCCACGAGCAGGGCCAGCCCGAGGCCGAAGACCGTGACCCCCGGGAGTACGTCGCGCCAGTACGACACGTCCGGGCCGACCCGGGAGAGCAGCAGGGTGCCACCGGCCATCACCAGCGGTCCGATCGTCATCGGGATCCGCGGACCGATCCGCGAGGCCAGCGCCCCACCGCGCGAGGCCAGGAAGAGCATGCAGATGGTCAGCGGGAGCAGACTGATCCCGGCCGCGAGCGCGCCGTACCCGCTCACGGTCTGCAGCTGCAGCACCAGGAAGAAGAGCAGGCCGCCCAGCGCGGCGTAGACCAGGAGCGTCATCGCGTTCGCGGCACTGAACGTGCGGTCGGCAAAGATCCCCAGAGGCAGCATCGGCGCGTCGACCCGCCGCTCCACGAGCACGAACCCCACGGCGGCACCGACCGCGACCACCGCGGCCCAGGGCGCGACGGGCCCGCCCCACTGGATCAGCGCGTACGTCACCCCGCCCAGCGCCAGCGCGGCGAGCGCGGCACCGGTGACGTCGAAGTCTGTCGCGGCGTGGGGGTCCCGCGTCTCGGGCACCCAGCGCCGCGCGATCACCACGGTGAGCACCGCGACCGGCAGGTTGAGCAGGAAGATCCAGCGCCAGTCGCCGTACTGCACGAGGGCGCCGCCGACGAACGGCCCCACGGCGGCCGCGATGCCCCCGAGTCCCGACCAGGTACCGATCGCCGTGGCCCGGTCCTCGCGGGCGAAGGCGCCCTGGATCATCGCCAGGCTGCCCGGCATCAGCAACGCGGCCCCCATGCCCTGCAGGATCCGGGCCGCGACCAGGAAGACCGGCGTCGGCGCCAGCCCGCACAGCAACGAGGCGGCGGCGAACCACACGGTCCCCCACACGAACACCCGGCGCCGCCCGAACCGGTCACCGAGCGACCCGCCCAGCAGGATCAGGCTGGCCAGGGAGAGCAGGTACCCGTTGGTCACCCACTGCAGCTCCGCGAGGCTCGCGTCGAGCTCCCGGCCGATGGTCTTGAGCGCGACGTTCACGACCGTCCCGTCCAGCAGCGTCATGCCGGTCCCGAGCGTGGCCGCGGCGACGACGGCACGGCCCGAGCCGGTCCCGAGCCGGACGGTGCCGGGGCCGGTCGTGCCCATCGAACTAGGCCGAGATCCGGGTGCCGAGCACGCGAGCAGCGACCCAGGCGATGTCCTCGGAGGTGTGCACCGGTGACCCGGAGGGCTGCATGACGTGGCTGAGCACCACGCGCACGACCATGTCGATGCCGGCGTCCAGCTCGTCCGTGCCGAGCGACACGTCGTACGTCGTGATCCGCTCGCGCACCACGGCCTTGGCGACCGACAGCAGGGACTCCGAGTGCGTGGTGAGCAGCGGCAGCAGCTCGGTGTCGGCACCGTGGGTGGCGGAGACCACCGCGTGCAGCAGCCGGTTGTCCTGGGCCAGCTCGAGGACGTGGAGAGCTGCCGTGCGGATCGCCTCGACCAGGTCGGTCGGGTGGGCGTCGAAGGCGAGGTTCACCACCCCGAGGAAGCGCTCCAGCTCGTGGCCGATCATCGCCTCCGCCAGCGCCGGCTTGGTGCCGATCTCGTTGTAGACGGTCTGGCGGCTCACCCCGACCCGGTCGGCGAGCGCGGCCATCGTGACCCGGGACCAGCCCACCTCACCGGTGAGCGCCACGGCCGCCGAGACCAGCCGGTCGCGCAGCCGGGGCACCACCGCGGTGGGCTCGTCCGGCGGCGTCACCGACGCGGCCGGGAGCGGCGCCGCCGGTGGGAGGGCGGGGTCTGGGGCACTGGACACCGGACCAGTCTAGGAGCGCAGCCGGCGGCGCCGCTCCGACCGACCCGTCAGCCGGTCGTGGCCACCACGATCCGGATATCAGCGGTCACTCAGCTCGGAGGTGAGCGGGACGAAGTCGACCTTGTCGCGCACCCCGCAGTCGGGGCAGCACCACGAGTCGGGGATCTGCGACCAGGCAGTCCCGGCGGGGAACCCCTCGTGCTCGTCACCGGTGTCGACGGAGTAGACGTAGCCGCAGGACGGGCAGCGAGCCGCGAGCACCTCGGGTGGCTGGTCCCCGTCCCGGGACGCGTACTCCGGGCCTCCCGCGCCCGCGGGGTCGGTCGCAGCCCGGCGGCGGGTACGCCGCCAGGATCCGGTCCCGCTTGCGGGGGCTGAGGTTGGCGCGCCGCAGGTCGCCCTCGAAGTGGGCCAGCACCCGGGGGTCCATCACCCGCCGCCACAGGAACGGGAAGGCTGCCAGCACGATCATCCCGGCGTACCCCGTCGGCAGCACCGGGGACTCCTCGAAGTCCCGGAGGGTCTGGTAGCGACGCGTGGGGTTGGCGTGGTGGTCGCTGTGTCGCTGCAGGTGGTAGAGCAGGACGTTGGTCGCGATGTTGTTGGAGTTCCAGCTGTGGCTCGGCTCGACCCGCTCGTAGCGCTCCCTGCCCGGGGCGCCGACGCGCTGGCGCAGCATGCCGTAGTGCTCCATGTAGTTGACCACCTCGAGGAGCGAGAAGCCGACCACCGCCTGGATCAGCAGGTACGGCGCGATGCCGATCCCGAGCCAGGCGATCAGCACGCCCCACAGCACCACCGACATCAGCCACGCGTTCAGCACGTCGTTGCCGATCCGGAACGGGTGCTGCTGCTTGCGCGCGTAGCGGCGCTTCTCGATGCGCCAGGCACTCCGCACCGAGCCGAGCACCGTGCGCGGCCAGAACTGGTAGAAGTTCTCACCGACCCGGCTGCTCGCCGGGTCCTCGGGAGTCGCCACCCGGACGTGGTGGCCGCGGTTGTGCTCGATGTAGAAGTGCCCGTAGAAGCTCTGCGCCAGCGCGATCTTGGACAGCCACCGCTCGTGGCTCTCCTTCTTGTGGCCCAGCTCGTGGGCGGTGTTGATCCCGATGCCGCCGATCGCGCCGATCGACACCGCCAGCCCCAGGCGCTCGAACCCGCTGAGGTCCCCCTGGAGGCCGAGCGGGTCCCCGTGGGCGATCAGCCAGAACGCCCCCACGAAGCCGGCGTACTGGATCGGCAGGAAGAGGTAGGTCACCCAGCGGTAGTACCGGTCCTGCTCCAGTGCCTCGATCACGTCGTCCGGCGGGTTGGACCGGTCCAGCCCGGCCACGAGGTCGATGGACGGGACGATCACCAGGATCACCACCGGCCCGATCCAGAGGAAGCCACCCAGACCGGTCGCCGCCCAGATGCCGTAACCCACGAATGCCAGCGACGGCACCACGAGCCCGATCAGCCAGAGGTACCGCTTGGCATCGGTCCACGCGAGCGTCGACGCCTGGGAGACGGTCCCGGTGCGAGGGCCGGTGCGAGGGCCGGTGCGAGGGCCGGCAGGGCCGGGGGCTGCGGGCGACATGGGAAGTCCTCTCAACGATGTTTACAGAACCATATGGTTTGTAAACCGTCTTGACAAGAGCCCCCATTTTGTAAAACGGCAGACCCGGGGCCCCGAGGATGGGAGATTTGGGGGGTGTTCCAGCAGCGCGATCGGCCCCCGACGAGCAGCTACGCCGAGGGTTGGCGTGCGCTGCTGGTCGTCGTGCCCCTGCTGCTGCTGCTCGCCGGGACCGCCACTTTCGGGGCCCTGCTGCTCACCGACCCGGGCACCGCCCCGGAGCGGGCGACCGTGGTGTCCGGCCCCGAGCAGCCGTGCTGGGACGGCAGCCTCGTCACCGAGACCGAGCAGTGCCCGCTCCCCGTGGGATCGGCCGGCCTGCAGTGGGTCTTCCCGTCCTTCCCCGGCGCCGTGGACCCGACCTGCCGCGATGTCCTGGCCGAGCACGTGGACGAGCCCCGGACCCTGATGTGGGAGTGCCGGGTCGAGGTGCTGGGCGGCGAGGCCTACGTGACCTACAGCAGCCTGACCGGCGTCCGCGGTGCCACCCGCTACTTCGACCAGGAGTACGGCTCCGGCTCCAAGATCCAGGTGCCGAACGACGAGCTGACCGACCAGGTGATCTGGCGGCTCGACCAGGACGGGGGCTACTCCCGCACGGTGATGTACGCCGGGGCACCCTTCGCGGTCACCGTCTGGGCCACCGACCAGGAACGCGCCGACCTGACCCTGGACGAGCTGGTCCGTCTCCGCGACGCGGCGTCGGTGACCACCCGCGGTCCGGTGCTGTCGGCCTTCTAGGACTTGTCCCCGCGGATCGCCGCCGCGACCGCCTTGGGGACGTCGGGGTGGAAGACCGTGGGGATGATGAAGTTGGGGTTCAGCTCCTCGTCCTTGACCACGAGGGCGATCGCCTCGGCCGCCCGCAGCAGCATGTCGACGGTGATCTCGGAGGCCCGCGCGTCGAGCAGCCCTCGGAAGACGCCGGGGAAGGCCAGCACGTTGTTGATCTGGTTGGGGTAGTCGGATCGCCCGCTCGCCACGACCGCGGCGTACTTGTCGGCCTCCGCGGGGTCGACCTCGGGATCCGGGTTCGCCAGGGCGAACACCACAGCGTCGGGTGCCATCGTCCGGATCCAGGTCGCATCGAGCACGCCCGGTCCGCTGACCCCGATGAAGACGTCAGCCCCCTCGAGGGCGGCCTGCAGGTCGCCCCGGATCCGGCGCGGGTTGGTGCGCGCCGCGAGCTCGGCCTTGGCCGGGGAGAGCGACTCGTCGTCCGCGGACAGGACGCCTTCCCGGTCCCAGACCACGACGTCGCCGGCCCCACCGGCCAGCAGCAGGGTGACGATCGCGGAGCCTGCCGCCCCGGCGCCCGCCACGACGACCCGGACCTGGCCCAGCTCCTTTCGAACGACGCGCAACGCGTTGGTCAGAGCGGCCAGGACGACGATCGCCGTCCCGTGCTGGTCGTCGTGGAAGACCGGGATGTCCAGGCTCGCCCGGAGCCGGGCCTCGATCTCGAAGCAGCGGGGAGCCGCGATGTCCTCGAGGTTGATGCCGCCGAAGCCGGGCGCGATCATCTCGACCGCCCGCACGATCTCGTCGGTGTCCTGCGTGGCCAGGCAGATCGGCCAGGCGTCGATGTTCGCGAAGCGCTTGAACAGCGCCGCCTTGCCCTCCATCACGGGCATCGCGGCCTCGGGACCGATGTTGCCGAGGCCGAGCACGGCCGAGCCGTCGGTGACCACGGCGACCGAGTTGCCCTTGATGGTCAGGCGCCAGACGTCCTCCGGGGTCTGGGCGATGGCCATGCTGACCCGCCCCACCCCCGGCGTGTAGGCCATCGACAGGTCGTCGCGCGTCTTCAAGGGCACCTTGGAGCTGACCTCGATCTTGCCCCCGATGTGCAGCAGGAAGGTCCGGTCGCTGACCTTGTGGACGTCGACCCCCTTGATGGCTGCGACGGCCGCCACGACCAGCTCGGCGTGGTCGGCGTTCGAGGCCGAACAGGTCACGTCGACGACGAGCCGCTCATGGCTCGAGTCGGCGACGTCGATCCCGGTCACGACACCGCCCGCATGGGCGATCGCGGTGGCGACCGCGCCGACCACCCCGTGGTCGGGGGCGGTGTGCAACCGCATGGTGATCGAGTACGACGACGCGGTGGCGGACATGCCTGAACCCTCCCGCTAGTGCGGGGTTACGGGCAAGTCCCCCCCGCACGGCGCGTCGACCGGTCAGGCGGGCAGACCCAGGTGGCGGAGCAGGTTGCGCGAGAACCGGTCCCCCATGGTGGCGAGCACGCCCCTCATCGCCAGCGTCACCGCGGGCGTCGCGAGACCGGGGAGTGGGAGGTCGACCTCCACCTCGAGGTTGGTGGCCAACCGGGTGCCGCCCTCGGCGTCGGAGAGGAGGTACCAGCCGTTGACGCCGGCGTGCTCCCGGACCCCCTCCTGCGGCACGTGCCGGAAGTCGATGCGCTCCCGCGGAGTGAAGGTCATCTCCTCGGTGAACGCCGGCGCGACGCTCGTGCCCAGGACCGGGATCCGACCCATGCGCCAGGTCCAGAGGTCGCCTGCCGTGTCGATCGAGCTGAGGAACGGCGTCAGTCGTGGCAGCAGGTCCGGGTCGGTGAGCGCCGCCCAGACGGCATCCCGCTCCACCGCCACCACGGCCTCGGCCGAGGTGCTTGCTGAGAACCGGCGCATGGTCAGGCGGCCAGGGCCAGCTCGATGTCGGCCGCGAGCTGCTCGGGCTCCGTGGTGGGGCCGTAGCGACCGATCACCGAGCCGTCCCGGTCGACGAGGAACTTCGTGAAGTTCCAGGTGATCCGTCCGCCGAGCAGCCCCCGCTTCTGCGAGCGCAGCCACGCGTAGACCGGGTGCGTCTCGCGACCGTTCACCGACACCTTGGCGAACATCGGGAAGGTCACCCCGAAGTTGCGCTCACACACGGAGGACATCTCCTCGTTGCCGAGCGGCTCCTGCTTGAACTGGTCGCTCGGGAAGCCGAGCACCGTGAAGCCCCGCTCGGCGTAGTCGTCGTGCAACGACTGCAGCCCTGGGAGCTGCGAGGCGTAGCCGCACTCGGACGCCGTGTTCACCACGAGCACCACGCGGCCGGCGTAGGAGGCCAGCGCCACGTCGGTGCCATCGAGGGCGCGGGCGGAGAAGTCGCTCAGCTTGGGCATGCCGCCGATTCTGACAGGCCCCTGGTGAGCGCCCGGTCATGACCTCCATCACGTCGAGCGCCTGCCGCGTCGGACGGTGAAAACCAAGAATCAACTAAATGTTTGGGAGCCGTCCGGAGCGAGCACTACTCCTGTGGGCGCCGGTCGAACGTGTCCGGCCAGGTCGGCCGCCCGTCAGCCACACAACGGAGGAAACAGAGCCATGTCATTCGTCACCGTCTTCACGGTCACCGCCATGAGCTTCGTGCTGCTGGTCCCCGCGCTGATGATCGTGGTGCTCGCGTCGGCCCTGGGCCCGCGTGCGAGCCGGTCGGGCCAGCCGCGCACGGCAACCGCGTCCTCGACCAGGTCCGACCGCGACGAGCGGGTCACCCCGGTCCGCCGCGGGACGGTCGGGCTCGCCGCCTGACCACACCGACCAGGAGCGCCAGGGAGACGGCCTGACACAGGCCGATCACCAGCACCAGGTCGGTGACGCCGTCGGTGTACAACGCACCGGCGAGCACCCCACCCGCCAGCGCCGCGCCGCCCTGGAACGCCGCGAACACGCCGTACGCCGTGGCGAGCCGGGCCGCCGGCACCAGGTCGGCGACCAGGGCCTTGACCGTCGAGTCCTGGATCCCGACCGCCGCACCCCAGATCAGGATCCCGCCGAACGCCCAGACGAACCGGTCGTCGAAGGCCAGCGCCGGCACGACCGCGATCAGCACCGGTAGCGCCAGCAGCACCCGCGCGCCGACCCGGTCGTAGGCGAAGCCGGTCGCGAGCGCCGAGATCGCCTGGATGCCCATGGCTGCGGCGTACACGACCGGCACGACGGCGGCACGGACCAGGCCGGCGTCGACCAGGTGGAACGAGATCACGCCGAACGTCATCAGGCCCAGCGTGCTGGCCGCCGCGGAGGTGGCGAACACGTAGAACTCGCGTGGGAGCCGGGCGGGCGCGACCAGCACCGGCGTCACGACCGGCGAGTCCTGGTCCGGCCGCTCCGTCGGCGGGACGGCATAGACCCCGGGGTCGGGCACCCGCGAGCGGACGACCAGGAGCAGCACCATCGCGGCGGCCCCCGGGACGGCGAGCACCGCGAGCCCGGCCCAGGTGCGCGTCGTCAGCGCGACCACCCCGGCGACCAGCAGCGGCCCGGCGAACGCGCCGACCTGGTCGAGCGCCTTGTGCACGGCGAACCCCCGGCCGCGGCCGACGGCCCCGGCGGCCTGTGCGAGCAGCGCCGACTTGGACGGACTGCGCACCGCCTTGCCCGTGCGCTCGAGCAGCACCATCGTGATCCCGAAGGCCAGGCCGGCGCCCCCCAGGAACGGCGCCACGGCCATCAGCGGCACACAGGCCGCGGTGAGCCCGTAGCCGACGATCGTGAACGCCCAGTAGCGCCCGGTCCGGTCGGCGTACGGACCCGTGACCAACCGGAACAGCAGGGCGGCCGCCTCGCCGGCACCGGTGACCACGCCGACCACCAGCGCGGTGGCCCCGAGCGAGGCCAGGTACGGCCCCGTGATCGACCGCGCCCCCTCGTAGACCATGTCCGCGGCCAGGCTGACCACCCCGAACCAGACGACGGTGCGCCACGGCGTCCATGCGGGCGCACCCGGGTGCCCGGTCCCGGGACCCGGCTTCATCGAGGACTCACGATCGGGAGGTTACCGCCGGGGGCCGGGCGCGACCGCACTGTTGACAGCGGCCGAGCGCCCGACCACCGTGGGCCGATGGAAGCCCCGCGCGGACGACCCCGGTCGACGGCCGCAGGTCCGCCCGGCGCGCCGTCGCCGACCGGGCTTCCGGACGACCCCGACCTGCCCGCGCTGCGGGCCATGGCGCTGGAGGGCGCGGAGGCGGTCCTGCGGCGCGTCGGGCTGGCAGCGCCGTTCGACTCGTTCGAGGTGCTCAAGGCCCATGCCGGTCGCCGGTGCACCTTCGCCTTCCGAGCAGCCGGCCGACCGTTCGTCGCGAAGGCCTTCCGTCGCACCGTCGACCCGCAGATCGAGCTCTTCGATGCGCTCCAGCGCCATGGGCTGACGACCGGTAACGGACCCACGGCTCCCCGTCTGGTCGCGCGCGACGCCGAGCTGCGGCTGCTCGTCCTCGAGCGCCTCGACGGACCCAGCGGTGCGCCGCTGATCGCCCGCGGCGAGCGCGTCGGCGAGCTCGCGGCGGGGTGGCTGGCGCACCAGTGGGGCGCAGGCGTCACCGTTGGGCGCGACTACAGCGCGGAGGAGTTCCTGCAGCGCATGGTGCGGGACGCGGGCGTCGTCATCGGTGCGTCGTCGACCTGCGGGGCGGCGACGGCGACCCTGGTCGAGCGGCTGCAGCTCCTCCTGCCCGGGCCGTCCGAGCCGGTGCTCGTCCATGGGAGCTTCTCGGTCAACCACGTCCTCGACCTGGGGACGGGCGCGGGGGTCATCGACTGGGACGGCTCCTGCCAGGGCCCGCGCGAGCTGGACGCCGCGGCGTTCCTCGCGACGCTGGCCCGGGTGGCGGGAGGCGACGAGGCCGCCCTCTCGGCTCCGGCGGCCGAGTCCGCTGCGGCGTTTCGCCATCGTCTGGCAGGCGAGCTCGATCCAGCCGCTCTGGCGTGGTTCGAGGCCGGCTCGCTGATCCACAACGCCCGCCACCTGTGCGCGCTCCGCCGCCCCGGGTGGGAGGCGCGCAGCGAGGCCCTGATCGCCCGGGCGGGGGCGCTGCTGCCAGCCGGGAGCTAACTGCTAGCGGAGCACCGACAGAATCGAGGAGTAGTCATCGGTCCAACGGACCTGGTCCGTCAGGTCCACTTCTCGCCAGATCGGTCCGGCGAGCAGGCGGTCAGCAGCCGCCTGGTCCGCGCTGATGGCAACCCACTCACTGGCAGTGGCACCCTGGTCGGCGCCGCCTTCCTCGCCCAGCACCGCACGCCAGCCGAGAACCTGAGCGGCACTCGCCAGCACCGGTTCGAGATCGAAGATCCGGTTGCTGAGGTGCACCATCAGAACGCCATCAGGGGCCAGCCGGTCCGCGTAGCTCGCCAGGGCTTCCTGCGTGAGCAGGTGGATCGGGATCGAGTCCGAGCTGAACGCGTCCAGCACGATCAGGTCGAACGCTTCGGCGGGATACTCCCCGATCCGCAGCCTGCCGTCCCCGACGACGGTCTCGACGTCCGCCGCGCTCTCGTCGAGGTAGCTGAACAGTTCCGGGTCGCGCGCGATGGAGACGATCCCGGCGTCGATCTCGAAGAAGGTCATGGTCTGTCCCGGACGGCCGTACGCGGCCACAGTGCCCGTCCCGAGACCGACGACCGCGACCCGGTCGAAGCGATCGGTGTCGAGTGTCGTGAACAGGTCGCCCAGGGGCCCGCTACGCGAGTAGTAGCTGGTCGGAGTCGATCGCCGGGCGGCCGCCTGGAACTGCGTCCCGTGGACCGTCGTTCCGTGGGTGAGCACGTGGAGCTCGGAAGTCTCGTGCACCGTGTAGCTGCCGAAGAACGTTCGTGACTGGTCGATGCTGTCCCGCGAGCCCTGCCCTTGGGAGATCCCCAGCACCACGAGCATCGCGATGAGCAGGACCACCGGTTGCCAGGCCATCACCCAGCCGAAGACCAGGATCAGAGTCACCAGGGAGATGGTGCCCAGCCAGCCCAGAGACCGGGTCGTCAGGGCCAGCTGGAAGCCGACGGCTGCGACGGCTACGCACAGGGTCACGACCCCGGCTCGCACACGGTTGGCGGCCAACTGCCGGGCCAACCAGCCGCGTGGGGCCGCACCGACCCCGATCATCAGGAGTGGAACCGCCAGGAGTGCCAGCGGATACTCCAGCACCCGATCGAAGACCATGGGAGCCACCAGTCCGTTGAGCAACCCGCCCAGTGCTCCACCGAAGGCGATCACCAGGTAGTAGGACGTGAGCTGATCGGTGGCGGGTCTGTCGTTGGCGAGACGCGCGTGCGCGGCAAATCCGACGAGGGCCAGCATGACGAGGTTGACCAGCACCAGCATCACGACCGCGTCCCGGAGGAGCGACGTGGCAACAGCTACGAATGTGACTGCCAGCGCGGCCCGCGTCACCCCCACCGGGTGGTCACGCGTCTTGCGACGGAAGGCCAGGACGAACGTCGCGAGATAGATCGCCAGTGGAACGACCCACAGCAACGGGATCGCGGCGACATCGGTCGACAGGTGTGCCGTGACCCCGAGCATCATCGTCGAGGGCAGGAAGGCCAGGCCGGTCCAGTAGAGGACCTGTCGACGGCTCAGGCGACGCCGAGCCACGGTGGCCGCGTCACGGGTGAGCATGTTCGAGGAAGCGCCGGCCGCGCGCGAGCAGAGCAGCGTCAGGGCTGCGAAGATCAGGAAGCCGACGGACCAGGCGAGTCGCTGGTGAGCCAGGGAGAGCGTCGGTTCGATCACCAAGGGGTAGGCGAGCAAGCCACCGAAGCTCCCCAGGTTGCTCGCCGCGAAGAGGAAGTACGGGTCGTGGGCGCGTGAGGACGTCGTCCATGAGAACCACTTCTGGAGCACCGGTCCTGTGGTGGCCACGACCGCGAACGGCAGGCCGATCATGAGGATCAGGGTTCGCAGGAGCCACAGAGCCGGGTAGCCGTCACCGTCTGGAGCCGCGTTCGCAGGTAGCGCGATCGGGAGAACCAGGGCGGGCAGGATCAGGAGACCGACGTGCAGCCGCGGCTGCCACCGATGACCCAGACGACCCGTCGACCAGTGGACGTACCAGTAGGCCGCCAGCAGCAGGACCTGGAAGAAGAGCGAGCTCGTGCTCCACACCGTGGCGGAGCCGCCGTACGACGGCAGGAGCAGCTTTGCGACCAGTGGCTGGACGACGAAGAGGAGAGCCGCTCCGCTGAAGGCCGTGGTGGCGAACAGCGCCACCAGCAGCCGGTCCTCCCGACTGCCACGCCGCACGCCGCGATCGGTTGTCGCGACTGCGACCTCGTTCTGAACCGACATGACTGACCCTTCGCCCCGATTTGCGCCGACCTCTCGGTCCGAGGTTGGTGCACCGCGGCTCCGGGTGGGGGTTCCCACGCGGCGCTCAGGGCCCGGGATCCCCCTCAGGCGATGAGCCGACCCCGCACCTGACCGGTCTCCCCGGGCGCGACCGCGTTCCGGTGGCCGTCGAGCAGCACCCGGACCATCCGGTCCCCGAGCGCGATCTCGACCTCGCCGTCCTCCAGCGCGGCAACCTCGCCGCGGATCAGGTAATCGCCGCCCGCGAGCTTCTCCAGCGCGACGCCGGGCTCGCACGGCTCCAGGTCGGCCAGCGCCACCGCCTCGAGCCGGGGACGCAGCCGACCGCGGAACCTCCGGAGGAGGAGCAGCAGGAGCAGCAGGAGCAGGTCCGCGACCAGCGTGACGACCAGGCCGGTCCGGCTGGTGACCTCGCCCTCGACGGTGTGCGCTGCCGGTCGGTCGGGCAGGACGCGGACCGTGACGGTGCCGTCGGCGACCGCGCGGTCGTAGGTGGCGCGGTCGACCTCGGCGGTCCAGCGGCTGGCGTCCGCGTCGACCTCCTCCGGCAGCTCGAACGCGAGGACGTACGACGGGTCCTCGCGCGGGGGCAGGAGCGCCGTCCCGGTGACGGTCGCGCTGACATCGACCCCGGACCGCTCGATGCGCCAGGAGGTGTAGCTGACCTGGACCAGCGGCAGGTTGACCATCACCACGAGGAGCACCACCAGCAGGGAGCCCTTGAGGCTGGTGCGCCGGCTCACGAGTCCGCTCGCCCCAGCCACGGCTGGCCCCACGCAGCCCCGTGCACGAAGGACTCGAGTGGCTTGCGACGCCGCTCCTTCAGCTCCCGGCCGCGCGCACGTTCATCCACGTCGGCAGGGTTCCCCCGGACACCCACGGCGATCCCGGTCATCACCCGGAAGTGGGCGGGAACCTGGAGCTCCGCGTGCACCGCGGCCTGGTCGAAGCCCGAGAACTGGTGCGCGTGCAGTCCCATCGCGCGGGCCTGCAGCGTGAGATGGGCCGCGGCCTGACCCAGGTCGTACTCCGTGAACCGGCCCCCGCCGTCGTCGTTCTCGTCGGGGGCCACCTGGGTGAGGGTGATCAGCACGACCGAGGCGCGCGGCACCCAGCCGGAGTTGCCCCGGCTCAGGTGCCGGACCAGCACCCGGTGGCTGGCCTGGCCCCGCTCGGCCACCACGAAGGCCCAGGGCTGGGTGTTGCCCTCGCTCGGCGCCCACTGCGCGGCGGAGAGCAGCGCGGTCACCTCGTCCTCGGTCACCCGGTGCTCGTCGTCGAAGATGCTCGGGCTCCAGCGCGAGCGCATCGGTTCGGAGAGAGCCACCTCAGTCGTCGTGGGCACGTGGGTCGCAGGCATGCGGCCAGTATTCCGGGTCGGTCCCACGGCCCACCGCCGGGCCGAACGGCGGCGCCGAGGGGACCGTTGGCCCCCGGCACCCGGGCGTTGGACCGCAGACAGCGGGGCCGCGTCGGTATTCGATGGGAGTGCACCTACCGAGGAGACCGCATGAGAAACCTGCTCATCCTGGGCGCCGGCACGGCCGGCACCATGATCGCCAACAAGCTGCGCCGCCGGCTGGACAACCGCGAGTGGCACGTCACCGTGGTGGACCGCGACGACGAGCACCACTACCAGCCCGGATACCTGTTCGTGCCGTTCGGCTCGTACACCCGCGACGAGGTGGTGCGCCCGCGGCGCCGCTCGCTCTCCAAGGGGGTCGAGCTGGTCCTCGGCGAGGTCGACCAGGTGGACACCGACAGCTCGCGGGTCGTCCTCGCGGACGACCGGGTGCTCCCGTACGACTACCTGGTGATCGCCTCCGGCACCACTCCGCGGCCGGACCAGACGCCCGGCATGCTCGACTCGGAGTGGCGGCGCAGCATCTTCGACTTCTACACGCTCGACGGAGCCGAGGCCCTGGCGGCTGCGCTGCGCGACTTCGACCACGGCCGGCTCGTCGTCCACATCACCGAGATGCCGATCAAGTGCCCGGTGGCGCCGCTGGAGTTCGCCTTCCTGGCGGAGGCCTGGCTGCGTGAGCACGGCCTGCGCGACCGCGTCGAGCTGGTCTACGTGACGCCGCTCGACGGCGCCTTCACGCAGCCGATCGCCTCCGCCCAGCTCGGGCACATGCTGGAGGACCGCAAGATCCAGGTCGAGACCGACTTCCTGGTCGAGCGCATCGACAACGAGACCAAGACGCTGGTGTCGTACGACGAGCGCGAGATCCCGTTCGACCTGCTCGTCACGGTGCCGCTCAACATGGGCGCCGACTTCGTGGCCAGGTCCGGGCTGGGAGACGAGCTGAACTACGTGCCGGTCGACAAGCACACGCTGCTGTCACTGGCCCACGACACGATCTTCGCGGTCGGCGACGCCAGCGACATCCCTGCCTCGAAGGCGGGCTCCGTCGCGCACTTCGCGGTCGAGATCTTCGTGGACAACTTCCTGCAGCACATCGCCGGCGAGCCCATGGCGGGCTCGTTCGACGGCCACGCCAACTGCTTCGTGGAGGCCGGCGACGACAAGGCGTTGCTGATCGACTTCAACTACGACACGCAGCCGCTCCCGGGGAAGTACCCGGTGCCGATCCTCGGCCCGATGAGCCTGCTCAAGGAGACCCGGGCCAACCACCTCGGCAAGCTCGCCTTCCGCCACATCTACTGGAACGTCCTGATGCCCGGACGCCCCGTCCCCCTTCCGGCCCGCATGTCGATGGCCGGCAAGCACACCCCGACCCAGGAGGTCTGACCCATGCCCACCACGACGATCGACAACCACACCATCCACGTCAACGACGAGGGCTTCCTGACCGATCCCGCCGAGTGGTCCGAGGAGCTCGCGACGTCGCTCGCCGCGCAGATCGGCCTCGAGCTGACCGACGAGCACTGGGCCGCCATCCGCTTCCTCCGCAAGGACTACGAGGACCAGGGCGAGACCGCGACCCTGCGGCGGATCAGCGTCGTCGGGGGCATCCCGACCAAGCAGCTCTTCGTGCTGTTCCCCAAGAAGCCGGCGAAGAAGCTCGCCTACGTCTCGGGCCTGCCCAAGCCGCACGGCTGTGTCTGACGCCGTCGCGTCGCCCACCCCGTTCCACCCCACCACCAGGAGATGACCGAGATGACCATCACTCAAGCCGCCCCCGTCGTGCCGTCCTTCGACACGGATGACACCGATCGCAAGCTGGCGATCATCTGCTCCAAGGGCAGCCTGGACATGGCCTACCCGGCACTGATCCTGGGCAACGCGGCCCTCGGCGAGGGGATCGAGACGCACCTGTTCTTCACCTTCTGGGGCTTCGACATGATCAACAAGAAGACGATGGGTGACCTGAAGTTCACGATGCTCGGCAACACCGCCACCCACCTCCCCCAGGGGCTCGGCGGACTCCCCGGCATGACCGCCATGGCGACCCACCAGCTCAAGAAGTCGATCGCCGATCTGGGCGTCCCGGAGGTCCCCGACTTCCTGCAGCAGATCGCCGACTCCGGCGGTCACCTGTGGGCCTGCCGGATGTCCGCCGACATGCAGCACCTCGAGGAGAAGGACCTGTACGACGAGGTCGAGGGGATCATCAGCGCCTCCGACTTCATGGAGCTCACCGACGGCGCGCAGCTGCTCTTCATCTGAGCTGCTGTGTGGGGGCAGCCCCGGTGACTTTTCCCGTTTCCCCACGAAGCCCGGCGGCCCGGTGTTTGACTGGTCGCAACGCTCGGACGGCCGTCCGTGGCGCGAGTGCATCGGCTCTGGGAGGCGTCTCGTGGCTACCTTGTGGGACATCGACGACCTGCCCGCCCCGACCCCGGTCGGCTGGGACGTCAGCGCACCCTTCGGGTCCGGCGTTCCCACATGGCTCGGGCACGTCCTCACCCACGTCCTGCTCATGCCGCGCGACCAGGTGGACCGGCTCACGCCCGGGCAGGCCCTCGAGATCTGGGACGCCTACGTCGACGGCCCGGCCGCTCCCTAACCGGTTCGCGCCCCGGCCCTCGGGGCCGAACCAGCCGGTGTTGCCGGCGCGTCACGAGAGCGGAGGAGTGCTCCGCATTCGACGGCAGCGTGCGGTCGAACGCCGTGTGTCTCGCTCCGTGTCTTCCCTCGCCTGCCCGACGGGCTCGGTCCTGCGGGGATGACAAGACCCGCAGGCCTGTGACCTGCGGGTCTTGGTGTACTTCACTGTGCGCGAGGGGGGAGTTGAACCCCCACGTCCTTTCGGACACACGGACCTGAACCGTGCGCGTCTGCCTATTCCGCCACTCGCGCTTGAAGCGGGGTCAGGCTATCCCAGCGGCTCCGACATTCCCAAACTGGCAGGAGGCCTTGCGTCGCGCGCCGTCCCCACCCCGTTACGATCGGTCGCGACCCGATCATCATCGGGTGTCACTGGCCTGTGCTCGACCCCCGAAACGACTCGACCCACCGAGCAGGTTCGACCACCGAGGACGGAAGGAGGCCCTGTGAGTGGACTGTCCAGGTTCGAGCACAAGCTCGAGCAGATGATCTCGGGCGCCTTCGCCAAGGCGTTCCGGTCCGCCGTGCAGCCGGTCGAGATCTCGGCCGCCCTGCAGCGTGAGTGTGACAACAACGCCCAGATCCTCTCCCGGGACCGGCGGCTGGTCCCCAACGACTTCCACGTCGAGCTGTCCCAGCCGGACCTCGACCGGCTCGCGCCGTACGACTCCGCGATGGCCGACGAGCTGATCTCACAGGTCAGCGAGCACGCCAAGCAGCAGGGCTACACCTTCCCCGGGCCGGTCACCATCGCGTTCGAGGCTGCCGACGACCTGACCACGGGGCGGTTCCGCGTGCGCAGCCGTGCCCAGGCGAAGGTCACCGGCAACGCCAGCCACACGCAGGTCCGCCGGGCGCGGGCGGTGCTCGAGGTCAACGGGACCAGGCACCCGCTCCAGACGCCGGGGCTCGTGATCGGGCGTGGCACCGAGGCGGACGTGCGGATCAACGACCCGGGCGTGAGCCGCCGCCACATCGAGTTCGTGGTCGCCCCCGGCCAGGGCGGCGCCACCGACAGCATCGAGGTCCACGACCTCGGCTCCACCAACGGCATGCTCGTCGACGGCCACCGGATCACCCGGGCAGCGGTCCGGGACGGCTCCGAGGTGCGGATCGGGAACACCACGATGACCGTGCGCGTCATCGAGGAGGACGTCGATGTCTGAGCTCACCCTGTTCCTGATCCGGGTCGCCTACCTCGCGATCCTGTGGATCTTCGTGCTCTCGGCGATCTCGGTCATCCGCTCCGACATGTTCGGCGCTCGCGTGCCGGAGGCCGCCCGTGGGGCAGCCGCCAAGCGCGGCAAGACGCCCAAGGCCAAGCCCCCCGGCAAGCGGCGGGGCTCGCCGACCCACGTGCTGGTCACCGAGGGGTCGAACACCGGCGAGCGCGCCGAGCTCGACCAGGCCCCGATCCTGATCGGGCGGGGTACCGACGCCGCGATCCGCCTCGACGACGACTACGTCTCGACCCGGCACGCCCGGATCGCGGCCTCCGGCGACCAGTGGTTCGTGGAGGACCTCGGCTCCACCAACGGGACCTACATCGGCAGCGTCCGGATCACCCAGCCGACCACGCTCACGCTCGGCACCCGCGTCCGCATCGGCAAGACCATCCTCGAGCTGAGGAAGTAGCCCGATGACCGACCCGCAGAGCGAGGCCCAGACCGGCACCGACACGCAGAGCCGGCCCGTGCAGGACGCCGCCGCCGCGCTGCAGCTGCGGTACGCCGCCGTCTCCGACGTGGGCCGGGTCCGCAAGGACAACCAGGACTCCGGGTACGCCGGCCCCTGGCTGCTGACGGTCTGCGACGGGGTGGGTGGCGCGGCCCGTGGTGACATCGCCTCCGGGACCGCGGTCCAGCAGCTGCGCAAGCTCGACCAGCCCCCGAGTGACGACCTCCTCGGCCAGGTGGCCGGAGCCCTCCACCGCGCGCACGACCGGATCGGCGAGCTGGTCGACGAGGACCCGGCTCTCAACGGCACCAGCACCACGGCCACGGTGGCACTCTTCGACGGCGCCCGGCTCGGCGTCGGGCACGTCGGCGACAGCCGCGCCTACCTCTACCGCAGCGGCGAGATCGTCCAGCTCACCAAGGACCACACGTTCGTCCAGACCCTGATCGACGAAGGCCGGATCACCGAGCTCGAGTCGCGGGTCCACCCGCACCGCAACCTGATCCTCAAGGCGCTCGACGGCATCCACGAGGCCGAGCCCGACCTGTTCCACGTCGAGCTGAACGCCGGCGACCGGCTGCTGCTGTGCAGCGACGGGGCCAGCGGCGTGCTCGACGACCACCGGATGGCCGACATCCTGTCGACGGGCGGCCCCGACTTCGCCGCGGTCGAGCTGGTCCGCGCCAGCCTCGAGGCCGGCAGCTCCGACAACGTCACCTGCGTGGTTGCGGACGTCGTCGACGCCGACACCCCTCCCGACCCCGGTCTGCGTCCCGTCGTGGTCGGCGCCGCCGCGGACCTGCGTCGCCGCGCTCCGCGCGCCACCAAGGGCAGCCTGTTCCGGGGCCATCGCTCCGGCGACACCGGCGAGCTCGACGCGGTCCAGGCCGACATCCCGGACGACGTTCCGTTCGCGATCACCAGCGACCCGATCGACCCCGAGCAGGCGCGTTACGCCCCCCGGCCGCCGGCCCGCTTCGCCTGGCTCAAGCGACTCCTGGCCCTCGCGGTCGTGGTCGGCATCGTCTGGGTCGGGGTCGCCTCCGCCTGGTCCTGGAGCCAGCAGCAGTACTTCGTGAGCGAGCAGGACGGCGTGGTGGTGATCTTCCGCGGGATCAACGCCGATCTCCCCGGCGTCTCCCTGTCGACGCCCTACGAGGTCACCGATGTGGAGCTCACCCGGCTCTCGGAGTTCGATGCCGGCAAGGTCCGCGAGGGCATCGACGCCGGTGACCTCGACGACGCCCGGCGTACCGTCGACAACCTCGCGGCCAAGCAGTCGGCCGAGACCACGGCGAGCGGCTGAGCCATGACCCAGTCCGGAAGCCTGCTCGGGTTCGTCCACCGGCGCCGTCGAGGCGCCGAGCTCTTCCTGCTGATCCTGGCGCTGGCCGTCGGCATCGGCGCCTACGCGGCCGTCGGGATCGGCGTCCAGGGCGAGGTCCCGGCCGACATCGTCGGGTACGGCGGGTGGCTGGCGGCGCTCGTCGTCGCCTCCCACGTCGTGGTCCGGCTGACCGCGCCGTACGCCGACCCGGTGCTGCTGCCCGTCGTCGCCGCGTTGAACGGACTCGGCCTGGCCGTCATCCACCGGCTCGACCTGGCCTACGAGGCCGCCGACCGCAAGCACGACTACGCCCAGCAGCAGCTCATCTGGATGACGCTCGGCGTCCTGCTGTTCGTGCTCGCCCTGGTGATCCTGCGTGACCACCGGGTGCTGCAGCGCTTCACCTACACCAGCGGCCTGGCGGCGATCCTGCTGCTGCTGCTCCCGATGATGCCGGGCATCGGGCGGACCATCAACGGCGCCCGGATCTGGATCAACGTCGGCCCGTTCAGCTTCCAGCCGGGTGAGGTCGCCAAGGTGCTGCTGGTCGTGGCCTTCGCCGGCTACCTGGTCCTGCACCGCGACGCGCTCGCCCTGGCCGGCCGACGGCTGGTCTTCGTCGACCTGCCCCGCGGGCGCGACCTGGGGCCGATCCTCGCGATGTGGCTGGTCAGCCTCGGCATCCTGGTCTTCCAGCGCGACCTCGGCTCCAGCCTGCTCTTCTTCGGTCTCTTCCTGGTGATGCTCTACATCGCCACCGAGCGCTCGGGCTGGCTGGTCGTCGGCGGGGGGCTCTTCCTGGCCGGCGCCTTCTTCGCCTTCCAGCTCTTCAGCCACGTCCAGACCCGCGTCAACATCTGGCTGAGCCCGTTCAGCTACTACGACGACGCCGACGGGGCCCAGAGCTTCCAGGTGGTCGAGTCGATGTTCGGGATGGCCTGGGGCGGGCTGATCGGCCGTGGCTTCGGCGGCGGCAGTCCGCAGCGCGTCCCCTACGCCGAGTCCGACTTCATCGTCGGCGCGATCGGCGAGGAGCTCGGCCTCACCGGGGTGATCGCGGTGATCCTGCTCTACGGCCTGATCGTGGAGCGGGCCCTGCGCGCCGCGCTGGTGTGCCGGGACGGCTTCGGGAAGCTGCTGGCCAGCGGGCTCGCCGGCGTCTTCGCGCTCCAGGTGTTCGTGGTCATCGGTGGCGTCACCCGGCTGATTCCGTTGACCGGTCTCACCACGCCCTTCCTGTCCTACGGAGGGTCCTCGCTCGTCGCGAACTGGGTGATCATCGCCTTGCTGCTCCGCATCTCCGACCAGGCCCGGCGTCCGGTCCCCGACCTGACGCCTGACGACGAGTCGTCCGCGGACGCCGAGTCCACCCAGGTGGTGAAGCTCGGATGAACAAGCCGATCCGGACCATCGCGACGTTCTGCCTGCTGCTCTTCCTGGCCCTGATGCTCAACGCCACCTACCTGCAGTACTACGAGGCCAGCGGCCTCAACAAGGACAGCCGCAACCGCCGGGTGATCGAGGCGTCCTTCTCCCGGGAGCGCGGCGCGATCCTGGTCGGCCGGGACCCGGTGGCCGAGAGCGTGAAGTCGAACGACCGCTTCAAGTTCCAGCGGACCTACCCGCAGCCGTTCAAGTACGCCCCGATCACCGGCTGGTTCTCCTACTACAGCCAGACCGGGATCGAGCAGACCGAGAACGACGTCCTCTCCGGCGACGACTCGCTGCTGTTCGTGACCAAGCTGGTGGACCTGCTCAGCAACGGCGCGTCCAAGGGCGGCAACGTCCAGCTGACCCTGGACCCGGCAGCGCAGAGCGCGGCGTTCGACGGGCTCTCCGCCCTGCCCGGTGACGTGCAGGGATCGGTGGTGGCGCTCGAGCCCAGCACCGGCAAGATCCTGGCGATGGTCTCGCTGCCCACCTACGACCCGAACACCCTGGCCAGCCACGACCTCGGCTCCGTGACCACGTCCTACGACGAGCTCCAGGCCGACCCCGACCAGCCGCTGCTCAACCGGGCGATCCAGACCCGGCTGCCGCCCGGCTCGACGTTCAAGGTCGTCACCGCGGCCGCCGCCATCGAGAGCGGCAACTACGACGCGGGCTCCCTGGTCCCGGGTGGCCCGACCTACCAGCTGCCGCTGACCCGGACCGACAGCGGGCTGATCGACAACGAGGGCCGCGACTGCGGGACCAACCGGATCCCGTTCACGCAGGCGATGGAGAACTCCTGCAACACCACCTTCGCCGCGCTGGCCAACGAGGTCGGGGCGGGTGCGCTCACCGAGCAGGCGGAGGCCTTCGGCTTCAACAGCAACTACCTCGAGAACCTGCGTCCCCAGGCCGAGTCGGTCTTCCCCACCGACATGAACGAGGCGGAGACCGGCCAGGCCGGCATCGGCCAGTTCGAGGTGGCCGCAACGCCGCTGCAGATGGCGATGGTCGCCGCCGGGATCGCCAACGACGGCACCGTGATGCGCCCCTACCTCGTCGACGAGGTGCAGTCCCCCGAGCTCGACGTGCTGGACAAGACCGAGCCCAGCGAGCTCTCCCGCGCCGTCTCGGCCTCGACCGCGAGCGAGCTGACCAAGCTGCTGGTGGCCACGGTCGACGACGGGACCGCCTCCCCCGCCGCGATCCCGGGGATCCGGGTGGCCGGCAAGACCGGCACCGCCCAGAGCGGCCAGGCCGACGTGCCGCCGTACGCGTGGTTCATCTCGTTCGCCCCGGCCGAGAACCCGGAGGTGGCGGTCGCGGTGATGATCCAGAAGGCCGACATCCCGCGCGGCGAGATCGCCGGCGGACAGCTCGGCGGCCCGATCGCCAAGGCGGTCATGCAGGCGGTGTTCCAGTGACCCAACCGCCGCAGGACCAGCCTCCCCAGGACCGGCCACCGGTCTTCGCGGACGATGCCCACCGCTACCAGCTCGGTGACCGGATCGCGACCGGCGGGATGGGCGAGGTCTGGCGCGCCACCGACACCGTGCTCGGACGCGAGGTGGCCGTCAAGCTGCTCAAGCACGAGTACGCCGACGACCCGGCGTTCCGCTCCCGCTTCGAGACCGAGGCTCGGCACGCCGCCTCGCTGCACCACCCGCACGTGGCGGCCGTCTACGACTTCGGCGAGTCCTCCGCCACCGACGGCTCCGGGCACCCGCGCCCGTTCCTGGTGATGGAGCTGGTCGCCGGCCAGCCGCTCTCCGCGCTGCTGCGCGGGGACGAGCCGATGGACCCGGACGCGGCCCGCGACCTGCTCGCGCAGGCAGCCGACGCCATCGGCGCCGCGCACGCGGCCGGGATCGTGCACCGGGACGTGAAGCCGGCAAACCTCCTGGTCACCCCGGACCGGCAGGTCAAGATCACCGACTTCGGGATCGCCCGGGCCGCCGAGGGGATCGGCATCACCGAGACCGGCCAGGTGATGGGGACCCCGCAGTACCTCTCGCCCGAGCAGGCCCGCGGCGAGACCGCCACCCCCGCCTCGGACGTCTACTCACTGGGAGTTGTCGCCTTCGAGTGTCTGGCCGGCCGGCGACCCTTCGTCGGCGAGACGCCGATCGCCACCGCGCTGGCGCACCTGCGGGACCCGATCCCGGACCTTCCGCCCGAGGTTCCCGCCGACCTGGCTGCGGTCGTACGCCGTGCCCTGGCCAAGGAGCCCGGCGAGCGCTTCGCCGATGCCGCGGCGTTCGCGATGGCGCTGCGCGACCCGGCCACGGCCGCGATGGAGATCGCGTCGGGGGCCGACGACCCGACCCGGACCCAGGTCCTGCCCGCAGCCGTGCCGCCGGTGTCCGGGCCGTCCACCCCGGTGGCGCCCACGCCGGTCCCGACGCCCGCCCCGACGCCGGTGTCGTCCCACGCGGCACGACGCACCGTGCCGTGGGTGCCGCTCGTGATCGCCCTGGTGCTCCTGGCCGCGGCCATCGGCGTCGTGATCGCCCTCACCGTCGGCGGTGACGACGGGCAGCCCACGCCCGACCCCGAGCCGACCCGCCGCACCTCGGCGCCCCCGTCCACGGCACCGAGCGAGTCGGCGACCACCTCCGGTCCCGAGACCGTCCAGGTCAACGAGGGCGACTACGTCGGCCGCGACGTCAAGGACGTCGAGAAGGAGCTGAAGGACCTCGGCCTCGAGGTCGACACGCAGGAGCTGGACAACCCCGGCGACCGGGCGGAGGACACCGTGGACGGCGTCGACCCGAGCGGGACCCTCGAGGTGGGCGACACCGTGACGGTCAGCTACTGGGGCAAGCCCCCCAAGGAGACCCCGACTCCCACGCTGACGCCGACGCCCACCCCGACCCCCACCCCGACCCCGACGCTGACTCCGAGTCCGACCGCATCGCCCGCGAACAGCGCCCAGTCCGCCCCGAGTTCCAGCACCTCACCGATCAGCAAGGTTAGGGTTTCCCGGAGATGAGCAACGCACAGCCGACCACAGTCGGCGGCCGCTACGAGCTCGGTGAGCTCCTCGGGCGCGGAGGCATGGCCGAGGTGCGCAAGGGCACCGACTCGCGGCTCGGGCGGGTGGTCGCCGTCAAACGGCTGCGCACCGACCTGGCCAGCGACTCGACGTTCCAGGCCAGGTTCCGCCGCGAGGCGCAGTCGTCGGCCTCGCTGAACCACCCAGCCATCGTCGCGGTCTACGACACCGGCGAGGAGCTCGCCACCGACGGCTCCGACGTGGCCCAGCCGTACATCGTGATGGAGTACGTCGCCGGCCGCACCCTGCGCGACATCGTCCGCGAGGGGCGCAAGATCCTGCCCGAGCGCGCCCTCGAGATCACCAGTGGCGTGCTCTCGGCCCTCGACTACAGCCACCGCGCCGGGATCATCCACCGCGACATCAAGCCGGGCAACGTGATGCTCACCCCGACCGGCGACGTCAAGGTGATGGACTTCGGCATCGCGCGGGCGATGAGCGATGCGTCGTCGGCGATGACGCAGACCGCCGCGGTCGTGGGGACCGCGCAGTACCTCTCCCCCGAGCAGGCCCGCGGGGAGACCGTCGACTCCCGCTCCGACGTCTACTCCACCGGCTGCCTGCTCTACGAGCTGCTCACCGGGCGCCCGCCGTTCGTGGGCGACAGCCCGGTCGCGGTGGCCTACCAGCACGTCCGCGAGCCGGCGCTGCCGCCGTCGGACCACGACACCGACCTGCCGCCCGAGATCGACGCGATCGTGATGAAGGCCCTCGCGAAGCGACTCGAGGACCGCTACCAGTCGGCGGCCGCGATGCGCAGCGACATCGAGCGCTACCTCGCCGGTCGACCCGTGCACGCCCCCGCCCCCGCGACGGCGGTGATCGCGGCGGTGCCTCCGCCGCCGGCCGACACCGACCCCACGGCGGCCGTACCCCCGGTCCCTGCGAACGACGACGACCGCGGCAGCCGGACCGGGCTGCTGGTCGCCCTCGGGCTGCTGCTGATCGTGCTGATCGCGGGGGCGGCGTACCTGCTGCCCGGCATGTTCGAGTCCCCGGTCGAGCAGACCCAGGTGCCCAACCTGATCGAGATGACCGAGAACGAGGCACGGGCCGCCATCGGCGACGCCGGGCTGGCCGTGGGACAGGTGGACTTCGAGCCGAGCGACCGGTTCAAGAACGACCAGGTGATCAGCCAGGACCCCAATGCCAACCAGTACGTCGATCCCGGGTCCGCGATCAACCTGGTGATCTCCACCGGCAAGCCCCTGGTGACCGTCCCCTCGGTGGTCGGGCAGAACCGGCAGTCCGCGGCCGATGCCCTGCGGGCAGCCGGCCTCAAGGTGACCTCCCGGGAACGCGAGTCCGACGAGTCGCGCGGTCAGGTGCTCGCCACCGACCCGGCCGCCGGTGCGAGCCTGCCCGAGGGCAGCACCGTCACGGTCTTCTACTCGGACGGGCCCGAGGAGATCCCCGACGTCGTCGGCATGAAGCAGTCCGCCGCCGAGAAGACCCTGCGCGACGCCGGGTACGTGCCCGACGTCGTCGAGTCCTCGAACACCGAGGAGCCGAAGGGAACCGTCATCCAGCAGAGCCCGTCGGCCGGGCAGACCTCGCCGGAAGGCTCGGTGGTGACGATCGTGGTCTCCACGTTCGAGGAGCCCCCCGAGTCGCCCTCTCCGTCCCCGACCGAGAGTCCGAGCGAGTCACCGCTGCCGACACCGACGGGCACCCCGACCGGTGCCCTCGGGGAGCGCAGCGCCCCACCCACCCCGCCCGGTCGCCGGGAGTGACCAGGTCGGGTCAGTCGAGGGGCTTGGCGTAGTTGATGTCGAGCACGCCTTCGAAGGCCGGGGCCACCACGACGTCCTCGAGCTCGAGATCCCACCCGACCGAGATCTCCGGGTCGGCAGCCTGCTCCCGGTAGAGCTGCAGGTAGTCATCGGTCGCGATGCTGTCCAGCAGCGCCGCCTGGTCGCCGACCGCCGAGATGACGTAGGGCTGGGAGTACGGCACGCCCTGGAGCTGGACGGCGTTCCCCTCGCACTTGATCCCGGTGGTGCTGACCACCCGCTGCCCCTGGATGGTGACCGCGCTGGCACCCGCCTGCCACATGGAGTTGACCACCGCCTGGATGTCCTGCTGGTGGACCACCAGGAACCTGAGCGGGACCGAGGACGCGTTGATCACGTCCTCCGGTGCGTCCGACAGCGTGATCGTGATCCCCTCGCCGGTGTGCGGCACCAGGCCGGCGGGGTCCTCGAGGTCGGCGATCCGGCGTTGGTAGCGCGCGACCTCGGAGTCGTCGATCGAGTCGGTGAGTCGCGCGATGTCGTCGTTGAGCTCGCTGACTCGCTGCCGCAGGACCTCGTAGTCGTCGGCTTCGCTGCTCACGAGCGAGGCGAGGTCGGTGTAGCGGCCGGGGCGCAGATCGGTCCCCTGGCTGTGCTCGGCACTGATCACCAGCAGCGACCCGATCAGCAGGATGACCAGCGGGCTCCCCACCCGCCAGGCGTTGCGACGCGCGGATCGCGGGGGCGTGGGAGTGCCGCCGGAGCCGCCGGCCCGGTCGATCGGGGCAGGGGCCGCGCCGACCGTCTCCCGGCTGTCGTCCGGGCGCGCCTCGGGGGCCGCCTCGGGGCGCGGCTCTGGCCGGGGCGCCGCGTGAGCGGGCCGCGAGTGGGATCCGGGTGTCACGCCTACTAAGGTAACCGGCGACCGGTGACGTCACGTCGCGGGCAGCCCGCACGACCGAGGAGCAATACCGTGTCCAAGCAGAAGGCAAAGCCGCACGACTTTCTCGCCCCTGTCCACGGGCCGCTGTTCACACCTCGGTTCATCGTGGCGCTGGTGCTGATCGTCGTCGGGATCGCCTGGATGGCGTACTACTACGCCGCCGTCCGCGTGGACCCCACCACACTGCCCGCCCCCGAGCCCGGTGGTCCGGCGTTCATGGCGGATCTCGGCGGCTGGAACTACGTGATCGGCTTCGGTGCACTGCTCGTGGGCCTGATGGTCACCGCCCACCCCTCGACGCCGTTGGGCCGTGGTCGTGGCGTGGTGGTCGGGATGCTCGGCTGCTTCCTCATCGGGTTGCTGTGGATCTGCACCTTCTACGTGATCAGCGACGACACCTCGCGGCTGCCGATCTTCGACGACCTGGGCCAGTACAGCCTGCTGGTCGGGATCGCCTTCATGGCGGCCGGCTTCACCTTCGCCACCCGCTGGGAGTGAGCCGCGGGGCTCCTCCGGGCCTCCTTCAGCACCTGGCACAGCACCTCGAGACCGCCGGTTCGTCCCCAGGACGGACCGGCGGTCTTGTGCACAGGTGGGGACAACCTTGTGGAGAACTACACGCGTGTAGTTCTCCACAGGTGAGTGCACAGCTGTGGAGAACTCGGGGTCGCGTTCCCGGGTCGCCGCTGCGCCTCGGACGCCTGTCTCCCTGGGTCACGAACCACCCGATCCGGACCCGAGATGGTGCAGTGGGGGGACCAGACCGCAGGCGGTCAAGTCAGGACGAGGGTGCGCAGCGCAATGGCCACGACCAGCCCGACGACCAGCAGACCGAGCCCGAGCACGTGCCAGGTGGTACGCCGCGAGCGTGGCGCGAAGACGATCACCGAGGCGATCGCCACTCCCCCCAGGAAGCCCCCGAGGTGGCCCTGCCACGAGACGTTGGGCAGGGTCACCGTGATGAAGAAGTTGATCCCGATCCAGATCAGGATCGGCTGCGTCTGGCCGCCGACCTTGACCGCCAGGACCAGCAGCGCCCCCATCAGCCCGAAGACCGCCCCCGAGGCCCCGAGCGTGGAGCCGTTGACCGGGGCCAGCCAGTAGACCATCGCCGAGCCGGCCAGGGCGGAGATGAAGTAGAGCGCGAGGAAGCGCGCGCGCCCGATCGCCAGCTCCAGCTGCGGACCCAGGATCCACAGGGCCAGCATGTTGAAGCCGATGTGCCAGATCTCGACGTGGGTGAAGGCGCTGCTCAGCAGCTGCCAGTAGGCCCCGTCGCTGACGCCGGAGACCCAGGAGCCGTCCCCCACGGGGCTGGTCCTGGTCAGGCAGGCCGCCTCGGTGGGCAGCGGGTACCCGGCGCCCGGCACCGCGATCGACTCGCAGCGCCCGGTGGGCAGCAGGGCCAGGCGGCTGAGCCACCGGCTGGCGGCACCTCCCGTGGCGAGCAGGAACAACCACACCGAGACGTTGAGCCCGATCAGCACCATCGAGGTGATGCCCGGGTTGCCCGGTCGCAGGCCGCCGTACGCCGTGCGGCCGCTGCGGGTGGTCTTCGCGCCCTCGGCCACGCAGGAGGGGCACTGGAACCCGACGGCCGCGTCACGCATGCAGTCGGGGCAGATCGGCCGGTCGCACCGCTGGCAGCGGATGTACGACTCCCGGCCGGGGTGCAGGTGGCACGTGGGCACCCCGGCACCGGGAGTCGGACTACTCATGTCGTTCAGGCGCCGACGAGCTCGACGCTCTCGATGACGACCGGCTCGGCCGGTCGGTCACCGGGACCGGTGGGCAGCGCGCCGATCGTGTCGACGACGTCGCGCGAGGCCTGGTCGGCCACCTCGCCGAAGATCGTGTGCTTGAAGTTCAGCCACGTGGTGGCGCCGAGGGTGATGAAGAACTGCGAGCCGTTCGTGCCGGGGCCGGCGTTGGCCATGGCCAGGAGGTAGGGCTTGTCGAAGACCAGCTCGGGGTGCGGCTCGTCCTTGAACGTGTACCCCGGGCCGCCCGTGCCGGTGCCGAGCGGGCAACCGCCCTGGATCATGAAGCCGGAGATGATCCGGTGGAAGCCGAGCCCGTCGTAGAACGGGCCGGTCTTGCCGTTGCCGGCGTCGTACGACTTGGATCCGTCGGCGAGGCCGGTGAAGTTGCTGACCGTTTCCGGCGCGTGGTTCGGGAACAGGTCGAGCGTGATGCTCCCGTGGTTGGTCTTCAAGATGGCCTGCTGGTCAGCCATGACTGCCTCTCGCGTGGAATGGGTAAGGACTCTTCTGACTCGGTCCTGTTCGTGCGCCCCCGATCCTCCCACGTCCGCCAAGGCGGGCACGGTGGCCGGGTGGGGTCAGACATGATCGAATGGAAGCCACACGACGAGAAGGAAGTGTCACGCCCATGGGCCTGCGCAAGAAGAAGTCCCTCATCGACCAAGCCTCCGACTACCTCGAGACGGTCCGACCCCAGCTCGAGTCCGCGATGGACACCGCCGTCGACGCGGCCAAGGAGGCCAAGGACCGCGCCCTGCCGCTGATCGCGGACGCCCGGGAGAAGGCAGCCCCCTACCTCGCCGACGCCCGGGAGCGCACCGGCCCGATGCTGGCCGACGCCCGCGACAAGGCCGGCCCCGCGCTCGCCGACGCCCGGGCCAAGGCGGCGCCGTACGTCGCCGACGCCCGCGACAAGGCGGGTCCCATGCTGGCCGACGCCCGCGACAAGGCCGGTCCCGCGCTCGCCGACGCCCGGGCCAAGGCGGCGCCGTACCTGGCCGCCGGAGCCGGGATCGCAGCCGAGAAGGCCGCCCAGGGCCGCGACCTGGCCCAGGCCAAGGTGGCCAAGCTCAAGGGTGAGCCCGAGCCGCCGCCGAAGAAGAAGGGCGGCAAGATCCGCAAGCTCCTCTTCTTCACCGGTCTCGCCGCCGCCGCGGGCTTCGTGGCCAAGAAGCTCCAGGACAACGGCACCGCCGACAACTGGCAGTCCTCCTACGTGCCCGCGGCCCCGCCGGCCGGCCCCAGCTCGACGGGGTCCACGACGAGCGGTTCGACAGGCATTTCGACGGGCACGGTGACGCCGGCAGCGCCGATGGCCGGTGCCGACGAGGCCGACGACACCGGCGGTTCCTCGCCCGACGAGGCCATCGCCGACCAGGCCGAGGCACCACACCGGGTCACCACGCCGGACGACCCGGCCGAGGTGGTCACGATCAACGACGAGTCCGGGGACGACGACCGGGCCTGAGCAGCAGAGCGGGCTGCGTCCCGCGCGTCACCCGAGCCGGCCGGAGGGAAGATCCTCCGGCCGGTTCTGCATCTGCTGGGCACGCACCCGCGCGGTGGCCCGGTGCTCGGCCCAGAAGCTCAGGATCGGCACGGTGCCGCTGACCAGGGTCACCGCCGTGAACGGCAGGTCCCACTGGGCCCGCCGCGAGAGCCAGAACGCCGTGACCAGGAAGATCATGTAGAGCCAGCCGTGGGCGATGCCGAGGTAGGTGGTGATCCACTCGCCGAGGGCCTGTGGGTCGGAGCCCTCGCTCGCGAGATACTTGAGCGGCACCCCGATCAGGATCAGGACGATCAGGAGCACACCGACGACGGTGGCCATGACGCGGTAGCGCGCCAGGGCGCCGCTCAGCTCTTCGGGACTGCTCACGACTCAGACGGTACCGGCTCGTCCTCGGGCTGCTGCTCGAGCTCCGGTCCCGAGGCGAGCACCCGGCGCTCCGCCCGCGTCACGTCCCGGACGTGCTGCCACCAGATGAAGGCCGCGAAGGCACCGAAGACCCACCACTCGAGGGCGTAGAGCAGGTTGCGCAGGGCCGTGAACCGGCCGGCGTCCGGCAGCTGCTCGAGCGCGGCAGGCCGCAGCCCGGCGCTGCCGGGGTTGCTGGTCTCGACCCCGCCCGAGGCCGGTCCGGCCGAGTCGGCCAGCACGGCGTAGGCGCCGTAGAGGTCCTGGTCGACCCGCTGGATCAGGTCGGCGATCCGCAGCTGCGGCAGGACGTCGTCGGACCGGTCCGCGTCGACCTGGCCGGTGCCCTCCGGCGGCTGCAGCCAGCCGACCAGCTGCGCCGGGCCGGTGGGCGGGCCGGGGGCGTCCGCGGGTGACTCGACCCAGCCGCGCACCACGGGGATCGCCGGGTCACCCGATCCGGGCGTGGCCAGCGGCGTGACCACCCAGTACCCCTCGACGCCGTCCTGCTCGCGTCCGGAGACGAAGACCGTGCCGGACGGGACCCAGGTGCCGGCCAGGATCACCGGTTGCCCGACCCGGTTGCCCGGGAAGGGGTCGTCGGGGCCCATCACCGACGTGAGCGGCAGCGGCTCCAGCTGGGTCAGGTCGGTCGCCTCCGCGGCCCGGCGCAGCTGCCACGCGTCGTACTGCCAGACCCCGAGCCAGCCGGCCGCGCCGACCAGCACCAGCGCGAGCAGGTGGACGTACCAGAGCCTCGCCCACACGCGTGCCCGGGATCCGGACCAGCGGTGGCCAGCGGGGTGGCCAGCGGGGTGGACAGGGGGCGGGGGCGACACGGGATCCAGCGTACGCAGCGCCGAGCGTGCCCCGGCTGGCGGCGTCAGAGCCCGGTCGGCTCGGCCATCGGCACGACCTCGTTGCACACCGCGAACGGCAGCTGCTCGAGCAGGCTGAGCCGGGCGGCCGCCGGTGGGTTCGGCACGTCGTACCCGATCCGGCCGGTGGTCGGGTCCGCGACCCCGGCCCGGAAGCCGTCCCCGAAGGCCAGACCGTCGCTGGCCGGCCAGTCCGCGGCGAGGTCCAGTCGGGCGAAGAGGTCGGCGCGGCCCGGCTCCACGCGCACGGTGGCCAGGTGGTCCCCGAAGGCGACCGCGAAGGCGCCCCAGGGTTCGAGCCGCGCCACGTCGTGCTCCGCCAGCAGCGCCTGCTGGTCCTCCGCCCCTGCGTCCGGGCCCAGCGCGGTGTCCAGCGGGATGCAGCTCCGCCGCACGTAGGTGGCCTCCGCCGGGTGATCCAGCAGGTCGACGACCTCCGGGTGCCTGGCCCAGCTCACCGACCCGTCGGTGGCCACGCCGGACACCGCGAGGTGGGCGCCACGCAGCACGGTGGCCCGCGCGAGAGGTCCCACCCCGGCCGCGGCGGCGCGGGCGACGGCGGACAGGTCGAGGTCGTCGCGGAACCTCAGCACGAACCCACTGCCCTCAGGGCCGACGAAGCGCGCCTCCCAGTCCACGTCGTCCTGGGTGAAGCCGTAGTCGAGCATCAACTCCGAGTTGTCGTCGCGCAGCAGGCCACCGGTGAGCAGCGGCGCCTCCGCCTCGGCCCGGCGCCAGAAGTCCGACCGGTCGGACATCAGGTCCTGACTCGTCAGGTCGGGCACACCCAGCTGGGTCCTGACCTCGTCCAGGTCGGTCACGGTCAGCGTGGTCGCGGACTCGGGAACCAGCGCCAGCACGGCCTGCGCCGGCTCGCTGCGCGCGTCGTACGACGGGGTGCCGGGGATCGTCTCGGGCGGCACCGCCGGCCGCACCACGGGGGCCGGCACGCTGCCACACGCCGCCAGCAGGAACCCGGTCGCCAGCACGACGGCAGCCCTGAGGGCCCGGTGGCCGGGGCTCCCGGCCGCCCTACGGCAATGCGTCGACACGGGCACCGAGCGTAGTGCCGCCGAGGTCGAGCGCCGTGCCCGGCCCGCGACGGGCCGCGCGCGAGGCCCCCACGTGGGCGGTGCCTCCGGCCCTCGGTGGGGAGACCCTGGGTAGCGGAGGTTGCGATGCAGGAGTCGACTGACCTTCGGCTTCGAGACCACCTGCGCACTTCTCCGTGGGCGTGCCCGACGAGGAGGTGGCCGAACCTCCAGGAGGGGTGGGCCGAGCGGGCGGCCCAGGAGGCGCCGCAGGACGGCTGATCACGGGTGTCGCCGGGCGTAGCGCAGGGGACTCGAACCCCTCGAACGCCCTGCCTGCACACCCCCGGGGCAGTGGTCGCGACGCCGGCGACCTAGCGGTCCAGCCGGCCGAAGAGCAGGTCAGCGCCCGCGCCGGACAGCTCGCTGCGCCGTACGGGCCGACCCGTGAGGGCTCGCACCAGAGCGCTGCTCGAGGCAGCCACCGCGGGGCCCTCGCCGTGGCTCCAGCCGATGTCCTCGGCAACCAGCCGCAGCCCCTCCGCCGTCGCCTTCGGGTTGCGGCCGAACGCCAGGGACAGGGGAAAGCCCAGCCTCGTGTACGCCGCCAGCGCGATCCCGGTGGCCTCGACCGGTGCCGGTCGCTCCTGGTCCAACGGGATGCGGACGTCGAGATGGTGCGTGATCGTGTCGGCCAGGACGTCGGCCAGCCGCGTGCCGGGGGTGGGGTTGTCGATGCTGTGCGGATCGCGCAGGCCGGCCACGATCGCCTCGGGGCCGCGTTCCGCCGCCCACTCCCGCGACAGGCGGGCGCTGGTGCGGTTGGCCCGGAGCCCGTCCCGGGCGAGTGCCTTCAGGAGCGTCCCCAGGCGGACGGTGGGCGCGAAGCTGACGTGCGCGGCCACCTCCTGCACCGTCCACCCACTGCACAGAGACGGGGTCGACCATTCGTCCTGGGTCAGCGTCTCGAGGAAGTCGGCCAGCGCGTCGGCGCTCCTGCTCGATGAGGGTGCTGACGTCCGTGGCCACGGTTCGATACTGGTCCGCGCACCCTGCGCAGTTCTGGCCTCGCGGGATCGCCCGCGGTTTCTCGTGGTGGAGCCTAGGGGACTCGAACCCCTAACCCCCTGCTTGCAAAGCAGGTGCGCTACCAATTGCGCCAAGGCCCCCAGTCGGTCAGGACCGGTCGACGTTGTCCGTTGCCTCGGCCCAGAGAGCCTGCTCGGTGCGGCTCTCCTCGATCTTCTTCTTCGCCAGGACGGCGCCGGCGGCAGCCAGCACGACCAGGAGGATCTTCTTCATGGTGACTCCCAGGGAATCGGATCGGAGATCGGGTGGTGGGCCTAAGAGGACTTGAACCTCTGACCTCTTCCTTATCAGGGAAGCGCTCTAACCGTCTGAGCTATAGGCCCGGAGCCGGCAAAAGCCAGCGGTGGTCGACGTGCGACCGAGGGGGAACAGTACCTCACGCCGAAGCGACCGAACAAAACGTCAGCGGTCGTCCTCCGACAGGGTGACCTCGACGCCGCCGAGCAGGGCCGCGGCCATGTTGTAGAGGAACGCGCCGAGGGTCGCGATCGCCGTCAGCAGCACGACGTCGATGACCGCCACCAGCATCGTGAACCCGAGGACCCGGGAGGTGCCGAGGTAGTTCTCGATGTCGAACGACGAGGAGGTGTCGCCGCCGACGACGTCCTGGACGGTCTGGTTGATCGAGTCCCAGACGCCGGCCGCACCGAGCACCGACCACACCATCAGCACCGAGACCACCGTCACCACACCGAACGCGATCGCCAGCAGGAACGACGTCTTCATCACCGACCACGGGTCGACCCGGGAGAGCCGCAGCCGCGCCCTGCGAGGCAGTCGTCCACCGGACGGGGCGCCCGCCGGAGCGCCCGCGACCGCCGGGTGCTCCCTGGTGGCGTTGTTGCGGTGCTCCTGGGCGGCTCGGCTCAGTCGGGCCTGGACCCGCTCGGCCCAGGCGGGACGGGACGGGGCTCCGCCGCCGATGAGCTTCTGCTGCTGCTCGCCAGCGACCGGAGAGGTCTGCTCGATCGGCCGGTCTGCCATCAGTCCTCGATCTCCCCGCTGCTGTCAGTGCTACCCGAGTCAGTCACTGCCGGGTCCGCGCCGTCGGCGTCGGCCACGGTCGGCTCAGGCGTGGTCTCATCGATTGTCGCATCCGTCGCCTCGACCGGCGAGTCGGTGTCTCCCTCCTCGGCGAGCACCTCCTCCTCCTTGGCCTCGACCGACCGGGCGACCACGGCCACGGCGTCGCCGGACTTGGGCGTCACGAACTTGACCCCCATGGTGGAGCGTCCGGTCGCCCGGAACTGGTCGTTGATCGGGCTGCGCACCACCTGGCCGGCCTGGGTGATCGACAGGATCTCGTCGCCCTCGACGACGATGAACGCGCCGACGATGCCGCCGCGCTCCTCGTTGGCCAGGGACATCGCCTTGATCCCGATGCCGCCCCGGGACTGCAGCCGGTAGTCGGAGATCCGGGTGCGCTTGGCGAAGCCGCCATCGGTGATCGTGAAGACGTACTGCTCCTTGACGTCGGGGAGCTCGCCGGGAGCGGTCGAGTCACCGGCCGCCTCGGCCGCCGCCTGCGCAGCCTCCTCGGCCGCCACCTGCTCGGCCCGGATCACCGACATCGACAGCAGCGAGTCACCGCTGCGGAACTTCATGCCGGACACTCCGGACGTCGCACGGCCCATCGGCCGCAGCTGGGTGTCGTCGGCGCGGAACCGGATCGCCTGCCCCTTGCGGGACACCAGCAGGATCTCGTCCTCGGCATTGACCAGCTCGGCACCGATCAGCTCGTCGTCGTCCTCGCGGAAGTTGATCGCGATGACGCCGGCCTGCCGGGGGCTGTTGTAGTCACCGAGCCTCGTCTTCTTGACCAGGCCGGCCCGGGTGGCGAGCACGAGGTACGGCGCCTGCTCGTAGTCGCGGATCGCGAGCACCTGGGCGATCTTCTCGTCCGGCTGGAAGCTGAGCAGGCCCGCGACGTGGCCGCCCTTCGCGTCGCGCTGCGCCTCCGGAAGGTTGTAGGCCTTGGTCCGGTAGACCCGGCCCGCCGTGGTGAAGAACAGCAGCCAGTGGTGGTTGGTCGTCGAGATGAAGTGCTCGACCACGTCGTCGCCGCGCAGGGTGGCGCCGCGCACGCCCTTGCCGCCGCGCTTCTGGGTGCGGTACTGGTCGGAGCGGGTGCGCTTGGCGTAGCCACCGCGGGTGATGGAGACGACCAGGTCCTCGTCGGGGATCAGGTCCTCCATCGAGAGGTCCCCGTCCGAGGCGATGATCTGGGTGCGCCGGTCGTTGCCGTACTTGTCGACGATCGCCGCGAGCTCGTCGGAGACGATCTGCCGCTGGCGGGCCTCGTTGGCGAGGATGTCCTCGAGGTCGGCGATCTTGAGCTCGATCGCGGCCAGGTCGTCGATGATCTTCTGACGCTGCAGGGCCGCGAGGCGGCGCAGCTGCAGGTTGAGGATCGCGACGGCCTGGATCTCGTCGATCTCCAGGAGCTCGATCAGCCCGTCCCGGGCGTCCTCCACCTCGGGCGAACGGCGGATCAGGGCGATCACCTCGTCGAGCCGGTCGAGCGCCTTGACGTAGCCGCGCAGGATGTGTGCCTCACGCTCGGCCTCGGCCAGGCGGAAGCGGGTGCGCCGCTGGATGACCTCGATCTGGTGGGTCACCCAGTTGCTGATGAACTGGTCGACCGTCAGCGTGCGGGGAACGCCGTCGACCAGGGCCAGCATGTTGGCGCTGAAGTTGGTCTGCAGCTCGGTGTGCTTGAGCAGGTTGTTCAGCACGACGCGGGCCACGGCGTCACGACGCAGCACCACGACGAGACGCTGGCCGGTGCGGCCCGAGGAGTCGTCGCGTACGTCGGAGATGCCGTTGACCTTGCCGGAGTCGGCGAGCTCGGCGATCTTCAGCGCGAGGTTGTCCGGGTTCACCATGTAGGGCAGCTCGGTGATGGACAGGCAGGTGCGGCCCTTGTTGTCCTCGTCGATCTCGATCACCGCCCGCTGGGTGACCGAGCCGCGCCCGGTGCGGTAGGCCTGCTCGATGCCCTCGCGGCCGACGATGAGAGCGCCGTTCGGGAAGTCGGGGCCCTTGATCCGCTCGATCAGGGCGTCCTGGAGCTCCTCGCGGGTGGCGTCGGGGTGGTCCAGCGCCCACTGGGCGCCGTCGGCGACCTCGCGCAGGTTGTG
>CAWGWW010000020.1:0-99256 GCA_963826415.1 uncultured Actinomycetota bacterium | reverse complement strand
ACCGACCGGGTCGTCGAGTCGCACCGGATCGGGTGCTCGCACTTCGACGCGTTCCGGTTCTTCACCGAGCCGGCCCGGCCGCTGAACCTGCTCTCCCCCACCAGCGAGGACCGGCCGGCGTTCGAGCAGCCGGGCTGTCTGCACGGCGGGATGGACCTCTACAAGCACGCCTTCCGGCTGACCCCGATGATCTGCTCGGACCTGGTTGCCGACTGCTTCGAGCTGGCCCGTGACATCCGGGTGCTCGACATGCGCGCGGCGCCGTACGACCTCAGCGGGCTGGGCTTCGACCCGGTCGCCATCGAGACCCCGGAGGGCAAGCAGGAGTACGCGGCGGCACAGCGCGGGTTCGCCGAGCGAGGGGCGCCACTGCGCCAGCGGCTGATCGAGGAGTGCCGACGCCTGCTCGCGGTCGCGGGTTAGGTTGGCCCCATGCGCCCACTCATGCGCCCGCACGTCTCCGGAGCCCTCGCCCGCTGCCTCGTCGTCCTGCTCACCGCCGGACTGGTCGCCCTGCTGCCGTCCGCGGCCGGGGCCGACCCGCGGTGGACGTTCTACACGAAGGACAAGACCCGCTACACGTCTCCCTGGTACGCCGGAGACCACCGGATCATGATCCCGTTCGGGTGCACCCGCGCGCCGTACTACTCACCGGACCCGCGGTGCGCCAAGGAGCGCGGCTTCCACCACGGCATCGACATCGCGATGAAGTGCGGCACCAAGCTGTTCAGCCCGCGCTTCGGCTGGGTCGTCTCGAACGACTCGCTCGGACCGGCGTACGGCGCCAACCCGCTGCTGATCCGCAACCACCGGCTCGGCTACGACCTGGTGATCGGGCACACCCGCAAGGTGTTCGTCGAGGAGGGCGACCGGATCAGACCCGGCACCAGGATCGCGCGGGCCTCCGACGACGGAGCCCCCGACGGCTGCCATCTGCACTTCGAGAAGCGGGCGGTCAAGGGTGGGCTCTCCACCGCCTCGAAGCCACGACGGCTCCTCGACCTGACCGCGGCGGAGTGAGCACCATGGACGACCGCGACCAGAAGGTGCTGAACAACTTCATGACCGACGACGGCCGACTGCACACGATCCCGACCAAGCACGCCAAGCTGCTCGTGGTGCTGGACCACCTGGCGCAGAGCTTCGAGCCCGGTGAGCGTTACGCCGAGAAGGAGGTGAACCTCATCCTGGAGCGCTACCACCCCGACTACGCCGCCCTGCGTCGCTACCTCGTGGAGAACCTGTTCCTCACCCGGGAGGAAGGCGTCTACTGGCGCAGCGGAGGTTCCTTCGATGTCTGAGGGCACCGCGGACGGCACCGCCGTGGGGCGCGAGTTCCGCGACGAGGACTGGTACGGCGACGACCTCGGGGCGACCCGCTTCGTCGACTGCACGTTCACCGACGTCGACCTGAGCGAGGTGCGCACCTCGGGGGCGATGTTCGAGAGCTGCACCTTCCACGGTGGCCGCTTCAACGCGTCCGTGCACCGGAGCTCGGCGTTCGTGGCCTGCGACTTCCGGCGGGTCAGCTTCTTCGACGCGACCTTCGAGGGCTGCAAGCTGATCGGCTCGGTCTTCGCCGAGTGCACGCTGCGGCCGATCAAGGTCGTCGGCGGGCAGTGGCGCGGGGTGACGATGCGCGGCACCAACCTGTCGAAGCTCGACCTCAGCGGGCTCGACCTGCGGGAGGCCGACCTCTCGATGAGCGACCTGAGCGGCACCCTCCTGCGAGGCACCCAGCTCGACGGCGCCAACCTGCGTGACACCAGGCTCGGTGGCGCGGACCTCCGCGGCGCGAGCCTGGACCGGGTCGACCTGGCCGCGGCGCGGTTGCGGCGTACCCGGCTCGACCTGACCGGAGCGATCCTGCTCGCCGAGCTGTACGGCGCGGACGTCGACGTCTCCTAGCCGCCCGGGCCAGAGATCCTGGTCAGAGCAGGCGGACCCGCGCACCCGGGCGCACGAGGCCGGGACGCGTGACCACCGCGTCCCAGCCGAAGCCGAGCCGTAGCGGTCCCTGCCGCGGACGGACCTCGCCCAGGGCCCGCAGCACCTCGGCGTCCTTGGCGCCGGACGCCGGGTCCAGGTCGACCACGGCACAGCGTGGGATCGGCTCCGCCACCCGGATCCGGGCCTCCCCCACCTCGAGGTCGAGGCCGGCCCAGCCGTCCTCGAGGAAGGGCTCGTCCCCCGCCTCCAGGACCAGGGTCGCGCGGAACCGTGCTGGGTCCAGCGCCCCGGGCGGCAGCCCGACCTCGGAGGCCAGTCGACTCAGCGAGGCCACCGTGACGAGGCTGACCGGACCGCCGTAGATCACCTGACCGCGCGGAGCCGAGGCCAGCAGCACCGGGAAGCCGAGGTACGCCGAGACCAGCTCGGCGTACTCACCGGAGACCAGCTCGAGCCCGACCCGCCTGCCCCAGTAGTCGCCCTCGACGTCCTGCCCGGTCCGCTGCGGAGTCCCGGTGACGGACGCCCCGGACGGGAGCTCGAGGGTGAGGACCGCTCCGTCCCACCGGGCCAGCATCGCGAGGAGTCGGGGCTGCTGGACGGTGCGCAGCACCTGGCGGCTGGCCGCGTCGATGAAGCAGAACGTCCGGTCGCCGACGGCGCCGTGCTCGTCGAGCACCAGCGCGTCGTCGGCGGTGTGCCGGGCACCCTTGACCGGGGTGACCCCGACGCGGATGACCTCCATGGCCCGACCCTAGGGGCGCGGTGGCCGCTGGGAGACCCGGTCGGTCCGGCTGCTGCGCAGCCGGATGCCGTCCATCACCAGTCCCAGGCCGAGGTGGAAGTCCTCACGCTCGCGGGGCGGATCCGCGATCGCACCAGCGCTGCCCGCCTGCAGGTGGGTCTGCTCGTCGACCACGTGACCGTGCACGAAGTGCAGCAGGGTCCGGGCCGCGACCTCGGCGAGCTCCGCGTCGAGGCCCCCCTCGGCCAGCGCGGCGACGATCTCGTCGTACGGCGCGTCGGCGCCCAACCCGAAGGCGTGCACGGTGGCCACCACCTCCGCCCCGTCGCGGTAGGCCAGCATCGAGTCGCGCAGCTCCGCGCACACCGCGGTCACCCGTTCGTCCCAGGGCTCGGGACGGGCACCCCTGCGGCCGCGCGCGAGGATCTCGTCGGCCACGGCGGCGAGCAGCGTCTGCTTGTTGACGAAGTGGTGGTAGAGCGCGCTGGGCTGTACGCCGAGCTCGGCCCCGAGCCGGCGCATCGTCAGGTCGGCCAGCCCGTAGGTGTCGAGCACCACGATCGCCTGCCGTACGACGTCCGAGCGGTGGTAGCGCATGTCACACTCCTGGGCGGGTCCGGCGGCCGTGACCGCGTTGACGGGCGACCGCCGCCGAGCCTAACCTGAACGGCGTTCACCTGACCACCGTTCAGGTCGCCGGACTTGCGAAGGGCCACACCACATGAGCAGCACGACCGACACCGAGCACGCTCCCCGCCGACCCGCCGCTTCACCACCACCGACCTCGCACTTGTGGCCGCCTTCGCCGCCCTGATCTCGGCCTGCGCCTACCTCGGCGGCATCCCGGTCGGCGGGGCCGGGGTCAACATCACCCTGCAGACCTTCGGCATCGTGCTGGCCGGTTGCGTGCTCGGGCCCGTCCGCGGCTTCCTGGCCGTCGCCCTCTACCTCGCGCTCGGGGCCGTGGGCCTGCCGGTCTTCTCCGGCCACAGCTCGGGCCTGGGCGCTTTCACCGGCATCAGCGCCGGCTACCTCTGGTCCTTCCCCGTCGCGGCCCTCGTCGCCGGCCTGCTCGTGCGCTGGGCGGCGCGGAGCAACGGTCACACCCGGGCGCTGATCATCTTCCTGTGCGCCGTGCCCGCCACGCTGGTCAACCACGCCGCGGGCATCGCCGGGATGAAGCTGCAGGCCGACGTCTCCTGGTCCACCGCCGCGAGCTGGGACGCGCCGTTCTGGCTCGGCGACGTCCTCAAGATCGCGGTCGTGGCCCTGGTCGCGGCCGAGGTGCACCGCGCCTTCCCCGCGCTGCTGCGCCGACGCTGAGCGCTCGGCCTCCGTGCCCACCATCGAGTACCGCGGCGCGGGCCTGACGGTCAGCACCGCCACCGGCGACCGGGTCGTGCTGGCCCCCACGTCGCTGGAGCTCACCGAACAGTCGGATCGGCATCGTCGGTGCCAACGGCTCGGGGAAGTCGACGCTGGCGCGGATGCTGAACGGGCTGGTCGTCCCCAGCACCGGCGAGGTGCTCGTGGACGGTCTCGACGTCGCCCGGTACGGCGCCCGCGTCCGCCGGCAGGTCGCCTTCTGCTTCACCGACCCGGCGGCCCAGCTGGTGATGCCGACCTGCGTCGAGGATGTCGAGCTCTCGCTGCGGCGACACGAGAAGAACACCCGACGACGTCGGGACCGTGCCCTCGAGGTCCTGGACCGCTTCGGGCTCCGTGAGCACGCCGACGTCAGCGTGCACGCGCTGTCCGGGGGGCAGAAGCAGCTGCTCGCGCTGGCCGGCGTACTCGCCACGGAGCCCGCCGTCCTGGTCGCGGACGAGCCGACCACGCTGCTCGACCTGGCCAACACGCGGCGCGTCACCGAGCTCCTCTTCGGCCTGGACCAGCAGCTCGTGCTGGTCACGCACGACCTCGAGATCGCTGCGCGCTGCGAGCGGGTGCTCGTGGTGGAGGATGCCCGGGTGCGCTTCGACGGCCCCGCCGACGCCGCGGTCGCGGACTACCTCGACTCGGTGGGCGCGTGAGCTCCCCGGTCCTCGTCGGCGTCTACCAGCCGGGCACCTCGCCGCTGCACCGGCTGCCGGTCGGGGTGAAGCTGGGTGGCCTCGCTGTCCTGAGCCTGACGATCGTGCTGGTCCGCAGCATGCCGGCTTCCCTGGTCTTCCTCGGCCTCACGCTCGCCCTCGCCCTGCTGGGCCGGGTCTCGCTGGCGACCCTGGCCCGGGCCGGACGCGGGGTCCTGGTGGTCGCCGTGGTGGTGGCCGGGTTCCAGTGGTGGCTCACCGGCTATGCCAAGGCCATCGAGACGCTGGTCGACCTGATCGCCCTGGCGTTGGCGGCCGTCGTCCTGAGCGCCACCACCCCGATCAACGCGATGCTCGACGCGATCATCCGTTGGCTCACGCCGTTCCGGCGCCTCGGCGTCGACCCGGACCGCGTCGCGCTGACCTTCACCCTCGCGATCCAGGCACTGCCGGGGACCATCTCGCTGGCCCTGGAGACGCGCGATGCCGCCCGCGCCCGTGGCCTGCGCAGCCCGCGGGCGTTCCTGTCGCCGTTCGTGATCCGGGTGGTCGCCAAGGCGCACGACACCGGGGCGGCGTTGCAGGCGCGCGGCATCGGCGACTAGTCACTCCCTGGCCCGGTGGTCAGGACCCCGGCACCGGCAGCGCCTCGTGGACCTCGATCTCACAGCCGCCCGGCATGTTCAGGTGCGGGTGGTTGCGGGCGAGCTCGAGAGCGGCGTCCATGCTCTCGGCCTCGATCATCGTGTAGCCGGTGACCTCGCGGGTGCTGGGCGAGGTGCCCTCCGTGGTGACCCGGACCCCGCCTGCCAGTGGCGTCCCGAAGTCGAGCATCCCGTCCCCGACCCTCGCCCCAGGCCATCCACTCGTCCATGACGGCCTGCATCTCCTGGGGGGAGGGCGGCGTCGCGCCGGCAGGCATCGGCGGTGCGTGGTAGATGAAGACGAACTTCGTCATGATGGTGCTCCTCAGCTGTCGTCGGCGGCGACCGACGGTTGCCGGCCACCAGCGTCCTCGCCCGAGCCGTCGTGCACGGTCTCGTCAACCACCTCCACCGGCTGGTTGAGCATCCACCGGTGCCCGAACGGGTCCCGGAAGACCGCGATCCGGCCGATGCCCGGGTTGTCGCGGGCTCGCGATCGACCTCGGCGCCCGCGGCCCTGGCCGCCCCGACGAGGCGGTCGACGTCGGGCACGCGCAGGTGCAGGGTGACCGGGCTGCCTGCCCCGGACGCCGGAGCCGGCGACTGGATCTCGGGATGGGCGTCCGCCATCATCACCGTCGCGCCGCCCAGGTCCAGCTCGACGTGGCCGATCCGCCCGTCGGGCATCACGATCGGCTGCGTAGGTCACCACCGCGCCGAACACGTCGGTGTACCACTCGATCGCGGCGCGGGCATCCGCGACCGCGAGGTAGGGCGTCAACTCGCTCACCCCTGCACCGTCCCACCGCACACCCCCGCCCCGCCACCTGTAACGCGTCTCGTCACCAGGCTGGGGGGTGTCTCCCCGTCCACCCGGACGCCTCCTCGAGCTGCGCGGACAGAGCGAGCAGGAGGGTTTCCTCCGCGGGCCGCGCCGCGAGCATGACGCCCACGGGCAGCCCGTCGGGCGTCCAGTGCAGCGGCAGCGAGACGGCTGGCATGCCGGTGACGTTCCAGGCCGAGGTCCAGGGGGTGAAGTCCTTCTGCGCCGCGAAGTCCGCCGCCGGGTCGGCGTCGTTGCGCAGCGCCCCCAGGGGCAGGGGCGGCGTCGCGAGGGTGGGCGTCAGCACTGCGTCGTACGCCGCGAGCGCGGTCAGGGCGCCGGCGGCGTACCGGCGCATCTCGCCGATCGCCAGCCCGAACTCGGGCCCCGTGACCGCTCTCCCCCGCTCGGCCAGCCAACGGGTCAGCGGTCGCAGCAGGTGCTCCTTCTCGGGCGGCACGACCGACATCGCCGTCAGCACCGACCAGCAGGTCTCGAAGACGGGGACGGCCTCGCGCGGCAGCGGCACCTCGATGTCGACCACCTCGTGGCCCAAGGACGCGAGCAGCCGCGACGCCGACTCCCACGCCGCGACGCACTCGGCATCGACCGGGGCGTCGGCGATGACCGGCTCGATGAACCGGGCGATCCGCAGCCGCCCGGGGTCCCGGTCGCAGGCGGAGAGGAACGACGAGGTGGGTGGCGGTGCCCAGGCCGGGTCGCCGGGGCGTCGCCCCTCGAGGACGTCGAGCAGCGCGGCGGCATCGCGCACGGTCCGCGCGAGGGCGCCGGACGTGGCCAGCCCGACCGGGTCGCCGTACATCGGGTGGCCGCTGATCCGGCCGCGGGTCGGCTTGAGCCCGACCAACCCGCAGCACGACGCCGGGATCCGGATCGAGCCGCCACCGTCGGAGCCCTGCGCCACCGGCACCAGGCCCGCCGCCACGGCCGCGGCCGCCCCACCGGAGGAGCCGCCGGCCATCCGCGTGCGGTCCCACGGGGTCACCGCGGGCGGCGCCACCGCCGGCTCGGTGTAGCAGGGCGAGCCGAACTCGGGGGTGTTGGTCTTGCCGAGGCTGACCATCCCGGCCGCCTCGATCGAGAGTGTGACCCCGTCGGACACCTCGGGCACGAAGTCGGCGAACGCCGCAGACCCGAAGGTGGTGCGTACGCCGGCGGTCAGGTTGAGGTCCTTGATCGCGGTCGGTACGCCGAACAGCGGTCCGTCACCGGGCCCGGGCACCGCGGCGGCCGCCTGCTCCCTGGCCCGCTCGGGGGTGAGCGTGACGAACGCGCCGACCGTGTCGAGCCGGTCGGCGCGTTCGAGGTAGTGCTCGACGAGCTCGAGCGCCGAGATCTCACCACTGCGGACGAGGGCGCCCTGCTCGAGCGCGGTCAGGTCGTGGATCTCCGCCATGACCCGACGCTAGCGGTTCACGCCGCGGCGGCCTCGGTGTCGTGGTCGACCAGGACGCGCAGCACCTCGTGCAGGCGGGCCAGCACGTCGGGGTCGGTCAGCACGTCGACCTCGAGGGCCGACTGGGACAGCGTGGCGTTCTCGACCACGATGGCGCCCGCGATGCCGGCCGAGCGGGCGGTGTCCGCGTGCGCCCACTTGCCGCCGTACGGCGTGGGGGTGACGCCCAGGACACCGAACGGCTTGCCCTTGATCGCGCCGACGCCGTAGGGGCGCGACAGCCAGTCGATGGCGTTGTTGAGCACGGCCGGCATGGTGCCGTTGTACTCGGGGGTGACGGCGAGCACCCGGTCGGCCGCGGCGACGCGGGCCCGGAGCGCGGTGGCCGCCGCGGGCACGTCCGCACCGTCCAGGTCCTCGTTGTAGAAGGGCAGCGCCGCGAGGTCGTCGGCGATCTCGACGGTCACCCCGTCGGGCGCCTGGGAGCGCAGGGTCTCCGCGACCCGGCGGTTGAGCGAGTCGGCGCGCAGGCTGCCGACGAGGACGAGGACGGTGGTGTTCGACACGAAGGGACTCCTGGGGACGTGGGGGACAGTCACCGAGCAAAACGGACCCGAGTGCCACTTTTATTCCAGCAGTACCGCGTCGAGCCCGACTTTCCGCGAGGTACGCCGCCTAGAGTGAGCGGTGTCATGTCCGAACCCCGCCTGCTCCCCCTCGCCGACGCTCCCGCGCGGGAGCGCCGCGATGCCGCGCGCAACCGCGAGGCGCTGCTGCACGCGGCCGAGCGGCTGATCGAGCGCTGCGGGATCGACGCGCTCACCATGGAGGCCGTCGCTGCCGCCGCCGGGGTCGGCAAGGGCACGGTGTTCCGGCGCTTCGAGTCCCGCGAGGGACTGATGGGCGCGCTGCTGAACCGGTCCGAGACGGCCTGGCAGGGCGCGGTCCTCTCCGGTCCACCGCCGCTGGGTCCGGGCGCACCGGCGCAGGAGCGGCTGCTCGCCTTCGGCCGGTCCCGGCTGGAGACCACGATCCAGCACGCCGACCTGATCCGCGCCGCCGGCCGCGCCGCCACCCGGTCGTACGCCGCGTACTCGTTCTCGGCGATGCACGTGCGCTACCTGCTCGCGGAGCTCGGGGTGACCGGCGACCTGCCGCTGCTCGCCACCGCCCTGATCGCACCGCTCGAGGCGCCGATCATCAGTCAGCAGGTGCGCATCGAGGGCCTCGACGTCGAGCGGGTCTTCAGCGGCTGGGCGGACCTCGCCGGCCGGGTCGTCGGCTGCAGCCCGCTTCCGCCGGCCTGACTCCCTACTCCCCCGAGTGGTGCCGGCGGAGGCCGAAGGTCAGCCCGTCGACGAGCGCGTCCCAGGAGGCCTCGATCACGTTGTGCCCGACCCCGACGGTCACCCACGACGAGGCGCCGTCGGTGGTCTCGATGAGCACCCGTGTGGTGGCGTCGGTGCCGTGCCCCTGGTCGAAGATCCGCACCTTGTAGTCGATCAGCTCGAACTTCGCGACCTCGGGATAGGCCTGGCCGATCGCCTCGCGCAGGGCGTGGTCGAGGGCGTTGACCGGACCGTTCCCCTCGCCGGTGACCACGAAGCGCACGCCGGCGGCCCGCAGCTTCACGGTGGCCTCGGAGACCGCCTCCTCGCCCGGGCCGGACTGCGCCACCGTCTCGGTGATCACCCGCCACGACTCGACGTCGAAGTACGACGGGCGGCAGCCCTCGACCTCCTCGACCAGGAGCAGCTCGAACGACGCGTCGGCCGCCTCGAAGGTGTAGCCCTGCGCCTCCATCGCCTTGACCCGGTCGGTCACCCGGGTCACCAGGTCCCGGTCCCCCGACAGGTCGAAGCCGAGCTCGCGACCCTTCAGCTCGATCGAGGCCCGCCCGGCCATGTCCGAGACCAGCAGCCGCATGTCGTTGCCGACCCCCACCGGGTCCATGTGCTGGTAGAGGTTGGGGTCGACCTTGATGGCGCTGGCGTGCAGCCCGGCCTTGTGGGTGAACGCCGACGTCCCGACGTACGGCTGGCGCGACGCGGGCGGGAAGTTGGTCACCTCGGCGACCGCGTGCGCGATCCGGGTGGCGTCCTTGAGCAGGCCCTGCGGCAGCACCCGGCGGTCGAGCTTGAGCTCGAGGTTCGCCACGACCGCGACCAGGTCGGCGTTGCCGGTGCGCTCGCCGTAGCCGTTGATCGTGCCCTGCACGTGGCTGGCGCCCGCCGCGACCGCGGCGAGGGTGTTGGCGACCGCGCAGCCGGTGTCGTTGTGGCAGTGGATCCCCACCCGGACCCCGGCGGTCTCGATCACGTCGTGCACGACGTCGGAGACCCAGTCCGGCAGCATCCCGCCGTTCGTGTCGCACAGGGCGATCACCTCGGCGCCGGCGTCGTACGCCGTCCGCAGCACCTCGAGCGCGTAGTCGCGGTTGGCGCGGTAGCCGTCGAAGAAGTGCTCGGCGTCGAGGAAGACCTGCTGTCCCTCGGCGCGCAGGTGGGAGACCGTGTCGGCCACCATCGCGAGGTTCTCCGCGAGGGTGGTGCGCAGGGCGAGCTCGACGTGCCGGTCGTGCGACTTGGCCACCAGCGTCACCACACCGGCACCGCTGTCACGCAGCGCGGCGACCCCCGGGTCGTCGGCCGCGCGAACCCCGGGCCGACGAGTGGCTCCGAACGCCGCCATCCGTGCGTGCTCGAGGTGCAGCTCGGCCGCCGCCCGCCGGAAGAACTCGGTGTCCTTGGGGTTGGCGCCCGGCCAGCCGCCCTCGATGTAACCGACCCCGAGCCCGTCGAGCTGGCGCGCAATGGCCAGCTTGTCGGCGACCGAGAGGTTCAGCCCCTCCTGCTGGGCGCCGTCGCGCAGGGTGGTGTCGTAGACGTGGAACGTGCCGTGCAGGTCCATCGGGCGTCTCTCGTTGGTCGGGTGGGTCAACAGCTCAGGCAACACTCGGGCGACCTGGTCGGGGCAACAAAAAAACCTCCCGCGGACGAGAGGTTGGCGCGTCGTGCTCCGGCTCAGCGGGGCTCGACGCGCTAGGGAATGACGATCTGCAGGTGCTGCATGCCGACCATGCTGCCACGACCCGGGGCGGACGCGGGTCCGGATCTCGCAATCCGGGCGCCGCTCAGCCCAGGGGCAGGCTCGGTGTGGTGACGCTGTGCCAGGGGGCGCGCTGGGCGGGAGCCCAGCTGACGCCGGCCAGGTCGACCCGATAGCCGGCGAGCGCGGCGAGCACCAGCAGCACCAGCAGTCCGGCGACCGTGGAGCGCGCGGTCCGCGCCAGGGGGTTCACCACCCTGGCCAGCGGTGAGCGGACCTGGCTGCCGCCGGGCCCGAGCCACAGCGAGGCGGCGAAGGTCAGCCCGCACACGAAGAGACTGATCCCGATCCCCGCGGAGACGGCGTAGCAGAGCAGGGCGGCGGCGATGGCGAGCCCGACACTCCACAAGGCGAGCACGGTGGTGCTGGGGATCGAGCGGACCAGGTGCCAGGGGGCGGCCACCAGCAGCTGCGCGCCGTCGTACCAGCGCCGACCGCGCAGCCGCCGTCGCTCGCCGGCCGCGGTGGCGGCCAGCGAGCCGCTCCGCAGCAGCCACGTGCCGAGCAGCAACGACACCGTGGCGAGCCAGGGGTACGCCGCGATGCCGGCGCCGGCGACCACGGCGAGCCCGACGAGGAGCAGACCGCGCCGGAAGCGTTCGGCCGGCGCGACCCGGACCGCGGGCTCGGGCCCGAGCTCGGTCCAGGGCGACGGCGGGGCCGGCACACCGTCGTCCCAGTAGGCGCGGGTGGCCGGCTCCATGGGCCGGGTGGGGCCGGTGGGCCCGGCGGCACCGGCGAACCCGGCAGGCTCGGTGGGGAGCCGGACGGTGTCGCGCGCGCCGATCCACTCCTGGTCGGGCTCGGCCAGCGAGATCGGCATCGTGTACTCCGGCTCCGGGGCAGGACCCCGCGACCGGCCCTGCCACTGGCCCGGCTGCTGTCCGGGCTGCTGGGCCGCGCCCGGCGACCCGAGCCAGCCACGCAGCCGGTCCAGCGAGGGACGACGTGCCGGGTCCGGATCGAGCGAGTCGGCCAGGATCCCGCGCAGGTCCACCGGAAGCCCGGCGGAGAGGTCGTCGGGCAGCGTGTGCTCGCCCCGGCGGACCCGGTCCATGATCGCCATCGAGGGACCGCGCCCGAACGGCGAGCGGCCGGTGGCGGCATAGGCCACCGTGGAGGCCCAGGAGTGCACGTCGGCCGCCGCCGTGGCATCCGCGCCGTGCAGGATCTCGGGGGCGAGATACCCGGGTGTGCCCAGCAGCCAACCGGCGTGGGTGATCTTCGGGTCGTCGGCGACCCGGGCCAGGCCGAAGTCGATCAGGATCGGGTTGCGACCCTCCATCAGCACGTTGGTGGGCTTGATGTCGCGGTGCAGGACGCCGGCCGCGTGCACCGCGGCCAGCCCCTCGGCGAGGCCGTGCGCGAACCAGTGCAGGTCGGCACCGGTGAGCGGACCCTCCTGCACCACGTGGTCGTGCAGCGAGAGCCCGGGCACGTAGCGGGTTGCCACGAACGGGATGTCGGCCCAGGGGTCGGCGTCCACGATCTCGGCGACCCACGGGCTGCGTACCCGGCTGAGGGAGTTCACCTCCCGGGCGAGGCGGGCGCGCGCCTCGTCGTCGCCGACGATGTGCGGTCGGAGCACCTTGAGCGCGACCCGGTCGCCGCCCGGCTGCCGGGCCAGGTGCACCACGCCCATGCCACCCTCACCGAGGCGCGACAGCAGCTCGTACCCACTGACGGTGATCCGCATGGGTGGCTGGTCGGGCCTCGACGTCACGAGGTCGAGGCTACCGACGCACGGCCCGCCGGTCCGTACCGGACGCGCTCAGACGACCCGGTGCATCCAGCCGAAGGTGTCCTCGGCCCGGCCGTACTGGATGTCGACGAGCGCGTTGCGGATCTGCATGGTGACCGGTCCGGCGTCGGTGGAGCCGAGCACCTCGCCGCCGTCCCACTTGAGCGTCCCGACCGGCGTGACGACCGCGGCCGTCCCGCAGGCGAACACCTCGGTGATCCGGCCGCTGCTGACGCCGTCGCGCCACTCGTCGATGGAGAACCGGCGCTCCTCGATCTCGTGACCGAGCTTGCCGGCGAGCTCCATGATGCTGGCGCGGGTGATCCCCTCGAGGATGGTGCCGGTCGCCGGGGTCACGATGCGCCCGTCGTCGAAGACGAAGTACATGTTCATCCCGCCCAGCTCCTCGACGTACGTGCCCTCCTGGGCATCGAGGAAGACCACCTGGTCGCAGCCCTGGGCGCTCGCCTGCTGCTGGGCGACCAGCGAGCTGGCGTAGTTGCCGCCGGTCTTGGCGGCACCCATCCCGCCCGGACCGGCGCGGGTGTACTCGGTGGTGAGCCAGAGGGTGATCGGCTTGATGCCCTTGCTGAAGTAGGCGCCCGGCGGGGCTTGCGATCACCATGAACGTCACGTGCTGGGCGGGGCGTACTCCGAGGAACTTCTCGGTGGCGATCATGAACGGCCGCACGTAGAGGCTCTTCTCCCCCGCGGCGTCGGGCACCCACCGCTGGTCGACCGAGACCAGGGCGTCGACGGCCTCCACGAAGTCGGCGACGTCGAGCTCCGGCAGCGCGAGCCGCTTGCTGGAGCGCACCATCCGGGCGGCGTTCTCCTCGGGGCGGAACGTCCAGACCGAGCCGTCCGCGTGGCGGTAGGCCTTCATCCCCTCGAAGGTCTCCTGCGCGTAGTGCAGGACGGCGGTCGCGGGGTCCAGCGTCAGTGGGCCGTACGGCGTGAGCCGCGCACCGTGCCAGCCGTCGGCCGGGGTCCACTCGACCGTGAACATGTGGTCGGTGAAGTGGAGCCCGAAGCCGGGCGCCTCGAGGATCTCCGCGAGGCGTGCGTCGTCGACGGGCTGGGTCGAGGGGGTGGTGCTGATCTGCATGGTCGTCACGTTAGCCGACCCCCGCCGACGCTCAGCCGACCACTCGGGCGGCAATGGCGTCGCCGACCTCCGAGGTGCGCCGCGCGACCCCCGGTGCACGGGCCGCCAGGTCCGCGATCACGGCCGTCTCCACGGCCCCCGACGCGTCGGTGTGGCCCAGGTGGTCCAGCAGCAGCGCGACCGAGAGGATCGCGGCCGTGGGGTCGGCCTTCTGCTGGCCGGCGATGTCCGGCGCCGACCCGTGGACGGGCTCGAACATGGAGGGTGCGGTGCCGTCGGGGTTGACGTTGCCGGACGCGGCCAGCCCGATCCCTCCGGTGATCGCAGCCGCGAGGTCGGTGATGATGTCGCCGAAGAGGTTGTCGGTGACGATCACGTCGAAGCGGGCGGGGTCGGTCGTCATGAAGATCATCGCCGCGTCGATGTGCATGTAGTCGACGGTCACCTCGGGGAACTCACGGGCGACCTCCTGGGTGAGCCGCCACCAGACCGCCCCGGCATGGACCAGCACGTTGGTCTTGTGGACCAGGGTCAGCCTGCGGCGCGGTCGGCGCTGGGCCCGGGCGAAGGCGTCCCGGACGACGCGCTCCACGCCGTACGCCGTGTTGAGCGACACCTCGGTGGCCACCTCGTGCGGGGTGCCCACGCGGATCGAGCCGCCGTTGCCGGTGTAGGGGCCCTCGGTCCCCTCCCGGACCACCACGAAGTCCACCTCGCCCCGCTCGAGGACGTGGTCGGCCAGCGGGGAGGTGACGCCGGGGAAGATCCGCGACGGGCGCAGGTTGACGTAGTGGTCGAGCTCGAAGCGCAGCCGCAGCAGCAGTCCGCGCTCGAGGATGCCGGGCGGCAGCGCCGGGTCGTTGGGCTTGCCGCCCACGGCGCCGAGCAGGATCGCGTCGTGCTCCCGGATCTCTGCCAGCACGGTGTCCGGCAGCACCTCGCCGGTGGCGAGGTACCGCTCGGCGCCGAGGTCGTACCTGGTCGGCTCGAACTTCACCCCGGCCGGGGCGGCGACCTCGAGGACCTTGAGGGCCTCGGCGGTCACCTCCTGGCCGATGCCGTCACCGGGGATGACGGCGAGCTTGAGGGAGCTGGGGGTGGAGTCGGCTGCCGGGCCCGGGCCCGAAGAGGTGCTCATGGGACCGAACGTTAGTTGTCGTCGGGCCGTTCTCCACCGTTGTCTCGCAGGTCAAGCGAGCGCTGCACGGCCTCGTGGCTGCGCGGGTTGTCGGGGTTGTGGCTGGACGGGCCCCATTCGGGATACATGTCGTACATGGTGGTTCTCCTGATGGCGTGTGGGTGAGTCGACGGATCGTCGGGCAGATCTCTCGGGCAGATCTCTCGGGCAGATCCTTGGGGGATCCGGAAGAGGCCCCGCGGCGGGGGGATCGACTCACGGGTTGCGCGAGGATCAGGACCAGCGTTGGCGGATCGCGCGATGGTGCCGGCGTTCCGCCGCGGAGGCGTCTTCAGGACTGAGCGGTGAAGAACGTGAGACCGGGCATCGCCGAACACCGCGGCGAGGTGGCCTCACAAAGCAGTGGTTACTGCTGGGCCTCGCCGCGGCGCACGATAAGTACGTAGACGCTCCGCATGGTGCGACCACCGTAGGACGACGGCAGGGCGGGCGACACGACTTCGGAGAAACTGTTCAAGATGCGAGACAGCATTCCCAGGATGAGAGACTCACCGCCATGAGCGCCAACCCCGACCTGCCCGATGTCGTGTCCCGGGCGTTCGCCGTCTCCCGCAAGGCCGGCTACGTCTCCTTCTGCCGCAACGAGACCGGGCGGCTGCTCGCGATGCTGGCCGCGACCCGCGAGGGGACGATGGCGGAGTTCGGCACCGGCTGCGGGGTCGGCACCGCCTGGCTGCGCTCCGGCGTCCGTGGCGACGCCCGGATCATCACCGCCGAGCTGAACGCCAAGCTGGCGGAGGCGGCGGCCGAGATCTTCGCCGACGACCCCCAGGTGGAGGTGCTCGCCGCGGACTGGTCGACGCTGCTCGACAAGGGGCCGTACTCGCTGCTGTTCCTCGACTCCGGCCAGCCCAACGACGTTCACGTCGACGCGATCGCCGACCTCGTGGAGGAGGGCGGCATCGTGGTGCTCGACGACTTCACCCCCTGCGAGATGTGGCCGCCGATCTCCTACGGTCGCGTGGACACGCTGCGCGAGCAGTGGCTGACCGACGAGCGGTTCACCGCCGTCGAGGTGATGGTCGCCAGTGACGCGTCCGCGCTGATCGCGACGAAGCGCTGACCTCGGGGACGTCGAGCCGCACGGTGCACCACGGCAGCATCAGCTGGGTGAGCGGGCCGATGCCCAGCGCGTAGAGGACGGTGCCGAGGCCGGCCACTCCCCCGAGCAGCAGCCCGACCAGGACGACCGCGATCTCCAGTCCGGTGCGCACCAGGCGTAGTGACAGGCCGGTTCTCCGGTGCAGCCCGGTCATCAGGCCGTCGCGCGGTCCCCGCCCGAACTGGGCGCCGATGTAGAGCCCGGTGGCCAGCGCACACAGCAGCACCCCGCCGACCAGCAGGGCGATCCGCAGCACGAGGGCGTCCGGACGGACCAGGAGGGCCAGCCCGGCGTCCGCCGCGAGCCCGACGACCAGCGCGTTGGAGATGGTCCCGAGGCCGGGCACCTCCCGGAGCGGGATCCACGCCAGCAGCACCACGAAGCTCATCACGATGACGGCCTGACCGAGGGTCATCGGCAGGTGCCGCGCGAGTCCGGAGTGCAGCACGTCCCAGGGCGCCAGCCCGAGGTCGGCGCGGACCAGCATGGCCAGCGAGACGCCGTACGCCGCCAGCCCGACGTACAGCTGCGGCAGCCGGCGCGCCAGGCGGCCGGCGCGCAGCTGGGCCACCGGCCCCAGGTCCGTGAGACCGGGACGGGCCACGACGGTGGTCGACATGGAGCCAGCCTGCCGGGTGCCGGGCCTCGGGCCACAATCGCGGCCGGGGACTGGTCCGGACGGGTGGCGTGCGGTGGTGTCGGCCGCTTCCCGGCGGGTGCACCTCGGAGTAGCGTCGTCGGCACCGGATGCTCGTCCCCAGAGCGGAGCCGCGGAGCGGGGCCACGGCGTACTTCTCGTCAGGAGGAAGTCGTGATCATCGTCCGCTTCAAGATGACCTGCCGTCCCGACCGGGCCGAGGCGGTCGGGGCCCTGCTGAGCGAGGTGGTCGGCCCGAGCCGGAAGGTCGACGGGGTGACCCACTTCGACATCGGCCGTGACCTCGCCGACCCCAGCTCCTTCATCGCCACCGAGGTCTTCGAGGACCGGGCCGCGCTCGATCGGCAGGAAGCACTGCCGGAGGTCGCCGCGGTGATGGCGTTCTTCGAGGAGGCGCTCGCGGCGGAGCCGGAGGCCACGATCTACGAGGTCGCCTCGTCCCAGCCGTACGAGGACTGATCGCGCCTGCGGGTCCCGCCGGCGGCCACCGGCTCAGACGAGGCTGACCGCCCGGACGAAGCCGGCGTCGATGGCGATCTGGATCTCGAGCAAGGTGTCGGCCGGGATCGCGGAGTCGACCGACAGCGCCACCAGCGCGCGGCCACCCTTCGCGTCGCGGGCGACCTGCATCCCGGCGATGTTGACCCCGGCGTCGCCGAGGATGCCGCCGACCGTGCCGATGATGCCCGGTCGGTCCTCGTAGACGAAGAACGCCAGGTGGTCGGTCGGCTCGAGGTCGACGTCGAAGCCGTTGACCTCGACCAGCCGCTCCTTCTGGTGGATCCCGATCAGGGTGCCGCTGACCGACAGCTGGGAGCCGTCGGCGAGGGTGCCGCGAATCGTGATCAGGTTGCGGTGGTCCGGGCTCTCCGCGTCGGTCACCAGCCGCACCGCGGTGCCGCGCTCGGCGGCGAGCAGCGGCGCGTTCACGTAGGAGACCTGCTCCTCCACGATGTCGGCGAAGACCCCCTTCAGGGCGGCCAGCTCGAGCACCTTCACGTCGTAGTCGGTGATCTCACCGCGGACCTCGACGTCGATCTGCTGGGCCACCTCCCCGGCGAGACCGGTGAAGATCCGTCCCAGCTTCTCGGTGAGCGGGATGCCCGGTCGCACGTCCTCGGCGATCACGCCACCCTGGACGTTGACCGCGTCCGGCACCAGCTCACCGGCCAGCGCGAGCCGCACCGACCGGGCGACGGCCAGTCCGGCCTTCTCCTGCGCCTCGTCGGTCGAGGCGCCCAGGTGCGGGGTGGCCACGACGTTCTCGAGCTCGAAGAGCGGGCTGTCCGTGCACGGCTCCGTGGCGAAGACGTCGAGCCCGGCGGCCGCGATCCGGCCCTCCTTGAGCGCGGCGTACAGGGCGACCTCGTCGACGATGCCCCCACGCGCGGCGTTGACCAGCACCAGCGAGGGCTTGGTCAGGTGCAGCTGCTCGTCACCGATCAGGCCGACCGTCTCGGGGGTCTTGGGCAGGTGCACCGACATGAAGTCGGACTCGGCGAGCAGGGTGTCGAGGTCCACGAGGCGGACCCCCATCTGCGCGGCCCGGCCGGCCTGGACGTAGGGGTCGAAGGCGATCACCCGCATCCCGAACGCCGAGAGCCGCTGCGCCACCAGCACACCGATCCGGCCGAGCCCGACGATGCCGACGGTCTTCTCGTAGAGCTCGATGCCGGTGTAGCGCGAGCGCTTCCACTCGCCGTTCTTGAGCGCGTTGTGCGCGGGCGAGACGTGCCGGGCGGCGGCGAGCATCAGAGCGACCGCGAGCTCGGCGGCCGAGACGATGTTGGACGTCGGGGCGTTGACCACCATCACGCCGGCCTGGGTGGCGGCGCGGACGTCGACGTTGTCGAGCCCCACCCCGGCGCGGGCGATCACCTTCAGCCGCTGGGCGACGCCGAGGGCCTCGGTGTCGATCCGGGTGGCGGACCGGACCAGGACCGCGTCGGCGTCCACGATCGCGGCCAGCAGGGCAGCCCGGTCGGCGCCGTTGCAGCTGCGGATCTCGAAGTCGGGTCCGAGCGCGTCCACCGTGGCGGGGCTCAGCTCTTCGGCGATGAGTACGACGGGCTTGCTCACGGAGTGTCCTCGTGGGTGCGGGAGTTGACCGGTGGAAGTGCCGCAGGTGGAACGCGGCCGGTCGCGCACGACGCTGTGCCCGGAGGCCGACTGTACCCGAACGCCTCACGTCCTTCCGGCCGTCCCGGCGGCTGGCCGCCCGACGTCGGGCTGGCAGCATGGCCGACATGACGACCGCCGTTCCGCTCGACACCGAGCGCCTCACGATCCGGCCGTGGCGCCCGGACGAGACGGCCCGGCTGATCGACATCCTGGGCCGGGTCGAGGTCGCGCGCTGGCTCAGCGACGGCGAACCGCAGCTCCTGCGCGACGAGGCCGAGGCGCGGACCAGGATCGCCGAGTGGGGCGCGATGCCGGAGCCCCTGGGCCAGTGGGCCATCGAGGTCCGGGAGACCGGCATCCCGGCCGGTTCGGTGCTGCTTGCGCCGATCCCCAGGTCCGACGGCCTGGTGCAGATCGGGTGGCACCTGCATCCTGGCGAGCAAGGACGCGGCTACGCGTCGGAGGCGGCGCGGGCCGTCCTGGAGCGGGGTCTCGCCAGCGGGCTGGAGGAGATCCGGGCGCTGACCCACGTGCACAACCTGCCCTCCCGCGCGGTCGCCACCAGGATCGGCATGCGCGACCTCGGCGTGGTCGAGCAGTGGTACGACGAACCGTCGCAGCTCTTCCTCGCCACGACCGCACTCCTCGGGGACTGACCCGGTCGTCGAACGGGTCCCCGGCAGGCAGGCGACCCCTACGATCGGCTCATGTCGATCGCCCAGGAGAAGTTCATCGCCTTCACGACCTACCGCGAGTCGGGGCAGGCCGTGTCCACGCCGGTCTGGGTGGTGCCGGTCAGTGACGGACGGATCGGCTTCTACACCGCGATGGGCACCGGCAAGACCAAGCGGCTGGCGCGCGACCCCCGCGTGCTCGTCCAGCCCAGCGACGTACGAGGGCGGGTGGACGACGCCGCATCGTCCCCGATCGAGGGGACCGCGGAGATGGTGCGGTCGGGGCGGCTCTTCGACGAGGTGCAGGCGAGCATCCGGGCGAAGTACGGCTTCATGACCCGCGTCAGCAAGGTGATCAACCGGCTCGGCCGGCAGGGCCGCCAAGGGCTGACCTACGCCGACACGGTCGTCCTGGTCACCCTGCAGCCCTGAGCACCTCGACTCAGATCGCGCAGCCGTCCGGGCCGCAGGCGTCCGCTCCCCCGATGACCTCGATCGCCGGCTGCGCCTCGGTCCAGGCGCGCTCGAGCACCTGGGTGAAGACCTCCGCGGGCTGGGCGCCGGCCACGCCGTACCTGCCGTCGATCACGAAGAACGGCACACCGGTGGCGCCGTACGCCGCGGCCTGGCGGATCTCGGCCTCGATCGCGTCGGCGTACTCATCACTGGTGAGCACCTCCTTGACCCGGACCTCGTCCAGCCCCACCTCGGTGGCGAGCCGGGACAGGACCACGTGGTCCGCGACGTTCTCGACGTCGAGGAAGTAGGCCTTCAGCAGCGCCTCCTTGAGCTCGTCCTGCTTGCCGTGCTCGGCGGCGAGGTGCAGCACCCGGTGGGCGTCGACGGTGCTGGCCCGCTGTGCCTCACCGAGCCGGAAGAGCAGGCCCTCCTCGGCAGCGACGGCCTCCATCCGGTCGATCATCTGCTGACCGGCGGCCGGCCCGCCGCCGTACTTGCTGCCGAGGTGCTCGGCCATCGTCTCGGTGCTCGGCGTGCTGGGTGCACCCGGGTCGAGCTGGTAGGCGCGCCACACCACGTCGATCTCCGCGCCGGGGTGGCTGGTCTCGAAGGCGGACAGGGCGGTCTCCAGACGCCGCTTCCCGATGTAGCACCACGGGCAGACGACGTCGCTCCAGATCTCGATACGCATGTCCGTCCCAACCAGTTGAACCCGCAATCTGTTCCACCCCAATCTGCCGACCCGGCGTGAAGTTCCCCCACAATTGCGCCGACCCGGCGTGAAGTTCCCCAGAAACAGTGCCGAGTCGGCGTGAAGCTCCAGTCACTTCACGCCGGGTCGGCGGGTGGAGCAGGGCACTTCACGCCGGGTCGGCGGGTGGAGCAGGGCACTTCACGCCGGGTCGGCGGGTGGAGCAGGGCACTTCACGCCGGGTCGGCGGGAGGAGCAGGGCACTTCACGCCGGCTCGGCGGGTGGATCAGGGCACTTCACGCCGGCTCGGCGGGTGTGAGGGGTCAGCGGCCGGCGGTGCCCTCGGTGTAGTCCGAGTCGTGGCTCTTCACCCAGGACATCAGCTTGCGCAGCTCACGGCCGGTGCTCTCGATCGGGTGCGCCTCGCTCACCTCACGGAACTTCTTGAACTCCGGGGCGCCGGCTTCCTGGTCGTCGATGAAGCGCTGGGCGAACGTGCCGTTGGTGATGTCGGCGAGCACGGCCTTCATGTTCTCCTTCACCTCGGGCGTGATCACCCGCGGGCCGGAGACGTAGTCGCCGTACTCCGCGGTGTCGGAGACCGACCAGCGCTGCTTGGCGATGCCGCCCTCGTACATCAGGTCGACGATCAGCTTGAGCTCGTGCAGGCACTCGAAGTAGGCGACCTCGGGCTGGTAGCCGGCCTCGGTCAGGACCTCGAAGCCGTACTGCACCAGCTGTGATGCGCCACCGCACAGGACGGCCTGCTCGCCGAACAGGTCGGTCTCGGTCTCCTCGGTGAACGTCGTCTTGATGCCGCCGGCGCGCAGCCCGCCGATCGCCTTGGCGTACGAGAGCGCGAGCTCCCAGGTCTTGCCGGACGCGTCGTTCTCGACGGCGACCAGGACGGGGACGCCGCGGCCGTCGACGTACTCACGACGGACCAGGTGGCCGGGGCCCTTGGGCGCGACCATGAAGACGTCGACGCCCTCGGGCGGGGTGATGTAGCCGAAGCGGATGTTGAAGCCGTGGCCGAAGACCAGGGTGTCGCCGGCCGCGAGGTTGGGCTCGACCGACTCCGTGTACAGCTTCCGCTGCACGTGGTCGGGCGCGAGGATCACGATCACGTCGGACTCCTCGACCGCCTCGGCCGGCGAGAGCACGCGCAGGCCCTCGGCCTCGGCCTTGGCGCGGCTCTTCGAGCCCTCGGGCAGGCCGACGCGCACGTCGACGCCGGAGTCGCGCAGCGACAGCGCGTGGGCGTGGCCCTGGCTGCCGTATCCGAGGACCGCGACGCTCTTGCCCTGGATCAGGGACAGGTCGGCGTCGTCGTCGTAGAACATCTCAGCCACGGGGGCTCTCCTTCAGGTTGGCGATCAGGTGGGGCGATCAGGTGGGGTCAGGTGCAGCAGATGTGGCGCGGTGCAGCAGCTCAGCCGGTGCGAGCAGGCGGCGCGGGACCGGGACCGGACGCAGGGTGCGTTCGCTGACCGAGCGCGAGCCCCGGCCGATCGCGACCATGCCGGACTGGACGAGCTCGCGGATGCCGAACGGCTCCACGACCTTGAGGAACGACGCGAGCTTGTCGCCGTTGCCGGTGACCTCGATCGTCACCGCGTCGTTGGTGACGTCGACGACCTTGGCCTTGAACAGCGCGACGGCGTCGAGGACGTGACCGCGGGAGTCCGCGTCGGCCTTGACCTTGACCAGGACCAGCTCGCGGGTGACCGACGAGGTCGGGTCGAGCTCGACGATCTTGATCACCTCGACCAGCTTGTTCAGCTGCTTGGTGACCTGCTCCAGTGGCGACTCGTCGACGTTGACCGCGATCGTCATCCGCGAGACCTCGGGGTGCTCGGTCGGACCGACCGCGAGCGACTCGATGTTGAAGCCGCGGCGGCTGAACAGCCCGGCGATCCGGGCCAGGACCCCCGGCTTGTTCTCGACCAGGACGCTCAGCGTGTGGGTGCTCATGTACGTCGCCTCCTCAGAGGTCGTTGTCGTCGAACTGCGGGGCGAGGTCGCGGGCGTACTGGATGGCGTCGTTGCTGGTGCCCGCCGCAACCATCGGCCAGACCATCGCGTCGCGGTGGACCCGGAAGTCGACGACCACGGGGACGTCGTTGATCTCCATCGCCTTGTTGATCGTGGCGTCCACGTCGGCCGGGTTGTCGCAGGCCAGGCCCACGCAGCCGTAGGCCTCGGCGAGCTTGACGAAGTCCGGGATCCGCTTGGAGTGCAGGTCGGTGTTGCTGTACCGCTCGTTGTAGAAGAGCGTCTGCCACTGCCGCACCATGCCCAGCGACTCGTTGTTGATGATCGCGACCTTGATCGGGATGTCGTTGATCGCGCAGGTGGCGAGCTCCTGGTTGGTCATCTGGAAGCAGCCGTCACCGTCGATCGACCAGACCACCTTGTCGGGACAGCCCACCTTCGCGCCCATGGCGGCCGGGACCGAGAAGCCCATCGTGCCGAGCCCCCCGGAGTTGATCCAGGTGTTGGGGTTCTCGTAGCCGACGAACTGCGCGGCCCACATCTGGTGCTGCCCGACCCCGGAGGTGTAGATCGCCTCGGGGCCGGCGATCGCGCCCAACCGCTCGATGACGTACTGCGGCGCGAGGCTGCCGTCCGTCCGGGCTGTCGTAGCCGAGCGGGTACGTCTTCTTGACGCCGGCGAGGAACTGCACCCAGGCCTCGTAGTCACCGGAGTTGCCGGCGTCGGCCTCGGCCTTGAGCGCCACGATCAGGTCGCTGATCACCTCACGGCAGTCACCGACGATCGGCACGTCGGCGACGCGGTTCTTGCCGATCTCGGCGGGGTCGATGTCGGCGTGGATCACCTTCGCGCCGGGAGCGAACGAGTCGAGGTTCCCGGTGACGCGGTCGTCGAAGCGGGCGCCCAGGCTGATGATCAGGTCGCTGCGCTGCAGCCCGGCGACGGCCGCGACCGTGCCGTGCATCCCGGGCATCCCGAGGTGCTGCGGGTGGCTGTCCGGGAAGGCGCCGCGGGCCATCAGTGTGGTGACGACCGGCATGCCGGTGAGCTCGGCGAGGATCCGGCAGCTCCTTGGACGCGCGGGAGCGGATGGTGCCGCCGCCGACGTACAGCACCGGGCGCCGGGCCTCGAGGATCAGCTTGGCGGCCTCACGGACCTGCTTGGCGTGCGGGCGGGTCACCGGGCGGTAGCCGGGGAGGTTGAGCTCCGTCGGCCAGTCGAACGTCGTGGTGGCCTGCAGGGCCGACTTCGCGACGTCGACGAGGACCGGGCCGGGCCGGCCGGTGGAGGCGATGTAGAAGGCCTCGGCGACCGTGCGCGGGATGTCGGCCGGGTCGGTGACCAGGAAGTTGTGCTTGGTGATCGGCATCGTGATGCCGCGGATGTCCGCCTCCTGGAAGGCGTCGGTCCCGATCATCGCGGCGCCGACCTGACCGGTGATGGCGACCAGCGGCACCGAGTCCATGTGCGCGTCGGCCAGCGGGGTGACCAGGTTGGTCGCGCCGGGACCGGAGGTCGCCATGCAGACGCCCACCCGGCCGGTGGCGGCGGCGTACCCCTGCGCTGCGTGCCCGGCTCCCTGCTCGTGCCGGACCAGGATGTGCCGGATCGAGGAGTCCATGAGCGGGTCGTACGCCGGCAGGATCGCGCCCCCGGGAATGCCGAAGATGTTCTCGGTCCCGGCGGCCTCGAGGGACCTGACCAGGCTCTGCGCGCCGGTGATCTGCTCGCTCATCCCCTTGCTTCCTGTCTGGCTGTGCTGCGGAGTGTGACGGCCTAGCCTGGATCATTCTCTGCCCAACAAAAAACCCCTCGGCCCGTGGGCAACGAGGGGTGACGCGCGTGCTCGAGTCGGTCGACTCAGCTCACGCGTCGCGTGGGTACGAGAATGTCCTGGGGCATGCGCCCACGTTAGCCGCCCGGCCTCACGGTCGTCACCCGCGGGTGCCTGGCGTCTCAACATTTGGGACGCAGATCCCACATGCTGGCACGTGGGAAGCGATCAGCAGCGCCCTTGCCACGTCGTCACGCAGGCCCTGTTGCCCTGCGCGTCGGCGAGCACCCAGAACGACGGCGCCCGCTCGTCGCTGACCAGTCGACCGCCGGCCGCCAGCGCCTGCTCGATCCGGTCGCGGGCCAGCTCCGGAGGCACCCGGATGTCGAGGTGGAAGCGCTGCCGGGGCTCCTCGTGCGGCTCGGTCTCCTGGAACCACAGCGTCGGGAGCCTCCCGGTCCGGTCCGTCAGCTCGTCGGCCGACTCGGTCAGGCCGAGCACGGCCGCCCAGAACGGCTTGATCTCCTCGGCGTCCGCGGTGTCGAGCGCGATCTCGAGGACCTGGAGGGCGCCGGGCTCGGCCTCCGCCCCGAGCGAGGCCGCCAGCCCACTGATCGTCCGCGCCAGCCGAACGTCCCGCTGGGTGACCCCACCGACGTCGTGGCTGCTCAGCCGGACGGTGACCGCGGGATAGCTCAGGTCGACGTCGGGATGGTGGTTCATCAGCTCGGCGTGCTCGCCGATCTGGTTGACCAGGTCCAGCCCCTTCACGAAGCTGCCGGTGCGGAACCGGGCGTGCAGCTCGGCGAAGAGCACTCGCCAGTCGCCCAGCTGCTCGGCCTCGAGGTCGTCATCGGTCAGGACCCGGCGGTCGTCGTCGCTCTGGCTCATGGCAACACCATCTCGCCGATCGGGCCGGGATTCCAGGCCACCTCCCAGCGGAAGCCGTCGGGGTCGCCGAAGTAGCCGGTGTAGCCGCCCCACTCCCGCTCCGTGGCGGCGTGCACCGGATCGGCGCCCGCCGTCCGCGCCGCCTCGAGCACCTGGTCGACCTCGGCGCGGGTGCGGACGTTGTGGGCGAGGGTCAGCGGGTGCAGCCCCGCTGCCGCGCACGATCGGGCCGACCTCGGCCTCGAAGCCGGACTCGACCCAGAGCGAGAGGACCAGGTGCTCGCCGGTCCTGATCATCAGCACCTCGTCCACGTCCAGGGCGGGAGTCCAGCCCAGGCCGTCGACGTAGAACGCCCGGCTGGCTGCGAGGTCGCGCACGGCCAGTGTGAGGAAGCTGATCCGTTGGTCCATGGCAAGGAGCCTAGGACGAGGTGCCGACAGTGAGCTCGCTCAGCGACCTGCGCTGTCGTCCGGCCTCGTCGAAGTTGGCCGGGTCCAGCCACCGCTCGTGACGGGTCCGGACCTCCGGCCATTCGCCGACCGTGATCGAGAACCAGTCCGTGTCGCGCGCCCGGCCCTTCACCACGAGGTGGTGGCGGAAGCGACCCTCGTGACGGAAGCCCAGCCTGTACGCCGCCCGCCGCGACGGCTCGTTGAGGGCGTCGCACTTCCACTCCAGCCTGCGGTAGCCGAGGTCGTCGAAGGCGTGCCGGCTGAGCAGGTGCAGCGCCTCCGTGGCTGCGCGCGTCCGCTGGAGGTGGTGCGAGAACAGCACCGAGGCCACCTCGACCTGGCCGTGCGCCGGCTCGACCCGGGTGTACGTCGCCACCCCCGCCGCCGCTCCCCCGGCCGGCTCGCCCACGTGCGGGACGATCGCAAAGGTGAGCGACTCCGAAGCCGACGACCACTCCGCCACCGCGCGCTCCAGCCCGGCCCGGTCGACCGGCATCGGGTCGGACCGGTAGGTCCACAGCGGCTCGTCCGTCGGCCGGCACAGCGCGGCGGACAACGCGTCGACGTGCTGGGCACCCACCGGCTCGAGCCGTACGTAGGCCCCCTCGAGGACGACCGGGACCGGTCGGGCCCGCGGCACCCAACCGGGCACCTCGTCCCCGACAGGCTGGCCGTGGTCGTTGATCGGACTCACCGGAGCGAGACCAGGGCCGCGCGCACCGACTCGACGCCGCGCTCGACCTCGGCGAACGACGTGGAGAGCGGCGAGAGCCCCAGCCGCAGCCCGCCGGGGTCCCGGTAGTCCGGGATGACGTCCTGCTCCCAGAGCACCGCCGTCACCTCGCGCATCGCCGGGTGGTTGAGGGTGACGTGGCCGCCCCGCCGGGCGGAGTCCCGCGGCGAGCCCACCTCGACCCCGAGCGGCGCGAGGGTGTCGTCCGCCAGCGCGAGGGCGTACTCCGTGAGCGCGACGGACTTGGCCCGCACCGCCAGCATCCCGACCTCCTCGACGAGCTCGAGCATGTCCTGCATGGCGAGCATCCCGACCACCGGCGGGGTGCCGGAGAGGAAGCGGCGGACGCCGTCGGCCGGCGTGTAGGTCGGCCCCATCAGGAACGGCTCGTCCGCACCGATCCAGCCGTGGATCGGCTGCTCCAGCACGTCGAGCAACCTCTCGGCCACATAGACGAACGCCGGCGCACCCGGCCCGCCGTTGAGGTACTTGTAGGTGCAGCCCACCGCGATGTCGACGTCCCAGGCGTCCAGCTCGAGCGGCACCGACCCGGCGGAGTGGCTCAGGTCCCACAGCACCAGGGCGCCGGCGTCGTGGGCGATCCGGGTCAGCTCCGGGGCGTCGGCGAGCCAGGCGGACCGGTAGGCCACGTGACTCAGCACCACCAGGGCGGTGGCGGGTCCGACCGCAGGCCGCGAGCTGCTCGGCGGTCACCCCGGCTGCGGTGTCGACCTCGATCCATCGCACGCTGAGCCCGCACTCGTCGGCGACGCCCTGGGCGACGTAGCGGTCGGTGGGGAAGTTGTCCCGGTCGACCACGATCTCGCTGCGCCCCGGGCGGGCCGCGACGGCGGCCCGCATCATCTTGTAGAGCAGCACGGTCGTGGAGTCACCGACCACGGTCTGGCCGGGTCGGGCGCCGAGCACGATCCGCCCGAGGTCGTCTCCGATGGTGCGCGGCAGCGCCATCCAGCGCTCGTCCCAGCCGCGGATCAGCCGGGAGCCCCACTCCCCCGACACGAACTCGGCCAGTCGCGGCCCGGTCGCCCGCAGCGGGCGCCCCAGTGAGTTGCCGTCGAAGTAGACGAGGGGTTCCTCGGCGCCGACGAACCGGTCGCGGTAGGCCGCCAGCGGGTCGTCGCGGTCGAGGGTCGCGGCGTGGTCAGTGGGAGCAGTGGTCACACGGCAATGTCTACCCCAGCCGTCGCAGCCGGCCGCAGCCGCGGCCCGTGGCCGGCCGGGTCACTGGAAGCTGACGAAGCGCACCCGCGGACGCAGGGCGTGCACGGCTGGAGGCCCCATCCGGCGTACGTCCTCGTCGTAGAAGAGCTTCATGCCCATCAGGAACTGCGCCGGCCGGGCCACGGCGTTGTACGTCGCGCGTTTCTGGCCCCGGGTGCCGAACCCGTCGATGTGCTGGACCATCACCAGTCCACGCCTCGGCTGCACCCGGTCGATGTCCCGGACCATGGCGGCGCGGAACTGGTGCAGGACGAAGAGCTTCTCCGGCAGCCGGTGCCGCCGCGTCAGGCCGGACAGCCAGGCCGACGTCCGGTTGATCTCGGCGGCACTCACGTGCCCGATCACCCGGCCGGGCCGCTGCCCACTGGACATCCGCCACTCGGGGTCGAGGGCGAGCCCGACCCAGGGGTCCTCGAGGGCCCAGGCCCAGCGCTTGGCCACCGTCAGGAAGTCCGACCGCCCCGGCTGCAGGTCGAGCAGGAGCAAGGCGTCGTTGCGGTGGGCGGCACGGATGTAGCGCTCGACCCTGCGGATGTCGATGTCGTGGCTGTAGTCGCCGTCCGGGCCAGGCCCCCGGTCGGCGATCGAGACGATCAGCTCGTAGACGACCTGGACCGGTCGGGCGGGACCCCGGAACGGCTCGGCCGCTGCCAGCACCCGGCGATGCATCTCGTCGGGCGGGCTCTCCCCGAGGACGCCCATCGAGCCGGTCTCGGCGGTGCCGTAGTAGGCCACGAGGAAGCGGTTCCTGCCGAAGATCTGCCGGGCGCCCCCGGGCAGCCTCGGACGAGGCCGAGGGACCGCCTTCGTCGTCTCGTCCGTCGCTGCCTCGGCCGGGCCGGCGGCCGGGGTGCCACTCGGGCTGCCACTCGGGCCGGGGGTCGGGCTGGCTGTCGGGGTGGCTGTCGGGGTAGGCGACGTCGACGTCGACGAGGTGCCCGCCGGGGTCACCGGTCCCCCGGGCTCCACGACGACCGGCGGCGTGCGCCCGACCCCCCAGGCGACGGTCAGCAGGCCGACCAGCAGCAGCAGGAGCAGGAAGAGGATCGGGCCCCGGTTGTCGGGCGGCTGGTCAGGCACGGATCAGCTCGTCACCGCTCCGTGCGCGGCGGACTGGACGACCTTGGCGTACTTGCCGAGCACCCCACGGGTGTACTTCGGCGGGTTGGGCACCCAGCCCTCCCGGCGGGCCTCCCACGAGTCTCCGTCCGGAAGGGAGACGTCGAGGGTGCGGTTCGCGACGTCGAGCGTGATCGCGTCTCCGTCGCGGACGAACGCGATCGGCCCCCCGTCAGTGGCCTCGGGCGCGAGGTGGCCCACGCACAGGCCGGTGGTGCCGCCGGAGAACCGGCCGTCGGTGAGGAGCAGCACGTCCTTGCCCAGCCCGGCGCCCTTGATCGCACCGGTGATCGCGAGCATCTCGCGCATGCCCGGCCCACCCTTGGGGCCCTCGTAGCGGATCACCACCACGTCGCCGGCGGTGATCGTCCCCGCCGTGAGGGCGTCCATCGCGGCCCGCTCCCCGTCGAAGACCCGGGCCGTCCCGGTGAAGACCGACTCGTCGAAGCCGGCGGACTTCACGACCGCCCCCTCCGGCGCCAGCGACCCCTTGAGGATGGTGATCCCGCCGGTCTTGTGGATCGGCCGGTTGATCGCGCGGATCACGTCGTCGTCCACGTCCGGCGGGGCGAGGTCGGCGAGGTTCTCGGCCATCGTCTTCCCGGTGACGGTGAGGCAGTCGCCGTGCATCAGGCCGGCATCGAGCAGCGCCTTCATCACCATCGGGATCCCGCCGACCTTGTCGACGTCGTTCATCACGTACTTGCCGAACGGCTTGAGGTCGCCCAGGTGCGGGACCTTGTCCCCGACCCGGTTGAAGTCGTCCAGGCTGAGGTCCACGTCGGCCTCGCGGGCGATCGCCAGCAGGTGGAGCACGGCGTTCGTCGAGCCGCCGAGTGCCATCACCACGGTGATGGCGTTCTCGAACGCCTCCTTGGTCATGATCTGGCGGGCGGTGATGCCGTTGCGGAGCATCCCGACCACGGCCTCGCCGGAGCGGTGCGCGAAGCCGTCGCGGCGCCGGTCCACGGCGGGCGGTGCGGCCGAGCCCGGGAGCGACATGCCGAGCGCCTCGCCGACCGCGGCCATCGTGTTGGCGGTGTACATGCCGCCGCAGGCGCCCTCGCCCGGGCAGATCGCCCGCTCGATGCGGTCCACCTCGGCCCGGGTGATCTTGCCCGCCAGGCAGGCGCCGATCGCCTCGAAGGCGTCGATGATCGTCACGTCGTTGCCGTCGACCTGGCCGGGCATCGTCGAGCCGGCGTAGAGGAAGACCGAGGCGAGGTCGAGGCGGGCCGCGGCCATCAACATGCCCGGCAGGGACTTGTCGCACCCGGCCAGCAGCACCGAGCCGTCGAGGCGCTCGGCCATCATCACGGTCTCGACCGAGTCCGCGATCACCTCGCGCGAGACCAGCGAGAAGTGCATCCCCTCATGACCCATCGAGATGCCGTCGGAGACCGAGATCGTCCCGAACTCGAGGGGGTACCCGCCCGCCGCGTGCACGCCGTTCTTCACGGCCTTGGCGAGCCGGTCGAGGGAGAGGTTGCAGGGGGTGATCTCGTTCCAGCTGGACGCGACCCCGATCTGCGGCTTCTCCCAGTCGGCGTCACCCATCCCGACCGCGCGCAGCATGCCGCGTGCGGCGGCCTTCTCCAGACCGTCGGTGACGTCGCGGGACCTGGGCTTGATGTCGGGCTGATCCATGACGTGGAGCCTAGTGCGGGTCGCGGGCGCCGGTTGCGTCCGGCTCGACCACCGAACGCCGCCGGCTCAGGCCTCGGCGGCGGCCTTCAGCTGGGCGAGGCCCCGCTCGAAGTCGCCTCCGACCAGCTTGTCCATCGGGTAGATCTTGCCGAAGAGCGCGGCGAGACCCTTCTGCTCCCCCGTCATCCGCCACGTCACGTCGGTGGCGGAGCCCGCGGGGACGATCAGGAAGTCGACCTGGTTCGTCGTCTTCCACGGCTTGGTGAAGGCGAGCTCCACCCCGATCCGCTCGGGGGCCGACGAGGTGATCGTCATCGAGCCCGCCCCGGCCTTGCGGTTGCCGGCCCACGCGTAGCGGGCACCCACTCCGGCGTCGGGTCCGGAGTAGGTGCGCCGCATGGCGGGGTCGACTCCCTCCCAGGGCGACCAGACCGTCCACTGGTGGAAGTCGTTGACCAGGGCATGCACCCGCGCCGGCGGCGCGTCGACCTTGGTGGAGCGGGTGACCTCGAAGCGGCTCATGACGGCATCGTCGCAGAGGAGTCAGACTCGAGCCGCTCGCACGACCATCACGTCGGGCAGGTCGGCGACCAGGAGGCGCCAGCTGTCGCCGGCGTCGGTCGACCCCCAGACGGCGCCGTTGCGAGCCCCGAAGTAGACCCCGGCTGCCTGGTGGTCGTCGGTGCACATCGCGTCGCGCATGACCCCGACGTAGAACGAGTCGGGCAGCCCCTTGCTCAGCTCCTCCCAGGTCTCCCCGGCATCCCGTGACCGCCACACACACGCGTGCGCAGCCGGTGGGTAGCGCCCCCCGGCTCCGTTGAGCGGGAAGACATAGATCGTGTCCGGCTCGTGCGGGTGGACCACGATCGGGAAGCCGAACTCGGCCGGCAGCCCGTCGGCGATCGACTGCCAGGACCCGCCGTGGTCGTCCGACCGGTACACCCCGCCGTGGTTCTGCAGGTAGAGCCGCTCCGGCCGTGCGGGGTGCCGGGTGACCTTGTGCACGCACTGGCCGAACTCCGGGTACTGCTGGCCCTCCGGCAGGAACTCCGCACGGATCCCCTGGTTCCTCGGCTCCCAGGAGGCTCCGCCGTCGCTGGTCTGGTAGACGCCACCGGTGGAGAGCGCAGCGGTCACCGACTGCGGGTCGGTCGGGTGCGGCAGCACGGTGTGAAAGGCCTGGCCACCGAAACCGGCGGCCCACTCCGGACGGTGCGGGTGGTCCCAGAGCGCCTGCTCGAGCGCAAAGCTCTCGCCGCGGTCGGTCGACTTCCACACCGCCGCAGGCTGGGTCCCCGCGTAGACCACGCCGGGCTCCGTCCCCGGCACCAGCTGCCAGACCCGCTCGACGGTCGCGTCCGAGCCCTCGGGGAAGCGGATGGCGCCGTTGGGCGTCTCCTGCCAGGACTTGCCGAGGTCGTCGGAGCGGTGGACCTGCGGTCCCAGCCAGCTGGAGGCGGACCCGGCCAGCAGCCGGGGAGTGTCGCCGCGCGCGTCGACCAGGCAGGAGTAGACCTCCTCCATGTCGAAGTGCGGACCGGTGAACTCCCAGTCCTGCCGCTCATCGTCGGATGTCCCGAGCCACAACCCCTTGCGGGTTCCGACCATCAGCACCGTGCCCAAGGCCCTGCTCCATTCGCTCGCCGTCACTGTTGTCTCGACCGTAGTCCGCTGGCTTCCCCCGTCAAGGACCGTGACGACATCGGCGAAACAGGTCCGGACAACCCCTAGGGTGAGCCGGTGCACCCCCGCCTCTCCCCGATCTGGCTGGTGGTGGTCGGCATCCTGTCGGTGCAGTTCGGAGCCGGCATCGCGAAGAGCCTCTTCGACGAGGTGCCCCCCACCACGATCGTGTGGTTGCGTCTCCTGACGAGCGCAGCGATCCTGGCGCTGATCGCCCGCCCGGCGCTGCGCCGTCGCTCCCGGCAGGACTGGCTGGTGGCGCTCGGGTTCGGTGCCAGTCTCGGCCTGATGAACTGGGCGATCTACCAGTCGTTCGCGCGGATCCCGCTGGGCATCGCGGTGACCATCGAGTTCATCGGCCCCCTGAGCCTGGCCGTCCTCGGGTCCCGGCGGGTCCGCGACCTGCTCTGGGTGCTCCTCGCCGCGGTCGGCGTGCTCCTGCTCGGCTTCGAGCGGACCAGCCTGAGCGTGGTGGGCGTCGGGTTCGCGCTGCTCGCCGGCGCCTCGTGGGCGGCGTACATCCTGCTCAGCGCGCAGACCGGACGGCGCTGGCCCGGCCTGGACGGGCTCGCGGTCGCCAGCGTCCTGGCGACGGTGCTCCTGCTGCCCCTGGCCGTCCGGTCGGGCGGGGAGCAGCTGCTCGACGGGCGGGTGCTGGCGCTGGGAGCCGCGATCGGGTTGCTGAGCTCGGTGATCCCCTACAGCTGCGAGCTGGTGGCACTGCGCTCCCTGACGCCGGCCGTCTTCAGCATCCTGATGAGCCTGGAGCCGGCGGCCGCCGCGCTCGTCGGCATCCTCGTGCTGCGCGAGTTCCTCACGCCCGTCCAGTGGGCGGCGATGGCGTGCGTGGTGGTGGCCAGCGTGGGGGCGACCCGCACCGGCCGTCCGCTGACCGAGCCGGTGCCGGACTGAACCGGACTGAACCGGGGTTGCGTTCACGTCGAAGACACACCAAGTTGAACCCCGCGACACAGACCACATCTAGCGTTGCTCCAACGACCCTCAGCGGCCCCCTCCAAGCACATGTGGTCACACCTCCCGGGAGTCACGCATGTTCTCAGCCAAGCAGTTGACCGTTCAGCTCACCGGCGCCGTCGGGCGCTGGCAGGTCCACTCACAGCAGCACGCGCTCCGCAACGCCCGGCTCGCCAGCACGGCGCTGGCCCGCCGACGGGTGGAGCGGGTCGAGGTCGAGCAGTTCCTGGCGACGCTGAGCGAGGAGCGCGCCGAGAGCGCGGCGCCGACCCGGAACGTTGCCAAGGCGGCACACGCCTGACCCGGAATCCTGCGGCCACCCACCGGCAGGTCCGCGATCCCACCCCTGCGCTGCGGCACAATCGGCACATGCCGACCTCCGCGGCGCGTGCCGCCACCGCCGACTCGATCACGTTCCACGACGTGCGTTCCGACGACGGCACGCACGTGCGCGCCTGGACCAACGACGCCGACGGCAGCTCCGGCGGGGCCGATCGCCCGGTCGTCCTGCTCTGCAACGGTCTCGGCACCAGCGCGTGGGCCTGGCCGGCGCTGCTGCGCGAGGACTGCGGGGTGCGGGTGCTCTCGTGGAACCACCGCGGCACCGGCGGGTCCGAGCGTCCCGCAGACCCCAGCCGGGTGGGCATCGAGGAGTTCGTGGAGGACGCGCTCTCGGTGATGGACCACTTCGGCGTGGACAAGGCCGTCCTGATGGGGTGGTCGATGGGCGTCAACACGATGTTCGAGCTGGCCGTGACCCATCCCGAGCGGGTGAGCGGCCTGTTCGCGGTGGCGGGCGTCCCCGGCGACACGTTCGCGACGATGCTCGGTCCGCTGCACCTGCCGCGGCTCGCCGCCCGCGCGCTCACCGTCAACGTCGCGCGCGTCGGCCGACTCGCGGGCTGGGCGATCACCCCGATCACGTCGCGCTTCCCCGTCGGCGCGCGCACGATCGAGCTGCTCACGCACTCCGGCTTCATGTTCCCGGTCCCGGACCCCGAGCTGGCCGCACTCGCCGTCGGCGAGTTCCTCAAGACCCCGATCGAGTGGTACGCGCACCTCGCCCTGCGCACCTCGGAGCACGCCCGGGTCTCGCTGAGCGGCATCTCGGTGCCGGCCCAGTTCGTGGCCGCGACGTTCGACCTGATGGCCGGGACCCGGGACATGGCCTCGGCCGCCGCCCGGCTCCAGGACGCGGAGTACGTCGAGCTGCGGGGCACCCACTTCATCCCGATGGAGCAGCCCGACCGGGTGCACACGCTGCTGCTCGACTTCCTCGACCGGGTGTCCTGAGTGCGGCGTACCGCGGCGGCCCTGGCGCTCGCAGCGCTCACCCTCGCCGGGTGCTCCGACGACGGCGGCGCTCCGTCCCCGTCGGTGACCGCCACTCCCCGGTCGGAGTCGGCGACCCCGGAGAGCCCCACCGGCGATGAGAGCCCGACGTCGCCGCCGGCCGACCCGGAGGTCGTGGACACGATCGCCGCCGACCTGGCCGTGCCGTGGGGGCTCGACTTCCTGCCCGACGGCACCGCCGTCGTGACCGAGCGCGACAGCCGGCGGGTGCTGGTCATCGAGGGCGAGCAGCACGCGGTCCGCCAGATCGGCACCATCGACCAGGCCGCCCCGCAGGGCGAGGCCGGCCTGCTGGGGGTGGCCGTCTCGCCGACGTTCGACACCGATGCCCGGCTCTTCTTCTACGTCACCACCGTGGACGACAACCGGATCGTCCGGGCGACGTACGACGGCAGCGGGCTCGGCGACCTCGAGGTGGTGCTGGACGGCATCCCCAACGGCTTCATCCACGACGGCGGGCGGATGGAGTTCGGCCCCGACGGCCTCCTCTACGTCTCGACCGGTGAGACCGGCGACACCGGCCTGTCCCAGGACAAGGAGTCGCTCGGCGGCAAGATCCTGCGGATCACCCAGGACGGCGACCCGGCGCCCGGGAACCCCTTCGACTCGGCGGTCTGGTCCTACGGGCACCGCAACGTGCAGGGCCTTGCCTTCGACGACCGGGACCGGCTCTGGGCCTCGGAGTTCGGCAGCCAGGACTACGACGAGCTCAACCTGATCGAGCCCGGCACCAACTACGGGTGGCCGCTCGTCGAGGGTCCCGGCGGCGAGGAGCAGGGGTTCACCGACCCCCAGGTGGTGTGGGAGACCGCCGTCGCGTCGCCGTCCGGGCTGGCCTTCCTCGACGGTCGGCTCTGGCTCGCGTCGCTGCGCGGTGCGCGGCTGTGGCGGATCGACGTCTCCGGGGCCGAGGCCACGAACCCCACCGACTTCTTCGTCGGCGAGTACGGCCGGATGCGCACCGTCGCGGTCGCCCCGGACGGCCGGCTCTGGGTGACCACCAGCAACCGGGACGGTCGCGGCGACCCCGCCGAGAACGACGACCGGATCCTGCTCATCGACCCGTCGTGAGCCGCGCCGCGGTGTGGTCGTCGGCGTCGGCGTCGGGCTCGGCAACCACACCGGTCACGGTGGCCCGCCGCGACGCGCGGCGCAGGGTGGTGAGCACCGCCGGCCCGAGCACGATGATCGCCACCGAGTTCGTCAGAGCACGGCCGGTGTCCCAGCTCCCCGTGGACGACAGCAGGGTGTAGACGCCGAACCGGCGCAGGTTCTCCAGGATCGGGTCGCCGGCCACGAACGAGAGCGAGCCTTCGTGGCCCGGGACCTCGATGCCGAGCACGAACGGCCAGCCGGACAGGTTCATCAGGATCCCGAAGGCGTACGCCGCGACGATGCCGTAGGCCACGAGCATCGCGATCTCGGCCTTTCCGGTGACCCGGCGCGGGAGCAGCCCGGCCCCCATCCCGACCCAGGCGGCCACCAGCATCTGGAACGGCAGCCACGGCCCCACCCCGGCCGTCATCAGCGCGGAGGCGAACAGCGACGTGCAGCCGAGCACGAAGCCGAACCCGGCCCCGAAGACCCGGCCGGCGAGGATGAGCAGGAAGAAGACCAGCTCCACACCCGCCGTGCCCGCCGAGATGCCGCGCAGCAGGGCGTTGACGGCGCTGAGCACCCCGAGGATGGCCAGCACCCGCGGGTCCATGCCGCCCTCGCTGATCTCGGCGAGGACGACCGCGATGACCACCGGCAGCAGCGCCAGGAACAGGAACGGCGGGTCGATCCGGGCGTGCTCGGGGACCTGCACCAGCAACGGCCAGGCCAGCATCATCAGCCCGGCCAGCGACGCCACGCCCAGCACCAGCGCCGAGCGCGCCGCCAGCGGGACGGCCGACACTCGTGCCGGGGACGCAGGTCGGCTCCGGGGGCCGCTCATGGTCGGGCCCCCCAGGCGGCCACGACCTCGTCGACCAGCAGCCAGGGCGCACCGAGCACCTTGGTGACCTGCGGCGCGAACGACGGCGACTCGGCGACCACGCGGCGTACCGGACCGGAGGAGACCACCTCGCCCTCGGCGAGCACGACCACGTCGTGGGCGGCCCGGGCGACGAACTCCACGTCGTGGGTGGCCACCAGCACCGCGTGCCCGTCGGCGGCGAGGTCCCGGAGGATGCCGGCGAGCGCGTGCTTGGCCAGGTAGTCGAGCCCCCGGGTCGGCTCGTCGAGCAGCAGCACCGGCGGGCGGGAGTCGAGCACCAGCGCCAGCGCCAGCGCGAGTCGTTGCCCCTCGGACAGGTCCCGCGGGTGGACGTCGTCGGGGATACCCGGGACCAGCCGGTCCAGGATCCTGCGGCAGCCGCCGGTCCCCCCGTCAGCAGCGGCGCACTCGTCGGCCACGGTCTCCAGGTAGAGCAGGTCGGCGGCGTTCTGCGGCACCAGGCCCACGAGGGCCCGTCGTCCGGCCGCGTCGAGCCGGGACGGGTCGAGGGCCCCCACCTGGACGGTGCCGGCGCGGCGACGACCCGAGCCCTGGAGCGCCCAGAGCAGCGACGACTTCCCGGAGCCGTTGCGTCCCATCAGCGCGGTGACCCGGTGCGACCCCAGCGAGAGGTCGACGTCGCGCAGCGCCACGGTCGTGCCGTGCACGACGCTGAGCCCGGAGGTCCGCAGCGCGAGCCCGGTCGGGACCGGCTCGGGTCCGGCGGTGGGGACCATTCGCTCGGCGAGCCCGCGCGCCCGACGGCGGGCGTCGCGGACGCTCAGCGGCAACGGGTGCCAGCCAGCAGCCCGACCGAGCTCGACGATCGGCGGCACCACGGGCGAGGTCGCCAACAGCTCGGCCGGCTCCCCCACGACCATCCGGCCGTCGCCGGTGAGCAGGCACATCCGGTCCGCGAAGGGGATCACCCGCTCCAGCCGGTGCTCGGCCAGCAGCACCGACACGCCCAGGTCGTGCACCAGCCGGGTGAGGGTGGCGAGCACGTCCTCGGCCGCGGTCGGGTCGAGCGCCGAGGTCGGCTCGTCCAGCACCAGCAGCCGCGGGTGCATCGTCAGCACCGAGCCGATCGCCACCCGCTGCTGCTGCCCCCCGGAGAGGCTGCGCAGGTCCCGGGCGCGGAGCTCGGCGATCCCGAGCAGGTCGAGGGTCTCCTCGACCCGCCGGCGCATCGTGTCGGCCGGCAGCCCCAGCTGCTCCATGCCGTAGGCCAGCTCCTCCTCGACGGTGTCGGTGACGAAGCCGGCGGCCGGATCCTGGCCGACGTACCCGACGACGTGGGCGCGGTCGCGCGGCGGGCGGCGTACGACGCTCACTCCGTCGAGGAGCACGTCGCCGTCGAGCCGGCCGCCGGAGAACCGCGGCACCAGGCCGGTCACCACCCCGAGCAAGGTCGACTTGCCCACCCCGGTGGGCCCGGAGACCAGGATCAGCTCGCCCTCGTCGATGGTCAGGTCGATCCCGTCGAGCACCGGGGTCTCGCCGTACCCGAACCGGATGCCGCGCAGCTCGATCATGCCGCCACCCGCTGCCTCGCCGGGGGCGTGGCGACGGTCGCGAACGGCACCGACGCCGGAGGCGCGCACAGCCCGCCCGCCAGGGCGACCAGCACGCCGAGCAGGGCGACGAGGCTCACCTCGGGGAAGGAGGTGAGCTCGGGGAAGGCGATCAGGACCTGGTGGCGGCCGACCCACCAGCCGATCGCGCCGACCACGATCCCGGAGCCGACGACGGCCGCCTCGGGCCAGCGCCACGGGTCGGGGCGGTAGCGGGAGCGCTCCACCCGGCGGCCGGCGCTGAGCAGTCCGGCGAGCGCTGCCAGCCCACCGAGACCCAGCATCGGCAGGGCGAGGTAGCGGGGCGCGGTGGTGTCGAGCACGGCGTACACGCCGACGCAGATCCCGCAGAGGCCGAGCAGCATCAGCCCACCCGTGGCGCGGCGGCGCCCGCGGGTCAGCCCGCCGGCGCGGCCGTAGCCGCGAGCGTCCATGCCGGCGGCCAGCGCGAGCGACCGCTCCAGCGCGTCCTCGAGCACCGGCACCAGGAAGCGTCGCAGCCGGGCGACCCGTCCGGTCGCCCCCGCCCGCAGGCTCTGGGCCGCGCGGACCCGCCGCACGCTGTCGGCGAACTGCGGGAGCACCGTGACCGCGACGACCAGCGCGGTGCCGATCTCGTAGAGGGCCGGCGGGACCGAGCGCAGCAGCCGCTTGGGGTTGGCCAGCGCGTTGGCGGCGCCGATGCAGATCACGATCGTCGCGAGGCGCAGGCCGTCGTAGAAGCCGGCGAGCAGCGCCTGCTGGGTCACCGGCCCGAGGAGCGTGATCCCGGCGACCCAGTCGGGCAGCGGGATCTCCGGGAGGTCGAGCAGCACCCGGCCGTCGTACCCGCCGCCGAAGAGCAGCCGGAAGACGACCCGCACCACCACGATCACCACGCCGACGAGCACGTAGAGCCGGAACGACCGGGCCCAGGGCTGGTCGGAGCGGCGCGCCATCACGACGACGGTCGCCGCTCCGACCAGCAGGAGCAGCACGAGCGGGTTGGTCGTCAGCGAGGCCGACGTCGCGAGACCGATCGCCCACAGCCACCAGGCCACGGGGTGCAGGTCACGCGGGAGCCGGCCGGCGCCGACGACTCTTCCGCTCACGGGCTCTCTCACGGGTGGCTCACGGGTGGGGCATCCCGCGGCGTCGTCGTACGACGGCCGTGCCGGCGGCGCCCGCGAAGAGCAGTCCGATCAGCGCGGGGGCGAGCCACGCCGGCATCCCGTCGGCATCGCCACCGACGTCGGCTGCGGGCTCCGGTGCGGCGGTGTCCGCGCTTCCGGTCAACGTCGACGGATCCGACGTGGCACTGGGCCGGTTGCTCTTGGTCGCGCCGCTCGTGCGCGAGGGCTTGGCGGAGGGTGACTTCTTCGCCCGCTTCGCCTGCTTGGTCCCAGGGCTCTTCGACCCCGCGGCGTTCGGAGACGGCGTCGCAGACGTGGCCGCCGGCGTACCGGCGCTGGCGCCGGTGGATCCGCCGGACGCGCCTCCCGTGGAGCCGCCGGCGTTGCCACCGGTGCCCCCACCCGAACCCCCGCCACCCGTCGACGGGGGCGGGCTGGACGGGGACGGCGCCGGCGCCGAGCCGTGAGCCTTGGGCGCCGCTCCGGGCGCCGACTTGGTGGTGCTGCTGTTCCAGGAGAGGGCGACGTAGCCACCCTCGGGCACCTTGAGCGAGTCGACGCCCTGGCTGGAGTAGCTCCAGCTGCCGGACTTCCCGTCGGACCACCAGACGCCCCAGTAGGCGTCGGCCGGTGGCGTGTTGACGCAGGGCTCGTCGTCGGAGCTGGGCAGGCCGTTGACCCGGCAGACGAAGCCGGGTTGACGCTGCACCCGGGTCAGGCTGAAACCGGAGTCGGTGAACTGCGCCGAGGCGTACTTGCCGGCGCCGTCCGTGTCGCAGACCTGCCGGACACCGCCGCCGAGCTCGTGGAAGTCGACCACCACGGTCACGCCGTCCGCTGACGAGCAGGCGGCCGCGGCCGCCGGTGACGCCGGTACGACGGCCACCGTCGCCGCGGTCAGGACGACCGCGGCGACGAGGCGAGCGAACGGACGTCGCATCAGCGCGATCGGCAGGAGGAGACGCGCAGGTTCATCAACGACGGAGCCGCCTGGCTGGTGGCCCGACGCCACTGGTCGCGCTCGGCAGTCCCGATCCCGTCGGACTTGGCGGCCGCGTAGGCGGCCCGGTCGTAGGCGATCGCACCCTTCTCGCCGGCGAGCGGCGTACCGGAGACGTTGCCGGTGACCTGGAACCGCTTGACCCAGTGCGCTGCCTGGGAGGCTGCACGGCAGGATCCGGCAGCGCCCAGGGCCCATCCGGCCAGACCGGTGCTGTTCGTGTTGCTCGACTCGGTGGCCGGTCCGCCGCCGAAGCTGCCGTTGCCCTTCTGCTTGCGCTCGAGCCAGCTGACGGCGTCACGGACCGCGGACCGCACCGCCCGGCTCTGGCGCGGCATCGCCTTCAGGCTCAGCACCGCCAGCGCGGTCACGTCGGTGTCGGGCGCGCTCGAGGTGGCGTCCCCACCGTCGCAGGTCTGGTCCGCGGCATCCGCGGCAGCGAAGTTGAGCCGGAAGTACCCGCGCGAGCACTGCTGCTTGAGCAGGAAGCGGACCACCTTGCCGGTCTTGCGCGATCCCTCGGTGGCCAGGCCCTGCGCGGCGAACGACTGGCCGATGACGTTGGCGTAGTCGGTGGCCGACGCGTCCTGGATCCGGCCGACCGTGGGCCGCTTGCTGCTCACCCGCTTGTTCAGCCGCTTGACGAGGTTGACGCCCCCGTACTTCCGCGGGTTGGTGCCGGTCGTGCGGGCGAGGACGACGGCCTTGGCGGTCGACCCGGCGTACACGTCGTCGCTGGCGAAGTCGGCTCCCGTCGTCCAGCTGTCGACGTGCGTGGCCACGGCTCGGCGGATCTCCTTGACGGTGCCTCTCGCCCCGCCGATCGCCGAGAGTGCGAGGGCGGTGTCGGCGGTGAGCCCGTAGTCGTCGAAGTCGTACTGGTCGTTGTGGACCAGGCCGTCGGTGAGCTGGCGGTCCAGCCACCGACCGCTGCGGTCGTCGGCGGCCGCCTGGGCCGCTCCGGACCCGGTCAGGACGAGTGCTCCGGCGGCCAGAACGGCGGCGAAGCGGTGGAGAGTGCGCATGATTTCCTTCCCGCTGCGACAGCGGGAGGCAACCGGAGACGACCTCCGGGAGTCCACCCGCTGTTTTTCCTCGACAGCGTGTGATCAGGACGCGTCGCAGCGGGTGTTCCGGCTCATCGTCGTGATCTCTCGCGACGACCTACGGTTGCGGGTCAGCGCCGGCTTCGGACCGGCTTTCCCCTGCTGCGGGCGTGATGAGTAGTGCGCGCGCAGCGTACCTCGTATCCCCGGTGTCGCGACCCCCGGTCCAAACCCCGAGTCGGCGTGAAGTTCCCCTCACACCCTGCCGAGTCGGCGTGAAGTTCCCCTCACACCCTGTCGAGCCGGCGTGAAGTTCCCCTCACACCCTGTCGAGCCGGCGTGAAGTTTCAGGCACTTCACGCCGAGTCGGCATGAACTCAGGGGCACTTCACGCCGAGTCGGCGTGAGATCAGGGGCACTTCACGCCGGGTCGGCATGGTTATGGGGGGACTTCACGCCGGGTCGGCCAGCTTCTCCAGGATCAGCTCGCGGACCCGCGCGGCGTCGGCCTGGCCGCGCATCTCCTTCATCACGGCACCGATCAGGGCACCGGCGGCGGCGACCTTGCCGTCGCGGATCTTGTCGGCGACGTCGGGGTTCGCCGCGATGGCGTTGTCGACGGCGGCACCGAGGGCACCGTCGTCGGACACGATCGCGAGGCCGCGAGCCGCGACGATCTCGTCGGGGGTGCCCTCACCGGCGAGCAGGCCGTCGAAGACCTGGCGGGCCAGCTTGTCGTTGATGCTGCCCTCGTCGACGAGTGCCTGCACCCGCGCCACCTGGACCGGCGTCACACCCAGGGCCCCGATGTCGACCCCGGAGTCGTTGGCGCGACGGGCCATCTCGGACAGCCACCACTTGCGCGCGGCCTGGGGCGCGGCACCGCAGGCGATGGTCTCCTCGACCAGCCCGAGCGCGCCCGCACCGACGGTGTCGCGCATCTCGAGGTCGGAGAAGCCCCAGTCGGCCTGCAGCCGCGCCAGCTTCTCGCGCGGCGGCTCGGGCAGCGTGCCCCGGAGCTCGTCCACCCACTCGCGCGACGGCGCCACCGGCACGAGATCGGGCTCCGGGAAGTAGCGGTAGTCGTCGGCATCGGACTTCTCGCGGCCGCTCGTGGTGACCCCGGTGTCCTCGTGCCAGTGCCGGGTCTCCTGCAGGATCTTCGCCCCGCTCTGGAGCACGGCGGCGTGGCGCTGCATCTCGTAGCGCACGGCACGCTCGACCGACCGCAGGGAGTTCACGTTCTTGGTCTCCGTGCGGGTGCCGAGGGCGCCCGAGTCCTTCGGGGCCAGCGACAGGTTCACGTCGGCCCGGATCGAGCCCTGGTCCATCCGCGCGTCGGAGACGCCGAGGGCCACGATCAGCTCGCGCAGCTGGGCGACGTACGCCTTCGCGATCGCCGGGGCCTGCTCGCGGGCGCCCATGATCGGCTTGGTGACGATCTCGATCAGCGGGATGCCGGCCCGGTTGTAGTCGACCAGCGAGTAGTCGGCGCCGTGGATGCGGCCGGTGGCCCCGCCGACGTGCAGCGACTTGCCGGTGTCCTCCTCCATGTGGGCGCGCTCGATCTCCACCCGGAAGGTCTCGCCCTCGACCTCCACGTCCATCCAGCCGTTGAAGGCGATCGGCTCGTCGTACTGCGAGGTCTGGAAGTTCTTCGGCATGTCCGGGTAGAAGTAGTTCTTGCGCGCGAAGCGGCACCACTCGGCGATCTCGCAGTTGAGGGCGAGGCCGATCCGGATCGCGGACTCCACCGCCTTGCGGTTGACCGCGGGCATCGCCCCCGGGAGGCCCAGGCAGGTCGGGCAGACCTGGGTGTTCGGCTCGGCGCCGAACTCCGTCGGGCAGCCGCAGAACATCTTGGTGTTCGTGTTCAGCTCGACGTGGACCTCGAGGCCCATCGCCGGGTCGAAGGCGGCCAGGACGTCGTCCCAGTCGACTACCTCGATGTCACGGTGGTCGAGGGCGCTCATGCTGATGCTCCAGTACGTCGATCGGACGTGGCGAGTTCAGGTGCCCGGTCGAGCAGCGGGCCACCCCACTGCTCGGCCAGCGCAGCCTCGAGGGCGGCGCCGACCCGGTAGAGCCGGTCGTCGGCGAGCGCCGGCGCGAGGATCTGGAAGCCGGCCGGCAGGCCGTCCTCGTCGGCGAGGCCACTGGGCACCGAGATGCCCGGGACCCCGGCCAGGTTCGCGGGGATCGTGGCGAGGTCGTTGAGGTACATCGCCATCGGGTCGTCGAGCTTCTCCCCCAGCTTGAACGCCGTGGTGGGCGCCGTCGGCGAGACCAGCACGTCCGCCTGGGCGAACGCCGCCTCGAAGTCGCGGCTGATCAGCGTGCGCACCTTCTGGGCCTGGCCGTAGTAGGCGTCGTAGTAGCCGCTGGAGAGGGCGTAGGTGCCGAGAATGATCCGGCGCTTGACCTCGTCGCCGAAGCCGGCGTCCCGCGAGGCCCGCATCACGTCCTCCGCGCTCGGGTTGTCGATGTCCTCGGGCAGCACCCGCAGGCCGTAGCGCATGGCGTCGAACTTGGCCAGGTTGCTCGAGGCCTCGGCCGGAAGGATCAGGTAGTACGCCGCCAGCGCGTGCACGAAGCTCGGGCAGGACACCTCGACGACCTCGGCCCCGGCCTTGACCAGCAGGTCGACCGACTCCTGGAAGCGGGCCAGCACGCCGGGCTGGTAGCCCTCGCCGCCGAGCTCGGTCACGACGCCGATCCGGACCCCGCTCAGGTCGCCGCCGGCACCCAGCCGGGCCGCCTCGACGAGGGCGGGCAGCGGCTGGTCGATGCTGGTGGAGTCGAGCGGGTCGTGCCCTCCGATCACCTCGTGCAGCAGCGCGGAGTCCAGCACCGTGCGGGTCACCGGGCCCGCCTGGTCGAGGGAGTTGGCCAGGGCGACGAGGCCGTAGCGCGACACCCCGCCGTACGTCGGCTTCACGCCGACCGTGCCGGTGACGGCTCCGGGCTGCCGGATCGAGCCACCGGTGTCGGTGCCGATCGCGAACGGCGCCTCGAAGGCCGCCACCGCCGCGGCCGAGCCGCCACCGGAGCCACCCGGGATCCGGTCGAGGTCCCAGGGGTTGTGGGTCGGTCCGTAGGCCGAGTGCTCGGTGGAGGAGCCCATCGCGAACTCGTCCATGTTGGTCTTGCCGAGGATCGGCAGGCCGGCCTCCTTGAGGCGGGTGACCACGGTGGCGTCGTACGGCGGGACCCAGCCCTCGAGGATCCGGGAGCCGCATGTGGTGGGTAGACCCGAGGTGGCGAGCACGTCCTTGACCGCGATCGGCACCCCGTCGAGGTACGACGCGGGCGTTCCGGCGGCGCGGCGCTCGTCGGAGGCGCGCGCCTGGGCCAGTGCCCCCTCGGCGTCGACGTGCAGGAAGGCGTGGATGTCTCCGTCGACCGCGGCGATCCGGTCGAGGTGTGCCTGGGTGAGCTCCACGGAGGTGGTCTCGCCCGCGGCCAATGCGTCGGCCAGCTCGGCCGCGGTGCGCCTGGTCCAGTCCATCGCCGCGCTCACTGCTCGTCCCCGAGGATCCGCGGGACCGAGAACCGCTGCTGCTCGGTCGCGGGGGCGCCGGACAACGCCTGCTCAGCGGTGAGACCCGGCCGGACCACGTCCTCGCGGAAGACGTTGGTCAGCGGCAGGGCGTGCGACGTCGGCGGGATGTCGGCGCTGGCGACCTCACTGATCGACGCCACCGACTCCAAGATCACCGCCAGCTGGGGCGCGAGGTGGTCCAGCTCGGCGTCGTCGAGGTCGATCCGGGCGAGGTCCGCCAGGTGGGCGACCTCGTCCCGGGTGATGATCGCGGCAGGCTTGTCAGGCATGCGCCCATCCTAGGAGTCACGCCGCGGGCGCCGACCCTCGCCCGGCCACCGACGGCACACGGGGGCCAGGAGCCGTAGACTGCGTGCATAGGTGACGTGGAGCCATCCGGGTGCACGCGCGCGCGAGAGACGGGAGCACCGGTGTCCACGTCCCTCCGCGAGCGCCACGCACGACTGCTCGCCGACCCGCGGTCGACCGAGCCGCGCGCCCGGCTCGCGCAGGCCGTCAGCCGCGCGGAGTTCCTGCTGCGTCTCTCCCGCACCGTCTCGGCGATCCAGAACCCCCAGCGTGCGCTCGAAGCCCTGGTCGCGCTGCTGCTCGAGGACATGGTGGACATCGCCCAGGTCGCGGTCCGCACCGGGCCCTGGCAGCACGTCTGCGCGGGCACGCAGGGGCGGGAGCCCGAGTGCACGACCGGTCGCTGGGCGGACGGCTCGCCGTCCGCGTTCGACACCCTGATCAGCTCGGGGATGGCCGACGACGTCGTCCTCCCGGGCTCGGGCGCCGCCCGGCGCCAGGCGCTGGGCGAGCTCTTCTACGGGGACCTCGTCGACGTCGTGGACTCGGTGGGCTCGGAGCAGCTCACGGTGCTGCCGCTCACGGCCCGCGGCCGCTGCTTCGGCGTGCTCGTCCTCGGTCGCGCGCCCGGGTACGGCTTCACCGGGTCGCAGTCGTTCCTCGAGGATCTCGCCGAGCGGGTCGCCGTGGGGCTCGACACCAGCCTGGTGGTGGCCGAGAGCCGCTACATCGCCACGGTGCTGCGGGACTCGCTGGCACCGCCGGCGATCCCCGACCTTCCCGGGCTGGGAGTGGCCACCGTCTACCGGGTCGCCCACGAGTCGGAGGATGTCGGTGGCGACTTCCTCGACATCCACGGCACCCCCGACGACCTGACCCTGGTCTGCGGCGACGTGGCAGGCAAGGGCGTCGAGGCCGCCGTGCACGCCAAGGACATCCGCAACTCCGTGCGCACCGCCGCCCTCGTGGAACGCACCCCGGCGTGGATCCTGGGCCTGATCAACCGCATGCTCGTCACCGAGGCCGAGGAGTTCAGCGAGGGCCTCGCCACCGCGGTCTGTGCCCGCTTGCGGCGTCACGAGGGCGTGCTGCGGGTCGATCTCGCCAACGCGGGTCACCCACCCGCACTGCTGCTGCGCGCCGACGGAACGGTCATCGAGGTCGATGCCGGTGGCGTGGCCCTCGGCCTGCTCGCCGAGAGCGACTACGCCGAGACGGTCGTCGACCTGCAGCCGCTCGACACCCTGGTCCTGTACACCGACGGCGTCACCGAGGCTCGAGGCCTCGACGGCATGTACGGCGACCTGCGGCTGCAGGACCTGCTGCGTGGCCTCGGCGGGCTCTCGGCGTCGGCCCTCGTCCAGCTGATCGCGGTGGCGATCGCCGAGCACCTCGGCGACCGCGAGCACGACGACATCGCGATCGTGGCCGTGCAGTTCCGCCCGGACTCGGTATGAGCCCGGCCGCCACCGACGTCGAGCAGGAGACCTACTGGAACGCCGTGCTCGACGCCGACGAGCGCGCAGCCCTCGAGGTGGCCGTCGCGGTCCTGGATCGCGGAGTCCCCTACGCAACGGTGCTGCAGGACCTCGTGGTCGCCACCCAGCTGCGGATCGGAGAGCAGTGGGCCGGCAACATCTGCACCGTCGCCAGTGAGCATGCTGCCACCGCGGTGAGCGAGGGCGTCGTACGCCTGCTGGCCGAGCGCGTCCCCGATCCTGTGGCGACCGGGGTGCTGCTGGTCGGCTGCGCCGAGCGCGAGTGGCATGCCCTGCCCGCCCTGGTGGTGGCCGAGAGCCTGCGCTCCTGGGGGCTGCCGACCGTCTACCTCGGCGCCAGCACCTCGCGCGACCAGCTGGTCAGCCGGATCCTGGATCTCGGTCCCCGGGCAGTCCTGCTCAGTGCGTCCCTCACCTCGTCGTTTCCGCGCGTGCGCCGCCAGATCGAGGCGGCTCGCGGCACCGGGACGGCGGTGCTCGTGGGCGGTGCGGCGTTCGACCCGGCCGGGCTGCGCGCCCAGCGGCTCGGCGCGACCGGGTTCGCCTCGACCCCGGAGGACGCGTTCACCCTGCTGGACACGCTCCCCCGGCACGTCACGGGCGCACCCCCGCTTCGGCACCCCGGTGCCATGGAGGCGCGGAGCCTGATGGCCAACAGCGAGACCATCGGACGCGCCCTGCTCACCGCCACCGACGCACGGCTGGGGCTCAGCGGCGGCGGCGAGGCAGCGGTGCCACCCGACGACTGGCGGGTGGTGCTGGCGACGTTCGTCCCGCACGTGATCGACTGCGTGGCCGGTGCCCTGCTCACCGAGGACCGCAGCATGGTGGTCGACTGCCGCGACTGGCTCGACGACGTCCTGACCGCCCGCGCCGGCGACCCCACCGCCTCTGCGGTCCTGTGGGACTCGCTGCGCGACCTGCTGCACGACTACCCGGTCGCGATCGCGATGTTCGAGCCGCCCGACCCGCGGTGACCGCGGCTCCGCCCCAACCGATCTCGGGTTCAGCGCATCTGACTGGGTGACCGACCCAAGGAGAACAGATGCCCGCCTCTCGGAAGCCACCATCTGACGCCGAGTTCACCGAGCTCGTGCACGGCGCATGGCCTTCGCTCTACCGCACCGCCTACCTGATGCTCGGCGACCACGCCCTGGCCGAGGACCTGGTGCAGACCGCCCTCGCCAAGACGTACGCCGCCTGGCCGCGGGTCCGCGACCTCGAGGCCGCCCCCGGCTACGCCCGCACGGTGCTGGTGAACACGGCCGCCTCGTGGTTTCGCAAGAAGTCGTGGCGCAACGAGCGACCAGCGGCCGAGCTGCCCGAGGAGGGCTACCACCACGACCACACCGACCGGCCGACGCTCATCGACGCCCTGGCCGGCCTGGCTCCGCGCCAGCGCGCCGTGATCGTGCTGCGCTTCTACGAAGACCTGAGCGTCGCGCAGGCCGCCCACGCCCTCGGCTGCTCCGAGGGCACCGTCAAGAGCCAGACCTCGGACGCCCTCGCCAGGCTGCGCACGCTGCTCGGCGACGCCGCCGTCCCGCACACCCTGGGAGCCACCCATGACTGACCGACTCAGCACCCTCCTGCACGACGAGGCCGCCAGGCTGGCCGTGCCACCGCCCGCGCCGGACGGCGTGCTCAGGCGTGGGCGCAGCCTGCGCCGCACCCGCCGACTCGGCCAGGGCACGGCCGCCCTGGCCGCTCTCGCCGTCCTGGCCGCCGGCCTCGCGGCCTTCGCGAGCGGGGGTGGAGACGGCGCCCGCGCCGTGGACCCGGCCGGACGCAGCACCGGACAGGGGGCGGCCTTCTCGCTGGGGACCAGCGTGTTCTACGACGGAGGCACCAGCCACGTGTCGATCGACGACAAGGCCATCAAGTCGTCGTACTACACCTCGGCCGGGCTGCTGGTCCGGCACGGCAACAACAACTACAGCGACGGTGGTGGCCCCCAGCGGTTCTCACTCGTCACCCCGGAGGGAGTCGTGACGCCGGTCTCGGTCGTCACCGAGGACGTCGTCCCCGGGGTCGACCCCGGCCAGCCGTACCTCGCCTACACGGAGGTCAGGCACGGCACCCTCCAGGTGGTGGTCCACGACGTGGCCGCAGACCGGGAAGTGGCACGGGTCGACCTGCCTGGCGACCTGACGTGGGGCGGCTGGTCCGGTCCCCCCGTCGCGCTGAGCGGCGACACGGTCTACGTCGGCTTCGACCTCCCGACTCGGACGCGGACCGTGAACTGGCGCACGGGACGGATCGGCACGACCGACGTCCTGCCGCCCGGCCAGTACCGGGTCAACGGCGGTCGGACGGTCATCGAGGACGGCAACGGATTCTCGGTCGTCGACGCAGCCTCGGGCGAGGCCCTGCTGAGCGTGTCGGGGTCCACCTACCTCCAGCTGTCCCCCGAGGGGACCTTCGCGACGCTGGACAGTGCCGACGGGTCGAGCGTCGACGTGTACGACGTCGCCACCGGCTCCCACGTCACGCTGGAGGGCCAGTCCTGGGACTACGGCTGGACCCCCGACGGAGATCTGTTCCGGGTCGCGGACCATCACGTCCTGACCTGCTCCAGTGCGACGGGTGACTGCTCGACCGGCAGCCAGACCATCCCCAGCCACGGTGGCGGCGTCGCGCCGGAGGACCTCCGGTACGGCAACAAGACCTACGAGTCCTGAGCGGGCCGGGGCCTCCCTCACCGAGAGGCCCCGGCCGCTACTGCGCCTCTGGTCCCGACTCGAGGAGCAGCTTGAAGGCGGCCTCGTCCAGGATCGGGACCCCGAGCTGCTCGGCCTTGTCGGCCTTGGAGCCGGGGCTCTCCCCCACCACCACGTAGTCGGTCTTCTTCGACACCGACGACGAGGCCTTTCCCCCGCGGGAGAGGATCGCCTCCTTGGCGCCGTCCCGGCTGAAGTCGACCAGGGAGCCGGTCACCACGAGGGTCAGCCCCTCGAGGGTGCGCGGCGTGGACTCGTCGCGCTCGTCGGCCATGGTCACCCCGGCCCGCTGCCAGGAATCCACGATCGCGCGGTGCCAGTCGATCTCGAACCACTCGATCACCGCCTCGGCGATCGTGGGACCGACCCCGTCGGCGGCGGCGAGCTGCTCCTCGGTCGCCGCGCGGATGGCCTCCATGGAGCCGAACTCCGTGGCGAGCGCCCGGGCCGCGGTCGGCCCGACGTGCCGGATGGACAGCGCCACCAGCACCCGCCAGAGCGGGACGTCCTTCGCCCTCCCGAGGTTGCCCAGCAGCCGGTGGCCGTTGGCCGAGAGCACCGGCGACTCGCCCTCGTCCTTCTTCGGCGCCCGGGTGAACAGGGCGGTGCGGCGCAGCGCGTCCTCGTCGAGGTCGAAGACGTCGCCCTCGTTGGCGATCACCCCGGCGTCGAGCAGGGCGACCGCAGCCTCGTAGCCCAGCCCCTCGATGTCGAAGGCCCCGCGCCCCGCGACGTGGAAGACCCGCTCGCGCACCTGGGCCGGGCAGTGCTGGTGGTTGGGGCAGCGCAGGTCCTTGTCACCCTCCTTCTGCTGCACCAGCGGCGTCCCGCAGGCCGGGCACTCGGTGGGCATCACCCACTCGGCCAGTCCCTCGGGGCGCAGCCCGAGGACCGGGCCGACGATCTCCGGGATCACGTCACCGGCCTTGCGCAGCACCACGGTGTCGCCCGGGCGCACGTCCTTGCGGCGTACCTCGTGGGCGTTGTGCAGGGTCGCCATCTCGACGGTGGACCCGGCCACCCGGGTCGGCTCCATCCGGCCGAACGGCGTGACCCGCCCGGTGCGGCCGGTGTTCACCTCGATCGCGAGGAGCGTGGCGTTGACCTCCTCGGGCGGGTACTTGAACGCGATCGCCCACCGTGGAGCCCGGCTGGTCGACCCCAGCCGACGCTGCAGGCCGACGTCGTCCACCTTGACCACGACGCCGTCGATCTCGTGCTCGACGTCGTGGCGGTGCTCGCCGTAGTACTCGACGAACTCCTGCACCTCGGCCAGACCCGGGCAGCACCTTCATCCGCTGCGACGTGGGCAGCCCCCAGGCCTCGAGCGCTTCGTACGCCGTCGACTGGGCCCCGGGCTCGAAGCCCTCCCGTGCGCCGATGCCGTGGCAGACCATGCCGAGGTCACGGGCCGCCGTCACGCGCGGGTCCTTCTGCCGCAGCGAGCCGGCCGCTGCGTTGCGGGGGTTGGCGAAGACCGGCTTGCCGGCCTCGCCCATCGCCTCGTTGAGCCGCTCGAACGCCGCGAGCGGCAGGAACACCTCACCCCGCACCTCGACCAGCGCCGGCACCGGGAAGTCAGCCGTGCCCTTGAGCCGGTGCGGCACGGTGTCGATCGTCTTCACGTTGGGGGTGACGTCCTCGCCGGTCCGGCCGTCGCCCCGGGTCAGCGCCCGGACCAGGCGACCGTCCTCGTAGAGGATGTTGATCGCCAGCCCGTCGACCTTCAGCTCGCACAGGAGCGCCGGGTCCGCGACCCCGTCGCGGGCCAGCCGGGCGTGCCAGGCCTGCAGCTCGTCGTACGAGAACGCGTTGTCGAGGCTCTCCATCGGACGCAGGTGGTCGACCGCGGTGAACTCCGTGGAGACCGCGCCACCGACCTTCTGCGTGGGTGAGTCCGGGGTACGCAGCTCGGGGACCAGCTCCTCGAGCTCCTCGAGCCGGCGCATCAGGCGGTCGAACTCCGCGTCCGACAGCGTCGGGTCGTCCAGCACGTAGTAGCGCCAGCGTGCGTCCTCGACCTGCTCGGCCACCAACCGGTGCTCGCTGCGCAGCTCCAGCCCGTCGTCGGAGCCCGGCTCCACCGTCCCACTCATGGTGCCCATCTTGCCGGGTGCCACCGACGGTCCAGCGAGGACCCGGCGGGCGGGCAATCCGGAACCCGCACCGCTCCGAAGGACCCCCGTGGGATCCGAGACGCAGTCACAGCTCACCGAGGGCACGTCGTTGCTCGAGGGTCCGTCGTTGACCCGTCTCGACGTCCCCGAGCCACGAGGTCTCGTGCTGCTGCTGCACGGCGGCAAGGAAACGTCGACGCAACCCGTCGACGGCCGCAGTGCGTCCTGGCGCAGGTCCCTCGCGATGCAGCGTGCCGTCACCCCCCGGGCCCACGACCGAGGGGTGAGCACGTGGCTGCTGCGGTACCGGCACCGAGGCTGGAACGGAGGCTCGGGCCCGATCCGCGACGCCCGTTGGGCGCTCGAGGAGGTACGACGCGAGCTCGGCGACCTGCCCGTCGTCCTCCTCGGGCACTCCATGGGCGGCCGCACCTCGGTCCACGTCGCCGACGACCCCTCGGTGGTCGGCGTGGTCGCGCTCGCCCCGTGGCTGCCGCGTGGCGAGCCGGTCGCGGCGCTGGCCGGCAAGCACCTGGTCGCCGCCCACGGGCGCAGCGACCGCATCACCTCTCCCAGGACCACCGCCGACTTCGTCCGGCGGGCCGGGTCGCTGACGAGCTCGGCCGAGTTCCACGACATGGGTCGGGTCGGGCACTACATGTTCCGCCGGGTCGAGCGCTGGAACGACGTCGCGGCCGGCTCGGCGCTGGACCTGCTGCCCTGAGCCTGCCGGGCTGTGCCGGGGCCCACCTGTCCAGACCGTCCGGGAGAATTGTCGCCGATCCGGGAATGAATCCCCCGCGACCACTCTTGATGGAACGAAACGGTTTCGTTCCATCAAGGCAGGAGTCCCATGTCGCACATCGCCGACACCCCGGTCGCGCGACCGCGCGTGGCGGGCGACCGCGAGCTCGAGGTCCTCGAGGCCACCCGCGAGGTGCTGGCCGACGTCGGCTACGACCGGCTCACGATGGACGCCGTCGCCACCCGCGCGCGCGCCTCGAAGGCGACGCTCTACCGCCGGTGGAACGACAAGGTCAGCCTGGTCATCGATGCCCTGCTGGCGGCCAAGGCGATGCCGGAGGTGGCCGACAGCGGCAACCTGCGCGACGACCTGATCAGCTCCTACTGCGGTATCGGTGGTCTCACCGACCGGAAGTCGCTGGGCACCTTCGCCAGCATCATCACGGCGATCAGCCGCGACGAGGCCTTCGCCGCGGCGTTCCGCGACCAGGTCATCGGACCGAAGTCGCGCCAGACGCGCGCCATCTTCGAGCGGGCCCGCGACCGGGGCGAGATCCCGGCCGACGCCGACCTCGACCTGCTCGCCCCCGCGCTCGCGGGCATCGTCCTGCACCGCACCTACCTGCTCGGCGAGGTGCCCGACCGGGCCCTCGTCACCCGCGTGATCGATCAGATCATCCTGCCCGCGGCGACGTGCTCGTCCGCCCCCGCGCCCATCACAGAAGGAAACGATCATGGCTGAACTCACGGAGCCCGTGGCTCCTCCCTCGGGACACCACCGCGTCAACCTGAAGTGGGCCCTGGTGCTCATCTCCATCGCCCAGCTGATGGTCGTGCTCGACGCCACCATCGCCAACATCGCGCTGCCGTTCATCGGTCAGGACCTCGGCATCAGCCAGGCCGGTCTGTCCTGGATCGTGACCGGCTACTCGCTGGCCTTCGGCGGCCTGCTGCTCCTCGGCGGTCGGCTCGGTGACCTCTACGGGCGACGCAAGGTCTTCATGATCGGGCTGTCCGTCTTCGCGGTCGCCTCCCTGCTCGGCGGACTCGCCACCACCGAGCCCCTGCTGCTCGGCGCCCGCGGCCTGCAGGGCCTCGGTGCCGCGCTGGCGTCACCCGCCGCCCTCGCGCTGATCACCACGACGTTCCCCGCCGGACCCCAGCGGAACCGGGCGTTCGCCGTGTACGCCGCCATGTCCGGTGCCGGTGCGGCCGTCGGCCTGATCCTCGGCGGTTGGCTGACCGGCCTCGACGGTGTCGCGGGCATGGACTTCAGCGGCTGGCGCCTGACCTTCCTGATCAACGTCCCGATCGGCCTCGGTGCTGCGTTCCTCGCGCCTCGGCTGCTCGCCGAGTCCGAGTCGCACAAGGGCGAGCTCGACATCCCCGGCGCCCTCACCGGCACCCTGGGCCTGCTCGGGGTCGTCTTCGGGCTGACCCGGGCCGGCGAGGCCGCGCACGGCTGGGGCGACCCGTGGACGATCGCCTCGCTGGCCGCCGGCGTGGCGCTGCTGGTCCTCTTCGCGTTCATCGAGTCCCGCGTCGAGCACCCGCTGCTCCCGATCCGGATCTTCCAGAACCAGACCCGCGCAGCCAGCTTCGCGGTGATGATGCTGGTCCCCGCGGCGATGTTCTCGATGTTCTTCTTCCTGAGCCTCTTCATCCAGCAGCTGGTCGGCTACAGCCCGCTGCGCACCGGCTTCGCGTTCCTGCCGTTCTCCGTCGGGATCGTGATCGGCGCGGCGATCTCGTCCAACCTGGTCAACCGGGTCGACCCGAAGTACATCGCCGGCATCGGCACCCTGCTCGCCTCCGGCGCGCTGCTCGGCTTCTCCCGGCTCTCGATCGACGACTCGGCCAGCGCCGTGGTGCAGGCCGTCGCCAGCGGTGGCACCGCAGGCACGGACGTGAACTACTTCGTCTCGATCATGCCGTTCATCGTGATGATGTCCGTCGGCATGGGCCTGACGTTCGTGCCGCTCACGCTGACCGCGGTCCACCACGTGCGGTCCGAGGACTCGGGCATCGGCTCCGGGGTGCTGAACACCATGCAGCAGGTCGGTGGGGCGCTCGGCCTCGCCACCCTCGCCACGGTGTCCCTGCACTTCACCAACGCCCGGGCAGACGCGATCAGCCCGGCGCTGCTCCAGGCGACGCAGAACGCCGGCATCGATCCGGCCATGCCGCTGCCCGGCACGCCGCTGACGTTCATCCAGGCGGCCGGGTTCCAGTCGACGTTCACCGAGGGCGCCACCCACGCCTTCCTGGTGGGCTCCGGGATGATCCTGCTCGCCTCGCTGGTGGTCTGGATCTTCCTCGACGTCAAGCACTCGGAGCTGGCCACGGACGGCCCGGAGACGGTGCCCGTCGTCTGACCCCCGCGCCGACCCGGCGTGAAGTTCCCCCACAACCCCGCCGAGTCGGCGTGAAGTTCCCCGCGATGAGGGCACTTCACGCCGACTCGGCTGGGCAGGGTCAGCCCGCCGTGAGCGCTCCTTCCAGGGCGCCGATGAACGCGGGGAGGTCACCGGGGTTGCGGCTGGTGATCAGGTTGCCGTCGACGACGACCTCCTGGTCGAGCCAGGTGCCGCCGGCGTTGCGGACGTCGTCCGCGAGGCTCGGGTAGCTGGTCAGCCGCCGCCCCTCGACCAGCCCGGCGGAGACCAGCAGCCACGGCCCGTGGCAGATCACCGCGAGCGGCTTCCCGGACTCGAGCACGGTCCGCACGATCTTCTGCGCTCCCGGCTCGGTGCGGATCGTGTCCGCGTTGACGGTGCCGCCCGGCACGACCAGGGCGTCGAGGCCGGACACGTCGAGGTCGTCGAAGGTCCCGTCCACCTCGATCGTGCGGGTCTTCTCGGTGTCGCTCTCGACCGCCTGGATCGGGTCGCGGCCGGTGGAGTAGATCCGGACCTCGGCACCGGCCTTGGTCAGGGCGTCCCTCGGCTCGACGAGCTCGGCCTCCTCGAAGTGGTCGGTGGCGATGATCGCCACGCGCTTGCCGGTCAGGTCACTCATGCTGGCTCCTCACGTCGACATCCGGTACGCGAGTCCCTTACCCACTTCTCGTGCCTCCCTCACCCGATAGTCGAGGCGGCGTCGCGCGTCAGTCGGTGAGGTTGGCCGCGGCCGCCCGCAGCAGCGGCAGCACGCGGCGTACCCACGCCTCCGACGCGCCGGACAGACCACACGCAGGGGCCACGACCAGCAGGTCCCGGGTGATGGCGGGGTCGAGCCCGAGCATGTCCAGCCAGCGCAGCACCGACTCGATCAGCTGGGTCTCGGCCGGTGGCGTCGTCCCGGTCGACGGCACGATGCCGAGCACGACGGTCTCGCCGGCCTCGAGGGCCTCGCCGAGGACGTCGTGGTCGGCCGCCGAGAGCTGCTCGAAGTCGATGGCCAGACCGCGGGCGCCGGCGCCGCGCAGCAGCTGCAGCGGGGTCTCGCGCGCGCAGGTGTGGACCCACGGCTCGGCGCCGGCCTCGGCCACGGAGGCCAGCACCCAGGCCAGCTGCTCGGAGGCCTCAGGCGGATGCACCGTGCGGTGCCGCCCGAAGCCGGAGGCGGTGGGCACCTGCGCGTTCAGCACGGCCGCGAGGGCGGGTTCGTCGACCTGCACGACGAGGCGGTCCACGCCGGGCAGGCGACGCCGGACGTCCCGGACGTGCGTACGCACGCCCTCGGCGAGCGCCTGGGCCAGCTCGCGGCGGGCTCCGTGGTCGCTGAGGATCTTGTCGCCCCGCGGCTTCTCGACGGTGGCAGCCAGCGTCCAGGGTCCGGCCAGCTGGATCTTGAAGGAGCCGGTGTAACCCTCGGACTGCTCCTCGAGCACGTCGAGGTCCTGGGCGAGCAGGCTGCGCGCCCGCCGGTGGTCGATCCCGGCCGCGTCGGTGAGCCGCCACCCGGCCGGCTGCAGGTCGACTCCGAGGTCGGTCACCACGGCCAGCGTCCGACCGGTCATCCCGGCGACCGCCCCGCGGCCGGGCAGCTCCGGCAGGTACGGCAGGTCGGGGAGCTCCTCGAGCACCAGCTTCGTGGCGTGCAGGAACGCCTCGTTGTCGTCACCGGGCATCGACCCGATGCCGGTGGCCAGCGTCACCGGACGTCCCCGACAGAGACCCGCTCGGTGCTGGCGATCGTCGCGGAGCCGACCACCCGGGTGCCGTCGTAGATCACCGCTGCCTGGCCCGGGGCGATGCCGTACGCCGGGTCGAGCAGCTCGACCTCGACGGCACCGTCGCCGGTCACGGTCACCACCGCGCGGTGCTCGTCACCGTGCGCGCGGAGCTGGACGGTCCCGTGCAGTGGCTCGGCCGGGACGCTGCCGCACCAGCGAGCCCGGATGCCGGAGATCCGGTCGATCGCGAGGTGCTCGCGGGGCCCGACCGTGACGGTGCCCGACACCGGCTCGATGTCGAGCACGAAACGCGGCCTGCCGTCCGCGGCCGGTCGGCCGATCCGCAGCCCCTTGCGCTGCCCGATCGTGAACCCGACGGTGCCCTCGTGCCGGCCGAGCACCTCACCGCTGGTCTCGTCGACGATGTCGCCACCGTGGTTCGGCGCGCGGTCCCCCAGCTTCTCGCGCAGCCAGCCCGCGTTGTCGCCGTCGGCCACGAAGCAGATGTCGTGGCTGTCGGGCTTCTGCGCCACCAGCAGGCCACGCGCTGCTGCCTCGATCCGGACGTCCTCCTTGCGCGAGTCACCGAGCGGGAAGACCGAGTGCGCCAGCTGGTCCTGGGTGAGCACCCCGAGCACGTAGGACTGGTCCTTGCCGTGGTCCACCGCCCGGTGCATCTCGATCAGACCGTCCGCGCCGGTGCGCAGCTGTGCGTAGTGGCCGGTGGCGACGGCGTCGAAACCGAGCCCCAACGCCCGGTCCAGCACGGCGGCGAACTTGATCTTCTCGTTGCAGCGCAGGCACGGGTTGGGCGTGCGCCCGGCGGCGTACTCGTCCATGAAGTCCTCGACCACGTCCTCGTGGAACCGCTCGCTCAGGTCCCAGACGTAGAAGGGGATGCCGATCACGTCGGCCGCGCGGCGCGCGTCGTTGCTGTCCTCGATCGTGCAGCAGCCGCGCGCGCCCGAGCGGTAGGACTGCGGGTTGCGGGACAGCGCGAGATGGATGCCCGTGACGTCGTGCCCGGCCTCGGCAGCGCGCGCGGCGGCGACGGCCGAGTCGACGCCTCCCGACATGGCGGCGAGGATCTTCACGGGGCGTCTCGCTCCGAGGGCGCCTTCGCGGTCCGGGCCCGTTCGACGACGGGGCCGATCGCCTCGACCAGTCGGGCGATGTCGTCCGGCGTCGTGGTGTGGCCGAGCGAGAACCGCAGCGAGCTGCGGGCCGTCTCGTCGTCGCGCCCCATCGCGAGCAGCACGTGGCTGGCCTGCGGGACACCTGCCGAGCAGGCCGAGCCGGTGGAGCACTCGATGCCCCGCGCGTCGAGCAGCATCAGCAACGAGTCGCCCTCGCAGCCGGGGAAGGTCAGGTGGGCGTTGCCGGGCAGCCGTCGGTCGAGGTCGCCGTTGGCGACGGCGTCCGGCACCGCGCGCAGGATCCCCGCGACCAGGTCGTCGCGCAGCCCCTGGATGCGCTCGGCGTGGTCGGCCTGCTGCTTGACGGAGAGCTCGATCGCGGCCGCGAGCCCGGCGATCGCCGGGGTGTCGATGGTGCCGCTGCGGATGTCTCGCTCCTGGCCACCGCCGTGGGCGAGGGCCGTGACGCCGACCTCGCGTCGTACGACGAGCGCCCCGACGCCGTACGGCCCGCCGACCTTGTGGCCGGTCAGGGTGAGGGCGTCGACGCCCGACGCCGCGAAGTCGACGGGGACCGAGCCGACCGCCTGGACCGCGTCGGTGTGGACGGGGATGCCGTGCCGGGACGCGAGCTCGACCACCTCGTCGATGGGCTGGAGCGTGCCGACCTCGTTGTTGGCCCACATCACCGAGATCAGGGCCACGGAGTCCGGGTCCCGCTCGACGGACGCGCGCAACGCCTCCACGTCGAGCCGGGCGCGCTCGTCCACCGGGAGCAGCTCGACCTCGGCCCCCTCGTGCTCGGCCAGCCAGTGCAGCGGGTCGAGGACCGCGTGGTGCTCGACCGAGGTGGACAGCAGGCGGACGCGGCGGGGGTCGGCCGCACGCCGGGCCCAGTAGATGCCCTTGAGCGCGAGGTTGTCCGACTCGGTGCCCCCGGACGTGAAGACGACCTCGCCCGGTCGGCAGTTCAGTGCCTGCGCGATCTTCTCCCGGGACTCCTCGACGACCCGCCTGGCCCGACGGCCGGAGGCGTGCAGGGAGCTGGGATTGCCGACATCGAGCAGATGAGCCGTCATCGCGTCGACCGCCACCGGCAACATCGGCGTGGTGGCGGCGTGGTCGAGGTAGACGGTTCCGGGAGCGTGGTTCATCGCACCGACCAGCGTACGGCGTACGCCCAGCGGGTGACGCATCCTCCACCTGTGACCTGATCGGTGATCCCCCTAGACACGTGACCAATCGGTCACCTATGGTCGCGGTATGGATGACGACGCGGTCTTCAAGGCCCTCGCGGACCCGACGCGTCGTTTCCTGCTCGACCTGTTGTTCGAACGCGACGGTCAAACGCTGACCGAGCTCGAGTCCGAGCTGTCGATGACCCGCTTCGGGGTGATGAAGCACCTCAAGGTCCTCGAGGCCGCCGGGCTCGTCGGCACTCGCAAGGAGGGCCGGGAGAAGCTGCACTTCCTGAACCCGGTCCCGATCCGCCTGGTCCACGACCGTTGGATCGACAAATACAGCGAGCGACGCATCAGCGCGCTCGTCGATCTCAAGCACGAACTGGAGAAGGGCTCATGAGCACTCTCGGAACCACCACGTCGACGACGGCCGGCGTGACGACGACGTACGTCCACAAGGTCTACATCCGGGCGAGCGCGGAGCGCATCTGGGACGCGATCACCCGGCCCGAGTGGACCGCGCGCTACGGCTACACCGGCCTGGTCGACAGCGACTGGCAGCCGGGGAGCCCCTTCGTGTTCCACCCGACGCCGGAGTTCAAGGCGTCCGCCGAGGCCGGGGGCTTCCCCTGCCCCGACCCGGTCATCGACGGCGAGGTGGTCGAGGCCGACGCGCCGCGGCGCCTGGTCACCACCTGGCGGATGCTGATGGATCCGACCACCGCGGAGGAGCCGTTCACGCGGTTGATTCACGAGATCGCCCAGGTCGACGACGACACCTGCTCGCTGACCGTCACGCACGAGTGCGAGGGCGCCCCGGCGACGCTCGCAATGGTGAGTGGTGCGTTCGAGCAGCAGGGCGGAGGCGGCGGCCACGCTCTGGGAGCTCAGCGACCTCAAGACGTTCCTCGGGACCGGTGAGTGGATGGCCGGCGTGAGCCCCGGCGAGGCCTCGACCGACGGCTGAGCTGCTCCCCCGCCACCAGGTGGGCGAGCACGACCCGGACCTCCAGCAGCAACCTCATGGGAACACCTCGCTTGTTCGACCGTTGTCAGATCGGACGCCGGGGTGTCCCCTGCGGTTCCTCACGCGCTGTCGAGGCGCGGCTGCCAGGGATGCCCCGGCTCGGTCTCGCGTACGGCGTCGCGCAGCCAGGCCCGTTGGTCGGGGCCGAGCAGCGGGAGGGTGCGGTCGAGGTCGCGGTCGTCCTTGCGCCGACCCAGGCGCGCCTTGAAGTGCAGGACGATCTCGGGGTTGAGGTAGCGGATACCCGAGTCCGCGACCCAGGTGACCTGCTCCACCGGCGCGACCTGGCCGGGCAGCCGTTTGCTGGTCCACTGCCCGTCGCGGTCGGGCGTGATCGGCAGGTCGATGATCCAGGGCGCCTGCGCGTGCTCCCGGACCCAGATCTGGCTCTCGACGTCGAGGACCTCGGGGAACCGGTCGTCGAGCGGCCGCAGGGTGCCGCCGTGGTTGCTCCACAGGTGCCAGCGGTCGCCGACATGGGCACGAAGAGCGTCGATGTCGCAGGCCAGGATCGAGAGGTCCACGTCCTCGTGCTCCCGCGGCGCCCCGGTGAAGGCCTCGATCGCCCAGCCCCCGACGATCCACCAGGGCTTCGCGAAGCCGGACATGAAGTCCGCCAACCCCAGCGGATCCAGCGGCGCCCAGGGACCGTAGCGACGAAGGAACTCCTCGTCCTCGGCCACCTCCGCGGGGCTGCGGTCCAACGGCTCTCTCACTTGCGGGCCACCTCCGCCACGACCGCTCGATGGTCCGAGCCGGGAATCTCCACCGTCGACGACGCGAGCGCGGCGAGCCTCGGTCCGACCAGCACGTGGTCGATCTGCACCAGCAGCGGGAGCGGGAGTCCGAGCACGCTCACCACCCGGTTGTCCGGCCAGGTCGGCTCCCAGCCCTCGTTGGCGAGCTCGCTGACCGAGCGCCAGCCGTTCGCGGCGAGGGCCCGCATCGGCGGATGGTCGAGCGTGGCGTTGAAGTCGCCGACGATCAGGTCCGGCTGGACCGTCTCGGCGGCGGCCGCAAGGGCCGCGTGGTCCGCACGCCACTGGGCCGGCTCTGCCGGGGAGTACGGGTGTACGGCGAACAGGGTCAACCCGTCCACCGGCACCTGCCACGACTGGTGCCCGGTCCCCAGGGCCACGGCCTCACCCAGAGGGGTCCGGGAGAACACCATGGTCCCGTCCGCGTCCAGCGACGTCGCCGTGCCGATCCGGTAGGGAAACAGGTCCCCGACCCCCGCCAGCTCCATCCGGTCCAGCGCGGTCGCGGTGATCTCCTCGACCACCAGGATGTCCACGTCCTGCTCGGACGCCGTCCGGACGAGCTCGATGACGTCGGCGCTGCCCGCGAAGAGGTTGGCGGTCATCACGGTCAGCGACTCGGCGTCGGCAGCCGGCGGCGGGTTCGACCCCACCAGTCGGTCCGAGTACCAGGTGGCGTGCAGCGAGAGCCCCACCACGGCCACCAGCGCCACCGCGGTGGCCGAGGTCCGGGCGTCCGCGCGGCGGCGGGACAGCACGGCCAGGGCGGCCAGCAGGGCCAGCAGGTAGAGCGGGATCGCGTACGGCGTGAACGACTCGGCCCGCACCAGCCGGCCGACCGACGGCTCGACGAGCCGGTTCAGCGTGAAGAACCCGGCCGGCAGCAGCAGGGCGAGCACCAGCCCCCACCAGAGCACCACCCGCGCACGCATGGGCGGAAACCTACCGCCGCCGACACGGAGATTTCGGCGACATCCAGGATCTGTGACCCGCCGCTGACCTCGACATCCGTCCAGGTGAAGGCAAGCGAGCACAGCGGCGGAAAGGCGGGATCCTCCAAATGACGTAGGCGAAACAGGTCCATGGGGCTATTCACGTCGCAGACCCGGACTGGATGCCTGGTGACATAGGGCCCTTTGCATGACTCAGCAACGATGAGAGAGTCGGACCAGTTCAAGACTCGCGCGAGCCACGATCCCCCGGCACCGGTGGCAGCGCGTCGAAGCCTTCACAGGGGCGAAACATGCGGGCAGGCGTGCGCAAGACGAATGGGGCAGATCTGAGCAATCTGGCAGTTCAGCTGTGCATTGGGGTGGGGACATGTCCGATCAACCGACCGCTTCGTCGTCTCTTGACGCAAGTCGCATCACAACGGCGGAGGAGGAACGGCGGCTACGCCACGACTTGCGCCAGTCGCTCACGTCGGTGATGGCACTGGCGGCGGTGGTCGAGCACCGACGGATCGATGACCCGTCCACGCGGGGGGACCTGCAGTTGATGAAGGCTGAGCTGGACTGGATGTCACAGGCGCTCGCCGGTCACGCCGAACCCGAGACCGAGTCATTGCTCGAGGTGGGCGTCGAGGTGGCGCATTCATGGCAGGCCGTGGCCAGCAGTGGGGGCTGCACCGTGCGCCTGGTGCGGGACCCAGGTCTCTGGGTGCGCGCCGACCAGGTGGGCCTCCGACGGTCGGTGCGCAACCTGATCGACAACGCCGTACGAGCGGCGGGCCCGGCCGGGGAGGTCGAGGTCCGCGCCAGCGCCCACGGGGGCTCGGTGGAGGTCGAGGTGTCCGACAGCGGGCCGGGCTTCGGGAAGATCGCTTCCCAGCAGCGACTGGGCCTCAAGACCGTCCAGTCCTTCGCGGAGGACCACGCCGGACGGGTGGACGTCGGCAGCTCCCACCTCGGCGGCGCCTCCGTGCGGCTCGTTCTCCGGCGCGACACCGCTGTCGAGCTGCCGCTTGCCAATTCCGTCTCCGCATGAGGCTGGTCCTCTGCGACGACCACCGCCTCCTGGTCACAGCGCTGGCATCCGCGCTCGACGGCCTCGGCTACACGATCGAGGCGGTGGTGCTGACGCCCGAGGACGCAGTGCACGCGGTGGCGCTCCACGAGCCGGACGTGCTGCTGATCGACCTGGGATTCCCCGAAGGCAGCGGCCTGGACGCCGCCCGCGACGTGGGCGTCTCTCATCCGCGGACGCGCGTCGTCGTGCTCACCGGCGACGACAGTCCGGAAGCGCTGTCGGCGGCTCTCGAGATCGGGGTCGCCGGCTACGTCCGCAAGGCACAGCGGGTCGAGGTGATCGCCGCCGCACTGGACCAGGCGGCCTCCGGCGAGCTGGCCGTTGACCGGGAGCTGTTGCGTGGGCTGCGGGACGGCAGGACGGCGGCCCCCCGGCAGCGCACGTCGCTGGACATGCTGACCCACCGTGAGAGACAGGTGCTGCACCTGCTTGTCCGTGGGACGGAGACGCAGGAGATGGTGGGCGAGCTGGGGGTCAGCGCGAGCACCGTGCGCACCCACATCCAGAGCATCTTCGTCAAGCTGGACGTGCATTCCCGACTCCAGGTCGTCTCGATGCTCGACCGCAGCGGGCTGTTGAACACGGTGGAGGAGTCCCATGCACCCGAGGACTGAGGAGCCGTCCACAGGGCATCCCGTGGTCCGAGTGGCACTTCACCATCCGCAGCAGGTCTGGGTGGACAGCCTGGAGAAGCTGCTGGAGCCACGATGGGACATCGAGGTCGTCGTGGCCCACACGAGCGCGACCTGGGTCTGCCACGCCGTGATGACCGGTCGCGTCGATGTGATCCTGCTGCACCTGGCTTCGGCCGGCCCCGGCCTCGCCGACCTCCTCGCGGGGCTGCGCCGGGCGAACCCCGAGCTCCAGGTGGTCGGACTCAGCGACTCCACCGACAACCACGTCCTGGTCAGCGCGACGCGAGCGGGCGTACGCGGCTGGGTCGAGCCGACCTCCTCCACGGAGCATCTCGTCAAGGTCGTCCAGGGCGTGGTGATGGGCGAGACCTGGATACCGCCGACGCTTCTCACGCGCGTGATGGAGAGCCTGCTCGAGACCGAGGAGACGCGAGAGACGGTCAACTCGGCGATGTCGACGCTCTCGCCTCGCGAGGAGGACGTGCTGTCCTGCCTCGTGCAGGGCATGAGCAGGCAGGAGATCGCCGAACGCTACGTGCTCTCGCCGCACACGGTGCGGACCCACATCACCAACCTGCTTCGCAAACTCGACGTCCACAGCACCCTGGCAGCGGTCTTCATGGCACGCCAGGCCGGCTTGGCTGAACGGAGTGAGTCATGAGGACGACCATCAGGAACGTCGGGAGGCCGATCGCGCTGACGGCGCTGCTCACGGTGCTGGCCCTGCTCGGTGCCTGCACCTCCACGGAAGTGGAGCCCAGGGACCAGGCAGGACTGCGGGCGGCGGCGCCCGAGCCGGATGGCGACCGGGCCGCGCGGGCGAAGGCGCGGCCGGCCTTTCCCGGCGCCCAGGGCTTCGGGGCCTCGACCCCCGGCGGCCGCGGAGGACGCGTGATTGCGGTCACGAACCTCAAGGACCGGGGACCCGGGAGCTTTCGGGACGCGGTCACCCGGCGCGGGCCACGCATCGTGGTCTTCCGAGTCTCGGGGACGATCGTGCTCGAGACCGACATCGACATCGAGCATCCCTTCCTGACCGTTGCCGGACAGACCTCGCCGGGCGGTGGCATCACCTTGCGGGCGGACCCGTGCAACTCCAAAGGGGTGCTGGGCGTCCACACCCACGACGTCGTGATCCGCTACCTGAGGTTGCGGCCCGGCCCGCATCCCTGCGCCGGCAAGGACGACTCCGCCGATGGCATCGTGATCTACAAGGAGGGCACCCACCACGTCGTGATCGATCACTGCTCGATCTCCTGGGCGGTCGACGAGAACATCTCGCTCTACTCCTACGCCCACGACGTCACCTTCTCGTGGAACGTCATCTCCGAAGGTCTGCGGAACTCCACGCACACCGAAGGCGAGCACTCGAAGGGTGCCCACCTCAGTGGCGAAGAGACCAGACGCATCAGCTTCCACCACAACCTGCTCGCCCACAACAACGACCGCAACCCGCAGCCCACCAACCCGGGCATCGCCGACATCCGCAACAACGTCGTCTACAACTGGGGGAAGCACGCCGCGCTCACCTCGAACAGCAAGGGCAAGCCGCACTTCAACTTCGTCAAGAACATCTACGTGCCGGGGCCGGACAGTGACACCTCGGAGTACGAGCTCGATGTCTACGACGGCTCCGGAGCAGGTTGGGCTTTCTTCGTCCGCGGCAACATCGGGCCGCACCGCAGCCACAAGTCCCAGCCACAGTCAGCCACCGTCTCCCCCGAGGGCAGGTCGTCCATGGTCGGGGCGCCCTTCCCGGCCGCGAAGGTGCGGACCACGTCCGCAGCCAAGGCCTACCGGCAGGTGCTGGCCGGCGCCGGCGCAGCGCGACCCCACCGGGACGCCGTCGACACGCGCATCGTCCGCGATGTGCGGGAACGGACCGGGCGGATCATCGACGACCCGTCAGAGGTCGGAGGCTGGCCGGTCCTGCCGGCAACCGCGCCCCGGCCGGACACCGATCTGGACGGCATGCCCGACCAGTGGGAGGTGGCCCGCGGTCTCAGGCCCGGATTCGACGACTCGGCCGGTGACCAGGACGCCGACGGATGGACCAACATCGAGGAGTACCTCACCAGCCTCACGCGCGGGTGAGAGCCACCCACCCGCGATCCCGGAGGACGCATTGCTCCCCTGCTACGCCTTATGGCGTAGGCGACTTGGCCTCCTTGCCTGATTCGGCCGATCAGCGGCGTGCCTAGGTTTTCGAGCAGTCCCTGACCGGGACCTCGAGCGCAGGCAGGGTGGTAGGCAGATGGCTCCTCACGCAATTCCCTTCGCGCAACCCGTGATTGCGCCCGAGGCTGCGGCAGCCGTCGAGCGGGTACTCCGCTCAGGGTGGGTCACCACTGGACCTGAGTGCTCGGCGTTCGAGGACGACTTCGCTGCCCTGCTCGCCGTCCCGCACGCCGTCTCGGTCTCGTCCTGCACGGCCGCCATCGAGCTCGCTCTCCGAGGGATGAGGCTCGCGAGGCGTTCACGAGTCCTGGTGCCGGCGATCACGTTCTGTGGTGCGGTGGAGGCAGTCGTCCACGCCGGCCACATTCCGGTGCTCGCCGATGTGGACGAGGTGACCGGCCAGGTCTCCGAACTCACGTGCGCCGCTGCCAGCCGTGAGGTTGGTGGCGTGCAGGCCATGATCGCCCTCCACTACGCCGGCTTCCCGGCCCCCGTCCAGGAACTTGCCGAGGCCGCCGGCGTTCCGCTGTCGAACGTCGTGGAGGATGCCGCCCACGCGCTCGGCACCTGGACCGGCGAACGCAGGGTGGGCGGCCTCTCGCGGGCCACCTGCTTCAGCTTCTACGCGACGAAGAACCTCCCGATCGGCGAGGGCGGGATGATCACCACCGGGGACGAGGAGCTGGCCGACTGGCTCCGTACCGCCCGGATGCACGGCATGACGAAGGATGCGTGGCGTCGCTACCTGCCCGGCGGCAGCTGGCGGTACTCCGTCGACGAGGCCGGTCTGAAGGCGAACCTCTCCGATGTGCATGCGGCCATCGGCCGGGTCCAGCTCCGGCACCTCGACCAGTGGCAGCGGCGCCGGCACGAGATCGCCGCCCGCTACACGTCCGGGCTCGCAGACATACCGGGGCTCGGTCTCCCCCGGACGCCCGAGCACGGAGCTCACGCCTGGCACCTGTACGTCGTCCGGATCGGTTCCGGCTACGGAGTCTCCCGGGACGAGCTGTCGGGGATGCTGAGCGAGCAGGGGATCGGCACCTCCGTGCACTTCATCCCACTGCACCACATGTCGCACTTCAGGCGCGTCTCCGTCCTTCCCACCAGCGGACTGGCGGGGGCTGACGCGACGTTCGACCAGATCCTCTCACTGCCCCTGCACCCAGGGCTGAGCGACGACGACGTCGACCGCACGGTCCAGGTCCTCCTCGACACCCATGCTCGATCCGCCTACCAGGAGGTTTCGCCGTGACCCTGCTCAACGACACCCGACAGGTCGAGCGCACGGTCGTGACGCTCCTGCGCACCTTGATCGTGGGGGCCGGCGAGGCCGGACGTGCGCTGGCCCGAGACCTCAGCGCCGCACCGCAGTTCGGCCTGCTCCCGGTCGGCTTTCTCGACGACGACCCCAGCAAGCGGGGGCTCGCGCCCCTGCCCGTGCTCGGCGAGCTCGACCAGGTCGCCGAGATCGCCATGCGCGAGGGGATCGACGTGGTGGTGCTGGCCATCCCGGCGCTGGACCCGGACGTGTTCCGACGAGTCAGCGCGGGCGCGCAGCTGGCAGGGACCAGCGTCCGCTACCTCCCCTCCTTCGTAGCCGCGCTGGAACGCATGGTGGTCGGGAGTGACATGCGGTGGCTCGACGTCGGTCAGCTGATCGGTCGCGACGAGGTCCACGTCGTCAGTCAGGCAGCTGGCGCGATGATCAAGGACCAGGTCGTGCTCGTCACGGGCGCCGGGGGTTCGATCGGATCCGAGCTCTGCCGGCAGGTCTTCGGGTTCGCTCCCAGTCGGCTGGTCATGCTCGACCACGACGAGTCGAACCTGCACCGGCTCGAGCTCGAGCTGTTCGGGGAGGGCCTGCTCGACAGCGACGACTGCGTTGTCGCCGACATCCGCGACCGCGAACGGATCGACCAGGTCTTCGCCGACGTCAAGCCCGACATCGTCTTCCACGCAGCAGCCCACAAGCACCTGCCCCTGCTCGAGCGGCATCCGTGCGAGGCCGTGAAGTCGAACGTCGCCGGCACCGAGAACGTGCTCTGGGCGGCCCTGAAGAACGAGGCCGACCGGTTCATCCTGATCTCCACCGACAAGGCTGCCGATCCGACGTCAGTCCTGGGCGCGACCAAGCGGCTGGCCGAGCTGCTGGTGCAGCAGGAGCAGGGAGGACGGACCAAGGTCGCCTCGGTCCGGTTCGGCAACGTCCTGGGCAGTCGGGGCTCGCTGCTCAGCGTGCTGGCCGAGCAGATGAGCCGCGGCCTTCCCATGACCGTCACCCACCCGGACATGACCCGGTTCTTCATGACGATCGAGGAGGCGGCGGGCCTGGTGGTGGAGGCTGCCCGGTTGGCCGACCACGGCGAGGTGTTCGTCCTCGACATGGGCGAGCCCGTGCGCATCGTGGACATCGTCGAGTCCTTCGCCGGTCTGATGAACTGCAGGGACGTGCAGATCCGCTTCACCGGGATGCGGCCCGGCGAGAAGCTGAACGAGTCCCTGTTCGGCGAGCACGAGACGCCGAGACCCACCTCGCACCCACGGATCTTCCGTACCGACGTCCCCGTGCCGGCAGGGGGGTTCCACCAGAAGCTGCGGACCCTCAAGCACGCCGCCATCGTCAACGACCGGCAGTGTGTTCGCCGTTCGCTCCAGGACCTGCTTCCCGAATATGACCCGCAGCTCCCACGGAGCCCTGCACAACCAGCCCCCTACCCCGATGACTTCTGATGAGGCCGCGTCATCTCTGGACGTCTCCGGCCGCAGCGCCCACGCTCGATCGTTGGAGCAGTTCCTGCACGACCGGGAGCTCGTGGTGCTCAGCGTCGCGACCGGCGCCGCCGTCGGCACCAGGCGGCTGTTCGTGGGAGACCGTCGTCAGGAGCGGATCCGGTTCGCCATCTCCGTGCCCAATGCTCCGTCGTTCGTCGGCGCGGTGGAGGCCGAGGCCGAGGTCCTCGGGGTCCTGGCCGAGCGGTTGTCCGGCGATCTCGTCGCGACCGTCCCGCACGAGGTGGAGCGGGTTCTCGGTAGCTCGTACTCGACCGCCCTCGTCGTGAGCGCCGTGCCCGGGATCGACCCGCGATCGTCGACGGACGAGATGAGCTGGAGCGACATCGACGGCGTCGTCACCTGGTTGTCCTCGGTGTGGGCTGCGACCGCACAAGAGCCAGCACCGGTGCAGCTCGGCGCTGGACCTGTCGACCTGCTCATGACCCGGTACCGGGGGGCGGCTCAGCTGGTCCCGGCGATCGGCTCACTGGTCCGGGCCCGGCGTCGGCTGGAGGCTGTCGAGGTGACGAGCACTGCCACCCACGGCTGCCTGTGCCGTCAGCACGTGTGCCACGACGGGAACAGCGTGACGGGCGTGGACGACTGGGGACTCGGCAGCCCAGCGTCGGACCCCGTCCGCGACCTCGGCCGGTTCTCCGTGGACCTCGCCGGCGCCCAGCTGCCTGAGGCCATGGCCGGCCGCACGCGGAGGGCCAGGGTCGTCCGCCACGCCGTCGTGAGTGGCCTGGAGTCACTCGGCGCACCCTCGAAGCTTTGGCGCGATGTGCTCCTCCTCGCCCAGCTGGAGGTGGCGACCGATGGCCTGGATCGCGGCGATCGTCGCGGCGTCGCGCTGGTGAAGGAGATCGTCCAGGCCCTGCCCGCGAGGCGCTAGACAAGTGGAGGTACTGACATGAAGACCGTCGTGACCGGAGCCGCGGGGTTCATCGGCTCCCATCTGTGTGCACACCTGCTCGACCAAGGCGACGAGGTGCTCGGGATCGACTGCCTCACCGACTACTACGACCAGGCAGCCAAGGAAGCCAACCTGGAGACGATCCGCGCTCGGCCCGGTTTCACCGAGTGTCGGATGGACCTGACCAACGCACCGCTCGCGTCCCTCTTCGAGAACACCGACGTGGTCTACCACCTGGCCGGCCAGCCCGGCGTCCGTGGCTCGTGGGGACAGGACTTCCTGCCCTACCTCCAGCGCAACGTGCACGCGACGCAGCTCGTCCTCGAGGCGGCGAGGGAGGCGAAGCTCTGGAAGGTGGTGTACGCGTCGAGCTCATCGGTCTACGGGGATGCCGAGGCGCTGCCCACCACCGAGGACCTGACCCCCCATCCCGTCTCGCCCTACGGAGTGACGAAGCTGGCCGCCGAGCACCTGTGCGAGGTCTACCGATCCACGTCCGGGGTGCCCACCGCCTCGCTGCGGCTCTTCACCGTGTTCGGCCCCCGACAGCGCCCCGACATGGCCTTCAGCCGGCTGGTGAAGACTGGGCTGGCCGGCGACCCGTTCCTGCAGTACGGCGACGGGCAGCAGAGCCGGGACTTCACCTACGTCGGGGACGTGGTCGCGGCCATGCGCCAGGCGGCGCTCTCCCCATGGGTCGGTGTCGCCAACATCGGCGGCGGCTCACGGACGACGATGAACGAGGTGGTCGACAAGCTCGAGACGCTGATCGGCCCGATGCAGATCGTCCGCCTGGCCGACCAGCGCGGCGACGTGCGGCACACCGCGGCCGACACCAGGCGGGCCCGGCTCGGGTTCGGCTACGACCCACAGACCTCCCTCGACGCCGGACTTCGCCAGATGGTCGAGGCCGAACGCGCCCGGTTGGACGTCTACGTCCCGCAAGGTGGCAACCGGTGAAGCGCAGCATCTGGCCCCGGGTTCCCCGGCTCGTGGTCCCGCGATCTGGGCTGCCGCCGCAGCCCGAGCTGCCGCGCACGAAGGTGCTCCACGTCATCACCCGCTTCATCGGCGGATCGGGTGGCAACACGCTCCTCTCGGCAGCAGGCATGGACTGCGACCGCTACGAGACGTGGGTTGCGTCCATGCCCGGGGGCCCGTTGTGGGACCTGGCGAGCGCAGCCGGCGTCCAGACGCTGCCTCTCGAGCACATGCGGGAGAACATCTCGCCCTGGCAGGACGTGCTGGCGTGCATCGAGCTGGTCCGCCTGATCCGCCGGGAGCGCTTCACCGTGGTGCACACCCACTGCTCCAAGGCAGGACTCATCGGCCGGGTCGCAGCCCGGCTGGCCGGCACCCCGGTCATCGTCCACACCTTCCACCTGTTCGCCGCACACCAGGGGCTGAGCCGCAGCCGGAGGATGGCCTACCTCTTGCTCGACCGTTGTGTACGGTCCTTGGCTCACCGCTATGTCGCGGTGGCACCCCGCGTGGCCCACGAGGCCGTGGAGAACAGGCTGGCTCCACCCGGCAGCGTCACCGTGGTGCCTTCGGCCGTGGGACTCGAGAAGATCCCGACCAGTGCGGACCCCGCTGTGCGACGAGAGCTCGGCGTTCCGCCGGATGCCCCTCTGGTCGGAACCGTGGGGCGTTTCGTCGCGCAGAAGTGTCCGCTCGACTTCGTGCGGATGTGTGCGCTGGTGCAGGCTGTCCGCCCCGACGCCCACTTCGTGATGGTCGGTGACGCGACGCTGGAGACCGCCGGGCTGGAGACGGAGACCCACGAAGAGGCTCGGCGCCTGGGAGTGGCTGTCAACTTCACCGGCTTCCGCGCCGATGCCCCCCGCGTGGCCGCCTCCTTCGACGTCTACGTGGTGCCCTCGCTCTACGAGGGGCTGGGTCGTGCCGTCACGGAGGCGATGGCCTCTGGCCGGCCCGTGGTGGCCACTGCCGTCAACGGCGTGCCTGATCTGGTGTCCCCCGGGTCGACTGGACTCCTCGCCACACCGAACGACCCGGAGTCGCTGGCGCGGTCGGTGCTGTGGCTGCTGGAGCATCCCGAGGAGGCCGCCCAGATGGGCGCGGGCGGGCGAGCGCGGGTCCGCGCACACTTCGGACCCGAGGTGATGTGCGGCGCGCTCGACGACCTCTACGGCGAGCTGCTCGGTCAGCCCGCGCTCATCGACCGCGAGACGGCGGCCGACCTGGCTGACGAGACCGCACTCCTCCGTTTGGCGTAGCCCGGATACGGAGCCGCGCTCGTGTCCGCCCGACGTCCAGTGGCGAGGATGACCGGGGACCGGAAAGGCAGGGGACGCGATGCAGGAGGGCAGTCCCACGACCGCGCCGGTCAGCGCGCCGGCGGAGGGTCGAAGCCTGACCGGGCGGGCCTCTCTCAACGCAGTCGCGTCGGCACTGGACTACGGGACCCGGGCGCTGGTCGAGCTGCTGGTCACCCCGCTCGTCGTGACTGGGCTCGGCCCGGCGGCGTACGGCGCCTGGCGGGTGCTCTGGCAGTGGTCCAGCTACGTCTGGGGAGCGAGCGGCCGCTCCGCCCAGGCTCTCCAGTTCGCGATCGCCAACCGGCAGTGGACGGCGAACGCCCAGGAGAAGCGCCAGATGGTGGGCGCGGCGGTGGCCGTCTGGGTGCTCTTCCTCCCCCTGCTCCTCGTGGTCGGAGGGCTCGGCGTATGGCTGGCGCCGGAGGTGCTCGCAGTGCCGGCCGACCAGGTCGCCGAGCTGCGAATCGCTGCCGCGATCCTGGCCGTCGACTCGATGGCGGTGACGTTGCTGACCCTGCCCAGGTCGTGCCTCGTCGGAGAGAACCTTGGATACACCCGGATGGGCGCCTCGGCCGTTCTCGTCGCGGTCGGCGGGGGCCTGCTGATGCTCTCGGTCGAGCTCGGACTGGGGCTCCCGGGACTGGCCGGAGCCACCCTGGTCACGACGGCCCTCACGGGGGCGGTGTTCTGGATCATCACTCGGCGCAGGATCGGCTGGTTCGGCGTCAGCAGGCCGACCCGCGCCGTGACCCGCTGGTTCGTGGGGCTCTCGGTGTGGTTCCTCGGCTGGAAGCTGGTCCTCGAGCTGATGATCGCCAGCGACATCCTGCTCCTGGCGGCCTTCGTCCCGCTCTCGGTCGTGGCGGCGTTCGCACTGTCGAAGTGGGTGGCCGACTCCATGGCCCAGGCGCTCTCGCTCCTGGTCCAGGCGACCATCCCCGGTATCGGCGCCTACCTCGGGTCCGGTGCGCTGCAGAAGGCGGCCGCCCTGCGCGCGGAGGTGATGTCGCTGGTCTGGGTGCTCGGCACGGGTGCGGGCGCCACGATCATCGTGTGGAACCAGCACTTCGTGAGCCTCTGGGTGGGCGAGCGGTTGTTTGCCGGGACCACGGTGACCCTGCTCGTGGTGACGCTTGCGTTCCAGCTCGCGCTGATCCGGGTCGACACGTTCGTCATCGACGTGGCCCTGCGACCGCGGGTCAAGGTGATCGCCGGTCTCGTCGCGGCCGTCTCCTCGATCGGACTGGCCGCGGTCGCCGCCGGTCCGCTCGACGGCGGTGTCGTCGGCCTGTGTCTGGGGCTCGTCGCCGGTCGGAGCATCCTCGGCGTAGTCGCCCCTCTGGCCGTCGGCCGCTACCTGGGCGTCCAGCTCGGCAGCCAGCTGCGCGCCGTCCTGCGCCCCGCACTGGTGACCGCCACCGTGTTCGGGGGTGCCTCCTGGCTCGCCTCCCACAACCCGACCGGCTCCTGGTGGGCTCTGGTCCTCGGCTGCGCGGTCACCGCCCCTGCCGTGGCGGCGCTCGCGCTGCTGACCGGGCTCGACCGGAGAGACCGCGGTCGACTGGTCCGGCGCGCACGGGCGCTGCTCCCCCGGTCGAAGGTCCGGCCGACATGACCACGCTCACGCCGTCTCCCCAGCTCACGGCCGTCGCTCACCACGACACGGTCCCGGTGGTGCTCGTGGTCGGCGGCGCGCTGCTGGCGCCGCTGAACCTCCTGATCGTGCGGAGCTTCAGCGTGTACGACGCCGTCATCGGGCTTGCCCTGCTGTTCCTGGTGCTCGACAACCGTCTCACGTGGCCGTCTCCCCGCTATCTGGGACTGGCGTACCTGTTCCTGCTGACGACGCTGGTCAGCGCTTTCCGAGCCACCCAGGCCACGGAGGCCCTGACCCAGTCCCTCCAGTACCTCTTCGTGTTCTTCGTCCAGATCCCGGTCGTGCTCAGCGTGGTCACCACGCGCCGACGGGCGGTGACCAGCATCGCCCTCCTCTGCCTGGGCAGCCTCGGCGCGATCGCCTGGTCGTACCTCACCCGGCCCACGCAGGGGGCTGGCCGCGTCCTGGTGTTCTACAGCGAGAACCCGAACCGGCTCGGTTACCCGGCCGCCTACCTGATCCCGCTGCTTCTCGCACTCTGGGCTGCCAGCCGCTACGCACATGCGGCGGTCCGGCTGCTGACGGCAGTCGCCGTCGGACTGGGCCTCTACCTCAGCGTCTGGGCAGTCTCGGCCTCCGGCTCGCGCAGCAGCCTGGTCGGTGCGACCGTCGCGCTGCTGGTGTACGTCGTCCTGCGCCCAGGTCTCGGGATCGCACGCGCCGCCGGACGACTCGTGCTCCTGGGCGCGGCGTGCGGTGCTGTCGGGACCGGCCTGGTCGTCTCCGGGCAGCTGCCCACCACGCTCGAGGAGCGCATCCAACGCAGCCTGGACACCACGGACGCCTCCGCGCAGACGCACCTCGTCGCCGATCGGGAGAACCTGACGAACGCCGGGCTGGTCGCCTTCCTGGCTTCACCCCTCGTCGGGACCGGGCTCGACAACTTCCGTTACGTGGCCCCCCGCTACAACGAGGACGCCACGCCGCAGCTGCCCCACAACCTCTGGCTCCAGCTCCTGGTCCAGGTCGGTGTCGTCGGCACGGCGGCCTTCGCGCTCTACCTGCTGCTGTGGGCGAGCGAGGTCGTGGCGGCCGCCCGACGCGCACCCCCACTCGACGCGGCACCGCTCTGGGGCCTGGCGTCAGCACTCGCCGGGGTCCTCGCGATCTTCCTGTTCGCGCCGGAGATGCTCGATCGGCACTACTGGCTGATCGTTGCCCTCGGCCTCGCTCTTGTCCACGCAACTGACGACCGTGACTCGTCGAAGGGAACCTCGAGCCGATGACCGACCCTGCCACCGGACTGTCCGTGCTCCACGTGATCGTGCGCGCCGGGCCGACCAACAGCCAGTACAACGAGCACTGCCTTCCGGTCCGCACGACGCGGCGGATCACGGTCTGCTCGTTGTTCCCGGCCGACGTCGTGCCACCGCCGGAGCTGACCCTGCACGAGGGCGACGGCACACCGCGAGGCTGCCTGCGAGCGCTGCGCCGGGCCCTGGAGTCCGACACCTACGACGTGGTCCACGTGCACGCCCCAGCCAGCGGCATGGTCGCGCTCGCGGCCTACGCTCGCCTGCGCCGCTCCCGAGATGACCTCGTCTTCACCGTGCACAACAGCTGGCGGAACTTCCGGGCCCGGAACCGGCTCTTCCTGCGCCTGATCATCGCCCTCTTCCCCCTCGTCGTCGTCTGCGGCGAGGCCGCCCACGCGTCGCTGCCGTCCCGGCTTCGCCGCCGGCACGCCGACAAGCTGGCCACCGTCCCCAACGGCGTCGACGTGGACCGGATCGACCGGGTGCTGGCGAGCGTGGAACCCCGGCAGTCGCCAGGGGTGGGACTCCGGTACGTCTCCCCCAACCGGCTGATTCGGGTCAAGGACCCACTCACCCTCATCTCGGTGTTCGCCCGGACCAGGTCCTCTGCCGACCAGCTGGTGCTGCTCGGAGACGGCAAGCTCCGCAACAAGGTCACCCGTCGGTGCGCCAAGCTCGGACTGTCGGACAACGTCGTTCTGGCCGGTGTCGTCCCGCGCGACGACGTCTACCGGACCATGGCCTCGTCGGACCTGTTCGTCTCCACCTCCGCAGGCGAGGGCCTCCCCGTCGCACTCCTGGAGGCGATGGCCTGCCGCCTCCCCGTCGTCGTCTCCGACATCGCACCGCATCGCGAGGTCGCTCGCGCCGCCGGCGGGCTGCCCCTCGTCCCGGTCGGCGATGTGGAGGGGTTTGCCCGTGCGGTCGAGCGCCTTGCCGCACTGTCCACCGAGAGCCGCGAGCAGATCGGGTGGCGGCTCAGGCGGTGCGTCCTCGAGCGCTACAGCGTCCAGGTCATGACCGACGGCTACGGCACCCTGTACGCCGAGGTTGCGTCCCGGAGCAGCGACTCGCTCCAGCGGGCCGAGGCCATGGCGCGCTCCGACGAGTGGACGATGCTCAGCCTGACCGACAAGCTCCGAAGGCGGGTGGGACTGCTCGTCGTGGCGAGCATCCTCGGTGCGGCCGCGGGCTTCACCGTGGCATCGGTGCAGAGCCCGGTCTACAAGGGCGAGACCACGGTCCGGGTCGGGCGCGACCTCGGCGTGGCAGGGGACGAGGAGGCGATGCGGGCGAGCGCCGCGCTGGCCGTGCAGTACGCGGACCTGGCCCGACGTGAGCCGGTTCTGGGGCCGGTCGCAGACGCCGGCTTCGCCGAGACGTGGCGCGATCTCCAGCCTGACGTGTTCTCGCGGGTGGGTGACAAGAACCCCCAGCTCGTGCGCGTCAGCGTCTACCAGAACGACCGCGAACTGGCGGCTCGGCTTGCGTCAGCGGTGACCGACGCCCTGATCGCCGCCGCGGCCGACCTCCTCGCGTCCCCCGGGTCGGACTTCCTCCAGGAACAGCTCACAGCACTCGAGCAGGACATCAGGACAACGGAGGCGGAGCTCCAGCGAGTTCGCACCAGGCTGGAGGACGCCGAACCGGGCCGGCACGCCAACCTGCGCAACCGGATCGCAAGCCTGCAGTCGACCCTGGCCGAGCAGCGGGGCAGCTTCGGAGACCTCGGCCGGATCGACACCACCGACACGGCTGCGGTCAGCGTCGTGGACGAAGCGTGGACCACCCTGTCTCCGCTGCGGCCGACGCCCCTGGTCCTGGCCCTCGCGGGTTCGGCCATCGGCGCCCTCCTCGCGGTCGCGTGGGTGCACCTGTTCGGCCGGTCCCCTCGATCGCGGAAGCGGCACGGTCGACCCACGACGCGTGCCGCGGACGTTCCGCGGGCAACGCAGCCCAATGGCCATCCTCGCGTCGGCTCGCGGCCTGGATCCAGAGCCGAGGACGAGGTCCCTGCCGAACCGATAAGAACGAAGGTGAACCGACGATGACGCTCGACGAACTGAGTCTCCGCCGACCGGCGGCCGAGAAGCCATCGGTGCCAGAGGGAGCGCTGCCCCTGGTGCTTGTCCTGTGCGACGAGCTGGCAGCAGCCAGGGTGCGCTACTGCCACTGGAAGAGCAACGACATGCTCGCCCTGTCGGCCTCGGGAGTGAACGACCTCGACCTGCTCATCCACCGCCGCGACGCTGCCCGGTTCGACGAGGTGCTCGCCCGCCTCGGGTTCCGGCAGGCGGTGGCTCCCGGCGGGCGAGAGCATCACGGCGTGAGCCACCACTACGCCCTGGACCGGGAGTCCGGGCGGTTCGTCCACATCCACGCCCACTACCTGCTCGTCCTCGGCGACGACACGACGAAGAACTTCCGGCTGCCGATCGAGGCGTCGTACCTAGCGTCGTGCAGCCACGACGAGATCATGCCCATCCCCGCTCCGGAGTTCGAGCTGGCCGTGTTCGTCGTGCGAATGATCCTCAAGCACGCCACCTGGGACGCGGTGCTCATCGGCAAGGGACGAATCGGCGGCAACGAGCGGCGCGAGCTCGACTGGCTGCTCGCGCGAGCAGACCTCGAGGCGACGCGGAGCGTCGTCGAGCAACACCTGGCCGGGATCGACGTGGAGCTGTGGGATCGATGCCTCGACGCCCTCGATGGCAGCAGGTCCCTGGCGAAACGTCTTGCCGTCGGGCGGCACCTGCTCAGGGCGCTCAGGTCGCACGCCCGCCGCCCCTGGCAACGCGACCTGGCCCTGCGGGTCGTCCGGAGGTTCACCTGGGGCTCGCGCAGGTACCTGCTGCGGCTGCCCACCCGCAAGCGTCTCGCGCGGGCCGGTGGCACCGTGGCTGTCGTCGGCGGTGACGGCTCGGGGAAGTCGACCGCGGTGAACGGGCTCTGCGAGTGGTTGTCCGGGCCGCTCCTGGTGCGACGACTGCACCTGGGGAAGCCACGACCCTCCCTGCTGACCCTGTTGGTCAAGGGGCCGATGTACGTCGCCCGCGCGGGTGGCCTGCTGCCCAGCGCGTGGGCCACGGTGGACCCGAGGACTGCCACGCCGGAGGACTTCCCCGGCAACGCCTGGGCCCTGTGGCATCTGTTCACGGCACGCGACCGACTGCGTGACTACCGCCGCGCACGCAGGTTCTCCGACAACGGCGGGATCGTCGTCTCCGACCGATGGCCGCTTCCACAGCTCAGCCTGATGGACGGCCCGCGGACGACCTGGACGCTGCAGACCCCACAGCGTTTCTCACGGGTGACCCGGTGGATCGCGAACGCCGAGGGTCGCGCCTACCGGCAGATCACACCTCCGGACGTCCTCATCGTGCTCGAGGTGGACCCCGAGGTGGCGGTCTCTCGCCGGGCGGACGAGGACCCGGCTCCGGTCCGTGCGCGCAACGCCGAGGTCAGCGGGGTCGTCTGGGACACGGACGTCGCGGTCCTCGACGGGTCGTGCTCCGCTGACTCCGTGCTCAGCAGGGCCCGGCAGCTGGTCTGGGAGCGGCTGTGACCCGGCCCCGCTCCGGCCCTGTCGTCGAGATTCTCGGCGCCCCGGCTTCAGGCAAGTCCACGCTCGCCCAGGCGATGGCGGCCATCGACGGTGTCAGCGTCGTGAAGGACCACCACCCCGGCGACCTCCCCGCTCTGGTCTGGTCGGCCGCTTGCTCCTGGCCGGTGGCTCTCGCGGCACCGCCGCACGTCGACCGGCTGCGCTGGGCGGCCTGGACGGGTCGGGTCTCGGCGGCCGCCACGATCGCAGAGCACCGACTTGTCTCCGGTTCCACGATGGTGGTCTTCGACCAGGGAGCGGCGTACACGCTGGTCCGGATGGCAGATTTGCGCAGCCGCCGGCATGGCAACCGCTGGTGGTGGGGGCGGACTCTCCGGACCGCGCAGCTCCTCGACGTGCTCGTCATCCTCGACGCCGACACCGACATCCTCGCCGAGCGGATCCGCGACCGCGACAAGGAGCACGAGTCGCGCCGGCTGTCGGCGCCCGCGCTGCACGGCTACCTCACTGAGCAACGACGAGCGGTCCACGCGATCGCGGACGTGTTCGCTCGGGAGGGCGCCGACGTGCGGAGGATCGTCAGCTCGGAGACGACCACCGCTGAGCAGGTGTCGCTCGTGCTGAACGCCGTGTCCAGCCATCCGGTCCGGTCGTGACGTGAGCCCTCGATGACTCCGGTCGTGGAGCTGGCCGGGCTGCCCGGTGCCGGCAAGTCCACGTTGGCCTCAGGTCTGCGGGACCGGGGGGCGGACCAGGCGCGCCCCTGGACCGTGGCCGACACCGGAGTCTCGGCGCAGTCGCACCTCGTCCTCCGGACCTTCCGTCGCGCGGCGTACGCCGGCCGATCAGCGGCCCGACATCCGGTCTTCGCGCTACGGGCCGCGCGACTGCTGCTGGGCAGCGGACAGACGCGACCCACGGACTCGACCCGGATCCTGCTCCAGTGGCTGGCCACCGCGCACCTCCTCGAGCGAGCCCACCGCGGCCCGGGCGTGCAGCTCCTCGAGGAGGGCGCGCTCCAGGCCATCTGGACGGCTGCGCTGCGCAGCCGCGGGCTGCGGCCCCAGGCACTCTGGTCGTGCCTGCCGGCGCGCGCCCGCAGTGACGTGGTGGTGCTGGTCGATGTGTCGCCCGAGGTGGCGGCGGACCGGCTTGCTGGACGATCATCACGACACAGTCGGACCCAGCTGCTCGCGTCCCCGGAACGGCTTGCCGAGCTGCGGCACGGTGGCGCGCTGCTCGACAGCGTGGTCGACCACTGCCCGGTGCGGGTGGTGCGGATCGACGCGGAGGGACGCTCGGCACGGTGGCTGGTCCAGGAGGTCCATCGGACTGTCGGCGCCGGCTGACCCGAGGCCCCGGCCTGCGCTCATGTTGGGGGGACATGTCACGCAGACCGGGACGTTCTGGAGGGTCACTCGGTGGTGGTTCGGCGGGCCCCCGGTCAGGGGCGGGAGGTTGGCGGTGATCTCGTACATCCGGCCGTCGTTCTCGGTCGGGTGGCTGTCGTTGTCCAGTCCGCGCGCCACGACGTAGTAGGTGCGAGCGCCCGAGCCGTTCGAGGCAGGAGCCACGGCGATCCCGGCCGCGGCGTCCATCCCTGCCGAGCTGGTGTCGATGGTGTTCAGCAGCGCCCCTGACTTGTCGAGCTCGTAGATCGTCTCCGAGCTGTCGTCGACCACGACAAGGGTGTCGCGGACTGCGTCGTACCCGATCCCCTCGGGGTCCCTCGCGCCGTGGAGGCCGATGTCGAAGTGGGTCTTGATGTCGTCACCGGTCCCGAACGCGTCGTCGTTGCCGGCCTGCACGCGGAACACCTCCGCGTTCACCCCGTCCGTGAACCACAGGGAGTTCGTCGCCGGGTCGTACTCCACGCCCTCCGGATCGGTGTTGCCCGAGTTCGCGGTGTCGAAGTGGGTGACCGTGTCGTCGGCGGTCCCGAACCGACCGTCAGCCCCGGCGACGATCTCGAACAGTTCCTTCTGGTCGTCGTCGGTCACGAAGAGATGGTTGTTCAGCGGGTTGTAGCCGACCCCGACCGGCTCGTCGGACCAGGGTTGGGAGACCCCGAGGTCGGTGACGGCGCCGGCGCGGGTGGTCTCGAAGAAGTTCGAGCCCTCGAAGATCCCCATCTCGTCGACCTCGCCGTCGACGATGAACAACCGGTCGGCGGACGGGAGAAAGGCGATACCCGACGGGTCGGGGCTGGGCGGGTCGAACTCCGAGGTCTCCACGATCCGCACGTTCGACGGGTCCACGTTCGCGGCCAGCTGGAAGTCACTGGTGAGCACCCCCTCGACGATCTCGCCGTAGTTGCCGGGTGCCCCCTCGTCGAGCACGTAGACGCTCAGCAACGAGCTGTGGTCCGTGCGGTCCGCCGTCGGACCGAAGGCGAGCCCCCGGACGTTGACGACGCCGAGGTCGGCGGCTCCGTAGGCTCTCGACACCCGCCCGCCCGTGATGGCGAGCAGCCGCTCCGTCGTGGCGTCATAGGTGAACAGCTGACCCGTCTCTGGATGCGTGGCCAGCCCGCGCAGGTCGTGGCCGGCCAGTCCGGCGAGCTTGCGGGTCGGCCATCCGCCGGGGCGGACCAGCGACCGACCCTTCAGCACGACCAGGCGGCCGCGGGTGTCGTACGCCGCACCGCTCGCGCCTGCCGGCAGGTGGCCCATGACCCGACGCGACCGAGCGGGCTCGCGCCCCGCGAGGGCCTTGCCCGCGACGCGCAGCGCCGTGCGGCCCCGCACCACCGTGAGGCTCTGGTCTGCGGGATTCTCGGTCAGTACAGCCCCTGGTCGACTGCCGGAGACCTTCACCAGCCCCACTCCGCTCTCGTCCGGGAGGATCGAGCGGAGTCGTCCGTCCCTCCCCTCCCTCGAGCTGAGCACCAGCGCGCCCTGGTCGGCGCTCCAGGCTATTCCCGTCGGGTGGTCGACACCGTGCTCCGCGGTCGCGATCGACCGGATCTTCTGCACGCTGCCCAGCTCCGGCACCGGTCTGGCGACCGCTTGCGGTTCCGGCGGCCCTCCGGCTCCCTTCTCAGGGGGCACCTGGGCCGCGCCAGCAAGCACCAGCGCCACGACCAGCGCGAGCAGGGGCAGGGACGTCTTCGTGGGAGCGCGCATCTCGGTTCCTCACCGTCGGGAGGCCGTCCAGGCCCGTCGCCAGACGACGTCACGAGTCAACATCGCGTTCCCGCGTCGCACATCGGTCGATTGACGTAGCGCGGTTGAGCCAGACAGGGGCTCCACCCGTCAGTAGCGGTAGACGTCGACCCGGGAGCCCGAGTCGTCGCGCAGCACTGCCTTGGCGTGCTTCCGCCACATGTTGCCCCACTTGACGAAGACCCGGTTCCTGGTGGTCGGGCCAGTACCCCGCACGAGCCAGACCGAGCGCCCCGCTCCCACGCGAACAGCCGGAAGGGTCACGACCTTTCCGGTCCTGGCGTTGCGTAGTTTCCACCCGGCCAGGTGAACGGCGACCTTCCCGGTGTTCTTGATCCGCACCGCGTCGGTCTTGGCCTTGATCTTCTGGATCGCCGCCTTGTGGAAGCGGACTCCCACGACGTTGGACGTCGTCTCGGCCTGGTTGCCGAAGCCCGGCTTGACCACCCGGTAATGCCTGTTGCGGCTCTTCGCCGACGTCACCTCGAAGCTGAAGTCGGCCTGGTCCGCTGCGGTGAGCGTGATGGAGCCGGCTCGGCGCCATGACGTTCCTGAGCGGCGCTGCAGCACGAGAGGCTGCCCGTCCAGGACTGGGCCCAGCGTCCCGGTGAGCGTCGTCGACCTGCCCACCAGTACCCGGGCGTCGTCCACCCGTAGGTCCGGGGTCGAGGGTTCGGCCTGGGTCACGGTCGCCACGACGTCGTCGTGCGCCGACAGCGCCGTGTCGTCGGCGACCAGCCGTAGCGTGTACTCGCCGGGCTCCGAGAAGGAAGCGGTGGTGTCCTGGGACGACGCGTCCTGGAAGGTCACCGTCCCGGGACCCGACACCATGCTCCACGTGGTCGTGAACGGTGCCGGCCGACCGTCGTCGGTCACCGTCGCGTCCAGGACGGCTGCATCGGGCAGCTGGACCGTCAGGTCCGGCCCCGCGTCCACCGTCGGAGCGACGTTGACCGGCGGCGCGGCGGTCACGGTGACCACGACGTCGTCCTGCGCCGAGAGGGCCGTGTCGTCGGCGACCAGCCGCAGCGTGTAGCTACCAGGCTGCGAGAACGACGCAGTGGTGTCCTGGGACGACGCATCCCCGAAGGTCACCGTCCCGGGACCCGACACCATGCTCCACGTGGTCGTGAACGGTGCCGGCCGACCGTCGTCGGTCACCGTCGCGTCCAGCACGGCTACATTCGGCAGCCGGACCCCCAGGTCCGGCCCCGCGTCCACCGTCGGAGCGACGTTGGGGACGGCCGTCCGGAACTCGAGGACGAGCACCGGCGGGGTCAGACCGTCCTTGGCCTCCGCCGTACGGCGCCCCGTGCCGTCGAACATGAACGCCGCGGCGTTGTTCTTCTGCCAGCCCGGGCGGTCCACGATCTCCTGGAGGATCGCGCCGAGATCCGGAGTCTGCTGGTCGGCTCCCGCTTCACCGATCACGCTCCAGGGCGGCGGCGACCAGGCCGCAGAGGTCGTGGTCGGCGTCCGGGAGGAGATGTTCCCGGCCTGCCGGAGATAGCCGGCGGCATCGTCTGCAGCTTCGCCCCTGATCCTGAAGGTGGCCGCGTCAGCGCCCATCTCGTCGGTCTGGAACTGGATCCTCGCGCTGACGACCTGCCCACCCGCAGGGATCGGGATGTCAGCGAACCTGAGGCCCGTGAGCATGTCCTCCGGGGTCGGCGGACCGTCGTTGCCGAGCTCGTTGTCGGCGCTCGAGAGGTCGACGAACAGGCCGCCCGTCCCGCCGCCCTCCTGGGCATCGTCCGCTCCGCTGACGATCGGCAGGGTCACGGTCCGGACGGCGCCGGGCTCGAAGACCTGCACCACCACGTCGTCGGAGTCCTCGAGCTCCGAGTCGCTGACCGTCAACCGCAACACGTAGGTCCCGGCGGCGGAGAACGACGCAGACGTGGCCGCTGCACCGGGTGTGCCGAAGGTGACGGTTCCGGGCCCGCTCACCGTGGTCCACCCGTAGGTCAGCGTCCCGGACGGGAGCCCGTCGTCGACTCCGTTGCCGACCAGGCTCGCGGTCTCGGTCACGTCCATGAGCTGGTCCACCCCGGCGCTCGCGGCCGGTGGCCGGTTCGTGATCGGCTGCAAGGTCGCCGAGACCTCATGGATCAGCCCGTCGTTCTCGCCCGGATGGGAGTTGTTGTCCAGCCCGCGGTCCACGATGTAGTAGTGGCGGCCGCCTCCCGAGCTCGCCGGCGCCACCACGATCCCGGCCGCCTTCACGATGTTGGCGGACGAGATGTCGATCTCGTTGAGCAGGGAGCCGTTGAGGTCGAGCTCGAAGATCAGGTCAGCGCTGCCGTCGACCACCAGCACCGTCTCGCGCACCTCGTCGAAGGTGATCCCCTCGGGGTCGATGGCACCGAACGGCTGCAGACTGAACTCCGTCGCGATGTCGTCGCCTCCGGGAGCGACACCGTCGAAGCTGCCGTTCACGCCGGGCGCGAGCACGAACCAGCGGGCACCGACACCGTCCACGGTCAGCAGCCGGTTGTGGACACTGTCGTAGGCAACGTCCTCCGGGTCGGTGTTGCCGAAGGTCGAGGTCTTGAAGCTGGTGACCGCCCCGTCGTCCGCGGTCCCGAACGTTCCGTCAGGGCCCGCTCCGGCGATCTCGAACACCGACTTCTTGTCGTCGTCACTCACGAAGAGGTGACCGTCGTCGGGGTTGTAGCCGATGCCGGTGGGCTCGTTGGACCACGGCAGCGTCGTCCCCGTGTCGGACTGGACACCGAGGGTGGACGAACCGAACAGGTTCGCGCCGGCGTACAGCGGCATCTCGTCGACCTCACCGTCACTGACGATCAGCTCGCCGGCCGCGGTGTTCCAGGTGATCCCGGACGGGTCGGGACTCGGCGGAGTCCAGGTGGAGGTCACGATCGTGCCCACGGGCGTCGACCCCACGGAGGCGGCCAGGACAGTCGTGGACGTGCCCAGGACGATGGTCAGGGCGGTGAGCGTCGCCGGGACGACGCGGCTCGGAAGGTACATGCGGGTTGCCCCCAGCTCGGGCACCGATTCGGTGCGGATCCTGTCTGCTCGCCTCCCACCGGCGGCGGGACGCGTGGCGTGCCCACGAGGGCGACGCTCAGTGACGAACGATGGCCACCACCTGTCTGAGGACGAGGCGGAGGTCGTAGCGCAACGAGTGCTGGTCGAGGTAGGCGAGGTCGAGCCGCACGCGCTCGTGCACCAGGACCTCCCGATAGAGCTCCAGCGGGTCGGCGCAGTCGGCGAGCCGGCTGCCTTCGTCCATGAAGCCCAGCGTGGAGGGACCAGCCAGTCCCGGCCGCACCGAGAGGACCCGCCGTTCCGACGGCGAGTACAGCCCGACGAACTCCGGCGTCTCGGGCCGCGGGCCCACCAGACTCATGTCCCCCTTGACCACGTTGGCCAGCTGCGGGAGCTCGTCGAGGTACCAGGCGCGCAGGACCGCGCCGACTCGGGTGACCCGAGGGTCCCCGTCGGGCGACACCTGGTCGGAGCCGTCGGTTGACTCGTGCGTCATGGTCCGGAACTTGTGGATCCGGAAGTGCCGCCCCTCCAGTCCGACCCGTACCTGGGAGAAGATCACCGGTCCCGGCGAGCTCACCCGTACGAGCACGGCAACCGCCATGAGCAGCGGGCTGAGCAGCACGAGAGCGGCCAGCGCCACGGCCCGGTCGACGAGAGAGCGGGTCATCGCGATGCCACCAGCTCGCCGCAGGGTCCGCCCAGGCCGCGGCTCGAGGACTCGCGCAGGATCATGAAGGCCTCTGCCGCCAGGAGACCCGAGGCGGCGCCGTGCCGATGGGCGTACGCGGTGAGCGCCTCGAGCGACCTCGGGTGCGGGAACGGGCGTACCTCGCTGACGTAGGCCTCGGCGTAGGACTTCATCGCGGTCAGCTTCACGTCGAGGGTGCTGCTGACGTCGACGAAGAGGTTGGGGGCAAACACGCTGCCCGGTATCGGCGGCGCCCAGTCCGTCGACGAAGGGATCTCGAAGGCGCAGACCCGCGCCACCGGTGTCCCGGGCACCGGGCGGGTGGCCACCATCGTGGCTCGCGCGACCAGCCGGTGGTCCTCGTTGACGTCGCCCATGAAGTGGGTCAGCACCACGTCGGGCTGGAGCTCGTCGATCACCTCTTCGATCGGGGTGAGGACATCGAGAAGGCTCAGCGTGTCCAGCCGCTGGTCCGGCAGCCCCACCATGACCAGACGCTCCACGCCCAGGGTGTCGCAGGCCCGACGTGCACACTCGGCGTGCTGATCCACCTTGTTGTGCCGGGAGCTTGCACCGTCGGCGAGGACGATCACCCACACCGTGTCCCCCCGGGCCGCGTGCCACGCCATCGTGCCGCCGGCACCGAGCGTTTCGTCGTCGGGATGAGCCGCGACGGTCAGAACCCGCATCTCGGAACCTCTCGTTTAGTCGGCTGTCAGCACACCGCGGCAGGACCGGGCAGGGCATCGGTCATTCGACGTAGCGAAGGTGCGGCACTCGGTGGGGGCGCCCCGGACGCAGCCCTGTGAGCCTGAGGTCCAGCAACCGACGAGAGGACAACAGATGGCCCCGCGGATCACGGTCGTGGGATGCGGCTACCTGGGCGCAACCCATGCGGTGTGCATGGCCGAGCTCGGGTTCGACGTCCTCGGGGTCGACGTGGACGAGGCCAAGGTCGCCGCGCTCCAGGAAGCGAAGTCGCCGTTCTACGAGCCCGGGCTGGATCCGATGCTGCGCAAGCACGTGGAGTCCGGCCGGCTGCGGTTCACGTCGTCGTACGACGAGTGTGCCGAGTTCGGCGACGTCCATTTCCTCTGCGTGTCCACGCCGCAGCGCGACGGAGAGCTCGCGGCCGACCTCAGCCACGTCGACCAGGCAGTCTCGTCGCTGGCCCGACGGCTGACTCGACCGTGCGTCATCGCCGGCAAGTCGACCGTGCCGGTCGGGACAGCGGAACGCCTCACCGACCTGGTCCACTCCCTCGCGCCGGCAGGGACCGATGTGGTCCTGGCCTGGAACCCCGAGTTCCTGCGCGAGGGCTTCGCCATCGAGGACACGCTCAGCCCGGGCAGGCTCGTCTTCGGTCTGCCCGACGACGTCTCCGCTGCCCACACCGCGCAGGAGATGCTCGGCGAGGTCTACGCGGAGTCGATCGCCGCAGACACCCCGGTGGTCCTCGCCGACCTCGCGACAGCGCAGCTGACCAAGTCCGCGGCCAACGCGTTCCTGGCCACCAAGATCTCCTTCATCAACGCGATGGCCGAGCTGTGCGAGGCCACCGGGGGCGACGTCACCGTCCTCGCCGACGCCATCGGGTACGACCCCCGGATCGGGCGCAGCTTCCTCAACGCGGGCCTCGGGTTCGGCGGCGGCTGCCTCCCCAAGGACATCCGTGGCTTCATGGCTCGCGCCGGTGAGCTCGGAGCCGGCGATGCCCTGACCTTCCTCCGTGAGGTGGACGCGATCAACCAGCGGCGGAGGGCACGGGTGGTCGACCTGGCCGCGGAGCTCCTGGACCGGCCCTGGGCGGGTGCGAAGGTGGCCGTGCTCGGGGCCGCATTCAAGCCGGAGTCCGACGACATCAGGGACTCACCCGCGCTCAACGTCGCCGGACGCCTGCATCTGTTCGGTGCCCATGTCAGCGTCTACGACCCACGGGCGATGGAGAACGCCCAACGGTCCTGGCCGACGTTGCACTACGCGGAGTCGGTCTTCGACGCGTGCCGCGGCGCGCACCTGGTGCTCGTGCTGACCGAGTGGGCGCACTTTCGCGAGGTCGACCCGGAGATGCTCGCCGGCGTCGTGGCGAGGCCGGCCGTGATGGACGGCCGGAACTGCCTCGACCCGGGTGTGTGGCGGGCCGCGGGCTGGACCTACCGGGCGCTGGGACGTCCCTGACCGGCGCCCGGTAGCTCGCCGCTGTCCGAGCGAGCCTCACTCAGAGAACGACGAGGTCGTCGCGGTGGACCACTTCACGCTCGTACGCCGCGCCCAGCTCGGCCTTGAGCTCGTGCGACGAGCGGCCGATCAGGTCGGGGATCTCGCCGGAGTCGAAGTTGACCAGCCCACGCGCCACCGGCCGGCCGTCGGGCCCGGCCAGGTCGACGGGGTCGCCCGCGACGAAGCTCCCGACGACGCCGGTGACGCCGGCAGCCAGGAGCGAGGCCCGGCGTTCGACGACGGCGGCCACCGCGCCCGGGTCGAGCAGGATGGTGCCCTTGGCGTCGGTGGCGTGCGCCAGCCAGAGCAGCCGGGTCGGACGGCGACGACCGGTGGCGTGGAACAGGGTGCCGACCCGCTCCCCCGCCAGCGCCGCCTCGACCTGCGCGGCGGCCGTGAGCACCACCGGGATGCCGGCTCCGGTGGCGATCCGGGCTGCCTCGACCTTGGTGACCATCCCACCGGTGCCGACACCGGCATCCGCGTTGACGGGACCGACCCGGATCGCGGCCAGGTCGGCCGCCGTGACGACCTCGCTCACCAGCGCGCTGCCCGGCTCGCTCGGGTGTCCGTCGTACAGGCCGTCCACGTCGGAGAGCAGCACCAGCAGGTCGGCGTGCACCAGGTGGGCGACCAGGGCGGCGAGCCGGTCGTTGTCACCGAACCGGATCTCGTTGGTCGCGACGGTGTCGTTCTCGTTGACGATGGGCAGCACGCCGAGCTCGAGCAGCTTGGCGAGGGTCTGGTAGGCGTTGCGGTAGTGCACCCGGCGGGTGACGTCGTCCAGGGTGAGCAGCACCTGGCCGGCGACCAGTCCGAACGTCGCCAGCTCCTCGGTGTAGCGGTGGACCAGCAGCCCCTGCCCGACCGAGGCAGCCGCCTGCTGGGCAGGCAGCGCCTTCGGCCGGCGGGTCAGTCCGAGCGGTGCCAGCCCGGCGGCGATCGCCCCCGAGGAGACCAGCACCACCTCGGCGCCGCGCCCGCGGAGAGCAGCGAGCGCCTCCACCAGGCGGCGCACCCGACCCGGGTCGATGCCACCGGCAGCGGTGGTCAGGGAGGAGGAACCGACCTTCACCACCACGCGGCGGGCAGTCGTCACCTCCACACGCTCGGTCATGGGCAGGCGGTCCCGGCTCAGCTGCCGGACTCGGGGTCGTTCTCGGCCCAGTCCGGGTCGTCCCGCGAGCCGACGTCGTAGGACATCGGCCCGAACTTCGGGGGCTTGTCCAACCGCCGGGCCACGTCGGCACGGGTCTCGGTCTCGGTCCGCTCGGGCATCGCCTCGTCGATCGCGCGACGCCGGCCGTGGGCGGGCCGCTTCTCCTCGAAGCGCTGGTCCTCGCCGCGGCGCCCGAGCATCTCGGCGCCGGCGTCGATGCCCGGCTTGAAGTCGAAGACGACCGAGTTGTCCGGGTGCCCGATGAGCACGGTGTCGCCCTCCTGGGCGCCGAGCTCGACCAGCCTGGCCTCGACCCCGAGCCGGTTGAGCCGGTCGGACAGGAAGCCGACCGCCTCGTCGTTGCTGAAGTTCGTCTGCCGGATCCAGCGCTCGGGCTTCTCGCCCCGCACGCGCCAGCCGTCCTTGGTGTCGAAGACCGTGAAGGTGTCCCCGCCATCGGCGGAGAGCGGTCGCAGCACGATGCGCTGGGTCTCGGCGACCGGCTTCTCGGCGCGGGCCCGGGACACGATCTCGGCCATCGCGAAGGTCAGCTCCTTGAGCCCCTCTCCGGACGCAGCGGACACCGGGATCACGCGCAGCCCGCGAGCACGCAGGTCCTCGATCGTGATGTCCGAGATGTCACGCCCGTCGGGCACGTCGATCTTGTTCAGCGCGACCAGGCGCGGCCGGTCCTCGAGACCGCCGTACCGGGAGAGCTCGTTCTCGATGATGTCGAGGTCCTCGGCCGGGTTGCGGCCGGGCTCCATGGTGGCGGTGTCGATCACGTGGATCAGGGCCGCGCAACGCTCGACGTGGCGCAGGAAGTCGTGGCCGAGACCACGGCCCTCGCTGGCCCCCTCGATCAGGCCGGGGACGTCGGCGACGGTGAACGTCGTGTCGCCGGCCGTGACCACGCCGAGGTTGGGGACGAGGGTGGTGAACGGGTAGTCCGCGATCTTCGGCCGGGCGCGGCTGATCGCGGCGATCAGGCTGGACTTGCCGGCGCTGGGGAAGCCCACCAGGCCGATGTCGGCGACGACCTTCAGCTCGAGGATGACGTCGATCTCGTCGCCGGGCTCGCCGAGCAGTGCGAAGCCGGGAGCCTTGCGCTTCGACGAGGCGAGGGCGGCGTTGCCGAGCCCGCCACGACCGCCGCGGGCGATCACCAGCTCGGTGCCGGGGCCGACCATGTCGGCGAGGACGTTGCCGTCCCGGTCGGTGACCACGGTGCCGTCCGGCACGGGGAGGACCAGGTCGCTGCCGTGGCTGCCGTTCTTGTGCGAGCCGGCGCCGTGGTCGCCGTTCTCGGCGCGCCGGTGCGGGCTGTGGTGGTAGTCGATCAGGGTGGTGATGTCGGGGTCGACCCGCAGGATCACCGACCCACCGGGACCACCGTTGCCGCCGTCGGGACCACCCAGGGGCTTGAACTTCTCACGGTGCACCGATGCCACACCGTGACCGCCCCGGCCGGCGCTGATGTGCAGCGTGACCTGGTCGACGAATGTGGGGACAGCCATGGTGATCCTTAGGACAGGTGGAGAAATGGCGAAAGGCGCCCCGAGTCCAGGGACGCCCTTCGATGAAGCGAGGAGTGGTGCGAGGGAGCGTCAGGTCACTCGCCCGGGATGATGTTGACGACCTTGCGACCGCGACGGGTGCCGAACTCCACGGCACCGCCGATCAGTGCGAAGAGGGTGTCGTCGCCGCCGCGGCCGATGCCGCTGCCCGGGTGGAAGTGGGTGCCGCGCTGGCGCACGATGATCTCGCCCGCGTTGACGAGCTGGCCACCGAAACGCTTGACGCCGAGCCGCTGGGAGTTCGAGTCCCGACCGTTCTTGGTCGAGGCTGCGCCCTTCTTGTGTGCCATGAGTTCAGTCCTTTACCTGGAGCCGTGGGTGAGCAGCGCTCACAGGGAGATGTCGGTGACCTTGACCTGGGTGTACTTCTGGCGGTGACCCTGGCGCTTCTTGTAACCGGTCTTGTTCTTGTACTTCTGGATGATGATCTTGGGGCCCTTGGTGGCGCCGAGCACCTCTACGGTCACGGAGGCCTTGTCGAGCACCTTCATGTCGGAGGTGATGGTCTCGCCGTCGACCACGAGGACCACGGGGAGGGCGATGTTCTCGCCGACTCCTGTCGTGACCTTGTCGATCTCGATGACGTCGCCCACGGCAACCTTCTGCTGCTTGGCGCCAGCGCGCACGATCGCGTACACCGCGGTCTCCTTCGTCGGTCTTGCATTCAGGTCCAGGTCTGGTCCTCCCGCACACGCTCCGGACGACCGTGAGGTCGTTCGACGGGGTGGAGGAGCTACTCAGAGAGGGGCACGCCGGAGCGCGCACCGAGGCTCAATAGTACGGATCGCATGCCTTCACCGCAAAACGGCATCTCGGCAGCACCCGGGCAGGGGTCAGCGCTTGCGGGAACCCTTCTTCTTGACCGGCACGTGCGCGACCTCGTGGCCGTCGACGTGGCTCTCGCCCGCCTCGGCACCGCTCGGGGGCCCGGCCGGGCGGGCCGCAGCGCGTCCGCGGGTCCGGGTGACCACCTTCGGGGGCTCCGGGGCGACCGGCACCTGCTCGGCAGTGGTCGGCGCGGGCGCTGCCACCACCGAGGCGAGGACCGGCTCCGCGGCCGCCGTGGTCGGCGTACGACGACTGGCGCTCCGCCGGGTACGGCTGACGACCTTCGGTGCCCCCGTCTGGTGCCCCGTCTGCTGCCCCGCCTGCGGCTGCTCCGGGGTCTGGGGCTGCTCCACCAGCGGTGAGGGTGCTGACTCGGGCTCGGCCCGGGTCGGAGCCGGGGCCGGCTCGGGAGCGCTCTCGACCGTGTCCTCGGTCGCGGCGGCAGCAGGCTCCGCCGTGGTGCTGGTCGTGCGGCTGGCGCCGCGACGCCGGCTGCGGGTGACCTTGGGCTCCTGGGGCTCGGGTGCCGCCTCTGCCACCTCGGTGGTCTCGAGCCGACTCTCGGGCTGGGCCTGGGTCTCGGCCTGGGCCTGGGGCTCGGTGGCCTCGGTCGGCTCGTCGGCCGCAGCGTGCGCGGCGTTCTCCGGCTTGGCCACCGCAGCGACGTAGCTCGGTGAGGGGACCGGCGTCTTGGCCGGCGTCGGCTGGTCGTCCTGGCCACCACCGCGGCCACCGCGGCTGCGACGGGCGCCTCCGCGACGGGACTCGTCCTCGGGCTGCCGCGGCTCGACGGGGGCGTCCTCGATCACGACGCCGCGGCCCTGGCAGTGCTCGCAGTTCGTCGAGAAGGCCTCCACCAGGCCGGTCCCGATCCGCTTGCGGGTCATCTGCACGAGCCCGAGCGAGGTGACCTCGGCGACCTGATGCCGGGTCCGGTCGCGTCCGAGGCACTCGACGAGACGTCGCAGCACCAGGTCGCGGTTGGACTCGAGCACCATGTCGATGAAGTCGATGACGATGATGCCGCCGATGTCCCGCAGCCGGAGCTGGCGGACCATCTCCTCGGCGGCCTCGAGGTTGTTCTTGGTGACCGTCTCCTCCAGGTTGCCCCCGGAGCCGGTGAACTTGCCGGTGTTGACGTCGACCACGGTCATCGCCTCGGTGCGGTCGATCACCAGCGAACCGCCGGAGGGCAGCCAGACCTTGCGGTCCAGCCCCTTGGCGATCTGCTCCTCGACCCGGTACGCCGCGAAGATGTCCTTGCCGTTGTTGGCGCCGCGGTCGTAGCGCTCGAGGCGCTCCTCGAGGTCGGGCGCGACGTGCTTGACGTAGCCCTGGACGGTGTCCCAGGCGTCGTCACCCTCGATGACCAGCTTCTTGAAGTCCTCGGTGAACAGGTCGCGGACGACCTTCAGGGTCAGGTCGGGCTCTCCGTAGAGCAGCTGGGGAGAGCTGCCCTTGAGCTTGCCCTCGATGTCCTCCCAGCGAGCCTTGAGCCGCTCGACGTCGCGGGTCAGCTCGTCCTCACTGGCGCCTTCGGCGGCCGTCCGGACGATGACGCCGGCGGAGTCCGGGACGATCTCCTTGAGCAGGGTCTTGAGCCGGCTGCGCTCGGTGTCGGGGAGCTTGCGCGAGATGCCGCTGGTGGTGCCGTCCGGCACGTAGACCAGGAACCGCCCGGCGAGGCTGACCTGGCTGGTCAGCCGGGCACCCTTGTGACCGATCGGGTCCTTGGTGACCTGCACCAGGATCGACTGGCCCGAGGAGAGCACCGACTCGATCTTGCGCTGCTGGCCGTCCTTGTGGCCGAGTGCGGACCAGTTGACCTCACCGGCGTAGAGCACGGCGTTGCGACCCTTGCCGATGTCGATGAAGGCGGCCTCCATCGACGGCAGCACGTTCTGCACGCGGCCGAGGTAGACGTTGCCGATGATCGAGGTCTGCGACTCGCGGGCCACGTAGTGCTCGACGAGCACCTTGTCCTCGAGCACGCCGATCTGGGTGAGGTCGTCGCGCTGGCGGATCACCATGACGCGGTCGACCGACTCGCGGCGGGCCAGGAACTCGGCCTCGCTCACGATCGGGGCGCGGCGGCGGCCTGCCTCACGGCCGTCCCGGCGACGCTGCTTCTTCGCCTCGAGCCGGGTGGACCCGGAGATCGCGGTGATCTCGTCCTCGGCCGAGCGCTGCTTGCGCACCCGGGTGACGGTGTTCTGCGGGTCGTCGGAACCCTCGGGACCGTCGTCGCCGGCGCGGCGGCGGCGGCGACGCCTGCGTGAGGTGCCGTCACCCCCGTCGTCGGAGTCGTCGGAGCGCCCGCCGCGGTCGTTGCCGCCCCGGCCACCATCTCGGCCACCATCCCGGCCGCCGTCCTGGCGGTTGTCCTGCTTCTTGTCCTGCTGACCGCCGCGACCGTTGTCGCGGCCACCGTCCTGCTTCTTGTCCTGCTGGCCGTCCTGGCCGTTGTCCTCGTCGGCGCCCGAGTCACCCTCGGAGCTGGACGAGTCACCGTCACCGGACTTGCGACGGCGACGACCGCCGCGGCGGCGACGTCGACGGCCACCGCCGCCCTCGCCGTCCTCGTCGTCGCCGGACTCGTCCTGCGCTGCCGACCCGGCCGGGGCGGCCTGCGCGGCCTCGGCGGCGACCTGGGTGGTGTCGTCGTCGGAGTCGACCTCGTCGGTCCGGTTGCTCTGGGCACGCTTGCGCGGCTGCCGGGTCCGGGTGGTCCGCGGCTTGGATTCCGCGTCCTCGGTCGGGGCGTCTGGCTCGGGGGTCTCTGCAGTCGCCGGGGTCTCCTCGGCGGTCTCGGCCGGGGCGGCCGCGACCCGCTTGGCCGCGGTCTTGCGGGTGGCCCGACGGGCGGTCGGTGCTGCGCTGGCATCGGGGGCCTGGAAGAGCACGGCTGTGCCCGCCGCAGGCGTCGCCACGGGAGCCGCCGCATCTACCGCCACGTCGGGGGCCTCACCGGCGGGGGCATCCGGCGCCACCCCGGCGGACGGGCTGGCCTTCGTGGCCGTGGTCTTCTTCGCGGCGGCCTTCTTGGCCGGAGCCTTCTTCGCTGCCGCCTTCTTGGCGGGCGCCTTCGCGGCCGGGGCGTCAGGCGACTCGGCGGGCGCCTCGAGCGGCACGTCCACGCCATCGTCGGACGCCGCTGCTGCGGTCGCGCTCGGCTTCTTGGTCGCGGTCTTCTTCACCGCGGCCTTCTTCGCCGGAGCCTTCTTGGCTGCGGCCTTCCTGGCCGGCGCCTTCTTGGCGGGCGGTGCCTCGGGTGTGTCCGACCCGGTGGAGCTGTCGTCGTTCGATCCGGCGACTGGAGTGTCATCGAGCATGTAGTGCTCCTCGGCCCGGCGCACGGCGTACGGCGGGCGGTCTGGCGCCGTGGGCCCGGGAACTCAGAGCCAACGACACAAAGCCTTCGGTGGCGGCGACACTCTCCGCTGCGCGTCACTGGAGGTCCGCTACGTCGCCTGCCGCGGTCAGCGGGACCAGAGCGCGATGTCGCTGTCACCGACATCTACCTGGCCGCGTCGCGGTCTGGCGACGACGTGCCTCCGATGTGCCGGACCACGAATGAGCCGGCGAGAACGTCGTCGGGCCGACTCGGGCAGCAGGTCCGCAAGTCAGGCGCTGGGCGCCAGTCTCTCGAGCCACTGTCTGTCGTCAACCACGGCGAGTATCGCACACGACGCCGTCGATACCGTCACTCCGAGCTGTGGAGCGGATCTCCGATCGCGCCGGAGGCCTCGTCGAGCGGACCCTGCGCCAGTCGGGTGAGCAGGGGGGCCTCCCCCACGTCGAGGTCACTGACCGACGACAGGCCCGACAACACGTCGTCCGGTCGGACCGCGGGTACGGCGTGTCGCAGCACCAGGTCGAGTCGGCTGCCCCGCTCGTGCGGCTCCGCCGCGAGGGAGAGCACCGAGGAGCGGCAGTCGAACTCGCGCAGCCCCTTCTTCGTCATCCGCTCGACCGAGATGGAGTCGGTGGCCAGGAAGGTGGCGACCGCCGCCGAGGTCTGCTCGAACCCGGCAGCGATGTCGACCCACCAGTGGCTGGCCTGGAGCTGGTCGGCCAGGGACCCCGGGGGCGCCACGACGACCTCCACCACGTCGAGTCCGTCCGGCAACGCCTCCTCGAGCGCCACCCGGATGTCGGCGGGGTCGACGACCTGGGCGAGCCCGATCTCGAGGTACTCCGCCTCGCTGGCCGACCCGGTCGGCGCCGCGCCGGCGTACGAGATGCGCGGGTGGGGGTTGAAGCCCGACGAGTAGGCCATCGGCACCCGGGCCCGGAAGATGGCCCGCTCGAAGGCCCGGCTGAAGTCGCGGTGGCTGGTGAACCGGAGCCGGCCGCGCTTGGCGTACTGGATCCGGAGTCGCTGGACGGGTGGGGCTTGTTGCTCGGGCTGCTCACGCACCGGCACAGGCTACGGCGTCAGCGGCCCAGGGCCGCAGTCCCCGCCGTCGTCGCCGCCTTCATGGCCGGGGACGGGTAGACCGTCCCGACCCTGGTGCCGTCCAGCCACGCGGTCAGTCGCTGCGCCTCCACGTTCAAGGCGGCCCGCCCCGCGGCGTCCACCTCCTCGAGCAGGTGCACCCGGACCTCGCCCGCCTCGTCCTGGACCCAGCAGCCGACCGCCCGCCCCGACCACCAGGCGGTGGTGCCGGCGTTGCCGTTGCCGTCGAACAGCTCGGGGCCGTGCCCGTCCAGGTAGAAGTCGCGCTCCTTCCACCCCATCACCGTGGGGTCCAGCACCGGCAGCAGCGCCGCCCACGGCCCGACCGACGGCTCCTCGACCAGGTCGTCCGGGAGCAGCCACCCGGTGCCGCCGCCGTCCAGGGAGACCTGCACGGCACCCGTGTCGGCGAGCGCCTGCCGCACGATGCCGGCCGTCGCCCCGAGCCACCACTGCACGTCGGCCGCGGTGCCCGGACCGAAGGTCCGCAGCCACCTGCTCACCAGCTCGGCCCAGCCCTCACGGCCCGGGATCGGCTCCGGCGCCTCCCCCAGCCACGGCTCCATCAGCGTCCAGGCCGGTCGCGAGGTGCGCCAGTGCCCGTTGTTGCTCCCCCGCACGATCCGCCCCTCGACCGCCAGCTGGGTGAGCACCCGCGGGGCGATGGGGAAGCTGCCGCCGTACGCCTTGTCCGGCGAGACCTCCACCCGGCCGGCGATCTCCGTCACCTCCTCACGCAGCTGCTGCGCGCTCAGCTCGGACCCGTCGGCCAGCCGCGCGAGCACCGCCGCGCAGGCAGTGCGGAGCCAGGTCGTGCCGTCGTCGGCGACGCCCCCGCGCTCGACGTCCTTGACCAGGCGCTTCCACTGCTGCTCGGAAACCCGGGCCGAGGCGCTCCCCCAGGCGGCAGGCAGCAGCTCTCGCGGGAACACGAACAGCGTCCGCCGCATGGCGAGCTGCTTGACCAGCGACCGGTCCTCGTAGAGCGCCCGGTCGACGTCGTCGGGCTTCAGCCCGTCGACCCGGGCGTGCAGGGAGAGGTAGACGGTGGCCGGCTCGGTGGCGTGCAGCACCGTCATCGCCCGGGTGGCGGCGACCGGATCTGCCACCCGGGTGCCGGGCGCGATGGCGTGCCGCCGGGCGAGCCGGGCCCGGCGTTCGTCGTCGGGTACGTGGCGCATGGCGCGATCCTGCCACCGGCCGCCGACCATGCTCCTGACAGCATTGCCCGGTGACCGTCCGCCGTACCTCTCTGCTGGTCCTCGTCGGGCTGGTCCTCGTCGCGCTCAACCTGCGCCCCGCGGCGGTGAGCATCGGCCCGGTGCTCGCCGAGGTCCGTGCCGGCCTCGGCATGTCGGCGCTGTCCGCCGGGCTGCTGACCTCACTGCCGGTGCTGGCCTTCGCGGTGTTCGGGGCGGTGGCCCCGGCGCTCGCGCGGATCATCGGGGTGCACCGGGTGACGCTGGGCGCGCTGCTCGCGGTCGCCGGTGGTCTCGGTGGCCGCTCGCTCGTCCAGGGCGAGGCAGCCTTCCTGGTGCTCTCGATGCTGGCGCTGGCCGGCATGGCGCTGGCCAATGTGCTCCTCCCGTCTCTGGTCAAGCTGCACTTCCCCGAGCGGATCGGACTGGTGACCGCGCTCTACACGACGGCCCTGGCGATCGGGATCACTGCCGCGCTGACGCTCACCGTGCCGATCGCGCAGACCTTCGGGGGCTGGCGGGTCGGCCTCGGCACGTGGGCCGTGGTGGCGCTGCTCGCCACCATCCCCTGGCTGGGGCTGGTCGCCCACGACCGGCACCCTCCGACGCGGGCGCACACGATCAGGTTCGGAGACGTGATCCGGACCCGCCTGGGACTCGCCATGGCGGTCTTCTTCGGGCTCCAGTCCATGCAGGCCTACGCCGCCTTCGGCTGGTTCGCGCAGCTGTGGCGCGACAACGGCTACACCGCAGGTCAGGCCGGCGCACTGGTGGGCCTGCTCGCCGCGGTGTCGATCCCGTTGTCGCTGTGGGCCCCGGCGGCGGCGGCCCGTCGCGAGGACCAGCGGGTGCTGCTGACCGGGGTCATGCTGTGCTACCCCGTCGGGTACGTCGGCCTGCTGGTCGCGCCGCACGATCTCGCCATCGTGTGGGCCGTGCTGGTCGGCGTCGGTGCGGTCTGCTTCCCCATCGTGCTGACCCTGATCGGGCTGCGCGCGCGGACACCGGAGGGCACCGCGGCACTGTCGGGGACCACCCAGTCGCTGGGCTACCTGCTGGCCGTGGTCGGGCCGTTCGGCGTCGGGCTGCTCTACGACTGGAGCGGCGGCTGGACCTGGCCACTGGCGCTGCTGATGACCCTGATGGTGCCGCAGATCGCGTTCGGGCTGTACGTCGCCCGGCCGGCCTACCTCGAGGACCAGCTGGCCGCGCGAAGTGCCCCGAGCACGGCGCCATAGGTCTCCCCCACGTCGTCCGACATGCTCGACACGACATGAGTGCCTGCTCGGCCGGCTATCACGGTCAGGGCATCGTGGAACTCGGCGATCGCTGAGCGACCACCTGATCAACCGGGGCGACGAGCACGACGTGGCAGTAGACCGCTCCGGTGGCCTCCGCAACCTCGCGAAACCTGGTCAGCTCGGACTCGCGAACCAGCATCTGCGGTAGCACCACGTCATGACCGTTGCGCAGGTGCGCACCCATCATGGCGAGGGCCACGGGACGGATGAGCTCCCCGGTACCCCCGAAGTCGTCCTCCCAGCCACCGACCATCGTGCGCAGGACATCGATGTCACAGTTCAGCGTGCCGGGGTGCTCGGCACCCGGTGAGTCTCAGACCACCGCGAGCGGAAGCAACCGCTGCCCGGTCGGCCCGATCTGGATCTCCGTGCCCATCTCCGGGCAGACGCCGCAGTCGTAGCAGGGCGTCCAGCGGCAGTCCTCGACCTCGACGTCGGTGGACGGGTTGATCGCGTCCTCCCAGTCGGCCCAGAGCCAGTCCTTGTCGAGACCGGAGTCCAGGTGGTCCCAGGGCAGCACCTCGTCGTACTCCCGCTCACGGGTGGTGTACCAGTCGAGGTCCACGGGGCCGTCGGCCAGCGCCTGCGACGCGGCGGTGACCCAGCGGTCGTAGGAGAAGTACTCGCTCCAGCCGTCGAACCGGCCGCCGTCGCGCCACACCTGCTCGATCACGGCACCGACGCGTCGGTCACCCCGCGAGAGCAGTCCCTCGATGATGCCGGGCTTGCCGTCGTGGTAGCGGAAGCCGATCGCGCGGGCGAACTTCTTGTCCGCGCGGACCAGGTCGCGCAGCTTCTTGAGCCGCTCGTCGGTGGTCTCGTGGTCGAGCTGCGAGGCCCACTGGAACGGCGTGTGCGGCTTCGGCACGAAGCCACCGATCGAGACGGTGCACCGGATGTCGTTGCGGCCGGTGACCGCGCGTCCCTCGGCGATGACCTTGCGGGCGAGGTCGGCGATCTGGAGCACGTCCTCGTCGGTCTCGGTGGGCAGCCCGACCATGAAGTAGAGCTTCACCTGCCGCCAGCCATGGGAGTACGCCGCGGAGACCGTGCGGATCAGGTCCTCCTCGGTGACCATCTTGTTGATCACCTTGCGCATCCGCTCCGAGCCACCCTCGGGAGCGAAGGTCAGGCCGGAGCGACGCCCGTTGCGGGAGAACTCGTTGGCGAGCGAGATGTTGAAGGCGTCAACTCGCGTGCTGGGCAGCGAGAGCGACACGTTCGTGCCCTCGTAGCGGTCGGCGAGCCCCTTGGCGAGGTCGCCGATCTCGGTGTGGTCGGCGCTGGAGAGCGAGAGCAGCCCGACCTCCTCGAAGCCCGACTTGCGGATGCCGTTCTCGACCATCGCACCGATCGTCTCGATGGACCGCTCGCGCACGGGGCGGGTGATCATCCCGGCCTGGCAGAAGCGGCAGCCGCGGGTGCAGCCGCGGAAGATCTCCACGGAGAACCGCTCATGCACGGTCTCGGCCAGCGGCACCAGCGGCTTGGCCGGGTAGGGCCAGGCGTCGAGGTCCATCAGGGTGTGCTTGCGGACCCGGAACGGAATGCCCGGACGGTTGGGGACGACCGCCTCGATGGCGCCGTCCTCGCCGTACACCACGTCGTAGAACTTCGGGACGTAGACGCCGCCGCTGACCGCGAGCCGGCGGAGCAGCTCGTCGCGCCCGCCGGGGCGGTCCTCGGTCTTCCACTCGCGCACCACCTCGGAGATCGCCAGCACGATCTCCTCGCCGTCGCCGAGCACGGCCGCGTCGAGGAAGTCGGCCACCGGCTCCGGGTTGAACGCCGCATGGCCACCCGCGAGCACGATCGGGTCGTCCTCACCCCGGTCCACGGCGTGCAGGGGGATGCCCGCGAGGTCGAGCGCGGTGAGCATGTTGGTGTAGCCGAGCTCCGTGGAGAAGCTCAGGCCGAAGACGTCGAAGTCGCCCACGGGCCGGTGCGCGTCGACGGTGAACTGCGGGATCGAGTCCTCACGCATCACCTTCTCCATGTCCGGCCACACGGAGTAGGTGCGCTCGGCGACGATCCAGTCGCGCTCGTTGAGCACCTCGTACAGGATCGCCACGCCCTGGTTGGGCAGCCCGACCTCGTAGGCGTCGGGGTACATCAGGGCCCAGCGGACGGTCTCGCCCTCGGGCGC
>CAWGWW010000019.1:0-65529 GCA_963826415.1 uncultured Actinomycetota bacterium | reverse complement strand
CCACTCGCGCACCACCTCGGAGATCGCCAGCACGATCTCCTCGCCGTCGCCGAGCACGGCCGCGTCGAGGAAGTCGGCCACCGGCTCCGGGTTGAACGCCGCATGGCCACCCGCGAGCACGATCGGGTCGTCCTCACCCCGGTCCACGGCGTGCAGGGGGATGCCCGCGAGGTCGAGCGCGGTGAGCATGTTGGTGTAGCCGAGCTCCGTGGAGAAGCTCAGGCCGAAGACGTCGAAGTCGCCCACGGGCCGGTGCGCGTCGACGGTGAACTGCGGGATCGAGTCCTCACGCATCACCTTCTCCATGTCCGGCCACACGGAGTAGGTGCGCTCGGCGACGATCCAGTCGCGCTCGTTGAGCACCTCGTACAGGATCGCCACGCCCTGGTTGGGCAGCCCGACCTCGTAGGCGTCGGGGTACATCAGGGCCCAGCGGACGGTCTCGCCCTCGGGCGCGCAGTCCCAGTCCTTCTGGGTCGAGTTGAGCTCGCCACCGACGTACTGGATCGGCTTCTGCACCGAGGGGAGTCGCGGCTCGAGGCGGGAGAAGACGCTCTCGCCGGCGCGTCGGTGGAGCGTGTCGAGCGTGGGGGCTGACAAGGCGTTACCTCACAAGGATCGGGAATCCCCAAGGGTACGTCGGCTGCCGGGCCCGCGGCCAAATACGGCTCAGGGGGTGTCCGAGCCGAGCTCGGCCAGCGCCGCCCTGGCCCGCTGCAGCTCGATCTTGGCGATCGCGATCATCTCCTCGAGGCCGGGGACCCCGAACCGGTTGGAGATGGCCTGGACAGCCTCGGCGATGGCGGGGTCGACGGTGGGGTCGCTGGGGTGCAGACTCATGCCGACCATCCAAACAGACCCGGCAGCTGCCCGCCGGGCTGGTCCCCGATCCGTCTCAACCCTTGACGTAGGAGAGCTTCTCCGACACGCGCCCGTCCCGCAGCCGCAGCAGGTCGACCCCCCGCACGTGACCGGGCGAGCCGTCCGCCTCGGTCCAGTCGAAGCGCCAGCGCAGGACGCCGCGGTTGCCACTGACGAACGAGTCCTCCTCGGTGAACACGGGGTCGGTGGTCTGGCCGAACAGCTCCTCCCAGACCTTGCGGACCGCGCCGACCCCCTCGTGCCGGACGCCGTCGGGAGCCGGACCGGTTGCCTCGAAGACGCAGTCCTCGGTCATCAGCCCCATGATCGCGTCCACGTCACCGGTGCCGAAGGCGGCTGAGAAGCGGGCCAGGGCGGCATGGTTGGGCCCCCAGTCGGCGTCGCGTCCGGCCGCGGCGAGCAGCTCCCCCTGGGCGTCGCCGTGCGACGACGCTCGCGGACCGAGCAGCCCGTACGACCGGTACATCTCCTCGCGCCCGCCGAACCAGGCCGCCACCTCGGCCACCACGGCCGGGTCCAGCCGGGTGTCACCACCGGTGGCCACGGCGAGGTCCCAGCCGTGGATCAGGTGGTCGGCCGCCAGCTGGTGCACGTACTCCTCGATGCGCTCCTCGCCGTAGGACAGGTGGACGGGGCCTCCGCGCGGGAGGGCGTCAGCGACGGCCCGGGTGGCCTCGGCCGCGGCCGCGAGGGCGGTGCGGATCGGGTCCTCGCCCAGCAGGTCACCGTCGAAGCGGTCTCCCACCTCCTCGATGGTGCGCCCGGTGACGAGCGGCACCGTCCACAGGTCCTCACCGCAGACGTGGTTGACCAGGTCCCGCACGGTCCATTCCCGACAGGGGGTGGGGGCGTCCCAGCGGTCGGCCGGCACGGCGTTGACCCGGTCCGCCCAGCACTCGACGGTGCGGTGGTAGAGCGTGTTGAGATCCATCAGGGGACTCCCTCCTCCAGCGACACCCCCAACGTGGCACTGCGAGGCGCCGGGCGCCATGGCCCGAGCGGGCCGGTACACCTCCGGGTCAGCGGGAGGCGAGCACCCGTCCGGGCATCACGTACCGCGTGGGCACCGAGGCGGTCGAGCGCAGATGGATGTTCTGGAGCAGTCCGATCGCGAGCATGCCGGCGAACATCGAGCTGCCGCCGTACGACACGAAGGGCAGCGGGACGCCGGTGACCGGCATGATCCCCAGGCACATCCCGATGTTCTGGAACGCCTGGAACCCGAACCAGCAGGCGATCCCGGCGGCCGCGACCCGGCCGAAGACGTCGTCGCTGTGCGTGGCGATGGACAGCGCCCGCCAGATCACGACGGCGAGCAGCCCGATCAGCAGCCCCGCCCCGACCAGACCGAGCTCCTCGCCGGCCACGGTGAAGATGAAGTCCGTGTGCTGCTCGGGCACGAAGCCGGAACGGGTCTGGGAACCGCCGAACAGCCCCTGCCCGAAGAGCCCGCCGTTGCCGATCGCGATCCGGGCCTGCTCGACGTTGTAGCCGGCTCCGCGCGGGTCGAGCTCGGGGTTGGTGAACGCCAGGAACCGGTCCACCTGGTACTGCTTGAGGAAGCCGGCGGCGACCGCGGCGATCGCGGCGGTGACGCCCCCACCGACGAGCAGCACCAGCCAGCGGCGAGGCGCGCCCGAGATGGCGAGGACGCCGAAGACCGTTGCGGAGAGCACGAGCATCGTGCCGAGGTCGGGCTGGAGCAGGATCAGCGTGGCGGGGACCCCGGCGATCACCAGCATGCCGACCACCTCGACCAGGCCCACCCGGCTGCGCCACTTGCCCTCGGCCCGCTCGGCCACGAGAAGCGCCATCCCGATCACCACGGCGAGCTTGGCGAACTCCGACGGCTGGATCGACAGCCCGCCGAGCTCCAGCCACGACCGCGAGCCGTTGATGGTCGACCCCATGGTCAGCACCAGGATCAGCCCGGCCACCGACAGCAGGTAGACGAGCGGCGCCATGATCCGCACCCAGCGGTGGTCGGTGGCCATCACGATCACCAGCAGGACCAGGCCGATCGAGACGTTGACCAGCTGCTTCTTCAGGTAGATCGACGTGTCCCCGAGGGTCAGGTCCGCCCGGTGGGACGTGGCCGACCAGACCAGCAGGCCGCCGATGGTGACCAGCGCGAGCACGGCCAGCATCAGCACCCAGTCGAGCCCGGGCGCCCGGAAGCCGGGGCGGGCCGCAGACCGTCCGGTCATCGTCGCGATCGCCATCTCGTTCCTCCGGTCATTCCTTGCGGGCGGGCGGCAGGATCGAGCCGTCCCGGGTGAAGCTCGGCAGGCCGTTGGGCGGGGTGGTGCCGGGGATGGCCGCGCGGGCCGGCCGGACCGTCTCGCCGTCGATGCCGTAGAGCGTCTCCCAGATCCTGCGGACCGACGGGCCCGAGGTTCCCGAGCCGGTGCCGCCCTGGCTGACCATCATCACGACCACGTAGTCGTCGCTGTACGACGCGACCCAGGAGGTCGACTGCTTGCCGTAGACCTCGGCGGAGCCCGTCTTCGACCGGACCACGACGTCGTCCAGCGGGAACCCGCCCATCCGCCAGGACATCGTGCCCTGCCGGGTCACGCCCTTGAGCGCGGTGTCGATGAAGCCGATGGTGCGCTTCGGGACCGGGACGGTGCCGACCTTCTTCGGCGGGATCCGCTTCAGCACCTCACCCTCCGGCCCGACGACCGCCTTGGCGACCCGCGGCTCGTAGAGGGTGCCGCCGTTCGCGAGGGCGCCGTAGGCACGAGCGAGCTGGAGCGGGGTGACGATCGTGTCGCCCTGGCCGATCGCGAAGTTGACCGCGTCGCCGGCCCGGTAGGCGTAACCCTCGATGCAGAACTCGCGGGCGAAGCGGTGCAGGAAGTCCTGGCCCGCCTCCTTGCCGATCTTGCAGTAGTAGTCCTTCTGGGACTTGTAGTAGGCGAGCTTCCACTTCCGGTCGGCGATCCGGCCCGAGGCCTCGCCCGGGATGTCGATGCCGGTCGGCTTGCCGAAGCCGAAGGACTTGGCCTCCTCGACCAGGGGGTCCTTGGCGTCCACGTTTGCGACGTCGGAGCCGAACCGGCGCCAGAAGTCGTAGCCCACCCGGTAGAAGAAGGTGTTGCACGAGACCTCGAGGGCCTTCGCGAACCCGATGAACCCGTACGAGCCCGACTCGTAGTTCTTGAAGTCGCGGTTGCCGACCCGCACCGACGACGAGCAGTTCAGCTGGGTGTCGGTGGTGTAGCCGTGCGTGAGCGCCCCGGCGGTCATGAACGGCTTCCAGGTCGAGCCGGGCGCGAACTGGCCCTGGGTCGCCCGGCCGAGCAGTGGCGTGCCGGCCTTCTCGGAGTAGAGCCGACTCAACTGCTTGTTCGTGATGCCGCCCACCCAGACGCCCGGGTCGTACGTCGGCTGGCTGGCCATCGCGACGACCCGGCCGGTCTGCGCCTCCAGCACGACCACGGCGCCGGAGTCCGCGGCGTAGTTGCGCCCGGTCACGGTGTCGCGGGTCTGCCGGGCGAGCTTGATGGTGTCGGCGAGCTCGCGCTCCACCACCCCCTGGACCTTGGCGTCGATCGAGGTGACCAGCGTGTCCCCGGGCTGTCCGAGCAGCTCACTGTCGTCGCCCAGCACGCGGCCCATCGAGTCGACCGCGACCCGGCGGTAGCCCGGCATCCCGCGCAACCAGCGGTCGTACTCCTTCTCCACGCCCGCGCGGCCGACCGACGAGGCGCCGTTCACCGAGCGGTCGCCGTTGGTCTGGGCCTGGTCGTACTCGTCCTCGGTGATCGGGCTGAGGTAGCCGAGGACGTGGGCGAGGTTGACGCCGAAGGGGCGCGGGTAGGCGCGCACGCTCTGCTGCTCGGCCAGCACCGACGGGTAGTCCTCCGGCTGCTCGAGGATCCGCAGGGCCATCGCCTGGGCGACGTCGGTGGCGACCGGGATCGGCTGGTACGGCGATCCGTTCCAGCAGGTGCCGACCACGCTGCCGGCGTCCCCGCAGGTGACCAGCCGCTTGGCGAGCTGCTGTGGCTTCTGGTCGACGACCTGCCCGAGACGCTCGAGGAGCAGGGTGCGCTGGTGGGCCGACAGCTTGCCGAGCAGGGTCCGGTCGACCGAGACCACCCAGGAGGTGCGGTTGGCCACGAGCGGGCGGCCCATGTCGTCGACGATCAGCCCGCGCTGCGGCTGCACGACGATGTCGCGGACCGACTGGGAGGCGGCGCGGGCGTGGTACTCGTCGCCGCTGACGACCTGGAGGTAGTAGAGCCGGACGAAGAGGGTGGCGAACAGGGCGAAGACCAGCGCCTGGATCACCACCAGACGAAGGCGGCTGCGGGTGGCGGTCGAGCCCGGCCCGCGTCCACCGGCGGAGCCGATCATGTCGCGCGAACCGGATCGAGCCGATGGAACATCGTCATCACCACGGGGAGCACGAACGGGGTCAGCAGGATGTCCCAGAGGACCGCCACGAGGATCACCTGGAGCAGGTCCGGGATCGCCATCGCGGGGTCTCGCAGCACCAGCCCGCTGAGCGCGAAGAGCGACGTACCGATGAACGACGAGGCCGCGACGGTCGCGACCACCGCGATCGCGGTCGGCTTGACGTCCTGGCGGACCCGCCCGGCGACGTAGCCCACGACCACGAGCGCCAGCGCCCAGCGCCCGGCCACGTGGTCGACCGGCGGCGCCAGGTCGAGCACGACCCCGGCCGCGAAGCCGAGCACCGCGGCGAACTGCGGGCCGCGGGTCAGCGCCGCACCCACCACGACGAGGAGCACGAGGTTCGGGACGATCCCCGCCCAGGCGAAGTGCGGGAACAGCGAGACCTGCAGCACGAGGGCGACGGTGACGGCGCCGAACGCCGCGGCGGAGCGGACCACGGTCATCGCAGGCTCCCGTCCGCCTCGACGACGGCCCGGTCGCTGGCCGCCCCGGACGGCACCACCACGCCCACGAGGTCGAGGCTGGCGAAGTCGACGTACGGCACGATCACCGCGTGCTGGGAGGTCTCCCGGACGCTGGAGTAGACGCTGGCGACCCGGCCGACCGGGACGCCGGAGACGTACGGCGCACCGCCCTGGCTCCCCCAGGTCACGATCGAGTCGTTCTTGGCCGGCACCGAGCGCTCGTCGATCAGCTCGAGGTCGAGCCGGCCGGCGGTGCCCAGGACGCCGCGGCCGTGCAGGAAGCCGACCTCCATGCTCTCGCCGACGCGGCCGCCCACCACGGACTCGGCGTCCAGGATCAACAGCACGGTCGCGGTGCTGCGGGTGACCCGGAGGATGCGACCGACCAGGCCGTCGTTGTTGAGCACGGTCATGTCGGGGCGCAGCCCGGCCTCCGAGCCGGCGTCGATGGTCACGGTGCGGGTGAACGACTGCGCCGCGCCCTGCCCGACCACGCGGGCGGGCACGAGGGCGTAGCCGAGGTTCTGGGCGGCGGTGGTGAGCCCGTCGTACTCGGCCAGCCGGTTGCGGTCGTAGCCGGAGGTCGCCACCTGCGAGCGCAGCCGGGAGTTCTCGGCCTCGAGCTTCTCGAGGTCGCCGCTCAGCTCACCGCGCGAGCGGAACCACTGCGGGACCGCGGTGAAGGGGCGGATCACGGCGGTCGTGCCGGACTCGACCGGTCCGAAGACCTCGCCCACGACCCGGCGAGCCGGCTCCATCGGGGAGTCGGAGCCGCCGTGGTAGTCGAGGGTGATCAGGGTCAGGCAGGCCAGCAGCAGCGCCACCATCAGGGCCCGGGAGGGACCTCCGCGCTCCTCGAGGCGGTCGATCCCGCGCCACCGCTTCTCGCGGTCGACGCTCATCAGAAACGCCTGGGCTCGGAGACCAGCACCTGCTGCAGGGCCTCGAACTCCTCGACACACTTGCCGGCCCCGAGGGCGACGGAGGTCAGCGGGCTCTCGGCGACGTGCACGGGCATCCCGGTCTCGTGCCGCAGCCGCTCGTCGAGCCCGCGCAGCAGCGCGCCCCCGCCGGTGAGCACGATCCCGCGGTCCATGATGTCGCCGGCGAGCTCCGGCGGGGTCTGGTCGAGGGTGGCCCGCACGGCGTCGACGATCGCGTGCAGCGGCTCCTCGAGGGCCTGGCGCACCTCGGCGCTGGAGATCACCACGGTGCGGGGCAGTCCGGAGACCATGTCGCGGCCGCGGATCTCGGCCTCCGGCTCGTCGGGGAGCGGGAAGGCGGAGCCGAGGGTCATCTTGACCTCCTCGGCGGTGCGCTCCCCCAGCATCAGGGAGTACTCCTTCTTCATCCACGCCACGATCGCGGCGTCGAGGTCGTCGCCCGCCGTACGGATCGACATGCTGGTCACGATGCCGCCGAGCGAGATCACCGCGACCTCGGTCGTGCCGCCGCCGACGTCGACGATCATGTTGCCGGTGGCCTGGTGGACGGGGAGCCCGGCGCCGATGGCGGCCGCCATCGGCTCCTCGACGATGTAGACGCGGCGGGCGCCGGCCTGGTAGCCGGCCTCCTTGACCGCGCGCTGCTCGACGGCCGTGATGCCGCTCGGCACGCAGATCACCATCCGGGGCTTGGCGAAGTACCGGCGCCGGTGCACCTGCTGGATGAAGAACCGCAGCATCTGCTCGGTCGCCTCGAAGTCGGCGATGACGCCGTCCTTGAGCGGGCGGATCGCGGTGATGTTGTCCGGCGTACGCCCGATCATCCGCTTGGCCTCGTGGCCCACCGCGAGGATCTCGCCGGTCGAGGAGTTCAGCGCGACGACGGACGGCTCGTCGAGCAGCACGCCCTTGCCGCGGACGTAGACCAGCGTGTTGGCGGTGCCGAGGTCAACGGCCATGTCTCGGCCGATGAAGCTGTTCGCCATGCCTGATGCCTCACAGGTCGCTCGCGTGTCCGGGAAGACGGGCCGACGACACCGTCCACCCGAGCACGAGCGTAGGTTTCGCAGGCTCGCGAACCGCGGAGGCACGCCGACGACCATCGAGGCAGGTGTGACTGATGTGACCTGCCCACCCGGCGTGAAGTGCCCCGGGAAACCTGCCGACCCGGCGTGAAGTGCCCCGGGAAACCTGCCGACCCGGCGTGAAGTGCCCCGGGGTCAGCTCAGGCCGGGGAACCAGATCGCCATCTCGCGCTCGGCGGACTCCGGAGAGTCGGAGCCGTGCACGAGGTTCTCGCGGTTGGAGAGCGAGAGGTCGCCGCGGATCGTCCCCGGGGCGGCCTTGCGGCCGTCGGTGGCGCCGTTGAGGGCGCGGACGACCTCGATCGCCTCGTCGCCCTCGAGCACCAGGGCGACCAGCGGTCCGCTGGTCACGAACGTGCGCAGCGGCGGGTAGAAGTCGCGCTCGACGTGCTCCGCGTAGTGCTCGTCGGCCTTGGCGGCGTCGATCGTGCGGTGCTCCATCGCGACGATGGAGAGGCCCTTGGCCTCGAAGCGGGAGAGGACCTCCCCCACCAGCCCACGGCGGACGGTGTCGGGCTTGAGGAGGACGAGGGTGCGCTGGCTCATGGCCGGAACCCTAGCGACCGGCCGACTCGTCCGACGAGTCGGCCGACGAGCCGGCATTGAATGCGGCGTACGCTGCGGCGCGCTCGCGCTCGATGCGCAGACCCAGGAAGTACGCCGTCCCCCAGAGCAGCGCGAAGATCCCGCCGAGCAGGAACATCAGCGGCACCAGGAACCCCAGCCCGATCGCCGCCACCTGGACCACCCAGCCCAGCGCATAGGCCCACTCGGCACGGAGCAGCCCGGCCAGCAGCACGCAGACGACCGCGAGCCCGAGTCCCACGCTCAGCGCGGTCCCCTTGGCCACGTCGGCGACCGAGATCAGCACCGGGGTGGTGAGCCCGAGGGCGATCGCCTCGAGCGTGAGGATGGCGGCGCACATGCCGCGGCGCGGCGACCGGCCCGGCGCGGCCGGCTGGACCGGCTCGGGTGTGGGCTCGGTGGCGGGTGCCGACTCACTCATGGCTGCCCCGGCGGGTCAGCATCGTGCGCGCCTCCCCCACGGTCACGACGGACCCGGTGACCAGCACGGCCCCGGCGCCCATCGGGTCCCCGAAGGCGTCGCCGGCCTCGGCGAGCGTCGTGGCCTGGTCCAGCGCCTCGGCCAACCGGGGCGCGACCGTGACCCGGTCCTCGCCGAAGACCTCACGCGCGACCGCGGCGAGCTGCTGCGCCGACATCGCCCGGTCGGTGGAGTTCTGGGTGCAGACCACGTGGGCGAGCTGCGGCTCGAGCGCGGCGAGCAGCCCTTCGCAGTCCTTGTCCGCCATCACGCCGATCACGCCGATGAGAGGTGAGAACGCGAACGAGTCGTCCAGCGCTGCCGCCACCGCGGCCGCGCCGTGCGGGTTGTGGGCGGCGTCGAGCACCACGGTCGGGCTGCGCCGGATCACCTCGAGGCGGCCCGGCGAGGTCATCTCGGCGAACGCCGCACGGACGAGCTCGTCGTCGAGGACCTGGTCCCCCGCGAACGCCTCGACCGCCGCCAGGGCGACCGCGGCGTTCTGGGCCTGGTGCGCGCCGTAGAGCGGCAGGAACACGTCGTCGTAGTGCCCACGCAGCCCCTGCAGCGAGATCATCTGGCCGCCGACGGCGGGGAGCCGGGAGACCACGGCGAAGTCGACGCCCTCCTGCGCCACCGTCGCGCCGACCTCGGCCGCGCGCTCGAGCAGGATCTCGGCCACCTCGGGACGCTGCTCGGCCAGGACCGCGAACGACCCGGCCTTGATGATCCCGGCCTTCTCCCGCGCGATCTCGGCCGGCGTGCCACCGAGGTACGCCGCATGGTCGACGGCGACGGGCAGCACGACCGCCACGTGGGCATCGGCGACGTTCGTGGCGTCCCACGAACCCCCCATGCCCACCTCCACGACGGCGACGTCGACCGGCGCGTCGGCGAAGGCGGCGTACGCCATCGCCACGACGGTCTCGAAGAACGACAGCGGGTGCTCCTGGCTGTCGTCCACGAGGTGGGTGTACGGCGCCACGTCGTTGAAGGCGCGCACGAACGCGTCGTCGCTCAGTGGCTCCCCGTCGATCGAGATCCGCTCGTTGATCCGCTCGACGTGCGGGCTGGTGAACCGGCCCGTGCGCAGGTCCAGCGCGCGCAGCAGGGTGTCGATCATCCGCGACGTGGAGGTCTTGCCGTTGGTGCCGGTCAGGTGCACCACGGGGTACGACGTCTGCGGGTCGCCGAGGACCTCGGTGAAGGCGAGGATCCGGTCGAGCGACGGCTCGAGGCGGGTCTCGGGCCAGCGGGACAGGAGTGCGTCCTCGACCTCGGCGAGCGTCTCGGCCGGGCGGGCTGCGTGCGGAGTCTCAGTCATCGTGGGGTCGAGTCTATGGACCGTGAGGTCACCCGCCGAACCCTCGCACCGCTGCGCTCCGACGACTCAGCCGACCACCAGGTTCACCATGTCGACGACCGGCTCGAAGCCGAGGGCCTGGTAGATCCGGTTCGAGGTCGGGTTGGCCTGGTCGGTGAACAGGCACACCCGCAGCCCGGCCGCCACGAGCTCGCTCGTCACCCCCGCCACCCCGGCGCTCGCGAAGCCACGGCCCCGGTGCCGCGGCGGGGTGTAGACCGGTCCGATCCTGGTCACCCCGAGGGCCGGCTGCTGCGCACCCGTCAGGTGCACCACCTCGCCGTGCTCGTCCTCCCAGAGCCACACGCGGCCCTCGTCGATCCGGTCCTCCACGTCGTCCACCTCGAAGCGGAGGCCCGCCCGCTCGGGCGCGGGGCGGCCCGCCTGCTGCGCCGCCTCGGCCTCGAAGGCGTTGAACCAGGCCGCGACCAGCTCGAGGTCACCCGCGTGCGCGGGGCGCAGGCGTCCCGGCACCGGGGCGGGATCCACCAGGGTCGCGAGCTCGAACAGCCGGGTGTGCTCGTCCACCTCCGCGGTGCCGGCCTGCAACCGGGCGCTCTCCCCCGCCAGTGCCTCGGCCGCGGTCCTGGCCCCGTTGACCCCGCCGACGTGCTCGCCGCGGGCGTGCAGGGCCCGGGCGAGCTGGCGGGCCGCCCGCTCCGGCATCGGCAGCACGAACAGCGCGTACGGCGGGAACGGCGCCGTGCGCATCGCCATCCCGACCACGTCGGAGCCGTCGCGCACGACCACCCACCAGCGCGGATGCTTCGGACGCGGCCGACCGGCGACGTCGGCCGCCAGCGCGTGCTGGGTCGCCGTCGACACCACGGTGGTCAGCACCGGGTCCCGGGCCAGCTCGCGCTCGGACGCGGCCAGGAACAGCCCTGGATCCTCGGTGAACTCGAGCGTGAACTCGAGCGTGGAATCGGCGTCGACCATGGCCGGAGAGTAGGCAGCGCGGGACCGACCCACCAACCGGTTTCCCCAGCGCCGCACCAGCCCCATAAGATTTCAACCATGACCGAGACCCATGAGGCCCAGGATCCGATCGCGACGAGCACGGGTACGCGTGCCGTCGTCGTACCGGACAAGCCTGCGCTGGAGGGGCTCGAGGCGGTCTGGAGCCAGCGGTGGAAGGACGCCGACACCTACGCCTTCGACCGCACCCAGCCGCGTTCGAAGGTCTACTCCATCGACACCCCGCCGCCGACGGTGAGCGGTAGCCTGCACGTCGGGCACGTCTTCTCCTACACCCACACCGACCTGATCGCCAGGTTCCAGCGGATGCGCGGCAAGTCCGTGTTCTATCCGATGGGCTGGGACGACAACGGCCTCCCGACCGAGCGCCGGGTGCAGAACTACTTCGGTGTCCGCTGCGACCCGAGCCTCCCCTACGAGGAGGAGTTCGCCCCGCCGGAGAAGCCGGACCCGAAGCGGCAGGTCCCGATCAGCCGACCGCGCTTCGTCGAGCTGTGCGAGCAGCTCGTGGAGCAGGACGAGGAGGTCTTCGAGCAGCTCTGGCGCACGCTGGGCCTCTCCGTCGACTGGAAGCAGCACTACACGACGATCGGTCCGAAGGCCCAGACGGTCAGCCAGAAGGCGTTCCTGCGCAACTTCGCCCGCGGCGAGGCCTACCTGCAGGAGGCGCCGACCCTCTGGGACGTCACCTTCCAGACCGCGGTCGCCCAGGCCGAGCTCGAGGCCCGCGAGTACGCCGGCCACTACCACCGGGTGGCCTTCCACCGGGCGGACGGCAGCCCGGTGCACATCGAGACCACGCGCCCCGAGCTGATCCCGAGCGTGGTGGCGCTGATCGCGCACCCCGACGACGAGCGCTACCAGCCGCTCTTCGGCCAGACCGTGACCAGCCCGGTCTTCGGGGTGGAGATCCCGGTGGTCGCGCACCCGCTCGCCGAGATGGACAAGGGCGCGGGCATCGCGATGTGCTGCACCTTCGGCGACCTGACCGACGTCACCTGGTGGCGCGAGCTGCAGCTGCCGGTGCGCACCGTGATCGGGCGCGACGGCCGGATGACCCGCGAGACGCCCGAGTGGCTGGCCGGCGAGCAGGCCGCGGCGGCGTACGAGGACCTGAAGGGCAAGACCGCCTTCTCCGCCCGCGAGGCGATCGTGGCGAAGCTCCGCGAGAGCGGAGACCTGGACGGCGAGCCCAGCCCGACCCAGCGGATGACGAACTTCTACGAGAAGGGCGACAAGCCGCTCGAGATCGTCGCCACCCGCCAGTGGTACATCCGCAACGGCGGCCGGGACGGAGGCATCCGCGACGAGATGATCGAGCGCGGCGCAGAGGTGCAGTGGTTCCCGGCGCACATGAAGCACCGCTACGACAACTGGGTCGGTGGACTCAACGGCGACTGGCTGATCTCGCGACAGCGGTTCTTCGGCATCCCCTTCCCCGTCTGGTACCCGCTCGACGACGAGGGCGAGCCGGACTACGCACACCCGCTGCTGCCCCGCGAGGAGGAGCTCCCGATCGATCCGTCGACCCGGGCCCCGCAGGGTTACACCGAGGAGCAGCGCGGCAAGCCCGGTGGCTTCGTCGGCGACCCCGACGTGATGGACACCTGGGCGACGTCGTCCCTCACGCCGCAGATCGCGGGCGGCTGGGAGACCGACGACGACCTGTGGCAGCGGGTCTTCCCGATGGACCTGTGCACCCAGGCGCACGACATCATCCGGACCTGGCTGTTCTCGCGGATCGTGCGCGCCCACTACGAGAACGAGGCGGCGCCCTGGTCGCACGCGCTGGTCTCGGGCTTCATCCTCGACCCGGACCGCAAGAAGATGTCGAAGTCCAAGGGCAACGTCGTCGTCCCGACCGACGTGCTCGACAAGTACGGCGCGGACGCGGTCCGCTGGCGGGCCGCGATGGCCCGTCCCGGCCTCGACTCGCCGTTCGACGAGAGCCAGATGAAGGTCGGTCGCCGGCTGGCGATGAAGGTGCTGAACGCGTCGAAGTTCGTGCTCGGTGGCGTGGGCGCGAGCTCGCTGGACCACTTCGCGGTCTCGGAGCCGATCGACTGCGCCCTGCTCGGGCGGCTGGCCAACGTCGTCACCCGGGCGACGGAGGCCTTCGAGGCGTACGACTACACCACCGCTCTCGAGAGCGTCGAGAAGTTCTTCTGGGAGTTCTGCGACGACTACCTCGAGCTGGTCAAGGAGCGCGCGTACGCCGAGGACGGCGGCACCCAGACCGCGTCGGCCCGGGCCACCCTGGCCATCGCGCTGGAGGTCCAGCTGCGGCTGCTCGCGCCGTTCCTGCCGTACGTGACCGACGAGGTCTGGTCCTGGTGGCACGACGAGTCGATCCACCTGGCCTCCTGGCCGACCGAGGTCGAGCTGGGCTCTGCGGCTGCCGCCGACCCGGCGACCGTCGACGCCGTCGCCGCCGCGCTGGTGGGGATCCGGGGTGCGAAGTCCCAGGCCAAGGTCTCCATGCGTGCCGAGCTGTCGCGCGTCGAGATCACCGGTCCGGAGCACCTGGTCCGAGCCGCCGAGCTCGCGGCCGGCGACCTGCGGCGCAGCGGCAAGATCAGCGGCGACCTGGTCTTCACTGCCGTGGACGGCGCGGACGCGATCAGCGTGCACGCCGAGCTCGCACCGACCGACGCCTGACCCCACAACGCCGAGCCGGCGTGACGTTCCCCTGGCGGGGGGAACTTCACGCCGGCTCGGCTGCTGGTGGGGGGAACTTCACGCCAGGTCGGCGTGGGTCAGGCGGACTTCTTCTTCTTGACGTCGACCTCGCGCGGGATCAGCGTCGGCGAGACGCCGTCGGTCACGACCTCGGAGGTCACGATCACCTTGCCGATGTCACCGCGGGAGGGCACGTCGTACATCACGTGGAGGAGGACCTCCTCGATGATCGCGCGCAGGCCACGGGCGCCGGTGCCGCGCTCGGTGGCGGCGTCGGCGATGGCGGCGATCGCATCGACCGTGAACTCGAGCTCGACACCGTCGAGCTCGAAGAGCTTCTGGTACTGCTTGACCAGGGCGTTGCGCGGCTCGGTGAGGATCTGGACCAGCGCCTCCTGGTCGAGCTTGGTCACGCTGGCGATCAGCGGGAGACGACCGATGAACTCCGGGATCAGCCCGAACTTGGTCAGGTCCTCCGGGCGGACCAGGGCCAGCAGGTCCTCGGCCTCGCGCTCGGCGGCCCCGCGCACCTCGGCGGTGAAGCCGAGGGTCTTCTTGCCGACCCGGCTCTCGATGATCTGCTCGAGCCCGGCGAAGGCACCGCCCACGACGAACAGGATGTTCGTGGTGTCGATCTGGATGAACTCCTGGTGCGGATGCTTGCGGCCGCCCTGCGGAGGCACCGAGGCGGTGGTGCCCTCGATGATCTTCAGCAGCGCCTGCTGGACACCTTCACCGGAGACGTCACGCGTGATCGAGGGGTTCTCCGCCTTGCGCGCGACCTTGTCGATCTCGTCGATGTAGATGATCCCGGTCTCGGCCTTCTTGACGTCGTAGTCGGCGGCCTGGATCAGCTTGAGCAGGATGTTCTCGACGTCCTCACCGACGTAGCCGGCCTCGGTGAGCGCGGTGGCGTCGGCGATCGCGAAGGGCACGTTGAGCATCCGGGCGAGGGTCTGGGCGAGGTAGGTCTTGCCGCAGCCGGTCGGTCCCACCACGAGGATGTTGGACTTCGCGACCTCGACGACCTCTTCCTTGCTGTGCTTGCCGGCGACCGGCTGGAGACCCGCCTGCACCCGCTTGTAGTGGTTGTAGACCGCCACCGCCAGCGTCTTCTTGGCCTGCTCCTGGCCGATCACGTAGGAGTTCAGGAACTCGAAGATCTCCCGGGGCTTGGGCAGCTCCTCGAGGCCGACCTCGGCGCCCTCGCTGAGCTCCTCCTCGATGATCTCGTTGCAGAGATCGATGCACTCGTCGCAGATGTAGACGCCCGGACCGGCGATCAGCTTCTTGACCTGCTTCTGGCTCTTCCCGCAGAAGGAACACTTCAGCAGGTCGCCTCCGTCACCGATACGTGCCACGGGCGGTCATCCTCCGGTTCGGCCGGCAGGGAGGTCCTGCCAGCGGTCCTGCTCGATCTGGGTCATGGTGCAAACTCCTCGACGGTACCCCGCGCCGCCCCCCGATGGGGCGACGGACACGAGGAACTCGCCGAGCTCGATCATCAGCTCACCCCGTGGTGGCGGGGGTCCCCTTCAGGGACTGGAGCACGGCGTCGATCAGGCCGTACTCGACCGCACCCTCGGCGGTCAGGATCTTGTCACGCTCGATGTCGCGGCTGACCTGCTCGATGTCCTTGCCCGAGTGGTCGCTGATCATCTTCTCGAGCAGCTCGCGCATCCGCAGGATCTCGTTGGCCTGGATCTCGATGTCCGAGGTCTGGCCGAACGTGCCCTCGGTGTAGGGCTGGTGGATCAGGATCCGGCTGTTCGGCAGCGCCAGGCGCTTGCCCGGGGTGCCGGCCGCCAGCAGGATCGCGGCCGCCGAGGCGGCCTGGCCGATGCAGACGGTCTGGACGTCGGGCTTGATGAACTTCATCGTGTCGTAGATCGCCGTCAGCGCGGTGAAGGAACCACCGGGGCTGTTGATGTAGATGCTGATCTCCTGGTCGGGGTTCATCGACTGCAGGCAGAGCAGCTGGGCGATCACGGCGTTCGCGACGTCGTCCGAGATCGGCGTACCGAGGTAGATGATGCGGTCCTCGAACAGCTTGGCGTAGGGGTCGATGCGGCGGAAGCCGTAGGACGTGCGCTCTTCCCACTGGGGGATGTAGTAGTTCATCTCAGACATGGCGGTCAGTCCTTCGCGTCATCAGAAACTCGGGCCGGGCGTCCTTCGTCCGCGGCTTCGCGGGCACTCTTGATGACCTGGTCGACCAGGCCGTACTCCAGAGCCTGGTCAGCGGTGAACCAGCGGTCGCGGTCGGCGTCGTTCTCGATCTGCTCGACCGTCTGCCCGGTGTGCTCGGCGATGAGCTCCAGGAGGACCTTCTTGATGTGCAGGGACTGCTGGGCCTGGATCTTGATGTCCGAGGCCGAGCCGCCCATCCCCGACGAGGGCTGGTGCATCATGATCCGCGCGTGCGGCAGGGCGTAGCGCTTGCCCTTGGTCCCGGCGCAGAGCAGGAACTGACCCATCGAGGCGGCCAGTCCCATCCCGACGGTGGCGACGTCGTTGGGGATGTAGTTCATCGTGTCGTAGATCGCCATGCCGGCGTCGACGGAACCGCCGGGCGAGTTGATGTGCAGGAAGATGTCGGCTTCCGGGTCCTCCGCGGACAGCAGGAGCAGCTGAGCACAGATCGCGTTGGCGTTCTGGTCGCGCACCTCGGAGCCGAGGAAGATGATCCGCTCGCGCAGCAAGCGCTGGTAGATGTGGTCGTCGAGCACGTTGAAGCCTGCTCCCCCGTTCATCTGGGAGCCGTTCATCTCGTGCGAGAGCGAGGGGCTGGAGTTCTGGGTCACGGGAGCGACACTAGCCGCAAGGGTCGACAGTTCCACGGGTTCACCGCCCCTGTTCGCCGACAGCAGATTTCGAGTCCGTCGCGGCCGCGGCACCGGCTCACCGTCGGGGCTGGGCCAGCCACTCCCGCAGCGCCCGGAGCACCTCGGGATGGTTCAGCAGCCTGAGGTGCCCGGTGCTCCCCACATGCAGCACGTCGGCGCCCGGGAACAGCTCCGCGCCGTACCGGTCCCGCCCGTACGCCGACGGCACCCGCACCATCCAGTCGCCCAGCAGATGGCCGACCGGGTGCCGGGCGGAGGCGCTCAGCGTGGCGGCCACCAGGCGGTAGCGGGCGTGCGGCAGGGCCGGGACGTCCTCGGTCAGGCCGGCGACCAGATCGTGCACGCCCACGGAGCGCCAGTCGAGGATGCGGCCGAACGCCGAGGTCTCGGGGAAGCGCGCCATCCCCCGGCTGCCGTGACCGACGCCCTGCGCGAGCGGCGCACCCAGGTGCGGCGTGCCGAGCGTGACCACGTCGGAGACCTTGGTCGTCCACGGCAGGTCGGCATCCGTGCTCACCGCGCCGGCGGCCCGGAAGACCAGCCCGCCCATCGAGTGCCCCACCAGCGCGATCCGGGTGACGTCGGTGGGCCAGTCCTCGACGACCCGCTGCAGCAGCGCGGACAGCGCCACGCCGTTCTCCCGCAGGGACAGCCCGGTGTTGGCGCGGAGCACGACCGGGGTCCAGCCGTCGGCCGCCAGCGCCTCGGCGTACGTCGTGCCGGTCCGCTCCCTGCCCTGGTCCCAGGCCTCGTCGCTCTCGCAGAGCCCGTGCAGGAGGACCACGAGCCGCCCGCTCGCGGCCGGGAAGGCCGCCGCCAGCCCCGCAGCGTCGAGGGGGACGTCCTGACCGTCGACGCGCACCGCCAGCGGGATGGCGAGCCGCGGTCGGTCCCGGACCAGCCGGTCGCCGATCAGGCCGTTGACCACCGCGTTGACGGACCTCCCGGCCCCGCCCGCCTCCAGCCGCGGACCGAGGCCGGCGCTTCCGGCGGCCGCGAGTCCCCGGGCCGCGGCCCGCAGGCCGAGCCCGAGGCCGCCGTACACGGCTCCGGCGATCCCGCGGTGGAGCAGGGCCGGGGTGGCCGCCGAGGGGCCGAGGGCACGGGCGAGCACGCGGTCGACGCGGTCCGCGACGGCCAGGTGGGTGTCCCGCGCGGTCCGGACGACCAGCTCGTCCGCCGCCTCCGACAGCAGCGAGAGCGCGTCGAGGACCCCCGGCCCGGCAGTGCTCATGCCCCGAGGGTAACCCCAGTCGGTGAACAGTCGTGCACCAAACGCCGCTGGCCCGCCCGGAATCGGGCGGGCCAGCGTGCGGTGAGCGTGGTGCGGGCGACTCAGGCCGTGGTGGCGGCGTCCTCGTCGGCGCCAGACTCGGCGTCGACCTCGGCGTCGCCCTCGGGGGTCGGCTCACCGATGCTGCCGTCGGGCTGCAGGTTCTTCAGCTCCACCACGTTGCCCGACGCGTCCTTGACGACGGCGGACTCGACGAGCATCGCCAGCGCCTTGCCGCGCAGGATCTCCTGGACCATGTCCGGGATGTGGTTGTGCTCGAACATGTGGTTCGCGAACTCCTGCGGGTCCTGGCCGGACTGCTGGGCACGGCGGACCAGGTGCTGGGAGAGCTCGCTCTGGTCGACGCCGAGCTCCTCCTTCTTGGCGATCGCGTCGAGGATGAACTGCGCGCTGACCGCCTCGCGGACCCGGCGGTCGAGGTCGGCCTCGAACTCCTCGACGGTCTGGCCCTCGTCCTCGAGGTACTTCTCCATCGTCAGGCCGGCGTAGGTCAGCTGCTGCTCGATGTTCTTGCGACGCGCGTTGAGCTCGTCGGTGACCATCGTCTCCGGCAGCGGGATCTCGACCTGGTCGAGCAGCTTCTCGAGCACGGCGTCGCGCGCGGCCGCGGCCTGCTCGAGGCGCTTGCCCCGACCGAGCCGCTCGCGCACGTCGGCGGTGAGCTCCTCGGAGGTGTCGAACTCGGACGCCAGCTGGGCGAACTCGTCGTCGAACTCGGGCAGCTCCTGCTCCTGCACCTGGCTCACCGAGACCTCGACGTCGACGCTCTCGCCGAGCATGTCGCCACCGACCAGCGTGGAGGAAAAGGTCTTCGCGTCGCCGGCGGCCATGCCGGCGAGAGCCTCGTCGAGGCCGTCGAGCATGCCGCCGCGGCCGACCTGGTAGGACATGCCGGACACCTCGGCGCCCTCGAGCACCTCACCGTCGCGGGAGGCCTTCAGGTCGAGCACGACGAAGTCGCCGTCGGCAGCCGGGCGCTCGACGTCGTTGAGCGTCGCGAAGCGCTCGCGCAGCGCCTTGACCTGCTCGTCGACGTCGTCGTCGCTGATCGCGATGTCCTCGACCTCGGCCTCGAGCCCGTCGTACGCCGGCAGCGTGATCTCGGGCTTGACGTCGACCTCGGCGGTGAACTCGAGGGTCTCGTTGTCCTCGAACTTCGTCACCTCGATCTCGGGCTGGGCGAGGGGCTCGATCGAGTTGCTCTGCAGGGCCTCGATGTACATCTTCGGCAGGACGTCGTTGATGGCCTCGTCCAGGACGGCAGCGCGGCCGACCTGACGGTCGATCACGGAGGCGGGGACCTTGCCGCGGCGGAAGCCGGGGACGTTGATCTGCTGGGCGATCTTCTTGTACGCCGCGTCGAGGCTCGGCTTGAGCTCCTCGAAGGGCACCTCGACGGTCAGCTTGGCCCGGGTCGGGCTCAAGGTCTCGACGGCGCTCTTCACAGGTGTTCTCCTCATCGATGTGTGTTGCGGAAATGCGTCGGGGCGACAGGACTCGAACCTGCGATCTCCTGCTCCCAAAGCAGGCGCGCTAGCCACTACGCTACGCCCCGCCAAGTGGCGTGCTGCCTCTTGAGAGCGGATGGAGGGAATCGAACCCTCGTCATCAGTTTGGAAAACTGAGGCTCTACCATTGAGCTACATCCGCACGCACCAAAATGCGGCTCCCATAGTTTCACATGCCCCCGCTGTCCTCCCAAACGAGGGCCGAACGAGGGCCGAACGAGAGCCCGGCATCACGGGCCAGGAGCAGTGCTCAGCGGCGGTGGACCAGCAGCAGCGCGCGGTCGTCGTGCTGCGAGCCGACGGCGTCCACCAGCCGGGCGGCGCCGCCGTCGAAGTCGTTGCGCAGGCGGCGCTCGGCCTGTCCGAGCATCCGGTCGATCCCCAGGCCGATGTCCCGGGTGGGGGTCTCCACCATCCCGTCGGTGTAGAGCAGCAGCGCATCCTGCCGGCCCAGACGTCCGGCGACCGCCGGGAAGTCGGCCGCGGGAAGGATCCCGAGCGCCGGTCCCTCCGTCTCCAGGATCTCCCAGCGCCCGGAACCCGACACCCGATGGATCGCCGGCGGGTGACCGGCCGTGCGGATCTCGAACGCCCCGGTCGTGAGGTCCAGGGAGAGGTGCACGGCCGTCGCGAACCCCTCCTCCCAGTCCTGGCGCAGCAGGTAGTCGTTCGCGGCCACCAGGAAGTCCTGCGGGGCCAGCGCCGTCAGCAGGCCACCGAAGGCGCCCGACAGCAGCAGGGCGCGGGTGCCCGCCTGTTCGCCCTTGCCGGACACGTCGACCACGACGACCTCGAGCCGTGCGCCGTCACCCGAGCGGCTGGTCACGATGAAGTCGCCCGCGAACGGCGAGCCACCCGCGGAGCGCAGCGCGGACTCGGCGTACCACCCGTCGGGCAGCTCCGGGATCCCGCCCTGCCCGAGGATCCGGTCGCGGAGGTCGACCAGCATCGACTCGCCCAGCACGCCTGCCACGCCCAGGCGGGAGCGGCGGAACGACATGATCAGCACGATCAGGCAGAGCAGCAGCAGGATGACGACCCCGACGACGTTGCGCACGAGCAGAGCGTCCCGGGTCAGCGTCAGCGCGAGCATCACCATCACGAACAGGACGAACCACGGCAGCTGACGCGGTCCGATCAGCAGGCTTCCCAGCAGGAGCGGCACCGCCAGGGAGGACAACGGCACCATGTCGGGGAACTGGAAGAGCAGCCCGGTGATGACCACGGTGCCGAGCGCCAGGACCGCGATGACCGGTGCGCCACGCGGAGCCTCGCGCCAGATCCTGACCCGCCAGCGACGGCCGGGCATCGGCCGGACTGGGCGGGCGACATCCCGCAGCGCCGTCATCAATGTCGGTCCTCGTCGTCGTGGGCAGAGATCACTGTAAGGCTCGCGAGCGGAACCTGGGCTGGCATCGCGGGCACCAGAACACGTTCCTGCCGAGCAGGACGTCCGTGCGGACCCGGCTGCCGCACACGTGGCAGGCCTGGCCGGTGCGTCGGTAAACGTAGACCTCACCGCCGTGATCGTCGACCCGAGGAGGCCTCCCCATCGCCTCGGGCGTGTGCTCGGGGCGCACCGTGTCGATCCGGCCGGTGCGGACCCCGTCGGCCATCAGCTCGACCAGGTCGTCCCACAGCGCGCGGAACTGGCCGATCCGCAGCGTGCTGCCGGGCCGCAGCGGGTGCAGCCGGTGCCGGAAGAGCAGCTCGGCCCGGTAGACGTTGCCGACCCCGGCGATCACGGTCTGGTCCATCAGCAGCCCGCCGAGCGGCGCCCTGCTGCGGCGGATGCGCTCCCAGGCGCGCCGCGGATCGGCGTCCGGGCGGATCGGGTCCGGTCCCGACCGCGCGACCACGGCGTCCCGCTGGGCCGCGGTCACCAGCTCGCAGGTGGTGGCGCCGCGCAGGTCGGCGTACGCCGCGGCCCGGTCGGTGAGGGCGGGCGTCACGAGCCGCAGCCGGACCTGCCCGACCGGCTCCGGTACGTCGGCCACCTCGGGGTGCACCGCGAACGTCCCGTACAGCCCGAGGTGCACGTGCACCAGCCGGTCGCCCGGGAAGGCGATGAAGAGGTGCTTGCCCCACGCCTCGGCGTCGACCAGCACGCTGCCGTCGACCAGCGCGGCCGAGCCGGCGAAACGACCCTGCGGGCTGCCCACCCGGACGAGCCGTCCGGCAAAGGTGTCCGTGAGCTCGCCGGCCAGCCGGTGGAGGGTGTGCCCCTCAGGCATCTCCCGCCGGTCCCGCGAGGGCAGACGCCGGGAGCGGCGGGAGCTCTCGGGTCGCTTCGTACGTCGCGAGCTGCTCGATGCGGCGGACGTGCCGCTCCTCGCCCGAGAACGCCGTCGAGAGGAACACCTCGACGAACCGGGTCATCTCCTCGAGCGAGTGCAGCCGGCCCCCGACCGAGACCACGTTGGCGTCGTTGTGCTCGCGAGCCAGCACCGCGGTCTCCTCGGACCAGACCAGCGCACAGCGGACGCCGGAGACCTTGTTGGCGGCGATCTGCTCGCCGTTGCCGGAGCCGCCGATCACGACGCCCAGGCTGTCGCGGCCCTCGGCCCGCTCGGTGGCGACCTCCTCGGCGGCCCGCAGGCAGAAGACCGGGTAGTCGTCGAGGGCGTCGTAGACGAAGGGGCCATGGTCGATGGGCTCGTAGCCGTGGTCGACCAGCCAGGACACGAGGTGGTCCTTCAGGTCGAGGCCGGCATGGTCGGAGCCGAGGTGCACGCGCATGCCGGGATTCTCTCAGAGGCCCGGCTCACCCGTGCACCCGGACGAAGCCGGCCACCTGGCGGGTGAGCGCCTCGGCGGCCGGGAAGACGTCGACGTGTCGCCAGAACCCGTGCACCTGGCCCTGGTAGCGGGTCGAGACCACCTCCACCCCGGCCTCGGCGAGCAGCAGAGCGAGGTGCTCCCCCTCGTCGCGCAGCGGGTCGTGCTCCGCGGTCACCACGAGGGTCGGCGGCAGGGTGCCGAGCCGGTCGGACAGCAGCGGCGCGAGGTCCGGGTCGGTCAGGTCGGCATCGGTCGCGGCGTACTGCTGCCAGTACCAGGCGGCCTCCGCCGGGTCGAAGCCGTCCGCGGCCGTCCGGTAGGAGTCGAAACCGGCCGTGGGGTCCAGGAACGGGTAGACCAGCGCGATCGCCCGCAGCCGGCCGGGATGGCGCAGCGCCGCCACCAGCGCGAGGTTGCCGCCGGCGCTGTCGCCGTGGGCGAAGACGGGGCCGAGCAGGCCCTCGGCGCCCGCGTGCGCCTCGAGCCACGTGAGGACCGTCGAGACGTCGTCGGGGGCCGCCGGGAACGGGTGCTCCGGCGGGCGCCGGTAGTCGACGCTCAGGACGGGAACCCCGCACCGGTTGGCCAGCCGTCGGGCAGCCGCGTCGTGGACGTCGACGTCGTGGAAGACGAATCCTCCGCCGTGCAGGTGCACCACGACCCCGGCACCGGTTGTCGTACCCGTCGGAGCCTGGGGCCGGTAGAGCCGACAGGACACCCCGTCCGCGTCGAGGTCGCGCACCTCGGCGACCTCCTCGCGCGCCTCGGCCAGGGCGGTACGGCGCGCCTCGGCCCGCGCGGCCTCGATGCTCACGCTGCCGGACGCGGCAGACGGCTCGTCGGCGGCTCGCTCGAGCGCACGTCGCGCCTCGGGGAACAGGACCATGGGACTCAGCGCTGCATCAGCGCGTCGAGACCGACGGCGACTGCCGCGGCCACCCGGAAGTCCACCCGCTGGTCGGGCACGTGGATGGTGTACTTGTCGCGGATCGACGCCTGCCGTTCGCTCGACATGAGCAGCTGTCCCGCCTGGTCCTTGAAGTCGAAGTGGATCGGCAGGAAGGGGATCTCGGTGAACCGCCTGATCAGCGCCACCGCCTGGCTGCGCTCCTGCCCCACGCCGCTGTAGCCCGGGCCTTCCAGCGAGTACGTCGACCGCAGCAGGCTGGCCCCGAACTCCTTGCGGAAGAAGCCGATCTGCTGGCCGGCCTCGTCGGTGACGTCGTAGCCCGAGCTGAGGTCCATCACCTTGCGTGCCTTGAAGGCGAACACCGGCCGGGTCTTGGTCTCGTCGGAGTAGAACGTGACCTGCTCCTTGAGCGCCATCTTCTTCTGCTCGGCCAGGCCCATCAGCGCACCGAAGCCGCCGTCGGGGGTGGCGGCGTAGATCTCGTAGCGGTTCGTCAGCATCGCGAACTTCTGCTTGACGTAGAACGTCGGCAGGTACATGGCGTCGGTCACGCCGGAACTGTAGCGGGACGTCAGCCGGCGGAGAGCCGCTCCAGCTCCTCGTCGACGACCACCGGGTCGAGCTTGGTGAAGATCGGCGTCGGCTTCTCGACGGGGGTCCCCGCGACGAGGGCGTGCCGCTTCCACTCCGGTGCGGAGGTGTAGTCGCCGGTGATGATCGGGTACGGCGCCCCGCCGTCGAGGTCGTCCACCTCGACCAGGCCGGGCATCGGCGCCACCAGGCCCGGACCGCCGAAGGCCCGGTCGACCTCGTTGGCCGCGAAGGGCAGGAACGGCGACAGGATCAGGTTGAGGTCGGCGACGCACTGCGCGATCACGAACAGCACCGTCGCCAGCCGGTCCCGGTCGGCCGGGTCCTTGGCGAGCTTCCACGGCTCGGTGTCGGTGACGTACTTGTTCACCTCGGCGACCACGCGCATGACCTCGCCGATCGCCTGCTTCTGACGGTGCCGGGCGATCAGGTCGCCGACGGTCTCGAAGGTCGCCTCGACGTGGGCGAGCACCAGCTCGTCCGCCTCGGTCAGGGCGCCCGCAGCCGGGATCTCGCCGAAGTTCTTGTTGATCATCGTGGCGGTCCGGTTGACGAGGTTGCCCCAGCCGGCGACCAGCTCGTCGTTGGTGCGCCGGACGAACTCCGCCCAGGTGAAGTCGGAGTCCTGGTTCTCGGGGCCGGCGGCGGCCACGAAGTACCGGAACGCATCGGCCTGGTAGCGGCTGAGCAGGTCGCGGACGTAGATGACGACGTTCTTGGAGGACGAGAACTTGCGCCCCTCCATCGTGAGGAACTCGCTCGAGACCACCTCGGTGGGGAGGTTCAGGGCGCCGTACTCGCGCGCTTCGCCGCCCCGGCTGCCCTTGCCCGAGTAGGCCAGCAGCTCAGCCGGCCAGATCTGGCTGTGGAAGGTGATGTTGTCCTTGCCCATGAAGTAGTACGACAGCGCCTCGGGGTCGTTCCACCACTGGCGCCAGGCCTCGGGGTCGCCGGAGCGACGCGCCCACTCGATCGAGGCCGAGAGGTAGCCGATCACGGCGTCGAACCAGACGTAGAGCTTCTTGGTGGGGTTCTCGCGCCAGCCGTCGAGCGGCACCGCGATCCCCCAGTCGATGTCGCGGGTCATCGCCCGCGGCCGGATCTCCTTGAGGATGTTCTGGCTGAACCGGATCACGTTGGGCCGCCAGGTCCCGGAGGCCTCGCGCTCGTCGAGCCACTCCCCCAGCGCCTCGGCCAGCGCGGGCAGGTCGAGGAAGAAGTGCTGGGTCTCGATGAACTCGGGGGTCTCACCGTTGATCTTGGAGCGCGGGTTCACGAGGTCGTGCGGGTCGAGCTGGTTGCCGCAGTTGTCGCACTGGTCGCCGCGCGCGCCGTCGTACCCACAGATCGGGCAGGTGCCCTCGATGTAGCGGTCGGGCAGGGTGCGCCCGGTGGACGGCGAGATCGCGCCGTACGTCGTCTGCTCGACGAAGTAGCCGTTGCCGTGCACCCCGAGGAACAGCTCCTGGACCACGGCGTGGTGGTTGGGCGTCGTGGTGCGCGTGTAGAGGTCGTAGGTGACCCCGAGCGCACAGAGGTCCTCGGCGATCATCCGGTGGAACTTGTCGGCGAGCTCCTGGGGCGCGACACCGGCCTCGTCCGCCGCGATCAGGATCGGCGTCCCGTGCTCATCGGTGCCGGAGACCATGAGCACGTCGTGTCCGGCCATCCGCATGTAGCGGGAGAAGACGTCGGAGGGCACACCGAAGCCGGCCACGTGGCCGATGTGGCGCGGACCGTTGGCGTACGGCCAGGCCACGGCTGACAGGACTTTGCTCATGGGCGAATCCTAGGAGTCGCTCCCCGCGCGTGCCCGCCCGGTGTCCACGCCGACGGCGCGGTGCGGGGCGGCCTCGGCCGATGCCGGTAGAAAGGAGCCCATGACGTCACGCCCGTCGCCGACCTCGGCGCCCGCTCCCGGCCCGCGCGAGGAGGTCGACCGGATCCGCCGCTGGACCTACTTCCTGCTCTCCCCGTTCTGGGTGGTCCCGACCCTGTGGTGCCTGACCGCCGTGGCCTTCGGTCTGGTCGTCCCGCAGATCGACCGGGGTTCGGACGCAGCCCTGCCGTTCCTCTTCCAGGGTGGCGCCTCGGGCGCCCGGACGGTGCTGTCCAGCATCGCCGGGGCGATGATCTCGGTGACCGGCCTGGTCTTCTCCATCACGATCGTCACCCTGCAGCTGGCGAGCAGCCAGTTCTCGCCACGGGTGCTGCGGACATTTCTGGAGAGCCGGATCACCCAGCACACGCTGGGCGTCTTCGCCGCGTCGTTCCTCTATGCGCTGACCGTGCTGCGCTCGATCATCGACACCCCCGAGAGCTCGGTGCCGCAGCTGGCAGTGACGCTGGGCTACGGCCTGGTGCTGGCCGCCGTCGGGATGTTCCTCGCGTTCATCCACCACATCACCCAGTCGATCTCGGTCACCACGATCATCCGCCGCGCTGCCGACGAGACCCGCACGCTGATCAAGCGCGGCCAGGACGAGGCGCGCGACCATCCGGAGTCGGCGCCCGAGCTGCCGCGGTTGGCGCGCCAGCACACCGCGGTCGCGCAGCACTCGGGGTACCTCGACACCATCGACCAGAACATCCTCTGCTCGCTGGCGACCGACCACGACGCCCGGATCGAGCTGCTCCACCCCCTGGGCGCCTTCCTGGTCGAGGGCTCACCGGTGGCACTGGTGCACGGCGGTCCGGCCACCGAGGGCGACTGGGACTCGGCCGTGGACCGCGGGCTCGGCGTCCGGCACGAGCGGTCGATGCAGCAGGACGCGTCCCTCGGCGTACGACGGCTCGTCGACATCGCCGAGCGCGCCCTGTCCCCCGGCATCAACGACCCGACGACCGCCGTGCAGGTGATCGACGAGCTGCACGACATCCTGCGCCGGATGGTCGGCGCCCGCGACCCCTACCCGGTGCGGCACGATGCGGACGGCGTGGTCCGGCTGGTCACCCGGGACCGGACGTTCGCGGAGTACCTCGACCTGGCCGTCGACGAGATCGCGCACTACGGGACCGACAGTCTGCAGGTCCCGCGGCGCCTCGACGCGATGCTGCTCGACCTCGAGTCGGCGGCCACCCCGGCGCACCGGCCGACGGTGGCAGCGAAGGCCGCGCAGGTGACCCGGGTGCTGGCAGGGTCCGCCGGCGACTAGCCCTGCGGCCCGAGCGCACCGGGGCCGGCGGCCCCGTTCGCCGGCTCCTTGAGCTCCACGAAGATCACGTGGGTCTCGGAGTCACCGATGTTCTCCCCGCTGTGCTGCTGCGCGGGCAGCCAGTTGGCGATGCCAGCGGGGATGTCGACCTCGCGGGCGTCGTCGCCCTGGACGAGCCTTCGCCTGAAGGACGACAGCGTCACCATGACGCTGTCGGGGTGCGCGTGCGGCGTGGTCCGGGCGCCGGGGGCGTCGCGGTACTCCAGCACCCGCACCCGGTCGTTCTCGAACATCACGCGGTAGAGGTCAGCGTTGCTGACCGTGGGGTCCATCTCGTCCATGCCCGGCACCGTCCTGTCGTCGCCCTGCACGGAGACTAGGGAGAGGTGCCGGATCCCGCCATGGCCCGTCTGGACCTGGCCCTGTCGACTGGCCCGGGCTCAGCTGAAGTCGAGCTCCGCGGTCCGGGCGCGCTTCAGCTCGAAGAAGTACGGGTAGGACGCCATCGCCACGGCACCGTCCCAGATCTTGCCGGCCTCCTCGCCGCGCGGGATCGAGGTCATCACCGGACCGAAGAACGCGGTGCCCTCGATCGCGATCGTGGGGGTCCCGACGTCGTCGCCGACCTGGTCCATGCCGAGGTGGTGCGACTTCCTGACCGCCTCGTCGTACGACGGGTCGTCCATCGCGTCGGCGAGCGCCAGCGGCAGCCCGGCGTCGGCGAGCGACTTCTCGATGAGGGTGCGACCGATCGACTCACCCTGCTCGTGGATCCGGGTTCCCATCGCGGTGTAGAGGGGCAACAGGACTCCCTTGCCGTGCTGCTGCTCGGCGGCGATGCAGACCCGGACCGGGCCCCACGCGTCCGCGAGCAGGTCGCGGTACTCCTGGGAGATGTCCCGGTCCTGGTTGAGGTAGGCCAGGCTCATGACGTGCCAGGTGACCTCGATGTCGCGCACCTCCTCGACCTCGAGGATCCAGCGTGAGGTGATCCAGGCGAAGGGGCACAGGGGGTCGAACCAGAAGTCAGCATTGGTCATGGAAGTTTCAACCAACTGACCCGGCGCTGCATTCCCCGACGCGGGGCGGACCGCGTCGCCGGACACGTCCATTACCGTTGTGCGTTCGCGTGCAGGCAAGTGACATGATGCTCGTCATGCCTGGAACCAACCTCACCCGGGACGAGGCCGCCACCCGCGCCGCCCTCCTGGACGTCTCGTCGTACTCCATCGACCTGGATCTGACGACGGGCGACTCGACGTTCGCGTCCACCACGACGATCCGGTTCACCTGCACCGAGCCGGGTGCCGAGACCTTCGCCGACCTGGTCGACGCGACGATCCACGAGATCACGCTGAACGGCACCCCCGTCGACCTGACCGCCTACAGCGACCAGCGGATCGCGCTGACCGGCCTGGCCGCCGACAACGAGCTGGTCGTGCGTGCCGACTGCCGGTACTCCCGGACTGGTGAGGGCCTGCACCGCTTCGTCGACCCGGCCGACGACCGGGTCTACCTCTACTCCCAGTTCGAGGTGCCCGACGCCCGGCGCGTCTACACGACCTTCGAGCAGCCCGACCTCAAGGCGCCGTTCACGTTCAACGTGACCGCGCCGTCAGCGTGGAAGGTGGTGTCGAACTCCCCCACCCCCGAGCCGCGCGATCTCGGCAACGAGACGTCGGTCTGGAACTTCCCGCCCACGAAGCCGATGTCGACGTACATCACCGCGATCGTCGCCGGTGAGTACCACGAGGTGCAGCACACGTTCGTCGGCAAGCACGGGGAGATCCCGCTGGGCCACTACTGCCGCCAGTCGCTGGTCGAGCACCTCGATGTCGACGAGCTGGTCAAGATCACCGAGCAGGGCTTCGCGTTCTTCGAGGACGCGTTCGACTACGCCTACCCGTTCGGCAAGTACGACCAGCTCTACGTGCCGGAGTACAACATGGGCGCGATGGAGAACGCCGGCTGCGTGACGCTGCGCGACGAGTACCTCCCCCGCAGCCGCCAGGACCGCTCGTTCTACGAGTTCCGCGCGTCGGTGATCCTGCACGAGATGGCCCACATGTGGTTCGGCGACCTGGTCACCATGAAGTGGTGGGACGACCTCTGGTTGAACGAGTCCTTCGCCGAGTGGGCCTGCTACCACGCCGCCGTCGAGGTCACCGAGTTCACCGAGTCCTGGACCGGGTTCACCAACGCCCGCAAGAACTGGGCCTACCGCCAGGACCAGCTGCCCAGCACCCACCCCGTGGCGGCCGACAACGTCGACCTGCGCGCCGTCGAGGTCAACTTCGACGGGATCACCTACGCCAAGGGCGCCTCGGTGCTCAAGCAGCTGGTGGCGTGGGTCGGGCTCGAGCACTTCCTCACGGGCATCCAGGCCTACTTCAAGGAGTTCGCGTTCTCGAACTCCGAGTTCACCGACCTGCTGGCCGCGCTGGAGAAGTCGTCCGGCCGCGAGCTCCAGTCGTGGGCGCAGGAGTGGCTGCAGACCTCCGGCGTGAACACGCTGACCCCGGAGTTCGAGCTCGACGCCGACGGCAACTACGCGTCGTTCGCGGTCCGGCAGACGGCCGCCTCGGAGTTCCCGACGCTGCGCCGGCACCGGCTCGGCATCGGCCTCTACGACGCCGTCCCCAACGCGGACGGCGACCCGCACCTCGTGCGGCGTACCTCCGTCGAGATCGACGTGCACGACGCGCTCACCGAGGTGCCCGAGCTCGTCGGGCAGGCGCAGCCGGCGCTGCTGCTGCTCAACGAGGGCGACCTGGCCTACGCCAAGATCCGCCTGGACGAGCGCTCGCTGGCCACCGTGATCGGCGGGCTGGGCACGCTGGACGACTCGCTGGCCCGGGCCCTGTGCTGGGGTGCCGCGTGGGACATGACCCGCGACGGTGAGATGGCCGCGACCGACTTCGTGACGCTGGTGCTCAGCGCCATCCACCACGAGACCGACGCGTTCGGCCTCAGCCGGATCCCGTCGTACGCCGCGATGGCCGTCAACTCCTACAGCGCCCCCGCCAACCGACCGGCCCTGCGGGCCACCTGGGAGCAGGGACTGCGAGCGCTGCTCGCCGACGCCGAGCCCGGCAGCGACCACCAGCTGTCGTTCGTCCGGTCGTTCGCCGGCGCGGCGCACAGCGACTCCGCGCTCGACGAGCTCGAGGCGCTGCTCGACGGGTCGCTGGTCATCGACGGCCTGGCGGTGGACACCGATCTGCGCTGGACCCTGCTGACCAGCCTGGCGCGCGCCGGGCGGGCGGAGGCCGACCGGATCGCGCTGGAGCTCGAGCGGGACAACACCATCTCCGGACAGGAGCGGGCCGCTGCGGCCCGCGCGTCCCGACCCACGGCCGAGGCCAAGGCCGAGGCGTGGGAGATCGCGATGGTCCGCGACGACGTCGCCAACGAGACCCAGCGCAGCGTCGTGCTGGCCTTCCAGTGCGTCGGACAGGACGAGGTGCTCGCGCCGTACGTCGAGAAGTACCTCGCCGCCGCCGACACCCTCTGGGAGGACAAGGGCACCCAGCGTGCCTCGACCGCCTTGGAGTACATGTTCCCCAAGCAGCTGGCCAGCCAGGAGCTGCTCGACCGGGTCGACGCCTGGCTCGAGTCCTCCCCGGCCAACCCCGCCGCCAAGCGCTACCTGCGCGAGGGGCGCGCGGACGTGGCCCGGGCCCTCACCGCGCAGGCCAAGGACGCCCAGCCCTGACCCGTCGCTCGTTGACACGAAAATCGCGCCGACCCGTCGTTACTTGACGACGGGTCGGCGTGATTGTGCGTGAACACGCGACGGGTCGGCGTCAGGCGTGCAGGGTGTTCTGGGGTCGGGCGTGCTCGGCGAGCATCGCGATGCCGCAGATCAGGCCGTCGACCAGGTCGCCCTGGGCGAACAACGACTGCATCTGCAGGGCGGCCAGCTCGACCTCGGAGTCGGTCAGCGTGCGGCGGACGTGGCCGCCGGTGACGATCTCGAGCGACCGCGCGCCCGGGTCGACCATGACCAGGATGCTGCGGGACGGTGTGACCAGCGAGTTGTGCAGCCGGGTGGCGAAGGCACGGGGCTCACCGTCGGCGGAGCCGACGAACACCGAGAACTCCACCCGGCAGGACTGCTCGGCCTTGCGGATGGCCTCGTCGAGGGCGACCTGCTCGGACCGGGAGAAGGGCTCACCAGCGGCCACTTGCGCCACCGGCCTTCGACTCGTCGGTGTCCGGGGCGGCGAGCTCGGCTGTGCCCTGTCGGGGCCCACCGAACCACTGGTTGTCGGCAGCGACGCCGTTGGGGTTGACCCGCTCGCCGCGGATGAGGGCCGGCAGGTAGACCGCCGTGGCGATCAGCACGAAGAGCAGGAGTGGGACCCCACCGAGGAGCAGGAGGGCGTGCAGGGCGGACACCGGTTCCGGGTTGCTCCACCCCTCGGGGACGTCCGCGGAGGCGGGGGCGGCGACACCCGCCAGCAGCGCGGCGCCCGCGGCTACGGCGGCGGTCCGGCGGATCAGGGTCACGAGGGTGGCAGTCACACGCAGAGGATATCGGCTCCGCGGCGCAGGCCCTCAGCCCGCTCCGGGTCAGGTGGGTCACATCGGTCCCCGAGGAATCGGAATGCCACCGCAGGATGTACATACTGGGGCACATGTTTGCGCTGGAAACGTCCGACCCGTGTGCCGCCGGAGAGCAGATCTGCGATGCGGCGCTCAAGCTCACGGGTAACACCACGATCGCCAGCTGGGCCGATGTCCTGATCGGTACGCCGCTCGCCCTCACCGGCCTGCTGCTGCTCGGACTGGTCGCGAGATGGGTCCTGCACCGGGCCGTGGACCGGCTCGTCCGCCGGGCCGAGGAAGGCGTGCTGCCGGACCGGGTGAGCCGGATGTCGATGGGCAGCTCCAAGGGCAGCGCCGAGAACCCCGCCCGCGACCTGGCCGTCGCCACCCGGCGGGTACAGCGCGCCCAGACGATGGGCGGCCTGCTCAAGAGCATCGTCACCGGGGTGCTGGTCGCCGTGATCGCGACCATGATGCTGAGCGAGGTCGGCGTCGACATCGCCCCCATCGTGGCCAGCGCCGGGATCATCGGTGTCGCCCTCGGTTTCGGGTCACAGACGCTGGTCAAGGACTTCCTGTCCGGCATCTTCATGATCTTCGAGGACCAGTACGGCGTGGGCGACGTGGTCGACCTCGGTGAGGCCACCGGCACCGTCGAGGCGGTGAGCCTGCGCGTCACCAGGCTCCGCGACGTCAACGGCACCGTCTGGTACGTCCGGAACGGCGAGATCCTCCGCGTGGGCAACATGAGCCAGAACTGGGCGCGCACCGTGCTGGACATCAGCGTCGGCTACCACGAGGACCTCGCCCGGGTGCGCCGCGTGCTGATGGAGGTCGCCCACGACCTGTGGGACGACGAGGACTTCAAGGGCCAGATCATCGAGGAGCCCGAGGTGTGGGGGGTCCAGGACCTCGGCGCCGACGGCGTCACGGTGCGGGTCACCCTGAAGACCGCTCCCCTCGAGCAGTGGGCGATCGCCCGCGAGATGCGGCAGCGGATCAAGTCCCGCTTCGACTACGAGGGCATCGAGATCCCGTTCCCCCAGCGCGTGGTCTGGCACCGCGGGGAGCAGCCGGCCCAGGCGTCGGACGCCGACGTCGACGAGACGGTCTGAGCCGGCCGCCCGCAGAACGGCGAGAGCCGGGCCCTCCCGTGGGAGGACCCGGCTCTCGTGCCGGTTCACTGGGTGTGTCCCCTGTGGGGGACTGCGGTGGCGGGCCTCGACGGCACCGTGTGTGGCTTGACGTCCACGTGAGCTGACAGACGAGCAGTGGGCGCTTCCGCAATCGGCGTTCACCACGGTCCGGCAGCCGCGGGCCCAGGCCCGTGGTCGCTTCACCATGGGATGCAGTCGAAGTGGCGGTTCCCACGGTGAATTCGCCGTGGGAAGCGCCGGTTCGCCTGCATCCCATGGTGAAGCTGTGACGACGTGGCCTCATCGAGCGTGAGTGCGACTTCGCGGGCCTCGATCACCCGGGAAACGGGACACACACCCACTCAGCCAGACCGGTCAGCTGGGACCGGTCAGGCGAGCGAAGCTTCGAGGGTGATCGTGGTGCCGGTGAGCGCCTGGCTGACCGGGCACCCCTCCTTGGCGGCCTCGGCGGCCTTGACGAAGTCGTCGTTGCTCATGCCGTCGACGACGCCACGCACGGTGAGCTTGATCCCGGTGATCCCCTTGCCAGGGGTGAAGTCGACCGCGGCACTGGTGTCCAGCGACGTCGGCGCCGTGCCGGCCTGGGCGAGACCGTTCGAGAGCGCCATCGAGAAGCAGGCGGAGTGCGCCGCCGCGATCAGCTCTTCCGGGCTGGTCTTCCCGTTGGGCTCCTCGGCGCGCGCGGGCCACGAGACGTCGTAGGTCCCGAGGCCGGAGGACTCCAGCGTCACCTTGCCGGCGCCCTCGAACAGGCTGCCTTCCCAGTGGGTCTGCGCAGTGCGGGTAGTGCTCATGCAGGGATCACTCCTTGAAAGTTGGTGGACTCGTCCGAGTCTTGCACGCCGGTGTTCAGCGCTCCCGGGGCTCTCGGCAGAATGGACCGGTGACCACGTTCTATGACGACATCGGCGGCTTCGAGACCTTTCGTCGGATCGTGGCGAAGTTCTACGAAGGCGTCGCCGAAGACGAGCTGCTCCGCCCGCTCTACCCCGAGGAGGACCTCGGGCCCGCGGAGGAGCGCTTCCTGCTCTTCCTGGTCCAGTACTGGGGCGGCCCGACGACGTACTCCGAGACCCGTGGACACCCCCGGCTGCGGATGCGGCACGCTCCCTTTGCGGTCACCCCCGACGCGAAGGACCGTTGGCTGGTGCACTTCCGGGCGGGACTCGACGAGGTCGGCCTGACCCCGGAGCAGGACGCGCAGTTCTGGGCGTACGTCACCCACGCGGCGCAGTTCATGGTCAACACGCCGGAGTGAGCCCCGGGCGCGCGGAAATTCGTTCGGCATTCGGTGTAACGCAGCACACATCTCGTGACAGGTACGAAGTGAAGGGGCAGACCCTCCAACCACACGGGAGATTCCGATGCGTAGAACATCCACAGCCAAGGTGATCGCCGCCAGCGCCGCGATCGCGGCCGCCACCTCCGTCGGGGCGGCCTACGCCACCGGCGCCCAGATGGGTCAGGCCGAGACCAGCGCGGCGTCCACGTCGAACGCCGGCCAGGACCTCCGCGCCCAGGGCCCGAACGGGCACCAGCTCGCGGCCGAGGCGCGGGCCCAGCACGACGACCAGGCGCTGCCTGCCGGCCGGCACGGCGACGACGACGGCGACGATGAGGCGGACGACGACTCGGACGACGACGGCGCCACCGGAGCCGACGACACCGCCGACGACGACTCGGCCGACCACACCAATGTCGACGAGGACACCGATGGGGACGACGACTCCCACGGCGACGACGACACCCACGGCGACGACGACACCCACGGCGACGACGACACCGACGACGGGGACGACCACGACAACTCGGGCCCCGGCAACAACAACGACTTGACGAGGCCGACGACGACCACGGCCACCACGGCCCGCGGCGGCGATGACGACGATGACGACGACTCCGACCACGGCAACAGCGGTCCCGGGGGCGGCGATGACGACGATGACGACGACTCCGGCCACGGAGACGACGACTAGGCAGGCAGCCAGCCTGTCTGAACGGGTCTCGGCGGTGGCGCCCCCCACGCGCTACCGTCGAGACACCCTCGTGACGAGAGAGACCTGAAGATGGCGGGACCCAACCGCGGATCGCTGGACCTGAGGGTCCCCGCGCCTCCGCTCGAGCCGGATCCAGTCCTGCTGGCCCAGCTGGCCGCCCTGGCGAGGGAGTCGAGCCCGACCGCACCCGCGGTGGTGGCTCGAGCCGGGCGACCCTGGACGATGGCGCTCGCCGCGGCGAGCGTGGCCCTGATCGCCGCGGTCGGCAGCTGGGCCGCCGGCGAGATCGGGGACTCCGACTCCCCCAAGCCGCCGATCATCCAGCCGGCCGCACCCGACGCCACCACCGGCGAGGACCTCGCCGGACGCGAGGGAGACGGAAGCCCCGACCGGATCGACGAGCCGGCCGACGCCCCCGAGGACTCCTCCGGAAGGGGCGAGGGCAGCCAGGGGTCCACCGGCGACGACGGGTCCGACGCCAACGACACCAGCGAGTCCGGCGACGACGGCTCCGACTCCGGCGACTCCGGGTCGGACAGCAGCGGGTCCGGCGACGACGGGTCCGACGCGAACGACTCCGGCGACAGCGGTTCAGGGTCCGGCAGCAGCGGCTCGGACCACCAGGGCTCCGGCAGCAACGGGTCGGGGTCCGGCGACTCCGACGACGACGCCGACGACGCCGACGCGGACGACGACAGCTCCGGATCCGGCAGTGGCGGGTCCGGCGGCGGTTCCGACGACCCCGACGAACCAGATGACTCCGGTGACTCGGGGTCCGGCAAGGGCAGTTCCGGCAGTGGGTCTGATCTCACGGGTGCCGGCGACTGAGGGCCCCATGAGCTCCGACGACGACGTGGTCAACCGCGCCAAGGAGGGCGATCCGGAGGCCTGGCGAGAGCTCTACCGAGCTCACGCCGGGCGTCTTGTCATCTGGCTCAACACCCGCCCGTCCGGAGACGCCGCCGTCGCGCCCGAGGACCTGGCCGCCGACACCTGGCTCACCGCGGCGCAGAAGGTGGCCGACTTCACGGGCTCGGCAGACGAGTTCGCGGGGTGGCTGTTCGGGATCGCGCGCAAGCTGTCCGCCAACTCGCGTCGCCGCAGCGTACGACGGGTCACCTCCCCCGCCGCCGAGCCGCCGGACCGGATCGGTTCGGAGGGCCACGAGTCGGGCGTCACCGGTCACGCCTGGGTGATGCAGGCCCTGGCCGTGCTCCCGCCGCGCGAGCGCGATGTCGTCGCCTGTCTCGAGGTGGTCGGTCTGGACGTCGCCGGGACCGCTCGAGCGCTCGGGATCACCCCGGTGGCGGTCCGGGTCGCCCGACACCGCGGACTGCGCCGGCTGCGCCTGCAGGCGCCGGACCAGGAGACCGTCGAGGCCCTGACCTGAGTCAGGCCAGCATCTCGGTCAGCCGGTCCCGGTAGACCTCGGGTGGCTCCGTCGAGCTCTGGCTCGCCTGGTCGAAGAAGACGATCGCGACCCGTGCCTGTGACAGCACCGTGTCGCCGTCACAGATGACCGACTCGATGGTGGCCGAGCGCCGCCCGACCTGTGACACCCACGACCAGACGTCGTAGGGCTCGGGCCGGAACAGGATCGGCACCTTGTAGTCGACGTCGATCTGGGCCACCACCATGCTCACCGGCGGCGTGCCGGCAGGGAGGTCGTCCCACAGCCCGGCGGTCAGCACGATCCTCGACTCCTGGAAGTACTCGAAGTACTTCACGTTGTTCACGTGCGCGTAGACGTCCACGTCGGAGAACCGGACGTGGACCGGGTAGTGCCCCCGAGGGTCCTTGCGGCTGGGAGCGAGCTTCAGCCCCCGGCTGCGCTCGGCCGGCTCGAGGAACCTCGCGAGAGTCTCCCGCTCCTCCTCGCTCAGCCGTCGTGGGCGCTCGGTCGCGAAGACGTACGGCGTCAGGACGGTCGTGGCCCGGAGGTAGACCTTGCGCCCTCCCTCCGCGGCAGGATCGTCGTGGAAGATCTCGTAGGCCATCGTGAACGAGGCGATCCTGATCTCGGTCACCCAGCACTCGATGCTGACCGGCCGGAACTGGAACGTGAGCGGTGCGCGGTACTCCACCTCGTGGCGCACGACCACGGCTCCCTCGGCGAGCTGCCCGGTCTGCGCCGGCCCGTGCGTGCGCAGCATGTCGACCCGCGCCTCTTGCAGGTAGTCGACGTAGACGACGTTGTTGACGTGCCCCAGGAGGTCCATGTCGGCCCAGCGCATCGGACACTCGTAGAGATGGCGCACGCCCACGATGGTGTCAGACCCGCAGGCGTGGGGACTGCCGCGTCCGCTCGCTGGCCGCCCGACTAGTGTTTTCCGGAGCAGGACATCACCCCGAGATCGGAGTTCTCCATGCCCGAGGCCGTCATCGTCTCCGTCGCCCGTTCCCCCATCGGTCGCGCCAACAAGGGGTCGTTGAAGGACCTGCGTCCCGACGACCTCGCCGCGTTCATCGTGCGTACGGCGTTGGACAAGCTGCCCGAGCTGGACCGCGACACCGTGGACGACCTCTACCTCGGCTGCGGACTCCCCGGCGGCATGTCCGGCAACAACATGGGCCGGGTGGTCAACGTCCTCAACGGGATGGACCGGGTCCCCGGCGCCACGATCACCCGCTACTGCGCCTCCTCGGTGCAGACCAGCCGGATGGCGTTCCATGCGATCAAGGCGGGCGAGGGCGACATCTTCATCTCCGCCGGCGTCGAGATGGTCTCCAGCTTTGCGCACGGGACCTCCGACCACTGGCCCAACACCCAGAACCCGCTCTTCGAGGACGCCAAGGCTCGCACCAGCAAGACCGCCGAGGGTGGCGTGGACTGGCACGACCCCCGCGAGGACGGCCTGCTGCCCGACGCCTACATCGCCATGGGGCAGACCGCGGAGAACGTCGCCCGGATGCGCGGCCTCAAGCGCGAGGAGCTCGACGAGTTCGGCGTGCGCTCGCAGAACCTCGCCGAGAAGGCGATCAACGACGGCTTCTGGGCCCGTGAGATCACCCCGGTCACCACGCCGGACGGCACGGTCGTGAGCACCGACGACGGCCCCCGGGCGGGGGTCACCCTCGAGGCGGCCTCCCAGCTGAAGCCGGTCTTCCGCCCCGACGGGGTGGTCACCGCCGGGAACTGCTGTCCCCTCAACGACGGCGCGGCCGCCGTGGTGATCATGTCCGACACCAAGGCCGCCGAGCTGGGCCTGACCCCGCTGGCGCGAATCGTGTCGACCGGGGTCAGCGGCCTGTCCCCCGAGATCATGGGACTGGGACCGGTCGAGGCCACCCAGCGCGCATTGGCGCACGCCAACATGAGCATCGGCGACATCGACCTCGTGGAGATCAACGAGGCGTTCGCAGCCCAGGTGGTGCCGTCGTACCAGGACCTCGGCATCGACCTCGACCGGCTCAACGTCAACGGCGGCGCGATCGCGGTCGGGCACCCCTTCGGCATGACCGGGGCGCGGCTGCAGAACACCATGCTCAACTCGCTGGACTGGCACGACAAGACCACCGGTCTGATCACCATGTGCGTGGGTGGCGGCCAGGGCATGGCGATGATCCTCGAGCGGCTGCACTGATCGACTGGACCACCGTGCGCAGGCCGTTAGGGTGCATCCATGACTGAGGCACGTGCCGCCGTGTGGCTCGACCCGAGCCAGCAGGCCTCGTGGCGCGCCCTGGTGATGGGGATGACCCTGCTGACCGACCGGCTCGACGAGGACCTGCGTCGTGGCTTCGACGTGTCCCTGACCGAGTACGAGATCCTGGTCCGGCTCTCCGAGCGCGAGGGCCGCCAGCTGAGGATGGCCCAGCTCGCGGACGCGCTCGCCCACAGCCGCAGCCGCGTCACGCACACGGTGGCGCGGATGGAGAAGGCCGGTCTCGTGGTCCGCTCCTCCTCACCGGAGGACGGCCGCGGCATCCTCGCGACGATGACCGACAAGGGCTGGGACCTGCTGGTCCGCGTCGCGCCCGTCCACGTGAACGGGGTCCGCGACCATCTGGTCGACCTGGTCAGCGCCGAGGACTTCGAGGCCGTCGGCCGGGTCATGAACGCGGTTGCCGACCACCTCGTCGCGGCGCACCCCGAGATGGAGATCCGCTGACCCGTCGCGTGTGTCGCGACGGGCCAGCGCAGCAGCTCAGTCGCGGGTCAGGCGACGGTGGGTGACCCGGTGCGGACGCGCCGCCTCGACACCCAGGCGCTCGATCTTGTTCTCCTCGTACGACGCGTAGTTGCCCTCGAACCAGAACCACTGGGCCGAGTCCTCGTCGTCGCCCTCCCACGCCAGGATGTGCGTGGCGACCCGGTCGAGGAACCACCGGTCGTGCGAGGTGACCACGGCGCAGCCCGGGAAGTCGAGCAGGGCGTCCTCGAGGGAGGAGAGCGTCTCGACGTCCAGGTCGTTGGTGGGCTCGTCGAGCAGCAACATGTTGCCGCCCATCTTGAGGGTCAGCGCGAGGTTGAGCCGGTTGCGCTCCCCGCCGGACAGCACGCCGGCCTTCTTCTGCTGGTCGGGACCCTTGAACCCGAAGGACGCCACGTAGGCGCGTGAGTTCATCTCGAAGTTCGCGACCTTGATGAAGTCGAGCCCGTCGGAGACCACCTCCCAGACGTTCTTCGTCGGGTCGAGGCCGCCGCGGCTCTGGTCGACGTAGGAGATCTTGACGGTCGAGCCGACCTTGAGCTCCCCGTCGTCGGGCTTCTCCTGGCCGGTGATCATCCGGAACAGCGTGGTCTTGCCGACGCCGTTGGGGCCGATCACGCCGACGATGCCGGCGCGGGGCAGGCTGAAGGAGAGGTCGTGGATGAGCGTGCGGTCGTCGAACCCCTTGGTCAGGTCGTTGGCCTCGAGCACGATGTCACCGAGACGCGGACCGGCGGGGATGTTGATCTCCGAGGTGTCGATCTTGCGCATCCGGTCGGCCTCGGCCGCCATCTCCTCGTAGCGCGCCAGCCGGGACTTGCTCTTGGTCTGGCGGGCCTTGGCGTTGGAGCGGACCCACTCGAGCTCGCGCTCGAGCATCTTGGCCCGCTTGGCGTCCTTCTGGCCCTCGATCTTGAGCCGGTCCTTCTTGGTCTCGAGGTACGTCGTGTAGTTGCCCTCGTAGGGGTGGGCCTGGCCCCGGTCGAGCTCGAGGATCCAGGAGGCGACGTTGTCGAGGAAGTACCGGTCGTGGGTGACGGCCAGGACCGCACCCGGGTAGGTCGCGAGGTGACCCTCGAGCCACTGGACCGACTCGGCGTCGAGGTGGTTGGTGGGCTCGTCGAGGAGCAGCAGGTCGGGCTGCTGGAGCAGCAGCTTGCACAGGGCCACCCGACGGCGCTCTCCACCCGACAGGTTGTCGACGAGGACCTCGGGCGGCGGGCACCGCAGCGCGTCCATGGCCTGGTCGAGCCGGCTGTCGAGGTCCCACGCGTTGGCGTGGTCGAGGTCCGTCTGCAGGTCGCCCATCTCGGCGAGCAGCGTGTCGTAGTCCGCGTCGGGCTCCGCGAGCTCCTCGGAGATCTTGTTGTAGCGGTTGAGCTTGCCCTTGATCTCGCCGACCGCTTCCTCGACGTTCTCGAGCACGGTCCTGCCCTCGCTCAGGGGCGGCTCCTGCTGGAGCATGCCGACCGTGGCGCCGGGGTCGAGGATCGCGTCGCCGTTGTTGGCGTGGTCGAGCCCCGCCATGATCTTGAGCATCGAGGACTTGCCGGTGCCGTTGGGACCGACGACACCGATCTTGGCTCCGTGCAGGAACGACAGCGTGACGTTCTCGAGGACGACCTTGTCACCATGGGCCTTGCGCACATTGCGCAGGGTGAAAACATATTCCGACATGGTCCGAGAGCCTACGGCCCGAAGCCCGCTGGAGCCCGATCGGGGGCGTCACCCCCCGCCACCGTCAGGCAGCCGCTTCGTCCGTGTCGGAGTCCACGCCACCGACGGCCGCGGCGGTCGACTCCCCCACCCTCGATCCACTCCCGGTCCCGCCCGCGGAGCCGGCTCCTGCTGCCCGGGTGAACGCACTGGTGCCGCGGTTCAGGTCGTGTCCCACGAAGATCGCGTCCACCTCGAACGAGGTGACCTCGAGGCCGGCGGAGTTCTTCCAGACCTGGGCATTGAGCCGGCCGTGGACCACCACCGGGTCACCCCGGTGCAGCGAGCGGGCGCAGTTCTCGGCCAGGGCCCGCCAGACGTTCACGGTGTACCACTGGGTGTCCCGGTCGACCCACTCCTCGGTCTGCTTCTGGTAGCGCCGCGGGGTGGAGGCGACGCGGAAGCTGGCCACGACGGCGTCACCCACCTCGCGTCGGCTGACATCTCCTCCCAGCCAGCCGGTCAGGGTCACCAGGGGTTCGTTCATCGGATTCTCCTCAGGTCTCGGTCCGGACGATGCGGAACCGAGCCTCGGGGTCGAAGCCGACAGGCGGGAGTCGAGAAGCCAGCCGCTGTGCACGGGCCCGCGCGCAGCGCGAGCTGTGCAGGGAAACCGGACTACTTCAGGGTCTTGACCAGTCCGGAGCGCACGGTGGCGTAGGCGCGGAGCTCGTCCTCGATGGGCGTGACCACCAGCTCCTGCGACACCTCGCGCACCGCGGCGCGCAGACGTCGGTCGGCCACGCGGGCACGGCGCCGGGCGCTCATCCCCACGAGTGCCCGGGAGGACAGGGCCAGGAGCACGCCGAGGAGTACGCCGCCCAGCAGCATCAGCGTCGGCACCGGGATCCCGCCGAGCGCGGGAGGCGTCGGACCCGTGACCCGGAGGTACTCCGCGGTGGCGAGCGCCCCGAGCCAGACCGCACCGGCGAGTGCGGTGATGATCAGCGCCCACTGCAGGGCCCGGACGATGCCCGCCCAGGCCGGCATCCGCTCGGCACCGAGGTCCGTCTCGGCGAGGGCCAGGTCCAGGCGGTCGCCCAGGTCGGGCAGCCCGGTGACGGACGCCCGGCGCACGGCGTCGACCCAGGGCCGGGCCAGTCCGCGCGACACGTCGTCGGCCAGCACTCTGACCTCGCTGTCCACCTTGGCCCGCTGCACCTGCGTGATCTGCGGCACCGACGTCCGGGCCCGCCCGGTCAGCGTCTTCCCCTCGGATCCCAGGTTGAGGTGCAGCCGCTTGAGCGGGTCCGGCTTCAGCCGGGACAACCACGAGGTGATCGGCCAGCCGGTGGCCCGTCCGGCACGCAGCCTCATCGAGCGCTCGACCGCCGCCACCACCGTCGGCACCCCCGCGGCGTCGGCGAAGGCATCCTCGAGCGCTGCCACCCGGTCCGCGGACAGCTCGGGCACCGGCGCCGAGCCCGACACCTCGTCGAGGCGCGCGGCGGCCTTCTGCAGGTCCGCCTCGAGCCGGGTCCGGGTCATCCGCTTGGCCGACACGCGCTTGGCGATCTCCGCCCGGAGCTCGGGGACGCCGAGACCCTCACGCGCGCTGACCGGGATGACCGGGACCCGGGGCAGCCCGTCCGCGTCGAGCAGGCGTCGTACGTCGTCGACGAGGCCCTGCCGGCCGGACTCCGGGACGGTGTCGATGTGGTTGAGCACCACCACCATCACCTCTTGATGCGTGGCCAGCGGGGCGAGGTAGCGGTCGTGGACCGCGGCGTCGGCGTACTTCTGAGGATCGAGGACCCACACGAGCATGTCGGCCAGCTGGACGAGCCGATCCACCTCCAGGTGGTGGCTGACCTCGGTCGAGTCGTGGTCGGGGAGGTCGAGCAGCACGACCCCGTCCAGCGCCGTGCTCTCGCGGCGGGTGTCCAGCATCGAGTCGCGGGTGGTCTGGTGCCGCGGCGCGATCCCGAGCCACTCGAGGAGCTCGTCGGCCCCGTCCGACCCCCACACGCAGGCGGTGGCCCACGACGTCGTCGGTCGCCGTACGCCGACCGAGGAGAGCTCGAGACCGGTCAGGGCGTTGAAGGTCGACGACTTGCCCGATCCGGTGGCGCCGGCGATGGCCACCACGGTGTGCGTCGCGGAGAGCCGCAGCCGAGACGCCGCCCGCTCGACGATGGTCTGCGCCTCGTCGACGAGCGTCTCGTCCAGGCGGCCCCGCGCAGCCTCGGTCGCCGCGGCGAGGCCCTCGATGCGGACACCGATCTCGGTGCCACGGGTGACCAACTTCTTGGCACCCTCGAGCAACGACGTCATATTTTCCCTCGGCAGCGGACTGAACAGTGCCCCCACACCCTAGGGGGTGGGCCGGTCACGACGAGTGGTCGCCTCCGCCGTGCTGGACGGCGGCGAACCGGAGGTCGTCCACGCGCCGCGAGGCGGCCCGCAGCTGCTCGGGTGCGTCCACCGAGATCTCGAGGCCGTCGAGCAGGTCGAGGTAGCGGGTCCGCTCCCCGTCGAGGAGTGTCCGGACCCGGGCCTCGAGCGACTGCCGCGACCGTTCGGCCAGCGAGCGCACGGCCTGGTCGCCGAACACCGCCTCGAGCAGCTTCTGGCCCAGGACGGCTCCGCCGCCCGCGATCCCGGCCTCGGCGCCGACCAGCGCTCCCCCGGTGTGCGCGAAGACCACGACCATCAGCGCGACGGCGAGCCCGTTCACGCCGTAGGCGAGGAAACGCGCAGTCCCCCGCTTGTCCGCCCCCTCGGTGCGCACCATGTCGAGCACGTCCTGCTGCCACTCGCGGACGGTGCGCTCGGCCTGGCGGCGCAGGTCGCGGGAGGCCCGGCCGAGGTCCTCATCGGCGTCCTTCAGCAGCGCCTGACCCGAGGCCAGCGACTGCCACGACGCCTCGGCCCGCTCGGCGGCGGCCTCCGCGTGCTCGAGGATCAGCGTCTCGAGGCCGGACTCCACCGCGACGGTGACGCGCTCGGCCTGCTGCGGCTTGCCCTTGACCGCATTGACCACCCGGTCGCGCAGCCAGCCGACCCGGGTCTCCAGCGACCTGAGCAGCTCGCCGGTGCCGACGAACTCCTGCCAGCGGGCGAGCACCTCGCCGCGCAGGAGGGTGCCGTCCGCGGACGCCTTGGTGGTCGCCTCGATGGCGTCGTCGTAGGCCTTGTTCGCGTCCTCGCGCAGCCGGGTGGCGGCACTGACCTGCTCGGTGGTCGCATCGGCCACGGCGTGCGTACGTCGGGTGAGGGTGCGGATCGCGCCCTCGAGGGTCTGCTTCACCACGGCACCCCGGGCCTCGGCATCAGCGGCGAGCGAGTCGAGCCAGCCACGGATGTCGGAGACCGCCGAGGCGTGCAGCAGCCCCTCGTCGCTGACCGGGCCCTCCTGCACGATGAACAGCGGAGAGTCCTTGAGCCCCCGGCTCGCGAGCATCCGGGCGAGGTGGGCCGACACGGTCTCCACCGCCTCCGGCGGCGTCCGGTCGAGCACGATCGCGACGGCGGCGGAGCGCTCGGCGGCCCGGCGCAGGAAGTCCCACGGCACCTGGTCGGCGTACCGCGCGGCGGAGGTGACGAAGAGCCACAGGTCGGCGGCGGCCAGCAGCTGGGCGGCGAGGATCCGGTTCAGCTCCTCCACCGAGTCGATGTCGGGAGCATCGAGGATGGCCAGCCCGGCTGGGATCGTGTCGGAGGGCACCAGCTGCAGCGCACCCGGATCCGTGGTCGAGTGCGCGACCCGCTCGAGGTCCGGGAGCAGCCGGTCCTGGCCGAACCAGTGCGCGTCGTCGGGGTGGTGCACCAGCACCGGCGACCGGGTCGTGGGCCGCAGGAAGCCGGGCTGGGTCACGTGCCGGCCGACCAGAGAGTTGACCAGCGTCGACTTGCCGGCGCCCGTGGAGCCGCCGACGACCGCCAGCAGCGGAGCGTCGATCGTCATCAGCCGCGGGATGACGTAGTCCTCGAGCTGGTCGACCATCTCCTGCCGGGACGCCCGCTGCTCCTCGGCACCCGGGATCTCCAGCGGCAGTCGCGCCGCCTGCAGCGAGCCCCGGAGCCGCACGAGGGCGGTCAGCATCTGCGTGCTGTCGGGTTGCTGGGCTGTGTGCTGAGCGGTCATCGAGCGGGTACCACCTGTCCGGGGAAAGCGATCGAGGGACGAACTGCGCCGATCCTGGCGACGTGCTCCTGGCCGCGAGCGGCGAAGTCGGGCGGGGGCGTGCCGCGCAGGTACCGATGGTGCAGGAAGCCGAGCTCGATCGCCGCCTGCTGGTAGTCGCGCATCGCCCGCTCCGCCTCCCGGCCGCCCCGCGCCCGAGCGTAGGCCCGGCTGGCCCGGCGGGCGCGGAGGTCCACCACCCAGCCGATGTCGGTGGCCGGGATCAGCCCGCGCCGGGCGGCATCGCCGAGGGCGGCGGTGAGCATCCGGCGTTCGGTACGCCGCGACCAGACCGCGAACACGGTCACCGCGATGAACGCCGGGGTCATCAGCAGCGCGTAGACGGTGACGAAGTTGCCGAAGCCGTAGATGGTCGAGGCGTTCCAGGTGGCGTGCGCGGCAACGGCGACGGCGTACCCGATCAACGGAGCCAGCCACCGCACGCCCCGTCGCCGGGTCGAGACGGCGATGCCGACCCCGATGCCGGTGAACGCCGTGAAGAGCGGGTGCGCGAACGGGCTGAACAGGCAGCGCACGATGAAGGTGCCGGTCAGGGCCTCGGTCCCGCCGGGCCCCATCCCGTCGGTGCCGTTGTAGGCGGCCGCCAGATAGAGGATGTTCTCGACGAAGGCGAAGCCGATGCCGACCATGCCGGCGTAGACGATGCCGTCGAGGATCCCGTCCAGCTCACCTCGGCGCCACCACAGCAGGAGCAGCAGGAAGAGTCCCTTGCTGGCCTCCTCGGTCACCGGGGCCACGACGGCCAGGCTCGCGGTCTCGGTGACGCCGACGACGAAGCCACCGAGCCCCTGGATCAGCAGGGCCGCCGCCGTGGCGACGAAGCCACCCCAGAGCAGTCCCATCGCCAGGAGCCGCTTCGGCTCGGGCTCGTAGCGGTCCAGCCACAGGTAGCAACCGACCAGCGGGCCCACCGGGAGTGCCGCGAGACCGGTGGCGAGGACCAACGAGCTGGGGGCGCCGGAGAGGGCGATGACGAGCAGGATCGGCAACGCCCCGAGGACCACCAGCCCGGTCACCACGACAGTGAACGCGACACTGTCGTGGCGGGGTCTGGGCATGGGCGGAAGACTATCGGGAGGTTCGCCGAGCCCGGACTCCCGCGTACAGTGGAGGCCGTGAGTGATCAGCCGAAGACCGAGTCCCACGACCCCGCCGTTCCCGAGGCCTACTCCGCGTTCATGCGCACCGGATGGGGCGAGCGCGAGCTGGATCTGCCGCCGCACGCCATCAGCGCCTCCGCGGCCCAGCGCCGTACCCGCCTGTCCGAGGCGTTCCCCGGAGAGCGGCTCGTGCTGCCGGCCGGCACCTACAAGGTCCGCGCCAACGACACCGACTACCGCTTCCGCCCGGACACCGCGCACACCTACTTCTCGGGCAACCAGACCAGCGACGCCGTGCTCGTCATCGAGGACGGCGAGTCGGTGCTCTACGCGCGGCCGCGCTCGTCCCGCGAGACCGACGAGTTCTTCCGGGACCGGCAGTACGGCGAGCTGTGGGCGGGCCGACGGCCGTCGCTCTCGGAGATGTCGGCCTCCCTCGGGCTGACCGTGCGCCACGTCGACGACCTGCCCTCCGCCCTCAGCGGCTCCGGCAAGACCCGGGTGCTGCGCGGTGTCTCCGCCTCGGTGGACCAGCTGGTCTCCTCCGACCAGTCCCGCGACGACGACTTCGCGCGGGTGGCCTCGGAGATGCGTCTGGTCAAGGACGACTGGGAGATCGCTGAGCTCGCGGAGGCCTGCGACATCACCACCCTCGGCTTCGAGGACTCGGTCCGCGAATGGGCCGACGTGCTCAAGTACGGCGAGCGCTGGATCGAGGGGACCTTCTTCCGCCGCGCGCGGGCGATGGGCAACGACATCGGCTACGACTCGATCGTCGGCGGCGGCCGGCACGCCACCACGCTGCACTGGATCGAGAACTCCGGGCCGATCACGCCCGGTGAGATGGTGCTGCTCGACATGGGCGTCGAGGGCAACAACCTCTACACCGCCGACGTGAGCCGCACGCTGCCGGTCGACGGCCGCTTCACCGACACCCAGCGCGAGCTCTACGACCTGGTGTACGCCGCGCAGCAGGCCGGCATCGACGCCGTCCGGCCCGGCGTACCGTTCCTGGCGCCGCACCATGCGGCCATGGACGTGCTCGCGCACGGACTCGAGGGCCTCGGGCTGCTCCCCGTCTCCGCCGAGGAGGCGCTGGACCCGGACAGCAAGGTGTACGCCCGCTGGACGCTGCACGGCACCAGCCACATGCTCGGCATGGACGTGCACGACTGCGGACGGGCCTCGTCCGACGTGTACCCCAAGGGCGACCTGGCCGAGGGCATGGTCCTCACCGTCGAGCCCGGCCTCTACTTCCAGGAGGACGACCTGCTGGTGCCCGAGGAGCTGCGCGGCATCGGGATCCGGATCGAGGACGACATCCTGGTCACCTCCGGTGGCTACCGGAACCTGTCCGCCGCCCTCCCCCGCACCTCGGCGGACGTCGAGGCGTGGATGGGGTCGCACACCGGCTGACGGCCGTCAGACGAGCGAGGCGGCCCGGTCGCGGAACTGCGCGAACGCGTCGGCGACCTCGGCCGACGTGCGCCGCGCCCCCGTCTGCAGGTACTCCATCGCGCGCAGGGACGCCTCGTGCGCCTCGGTGCTGGAGCCCGCGACGCAGTCCTCGACGACCCGCATGAAGTAGTCGTGCTGGTGCCCGTCGACGAAGGTGTAGTGGACGCACACGTCGGTGTGGCCGCCGACCAGCAGCAGGGTGTCCGCGCGCAGTCCCTTGAGCAGGATCTCGAGCTCGGTGCCGAAGAAGCACGAGTAGCGCCGCTTGCGGATCACGTAGTCGTCGGGACGCACGCCGAGCGCGGCCGCGATCTCGGTCCCGGGGTCGCCCTCGAGCAGGTGCACGCCCTCGTCCCCGTCCAGCTCACGGCCGAAGTCGACCAGGTCGCGGCGGTGCGCCTCCTGGAAGAACACGATCGGCACCCCGGCCTCCCGAGCCTGCTCGACCAGCGCCGGCACCCGGTCCATGCTCGCCTCGTAGCCGTCCATGAACGGGATCGCCGACGGCTCGTCCGTGACCGACGCCCCGCCCTGGATGTCGATCACGACCAGCACCGGCCGGCCCTCGATCAGGTCTCGTTGCTGCACAGTCATCCTGCTGCTCCCTCGTATCGGGTGGTCTGATCGGCGGACGCGGCTCGCTCGCAGCCGGCGTACCAGCCCGGCGCCGGCGACGAGGGCCCAGATCCCCTCGAGAGCGAGGAAGCCCCACTGCGAGTCGTGCAGGGCGAGCACCGCGAGGATGCCGGCACCGACGGTGTTGAGCCACAGGCTCGGGTAGGAGTCGACCTCGGTGAGCCGGAGCTGGCCGAGCGCGAAGGCGGTGAGCACGAGCGCGGCGCCGAAGAGCTGGAGGAACATGAGCACGACAATCTCCCAGGAGCGTCGTCGTGCAGGACCGGGTACGGCGCGTCTCGTCCGGAGCTGCCGGTCAGTCGGCAGCAGGCCTGACTCTAGCAAATGCGTTCTCGGACGCCCTTGTCCTGAAGTTCCAGCAAGTGGCTCGCAACGAAACCGTTCGCCGCGGCGTCTCTCCCACTGACGACCGGAACAGCTCCGGCCTGAACCTCGGGAGCATGCATGCGCACCACCATCCGCACTCTGTGCACAACCACTGCCCTGGCCGCCCTGACGCTGAGTTCACTTCTCTCCGGCGGCCCGGCTGCCACCGCCGCTGACGCCGGACCGGGACGGGTGGCGCCGACCGAGCTGCGGCCTGCCCAGCTCGAGCGCGGACCGGACGCCAGAGTCCCCCACCTCGACGGCCGGACCATCGTCGACGGTGACGTCCGGGTGCGCGTGCACGCCCGCGAGATCCGCCTGATCGGCAGGTCCGGCACGGACTACGTCGTCAGCGCCGCCGCCAGGAACCAGAACCAGCGACGTGCTCTCAGGATCACCCCCGGGGGTGACCAGACCGTGCTGTTCCGCAGCCGGCTCTCGGACCTGCTGCTCTCCGATGACGGCACCCAGGTTGCCACCACGAGCTACCTGCGTCCGCACCGCTCGCGGGTCCGGGTGTACGACGCGGTGACCGGCAACCGCCAGGGGTCACGGCTCTTCCGCAGCAGCAACGTCGCTCTGCTGGACTTCGCCGGTAGCCGCCTGGTGCTGAGTACCTGGGAGCGTGGTCGCACCTTCTGGTGGAACGCGACGACCGACCGCATCCGGAAGATCACCGACCGGGTCGGCGGCACGGCCGACATCGGCGCCAACCGCCTGGCCAGCTACACGCGCGATCCGTTCCAGGGCGGCTGCACGGTGGTGTCGACCCTCCGGACGCCGAGCAAGCCGCTGTGGACCTCGTGCGACGAGCGCGTCGACGTCTTCTCCCCGAGCGGTGAGCGGATGGCCACCATCAACATCCTCTCGGACGGCCCCGGCCCCGGCGACGCCTGGTTGCGCAAGGCCGGCGGCCGGATGCTGGCGCACTACCAGGCTCGTACCGTCGGCCGGGCGGTCTTCGAGTCCAACCGCGCACTGCTGCTGGACACCACTGGCTCCGAGCACTCCGCCGTCGTGCGGTGCAGGGTCGCCGACTGCGAGCGCGCCTCCGACCTCGAGGCCGCGAGTCGGCCCTGATCCGACGCGCGCTCCTGCTCACACGATGACCGGGCCGCACGGCGAGGTCAGGTCTCCGCGGTTCATCGCCGAGCGGGGCTACGGTGGCCGGATGAGCTCACCCCGCGCTCGCGGGGCTGCATCGACGGAGAGGGAGACCGTGCCGAACGACGAAGACTTCATCGAGGACCTGGTCCAGACTGCGGAGGACGGCCGCGACGGCTACGCGAAGGGTGCCGAAGAGCTGGCCAAGGGCGACCACACCGAGCTGGCCGCAGTGTTCCAGCGCTACAGCGAGCAGCGTGACCAGTTCATCACCCAGCTGCGGGGCGTCGAGAACAAGTACGGCGAGGACCCTGACTCCGGCGGCACCATGGCCGCCGCCGTGCACCGAGGCTGGATCGCGGTCAAGGACGCCGTCACCGGATCCAGTCCGTCCGCCCAGCTCAAGGCCGCCATCCAGGGTGAGGGCAACGCGATCGAGCGCTACGAGGGCTTCGTCACCGAGGACCTGTCGGCCGACCTCAAGTCCCTGGTCGAGCTCCAGCTGGAGGAGATCAAGCTGGCCCGGGCCGAGCTGATCGAGCTGGAGCAGGCCCAGGGCTGAGCGCCTCGCGACGACGGGTTCAGGGCCGGCGGTCGTGCCAGGCGAGGACCCGCAGCGCCCGCAGCGTGTTCCACCGGCTCGGGCGACCGTCGCCGTCCTCGAGCTCGACGTGCGTCTCGCCGGGGTGGGTGTTCTCGAGCAACCAGGTGCCGTCGGGCTGCCGCTTGTCCCGGACCAGCTGCACGGCCTCGGCCAGGCGTTCGTCCGGGCGTTCGTCCGGGCGTTCGTCGGGGTGTGCGCCGGGCACACCTTCCGCCCGGCGGAAGTGATCCAGCGCGCGCAGGACGTCGTAGTGCCAGCGCGGCGGCCAGGAGAAGCGGAGCCAGCGTTCGGCGGGCACCTCCCCGGTGCTCCTGCGCCGGAACAACCGGCGCTCCAGGAGGTACTCCTCGCCCCGCCGGCGAGCGGCTGCCACCGGGACCCCTCCCCCGGCCAGCTCGTACTCGAGCAGGCCCTCCAGCACGCAGATCGTCGAGTCGAACGACGACACCGTGGCGCCGCCCTCGGACCAGCAGTTCCAGCCACCGTCGTCGAGCTGGTCGGCGAGCAGCCTCGACGCGAGTCCGTCGACGTCGGCCCCGAAGTAGGCGCCGACCGCGAGCGTCCGACCATTGATGCACTCCTCGACCTCGCCGTCGAAGAACGCCTCGTCGTCGTGCTCCCACCGGCAGTTCTCGGCGACCAGTCCGATCGTGGTGCGCGCAGCCTCGCTCGCCGGGTCCAGGCCCAGATCGCGCAGCAGCACGAGCGTGGGCAACGTCGCCGTCCACGGCTGGCCGTCGGAGAAGTCCGGCTCGATGCCCGCGCGCCAGTCGTCCACGACGCGCTTCGGGAAGCACGCACCGCCGTCCCACTGGCCGTCATGATCGCGCAGGGCCAGCAGGCGAGCCCCCCAGCCCTCCTCCGCGACGCGGGCCCGTTCGGCAGCGACCTGATCCTCAGGCGCTCCGGCGAGGTCGCGCATCGCCTGCCACCGGATCGCCGGGTCACCCCCGAGCAGCCAGTCCATGACCTCCACCGGCGCGATGCTAGGGGCGGTCGCCCGGGGCTGTCACGCATCGCGCCCCCTCGGCCGGCCCTTGACGGGCCAGACCTGGCGGACTAACGTACAACCAAATGGTTGTAGATACTGAACTCTCCGATGACGAGGTGGACCGGGTCTTCCGGGCCCTCGCCGACGCGACCCGACGCGACATCCTCCGCCGCACCATGGCGGGCGAGGCCTCGGTGTCGCAGCTGGCCGCGGCGTACGACATGTCGTTCGCGGCCGTCCAGAAGCACGTCGCCGTCCTGGAGGGAGCTGGTCTGGTGACCAAGGAGCCCCACGGTCGGGAACGCATCATCAGCGGCAACCCCGAGACGATCCGCAAGGCCCAGGGCCTGCTGGACCGCTACGAGGAGATCTGGCGATCCCGCATCGACCGGCTCGACGCCCTCCTCTCCGAAGACTGAGACCGAAGACCGAACAGGAGACACCCCATGCCCGTCACATCCGTCGCCCGCGACACCGATGCACTCACCCTCACCGTGGTCGCCGACTTCCCGGCCGCCGTCGAGCGCCTCTGGGAGGCCTACCTCGACCCGCGTCAGCTCGAGCGCTTCTGGGGACCGCCGACGTACCCCGCCACCTTCACCCGCCACGACGCGGCCGCCGGCGGGCGGTCGGCGTACACGATGAAGGGTCCGGACGGGGACACCCACGGCGGCTACTGGGAGTGGCTCTCCGTCGAGCCGCTCAAGGCCTTCGAGGTCCGCGACGGGTTCGCGAAGCCGGACGGCGAGCCCAACGCGGAGATGCCCTCCATGCAGATGCGGTTCGTCTTCGAGGAGACCGGCGAAGGCTCCCGGGTGACCACCACGACGTACTTCACCTCACTCGACGAGCTCGAGCAGCTCCTGGACATGGGCATGGAGCAGGGCCTGAACGAGGCGATGGGCCAGATGGACGCGGTGCTCGCCGACCTCGCCTCGTTCGCCGCCGGGCACGCCACGATGACCCAGCTCCTGTCCGACACCCAGGCGCGGATCAGCCGCGTGGTCCGGGGCACCGTCGATCAGGTCTGGCGCGCCCACCACGAGCCGGAGCTGATGCGCCGCTGGATGCTCGGCCCGGACGGCTGGACGATGCCGGTCTGCGAGGTGGCGACCACGGTCGGCGAGACGTACCGCTACGAGTGGGAGCCGGCCGACGGCGCCGAGGGTGGCTTCGGCTTCGAGGGCGAGCTGCTGGAGTCGGCTCCGCCGTGCCGCGCCGTGACCAGCGAGCGGATGATCGGCATGCCGGGCGAGGGCGTGGTCAACGAGCTCACGCTCACGCCGGTCGCGGCGGGCACGCTGCTCACTCTCGTGATCACCTTCCCGGACGCCGAGACCCGCGACACCGTCCTGGCCACCGGGATGGCCGACGGGATGGAGACCAGCTACGCACGGCTCGAGCAGGAGGTCCTGGCCTAGTCGATCGCTTCGTACGCCGCCCGCCGGCCGTGGGCGGCGTACGCTGGACGGATGAACGGCGAGCACCCCGATCGGGGCTCCGCCGGGAGCACCGACCGGTCCGAGGGGTTCGGCGAGCGACTGCTGGGATCGCTGCTGGATCGCTCGCACACCATGCCTCCCCAGCTGATTGCGCCGCTGATCGCGCAGGAGATCGCCACGATCGGCGGCCGGGACGTGACCGTGCTCCTGCAGGACTACGACCAGATGACGCTGGTGCCGCTGCCCGGCGAAGGGCTGGTCGTGGGGCCCGCCCAGTCCATCGACGACTCCCTTGCCGGTCTCGCCTTCCAGACCGACGAGATCGTCGAGCGCGCCACGCGCGACATGGTCCGGCTGTACGTCCCCCTGCTGGACGGCACCGACCGCGTCGGCGTGCTCGTCTTCACCCTCGACCACCTCGACGAGGACGACCGCCGCCTGACCCGGCGACTGGCCGGGCTGGTGGCCGACATGCTGATCACCAAGAGCCTGTACACCGACCGGTTCTTCCAGGCGCGACGGCGGCGCCCGATGAGCCTCTCCGCCGAGATGCAGTGGCAGCTGCTCCCCCCGCTGATGATGACCACGCCCCAGGTCGCGATCGCCGGCGCGCTCGAGCCGGCGTACGACGTGGCCGGAGACAGCTTCGACTACGCCCTCAACGGTCACGTCCTGCACCTCTGCATGATCGACGCGATGGGCCACGGGCTCGACGCGGCGGTGATGGCCACCCTCGCCATCGGCGCCTACCGGCACGCCCGCCGGACCGATGTCGAGCTCGCCGACCTGTACGCCGCGATGGACAGCGCCCTGGCCGCACAGTTCGCCCCGGACCGGTTCGCAACGGCGCAGATGGCCCGGCTGGATGTCGAGCTCGGTCGGCTGGAGTGGGTCAATGCCGGGCATCCGCCGCCGATGCTCCTGCGCCACGGTCGCGTGGTCGGTCAGCTCGAAGCCCCCACGACGCTGCCGGTCGGCTTCGGTGGCGCGACCCCGATCGTGACCGAGACGATGCTGCAGCGCGGCGACCGGGTGCTCTTCTTCACCGACGGCCTCCTCGAGGAGCACCTCGCCGGTGGCGCGGAGTTCGGCGAGGCCCGGATGCGGGAGCTGATCGAGCAGGTCGAGGCGCACGGCGTACGCGTCCAGGAGTCCGTACGCCGGCTCTCCCGGCTCCTGATGCAGGCTCGCGGCGGCACGACCTCGGACGACTCGACCCTGTTGCTGCTCGAGTGGTCCGGCGCGCCCCTCGACCCGCCCGGCTGACCGACGGACGGGCGACCCTCAGCCGTCGACGTCGGTCTGCTGCTCGCGCCGCTCGTGCAGGCGCTGCTCGGCCGCTGGGAGGAAGGCCAGGCAGGGCGCGTCGGTCTCCGGGTGCCGCTCGGCGAGGTGGAAGATCCACCGGTCCATCGCCGCCATGAACCCGTTGTCCTCCCCGGGGCGGTACGCCGACCACTTGAGGCGTTCCCTCACCACGCACTCGGTGCAGGTGATCTTGTAGACGAACTGCTGGTCCTCGTCGAGGTCGATCCGGAGCTTCGCGAGGGGGCCGGCCTGGGCGGCCGCCTTCTTCTCACGGGCGGCTCGGCTGGCCGTCATGGGGCACCTCTGTCGTCTTCGGTGAGAGGCGAGCGTACCCCCGGGCGGGACTCAGGCCGAGGCCGGCGGGGACGCGCCCCCGGCCGCCTCACCCAGCTCGCGCGTCCGACGTTCGTTGAGCTCCTGGGCCTGGACCAGGCAGCGGGGAAAGGTCACCTTGCGGCCCAGGCGCAGCTCCAGCGCAGTCAGCGCGATCTCGGCCTGGAGCATGTTGTCGAAGTCCGGCTCCACCTCGTGGTCGTAGCGCCATTCGAGGTGGTCGGACGACGCCAGGTAGAACCGGGCGCCGTGACCACTCGGCGTCCACCGAGCGTGGTGCACCTGGGTCAGGATCGGGATCGGGTTCGTGGCCCAGTACCGGTCGTGCTTGCGCCTCGCGACGTACCCACGCAAGAGGTTCCACGCCAGCACGACCACGGCCCCGAGCAGCGCCCACCAGTACCAGGTCAACGCGTTCACCCCGCTCCGTGAAGAGCACCCGTCCACCACGCTACGCGGCCGAGCGCCGGAAAGCCGGAAGGTTGCCCCAAGGCCCCAGGTGTAGCCGGCCGGCGGGACGATCGCTCGGGATGGCCCTTGACCCCCCGCACGAGCTGGGTTAGATTATCTCAACACGACGTTGAAGAATCTGTTCAAGTTTCACCTGGCCCACCGCACCACTGGCCGATTCGCAGGCGTCAAGTCTCGGGGACCGAGTTGGAAAACCTCAACGAAAGGACCCAGATCATGAAGCGCACCATCGCAGCAGCCGGAGCAGCCACCGTGCTCGCCCTCATGGCTGCACCCGTCGCCCCCGCAACAGCGGCCGACGGCGATGCCACCGTCTCCGTCCTGCACGCCGTTCCCGGTCTCGTGGTGGATGTCTACGCGAACGGTGAGGAGCTGATCCCGGACTTCGAGCCGGGCACGCTCACCGACCCGCTGAGCCTCCCGGCCGGCACCTACGACCTCGCGGTCTACGCCGACGGCGACACCCCGGACACCGCCGACCCCGCCATCGAGAAGGACGGCGTCGAGGTCCCCGCGGGCGTCAACGCCACCGTCGTGGCCAACCTGGACGCTGACGGCAACCCGGCGCTGAACGTCTTCGTCAACGACACCTCGGCCACCGGCGCCGGCGACGCTCGCCTGACCGTGCGCCACACGGCCGCCGCACCGGCTGTCGACATCCGGGCGGACGGGAACGTCCTGGTGGACGGCCTCACCAACCCGGACGAGGCCGTCGCCGACGTCCCCGCCGGCAGCTACAGCGCGGACGTGGTCCTCGCGGGGACCGACACCGTGGCGATCGGTCCCGCCGACGTGAGCCTCGGTGAGGGCACCAACACGATCGTCTACGCCTGGGGCAGTGCGGCCGACGAGAACCTCGACCTGGCCGTGCAGACCATCGACGGTCTCCACTCCTCGCCCGGGGGCGTCCCCGGAGGCCAGGCCGGTCTTGCCGCCGAGTCCGGCTCGGTCCCGCTGTGGGCGCTGAGCCTGGGTGCGTTCTCCCTGCTGGCGTTCGTGCTGGCCGGCCGTCAGCTGATGGTCTCGGGCGCGCGTCGCTGAGCCACTCGGTAGACAAGGTTCGGTTCCACTGAGCAGGAGGTGAGGTCATGAGGAAGAAGACGCTGGAGGTGCTGGTCATGGTGCTGGCAGCCGTCGGAATCCTCATGAGCCTCGCCGCCGCACGGTCCGGGCTCGCCGCTGGTCCTCTCGACCAGGTGGCCGAGTCCGGGCCTGCGGCCTCTGCACGGGACACAGCACCACCAGTCGACGTCCCCGACCTCCGCCGGCGCAGTCCCAGAGGTCGACCTGAGCTCAGAAGGCGCCTCCGGAGGTGGGGCGCTCCGACGCCACCGCGATCGCGGAGGCGACCGAGCAGCAGCGCGGCCCCCGTCCGGTCCGGGTGCGCCTCGACTCCGTCGGGATCGATGCCGTCGTCCGGCCCGTCGGCGTACAGGACGACCGCCAGATGCGGCTCCCTGACGATCCGGCAGTCCTGGGCTGGTACCGCTTCGGCGCCGCCCCGGGTGCGGGACAGGGGGCGACCGTGCTGGCCGGACACCTCGACTCGCTGCGCTACGGGGTCGGCCCCCTGGTCCGGCTCCGCGACGTCCGGCTCGGCGACACCTTTGATGTCACGCTCGCCGACGGCACCACCGCGCCGTACGCCGTCCAACGCATCACCCGCTTCGAACGCCAGGCCCTGCCGGACGAGCTGTTCACCCGCGACGGTCCCGAGCGGCTGCACCTGATCACGTGTGGCGGCGCCTACGACATCGACAACGGGGGCTACCAGCAGAACCTGGTCGTGACCGCCGTACCCGTCGGCTGACCTGGCCGAGGTAAGTCACCCCTTCAGGCCGCGTCCTTGGGAGGAGTTCGGGTTGCGGCATACTGGCGCGCGGATCGGCGTCACAATGGGGATGAAACGACAGCGGGGTCACACCGCGGATCGTCCCGACTGTGGTTCCGATCACCCGCCCCTGTAGCTCAGCTGGATAGAGCAAGAGCCTTCTAATCTCTAGGTCGCAGGTTCGAGTCCTGCCGGGGGCGCCGACCTCGTATGTCGCGCCCGCAACGCCGAGCTCAGTCGAGCGCAGCGGCCTCGATGACCCGGGCCCGGTCCGGCTCGAAGCCGTGCTTCATCCCCCAGATCACGGCCTGGGCCCGGCGGGTGGCGCCGATCTTGCGGTAGGCGTTGCGGATGTAGGTCTTCACCGAGTTGATGCTCAGATAGCTGCGCTCGGCGATCTCCTGGTTGCTGAGTCCCTGGGTGATCAGCGCGAGCACCTCGGCCTCGCGGGCGGTCAGGCCGAAGTCCCGGCCGGGCCAGTCCCCCTTGGCGTCGTGGCCGCCGGCATCGGTCTCGACTGTCGGCGGCGTCACGATCTTCCCCTGGCGCACCTCGTGCAGGGCGTCGACGATCTCCTTGGCGCTCAGCCCCTTCGACAGGTAGCCGGACGCACCCTTGCGGATCGCGCGCTCCACGAGATCGGGCTGCAGGTTCCAGCTGAAGATCACCACCCGGGCGGCGGTCCCGTGGACCAGGTCCTCCAGGTCGACCCCGTCCCCCTGCACCTGTCCGAAGGTGTCGTAGAGGATCACGTCGACGTCGCTGACCACGGGTACGCCGGAGTCCACCTCCACCACGGTCACCTCCTCATGGTGGGGTGCGAGCATCGCCGCGATCCCGACCACGACCAGCTCGTAGTCGTTCACGATCGCGATGCGAATCGGAGACGCCTGGTCGGGGGACATACGCGCACCCTATTTCACCCGGGCGGAGGAAGCGAGAAGTTGCCACGCTCTTCTATCCTGAACGCTCGACCCGAGCAGCGGGAGGCTGACCCCAGGACAACCAAAGGATGCAGGTGCAGGAGGACCGGACGTGGCCCGTGGCACTCAGTCACGAGCCCGCCTTCGAAGCCGGCTCCCTCGGTGAACTGGCAGCAGCGGCTCTCGGGGCCTCACGCAGCGTCCCGTACGACGCGCTCGAACTGGCCAGGTCCTGGTCGACCAGCCTCCCGCTGCCCGGCCGTGGCGCCACCCTGCGGCTGTGGGAAGCCCTGGCCACCGTCGGCGCGATCGACCTCTCCGTCGCCCGGGCGCTCGAGCCGCACCTCGATGCCGTGGCCATCCTCGCGGAGGCCGGGCACCCGGCACCGACCGGCACCTGGGGAGTCTTCGCCGCCGAGGGCCCCGGCGCCCGCCTGCAGGCGAGCCACCGGCCTGACGCCGACACGGGTGCAGACCAGTGGCTCCTCGACGGCACCAAGCCCTGGTGCTCACTCGCCGAGCACCTGACCCATGCCCTGGTCACCGCCTGGGTCGACGACCACCGCCGCGGACTGTTCGCGGTCGAGCTCGACCACCCGGGGGTCCACCCCGCCACCGGCTCCTGGCACGCCCGGGGGCTCAGCGCCATCCCCAGCGGACCCGTCGACTTCACCGGAGTCCCGGCCGTCGCCGTCGGAGAGCCCGGTTGGTACCTCGAACGCAGCGGCTTCGCCTGGGGCGGGATCGGCGTCGCCGCGATCTGGTACGGCGGCGCGGTCGCCGTCGCGCGCCGGGTCCTGCGCGGGACCCGCGAGCGGCGACCCGACCAGCTGGCCCTGGTCCATCTGGGCGACATCGACCGGGCGCTGTTCGCCGCACGCAGCGTCCTCGCCGAGGCGGCGGCCCGGATCGACGCCGGCCGGGCCGACGGGGAGGCCGGCGCCCTGCTGGCGCTGCGTGTCCGCAACGTCGTGGCCGACACCGTCGAGCGGGTCCTCACCGTCGCCGACCACGCCCTGGGGCCGGCACCACTCGCGCTGGAGGCCGAGCACGCGCAGCGTGTGGCCGACCTGCGCCTGTACGTCCGGCAGCACCACGCCGAGCGGGACTCGGCCGCGCTGGGCACCGAGCTGGTGGCCAAGTCCTCCGACCCGGGGCCACCCTGGTGACGACCCACTTCACCCACGACGGCTCGGGTACGCCCGCGGAGGACTGGCAGCGGCACACCGGCTGGGGCTCGCCCGCGCCGCTGGACCTCACCAACGGCGAGGAGGGCTGCACGCGGCTCGTCGTCGTGGCTGCCCACCCCGACGACGAGAGCCTGGGCGCCGGCGGCCTCATCGCGCGCGCCCACGACGCCGGACTCACGGTGTACGTCGTGCTGCTCACCGCCGGCGAGGCCTCGCACCCCGAATCCCCCTCGCTGAGCCGACGGGAGCTGTCCGGCCGCCGCCTCGCCGAGGCCGAGGCGGCGTTGACGGTGCTGGCGCCGGGAGCGCCGCTGGTCTTCCTCGGCGCCGCGGACGGCGAGGTCGGCAAGGTCGAGGCGGAGGTGACGACCAGCCTGGTGGAGCTGATCGGGGACGGCCGGCGCACCCTGCTCGTCGCACCCTGGGTCCACGACGGCCACCCCGACCACGAGGCCGCCGGTCGGGCCGCCTCGGCGGCCGCGCGCCGGACGGGAGCCGTGCTCGCGCAGTACCCGATCTGGATGTGGCACCACCTCTCCCCCGACGCCGCCCCGTGGCAGGAGATGCGCCGGGTCGATCTCGACCCCGACCTGGTGGACCGCAAGTGGCGCGCGATCCAGGCCCACGCCAGCCAGGTCCGGCCGCTGTCGGACCGCGCCGGTGACGAGGTGCTGCTCTCCGCCGACCTCCTGGCCCACTTCACCTCGCCCGTCGAGCACTACGTCCTCGACGCTCCGGCCGCGGACGACGCCCTCGACCAGCTGCACCGCACCCAGACCGACCCCTGGGGGGTCGACGAGCGTTGGTACGAGCTGCGCAAGCGGCGGCTCACCCTCGGTTCCCTCCCCCGGCCGCGTTTCCGCCGAGCGCTGGAGGTGGGATGCTCGCGCGGAGCCCTCGCCGAGGAGCTCGCCACCCGGTGTGACGAGCTGATCGCGGTCGACCAGAGCCCGACCGCCGTGGCGACGGCCCGCGAGCGGCTCGCGCAGGTCGCCGGCGTCTCCGTCGAGGAGGCGGACGTCCCGGGACAGTGGCCGTCCGGGCGGTTCGACCTGGTGGTCGTCTCGGAGACGGGGTACTTCCTGAGCCCAGCGGCCCTGGACCGGCTGATCGACCGGATCGCCGGATCCCTCACCGAGGACGGAGTCGTGCTGCTGTGCCACTGGCGGCACCCGGTCGCCGGCTGGGTGTTGGACGGACCCGACGTGCACGAACGGTTCCGGGACGGTCGGCTGCCCCACGAGGCGGCCCGCTACGAAGACCGTGACTTCGAGATCATCATCCTCTGCCCGGCCGAGCACTGGCCGGACCCCGACGCGTGAGCGGACTCGCGCTGCGCCACGGGCCCGACGCCGTGCACGTGGTCATCCCGGCCCACGACGAGCAGGAGCTGCTGCCGGCCTGCCTGGCCTCGGTGCACCGAGCGGTCGAGCGCGTACGCCGGCTGCAGCCGGCCCTCGAGGTCGCGGTCACCGTCGTCGCGGACCGGTGCAGCGACGACACGGTGCGGATCGCGTCGGCGCAGCCGGACACCACCGTGGTGGAGGTCTCCGCGGGCGCGGTCGGGACAGCCCGGCGGGCCGGTGTGGCGCGCCTCGTCGACCGCACCCGCGCGATCGACCCGGCCCGGGTCTGGGTGGCGAGCACCGACGCCGACTCCGTCGTCCCTGAGCACTGGCTGGTCGCGCAGCTGATGCTGGCCCGGTTCGGGTTCGCCATGGTCGTGGGCTCGGTCCGCCCCGCTGCCGGCGACCTCACTCCCTCGTTGCTCCGTGCCTGGAACGCCGTACACGTCCTGGCCGAGGGGCACCCCCACGTGCACGGCGCCAATCTCGGGGTTCGACTCGACGCCTACCTCCGGGCCGGTGGTTTTCCCCCGGCCGCCGAGCACGAGGACGTCCAGCTCGTCGCCGCCGTGAAGCGAGCGGGCTACCGCTGGTGCGCGACCGCCACGACGACCGTCACCACCTCGGGGCGGACCAGGTCCCGCACGCCGGGCGGGTTCGCCGGCTACCTCGCCGCCCTCGACGACGCCGCCTGCTGAGCGGCGCAACACGCGCGCAAATGCCGACCGCTCCGGGCTCCGCGGGATAGAAAGAGTCCGGCCCCGCAAAGTATGAGTTTGCGGGGCCGCTGCCTTTCACCGACGAGCGTGCGAGGAGGGCTCAGGTGGCCACGTAGTCGTCGATCTCCCCGAGGATCCGGCTCTTCACGTCCGGGTCGGCGTAGGACGCGTTGATCGCCGCTCGCGCCAGGTCGGCCACGCCCGACTCGTCGAGCTCGAGCAGGTCGGCGGCGATCTCGTACTCCTGGTTGAGGGTGGTGCCGAACATCGGCGGGTCGTCCGAGTTGACCGTGATCGTCACGCCCGCGTCGCGGAAGGCCCGGATCGGGTGCTCGGCCAGGCTGGTGACCGCCCGGGTGGCGACGTTCGACGACGGGCACACCTCCAGCGGGATGCCGGTCTCGGCCAGGTGGGCGAGCAGCTCCGGGTCCTCGGCGGCGGTGGTGCCGTGCCCGATCCGCTCGGCGCCCAGCAGGTGCAGGGCGTCCCAGACGGTCTGGGGTCCGGTCGTCTCCCCCGCGTGCGGCAGGCTGCGCAGCCCGGCCGCCCGGGCCTGGTCGAAGTGCGGCTGGAACTGCGGGCGGGGCACGCCGATCTCGGGGCCCCCCAGACCGAAGCCGATCAGCCCGTCCGGACGATGGTGGAGCGCGTACTCAAGCGTGGAGGCGGCGGCCGGCAGGCCAGCCTCACCCGGGATGTCGTAGATCCACCGCAGCACCAGGCCGAAGTCCCGCTCCGCGGCGAGGCGGGCGTCCTCGATCGCCTCGGTGTAGGCCTCGATCGGCATGCCGACGCCGTCCTCGTGCGGGCGCACGGAGGTGTACGGCGTGCAGGTGAGCTCGGCGTACCGGAGCTGCTGGCTGGTCGCCATCTCGCGAGCCACCTCGTAGGTGAGGTACCGGATGTCCTCCGGGGTGCGGACCAGGTCGACGACCGCGAGGTACACCTCGATGAAGTGGGCGAAGTCCTGGAACTCGTAGAAGCCGCGCAGCTCGCCGAGGTCGCTGGGCACGGTCCCGGGGTGCCTCGCAGCGAGCTCCGAGACGATCCGCGGCGACGCCGAGCCGATGTGGTGGACGTGCAGCTCGGCCTTGGGCAGGCCGGCGATGAAGTTCGAGAGGCTCACGACGAACACTCTTCCACCCACAGCCGGGCCGAACCATTCGCGGCAACGGCTTCGGTCAGCCCAACTCCCCCAGGAGGTCGGTCGCCATCGCGTCGACACCCTGGCTGTTGTCGACCGGGGAGCCGTTGAGCAGCACCGTCGGGGTGGAGTTGACCCCGGCTCGGGACGCAGCGTCGGTCGCATTGACCACCCACTGCTCGAAGGCCAGGTCCTCGATCGGCTTGCTCACCTCGGCCTGGTCCGCACCGGCGGCCACCGCCTGCTCGACCAACCAGCTCGCGTCCGGGTGGGGACCGGACTCGCCGGGCTGGTTCTCGAAGAGCTGGTCGTGGAACTTCAGCGCCGTCTCCGGTCCGGACCGGTCGAGGACCGCCGCGAACGCGTTGGCCGCCGCCACCGAGTAGTCGGTGCGGAGCAGGTTGAACGGTCGGTACTCCACGTAGACCTTGCCGTCGGCCGCGAGCTGGGCCAGCTGCTCGCGCGTCTGCGCCTCGAACTCCGCGCAGAAGGGACAGAGGAAGTCCTCGTAGACGACGACCGTGTCCGGCGCCTGCGGATCGCCGACACCCAGCGCGTACTGGTCGACTGCCCCGGCCGGGGCGGCCACCGGGGCGCCGGCGGTGTCCCGGCCGCTCTGGATCCAGAAGCCGATCCCGACGACCAGCATCAGGACCACGGCGATCCCGCCGACAACCAGGACCTGGCGCCTGCGCTCACGCTGGCGTTGTGCGGTCAGCGCCTCGGCCGCTCGCTCGGCACGGCTCTGGGCGGCTTGCTTCTTCGATCCCAGTCGGGCCTCGGTCACAGTCCTTCTGGTACGACGAAACAACAGGTTGTCGAGCGCCAGGCGGGTGCGCGGGACCCACAGCAGGAAGCCGGAGAGGAGCAGCAGTCCGACGTCCCGCGCGATCTCCCAGGGGTACTCCGCCGACGCCCCGGCCTTGGCGCCTCCCCCGCCGAAGCAGCCGCACTCGATCTCGATCCCCCGCGCCCAGACCGACGCGATGCCCACGATGAACATCACGAAGAGGACCGCGGAGATCGCGGCGGAGCCCCGGGTGAGCAGCCCGAGCACCAGTGCCACGCCGATCACGACCTCGACGACCGGAAGCAGGTGCCCCACCGTCGGCACGATCGACTCCGGGAGCAGGTCGTAGGCCCGGACGGCGCGGACGCTGGCATAGGGATCCGGCAGCTTGAGGGCTCCGGCGACCAGCCACACGCCTCCGGTCACCAGGCGGGCGACGAGGCCGATCCATTCCTTCATTGCGCTCAGGGTAGGGGCCCAGGCTGAGGGTCGGCTGAGAGCGGCCGGTGGGCGGCCCGGAGCCGGGCAGTAGGGTGCTCGTGTGAACGAGAGACTGGTCTGGATCGACTGCGAGATGACCGGGCTCGACACGGTGAACGATGCGTTGATCGAGGTCGCGGCCCTGGTCACCGACTTCGACCTCAACGTGCTCGGCGAGGGCATCGACCTGATCGTGAAGCCCCCCGCCGAAGCCCTGGCGCAGATGAACGACTTCGTGCGCACCATGCACGAGAAGTCGGGGCTCCTGGTGGAGCTGGACTCCGGGTTGACCATGGCCGACGCCGAGGAGCAGGTGCTCGGCTACATCAAGGAGTTCTGCCCGGACGGGAGCCGCCCGCCGCTGGCCGGCAACACCGTGGCGACCGACCGCGCCTTCCTGGCGCGCGACATGCCCTCCCTCGAGGCCTTCCTGCACTACCGGATCGTCGACGTGTCGTCGATCAAGGAGCTCTCGCGCCGCTGGTTCCCCCGCGCCTACTTCCAGTCGCCGCCCAAGCGCGGCAACCACCGGGCGCTCGCCGACATCCAGGAGAGCATCGAGGAGTTGCGCTACTACCGGGAGGCCGTCTTCGTGCCGCCGCCCGGCCCGGACAGCGCCCAGGCCCGCGCGATCGCCCAGCGTCATGGGGGATCGCTGACCGGCCTGACCGGCGATGCTCCCGATGCGGAATCTGGTCCGGAGAACTAGTACACTTCCCGACGGTTCGGCCGGTCGGTCGGATCCACGGTGGGTATAGCTCAGCTGGTAGAGCGCCGCCTTGTGGTGGCGGATGTCGCGGGTTCAAGTCCCGTTACTCACCCCAATGAGATCGAGCCCCTGGCTGCGGCAACGCGGTCAGGGGCTCGACGCTTTTCCGCCACTGCTCCGCTGTGGGGGCAGAGCGGGGGGCGATCCCGAAATCTGGGAGCCAGTGGCGGGATCGATTGCACAGGGTCGCACCCCGACACCGTCCGGCGGTCGGCAGCACCGGGTCTGCTGGCACACCCGCAACGAGACCGCCCAGCAACCAGGACGGACCACTCAACGGCTGGTCAGTGTGGCGAGCTCGGTTCCGTCGGCGTCGAGGAAGGAGTAGGTCAGGTCGACGATGCCGACCTCCGGGGCGACGAGCCCGAAAAGGTTGCCACCGAAGCCTCCCGTGAAGCGGTCGACAGGCAGGGTGACATCGGTGCCGTTGCCGGTGATCCGGACGGTCGTGGCCGCTGCAGTCGGGCTCTCGCCGTAGGCAAGGTAGTACAGCGGGTTCCGAGCCTCGCCCTCGTCTTCGGGAAGCTGGACCCAGCCGAAACTGACCTGGTCGTAGTGATTGCTGCTGTCGCCGGAGAAGCATCCGACGTTGAAGTTGTCGTCGTCAGTGCCGGGGCGGTCCTCCTGGATGGCTTCGCACGATCCACCGGCGGCGTTCTGGCCGCGCCACACGGTGTAGCGAGTTCCGTCAGGGACAGCGACATCGGCGATGGGCTTCACGCCGGTGACATCGAACTCCTCGCCGCTCTGGGCGTCGAGCCGGTCGAAGGCATCGGTCACGAACTGCGGCACCAAGCCGCCGGCGTAGGCGGCGGCTCCGGCGCCGAGAACTCCGGCACCCACAAGACCGGCCGCAGCGATCCGGAAGCGTCGGCTGCTCGCAGTGGGAGCCGTGGCCCTGGTGGGTGTTGCGAGAATGCTGGCGAGGGTGGTGGCCGACCACTCGGGGTCGAGTCGGGTCGGCTCGGGACGAAGCTGCTCGATGGTGTTCATCAGGTCTCCTGGATCGGGACGAGGACTGGTTCTGATGCGGGGTTGTCGGGCGTTGCTTGGGGGCTGAGCAGGGCGGCACGAGCGCGGCTGATTCGCCGTCGGAAGGTCGCAGGCTTGATGCCGAGGACCACTGCTGCTTGATCGTTGGTGAGCCCGTCCCAGCTCACGAGGAGCAGCGCCTCGCGGTGCTGCTCGTGGAGCCGGGCAAGTCTTTCGAGCGCCTCCCGGCGGCTGAGCGCAGTGTCGGCGGTGTCGGCCGCATAGGCGGCGACGTGGTCGAGGAGTGCGATCCGATCCGCGAGAGCGCGACTTCGTCGCGCCACGCGGGCCTTGTTCCCGATCACGTGGCGTGCGGTGACCAGGAGCCAAGGGATCGGCGGAGTGGGGACTTCGTGCCACCGCCGCCAGGCGATCAGGAAGGTCTCGGCGATCACGTCCTGCGCCAGGTGCTCGCCGACGTGTCGACGCGCGCAAGGCCAGGACGCGCGGTGCCTCCTCGTGCCACATCGCGGTGAAGTCCTCGTGGGGGGTGCTCATACCCAGAAGTGTCCGGCACCCAGGCGTTTGTGACCGTGCCGTGGGGGTTCGTCGGATTCGATGCCGCGCTCGCCGGCGCTCCGCCTTCCGAGTCGACGGACCAGACGGCCCGCTGGATGAGCCGACCCAGGCGAACGACTTCTTCCCGGGCCGCCGCAAGTTTGTGCGCTTGCAGATGTCAGAACCGCTGGAAACCGTCCAGGACCGCCCAGATCCAGGCGCATGATGCCCGGTCACCGGCCCCGCGACCGATACCGGCTCGATGGCGCCTGCAAGTCCCGTTGCTCACCCCACTGTGATCGAGTCGGGCTCTCGCCGT
>CAWGWW010000018.1:0-37573 GCA_963826415.1 uncultured Actinomycetota bacterium | reverse complement strand
CCCCATGAGCGCACTCGACCTCCTGGGACCCGACCACCGGGGGCTCTTCATCGGTGGCAGCTGGCGTGAAGCCGACGGCGACGACCGCTTCGAGGTCCTCGACCCGGCGGACGGCTCCGTGATCGCCGACGTCGCGGACGCCTCGGTGGGCGACGCCGAGGACGCCCTGGACGCCGCCGTGGCCGCGCAGGCCGACTGGGCCGCCACCCCGCCGCGGGAGCGCGGCGAGATCCTGCGCACGGCGTTCGAGCTGATCAGGGAGCGGACCGACGCCTTTGCCGAGCTGATGAGCCTGGAGATGGGCAAGACGGTCGCCGAGGCACGCGGCGAGGTCGCCTACGGCAACGAGTTCTTCCGCTGGTTCTCCGAGGAGGCCGTACGCATCCACGGCCGCTGGATGCAGGCGCCGGCCGGCGGCAGCCGACTGCTCACGATCCGCAAGCCGGTCGGACCCTGCCTGTTCATCACCCCGTGGAACTTCCCCCTCGCGATGGGCACCCGCAAGATCGGGCCCGCGGTCGCGGCCGGCTGCACGATGATCGTCAAGCCGGCCGGCCAGACTCCGCTGACCATGCTGGCGCTGGCCGCGGTCCTGGCCGAGGCCGGGCTTCCCGACGGTGTGCTGAACGTGATCCCGACGTCCCGCGCGGGCGAGGTCAGCGAGGCGCTGCAGGCGGACGACAGGCTGCGCAAGGTGAGCTTCACCGGCTCCACCGGGGTCGGCAAGGTGATCGTCCGGCAGTCCGCCGACCAGCTGCAGCGGGTCAGCATGGAGCTCGGCGGCAACGCGCCGTTCGTGGTCTTCGAGGACGCCGACGTCGATGCCGCCGTCGACGCGGCGATGATCGCCAAGATGCGGAACATGGGCGAGGCGTGCACGGCCGCCAACCGCTTCCTCGTGCACAGCTCGGTCGCCCCCGCGTTCGGCGAGAAGCTGGCGAAGCGGATGGGCGCCCTGACGCTGGGCCGTGGCCAGGACGAGGGCGTCGATGTCGGGCCGCTGATCGACGAGAAGGCGGTCGAGTCGGTGAGCCAGCTGGTCACGGACGCGGTCCACGACGGAGCCACCGTCCTCTGCGGCGGCGAGGCCCCGGACGGACCCGGCTGGTTCTACCCGCCGACGGTGCTGCTCGACGTCCCCGCCGACTCGGCGATCAATGTCGAGGAGATCTTCGGACCGGTCGCGCCGATCACGACGTTCGAGAGCGAGGCCGAGGCGATCGAGCGGGCGAACGCCACCCAGTACGGACTGGCCTCCTACGTCTTCACCCGCGACCTGGCCCGCACCATCCGGCTGGCGGAGGGCCTCGAGTTCGGCATGGTCGGGGTCAACACCGGCCTGCTGTCGAACCCGGCGGCCCCGTTCGGTGGCGTGAAGTCGAGCGGCTTCGGTCGCGAAGGCGGTTTCGAGGGGATCGACGAGTACCTCGACACCACGTACGTCGCGCTGCCCGCCGGCTGAGCCGGACCGGGTCGAGGGGCCGGGGGATGGAGCTCTACACCGACGTGGCCGGGCAGTACGCCGACTTCGCCGCCCACGCCCGCACCGAGTCCCCGTGCTTCGAGCAGTGGGCGCTGGGGGTGCTGGACGACCCCGAGGTGCTGACCTGGATCGAGTCGCTGCCGACGCTCAAGCAGCAACCGAACCTGGTCTTCGCCGCCGCCCGCTGGCACGGTGTTGCCGCCCCCGGCCCGTACGCCGGGCTCCGGGAGGCGCTGCTCGACGACGACGGCTCGATCCGTGCCACGATCCTGGCCCGGGCGACCCAGACCAACGAGGTCGGTCGGCTGGCCACGCTGGTGCCGGCGTTCGCGGCCGTGGCCGACGGCGCCCCGGTCGCCCTGCTCGAGGTGGGGGCGAGTGCCGGCCTGTGCCTCTACCCGGACCGGTACCGCTACGAGTGGCAGACCGACGCCGGTCCGGTCTCGGCGGGCGACGGCCCGGTGCTCGCGTGCACCGTCACCGGGGGTGTGCCCCTTCCCGAGCGCCCGGTCGCGGTGGCATGGCGCGGTGGCATCGACCTGAACCCGCTCGACGTGGGCGACGACGACGCGATGCGCTGGCTGCAGACGCTGGTCTGGCCCGGGCAGGACCACCGTCGCCAGCGGCTCGCCGACGCCGTCGAGGTCGCCCGCCGGGAGCCTCCCGAGCTGGTCGCCGGCAACCTGCTGGACCACCTGCCGGCCCTCGTCGAGCGCGCCGGCGAGCACGGGCCCGTCGTGGTCTTCCACAGCGCGGTGATCGCCTACCTCGAGCCCGAGGACCGGGCGCGCTTTCACCAGATGATGACCGGGCTGGTCGAGCGGGGGAGCTGCCACTGGGTGAGCAACGAGGGTGAGCAGGTGCTGCCGCTGGTCAGCGCCACGGGCCCGACACCTCCGAGGGGAACCCCGACCTTCGTGCTCGGCATCGACGGCCGCGCCGTCGCGTGGACCCACGGCCACGGTCGCTCGCTGACCTGGTTCGGCTGAGGACCACCGAGGCCCCGGCTCAGTCCGGCTCGCCGAGCGAGTCCGCGAGCCGCTTGCGGGACCGGATGCCGAGCTTGCGGTAGACGTGGGAGAGGTGCCACTCGACCGCCTTGACCGACACCATCAGCTCGGTGGCCACCTGGCGGTTGGTGAGCCCGCCCGCCGCCAGCAGGGCGACCCGGTGCTCGCAGACGGTCAGCGCCGCCCGCGCCTCGGTCTCCACCCGGTAGGGCTGTTCGCCGAGCCGGGCCAGCAGCCGACGGATCCGCTGGTGGAGTGGCCACAGGCCCTGTCGTCCGGCGTACTCCTCGGCGGGGCGGAGCAGCGCGATGGCCTCCGGGATGCCGCCGGCCCGGTCGGCGAGGACCAGCGACCCGGCGAGGTCGGTGTCGATCTGCGCCGCCAGCCGCCGGGCGCACACGTCCTGCAGCACCTGCCGGGCCCGCCGCAGCAGCGCGACGTGGTCACCCCCCGGATCGGCCGCGGCCAGCACCCGGAGCGCGTGGGCCGTGGCGAACGGGGACCCTGCCGCGTGGTCCACCTGCTCGTGCGCGAGTCGGACGGCGCTGGTGCGCTCACCCGTGCGGATCGCGGCGAGCGCCGCGCCCGCCCGCCACGGGACCAGGTCGGGGTCGTCGGACTTCCCGGTCGCCAGGGCCCCTGCCGTGGCGAAGTGGAGCGCAGCGCTGTCCGGCTCGTCGAGCGCCGCGGCGATCTCGCCGCGGGCGTGGTGGGCCACCGCGCCTGCGCTGCCCGGCAGCTCGAGGTAGGGCGCCAGCTCGTTGCCCAGCTCGAGTGCCTCGTCGAGCTCTCCCCGGGCCAGCCGGCAGTCGCTGCGGGTCGCCAGCAGGACTGCCGCGTCGGGAGTGCCCGGGTCGACCGTCCGCGTGGCGTGCAGGGCCTCGAGGGAGGCCAGGGACTGTCGGACCAGGCCCTCGCGGGCCAGCTGCCAGCCGCGCGCCAGCTCCGGCTCCAGCCCGTCGGGCAGCGCAGGCGGCGGAGCGTCCGGCTGGGTCCCCACTTCGGGTGCTTGCATGGCGAGTCACCCTAGGAACGCCACCTTGCGGCGCGCCGGACGCGGCGCTGAACATGCCCGGTGGACCAGTCAGGCAGTCGCCGCCCGCGCGAGCGCCAGTGCGCGCTCGGCCAGCGGACGTACCCGTTCCCGGTCCGCCGGCACCAGCCCGACCCGCGTGCGCCGGTCGAGCAGGTCGTCGACATCGGCCGCGCCCTCGTGGGTGACCCCGAAGATCAGCTCGGCCAGGGTGACCGGCAGGTCGTCCGCCGCTGGGCGGAGCAGGTCGGCGTCGGGAAGTCCGCTCACCGCCCGCGCGTCGGCCAGCACGAGCTCGGCGTCGGTGCCGTAGCGGCGTACCAGCCGGGCCGGGAGCTCGAGTCGGGCCAGCGACTGCCGTGAGGCAGCACCGAGCAGGGGCACCGACCGGGTCCGGCACGGGTCGGCCGTGAGGGAGGCCTGGGTCAGGGCGGCGTCGATGGCGTCCTCGGCCATCCGCCGGTACGTCGTGAGCTTGCCGCCGACGATCGTCACGACCCCGGTGGCCGAGGTGACGACGGCGTGCCGGCGAGAGAGATCGGCGGTGGCTCCGTCCCCCCCGGCCAGGAGTGGACGCAGGCCGGCGAACGCCCCGACCACGTCGGAGCGCCGCAGCGGTCGGGTGAAGGCGGCCGCCACGACGTCGAGCAGGAAGCCGATCTCGGGCTCGCTCGGCACGGGGACGTCCGGCACGGGGCCTTCGACCGCCTCGTCGGTGAGGCCGACGTAGATGGTCCCGTCCGGCTGGGGCAGGACCAGGACGAACCGGTTCGACTCGCCGGGCACCGGCACGAAGACCGACGCCCGCAGACCGGGAAGGCTGGACTCCCGCAGCACGAGATGGGTGCCCCGACTGGGCTGCAGCTCGACCTCGTCGACCAGCTGCCCGGCCCAGACTCCCGTGGCGTTGACCACTGCCGAGGCCGTCACGCGCATGGTCTCGCCGGTGAGCTCGTCACGCAGGTCGACCGAGGTGCCGCTCGCTGCCAGCACCCTGGTCCGGGTGCGGACGTGGGCGCCGTACGACGCGGCGGTGCGGGCGACGGTGGTGACCAGCCGCGCGTCGTCCTCGAGCTGGCCGTCCCAGGAGAGCAGCCCCCCGCGCAGACCGGCCGGACGCAACCCGGGGGCCAGGGCCAGCGCCTCGGTGGCCGAGACGCGGCGTGGGCGGGGCAGGGTCGCCGCGGAGGTCCGCGCGCTGCGGCGCAGCGCGTCCCCCGCGTGCAGACCGGCCCGGGTCAGCCCGGCCCGGAACCGGCTGACCGACGGGGTGAGCGGCACCAGCACCGGCATCGCATGGACGAGGTGCGGTGCGGTGACCTCCATCAGGATGCCGCGCTCGACCGCGCTCTCGTGGGCCACCCCGATCTGTCCCTGGGCCAGGTAGCGCAGACCGCCGTGCACCATCTTGGAGGACCAGCGCGAGGTGCCGAAGGCGAGGTCGTGGGCGTCCACCGCGAGCACGGTCAGCCCACGGGTCACCGCGTCGAGGGCGACCCCGGCACCGGTGATCCCGAGGCCGACCACGACCAGGTCGACGTGGGTGGGGACGTCGGTGAGGCCGGGGGTGATCCGAGTGCCCGGCCGGCGGCCCGTCACGGGGCCAGGCTCCGGGACAGCAGGGTGGCCAGCTCGCCGTCGAGGTCGTCCTCGGTGACACCGTCGCCGAGCATCGTGTGGGCGGACAGCACGTGGCCGTGGGCGGCCAGGACCAGCGCGCGGGCGATCGCGACCGGCTTGCCCGTGCGGACGGAGCCGTCACGCTGGCCCGCCTCCAGCTGGGACTCGACCAGGGCCAGGATCGCGTCCTGGGACCGGCCACGACGCGCCAGCAGGTAGGGCAGCAGCAGCTCGGGGTCGAGCTCGACGATCCGGAGGAACAGCTCGTTCTCCCGCAGCATCCGGGCGGTGGTGACGATGTCGGTGACCAGTCGGTCGGCGGTGCTCGGCTCGTCGTCGGGGCGGCCGGGACGATCGGTGGGCTCGGGCTGCTCGGGCGGCGTGACGCTGGCGGCCACCACTCCGGCCCATTCCCGGGTCATCAGGTCGCCGAGCAGCTGCTGCATGTCCGACCAGGTGCGGTAGATCGTCATCCGGGACACGCCGGCTCGTCGCGCCACCTCGGTGAGCGTCGTACGCCGCCACCCGACGTCGAGGATGCAGGCTCGCGCGGCGTCGAGGTAGCCGTCGCGGACGGAGTCGCTGTTGTGACGAAGTGACGACATGTGTAACACTGTAACACATGAGCCACCTGCGACCGACTCCCGAGATGCACCCGCAGCGCTGGGGCGACGCGGCCTCCGCGGCCCCCCTCCCGGACGCCGCCCGAGGCCTGATCGAGCTGGTCTTCGGCATCGACGAGCGCCCCGCGACCGAGCACGTCGTGCTGCCGGCGTCCGGGCTCGACCCGGTGCTGCTCGCCGGGCTCCGGGACCTGGTCGGCGCCGAGCAGGTGCGCACCGACGACGAGTCCCGGAGACTGCGGACCCGCGGGAAGTCCACGCCCGACCTGCTCAAGGCGCGCGCCGGCGACCTGTCCGACGCCCCGGACGCGGTCGTCCGCCCCGGGGACCACGCGGAGGTCGCCGCCGTGCTGGCCTTCGCCGTCGAGCACCACCTCGCGGTGGTGCCGTTCGGCGGCGGGACCTCGGTGACCGGTGGGCTGGCCGCCCGGCGCGAGGGGTACGCCGGCCTGCTCAGCCTCGACCTGGTGCGGATGAAGCGGCTGCTGAGCGTGGACCCGGTCTCGATGACCGCGACCCTGCAGCCCGGACTGCGCGGCCCGGAGGCGGAGGCGCTGCTCGCCGAGCACGGGCTGACGCTCGGCCACTACCCGCAGTCGTTCGAGTTCGCCACGATCGGCGGGTTCGCGGCGACCCGCTCGAGCGGCCAGAGCAGCGCCGGCTACGGCCGCTTCGACGCGCTCGTGGTCGGGCTGACCCTGGCCACCCCGCGCGGCGACCTCACCCTGGGCTCGGCGCCGGCCAACGCGGCGGGCCCGGACCTGCGCCAGCTCGTGCTCGGCTCGGAGGGCGCCTTCGGCGTGATCACGTCGGTGACGGTCCGGGTCCGCACCCTGCCCGAGATCACGCGGTACGAGGGCTGGCGCTGGGCCTCGTTCACCGACGGGGCGGCCGCGATGCGCCGGCTCGCGCAGACCGGGCTGCTGCCCACGGTGGTCCGCCTCTCCGACGAGTCGGAGACCGCGATCAACCTCGCCCGCCCCGACGAGATCGGCGGTGAGAGCGCGGGGGGCTGCCTGATGATCACCGGCTACGAAGGTGATCCGGCCGCGGTCGAGGCCCGGCAGGCGGCGGTCACCGCCGTGCTGACCGAGCTGGGTGGGGAGTCGCTCGGTGCGGAGCCCGGCCGGTCCTGGGTGCACGGTCGCTTCAACGCGCCGTACCTGCGCGACGCGCTCCTGGACGTGGGCGTCCTGGTCGAGACGCTCGAGACCGCGACCTTCTGGTCGAACCTGCCGCGGCTGTACGACGACGTGAAGAAGGCGCTCGCGGCGTCGCTGGGCGAGTCCACGATCGTGCTCTGCCACATCTCGCACGTCTACGAGACCGGCTGCTCGCTCTACTTCACCGTCGCGGCCAAGGAGGGAGACGACCCGCTGGTGCAGTGGGACGCCGCCAAGTCCGCGGCCAGCGACGCGATCCTGGCGGCGGGAGCCACGATCACCCACCACCACGCGGTCGGCACCGACCACAAGCCGTGGTTCGCCCAGGAGATCGGCCCGCTCGGGGTCTCGATCCTGCGCGCGGTCAAGGCCGACCTCGACCCGACCGGGATCCTGAACCCCGGCGTGCTGATCCCGTGACCCGCGGCTTCACGTTCCTGGTCAACCCCGCGTCCGGCGGGGGCGCGGCGCCCGGTGCCGTCGTGCCGGTGGCGCGCCTGCTCCGGGAGGCCGGGGCGCTCGTCGAGGTGACCTACTCACCCGGTCCGCTGGCGATGGGCGACCTGGTGACCGCCGCCGTGGACCGGGGAGACGTCGTGGTCTCGGTCGGCGGCGACGGGATGCTCTCGTCCCTGGCCGGACCGGTGTCGGCGCTCGGCGGCACCCTTGCGGTGCTGCCGGCCGGGCGAGGCAACGACTTCGCCCGGATGCTCGGGCTGCCCGAGGACGCCGCCGGTCAGGCCACCCTGCTGCTCACCGGCCAGGCTCGTGCGGTCGACCTGCTCGCGGTGAGCGGCCTCGGTGCGCCGGACCGCCCGGTGCGGCTGGTCGCGGGATCGGTCTACGCGGGCGTCGATGCCCGGGCCGCGGAGCTGGTCGACGGGCTCTCCTGGCTGCCGCGGAAGCTGCAGTACCCCTACGCCGCCGTGCACTCGCTGGCCACCTACCAGCCCGGGAGGTACCGGGTCGGCGTCGACGGAACCGAGCGGGAGTACGCCGCCGCGACCGTCGTGGTCGCCAACTCGGCCTACTACGGGAAGGGCATGAAGATCGCCCCGGCCGCGACGATCGACGACGGGCTGCTCGACGTGGTCGTGATCGAGGCCGGGTCGAAGGTGGACCTGCTCCGCTCGCTGCCCACGGTGTACGACGGGGCGCACGTCGAACGCCCGGAGGTCACCGTGCTGACCGGCACCCGGGTCGAGATCCGGGGTCGCGCCCGCAGCCCGATCCCGGTCGGCGGGGACGGGGAGCGGCTCGGTGCCCTCCCCGGCCTGACCGACGCCCCGATGGTGGTCGGGATCCGCCCAGGGGCGCTCTCGATCCTCGCGTAGTCCGCCACCCGGCTCAGGAGGCGAAGGTCCAGAGCAGCAGCTCGGTCGGGACGGCGGCCGTCAGCTCCAGCCCGGGGTGGTCGACGATCCGGAACGCATCGCCCTCCTCGAGGGGCTGGGCCAGCGACGAACGCACGAGCGCACCGCGCCCGACGTACACGTGCTGGCGGTGGTGGTCCGGCAGGGTGACGCTGGCGCCGGGGCCGAGCCGGACCACGCGGAACCCGGCCCCGGTGGTGCCCAGTGCGAGAGCCCCGGGTGACCCTGCACTGGCTGACCCCGTCCCGGATGCCACCTCGACCAGCTCGCCGTCGGGCAGCTCCGGCCGGGCGGTGTCGTACGACGGCGCGCCCCCGAGCCGGTCGGGGGTCAGCCAGACCTGCACGAACCGGGTCGGTCCCGAGGCCGCGCCGGCCGCCATCTCTGCGTGACGCACCCCCGACCCCGCTGAGAGCACCGCCACGGTGCCCCGCGTCAGCGTGGCCTCGCGCCCGTCGGCGTCGGTGTGCACCAGAGCGCCGTCGATCACCCAGGTGACGATCTCGAGGTCGGTGTGCGGGTGCTCCTCGAAGCCCCGTCCGCGCCCCAGCAGGTGGTCGTCGTGGCAGACCATCGGGCCGAACGCGACGTTCTGCGGGTCGTAGTGGGTCCCGAAGGAAAAGGCATGGCGGGTGTACTTTCCCGGCTCCCGGGTCACGAACCCTTGCGAAGCCCGGCGGATCTCGACAGTCACGGGCATCATTGTGCCGTGCTCCCACAGTTGCCGGCCGGCTTCGTCTTCGGCACGAGCACCGCGTCCTACCAGGTCGAGGGTGCCGCCGCCGAGGACGGGCGAGGTCCGAGCATCTGGGACACCTTCGCGAAGCAGGGCGGTGGCACGGCGGACGGCTCGAACGGGACGGTGGCCTCGGACCACTATCACCGGTACGCCGAGGACATGGAGCTGGTCAGACGGCTCGGTGCGGGCGGCTACCGGTTCTCGCTGTCGTGGTCGCGGATCCAGCCGTACGGCGCCGGCAAGCTCAACGCCAAGGGCCTGGACTTCTACGACCGGCTGCTGGACGCCGTGCTCGAGGCGGGCGCCCAGCCCATGGTCACGCTGTACCACTGGGACCTGCCCCAGGCCCTCGAGGACGAAGGCGGCTGGATCAACCGGGACACGATCGACCGGTTCGCGGAGTACGCCTCGATCGTCGGCGAGCGCTACGCCGACCGCGTCGCGCACTGGGTCCCGGTGCACGAGCCCAACGCCGTGGTGACGCTCGGCTACGGCACCGGCAAGCACGCGCCCGGGCTGCGGCTGGGGCTGGACTCGCTGTGGGTCGCCCACCACGTGCTGGTCGGGCACGGCCGGGCGGTGATCGCGCTGCGCGCCGCGGGTGCCACCAGCGTCGGCTGCGCCAACGACCATGCCCCGATGTGGCCGGCCACGGAGAACGAGGCGGACGTCGGCGCCACCAAGCTCTTCGACGCGCTGTGGAACGGGATGTTCGCCGAGCCGATGCTGCTCGGGCGGTACCCGGTCGACCTGGAACCGCTCCTGGAGGACGTCGTCGAGCCCGGTGACCTGGCCACGATCCGTCAGCCGCTCGACTTCTACGGCATCAACTACAGCAACCCGATGCGGATCGCCGCTGCCGGGGAGGACGCGGACATGCCGTTCGAGTTCATCGAGCTGCTCGGCTACCCGACCACCGACCGCGGCCGGCCCGTCGTCCCGGCTGCGCTGCGCGAGTGGCTGATCACGCTGCGGGCCCGCTACCGCGCAGCGCTGCCGCCGCTGATGATCACGGAGTCGGGGTGCGCCTACGGCATGGAGCCCGACGAGTACGGCGTCGTCGACGACCAGCCGCGGATCGACTACCTCCAGGCCCACCTCGATGCGGTCTGCACCGCGATCGCGCGCGGGGTCGACATCCGGGCGTACTACGCGGCCTCGCTGATCGACGGCTTCGAGTGGGACCAGGGCTTCCGGCAGCGCAACGGGCTGGTGCACGTGGACTTCGAGACCCAGGTCCGGACTCCGAAGCGCTCCTTCGAGTGGTACGCCGACCTCATCGCCGCGCAGACCCGCTCGGACGAGGCGCCGAACCGGCGGCGTTCCCGCTGACCCGTCTGGCGGCGCCTCGTCGTCAGCGCTCAGATGGCGGCGGCCACGCGGGTGCCCTGCTCGATCGCGCGCTTGGCGTCCAGCTCGGCGGCCAGGTCGGCGCCGCCGATCAGGTGCGCCCGGCGGCGACCGGCCGAGGGATCGGTGGAGCCCGCCGCGAGCACCTCGTCGTACAGGAAGCGGACCGACTCCTGGCCGGTGCACAGCACCACGTGGTCCACGTCGAGCACCCGGGCCTCGCCGTCGACGGTGATGTGCAGACCGTCGTCGTCGACCCGGTCGTAGGTCACGCCGTTGAGCTGCACGATCCCGGACTGCTTGAGCACGGCCCGGTGCGCCCAGCCTGAGGTCTTGCCGAGACCGACCCCGATCGGGGTGGTCTTGCGCTGCAGCAGGGTGACCTCGCGGACCACCGACCGCGGCTTGCGCTCGGTCAGGCCACCGGGGTGCACGGCGGGGTCGCCGACCCCCCAGTGCGCCATCCAGTCGTCGAAGGTGTCCTCCGGGTCGTGGGTGAGGAAGTGGCTGACGTCGACGCCGATCCCGCCGGCCCCCATCACGGCCACCCGCTTGCCGGGCACGACCGCGCCGCTGAGCACCTCGGCGTAGGACACGACCTTGTCGTGGTCGACGCCCCTCAGCTCCGGGATGCGGGGCACGACCCCGGTCGCGATGATCACCTCGTCGTACGACGCGAGGTCGGCCGCGGCCGCGACGGTGCCCAGCCGCACGTCGACGCCGAGGACCTCGAGGCGGCGGGTGAAGTAGCGCAGCGTCTCCCGGAAGTCCCCCTTGCCGGGGACCTGCATGGCGAGCCGGAACTGCCCCCCGAGCTCGACGGACTTCTCGAAGAGCGTCACGCTCAGGCCGCGCTCTGCCGCGGAGACCGCGGCGGCGAGACCGGCCGGCCCGGCGCCGACGACGGCCACACGGGCCGCGCGCTTGGTCGGGCCGAGGACGAGCGTCGTCTCGCGGCAGGCGCGCGGGTTGACCAGGCAGGAGGCCTTCTGGTTCTCGAAGACGTGGTCCAGGCAGGCCTGGTTGCAGGCGATGCAGGTGTTGATCTCGTCGGCGCGCCCCGCCGCCGCCTTGTTCACGAAGTCCGGGTCGGCGAGCAGGGGCCGGGCCATCGAGACCAGGTCTGCCTGGCCGGACGCCAGGATCGACTCCGCCATCTCGGGGGAGTTGATCCGGTTCGAGGCGCACACCGGGACGGAGACCTCGCCCTTCAGCCGGGCGGTCGCCGAGCGCCACGCGCCGGGCGGCACCTGGGTGATGATGGTCGGCACCCGGGCCTCGTGCCACCCGATGCCGGTGTTGAGCACGGTGACGCCGGCCTCCTCCAGCCCCCGCGCCAGCACGGCGACCTCGTCCCAGGTCTGCCCGCCCTCGACGAGGTCGAGCAGCGAGATCCGGTAGACGATCGGGAAGTCGGCGCCGACCAGCTCCCGGGTACGCCGCACGACCTCGAGCGGGAAGCGCATCCGCCTCTCGACCGAGCCGCCCCACGCGTCGGTGCGGTCGTTGGTCCGGGCGGTCAGGAACTGGTTGATCAGGTAGCCCTCGGAGCCCATGATCTCCACGGCGTCGTACCCGGCCTTGCGAGCGAGCGCAGCCGTGCGCGCGAAGTCCGACGCGGTCCGGTCGACGGCCTTGGCGGACAGCGCGCTCGGGCGGAACGGCGTGATCGGCGACTTCGTCGCGGAGGCGCTGACGCTGAACGGGTGGTAGCCGTAACGACCGGCGTGCAGCACCTGCAGGGCGATCGCGCCGCCCTCGGCGTGCACCGCTCCGGTGACCTCGCGGTGCCGCATCGCCTGCAGCCGGGTGGTCAGCTCGGAGGCGAACGGCTTGAGCCAACCCCGCTTGTTGGGCGCGTAGCCGCCGGTGATGATCAGGCCGACCCCGCCGCGCGCGCGCTCGGCGAAGTACGCCGAGAGCGCGCTCAGGTCCCGGACGCTGTCCTCGAGGCCGGTGTGCATCGAGCCCATGACCACGCGGTTGCGCAGCTCGAGGTTGCCGAGCGTGATCGGGGCGAGCAGGTGCGGGTAGTCAGACACGGAGTCGTCCTTCATGGGTCGGGGGTGGGGCCGTTCTCGCGGGGTCAGTCGGTCTCGCGCGATGCGCGGTCAGGTACTCGGTGAGCCACTCGACCCAGAACCGCTCCGTGCGGATGCCGCCGCGCAGCACGAGGTACTGGTCGAGCTCGTGGCCGGTCAGGGCTTCGGGGGTCGGGTGGTCGCGCCGTTCGAGCTGCTCGTAGTGGGCCAGCCGGAGCTGGTGGTCGGCCAGGTTGGCGCCGACCACCTCGAGGACCGCGTCCCGGTCGCCGTACGCCGCGCCACGCATCTTGACGGCCAGCTCGCTGCGCAGCGGCTCCAGCGGGGTGGGGGCCGCCAGCCAGCTTGACAGCACCGCTGCCCCCGTCGCCGACACCTGGTAGACCTTCTTGTCCGGTCGCCCGTGCTGGGACACCTCGGTCACCGTGACCCAGCCGTCGGCGTCCATGCGGGCCAGCACGCGGTAGATCTGCTGGTGCGTCGCGTGCCAGAAGTAGCCGATCGAGCGTTCGAAGCGCCGGGCCAGGTCCAGCCCGGAGGCGGGCTCCTCGCGCAAGGCCACGAGCAGTGCGTGTTCGAGGGCCATGCCGACAGCCTGCCATCCCTATGCAACGAAGTGCAATGGGGCGTCGACGAAGGGGTTGACTGCATACCCCCAGGGGGTATAGTGCCGCACATGGACTCGACCTGGCGTACCGCTGTCTCGGCCACCCTGCACTGCCTGACCGGGTGTGCGATCGGTGAGGTCCTCGGCATGTTCCTGGCCACCTGGTGGGGCTGGGGCGACCTCGCCAGCATCCTGCTCGCGGTGCTGCTGGCCTTCTTCTTCGGCTACCTGCTCACCTTCCTGGGGGTGCGGCGTGCCGGTCTCGGCGTGGGCGCCGCCGTCCGGGTCGCGCTGGCCGCCGACACGGTCTCGATCCTGACCATGGAGATCGTCGACAACGCCTTCCTCCTCGCCGTCCCGGGCGCCATGGAGGCGACCCTGGCGAGCCTGCTCTTCTGGGGCTCGCTGGCCGTTGCGCTGGCGGTGGCGTTCGTGCTGACGGTCCCGGTCAACCGGTGGCTGATCTCGCGGGGCCGTGGCCACGCGGTCGTCCACGAGATGCACGAGCACGCCGGCAGCTGAGTCGTAGGATTCCTCCATGCGCCTGCGTGGATCCCTCGCCGTCCTGCCCCTGCTGAGTGTCGTCCTGGCCGTGGGCGCCGCGTGCGCCCCGGTCGACGAGAGCACCACCAACGCCGACGACGCGCCCAGCTCGACGACTCCGGCGAGCACGCCCAGTGACTCCGCCGGTGAGTCCGCCGCCTGCGCGAAGGAGAGCCTGCCGCTGCTCGAGCCCGGCACGCTGACCATCGGCACCGACTCCCCGGCGTACGACCCGTGGTTCAGCAAGAACGACCCGAGCAACGGCAAGGGGTTCGAGTCGGCGGTCGCCTACGCCGTCGCCGAGCAGCTCGGCTTCTCGGCCGACGAGGTGACCTGGGTGAAGGTCCCCTTCAACACCTCCTACAAGCCGGGGGCGAAGAGCTTCGACTTCGACATCAACCAGATCTCGATCACGCCGGCGCGCGCGAAGGTGGTCGACTTCTCCGACGGCTACTACGAGGCGGCCCAGGCCGTGATCGCGCTGGACGGCACTCCCGGTGCCGAGGCGACCAGCCTCGCGGACCTGCACGAGCTGCGGCTCGGCGCGCAGACCGGGACCACCTCGCTCACCGCGATCCGCGAGATCATCAAGCCGCACGACGCGCCGGCCGTCTTCGAGGACACCAACGCCGCCAAGCAGGCGCTGCTCAACGACCAGATCGACGCGCTGCTCGCCGACCTGCCGACCGCGTTCTTCATCAGCGCGGTGGAGATCCCGAAGAGCACGATCATCGGCCAGTTCCAGCCGGAGACCGGGCAGCAGGAGGAGTTCGGGATGCTCTTCGAGAAGGGCAGCGCGCTGGTCCCCTGCGTGAACGACGCGCTGGCGGCGCTCCGCGACGACGGCACGCTCGCCTCGATCGAGCAGGAGTGGCTCTCGGACGCGGTCAGCGTCCCCGAGCTCCAGTGACCCCGCCGGTGCTGCGGGTCGTGATCCCACGTGCCTGATCCGCGACCGGAGGCCTGGACCCCGAGTGCCCGTGAGCTCGAGCGCCGACGGCTGCGGCGGAGACTCAGGCTCCGCTCGACGGCCGTCTCCAGTGCCGCGATCCTCATCGTCTTCGTCGGGCTCGGCATCGGTCTGGTCAGCTCGCCGGGCTGGCCGAACGTCCGGGAGACCTTCTTCAACGGCTTCCACGCACGGGAGTCGTTCCCGCTGATCTGGCAGGGCTTCTGGATCAACGTCCAGCTCTTCCTGATCGCCGAGCCGCTGATCCTGGTCCTCGGCCTCACCGTCGCGCTGGCCCGGTCGGCGCGCACCCCGCTGCTCGCGCCCGTGCGCTTGCTGGCGGTCGTGTACGCCGACCTGTTCCGGGGGATCCCCACGATCCTGCTGGTGATCCTCTTCGCCTTCGGCATGCCCAGCCTGCGGCTCCAGGGCGTGCCGAACAGCCCGTTCTTCTGGTCGCTGGTCGCCCTGGTGGTCTCGTACGGCGCCTACGTTGCCGAGGTCTTCCGCTCCGGCATCGAGTCGATCCACCCCTCGCAGGTGGCCAGCGCGCAGACGCTCGGGCTGAGCCACGGGCAGACGATGCGACACGTCGTGGTGCCGCAGGCCGTGCGTCGCGTCGTACCCCCGCTGCTCAACGACTTCGTCTCGCTGCAGAAGGACACCGCCCTGGTGCTGTCGGTCGGGGTCTTCGACGCGGTCTTCGCGGCCAAGGACTACGGCTCCTTCAACTTCAACTACACCCCGCTGGTCGTGGTGGCGTTCTTCTTCGTGGCGCTGACCGTCCCGTTGGCGCGGCTCACCGACTGGTTGCAGCGGCGCTACGCCGAGCGGGAGCGGGCGGGCGCCCTGTGACCCCGCTGCTGCAGGTCGAGGGCCTGCGCAAGTCGTACGGCGACCGGGTGGTGCTCGACGACGTCGACGTGAGTCTCGAGGCGCACGACGTGGTCTGCCTGATCGGCTCGTCGGGGTCCGGCAAGTCGACCCTGCTGCGCTGCCTCAACCTGCTCGAGGAGATCGACGACGGCGTGATCCTGCTCGACGGCGAGGAGATCTCGGACCCGAGGGTCGACCGGCGTGAGGTGCGCAGCCGGATGGGCATGGTCTTCCAGTCCTACAACCTCTTCCCGCACCTGACCGTCCTCGACAACTGCACCCTGGCGCCGCGCCGCGTGCACGGTCTCGGGCGCGCCGAGGCCGAGGATCGGGCCCGCACCCTGCTGGCGCAGTTCGGTCTCGCCGACCAGGCGGGCAAGCACCCCGACCGGCTCTCCGGCGGTCAGCAGCAGCGCGCCGCCCTGGTGCGGGCCCTCTGCACCCAGCCGGCGCTGCTGCTGCTCGACGAGATCACCGCCGCGCTCGACCCGGAGCTCGTGGGCGAGGTGCTCACGATCGTCCGTGACCTGGCCGAGCAGGGGACCACCATGGTGATCGCCACCCACGAGATGAGCTTCGCCCGCGAGGTCGCCACCACGGTCTGCTTCCTCGACGAGGGCCGGATCCTCGAGCAGGGGCCACCCGCGCAGCTGCTCAGCGACCCGAGCGAGGAGCGCACTCGGCAGTTCCTGCGCCGCGTCCTCTGAGCGCACGGGCCGGACCCGCCGCAGACCTGCGACACTCGCCCGCATGACGTACGCACTCGGTCAGGGCACCGGCCCCCTGCGCGGGGTCAGGGTGGTCGAGATCGCCGGGATCGGCCCCGGGCCGCACGCCTGCATGATCCTCGCCGACCTCGGTGCCGACGTGATCCGGATCGACCGGCCCGGCGGCCAACCGATGGCCGGAGGCCCCCACGACCTGCTGAACCGGGGGCGCCCCAGCGTCGCCCTGGACCTCAAGGAGCCGGCCGCGGTGGTGACGGTGCTCGAGCTGGTCGGCACGGCCGATGTGCTGGTCGAGGGGATGCGGCCCGGCGTGGCCGAGAGGCTCGGGATCGGTCCCGAGGAGTGCCACGAGCGCAACCCCCGGCTGGTCTACGGGCGGATGACCGGCTGGGGGCAGGACGGCCCCTGGGCGCAGAGCGCCGGGCACGACCTCAACTACATCGCGGTCACCGGGACCCTGCACGGTCTCGGCCAGGATCCGGCTCGGCCACAGTTCCCGACCAACCTGGTCGGCGACTTCGGCGGCGGGTCGACGTACCTCGTGATCGGCGTCCTCGCCGCCCTCCTCGAGGCGCGCACCAGCGGTCAGGGCCAGGTCGTCGACGCCGCGATCGTCGACGGCACCGCCCACCTCAACGCGATGGCCACCGGCTTCCTCGGCGCCGGCCTCTTCACCGAGCAGCGCGGCACCAACCTGCTCGACGGCGGTGCGCCGTACTACGACCTCTACGAGACCGCCGACGGCCGGCACATGTCGGTCGGTGCCCTCGAGCCCCAGTTCTACCAGGCCTTCGTGGCGCTGCTCGGCGTCGCGGACACCGCGCCGGACCGGAACGACCCGACGAACAACGACGCCCTGCGCGCGGTGATCGCCGACGCCTTCGCGACGCGCACCCAGGCCGAGTGGGCGGCGGTCTTCGCCGGCACCGACGCCTGCGTGGCACCGGTGCTGACCACCGGCGAGGCCGCGGCGCACCCGCACCTGAGCGAGCGCAGCGTCCTCGTGGAGCGGGACGGGCTGTTGCAACCGGCGCCGGCCCCACGCTTCTCCCGCACCGGCTCGAGCCTGGGGCTCCCGCCCGCGCCGGAGGCCGGTGCTCAGACCCGGGAGGCCCTCGCTGCGTGGGGCATCTCGGACGTCGAGGCACTGCTCGATTCCGGTGTCGCGGTCCAGGCCTGACACGATCTGCGGGTGAAGCCTTTCCTGTTCCTCGGCACGCGGTCCGAGGACGACATCGCCGCCAGCGAGTACGCCGCGATGCTGCGCTTCTCCGGCCTCGACGAGCCAGACCTGCGCCGGGTCCGCCTCGAGCGCGACTCGCTGGGTGAGGTTGATCTCGACGACTGGTCCGGTGTGATCCTCGGTGGCGGTCCCTTCAACGTCAGCGACCCCGCCGAGCGGAAGTCGCCGGCGCAGCACCGCGCCGAGTCCGAGCTGGCGACCCTCGCACAGCAGGCACTGGAGGTCGACTTCCCGTTCCTGGGCGCCTGCTACGGCATCGGGACCCTGGGCAGCCTCCGCGGCGGCCGCGTCGACCGGACGTACGGCGAACCGATCGGTGCCGTCGACGTCCGGCTCACCGACGCCGGCCGGGCCGACCCGCTGCTCGGCACGCTCCCCGCAGCGTTCGACGCGTTCGTCGGCCACAAGGAGGCGGTCTCGCAGCTGCCCGAGGGGGCGGTGCTGCTGGCGTCCTCGGCCGCCTGCCCGGTGCAGGCCTTCCGGCTGGGCCGGCACGTCTACGCGACCCAGTTCCACCCGGAGCTCGACGTCGACGGGTTGTGCGCCCGGATCTACGCCTACCGGCACCACGGCTACTTCGACCCCGACGAGATCGACACCGTGATCGGCCTGGCCCGCAGCGCCGTGGTCAGCGAGCCGCCGCGCCTGCTGGCGAGGTTCGTGGAGCTCTACGCGCGCTGAGCGGTCCCGTCGCTACGCGCCCGCGCGTCGCTCTCGTCCAGCAAGACCTGCGACTGCTCGGCGCGCAGCCGTGCAACGAGCTCTCGGCGACTTCGCACGCCGACCTTCTCGAACACCGACTTCAGCCTGTCCTGGACGGTGTACGGCGACAGGAACAGCTGGGCTGCGATGCGCTGGGTCGAGTACCCACGCAGCACCAGGTCCACGACCTCCCTTTCTCGAGCGCTCAGCTCGTGCGCGAAGAGCAGCACGGGCGTCGTCAAGGATGCCTGCGCGGCCTCGATGACCACGGCCACCTGTCCGCGTCGGTCCCCCGTGAGGGACGCCGCATGGATCCGGGCCCAGGGGCCGCTGCGGGTACGCAGCCGTAGCGTCGCGACACCGCCCGTCGCGGCCCGCACCACGGCCACCTGGATCGGGAGGGGAAGCCGGCCGTCGCGGTACGGGGCGGTGTCGGGCAGGTCCTCGAGCCAGCGCCGCGCGTCCGCTGTGGTGGCAGCGAACGTCAGGTCGGCCTCGACGATCAGCACGGCCGGCGCCCGGTCCGGGTGCTCCTGCGCGAAGCGGTGGAGGAGCAGGCCCAGTCGAGTCCCCGTCGCCAGCGCCCCGGAGGCCCGCGCCATGAAGTGGACGTCGGACTCGTCGAAGGGTCGCTGCCCGGCCCGGTGCAGCAGCGACACCGCGCCCCACGTCGTCCCGCGGACCCGCAACGCGGCATCGAGCGCGTCGTCGAAGCCGAGGGGCACCAGCAGGTGCTCCCATCGCCAGCTGGTGGCGGGGTCGCCGTGCGTCTCTCCGTGGACGGTGGCAGCCGGAAGCCGGCGGGCAGCAAGCTCGGTGAAGGCGTTCACGTCGTCCTCGACGTACTGGCTGCGCACGATCTCCGCTGGCGTCTCGGACAGACCGGAGTTGAAGTGCCCGGTGAGCACCAGGTGCTCCGGGTCCACGGTGAACCAGCAGGGATGGAAGTCGAACGGCACCACGGGCCGGAGCACCTCGGTGGACTCCTGCCAGAAGCGCACGGTGTCGTGACCCGCCCGCGCCAGCCGGTCGAGCTTCGTGAGGGCGAGACGACGCCGGTCCTCAGCGACCACGACTCCCACGATACTGCCGGAGCCGGAGCGCCGAGCACCCAGATTTCTGGTCTGCCGGCAGCTTCCCGGCCTTCGTAGCGTGGCCCTCCCAGCGACCAAGGGAGATCCGATGGACTACTCGTACGACACCCCGGTCCTGCGCAGGGCCGGGCAGGGGGAGGGGATCTGGTTCCTCAACACGCTCTTCACCGTGAAGGCCGGGGCGGACGAGGCCGGCGGCTCCTTCACCTTCATGGAGCAGCTCTGCCCACCGGGCTTCGCGCCACCACCGCATGTGCACTACCGCGAGACCGAGGCGTTCTACCTGCTCGACGGGACCCTCTCGGTGACCTGCGGAGATCTCCGGGAGCAGCTCTTCCCCGGGGACTTCCTGCTCCTTCCAGCGGGAGTCCCCCACGGCTTCGCGGTCGGGGAGGCAGGCCCTGCCCGGTTCATCCATCTGACCTCACCCGGCCAGTTCGACCACTTCGCCCGGGAGGTCGGCGAGCCGGCCAGTGACCTGGTCCTGCCTCCCCCGAGCGACCCCGATGTCGAGAAGCTCCTCGACGCCGCCGCGCGCTACCAACTCGGCATTCTCACCGAGTGAAGGAAGGCCCCCACGATGACGCTCTGGACTGACTGGGCACCCGGGACCGCACCCCGCCCGGCGAACCGGCTGCGGTTGTTCGCTGCTGCCCTGATCGTGCTCAACGGCGCGGCGACGCTGGTCGCCGTCGTCCTCAACCTGCCCTCCCAGTTCGGCCAGGTGGGTACCGATGCCACCGCCGAGTTCCTGAACGTGGGAACCGCGATCTCGGCGCCGCTGGCGCCGGTCGTGCTGCTCCTGCTGGTGATCTCGTTCGCCGGGTGTCGCGGCGCTGCAGGGCTGCTCGGCGTCGTGGCCGCGTACCTGACAGCGCTCGCGGTCGCCGTCGGTGGAGCCGGGGAGATCCTGGCCGAGCCCACGGTGGACACGCCTCGCGCCGTGCTCGTCGGAGCGGGGCTGGCCTGGTTGGGCATCGCAGGTGTCCTCGTGCACCTCGCCACGACGACGCTTCGGTCGCGCCCGGGTTTGCCGTTCCCGTCCACCGGGAACGAACGGTCGTCCGGCGCATGGGCGCACGGACATCACCCGAGACCGGAGGTTGCGATGAGCTTCAGCGACAAGATGGGCAACAAGGCCGAGGACCTCGGCGGCAAGGCCAAGGAGTCCTACGGCAAGGCGACCGACGACGAGAGCATGGAGGCCGAGGGCAAGGCCGACCAGGGCGAGGCCTCGATCAAGAACGCCGGTGAGCACGTCAAGGACGCCGCCAAGGACGTCAAGGACGGCTTCTCCAAGTAGCACCCAGCCACACCAGGTAGCACCAGCACCGGGCCGGTGCGCGGGATCACATCCTCGGGGATGCCACGCGCACCGGCCCGGTGCCCTACGCTGGGTTGCAGTAGCCCGCCTTGTCTTGCCTCGGGCTTCCGCGCCGGCCGTGTACCTCCGAGTTCATCCTGGGGGTCCATCCAGGCCGCGCCCCTCCTCTGTGAGGTCCGCTTCTCCAGTTCCGTCGCCGACGGGACCAGCGTGGTGAGACACACCACACGTGAGTGAATCCCCTTTGTCTTCAGCAGTTCCCACGTCCGCGCCTGCCACCACGACCTTCGCCGAGCTGGGCGTTCCCGCCAAGCTCTGCAGCGTCCTGGCCGCCCGCGGCATCGACGTCCCCACCCCGATCCAGAGCGCCACGCTCCCCGACTCCCTCGCGGGTCGAGACGTGCTCGGCCGCGGCCGCACCGGCTCCGGCAAGACCTACGCCTTCCTGCTGCCGATGGTCGCCCGCCTCGTGGCCTCCGACCGGACCCCCCAGGCCAAGAAGCCCCGCGCCCTGATCCTGGCCCCGACCCGTGAGCTGGTCGGCCAGATCGCCGAGGCACTCCAGCCCCTCGCCTCGGAGTTCGGCCTGACCACCCAGACCGTCTTCGGCGGCGTCGGCCAGAACCCCCAGGTCATGGGCCTGCGGCGCGGTGTCGACATCGTCCTGGCCTGCCCCGGCCGGCTCGAGGACCTGATCCAGCAGCGCCACTGCGACCTCGGCGCCGTCGAGGTCACCGTGCTCGACGAGGCCGACCACATGGCTGACCTCGGCTTCCTGCCTGCCGTACGCCGGCTGCTCGACCAGACGCCGCAGTCCGGCCAGCGCCTGCTCTTCTCCGCCACGCTGGACAACGCGATCGACGTCCTGGTCAAGCGCTTCCTGAGCCAGCCCGTGACCCACGAGGCCGACTCGGCGCAGTCGCCGATCTCGACCATGGACCACCACGTGCTGCACCTCGACCGTGAGCACCGCGTCTCCGTGCTGACCGACCTGACCAGCGCCCCCGGGCGCACCGTGGTCTTCACCCGGACCAAGCACGGCGCCAAGGCGCTGACCCGGCAGCTGAACAAGAACGGTGTCCCCACCGTCGAGCTGCACGGCAACCTCAGCCAGGGCGCCCGCACCCGCAACATGGAGGCGTTCCACGCCGGTCGCGCGACCACGCTGGTCGCCACCGACATCGCCGCCCGTGGGATCCACGTCGACGACGTCGCCCTCGTCGTCCACGCCGACCCGCCGGTCGAGCACAAGGCGTACCTGCACCGCTCGGGTCGTACGGCGCGCGCCGGTGCCGCCGGTACCGTCATCACGCTGATGACCGACGACCAGGTCCGCGACGTCCGCTCGCTGACCCGGCTGGCCGGCATCAAGGCCACCACCACCCGCATCAACGGCGCCAGCCACCCGATGCTGGTCCAGCTCGCCCCGGGCGCCCGGGTGACCGTGCCCGGCGGCCTGGTCCTCGACAACGGTGCCGGCACGCCCCCCTCGGGTGGCGGTTCGCGCGGTGGCGGCCAGGGCGGTTCGCGTCGCCGTGGCGGCTCCGGGTCCGGCTCCACCGGTGGCGGACAGCCCCGCTCCGGTGGACGTGGCGGCAGCGCCAAGGGCCGCGGCCAGTCCGGCGGCAGCTCCTCGTCGGCCGGCAAGCCGTCCGGCCAGGCCAGTGGTCGGGCCGGCGGTCAGGGCGGCCGCTCGCGTCGTCCCGCGGCCTCGGGCAGCGGCTCCGGCGGGCACAGCGCGTCGAGCTTCAGCTCCGGCCGTCGCTGAACCACCGCACTGCCCTGACCACTGCGTGGTCCCCAGCACGGCCCGGCCCTCGGCCGGGCCGTGCTTTGCGTTCCCCGTAGAGTCGGCCGAGGCGAAGGGGGTGAGGGGTCGTGAGCAGCTGGCTCCAGCGGGCGTTCTGGGAGGTCGTTCCTCGCGACCACCGGCAGAGCCCCGAGGCGCTGCGGCGCCGGCAGCTGGTCACCGTCGCCTTCGTGGCGATCGGTGGCGTCGTGCTCGGCTTCTCGATCCGGATCGAGCCCGGCAACGCGCTCTTCTACCCGGCCACCCTGGCCCTGGCTGCCGTGTGGGCCGTGGGCGCGTTCGCGTCCGGGCCGCTGCACCTGGGGCGGATCGCCTACCCGGCGGGGGCGCGGCGACCGGTCCTGTCGCCGATCCTGATCGGGCTCGGCCTCGGCGCGTTCTTCGTCGTCGGCGGCCTGGTGGTCCGGCAGATCCCCCCGCTCGCCGACCAGGTCAGCAACGTCCTGGACCACGCGGACCAGGGCTCGGGGCCGCTGATCGTGCTGGTGACCGTGGTCAACGGCATCTGTGAGGAGCTGTTCTTCCGGGGCGCCGTCTACGCCGCGACCACCCGGCACCCGGTCGTGGTCTCGACCCTGGCCTACGGGGTGGCCACCCTGGCGACGGGCAACGTGATGCTCTCGTTCGCGGCGCTCGTGCTCGGTTTCGTGGTCGGCCTGCAGCGCCGGGCCTCCGGCGGCATCCTCGCCCCCGTGCTCACCCACGTGGTCTGGGCGACCGTGATGCTCTACGCCCTGCCTGCGATCTTCAGCTGATCCGGCCGGACCGCGCCCTCGGCGTCAGTCCCGGTCCTCCTCGTCCAGTGCTCGGCGGACCGCCTCGGCGTACGCGATCGGCTCCCCGGGGACGACGTCGCGGATCGAGTGGTCGGTGACGACGACCTCGGTGCTCATCGAGTCGATCAGGTTGCGACCCGTGGTCACGTCGACGTCGGTGACCAGCGCCAGCCAGTACGACGAGAGCTTGGGCGTGAGCACCGGCACCTTGACGATCGGGACCCGACGACCGCTCGAGATCTCGGCCGCGACCTGCAGCATCTCGAGGTAGGTCATCGCCTCCGGGCCACCGATGTCGAAGACCTGACCGAGCGCCTTGTCGTTGTCGACCACCCCGGCCAGGTAGCGCACCACGTCGTCGACCGCGATCGGCTGGGTCCGGGTGGCGACCCAGCGGGGGACGACCATGGCGGGGAGGTTCTTGACCAGCTGGCGGGTGAGCTCCCAGGAGATGCCGCCGGCACCGACGACGATCGCCGCCCGGAGAACGGTCACCGGGACCCCGCCCTCACCGAGCAGCCGCTCGACCTCACGGCGTGAGCGCAGGTGCGCGGAGAGGTCGTCGTCGTCGTCCCCCAGGCCGCCCATGTAGACGATCTGCCGGACACCGGCGGCAGCGGCCGCGTTGCCGAACGCGCGGGCGGCGTCGGCGTCCTTGCGCTCGAAGTCGGGGTCGTCGAGCGAGTGCACCAGGTAGATCGCCACGTCGATCCCCTCGAGCGGGGCGGTCAAGGTGTCGGGCTCGTGCACGTCGCCGCCCACCGCCTCGCCCAGGCCGTCGTAGGACTCGGGACGTCGGGTCATCGCCCGCACCTTCAGCCCGCGCTCGACCAGCTCGGGGACCAGGCGGCGTCCGATGAAGCCAGTGGCGCCGGTGACCAGCACGGTCGTGGGTTCGCTCATGGGCCCACCCTAGAGAACGGTGTCCAGCGGCACCGGGACGAACGCGCTCAGGGGCTCCGGGGTGTACGCCGGGTGCGTTCGGCGATGCCCTCGCGCTTGGTCTCGTCCATCGCGCTCTCGTAGGCCGAGACCAGGCTCGAGATCGAGAGCGGCTTGAGTCGCTCCACCACCTGGCGGATCCGTTCGGGCGAGGTGCCGGACTCCTTGTAGACCGGCCAGGCCTTGGTCCGGAACACCTCGTAGAGCTCCTCGGCGATCTGCCGACCGTGGGCGGCGTACACCTCCGCCGCGGCCAGTGCCGCGTCGGTGGGGAAGCCCAGGTCGAGCAGACCGAGTCCGACCGAGAGCTGGGAGACCGCGACCCGGTGCCCGCCCGCGGGGGACGGGAAGACGATGCCGAGGGCGGCGAGCGTCGTCAGGTCGTCGTCGGACAGGACCCGACCGGCCCGCAGCTCGAGCTCGTCGCGGGTCAGCTCGATCGGCGCCTCCTGCTGCCACGGCGCCAGCATGGTCCGTTGCAGGGCGATGTCCTCGGGGGTGGCGTCGCGCGGGATGTTGGCCACGTACTTCTCGATCGCCGAGAGCGTGAACCCGTGGCTCTGGAGCTCCTGGACGAGCTCGAGGCGCGCCACGTGGTCGGCGCCGTAGTAGCCGGAGCGGCCGCGCCGGATCGGTGGCGGGACGAGCCCCTTGGTCGTGTAGAAGCGGATGTTGCGCACGCTCATCCCGACCCGGCTGGTGAGCTCGTCGAGGGTGAGCAGCCCACGCGTGGGGTCAGCGGCCTCCATCGCGTCCCCTGCCTCCCGCCCGGGTGAGCCACACCACACTGCTACCGGTCTTGACCATGACAGTAATAGTGTCACAATCGAGACGTCGGGTCGCGGCACGACCGCTGGACCCCGCCGGCACACCGCTGGATCCCCGAACAGCAAGGACGGTCATGGCAGAGGCATTCGTGTACGACCACATCCGTACGCCGCGCGGCAAGGGCAAGGCGGTCGGCACCCTGCACGAGGTGAAGCCGGTGGACCTCGTGGTCGGCCTCCTCGACGAGATCAAGGTGCGCAACCCGTCCCTCGACCCGCACCGCATCGACGACGTGGTGCTCGGCGTGGTCACCCCGCTGGGCGACCAGGGCGGTGACATCGCGAAGACCGCCGCGCTGAAGGCCGGCTACCCCGAGACCGTGGCGGGCGTCCAGCTCAACCGGTTCTGTGCCTCGGGGCTCGAGGCGGTCAACCAGGCGGCGGCCCGGGTGCGCAGCGGCTTCGAGGACCTGATCCTCGCCGGCGGGGTGGAGTCGATGAGCCGGGTCCCGATGGGATCGGACGGTGGCGCCTGGGCGATGGACCCGGCGACCGCGCTCACGACCGGGTTCGTGCCGCAGGGCATCGGCGCCGACCTGATCGCGACGCTCGGCGGCTGGACCCGAGACGACGTCGACGCCTTCGCTGCGGAGTCGCACCACCGCGCGGCCAAGGCCTGGGCCAACGGCTACTTCGCCGACGCCGTCGTGCCGGTCCGCGACCTCAACGGGCTGACCGTGCTCGCCCAGGACGAGACGATCCGGCCGGACACCAGCCCCCAGAGCCTCGCCGGGCTCAAGCCGAGCTTCGCCGACCTCGGGCGTCAGGCCGGCTTCGACGACGTCGCGCTGGAGAAGTACCACTGGGTCGAGCGGATCGACCACGTCCACCACGCCGGCAACTCCTCGGGCATCGTGGACGGTGCGGCGATCATGGTGATCGGCAGCGAGCAGGCGGGCACTGACCTGGGCCTGACTCCGCGCGCCCGGATCGTGTCGATGGCCGTCTCCGGAGCCGACCCGACGATCATGCTCACCGGCCCGGCTCCCGCCGCCCGCAAGGCGCTCGCCAAGGCCGGGCTCACCGTCGAGGACATCGACCTGTTCGAGATCAACGAGGCGTTCGCCGCGGTGGCGATGCGCTTCATGCGCGACCTCGACATCAGCCACGAGATCACCAACGTGAACGGCGGCGCCATCGCGATGGGCCACCCCCTCGGCGCGACCGGCGCGATGATCCTCGGCACGCTCGTCGACGAGCTCCGCCGCCGCGACCTGCGACGCGGGCTCGCCACGCTCTGCGTCGGCGGTGGCATGGGCATCGCCACCATCGTCGAGCTCGTCTGACCGCCTGCTTCCACGGACCTCTCACCGACAGGACTTCTCCCATGGGCACCACCACCACGCAGAGCGCGGTCCGCTACGACCGCGACACCGACGGCATCGTCACCCTGACCCTCGACGACCCGACCTCGAGCGCGAACACGATGAACGAGCTCTACCGCGACTCGATGGCCGAGGCGGTCGCGCGGCTGTACGCCGAGCTGGACGGACCGGACGGCGGGATCACCGGCGTGGTCGTGGCCAGCGCCAAGAAGACCTTCTTCGCCGGCGGCGATCTCAAGGGCATGGTCACCGCCACGCCGGCGGACGCACCCAAGGTCTTCGCCATGGCGGAGGCCCTGAAGGCCGGGCTGCGCCGGCTCGAGACGTTCCCCCGCCCGGTCGTCGCTGCGATCAACGGCGCCGCCCTCGGTGGTGGCTACGAGATCTGCCTGGCCGCCAACCACCGGATCCTCGTCGACGACCCGCGGGTCGAGGTCGGGCTGCCCGAGTCGACGCTGGGACTGCTCCCCGGCGGGGGCGGCGTGACTCGCGTCGTACGCCTGCTCGGGCTGCAGCCGGCGCTGATGGACGTGCTGCTGCCCGGCACCCGGTTCACGCCGGCCGCCGCGCTGGAGAAGGGCCTCGTCGACGAGCTCGTCGCGACTCGCGAGGAGCTGGTGCCGGCGGCGAAGGCGTGGATCAAGGCCAACCCCGAGGCCGCGCTCAACCCGTGGGACCAGCCCGGCTACCGGATGCCCGGCGGCACCCCCAGCAACCCGAAGCTGGCGGCGTTCCTGCCGGCGTTCCCGGCGCTGCTGCGCCAGCAGACCAAGGGAGCGGTCTACCCGGCAGCGCGGGCGCTCATGTCCGCCGCCGTCGAGGGCGCGCAGGTCGACTTCGACACGGCCTCGCGCATCGAGTCGCGCTACCTGACGCACCTGATCGTCAACCAGGGCTCGAAGAACATGATCCAGGCGTTCTTCTTCGACCTGCAGGCGATCAGCTCGGGCTCGCTGCGCCCCGCGGGCTTCGCGCCCTTCCGGGCCGTCAAGGTCGGCGTCCTCGGCGCCGGGATGATGGGCGCCGGGATCGCCTACTCCTGCGCCCGGGCCGGCATGGAGGTCGTGCTGAAGGACGTCTCCACCGAGGGCGCCGAGAAGGGCAAGGCCTACTCGGCGAAGCTGCTCGACAAGGCCATCGCCAAGGGTCGGTCCACCGACGAGAAGAAGGCCGAGCTGCTCGGTCGGATCACGGCGACCGCGGACCCCGCCGCCCTGACCGGCTGCGACCTGGTGATCGAGGCGGTCTTCGAGGACCCGACGCTCAAGGCGAAGGTCTTCGCGGAGGTCGCGGAATTCGTGAACCCGGACGCCCTGCTGTGCTCGAACACCTCCACCCTGCCGATCAGCGAGCTCGCCACCGGCGTGGACCGGCCGGGCGACTTCATCGGCCTGCACTTCTTCTCGCCGGTCGACAAGATGCCGCTGGTCGAGATCATCCGCGGGGAGCAGACCTCGGACGAGGCACTGGCCAAGGCCTACGACGTGGTCCAGCAGATCCGCAAGACCCCGATCGTCGTGAACGACGGCCGCGGCTTCTACACCTCGCGCGTGATCGGCACGATGATCAACGAGGGGCTGGCCATGCTGGCCGAGGGAGTGCACCCGATCTCGCTCGAGCGGGCCACCACCCAGGCCGGCTACCCGGTCGGCGTGCTCCAGCTCACCGACGAGCTGAACATGGAGCTGATGGCCAAGATCAGCAAGGCCGCCGAGGACGCCGCCGAGCACGCCGGGACGCCGTACGACGCGCACCCGGGGACCCGCGTCGTGCAGCGGATGATCGAGCTCGGAAGGCCGTCGCGGCTCGCCGGCGCTGGCTTCTTCGACTACGACGAGGCCGGGAAGCGCCAGGGACTCTGGAGTGGGCTGGGTGAGGCGTTCCCGGTGGCCGAGACGCAGATCCCGTTCCAGGACCTGAAGGACCGGCTGCTGTTCGCCGAGGCGCTCGAGACCGCCAGGTGCTTCGAGGAAGGGGTGCTGACCTCGGCCGCTGCCGCCAACATCGGCTCGATCATGGGGATCGGCTTCCCGCCGATGACCGGCGGCGCCGCCCAGTTCATGACCGGCTACGAGGGTGCCGACGACGAGATCGGGCTCGCGGCGTTCGTGGCCCGGGCGGACCAGCTTGCTGCGGCGTACGGCGACCGCTTCCGGCCGACGGCGTACCTGCGGGAGCTGGCCGGGACCGGGGGCTCGTTTCCCGCCTGATCGACCGGCCCGTGGCACGGTTTGAGCGCGAAACCGGCAAAACTGCGCCGTGTCGGCGATGGAGGGGGGAGACTGTCCCGGTGATCGATCCCCCCGTGAGCCCGCCTGTCGTCGACGTGCGCGGACTCCACGTCCGCTTCGGCGAGGTCGAGGCCGTGGCCGGCATCGACCTGCAGGCGTTTGCCGGCCAGGCCACCGGGCTGCTCGGCCGCAACGGCGCCGGCAAGTCGACCACCATGCGCGTGATCGCGGGGGTGGTGCCGCCGAGTCAGGGTTGCGTGATCGTGGACGGGCACGACGTGTGGAACGAGACGCTGGCGGCCAAGCAGTCCGTCGGCTACTGCCCGGACGTCGGCGGACTGGTCCCGCGGGCGACCGCCTGGGAGCACCTCCAGCTCGCCGCCCGCCTCCGGCGGATGTCCGACTGGGAGGCCCGGGCCCGCGAGCTGCTCGAGAGGTTCGAGCTCGGCGACGTCTCGCACCGGGTGACCGGTGGCTTCTCGCACGGCATGGGCCGCCGGCTCTCGGTGGTGCTCGCCGCGCTGCACGAGCCCCGCGTGCTGCTGCTGGACGAGCCGTTCGACGGCGTCGACCCGATCGGTGTCGAGGCCACCCTCGAGGTGATCGCGGATGCCCGGGCCAGGGGTGCCTGCGTACTGGTCTCCACCCACCTGCGCGAGCTGGCGATCGAGGCCTGCTCCACCGTCAGCGTGCTGCGCGGAGGGTCGCGGGTCGCGACCGTCGCCGCCGTCGAGATGGCCGGGGAGGAGGGGGCCCGTGCCTACCGCGGCCTCCTCGACTAGCTTCCTCGGCCGGACCCGACGAGCCGTCGAGGACGTCGGTCACCTGCTCCGCTTCCGTACGGCGAGTGCGAGCCGCCGGCGGGCAACCGCCGCAGTGGCGGCCACCTTCCTGGTCCTGACCCTGGCCTCCAGCATCGTTCCTGCCTTCCTGCCCGGGGCGACCAGCAGCATGAGCGCCCAGGACGCCCTGCTGCTGCTGCCCACCGGGTTCGCCGCCTTCCTGGCCCTGGCCGCGGTCTCGGCCGTCGCCTCGGGCGGCGGTCGCGAGCTGCTGGCGCGCGAGAACGCCGTGGCCTACCCGATCAGTCCGACCACCGACCACCTCGGTGCCCTCCTGCTCGCACCGCTCAACATCGCCTGGCTGCTGCAGGGCTGGGTGCTGCTCGGCACCATGGCCTACGTGGTCGGCCCGCACGGACTGGTCGCCGCCCAGCTGGGCATGCTGGTCTGGCTCGCGACCGCGACCGCCGGCGCCCAGTTCGTGGCCTGGTCCCTCGAGGCCGTCCGGCGCCGGCCGTACGGCGTCGTCGTGGTGCGGATCGCGCTCCTGCTGCTGGCCGTGGTCGGCATCGTCGTGCAGGCCTCGGGGCAGCTCGCCGGCTGGCTCGACCGGCTGCCGACCATCTGGATCGTGGCCGGGCTCCTCGACGGCTTCGGCTGGCGATGGCTCGCCACGCTCGGCGTCGAGGTCGCCCTGCTCGTGCTGGCGGTGGCCGTCGGCGCGGTCCCGGCCCACCTGGCGGCACGACGTACGCCGCGCGACGAGCTGCGCGTCGAGAGCGACGTCCACCCGGCCCGTCCCAACTCCCGCTCCGTGGTGTCGGCGCTGGTCCGCACCGACCGGGCGTCGATCTGGCGGGCCGTGCCGATGCGTCGCGGACTCGCGGTCCTGGCGATCGCTCCCGGGGTGATCGCGCTCGGCGGTCAACTGCCCTGGTACACCATGACGGTGCTCCCGGGTCTGGTCGCCTCGGGTGCCGCCCTGCTCTTCGGCGTCAATGTGTGGTGCCTCGACGGGCGGGGCGGGCTGTGGCGCGAGAGCCTGCCGGTCGACCCGTCGTCGGTCTTCACGGCCCGCACGATCGTGCTCGCCGAGTTCCTGCTCGTCGCCTCGGCGGTCACCCTCGGCCTGGCCGCGCTGGGCGCCGGCCCGCCGACCGCCTCCGAGCTCGCCGCGCTGCTGGCCGTCTGGGTGGTCGTGACGGTGCAGGTGGTGGCGGCTGCGATGCGCTGGTCGGATCGTCGGCCCCGGGCCGTCGACCTGCGCTGGGCGCGGGCCACCCCGGCACCGCCGCTGGCCATGGTCGGCTACTCCAGCCGGCTCGCGCTGAGCACCACGATGACCGGTCTGGTCTTCTCCGGACTCGCGCGAGTTCCGGACTGGCAGGTCGCCGTCGTGCTGGCCGTTCCCTTCCTGGCCTGGTCGTCGGTGCGGCTGCTGCGGACGCGGCGGCGCTGGCTGGACCCGATCTCCCGGGCCCGGGTCGTGGTCGCCGTCGCTTCCTGAGGATCGCGAGTCCTGGTGTCCCCCGCGGTTCAGGGGGCAGAGGCGAACCACGGGTGGTGCAGGTCGAGGTACTCCTCGTCCCGGATGAGGGCATTGAGCTCGTTGAACTCGGCCGGCATCTCCTTGCGCTCGCCCGCGCGGGCACTCTCCTCGTCGGTGAACGCCACGGTCTCGACGAAGGTGCCGTCCGCCTCGATCGCGAGCGTCCCGCCGAGGATCTCCGGGCGGATCTCGTGCAGCCTCGTGGTGTCGCTCATCATCGACTTCAGCCGGTCCTTGTCGGTCACCTTGCCGCGGATCACCTGAACGAAGCCGGCCTCGTCGGAGCCGCCGCCGAGAAACATCGTCACGTCGTCGCAGTCGTGGTACTCGACGGGCCCGTCCATCAGCGCGGTCATCCGCTCGGCCCAGGCTGCCTGCTCGGGACGGTTGGAGTTCTTCATCGCGGCCTCGCGGGACTCGAACCTGACGATGCCGAGGAAGCGGTCGTCGTCGGTGAAGCCGAACGTGCCCCCGAGGAAGCCGGGGGCGTCCGGCCCGTGCTCCTCGTGCCACTGCTCGGCCATGGCCCGGATCTCGTCGTGCTTGGTCGACCTGCCTTGAATGATCTGGATGAACACGGCATTGACCTCCTGGTGTGCGGACCGCCTCGGGGGTGAGGCGGCCGGTGTCCAACCTTCGACGCTAGGACCGCCGGGCCGGGCCGTCCATGGTGTGTTCGGGCCACCCCGGACGGGCCACTGCACTCCTGGGACGACGTGGCGGGAGGTCGCGCTGATCCTGGCACTATCGTGCGCGACATGGACTTCTCTCCGTCGCCCCGGGCCGCAGACCTCACGGACCGGGTGGCCCGCTTCATGGCCGAGGAGATCGTCCCGGTCGAGCCGGCGTACCACCGGGATCTGGCGGAGCTGCGCCGGACCGGGGACCCGTGGCAGCCGCTGCCGGTGCTCGACGAGCTCAAGGCCAAGGCCCGCGCGCAGGGACTCTGGAACCTCTTCCTCCCGCGCGAGCACGCCGGGGAGTACGCCGCGCGGTTCGGCACCGACGGCGGCGAGGGGCTGACGAACGTCGACTACGCCCCGATCGCGGAGCTGACCGGCCGCTCGGCGATCGCGCCGCTGGTCTTCAACTGCAACGCCCCCGACACCGGGAACATGGAGGTGCTGCTGCGCTACGGCACCGCGGAGCAGCGAGAGCGTTGGCTCGAGCCGCTGCTCGACGGGAGGATCCGGTCGGCGTTCACGATGACCGAGCCGGACGTGGCCTCGTCGGACGCCACGAACATGGCGGCGACCGCCGTCGTGGACGGCGACGAGATCGTGATCAACGGGCGCAAGTGGTGGTCGACCGGGGTCGGCAACCCGGACTGCAGGATCCTCGTCTTCATGGGGCTCACCGATCCGGACGCCGACCGCCACCATCGGCACTCGATGGTGCTGGTGCCGCGCGACACCCCCGGGGTCACGGTCGAGCGGATGCTCAGCACGATGGGGATCTACGACGAGCCGCTGGGCCACGGCGAGGTCTCGTTCACCGACGTCCGGGTGCCGCTGACCAACGTGCTGAGCGGGCCCGGCGAGGCGTTCGCGATCGCCCAGGGGCGACTCGGTCCGGGACGGGTGCACCACTGCATGCGGCTGATCGGCCTCGCGGAGATGGCCCTCGAGCACGCCTGCACCCGGGGGCTCGAGCGCTCGGCGTTCGGCAAGCCGCTGGCCTCGCTCGGCGGCAACCGGGAGCGGATCGCCGACGCGCGCATCGCGATCGACATGGCCCGGCTGCTGGTGCTCAACGCCGCCTGGAAGCTGGACGTGGGCGGCCCGCTGAACGCGCTGTCCGAGGTCTCGCAGATCAAGGTCGCGGTCCCGAACATGGCCCAGCAGGTGATCGACATGGCGATGCAGCTGCACGGCGGCGCCGGTCTCTCCGACGACCTCCCGCTGTCTGCGGCCTGGACCTCGGCGCGCTCGCTGCGCCTGGCGGACGGCCCCGACGAGGTGCACCGGGGCGTGGTGGCCCGGCTGGAGCTCGCCAAGTACGGCACCCGCCGGTGAGGGTGCTCGTCACGGGGGCCGCCTCCGGCCTGGGCGCGGCACTCTCGGCGGCCTTCGAGGCACGCGGCGACGAGGTGCTGCGGACCGACCTGACCTACGCGCCGGACTCTGACCCGGCCGAGCAGTTGCGGCTGGACATCACCTCCGACCAGGACTGGGCGGCGGCACGGGAACGGGTCGAGGAGCGCTGGGGCGGCCTGGACCTGCTCGTGAACAATGCGGGCGTCGCCGGGGGCGGGCGCCTCGACGTGGCGACCCTGGACGAGTGGGAGTGGATCACCCGGGTCAACCTGTTCGGCGCGGTCCGCGGCACCCGCACGTTCGTCCCGGTCTTCAAGCGCCAGCGGGCCGGTCACATCGTCAACGTGGCCTCGCTGGCGGGTCTCGTCCATCCGGCCGGCATGGCGTCGTACAACGCGGTGAAGGCCGCGGTCGTCGCCCTGACCGAGACCACCGGCCACGAGCTCGCCGTCCACGGGGTGCGCGCCAGCGTGGTCTGCCCGTCGTACTTCCGGACCAACCTGATGGAGTCGCTGCGCGGTGAGGACGCCGCGGTCGGGGCGCTCCTGGCCCAGCTGGTGGAAAGCTCCCCGGTCAGCGCCGACGAGATCGCGGCCGAGGTGCTGGCGGCCCTCGACCGCGGCGAGGACCTGATCCTGCCCGACGAGGCGGCCCGTGCGGCGTGGGCGCTCAAGCAGACCGACCGGGTCTCCTACGACGTCCTGATGCGCGCGCAGGCGGCGAAGCTCGACGGGAGGATGTGATGGCGGACGAGGGGAACCCGGCCAAGCCGGTGCGGGACGAGGACGCCTTCGACGTCGCCGCGGTGGCGGCGTGGCTGCGGACCCATGCCCAGCGCTTCACCGAGGACCTGGCGGGGGTGCCCGAGGTGCGCCAGTACCCCGGCGGTGCCTCGAACCTGACCTACCTGCTGCGCTACCCCGGGCGCGACCTGATCCTGCGCCGTCCGCCGGCCGGAGCGAAGGCGGCCGGCGCCCACGACATGGGCCGCGAGCACCGGATCCAGTCCGCTCTCGCACCGGTCTTCCCCTACGTGCCGGCGATGGTCGGCTTCTGCCAGGACGAGTCGGTGATCGGGTCGGACTTCTACGTGATGGAGAAGGTCGACGGGACCATCCTGCGCCGGGACCTGCCGTGGCCGCTGAGCGTCGAGGAGGCCGGGGAGCTCTGCCGCAACGCGCTCGACGTCCTGGTCTCGCTGCACGGAGTGGACGTCGACGCGGACCCGGCGCTGGCCGGGCTCGGCCGCGGGGACGGGTACGTCGCCCGCCAGGTCTCGGGCTGGACCGGCCGCTTCGACCGGGCGCGCACCGACGACACCGGCGACTGGTCCGACATCGTGGAGTGGCTGGTGGCGCACCAGCCGGCGGACGTGGGCCAGTGCCTGATCCACAACGACTTCCGGCTGGACAACCTGGTCCTCGCCCCCGACGACCGGCTGCGCATCGTCGGCGTCCTCGACTGGGAGATGGCCACGGTCGGCGACCCGTTGATGGACCTGGGTGGCGCGCTCGCCTACTGGGTCGAGGAGGGCGACGACGAGTTCTTCCAGCTGTTCCGGCGCCAGCCGACGACCGCGCCGGGGATGTGGACGCGCGACCAGGTGGTGGCGGCGTACACCGAGCGGACGGGCCTCGAGGTCACACCGGAGCAGTGGCGCTTCTACGAGGTCTTCGGCCTCTTCCGGCTGGCGGTCATCGCCCAGCAGATCTGGTACCGCTACTTCCACGGGCAGACCACCAACGAGGCGTACGCCGTGTTCGGCCCGGCGGTCGGCTACCTCGAGACGCGGTGCCGCTCCCTGGTCCCGCCGACCTCGCGGGCCGGCTGATGGGGGTCGTGCTGCTGGTCCGGCACGGCCAGGCGTCGTTCGGTGCGGACGACTACGACGTGCTCTCGCCGACCGGCTGGGAGCAGAGCCGACTGCTCGGCGCCCGGCTCGCCGCGCGCGGCGTGAGCCCCGACCTGCTGGTCCGGGGCGGGATGCGCCGGCACCGGGAGACGGCCGAGGCGATGATCTCGGTGGGGGAGTGGTCGGCCGGCCCCCAGGATCCCGGACTGATGGACGTCGAGGTCGACGCCGGGTGGGACGAGTTCGACCACCTCGGGGTGGTCGCGGCCCATCCCGGGCTGCCGCCGATCGAGCGCCTGGACCGCCGTGGCTTCCAGCAGGCCTTCGAGCAGGCGACGACGCGCTGGATGTCCGGTGAGCACGACGACGAGTACCCGGAGCCCTACGGCGACTTCGTGGGACGGGTGCGGTCGTCCCTGGACCGTGTCTGCGCTGCCGCCGGACCCGGTGGCACCGCCCTCGTGGTGAGCTCGGGCGGCCCGATCGCCGTCGCCTGCGCGGCGCTGGTCGACCCGGACGGCGACGCCTCGACCACCGCCCGGCTGTGGAGCCGCTTCAACACCGTGCTGGTCAACACCTCGGTCACCCGCCTCGTCGTCGGCGCGACCGGTGCCCGGTTGCTCACCTTCAACGAGCACGCGCATCTCGACACCGGGACGCTCACCTACCGGTGACCGGGCCGTCGTCGCGGGCGGCGGCTGGACAGCGGTGCCTGCGCGGGGCCGGACGTCAGATCATGCGCCTGAGCACCGGCAGCGGCGCGTGCCGCATCACCACCGACAGCGGCGCCCACGGCAGCGCCGGGACGCAGGCAGAGGCCTTCTCCTTCTCGATGGCCGAGACCATGGCGCGGACGCCCTTCTCGGTGGACGCCATCAGCGGCTGCCCGGAGGCGACCTGGTCGTTCATCTCCGAGGCGATGTAGCCGGGGTAGAGCACGGTCACCTTGATCGGCGTGCCGTAGAGCTCGGTACGCAGGCCCTCGGCCAGGTGCGCGACGCCGGCCTTGGTGGCGGCGTACGTGGTGAGCGACTTCGGCAGCCCGCGCATCGCCGACATCGACGAGATCATCACGAAGTGGCCGGAGTTCTGGGCGCGGAAGATCTCCATCGCGGCCTCGGCCTGCGTGAGCGCCGCGACGAAGTTGGTCATCGCGGTCTGCCGGTTGGCGGCGTGCCCACCGGTCCCGATCGGGGCGCCCTTGCCGAGGCCTGCGTTGACGATCACCCGGTCGATGGTGCGCCCGTCCCGGGCGACGTCGTCCCGGAAACCGCGGAAGACCTCGAAGACCTGCTCGTCGTCGTTCACGTCCAGGGCGCGCACCTCGACCCGCCGGTCGGGGTGCTCGGCGAGGATCGAGCCCCGGAGCTCCTCGAGCCGGTCCAGCCGGCGCGCGCACAGCGCCAGATCGTGCCCGAGGGCGGCGAACTGGCGGGCCATCTCGGCGCCCAGCCCGGAGGAGGCGCCGGTAATCAGGATCGTCTGCGACATGCCGCGAGTCTCGCGTAGTGTCGCCTGACATGAGCGGACGGGTCGTGCATCTCCCCATTCCAGGCGCCGACGACGCGGGGCCGTGGCAGCACCGGTGACCGGCGTTCAGGGTGGACGGACCTGCGTCATCGGCGCCGGATCGTCCGGGATCACAGCGGTCCAGGTGCTGGCTGCGCGAGGCCTGCCCTTCGACTGTTTCGAGATGGGCTCCACGGTCGGTGGCAACTGGCGCTACGAGAACGACAACGGGGTCAGCTCGGCGTACCGCTCACTGCACATCAACACCTCCCGCCAGGCGATGCAGTACGCCGCGTACCCGATGCCCGACTCGTTGCCCGACTACCCGAGCCACTGGCAGATCGCCGACTACTTCGACGACTTCGTCGACCACTTCGGGTTGCGTGAACAGATCACCTTCCGCACCGAGGTCGTGAAGGTCGCGGCGGCCTCCGCGGGGAGTGGCTACGACGTCACCACCCGCTCGCTGGAGAACGCGCGGGAGGCCGAGACCCGGCACTACGAGCACGTGATCGTCGCGAACGGGCACCACTGGGACCCACGCTGGCCGGAGCCGGGCTTCCCCGGGAGCGAGAGCTTCCCCGGGACCCAGCTGCATGCGCACTACTACCGGACTCCGGACGTGTTCGAGGACAAGCGGGTCGTGGTGCTCGGGATCGGCAACTCCGCCACGGACATCGCCGTCGAGGCGTCCCGGTGCGCCCGTGAGACGCACCTCGCGATGCGGCGCGGCGCCCACGTGCTGCCCAAGTACCTGTTCGGCAAGCCCACCGACCACCTCACCGACTCCCCGCTGGCGCGCGGGCCGTTCCGGCTCCAGAAGCTCGGCCTGAAGACGATGCTCCGGATGGCGGTCGGCAAGATGACCGACTACGGGCTGCCCGAGCCCGACCACGAGATCCTCGAGGCCCACCCGACGATCAGCGACGACCTGCTGACCAGGCTCGGTCACGGCGACATCACCGTGCGGCCGAACATCGACCGGTTCGAGGGGCCGAAGGTCTTCTTCGTGGACGGGTCCGCCGCCGAGGTCGACGTGGTGGTCTACGCCACCGGCTACAAGGTGTCCTTCCCGTTCCTCGACGACACCGTGGTCCGGGCCGAGGACAACCACGTCGACCTCTACCGCCGGGTGGTCAGCCCGGAGCACCCGGGGCTCTACTTCGTCGGCCTGGTCCAGCCGCTGGGCGCCGTGATGCCGATCGCCGAGGCGCAGGCGCACTGGGTCGCCGACCTGGTCACCGGCGAGGTCTCACTCCCGCCGGTGCCGGAGATGCGGGCCCAGATCGCGTCGTACGACGCGGGGCTGCGCCGTCGCTACGTCGCCTCCAAGCGGCACACCATCCAGGTCGACGCCCACGCCTACAAGGCCGAGCTGGCCAAGGAACGTGCGACCAGACGCCGCTGACCCGTCGCTTGTTCACGCTGAAAT